>NZ_CP141822.1:0-1200000 GCF_035621455.1 Vibrio natriegens NBRC 15636 = ATCC 14048 = DSM 759
GTGTCATCTTCGCTTTGGCTGCAATGCTTGCAGCAGCTTCAAGAAGAGCTACCAGCAACAGAATTCAGTATGTGGGTTCGTCCGCTACAAGCGGAGCTCAATGACAATACGCTCACTCTATTCGCACCAAACCGTTTTGTGTTGGATTGGGTGCGTGATAAGTATCTGAACAGTATTACACGCTTACTGCAGCAATATTGCGGTAACGACATCCCTAACTTACGTTTTGAAGTGGGTAGTCGTCCTGTTTCAGCACCTAAACCTGCGCCGACGCGCACGCCTGCGGATGTTGCCGCTGAATCTTCAGCGCCAGCACAATTACAGGCTCGTAAACCGGTTCATAAAACTTGGGATGATGACGCACAAGCGATCGCAGACATCAATCACCGCTCTAACGTGAACCCAAAACATAAGTTCAACAACTTTGTCGAAGGTAAATCGAACCAGTTAGGTTTGGCTGCGGCACGTCAGGTATCGGATAACCCGGGCGCAGCGTACAACCCATTGTTCCTTTATGGTGGGACTGGTCTGGGTAAAACTCACTTGCTCCACGCGGTGGGTAATGCGATTGTGGATAACAACCCGAACGCGAAAGTGGTGTACATGCACTCTGAGCGTTTCGTGCAAGACATGGTAAAAGCACTGCAAAATAACGCGATTGAAGAGTTCAAACGTTACTACCGCAGTGTTGACGCACTTCTTATCGATGATATCCAGTTCTTTGCCAATAAAGAGCGATCGCAGGAAGAATTCTTCCATACCTTCAACGCGTTATTGGAAGGCAACCAACAGATCATCCTGACTTCTGATCGTTATCCAAAAGAGATCAGTGGGGTAGAAGATCGCCTGAAATCGCGCTTCGGTTGGGGTCTTACGGTTGCGATCGAACCGCCTGAGCTGGAAACGCGCGTAGCGATTTTGATGAAGAAGGCAGAAGATCACCAAATTCACCTGGCCGACGAAGTGGCATTCTTTATTGCTAAGCGCCTGCGTTCAAACGTTCGTGAGCTGGAAGGTGCACTAAACCGAGTTATCGCCAATGCGAACTTTACTGGTCGCCCAATTACGATTGATTTTGTACGTGAAGCGCTGCGCGATCTACTGGCTCTGCAAGAAAAGCTGGTGACTATCGATAATATTCAAAAGACCGTTGCGGAATACTACAAAATTAAAGTGGCGGATCTACTGTCTAAGCGTCGTTCTCGTTCAGTCGCGCGTCCTCGTCAGCTAGCGATGGCATTGGCGAAAGAACTGACTAACCACAGCTTGCCAGAAATTGGCGATGCGTTTGGTGGTCGTGACCACACCACGGTACTGCATGCATGTCGCAAGATTGAGCAGCTGCGTGAAGAGAGCCACGATATTAAAGAAGATTACTCTAACTTGATTCGCACCCTGTCCTCTTAATCGGTTAGAATAACGGTATTCTAAGCAAATCATTTATTGAGCTGACAGCGTAAAGAGCCAAGCATGAAATTTACTATTGAACGTAGTCATTTAATCAAACCGCTACAACAGGTCTCGGGTGCTTTAGGTGGCCGACCAACCCTGCCTATTCTGGGTAACTTACTACTGAAAGTAGAAGAGAACGTGCTTTCAATGACCGCGACCGATTTGGAAGTGGAATTGGTGAGCAAAGTGACTCTGGAAGGGGATTTTGAAGCGGGCAGCATTACCGTTCCTTCGCGTAAGTTTCTCGACATCTGCCGCGGTTTACCTGACGATGCGATCATTACCTTCGTATTAGAAGGTGATCGCGTACAAGTTCGCTCTGGCCGCAGTCGTTTCTCATTGGCGACGCTACCTGCGAACGATTTTCCAAACATTGAAGACTGGCAAAGTGAAGTAGAAGTCTCACTGAGCCAGGCTGATCTGCGCACACTGATCGACAAAACTCAGTTCTCGATGGCGAACCAGGACGTTCGTTACTACCTCAACGGTATGTTGTTTGAAATTGATGGCACGACATTGCGCAGTGTCGCGACCGATGGTCACCGTATGGCGGTGTCTCAAACTGAACTGGGCGCGGACTTTGCGCAAAAGCAAATCATCGTGCCGCGTAAAGGTGTCCAGGAACTCGTTAAGTTAATGGATGCTCCAGAGCAACCGGTCGTATTGCAAATTGGTAACTCTAATGTACGTGCTGAAGTGAACAACTTTATCTTCACTTCTAAGCTGGTTGATGGTCGTTTCCCTGACTACCGCCGCGTATTGCCGCAAAGCACTAACAAAACGTTAATCGCAAGCTGTGATGAGTTGCGCCAGGCATTTTCACGTGCTGCGATTTTATCCAATGAAAAATTCCGTGGCGTGCGAGTAAATCTCGCGGATACGGAAATGCGCATTACTGCCAACAACCCAGAGCAAGAAGAAGCAGAAGAAATGCTGGACGTAAGCTTTGATGGCGAACCGATCGAAATCGGCTTTAACGTCAGCTACGTACTGGATGTGCTGAATACGCTACGTTGTGAAAACGTGCGAGTGTCGATGTCGGACGCGAACGCAAGTGCGCTGATTGAAAACGCCGACGATGACAGTGCCATGTATGTGGTGATGCCAATCCGTCTATAAGCGAACAGAATGCCTCTTTCTCGCCTTATTATTCAGCAATTTCGAAACATTAAAGCCTGTGATATTCAGTTATCAACAGGCTTTAACTTTCTTATCGGGCCTAATGGCAGCGGTAAAACCAGTGTTCTGGAAGCGGTCTATTTACTTGGACATGGTCGCTCGTTCAAAAGCTCTCTGACTGGCCGAGTGATTCAAAATGAGTGTGATGAACTGTTTGTTCACGGGCGTTTTTTGAACTCTGATCAATTTGAGCTACCAATCGGCATTAATAAGCAGCGCGATGGTTCAACAGAGGTTAAAATAGGCGGTCAATCCGGGCAAAAACTCGCTCAGTTGGCACAAGTATTACCACTGCAGTTGATACATACGGAAGGGTTTGATTTACTTACTGATGGCCCTAAACATCGGCGCGCATTTATCGATTGGGGTGTGTTCCATACTGAACCCGCTTTTTATGATGCGTGGGGTCGTTTTAAGCGTCTCAATAAGCAGAGAAACGCGTTATTAAAAACAGCCACTAGTTACCGAGAGCTCAGTTACTGGGATCAGGAAATGGCACGTTTGGCTGAAAACATCAGCCAGTGGCGCGCGTTGTACATCGAACAGATGAAAAGCGTCGCAGAAACGATCTGTCAGACATTTTTGCCAGAATTTGAGATCCAATTAAAGTATTATCGAGGTTGGGATAAAGACACTCCGTACCAAGATATACTGGAAAAGAATTTCGAGCGTGATCAGTCGTTGGGGTACACCTTTAGTGGCCCAAATAAAGCTGATTTGCGCATTAAAGTGAACGGAACACCTGTTGAGGATGTTCTTTCACGCGGTCAATTAAAACTCATGGTGTGTGCATTGCGAGTAGCGCAAGGGCAGCACCTGACAGAGATGACCGGTAAACAATGCATTTACCTAATTGACGACTTTGCGTCGGAATTAGATAGCCAACGTCGCAAGCGTCTTGCTGACTGCTTGAAAGAGACGGGCGCACAAGTATTTGTAAGCTCTATCACTGAAAACCAAATCGCCGACATGTTGGACGAGAATGGAAAATTGTTTCATGTGGAACATGGCAGGATAGAGTCAAACTAGAAGAGAGAAACTCATGTCTGAAAATTACGATTCATCGAGTATTAAGGTACTGAAGGGTCTGGATGCGGTACGTAAGCGTCCAGGTATGTACATCGGCGATACGGACGACGGGACCGGCCTGCACCACATGGTTTTCGAGGTGGTGGATAACTCAATTGATGAAGCGTTGGCAGGTCACTGTAAAGACATCGTTGTGACAATTCATGAGGATAACTCGGTTTCCGTTAGCGACGATGGTCGTGGCATTCCAACAGAAATGCACCCAGAAGAAAAAGTATCAGCAGCCGAAGTTATCATGACGGTACTTCACGCTGGTGGTAAGTTCGATGATAACTCATACAAAGTATCGGGTGGTCTGCACGGTGTAGGTGTTTCGGTAGTAAACGCACTGTCTGAAAAGGTTGAACTGACCATTCACCGTGGTGGCCATATCCATACTCAAACCTACCGTCACGGTGAGCCTCAGGCTCCTCTAGCGGTTGTTGGTGATACGGACAAAACCGGTACACAAATTCGCTTCTGGCCAAGTAGTGAGACTTTCACTAACACAGAATTCCATTACGACATTCTAGCTAAACGTCTGCGTGAACTATCGTTCCTGAACTCTGGCGTTTCTATCAAGCTGTCAGATGAGCGTGAAGAAGATAAGCATGACCACTTCATGTACGAAGGTGGTATTCAGGCATTTGTTCAGCACTTAAATACCAACAAAACGCCAATCATCGAGAAAATCTTCCACTTCAACTTTGAACGTGAAGACGGCATTTCAGTAGAAGTTGCAATGCAATGGAACGATGGCTTCCAAGAGAACATCTTCTGTTTTACTAACAACATTCCTCAGCGTGATGGTGGTACTCACCTAGCTGGTTTCCGTGCTGCGCTGACGCGTACACTGAACACTTTCATGGATAAAGAAGGTTTCTCTAGGAAAGCGAAAACAGCAACCTCAGGCGATGACGCACGTGAAGGTCTGACTGCTGTTGTTTCTGTAAAAGTGCCTGACCCAAAATTCTCAAGCCAAACCAAAGACAAACTGGTGTCATCAGAAGTGAAATCAGCAGTTGAGTCGGCGATGGGTGAAAAGCTTTCTGAGTTCTTAGTTGAAAACCCGAGTGAAGCGAAGATGGTTTGTTCTAAAATCATCGATGCAGCACGTGCTCGTGAAGCCGCGCGTAAAGCTCGTGAAATGACTCGTCGTAAAGGTGCGCTAGACCTAGCAGGCCTTCCGGGCAAACTTGCTGACTGTCAGGAAAAAGATCCGGCACTCTCTGAACTATACATTGTGGAGGGTGACTCTGCGGGCGGTAGTGCTAAGCAGGGTCGTAACCGTAAGAACCAGGCTATCCTGCCACTGAAAGGTAAGATCCTGAACGTAGAGAAAGCACGTTTCGACAAGATGCTTTCTTCACAAGAAGTAGCGACGCTTATCACAGCGCTAGGTTGTGGTATTGGGCGTGACGAATATAACCCGGACAAACTGCGTTACCACAACATCATCATCATGACCGATGCCGACGTCGATGGTTCGCACATCCGTACGCTACTGTTGACTTTCTTCTACCGTCAAATGCCAGAGCTTATCGAGCGTGGCTACGTGTACATCGCTCAGCCACCACTATACAAAGTGAAAAAAGGCAAACAAGAGCAGTACATCAAAGATGAAGAAGCGATGAACCAATACCAGGTATCACTGGCACTGGACAACGCATCACTGCACGTTAACGCAGAAGCGCCAGCTCTTGCGGGTGAATCGTTGGAGAAACTGGTACAGCAATACAATGCTGGCATTAAGCTAGCTGATCGTATGAGCCGCCGATACCCTAACGCTTTGATGCATGAGCTGATTTACACGCCGCGTTTGACACCAGAACAATGTCACGATGCAGCAGCTGTTGAAGCGTGGACTAAGCAGCTTGTTGAGCAGCTTAATGCAAAAGAAGTGGGCGCGAGCCAATACAGCTTTGAGGTTGAACAGCACGCAGAGCTTGGTCTGAGCCTACCTAAGATTATCGTACGTACTCATGGTGTGACACATGAGCATGCACTAAGCATCGACTTCCTGAATTCGAAAGAATACAGCAAATTGGCGGATCTATCTGAAGAGCTTGATGGCCTGATCGAAGAAGGTGCTTACATTAAGCGTGGTGAGCGTACTCTGGCAATTTCAAGCTTTGCAGAAGCACTAGCGTGGCTGGTTAAAGAGTCCATGCGTGGTCTAAGCCGTCAGCGCTACAAAGGTCTGGGTGAGATGAACCCAGATCAGCTTTGGGAAACCACAATGGACCCAGAGACGCGCCGTATGATGCAAGTAACCATCGAAGATGCTGTTGGTGCAGACCAGTTGTTCACAACATTGATGGGTGATCAGGTTGAGCCGCGTCGTAACTTCATTGAAGAGAACGCACTGAAGGTGGCTAACCTAGACGTGTAGTCGAAAGCTTGCAACTCATTGTGATTAAAAACGTCATCTCGAATGAGATGGCGTTTTTGTTTTTGGAGAAGGTCGAAGATAAACGGAGGTCCTAAGGGCTAGAAACTCTGATCTCAACATCCCTAAATTTTTTTCTTATTATCCCTTGAAAGCGTATTTTCAGACCTTATATCTAGAATTGAAGAGGTTAGCTGACTTGCTAGAGACTAGAAGAACAGCCCTCTGCAACCGCTGAAACAAGATCGCTCAAAAGAGGATGCTTTGTTTTGGCACACAACTTAACTTAATGATTCCTGTCATGTCTCGGTGAAACGCGTTTTCACTAGCGGAATGATTTGGATTCCTTAGCTCGGCGCTGGTTTTTGCATAAACACGCCAATTAGATGAGTGTCATCTGAGCTAAGACTATTGCTTAATTAAGAGGATAGATTTTATGCGTAATGTAGATTTCTCACCACTATACCGTAATGCAATTGGCTTTGACCGTCTGTTTAACCTGATGGAAGCAAGCTCTGCGAAAAATTCTTCTGGCGGTTACCCTCCATACAACATTGAGCAAAAAGACGAGCATAACTACCGTATTACAATGGCGGTTGCAGGATTTGCTGAAGAACAGCTCGATCTGACTCAAAATGAAAACATGTTGATCGTAAAGGGTGAGCGTAAAGCGGAAGAAGGTAAAAACTACGTTTACCAAGGTATTGCAGAGCGCGACTTTGAACGTAAGTTCCAGCTTGCTGACTACGTAAAAGTAATTGGCGCATCAATGGAAAACGGCCTGCTACACATTGATTTGGTTCGTGAAATTCCAGAAGCGATGCAACCACGTAAAATCGCTATCGGCGGCAATAACTTGCTAGAAAACAACTAATCAGCAAGTAGTTTGCACATAGAGTGAGAAAGAGCGCCAGTTGGCGCTCTTTTAGTTTGTTTTTCTATTTACCTTCTTGGTAAGCCTTTTCAACTTCTTCAGCGATGATTGCGATACCTTTCTGCATCATCTCGTCATCCTGAACGTAGTTCATCCGCAGACATTGATGCGCATGATCCCATTCATCTTCCTGACCGATAAAGAAGTATTCACCCGGTACAATCAGCACTCCACGATCTTTCAGGCGTTGGTACAGTTCCATAGTGGTGATTGGTAGTTCGTCAAACCATAGCCATAAAAAGATAGCGCCTTCAGGTTTGTGAATACGAAAACGTGGGTCGGTGATCGCTTGCTGCAGCAGTTCTACCGCACGTAGAGATTTCTGCTTGTAATAAGGCTTAATCACATCCGAACTCAATCTAAGCAGGTCGCCATTACCAATGATATGGTTGGCCAGTGCAGGGCCGACACTACCTGGAGCCAGACTGATAATGCCATTCATATTGGTCAAAGCCTGGGTAATCGCTTCGTTGGCAATTACGATACCGCAGCGCACGCCCGGTAAGCCAAGTTTGGACAGGCTCATACACAGGATCGTATTGTCATTCCAGAATGGTTCAACATCTTCAAAAATGATGTTCGGGAACGGCAAACCGTAAGCGTTATCAATGATCAACGGAATATTGTTTTCACGCGCGAGTTTATCTAGCTTGCGGACTTCTTCATCCGTTAGCACGTTGCCTGTTGGGTTGGTTGGGCGAGAAGCACAGATAGCCGCGACAGAGTCATCAACTTTCAGTTGTTCAAAATCAACGTGATACTTAAACAAACCATTGTCGAGCAACTCGATCTCCGGGTGGTAAGAGACGAAAATATCTTCATCAATACCGGCATCGCCGTAGCCAATGTACTCTGGTGCGATTGGCAACAGCACTTTTTTGTGTGAACCGTCAGGCTGTTGGCCGGCGAGTAAATTAAATAGGTAGAAGAAACCACTTTGGCTGCCATTGGTCAGACTGATGTTCTTCTCACTGATGTCCCAACCGTAGGTTTCACGAAACAGTTTTGCCAGCGCTTTGATAAACGCATCTTTACCTTGGGGGCCATCATAGTTGGTGAGCGCGGCGATGAGTTCTCCGCTGGCGAGCATTTCCTCACTGGCTTGGTGAAAGTAATCGAGCATGGCAGGAATGGCGGCAGGGTTACCTCCACCGAGCATGATGGCACCTGGTGTGCGCAGACCATCATTTAAATCATCCATTAACTGTGTGATACCTGAATACTGATTAAATTTTTCGCCAAACTTTGAGTACTGCATGTTTACTTATACCTAATTCATTGTGATTGCTTTGTGTAATCTTGCTGACTGAACATCAGCTTATAGTGTAATACTTGACCTTACCCTAATGTTATTACGACGCAAAGTGTGAATTCACTCGAAGAAGAAAAAAGAGTCTGTTCAGACCAGATGAATGGATTATAAAGCGAAAAGAGAAATAAAAAGGGAAGCCTACGCTTCCCTTGCTGGTGGAGAGATGGATGTGCTATTCGCCAGTGTAGACAATAAGCACCTTGTCATCCTGATATTGGCGCTCGAACGCGTAGTAGCCTTCCTGATTACGTGTAACGTGCTTACCTTGAGCAACGGCTGGGTGACGCTTACGGAATTCGCCCAGTTTTTGCCAGTGCTGCAGTAAGTCTTTACGTTCGCCATGAATCTTATCCCATGGCATGTCGGAGCGGGTTCCCTGGTGGGTATCTGAACCGGTATGACCGAAGTCACGGGCAATCTCATCACCGTAATAGATTTGAACCGCACCCGGCGCTAACATTAACGCATTTGCTGCGCGTGCCTGATCATCGAAGCTGCGGCTACGTGCAGACCAGAACAGCTGAGTGTCATGAGAAGAAAGGTAACTCAACACATTGAACTCGGGATCGTTGTTGATTTGCTCTGCATAGCGTCGGTAATCACTGTCGAGGTTGGCAAAGCATTTCAGCGCTTTTGGTGCGACATCTGACTGGAATTCGAAATTAATTATCGAATCGAATCCGTTATCGAAGTACGGGCTCTTCACCACGCTGTGTGCCCAGACTTCTCCGGTCATCCAGAATGGCAAATCGTCCAGCGCCTTCTCTGGGTTGTTCTGTTTCCATTCGGCAAGAGCTTGTGTGGTACTGGCTTTCAATTCTGACCACGCATCCATTTCTACATGTTTGGCGGTATCGACACGGAAGCCATCAACGCCATAATCGCGGACCCAATCGGATAGCCAAGTGATCAGATGTTCGCGCGGCGTCTTTTGTTCATCACGTGCGCCGGTATCTTTGTTGTGGAAGAAGTTTGGCAAACCGGTTTTCTGAGTCGACTCGGTTTTCAGATCCGGTAAGTAGTTCAGAGACATGCTGATATCGTTGTATCCCGGCGCATCGTAATTACCGATGTCGGTACGAATCCACGCTTTGCCCCACCATTTTTCCCACGCTTCGTTATCGCTGTATTTGACGTAGTCGTTGAAGCTATGCCAACTCTGACCTGATTTGGGCTGCCAGTCTGTCCATTTTTCACCCAGCACTTGTTTCGCTTCTTGGTCATCAAGGTAAAGTTGACCAAAGCCAAACTCCTGCATATCGGCCAGTGTGGCGTAGCCAGTGTGATTCATCACGACATCCCAAATGATGCGAATGCCTTTCTTATGCGCGGTATCGATGAAGGTTCGCAGCTCATCTTCGGTGCCCATATTGGCATCAAGCTTAGTCCAGTCTTGGTGGTAGTAGCCGTGATAGCCGTAGTGTTTGAAATCGCCTTTGTCACCGCCGCCGACCCAGCCGTGAATTTGCTCCAGCGGTGAGGTTAGCCAAATCGCGTTAACACCGAGAGATTCAATGTAATCGAGCTTTTTGGTCAGACCCGCCAAGTCACCACCGTGGAAGGTGCCGATTTCGTATTTACCGTCTTTACTGCGGCCATAGCTGTTGTCGTTGTTTGGATTACCATTGTAAAAACGGTCGGTCATGACGAAGTAAACTGTGGCGTTATCCCAGCTGAATGGTTTATTCGCTTGTTGTTCAACTTCCTCTAGCAGTAGGAGCCCCTGACTCATTGGGCCCGGCTTAAGGGTGACTGCACCATCGGTTACGGTTGTCTCTTGTCCAGTCAGTGCATCTCGTACCAAAGTCCCATCACTAAAGGTTTCCGCGACGTTGATGGTTTTAGCCGTATCGGTTGCGACAGGGCAAGTGAAGCTGGTTACCTGAGACTGTTTTGGTTTGATCTTAACCGTCAGCTCATTGATCGTTGGGTTGAGCGTAAATTGGTAGGTATTGGCTTTGAAAATGCGCAGCGGCATAGTGGCATCCGTTGCACAGTTATCCATTTTTAATGGTGTGTTGAATTTGATGCGGCTTTCTTCTGCCAGAGTGAAGCTACTGCCACAGCTTTGTTTGCTGTCGGCAATCGTAAAGGTGTAATTGCCTTTATCCAGTTTCTGTTCTGCGACGAGTAATCCTTGATCGTTTTGTTCGAACATGGCTTTGTCATCACCGACGCTTAATACGATGGCATTTTCTGGAATTTGGCTGCAGGCACTAAGCAGACCAATAGAGAGTGCGAGAATTGTTTTTTTCATTGTGTCCTTCCCCCGAATAAACAGATCTTTTATAACAAAAAGAAGCCTCTACAATCCGAGCGGTGCACCCACAAGTTAAACCTCTCTCACCCTACAAATTTTTGTCCTGTTCACAAAATGAGTAATATTTCTCTCTAACCTTGTATTTTTGCCAACAAAAAAGGGAAGCAGATGCTTCCCTTTTGGTTATTTTGTGACTTCTTTTTCAGTCAGTAACTCAGTTTCGGTTACCTATTTTTGCAGAAGCGAGATGTCTGCGATCTGTAGGAACAGGTTACGCAGATTGTTCAGAAGGGTCAGACGGTTCTTCTTAAGTGCTTCGTCGTCTGCCATTACCATTACGTTGTCGAAGAACGCATCCACTGGCTCACGAAGGTCAGCAAGTTTGCTTAGGGCTTCTTGGTAGTTACCTGTTGCAAAAGCTGGCTCAAGTGCTTCAGTCATCACTTCAACGCTTTCTGCTAACGCTTTTTCTGCATCTTCTTGTAGAAGAGACAAGTCAATCTCTTCTGCTAGTTCGCCATCGAATTTCGCTAGGATGTTACCTACACGTTTGTTCGCTGCTGCTAAAGATTCTGCTGCTTCTAGCTCACGGAAGTGAGATACCGCTTTCACGCGTTGGTCGAAATCAGCTGGTTTAGTCGGGCGACGCGCCAGTACAGCTTGAATAATATCGACACTGAAACCTTCATCTTTATACCATGCATTGAAACGACCAAGCATGAACTCGATGACATCTTGCTCAACGTTGTCGTTAGTCAGTTTTGAGCCAAACTGTACTTTTGCTTCACGGATAAGGTCTAGAAGGTCTAGGTTGTAGCCGTTTTCAACGATGATACGCAGTACGCCCAGAGAAGCACGACGAAGTGCAAACGGGTCGCTGCCTTTAGGTGCTTGGCCAATACCGAAGATACCAACGATAGTGTCCAGCTTGTCAGCCATTGCCACTGCAGAAGAAATCGCAGTGCTTGGCAGAACATCACCAGCGAAACGCGGCATGTATTGCTCGTATAGAGCGAGTGCTACTTGCTCATCTTCACCATCGTGAGTTGCGTAATGCATACCCATTACACCTTGAGTATCCGTAAACTCGAATACCATTGAGGTCATTAGGTCACACTTCGCCAGCAAGCCTGCGCGAGTCGATTTCTCAACATCGGCACCAATTTGTTTCGCGATGTAGCCAGCAAGCGCTGTGATACGATCGGTTTTGTCTTTGATTGTGCCCAGTTGCTTCTGGAAAATCGCGTTTTCTAGCTCAGGAAGACGGTCAATCAGTGGACGCTTACGGTCAGTGTTGAAGAAAAACTCGGCATCAGCTAGACGTGGACGTACAACTTTCTCGTTACCTTCGATAACGTGGCGAGGTTCTTTCGACTCAATGTTTGATACGAAGATGAAGTTAGGCAGTAGTTTCTTGTCTTCAGAGTAGACAGGGAAGTACTTCTGGTCACCTTTCATGGTGTAAACCAATGCTTCAGAAGGCACTTTCAGGAATTCTTCTTCGAATTTCGCTGTTAGTACCACTGGCCATTCAACCAGAGAGGTCACTTCTTCTACTAGGTCATCTTCTAGATCAGCGATACCACCAACCGCGGCTGCCGCTTTTTTGGCGTCAGCTAGGATGATAGCTTTACGAGCTTCGTAATCCGCCATAACTTTACCGCGTTCTTCAAGAATCGCAGGGTATTGCTCAGCAGAGTCGATAGTGAATTCTTGCTCACCCATGAAGCGGTGACCGCGAATGGTGCGTGCAGAAGCGACGCCAAGGATTTCACCTTCGATTAGGTCGCTGCCCATTAGCATCGTTAGCGTTTTAACCGGACGAATAAATTGAGTCGTCTTGTTACCCCAGCGCATTGGTTTTGCGATAGGTAGGTTTGCTAGTGCTTTTGCTGCTAGTTCAACGATGATCTCAGATGCTGGCTGACCTTTCACTTCTTGTTTGAACAGTAGCCATTCACCTTTGTCTGTTACCATGCGATCCGCTTGGTCAACGGTAATGCCACAACCACGAGCCCAGCCTTGAGCTGCTTTGGTTGGGTTACCGTCAGCATCAAATGCTGCAGAGACTGCAGGGCCGCGTTTTTCAACGACTTTGTCAGATTGGCTTTCTGCCAATGCTGCTACTTTAAGTGCCAGACGGCGAGGTGCTGCAAACCACTTGATGCCTTCATGAGCAAGTTCTGCACTTGCCAGTTCAGCTTCAAAGTTTGCTGCGAATGCTTCAGCCAGAGTACGAAGTTGCGTTGGTGGTAGCTCTTCTGTACCCAGCTCGATTAGAAATTCTTTTGCCATGTTAGATCGACCCCTTACGCGTTATCTTCTTTTTTACACATTGGGAAGCCAAGCGCTTCACGTGATGCGTAGTATGCTTCTGCTACTGACTTAGTCAGGTTACGGATGCGTAGGATGTAGCGTTGACGCTCAGTTACTGAGATCGCCTTGCGTGCATCTAGCAGGTTGAACGCGTGGCCAGCTTTCAGGATGCGTTCGTAAGCAGGAAGTGGAAGAGGCTTTTCAAGTGCAACGAGCTCTTGACACTCTTTCTCACACTGTTCAAAGAAGCCGAATAGGAAATCTACGTCAGCGTGTTCGAAGTTGTAAGTTGATTGTTCCACTTCGTTTTGGTGGAAGATATCACCATAAGTAACTTTGCTGCCGTCTGGCGCAATGTTCCAAACCAGGTCGTAAACTGAATCTACTTCTTGGATGTACATTGCAAGACGTTCGATACCGTAAGTGATCTCGCCAGTTACTGGTTTACACTCAAGGCCACCAACTTGTTGGAAGTAAGTAAACTGAGTTACTTCCATGCCGTTTAGCCATACTTCCCAGCCTAGGCCCCATGCGCCTAGTGTTGGGTTTTCCCAGTTGTCTTCTACGAAACGGATATCGTGTACAAGTGGGTCAATACCAAGAACTTCAAGGGAACCAAGGTACAACTCTTGGATATTGTCTGGCGATGGTTTTAGCGCTACTTGGAATTGGTAGTAGTGCTGAAGACGGTTAGGGTTTTCACCATAACGGCCATCAGTAGGACGACGTGAAGGTTGTACATAAGCTGTCGACATTGGCTCTGGGCCAATCGCTCGTAGACAGGTCATTGGGTGAGAGGTACCCGCACCAACTTCCATATCTAGTGGTTGAACAATGGTACAACCATTTTGAGCCCAATAATCCTGCAGCGCGAGGATCATTCCCTGGAAGGTTTTGATATCGTATTTTTGCATAAGTCAGGTTCGCGCGATTCTCTTGTTACTCGTTAATTCGCCGTCTATGCCGAGTTTTACAACTCTAACAAGGGCGATAAGGAGTAATTACGGTTGAATAAATTAACAATCTAGTATACCCAGATATTGAGCATGGGAGTAGAGCTAATCTTGATTAATTCGTGGGCAATTTTCTCCTTTAATGGATTTTTACCGAGTTATCTACCGTATTTTTCTTAAAAGGGAGTTTTCGTCTGATTTGGTGCTTGAGATGCGCTACAAGGTTGGCTAGAATTGCGCCTGTCTTTGGGGAGTAGCTTACCCGATGGAGTTTCTATTTCATCCGGTTCGTTCGTCAACATAATTGGTGCAAAATCACCATGGCGCTCGAGACTCGAAGCCTTTCGAGTTTAGCAAGACCTTAGACAAATCATCACGAACCGGGGTGGGGCGTGAGGTTTGTCTATGGTTAAATATTATAATCCCTGCCCCAAAGAGCATGTCGTGAGCGTTTTAGCTATTTCAATTACTACTGTCGCGTTAGCAGAAATTGGCGATAAGACCCAATTGCTTTCGTTGTTACTTGCTAGTCGATACCGTAAACCGGTTCCTATTATTGCAGCCATCTTTTTAGCCACTATTGCTAACCACGCTTTAGCTGCATGGTTAGGTGTCGTTGTAGCCGATTATCTTTCTCCTGAAGTTTTAAAATGGGTGCTGGTGGTCAGTTTTGTTGCCATGGCGGCTTGGATTCTGATTCCGGATAAACTCGATGACGATGAAGAGATCTCCAACCGCGGCCCGTTCATTGCCAGTTTTATTGCCTTTTTTGTTGCTGAGATTGGAGACAAAACTCAAATAGCAACCTCTATTCTGGGCGCGCAGTATGCTGATGCCTTGAGTTGGGTGGTATTAGGTACGACGATAGGTATGTTACTGGCGAATGTGCCTGTGGTTCTGATCGGTAAGTTATCTGCGGATAAAATGCCATTGGATCTTATCCGTAAAGTGACCGCCTTTTTGTTCGTCTTATTGGCGATTGGTGCGGCAGTCTTCTAGTTTGACCTATGTGGGTAAAGCTAACGGCTTAGTGTTACTTTGCCCCGAAACGTCGTTGAAAATGGAGCGAATTATCAATAACTAGTGAATTCGTGGCTTACTTCAAACTCTGGCATAAATTCGTTCAATAGCGTGACGAGTGGCATATTAGTGTCATACTTGTCATGGTAGTTTAGTGCTGTGAATGATAGCGAGAGGGCAAGTTTATGCTTACACGTTACATGGGGATGACCCCAAAGAGTCAGAGTTATTTATTCACTTTTGGTTTAGTGCTGTGCTTGTTGGCATTGGTGCTAACCGATATGTGGTTACCGATTGTAGCGGGAACTTTCATACTCACCGGGTTAACGGTAGAAGCATGGATTCGGGTTGCACACATCATACCGATGCATGAAGAAATGCGGGCGATGAAGAAACAGCTCAATAAGCTACAGTCAGAAATACGCACATTAGAATACGACGAATAAGTAAACGGCAGCCAGATAGGCTGCCGTTTTTGATTATTCCAAACCTTTCTTTATCAGGTATTGATAGGGTAACTGCTCTGTTTGTGCCGCTATCAACTGGTGATCCATAAATCGGCAGAAACTCGGAATATCTCGAGTCGTCGATGGATCGTCCGCTTTCACCAGCAAAATTTCACCATCTTGCATGTTGCGAATTGTCTTCCTGACCATCATCACTGGCTCTGGGCAGCGCAGTCCCTCTGCTTCTAACGTCTTGGTTGCCAGTTCAGGATTAAAGCTCATAGTGTGACTCTCGTAGCTAACTTAGCGTTGAATTTTACGTTCGTGGAAAAAATATTCAATAACCACTTGGCAAAGTGTTATTTTTGCTTTACCTTAAATTAACAAATTGGTAACAAGTAGTAAGGAGAGGCGATGCTGACAGCTTTAGACAGACTAACGATATATTCTGTGCTGTGCTTTATTTCGTTCTGTGCGTTAGTGCTCAGAACTCCAGCTGAAACCTCACTGATGCCTTTAGTAGGCGTGATTGCAACGATTTTGGGTATTTGGATTGAGATGCATAAATGGTCAGATGCATCCGAGCAAGAAAATTAATTTTGCTTAACTCAATCAAGATACATTGATTTTGCCATCTTCTTTTTACCAACACTTCATTCCGACACTATCCCCATTTTTTCTTGGGCTTCCCCGCTGAAAGGCGGGATTTTTTTTGCCTGAAGAGTACAATTTATCTAAACCCATTCATAATATATGGTCATTGTGGAATTAGAAGACATTTATCGCCGAGATCTCAATTTATTAGTCGCATTACGCGTGCTTATTGAAGAAAGCAGTGTTAGTAAGGCAGCAACTCGGCTGAATTTAAGCCAGTCGGCGATGAGTCGAGTGCTTGGACGACTACGTGACTTATTAGGCGACCCTCTTTTCACTCGTCAGGGGCAGCATTTAATCCCCACACAAAAGGCTCTGGAAATTGATCGTTCTCTGGGAGAGCCGTTAGAGTCGCTGCGCCAATTGCTTTCACCTATTGAGTTTGATCCGTTGCATTGCGACCAGACTTTTACTATCGCCACGACAGATTACGCCATGCAGACCATCTTACCTTTTGCCTTGCCGCGTATTTATCAGGAAGCGCCCAATGTGTCGTTTAACTTCCTGCCATTGCAGCACGATAGGCTGTCTGATCAACTGACTTATGAAGGCGCCGATCTCGCCATTTGCCGACCGACCGGTCCCATTGAGCCATTGCGTAGTGAAATACTAGGCCGGGTTGGTGTGTTGTGTTTATTGTCTAAGCAGCACCCGCTGGCAGATAAAGAGATGAATCTCGAAGATTATTTGGGGCATCCACATGCAATGATTGCGATCAGTGATGGGGTAAATGCGCTGATTGAACAAGCTTTGATTGATAAGCCACAACGCAAAATGGTGCTGCGTGCTTATCACCTGGAAGCGGCACTGGCGATTGTTGATACCCTGCCGATCATTATCACCGTTCCGGCAGATTTAGCGTATTTGGTCGCGGAACGTTATGACCTGATGGTGAAACCCCTGCCGTTTGAATTTACTCCGTTTGATTACTCGATGATCTGGCATGCGCGTTGTGAGCATTCACCTGCACAAGAATGGTTGAGAGGGATAGTTAAAGAAGAGTGCGGACGTTTGATTGCCAAGCGCATCGAAGATATGGGGTTAGGTTGATCAAAAAGAGCCAGCAATGCCGGCTCTTAGTCTGTCTAATTTGTGACTTTTGATCTTAAAGCTTGATAACCACGCGACCAGTGACTTGGCCGTTAGTGATGTCTTCGGCGTATTTAGGTGCTTCGGCTAGCTCGACTTCGGTACAAGCTTGCTCAAAGTAGCTATCAGGTAATAGCTCAACCAGCTTTTCCCATGCGGCGATACGTTTTTCAGTCGGACACATTACTGAGTCGACACCTTGCAGACGCACGTTACGAAGGATAAATGGCATCACAGTTGTTGGCAGGTCAAAACCACCTGCCAGGCCACATGCTGCGACAGCGCTGTTGTAATCCATTTGTGCCAGTACTTTTGCCAGCACTTTGCTGCCGACAGTATCAACTGCACCTGCCCAGATTTGTTTCTCAAGTGGGCGAGCTGGTTCTTCAAACTCAACGCGGTCGATGATGCGACTTGCGCCCAGCTTTTCTAGCAGTGGACCGTTTTGTTCTACGCGACCAGTAACGGCTGCGACTTTGTAACCCAATTGAGCTAATAATGCGACTGCGACTGAACCCACGCCACCACTTGCGCCAGTAACAAGGATTTCGCCTGCTTCTGGTTTGATATCAGCATCAAGCAGCGCTTGAACACACAGCATTGCGGTAAAGCCAGCGGTACCGACCATCATTGCTTTTTTGCTGTCTAGACCTTTTGGTAGCGGTACTAACCAATCGGCTTTCAAGCGAGCACGTTGCGCCATGCCGCCCCAGTGGTTTTCACCTACGCCCCAGCCTGTTAGCACCACTTTGTCGCCAGCCTGGTAGCGTCCATCTTCAGAGCTCACCACGGTACCAGCCAGGTCAATGCCCGGAACCATTGGGAAGTTACGGATGATTTTACCTTTGCCCGTAATCGCCAAACCGTCTTTGTAGTTTAACGATGAGTAGTCAACGTCAATCAGGACGTCACCTTCAGGGAGTTGGGTTTCATCAATTTGTTCGATGTTGGCGATAGTACGTTTGTCTTCTTGGTTTAGAACTAGAGCATTAAACATGAGGTTCTCCGAGTGTGCGGTAGTGTGGCTGGGATGCCACAGCAGCAAGATATTAACTGCCTCTAAGTGTATGTCTTGTTTAGTTATGAATAAAATGAAAGTTCATCATTTAATCTATGCGTTTAGTGCATAGATTTCTGGTAAAAACTTAAAAATAAAGGGCGACACAACATGTCGCCCTTAAGTCTAATACTAAATGACTTTAGCATCGGTGCATTTCATCAGGATGCCGAGTGGATCACTCTGTCGTTCAAAGACCTAAGGTCTCTCAAAAACAGTCGCGATACCCTGACCAAGACCGATACACATGGTCGCAAGGCCGTATTTCGCGTCTTTTGCTTCCATTAGGTTGATCAGCGTCGTAGAGATACGAGAGCCAGAACAGCCTAGTGGGTGGCCCAGAGCGATAGCGCCGCCATTCAGGTTTACTTTTTCGTCCATCACATCAAGCAGACCCAGGTCTTTAGCACATGGTAGTGACTGTGCTGCGAACGCTTCGTTTAGCTCGACTACGTCCATATCTTCGATAGACAAACCTGCACGTTTTAACGCTTTTTGTGTTGCTGGTACTGGACCGTAACCCATGATTGACGGATCGCAGCCCGCAACCGCCATGCCCTTGATACGCGCGCGAATCTTCAGGCCAAGCTCGTTGGCTTTTTCTTCACTCATGATCAGCATTGCTGAAGCACCATCTGATAGTGCAGAGGAGGTACCTGCCGTCACGGTACCATTTGCCGGGTCGAATACCGGACGAAGCTGAGACAGGCCTTCTACCGATGTTTCTGGACGGATAACTTCATCGTAATCCAGAGTAAATAGTGTGCCGTCTGCCGCGTGACCTTCGATTGGCAGGATTTCGTTCTTAAAGCGACCTTCTACCGTTGCTGCATGAGCACGTGCATGAGAGCGCGCGGCAAACTCATCTTGTTGCTCACGGCTAATACCGTGCAGTTTACCCAGCATTTCGGCCGTTAAACCCATCATGCCTGCGGCTTTTGCTACGTTCTTCGCCATACCCGGGTGGAAGTCCACACCGTGGTTCATTGGTACGTGACCCATGTGTTCAACACCACCGATCAGGCAAATCTCGGCATCGCCAGTCATAATTGCGCGTGTACCGTCATGCAAAGCCTGCATGGATGAACCACACAAACGGTTTACGGTAACCGCGCTAATTTCAATTGGCAGACCAGCCAGCAGCGCTGCGTTACGTGCAACGTTAAAGCCTTGTTCCAGGGTTTGTTGTACACAGCCCCAGTAGATGTCTTCGATCTCACTTGGGTTAACTTGTGGGTTACGCGCCAGAATGCCTTTCATCAGTTGTGCAGATAGGTCTTCAGCACGAGTATTTCGGAAAGCGCCACCTTTAGAGCGACCCATTGGGGTACGTAGACAATCTACTACGACAACATTTCTTGTTTGATTAGTCATTTTGGGAATCCCTCCTTAGATAGAGCCTTGCTGTTGTGCGCCGTAGAAGGTCTCGCCTTTGGCTGCCATATCAATCAGCATTTGCGGTACTTGGTACATCGCGCCTAGTTCAGCGTGTTGTTTTGCTGTTTCGATGTATTCAGCAATACCAACGCTGTCTAGGTAGCGGAATACACCGCCGCGGAATGGAGGGAAGCCCAGACCGTAAACCAGAGCCATGTCCGCTTCTTGTGGTGTCGCGATAATGCCTTCCTGTAGACACAGCACCACTTCGTTGATCATAGGAATCATCATTCGTTGGATGATGGTTTGCTCGTCGAAGTCACGTTTATCTGCACATACGTCAGCTAACAGTGGCAAGATTTCTTCAGAGAAGGTCTTCTTCGGTTTACCTTTCTTATCAACTGAATAGCTGTAGAAACCGCTGCCATTTTTCTGGCCAAACTTGTTGGCTTCAAACAAAGTATCAATCGCATCGCGACCTTGCTTGCCCATACGCTCTGGGAAGCCTTCAGCCATGACGGCTTGTGCGTGGTGAGCTGTATCGATACCTACAACGTCAAGCAAGTAGGCTGGACCCATTGGCCAACCAAACTTGCGTTCCATGATTTTATCGATTTGTGTGAAGTCAGCTCCGTCACGAAGTAGCATGCTGAAACCACCAAAGTACGGGAACAGTACGCGGTTTACGAAGAATCCAGGGCAGTCATTAACGACGATTGGTGATTTACCCATTTTCGCTGCGTAAGCCACAACACGGTTGATGGTTTCATCTGACGTTTTTTCGCCGCGGATGATTTCAACCAATGGCATGCGATGCACAGGGTTAAAGAAGTGCATACCACAGAAGTTTTCTGGGCGTTGTAGTGACTGAGCCAGTACGTTGATTGGAATGGTCGATGTGTTCGACGTGATAACCGTATCTTCGCCCACGTTTTGCTCGACTTCGCTCAGTACCGCCGCTTTTACTTTCGGATTCTCAACCACGGCTTCGACAATCACATCTGAGTTTTCGATGCCAGCGTAGTGCAAGCTTGGAGTAATAGACGCGAGGATGCCCGCCATCTTGAAGCCGTCAAGACGACCTGTAGCAAGACGCTTATTCAGCAGTTTCGATGCTTCATTCATGCCCAAATCTAATGAGGCCTGAGCGATGTCTTTCATCAGTACAGGCACACCTTTCAGTGCTGACTGGTAAGCGATACCGCCACCCATGATACCTGCGCCAAGTACAGCAGCACGTTTAGTGTCTTTGTTTGCTGATTTTGCCGCTTTTTTAGCGATGCCTTTAATGTACTGATCGCTAAGGAACAGACCAACCAATGATTTCGCTTCTTCTGATTTTGCTAGTTTAACGAAGTGCTTACGTTCAACATCCAGCGCTTCATTACGTGCAAATCGAGCGCCTTCTTCAATAGTAAGGACTGATGTGATTGGTGCCGGGTAGTGTGGACCCGCTTTTTGCGCCACCAGGCCTTTTGCCATGGTGAAGCTCATCATCGACTCTAGCTTGCTTAGCGTTAGTGGTGATGTCTTTTGTTTGCGGCGAGCTTGCCAATCAAGTTTTTCGTTGATTGCAGACGTCAGTGTTTGCAGAGCGGATGCATGCAGAGAGTCTGAATCGACAACCGCATCCAACAGGCCAAGTTTTAGTGCTTCATCAGCACGGAGCGCTTTACCTTGTGTAATGATTTCCATCGCGTTATCAGCACCGATAACACGAGGTAGACGTACACAACCACCAAAGCCTGGCATGATGCCAAGTTTCGTTTCTGGTAGACCGATGCTGGTGGTTTTATCACCGATGCGCATGTCTGTTGCCAATACACACTCGCAGCCACCACCAAGAGCGTGGCCCTTGATGACTGAGATGGTTGGGACTGGAAGGTCTTCAAGTTTGTTGAAGATGCTGTTGGCGAATTGTAGCCACTGATCCAGTTCTTCATCAGTCTTAGCAAACAGGCCTAAGAATTCAGTAATGTCTGCACCTACAATGAACGCATCTTTATCTGAAGTCAGCATTACGCCTTTCAGACCTTGGTGTGCGATAAGTGCATCAAGGGCTTTGTCTAGTGACTCAAGTGTCGCTAAATCGAGTTTATTTACGGATTTTGGCGAGCAGAAACTCAGCTCTGCAATGCCATCCTGTATTTCCTTTACCTGTAGGGTTTCGGCTTGGTAAATCATTGTCTATCTCCATGACATACAATCTGGGATTGTCTGTATACCTATTAAAATGGTGCCCTTCCTCGTATAAATAGCTTCGGATAAATAGGTATCGAGGAAGTGTTTTATTCTAATTCTGGCTTGACCATTGATGTTAGTTTTGATCGGTGGATGTTTAATTTCAATACATTTTTCAAACAAGTGTTTAACATTGTGCGCTGGGCCAGATCTTATGCGACTTGTAAATCACACTCGTGGTAGACTTCAGGCAAAGAGACAAGCGACCTAATTCTATGAATGACCAGCCTTATTTGATTCCTGCACAACCGACTCAATTTGAAGAAGAGATCAAAAAGAGTGTGTTTATTACTTATCTTGCCCATACGCCAAGTGTCGACGCTGCGAAAGCGTTTGTGGAACAAGTAAAAACAAAACACGCGGATGCGAGGCATAATTGCTGGGGATTTGTCGCCGGAAGACCAGAAGACTCGATGAAGTGGGGCTTCAGTGACGATGGCGAACCGTCTGGAACGGCAGGTAAGCCTATTCTCGCTCAGCTCTCTGGTTCAGGGGTTGGAGAAATTACGGCGGTTGTAACCCGTTACTCAGGCGGCATCAAATTAGGGACGGGTGGTTTAGTGAAGGCCTATGGTGGTGGTGTACAACAAGCACTCAGGCAGCTTCAAACTATTGAGAAAAAAATAACCACAAAGCTCAGACTAGCGTTAGACTATGGGTTTATGCCTATCGCACAGTCTATTATGCCTCAGTTTGGGGCGGTTGAAGTTGATGCTGAATACAGCGATCAGGTCGTGCTGGTGGTAGAAATTGAGCTTCGTGAAGTGAGCGGATTTACCCAAGCTATCATTAATAAAAGTGGGGCGAAGGCAATTGTTACCCCACTAGACGGAAAATAATGAAAAACAGTAAGCGACAGGGACAGCTTCGCTAGTCAATCAATCCATGCAATTTCGTTCAATTATTCGTATCGTCGGGCTATTGCTCGCGCTTTTTAGTGTCACAATGCTCGCGCCTGCGCTTGTCGCGCTGACTTACCGAGATGGCGCTGGTGTGCCTTTTGTCACGACCTTTTTTGTTCTGCTGTTTTGCGGGGCGGTGTGCTGGTTTCCGAACCGTAGGCATAAGCATGAGCTAAAAGCGCGTGACGGATTCCTTATCGTAGTCTTATTCTGGACCGTATTGGGCAGTGCGGGCTCCATTCCTTTTTTGATTGCTGATAATCCTAATATATCGGTAACGGACGCTTTTTTTGAGTCATTTTCCGCTTTGACGACCACCGGTGCGACGGTGATTGTTGGTCTGGATGAATTACCCAAAGCGATCTTGTTCTATCGTCAGCTACTTCAGTGGTTTGGCGGGATGGGGATCATCGTATTAGCGGTGGCCATTTTGCCTGTGTTAGGTATCGGTGGAATGCAGTTGTATCGTGCTGAAATCCCGGGGCCGGTAAAAGACACCAAAATGACACCGCGTATTGCTGAGACAGCCAAAGCGCTTTGGTATATCTACTTAAGCCTGACGATTGCATGTGCGACAGCATTTTGGTTGGCAGGGATGACACCGTTTGACGCCATCAGCCATAGTTTCTCTACCATCGCGATTGGCGGTTTCTCAACGCATGACGCAAGCATGGGGTATTTCGACAGTTACGCAATCAACCTCATTACCGTCGTATTTCTCCTGATCTCAGCGTGTAACTTTACTTTGCACTTTGCGGCATTCTCGTCCGGCGGGGTACATCCTAAATACTACTGGAAAGATCCCGAGTTTCGCGCATTCATCTTTATACAGGTGATACTGTTTGTTGTTTGCTTCTTATTACTACTGAAGCACCACTCATACACGTCCACGTATGATGCTTTCGACCAAGCGCTTTTCCAAACAGTCTCTATCTCAACCACGGCTGGTTTTACGACAACAGGCTTTGCGGATTGGCCATTGTTCTTACCTGTCTTGCTGCTGTTCTCATCTTTTATTGGTGGATGTGCTGGCTCGACAGGTGGTGGTATGAAAGTAATTCGCATATTGCTGCTTACCTTACAAGGTGCTCGTGAGCTGAAGCGTCTGGTTCACCCTCGCGCGGTCTACACCATTAAAGTTGGTGGTAGCGCGCTACCACAACGAGTCGTAGATGCCGTTTGGGGATTCTTCTCTGCGTATGCGTTGGTGTTTGTTGTGTGTATGTTGGGACTGATCGCGACCGGAATGGATGAACTGAGTGCATTCTCTGCCGTTGCCGCCACTTTGAATAATCTTGGTCCGGGCCTTGGAGAAGTAGCGCTGCATTTTGGTGATGTAAATGACAAAGCAAAATGGGTTCTGATCGTGTCCATGTTGTTTGGTCGTCTAGAAATCTTTACCTTACTCATTCTACTCACGCCAACGTTTTGGCGTAGCTAAGGGGATATCGTGGCAAAAGCATTGTTCTTATACTCTTCTCGTGAAGGGCAAACAAAAAAAATCTTCAACTATATAGATGAGAAGCTAACGGACTTCGATTGTGATTTAGTGGATCTACATAATGTAGACACTATTGATTTCGAACCCTATGACAAAGTGCTGGTTGGGGCTTCTATTCGCTATGGGCATTTGAATAAGAAGTTGTACCAATTTATTGAACGCCACCTTACTCAACTGGAAAAGCATAAAGTCGCTTTCTTCTGTGTGAACCTAACGGCACGTAAAGAAGACCAAGGTAAAGATACGCCAGAAGGCAGTGCGTATATTCGTAAGTTCTTGATGAAATCACCTTGGAAACCAGAGTTAATAGGCGTGTTTGCTGGCGCCCTTTATTATCCGCGCTACGGGTGGTTCGACAAAATGATGATTAAGTTCATCATGTCGATGACGGGTGGAGAAACGGATACAACGAAAGAGGTGGAATACACCAACTGGGAAAAAGTGACTCTTTTCACGGATAAATTCAAAGAACTGTAGAAATAACGTGCTCTTTTAAGTGTTTTTGATGCTATTTCATTCGAATGATAGAAAATTCAAAAAAAACCTCAAAAAGGGCTTGCCAATGTGATCGCAATCTCTATAATGCCACCTCGCTGACACGGCAACGCTTCGAAAGAAACGAGCCAGGGTTAGCAAGCCAAATTAGCCAAGCGGAAACGCTTGAAAAAAGTTTGAAAAAAGTGATTGACACTAAACTTTAACTCGCTAAAATGGCCGTCCGATTTGAGCGAAGCTCAATAGGAAAGCTCTTTAACAATATAGACCTATCAATCTGTGTGGGCACTCGTTGATGATAATCCAATTAGAAACTTCGGTTTCAAATTAGGTTTCAATGATACGAAGTGACCATTGAATCTTCGGATTCAGCACAGTCAATTCAAACATTACTTTATGTAATGTTCAGTATTCATTGAGCCGACAAAATCTTAAATTGAAGAGTTTGATCATGGCTCAGATTGAACGCTGGCGGCAGGCCTAACACATGCAAGTCGAGCGGAAACGAGTTAACTGAACCTTCGGGGGACGTTAACGGCGTCGAGCGGCGGACGGGTGAGTAATGCCTAGGAAATTGCCCTGATGTGGGGGATAACCATTGGAAACGATGGCTAATACCGCATGATGCCTACGGGCCAAAGAGGGGGACCTTCGGGCCTCTCGCGTCAGGATATGCCTAGGTGGGATTAGCTAGTTGGTGAGGTAAGGGCTCACCAAGGCGACGATCCCTAGCTGGTCTGAGAGGATGATCAGCCACACTGGAACTGAGACACGGTCCAGACTCCTACGGGAGGCAGCAGTGGGGAATATTGCACAATGGGCGCAAGCCTGATGCAGCCATGCCGCGTGTGTGAAGAAGGCCTTCGGGTTGTAAAGCACTTTCAGTCGTGAGGAAGGTAGTGTAGTTAATAGCTGCATTATTTGACGTTAGCGACAGAAGAAGCACCGGCTAACTCCGTGCCAGCAGCCGCGGTAATACGGAGGGTGCGAGCGTTAATCGGAATTACTGGGCGTAAAGCGCATGCAGGTGGTTTGTTAAGTCAGATGTGAAAGCCCGGGGCTCAACCTCGGAATAGCATTTGAAACTGGCAGACTAGAGTACTGTAGAGGGGGGTAGAATTTCAGGTGTAGCGGTGAAATGCGTAGAGATCTGAAGGAATACCGGTGGCGAAGGCGGCCCCCTGGACAGATACTGACACTCAGATGCGAAAGCGTGGGGAGCAAACAGGATTAGATACCCTGGTAGTCCACGCCGTAAACGATGTCTACTTGGAGGTTGTGGCCTTGAGCCGTGGCTTTCGGAGCTAACGCGTTAAGTAGACCGCCTGGGGAGTACGGTCGCAAGATTAAAACTCAAATGAATTGACGGGGGCCCGCACAAGCGGTGGAGCATGTGGTTTAATTCGATGCAACGCGAAGAACCTTACCTACTCTTGACATCCAGAGAACTTTCCAGAGATGGATTGGTGCCTTCGGGAACTCTGAGACAGGTGCTGCATGGCTGTCGTCAGCTCGTGTTGTGAAATGTTGGGTTAAGTCCCGCAACGAGCGCAACCCTTATCCTTGTTTGCCAGCGAGTAATGTCGGGAACTCCAGGGAGACTGCCGGTGATAAACCGGAGGAAGGTGGGGACGACGTCAAGTCATCATGGCCCTTACGAGTAGGGCTACACACGTGCTACAATGGCGCATACAGAGGGCGGCCAACTTGCGAAAGTGAGCGAATCCCAAAAAGTGCGTCGTAGTCCGGATTGGAGTCTGCAACTCGACTCCATGAAGTCGGAATCGCTAGTAATCGTGGATCAGAATGCCACGGTGAATACGTTCCCGGGCCTTGTACACACCGCCCGTCACACCATGGGAGTGGGCTGCAAAAGAAGTAGGTAGTTTAACCTTCGGGGGGACGCTTACCACTTTGTGGTTCATGACTGGGGTGAAGTCGTAACAAGGTAGCGCTAGGGGAACCTGGCGCTGGATCACCTCCTTATACGATGATTATTCACGATGAGTGTCCACACAGATTGATACGGTTTATGAAGTTTAAGAGATAGAACATCCCCCAAGATGTTCAACTTAGTGTCCCGTTCGTCTAGAGGCCTAGGACACCGCCCTTTCACGGCGGTAACAGGGGTTCGACTCCCCTACGGGATACCATTGGGTCGTTAGCTCAGTTGGTAGAGCAGTTGACTTTTAATCAATTGGTCGCAGGTTCGAATCCTGCACGACCCACCATTCTTCGCCACGAAGAATTAAAACTTATGTGGGCGATTAGCTCAGTTGGGAGAGCACCTGCCTTACAAGCAGGGGGTCACTGGTTCGAGCCCGGTATCGCCCACCATTCTCTAAGCATTTTTGGAATAAAACGTCCAAACCAGAGCAAGCAATTGACACTGGTTGGCATTTTTGACTCTGAAAGTCTTTAGAAAATGTACTTCCTCGTGAAGAAACATAGCTCTTTAACAATTTGGAAAGCTGACAAAATAATCTTTAAGATTATTTGTAAAGTTCTCAAAGTATTCTTAATTGAATACAACTAAAAACACATTCAAGTGTTCTTGGAATTTGAGTCCGGCAAAATCGAATGTCTCTCGCTCATTCAAATAATGAGAGACAACTTTGGTTGTTTAACTTCAATTCGAAACTCCTTCGGGTTGTATGGTTAAGTGACTAAGCGTACACGGTGGATGCCTTGGCAGTCAGAGGCGATGAAGGACGTATTAACTTGCGATAAGCCCAGATTAGGCAGTAAAAGCCACTTGAGTCTGGGATTTCCGAATGGGGAAACCCACTTACATAAGTAAGTATCCTGTTGTGAATACATAGCAACAGGAGGCGAACCGGGGGAACTGAAACATCTAAGTACCCCGAGGAAAAGAAATCAACCGAGATTCCGAAAGTAGCGGCGAGCGAAATTGGACTAGCCCTTAAGCTTTATAAGCGTTAGGTGAACAAGCTGGAAAGCTTGGCGATACAGGGTGATAGCCCCGTAACTGACGACGCATATTCAGTGAAATCGAGTAGGGCGGGACACGTGATATCCTGTCTGAATATGGGGGGACCATCCTCCAAGGCTAAATACTACTGACTGACCGATAGTGAACCAGTACCGTGAGGGAAAGGCGAAAAGAACCCCTGTGAGGGGAGTGAAATAGAACCTGAAACCGTGTACGTACAAGCAGTAGGAGCAGGCTTTGTCCTGTGACTGCGTACCTTTTGTATAATGGGTCAGCGACTTATATTCAGTGGCAAGGTTAACCATCTAGGGGAGCCGTAGGGAAACCGAGTCTTAACTGGGCGTTCAGTCTCTGGATATAGACCCGAAACCAGGTGATCTAGCCATGGGCAGGTTGAAGGTTGAGTAACATCAACTGGAGGACCGAACCGACTAATGTTGAAAAATTAGCGGATGACTTGTGGCTAGGGGTGAAAGGCCAATCAAACCTGGAGATAGCTGGTTCTCCCCGAAAGCTATTTAGGTAGCGCCTCGGACGAATACTACTGGGGGTAGAGCACTGTTAAGGCTAGGGGGTCATCCCGACTTACCAACCCTTTGCAAACTCCGAATACCAGTAAGTACTATCCGGGAGACACACGGCGGGTGCTAACGTCCGTCGTGGAGAGGGAAACAACCCAGACCGCCAGCTAAGGTCCCAAATTACTACTAAGTGGGAAACGATGTGGGAAGGCTCAGACAGCCAGGATGTTGGCTTAGAAGCAGCCATCATTTAAAGAAAGCGTAATAGCTCACTGGTCGAGTCGGCCTGCGCGGAAGATGTAACGGGGCTAAGTAGTAAACCGAAGCTGCGGCAATATACTTTTGTATATTGGGTAGGGGAGCGTTCTGTAAGCGGTTGAAGGTGTGTGGTAACGCATGCTGGACGTATCAGAAGTGCGAATGCTGACATGAGTAACGATAAAGGGGGTGAAAAACCTCCTCGCCGGAAGACCAAGGGTTCCTGTCCAACGTTAATCGGGGCAGGGTAAGTCGACCCCTAAGGCGAGGCCGAAAGGCGTAGTCGATGGGAAACGGGTTAATATTCCCGTACTTCTTACAATTGCGATGGGGGGACGGAGAAGGCTAGGTGGGCCTGGCGACGGTTGTCCAGGTTCAAGTGCGTAGGCTTGAGAGTTAGGTAAATCCGGCTCTCTCTAAGGCTGAGACACGACGTCGAGCACCTACGGGTGTGAAGTCATTGATGCCATGCTTCCAGGAAAAGCCTCTAAGCTTCAGATTGTAAGGAATCGTACCCCAAACCGACACAGGTGGTCGGGTAGAGAATACCAAGGCGCTTGAGAGAACTCGGGTGAAGGAACTAGGCAAAATGGTACCGTAACTTCGGGAGAAGGTACGCTCTCGACGGTGAAGTCCCTCGCGGATGGAGCTATTGAGAGTCGCAGATACCAGGTGGCTGCAACTGTTTATTAAAAACACAGCACTGTGCAAAATCGTAAGATGACGTATACGGTGTGACGCCTGCCCGGTGCCGGAAGGTTAATTGATGGGGTTAGACTTCGGTCGAAGCTCTTGATCGAAGCCCCGGTAAACGGCGGCCGTAACTATAACGGTCCTAAGGTAGCGAAATTCCTTGTCGGGTAAGTTCCGACCTGCACGAATGGCGTAATGATGGCCACGCTGTCTCCACCCGAGACTCAGTGAAATTGAAATCGCTGTGAAGATGCAGTGTACCCGCGGCTAGACGGAAAGACCCCGTGAACCTTTACTACAGCTTGGCACTGAACATTGACCCTACATGTGTAGGATAGGTGGGAGGCTTTGAAACGAGTACGCCAGTATTCGTGGAGCCGTCCTTGAAATACCACCCTTGTAGTGTTGATGTTCTAACGTTGACCCCTTATCGGGGTTGCGGACAGTGCCTGGTGGGTAGTTTGACTGGGGCGGTCTCCTCCCAAAGCGTAACGGAGGAGCACGAAGGTGGGCTAATCACGGTTGGACATCGTGAGGTTAGTGCAATGGCATAAGCCCGCTTGACTGCGAGAATGACAATTCGAGCAGGTGCGAAAGCAGGTCATAGTGATCCGGTGGTTCTGAATGGAAGGGCCATCGCTCAACGGATAAAAGGTACTCCGGGGATAACAGGCTGATACCGCCCAAGAGTTCATATCGACGGCGGTGTTTGGCACCTCGATGTCGGCTCATCACATCCTGGGGCTGAAGTCGGTCCCAAGGGTATGGCTGTTCGCCATTTAAAGTGGTACGCGAGCTGGGTTTAGAACGTCGTGAGACAGTTCGGTCCCTATCTGCCGTGGGCGTTGGAGAATTGAAAGGGGCTGCTCCTAGTACGAGAGGACCGGAGTGGACGAACCTCTGGTGTTCGGGTTGTGTCGCCAGACGCATTGCCCGGTAGCTAAGTTCGGGATCGATAACCGCTGAAAGCATCTAAGCGGGAAGCGAGCCTTGAGATGAGTTCTCCCTGATACTTTAAGTATCCTAAAGGGTTGTCGTAGACTACGACGTTGATAGGCAGGGTGTGTAAGCGTTGTGAGGCGTTGAGCTAACCTGTACTAATTGCCCGTGAGGCTTAACCATACAACACCCAAGGGGTTTTGATGGACTCAATGTAAGAACGTTGAATGTGTAATAACGAGAATTAAAAACAGCTTTCCGAATTAAAGAATTTGCTTGGCGACCATAGCGTTTTGGACCCACCTGACTTCCATTCCGAACTCAGAAGTGAAACGAAATAGCGCCGATGGTAGTGTGGGGTTTCCCCATGTGAGAGTAGGACATCGCCAGGCTTTAAATTTGCAAAAAAGCCCGCTAGAAATAGCGGGCTTTTTTGTTATTTACGCTTTCCAAAATATGCTTCATAAGATTAATAAAACTTAATCTACGCACAACCACCCCTTAATTATCAATCACGTATCCTCTCTCTAGAATCAAAAAGTAAGAGGATACAACGTGAACATTTTAGGATATTTACAGAAAATCGGTAAAGCACTCATGGTACCGATCGCTGTGCTACCAGCCGGCGGTTTAATGCTTGGCCTTGGTTATGCCTTGGACCCATCTGGCTGGGGAGCGAATAGCCCATTAGCTACGATACTGGTGTATGGTGGTAAAGGTATTATGGATAACCAAGCTTGGTTATTCGCCGTTGGTGTGGCTTATGGATTGGCGAAAGACAATAACGGTGCCGCTGCTTTATCTGGATTACTCGGTCTATTAATTGTTGAAATGATTGTTGGTAATACGGCAGTAATTTCACAGATCACCGGAGTTCCTGTTGCTGATATGAGCTCTTCAGAGGTTATCGCATCTGGAGCCGCTGTAAGTGCATTTACAGGGATCATGATGGGGATAGTGGCTGCCACTCTTTACAACCGTTTCCACACTATCAAATTGCCGGCGGCATTAGGCTTCTTTGGCGGTAAACGCTTTGTACCTATTGTGACTTCACTGGCTTCGATTCTCATCAGTATTGTTATGGTTTACGTGTGGCCTGCAGTTTATGGTTCACTGGTTAACTTTGGTATCTCAATTTCTGAAATGGGTGCGGCGGGCGCTGGTATCTACGGTTTCTTCAACCGACTGTTAATTCCAATCGGTCTGCACCATGCACTCAACCAAGTGTTCATCTTTGACCTTGTTGGTATTAACGATATTTCTAAATTCTGGTCTGGTACTGGTGAGTTGGGTGTTACGGGTATGTACCAAGGTGGCTTCTTCCCATTTATGGGTTATGGTCTACCAGCCGCATGTCTAGCGATGTACCACTGTGCGAAGCCAGAAAATAAGAAAAGAGTCGGCGGCATTCTTGGTGCATCAGCGTTGACGGCAATTTTGACAGGTGTTACTGAACCGATTGAATTTGCGTTTATGTTTGTGGCTCCTGCTCTTTATGTTGTGCACGCTTTATTGGCAGCTCTTTCTCTCTATATTGCAGCAAGCATGCAGTGGTTCGCGGGTTTCACATTTAGCGGCGGGTTAATTGACTTCATCTTGTCTTATAACTTACCTCTAGCGATCAAGCCTTATATGCTTATCGTACAAGGTATTTGCTTTGCATTTATTTACTATGCGGTATTCCGATTTGCGATTATTAAGTTCGATTTGAAAACGCCAGGTCGTGAAGAAGTGGAGGCAGTAGTAAAGAATGAGACTTCTACTAATACGAGAGCAGCTCAGTATCTGAAAGCGCTGGGTGGCCATAGTAATCTTGCTTCTATCGACTCATGCATTACGCGTTTGCGTTTAACTTTGAATGATACCACTATTGTTGACGAACGAACTCTCAAAGCCATTGGCGCTATGGGAGTAGTAAAAATTGGCGTGAATAACCTACAAGTTATTGTTGGTACTGAAGCGGAACAAATCGCTCATGCGATGCAGCAAATTCCAGAGACGCAAGATCTCTCGGATGTCGTCGTTCCTAGTTTATCTGTATAAAATTATGTCTAATTAAGTTAAAAGCTGAGTATCTACTCAGCTTTTTTTGTATTTATTTAACTCTCAAAATAGAGTCGAGCACGTAACCCTGGATTGTTGTCACGCAAAAACAGGTGCGCATTGTGCAAATTGGCCACGGCATCGACCAAAGACAACCCTAAACCATTACCTGATTCCGTGCGGCTCTGATCCGCACGATACATTGGGCGGCAAACATACATTTTGTCGTAATCAGAAATTCCGATGCCAGAGTCGGCGATAACAACACCAAAGCAGTCCGCAATCACTTCGATCTGTCCTCCGTTAGGTGTGTACTTAACGGCATTTTCTAATAGGTTAAACACCGCTCGAAAAAGCAGAGAACGATCGCCTGTGATAACACAGGGGGTATCTTGTCTAAACGTTATTCTCTGATTTTTTTCGTCGGCGATGGGAGAAATAAAATCAAGGGCATCTCGGGTGACTTTACCTAAATCGACACTATTATTGTCGATATTCACCTGGCCACTGTTGAGTTTTGCAATTTCAAGCATGCTATTGAATAGTGACAAAATTAGCTCTAATTCATCATAACAAGCTGAAAAGCTCCTAACTAGGGATGGTGATAAATCGCTTTGAGCTAGAATGTCTTCTAAGCGAAGTTTCAACCTAGCCATTGGTGTTCTCATGTCATGAGCAAGCCCAGTGGTCAGCGATTTGAGGCTAGACTCGTTTTTGGCCATTTGCTCAATCATGAAATTGAGATGAATGGCTAAAATATCAAACTCATCATCCTGGCGAGAAACGGCAATCTTTACATTGGGCTCGCCACATAGGACGCGATTCATGGCGTGATTTACTTTTTCTAATTTTTTGAGAATGAGCACCGTAAAAAATAGTGCAGAAATGATCATGACTGCAGTAGGAAAAATGATGCCAGAGAAAACCATTGGGGTAAGTGACTTCCTGTACTCTTCTAAGGCTCTTTTATCTACTCCTATCTCTAATTGGAGGTTATTTCCTACCAGAATATTATGTTTGTTTGCTTGCAGGTCGATAGGGTAATAATGCTGAAGATGGTCTGATTCGTTAGCTTCGATCAGTCTGTAGTAGAAAGGTGTCTCCGTTGCGCGTTTGGTTCTTAACAGTTGCTCGACATCCTCTTGGCTCTGGTTGGCTGCAAAGTTGAATTCCAGAATTTCTTCATTGAGTTGCCGTGTTAATTGCTTTTGGTGAAAGTTGTTAGAATCCCGATACAGTTGATGTATGACGACGATATTGGTGATAGTGACAATTAAAAAAAGGCTCGCCAATGTTTTAAATACCGAAGAACGGGTTAAAGCATAGTCATCGACGAAGGACATAGCCGACCCCTCTCACTGTGTGTAGTAGCTCTGTACATCCAGCCTCTTCCAGTTTACGGCGCAAGTTAGCGACGTGGACATCGATGACGTTAGTTTTGGGATCAAAATGATAACTCCAGATATTTTCGAACAGGCGCATGCGTGATACCACTTGCTCACTATGCTCAATAAAGTATTGAATAAGCTGAAACTCTTTGGGTTGGAGCACGATCTCCTGCTGATTACAGGTGACTTTGTGAGCTTTTAGGTCCACCTGCAAACAATGATAATTAAGCATGTGTTGATTTGATGTTGGCCGCTGAGTGCGATTGATGATGATATCGACTCGGGCAATTAACTCTGCAAGGGCAAATGGTTTTATTAGGTAGTCATCACTGCCAGCCTGCAAACCGTCCACTCGATCGTTTACGCTATCCATCGCGCTTAAAATCAGAACTGGAAGCTGTTCTTCCGCGGCTTTGATGGCGGCGAGTACTTTCATTCCGTCAAGATATGGTAGCATCCTATCCAGGATGATGAGCTGGTATTCTGAGCTAAGAGCCATCATTAACCCTTTCTTGCCGTCCTCGGCTTGGTCAACGATATAACCGTGCTCGGTTAGGCCTTTACTTACGAATTCTCTGGTCGTTGCGTCATCTTCAATGATGAGTATTTTCACGGGGATTCCTCTGTTTTGGCTGGTACTTTACTGATGAAGCAGAGAGAGGGAAATATGAAAAAGAAGGCTCGCGTGACTAATGCGAGCCAACACGATTTAGGGGGATAAATCGTTAATATTTTGTCGGTTTGTATCTATAAATTGTCATGGGGAGTCTACTCAACCTTCTGTTGAGCAGACCTTTTGGAAAGATTAAATATCGTTAATGTATTTATTGAGCAATAAAGCTTCCTTCGGCTAACTCCCACAACGCTTTGACTAATGAGTTTTCCAATTGCGATCGTTTGCAACACACACCGAGCTGGAATGGTTTGATTGGGGCAAACGAGAGACGCTGAATGCTATCTCGTACAGGGCTGTTATTAATCACCACATCTGGCGCGATTCCGACGCCACAACCTAACGCCACCATACTGACAATGGCTTCATGACCAGAAATTTGCGCGTAGATGTTGGGCTTAATTTTCATTTTTTTAAACCAAGCATTGGCTCTGTCTCTGGCGGTACCAGATTCAGGCACAATGAAAGGAATCTTATTCCAGTCGGGATGTTCTTTGTGTAGCTCTTCAACCCAAGAACTGATGCCTATGGGGGCTATTACGGACAGTGGAATTTCAGTGATGGTGGTGAACTCCACTTTAGATGAAAGGTGCTCTGGCATAGCTGAAATGGCAATATCGGCCTCATCATTCATTATCTTATCGATGGCCTGAGCCGGGTCGCCCGTCAAAAGCTTGAATTCAATGTAAGGGTGCTTTAAGCGAAACGAGTTGAGCAGCTGAGGCAAGTGGCTGTAGCTGGCGGTCACGGAGCAGAACAATCGAACTTCACCTTTCAGAACATCGTCTTGCACATTTATTTGAGATTGGAATTGTGTCCAGTCGTGAACCATCTTCATCGCTACTGGCTGAAATTTCTCGCCAGCGGGCGTTAACTCCACACTCCGGTTGTCCCTGACAAAAAGCGGGTGGCCTATCTCTTCTTCTAATTTTTGAATCTGACGACTCAAAGCAGATGGACTCACGTGCATAGTGGCTGCTGTCTTACTAAAATTCTTGCTGTCACAGATATCAAGGAACAGTCGGATGGTTTTTATATTCATGAAATTACCGTGTTGCACTTTTTGCAATTACTAATTGTGAATATATCACTTTAAGCAATTAAATGTCTGTTCTAGTATGAACTCATTCGGTAAGACCAATACCGACCTCTACGGAAGAATCTTAAAGGAGCACCCTAATGGCTAACTATTTCAATACTCTAAACTTGCGTGAGCAATTGGACCAACTAGGTCGTTGTCGTTTTATGGACCGCAGTGAGTTTGCTTCAGAAGCAGACTACCTAAAAGGTAAGAAGGTTGTCATCGTAGGTTGTGGTGCTCAAGGCCTGAACCAAGGTCTAAACATGCGTGATTCTGGTCTGGATGTGTCATATGCACTTCGTCAGGCTGCAATCGACGAGCAACGTCAGTCATTTAAAAATGCAAAAGACAACGGTTTTGAAGTAGGCAGCTATGAGACTCTAATTCCTCAGGCTGATCTTGTTGTTAACCTGACTCCAGACAAGCAGCACTCTAACGTTGTTGAAACAGTAATGCCTCTAATGAAAGAAGGCGCGGCGCTAGGTTACTCACACGGCTTCAACGTTGTTGAAGAAGGTATGCAAATCCGTAAAGACCTAACGGTTGTAATGGTTGCACCTAAGTGTCCTGGTACTGAGGTTCGTGAAGAATACAAACGCGGTTTCGGTGTTCCAACTCTAATTGCGGTTCACCCAGAGAATGACCCTAAAGGCGATGGTATGGAAATCGCGAAAGCATGGGCAGCAGCAACTGGCGGTCACCGCGCAGGTTGTCTAGAGTCATCTTTCGTTGCAGAAGTAAAATCTGACCTAATGGGTGAGCAAACTATCCTATGTGGCATGCTTCAAGCTGGTTCTATCGTATGTTACGAGAAGATGGTTGCGGAAGGTATCGATCCAGGTTACGCAGGTAAACTACTTCAGTACGGTTGGGAAACAGTAACAGAAGCACTGAAATTCGGTGGCATCACGCACATGATGGACCGTCTGTCTAACCCAGCTAAGATCAAAGCGTTTGAGCTTTCTGAAGAGCTAAAAGATCTAATGCGTCCACTTTACAACAAGCACATGGATGACATCATTTCTGGTCACTTCTCTAGCACTATGATGGCTGACTGGGCGAACGACGACGTGAACCTATTAGGCTGGCGTGAAGAGACTGGTCAAACAGCATTTGAAAACTACCCAGAAACTGACGTTGAAATCTCTGAGCAAGAGTACTTCGATAACGGTATTCTAATGATTGCGATGGTTCGCGCAGGGGTTGAGCTAGCGTTTGAAGCAATGACTGCATCAGGCATCATCGATGAGTCAGCGTACTACGAGTCACTACACGAACTACCGCTAATCGCAAACACAATTGCACGTAAGCGCCTATACGAGATGAACGTAGTAATCTCTGACACTGCAGAATACGGTAACTACCTATTCGCAAATGTAGCAACGCCGCTACTACGTGAGAAATTCATGCCTTCAGTAGGTACTGATGTTATCGGTAAAGGCCTAGGTGAGACTTCAAACCAAGTTGATAACGCAACACTTATCGCGGTTAACGAGAAGCTTCGCAACCACCCAGTTGAGTACATTGGTGAAGAGCTGCGTGGTTACATGACTGATATGAAGCGCATCGCTGTTGGTGGTTAATACTGTATAAGTTACCTATTATAAAGTAACGCAGTAAAAGAACTCCAGGCAGACTGGGGTCAATAAATACAAAACACAACATCTAATCAAAAGGCTTGGTCGCCGTTGACCAAGCCTTTTTTATTTATGGCTCGTTTGGTTGGAGTACAAAAAAGGCTGACACCTGAGTGTCAGCCTTTGAATCTTATCGGAAGATGATGCTTATTTGTCTGCTAGCTTAGCTTCAAGCTCGGCCAGTTTCGCTTCCATCTCAGTTAGCTTCTGACGAGTACGAAGCAGAACCTGAGTCTGAACATCAAACTCTTCACGGCTAACAACATCAAGCTTGTTCAGCTGACCTTGAATCACTTGGCGAACTTTCTGATCAACATCTGCACCTAGCTCTTTCACTGGTGCTGGCATAGAGTCATGAATCTGCTTAGCGATTTGCTCTAGTTTCTTTGGATCAAACATAGTGGTTAAAACTCCTTTTGATTTGTGCTCATTTTAAGTAATTGATACGGGAAAGTCGCTAGTTGGAATGCAAAAAATCGAGATAGGTACGGCAAACGCAAGCCAATAAAAAAGGCCACCGAAGTGACCTTTTTAGCTTGGCAGGGAATTAGTGGTTGTCCGCTAATCCTCGTTGTGCCGCTTTTGCTTCATCAACACGGGCCAACTTTTCCAGATCTTTGTCTTCAACAAACACTGGAAGTGGTTTGTGTTTTTCAGCTAAGTAGCTGTAAATAACAGGCAGTACGAATAGGGTAAACAGAGTACCAATCGCCAGACCAGCAACGATTACGATACCGATACTAAAGCGCTGAGCCGCGCCTGCACCAGTCGCGTACATCAGTGGGATAAGACCCGCGATCATCGCTGCAGTTGTCATCAGAATAGGACGCAGACGAACTTTCGCCGCTTCCATTACAGCTTCTGTTTTACCCAGTTTGTTTTGCAGCTGCTCTTCTTTCGCTACTTCACAAATCAAGATACCGTGCTTGGTGATAAGACCAACCAGAGTAATCAAACCAACCTGAGAGTAAATGTTCATCGATGCAGCACCCCAGGCAAGCGCAATCAACGCGCCACAAATTGCCAATGGCACAGACACCATGATAACCAGCGGATCTTTCACAGATTCAAACTGAATCGCCAGAACCAAGAAGATGATCGCTAGTGCTAAACCAAATGTCGCGTATAACGCGCTACCTTCAGTCACAAACTGACGAGCTTCACCCATGTAGTCATGGTTGTAGCCGCTTGGCAGTTTCGTTTCAGCGATGTTCTCAAACCAGTTAATCGCATCGCCCATTGCCGTGCCCGGAGCTGGTACTGCACCTACCGTTGCTGAGTTCAGCTGGTTGAAGTGAGGCAGTGAGCGTGGCTCTGCAATCACGTCAATCGTCACTAGGTTACTCAGTGGAACCGCGTTACCGTCAGCTGCACGTACGTAGTAGTTGTTCATCGACTCTGGATTTAGACGCCACTTACGTTCTACCTGAGGGATAACTTCGTAAGAGCGGCCATTAAGGTCGATACGGTTTACGTAGCCATCTGCCATCATGGTGCTTAAAGTCACACCGATGTCTTGCATGGTTACGCCGTATGCGCCCGCTTTGTCTTTGTCGATATTAATTTTCATCGTCGCCGAGTCGTAGTTCAGATCAAGATCCGAATAAACGAACATTGGGCTAGATTTCACTTCCGTTAATACGTCTGTCGCGATAGAGAACAAACTCTCAAACGCGTTTGGTGTGGTCAGAACAAACTGAATTGGAAGACCACTACCCGCACCTGGTAACTCAGGCATTTGGAAAGCGGTAACTGCCATTCCCGGTACGTCTGCAACCAATCCGCCTACACGGCCCGTTACGTCTGCCTGGCTTGCTTCACGCTCACTCCAAGGCACCATAGAGGCAATACCGAACGCTTGGTGAGAGTTTGGTACACCTGAGAAAACCTGTGCAAACTGAACTTCTGGCTGTTCAGACAGAATGTTGTTTACCTGGTTCATGGTGTTCTGGATAAAGTCTAAGTTCGAATTAGATGGAGCAGTACCCATCAATACAACCACGCCTTTATCTTCAGACGGAGCCAGTTCACTTGGGATGAACTTGAACAGCATCGGTAAGCTGGCAAATACAATCAACGCGAAACCAATCACAACTGGACGGTGTTGCATGACAGCACCCAACATTTTGGCGTATCGGCTGGTCATGCGCTCTAACACGCTATGCACTTTCTGTTCAAACTTGCTTGGTGCCTGATGAGCTTTCAGCATTTTTGAACACATCATTGGTGATAGAGTCAGTGCCACGATACCTGATACAAATACCGCACCCGCCAGGGTTAACGCGAACTCTTTAAATAGCGAGCCCGTGATACCACCCATCAATGCGATCGGCGCGTATACTGCACCCAACGTTAGTGTCATCGCGATAACTGGAACCGCAATTTCGCGCGTACCAATAATGGCCGCTCGGAATGGTGATTCACCAAGCTTGATATGTCGGTCAACGTTTTCCAGTACAACGATCGCATCATCTACCACCAGACCAATGGCGAGAACCATTGCCAGTAGGGTCATCAGGTTCCACGAGAAACCCATGGATTGCATTACCATCGCCACACCGATCAAAGAGAGTGGGATAGTTACAATAGGGATCACTACGGCACGGAATGAACCAAGGAATATAGTGATAACAATCAGTACAATCACTGCAGCTTCAGCGATGGTTTTGATTACTTCGTTAATGGATTCGTTAATTGCGATAGTCGAATCATAAAGAACATTCATCTTGATCGTACTAGGCAAATTGCGCTCTAGCTGAGGTAATAGATCAAGTACGTCTGCTGCGATATTGATTGGGTTGGCACTTGGTGCTGCATTAATTGCAGCAACAACCGCCTCCTGACCATTTGCACTCGCTCGATATGAGTCGTGGCTCTTTTCTAGAGTCACTTTAGCAATATCGCTTAAGCGAGTGACATTGCCGTCGTCGTTGCTAACAACAAGGTTCTTCAACTCATCAACATTGGATACCTGTGTATCTGCACTGCCGTTGTAAAGTACAAATTCACCGATAGCCTGACCCGTAGCAGACTGATAGTTGTTGGCACTTAACACACCCATCACGTCAGTCGCGGTTAAGTTAAACGCTGCCATTTTTGCAGGGTCTAGCCAAACACGTAGCGCGTATTTCATACCACCGTATAGGTCGACTTTCGACACACCGTTAACGGTAAACAACTGTGGGTTGATTACACGCTCAAGGTAGTCGGTGATCTGACTTGAAGACAACTCATCACTGGTAAAACCGATATACAGTACCGCTGTTGTCGAGCCAGTCGACATAGTAACGGTAGGGTCTTCGGCTTCTTTCGGTAGTTGCGAGCGAACCGAGTTGGTTTTTGCCAGAATGTCCGAGAGTGCCGCATTCGGGTCAGTATTCAACTTCATTTTTACAGTGATGGTGGATTTACCCAGCACCGATTGAGAAGTCATATAATCGATATTATCAGCCTGTGCGACCGCTTGTTCCAATGGCTGAGTAATAAAGCCCTGGATTAGGTCGGCACTGGCACCGTAGTAACTGGTCGAAACCGTTACTTCCGTATTCGTCATTTCAGGGTATTCACGAACCTGCATTTTGAAGATTGCTTGCAGACCAAGCAATGCGATCAAAAAGCTGATTGATACCGCTAAAACTGGACGTTTAATAAAAACATCAGTAAAGCGCATGAAGCCTCCGATTACAGCATTGGTGTTTCAGTTGGTGGAGTCGTTGCATCGCTTTCTACGACACGGACTTTAGCGTGGTTACTCAGACGAATCTGACCTGAGGTCACTACCACATCACCTGGCTTAACGCCTTCAAGAATGTGTACGATGTCTTTTGTACGCTCACCCACTTTAACCACTTGCTGTGTTACACGCTTTTCGCCATCTTCTTCAGATACGATGTAAATGCTGTCACCGTAAAGTGTGTAAGTAATCGCGGTTTGTGGAAGAGTCACCTGGTTTTCAAGTTTAGGCAGGATGATATTCGCTCGAGCGAACATACCACTACGTAGTTTGCCGTCGTTATTTGGAATATCTGCTTGTACCTGGATCAGGCCACTCTGTACATTAACCGCTGGCTCAATGGCTGTAATTGAACCTTTGAAGGCGATTTCTGGGTACGCATCGACAAAAATATCGACAGCTTGGCTGATGTGGATACGAGAAATATCGGTCTGCGGCACGGTGAAACGTAGACGCATAACGCTGGTATCTTCAAGACGCACGATATCGGTACCCGCTTGCAGGTACTGACCTAGGTAAACATTACGGATACCAACCACGCCTGAAAACGGAGCTTTGATTTCACGACGGTCTATCGCCGCTTTCAAGCTCTCGATGTCAGCGCTAAGAGAAAAGTAATTCGCTTCTGCTTCATCATAAGACTCTTTAGAAATCGACCCTTTTTTGTACAGGCCTTGGTAACGCTTGTATTTTGCTTCAGCAGCTGGCAGCTTCGCTTGTGCACTTTTCAGGTTGGCTTTCTCAACAGCTGAGTCAAGAAGTACCAAATCCTGGCCTTCTTTCACTTGAGTGCCAGATTCAAAAGCGATTTGGTCAATGACGCCACTTGTCTCGTTCGCTACCGTTACCCCTTGGTTAGGCTCGATAAAGCCAATTGCCTCAATCACCGGTACCCAATCCACTGACTGTACGTCAGTAACGGTTACGGGAAATTCAGGTTCCGGGCGATTCGCCATGTATTCGGCAATCTTCTGTTGCTTGAATAAGTTGAAACCTATCACACTGCCGAACAGCAAGATTGCGATAAGTAACATAAAAAAAGTCCACTTTTTCATTCTGGTCAGAACTCCAATTAGTGTTGAATGATTGCGTCCCAACTGGCTTCAATGGCAGCTTCTATGGCTGCTTCGTCCAGTTGATAAAACCCCAGAGCATGATGTCGGGCGAGTGCAACGGTCGCCTCGAAACTCAGTCCCGAAAGGATCATATTGTCGAGTGGCTTAAACACTCCTTGCTCTTTACCTTGGTCAAATAGTCGGTCTACCTGATCAAACATTTTACGCTCAAGTTCCAGCGTTACTCTATTGCTTGCATAGGGCAGGGATTGATATTGAACTCTATTGTTCAATGTGTCCACATTTGAGCCAGCTAAACACCAAATGTTAAGCCACATTTTTGTATAACGTTCTTTTAAAGGCATATCGTCGCTCACGCCCGCTTGCACTTCTATTGCAATGCGCTTTGCGACGTTTAATCTAACTTCGTCTAAAAGGTGGTTCTTATCGGAAAAGTAACGATAGATAGTGCCAGCCGCCACACCCGCTTCTTTGGCTAGCTTTTGCATCGAAAATCCCTGAAAACCCAGCTCAGCAATCAGTTTTTCCGCCGCACAAAGAATCTGAGCTTTTTTATCTAAAGTTGTATTACTCGACATAGTTCCACTTTTAGTGAATGAACGTTCATTCATTATAGATCTAAAGCTATACGAGTGTGCAATAAAAAATAATTAAATTTTTACTTTGCTATAAATGGAGTTAGCAAACACTGACAAACTGAGGGCTGATAAACGTGGTAATCGTTCATACTCACTATTATCATAGGCGCCACGTTTATTGCCCGCTGAGAAATTCTATGAAGCTGAACCCTAGTCAAGATGAAGCCGTAAAGTACGTATCTGGTCCGTGTTTGGTGCTGGCAGGTGCTGGCTCGGGTAAAACTCGTGTTATCACCAATAAAATTGCTTATTTGGTTCAGCAATGTGGCTACAAAGCGCGAAATATTGCAGCGGTAACCTTTACCAATAAAGCCGCACGAGAAATGAAAGAGCGGGTGGGTCAGACATTAGGTAAAGCGGAATCTAAAGGTTTGATGGTGTCGACCTTCCACACCTTGGGCTTGAACATCATTAAGCGCGAGTACAAGCAGCTTGGTTTAAAAGCAGGCTTCTCCTTGTTTGATGACCAAGACCAACTCGCGTTATTAAAAGAGCTAACGGAAAAGCAGCTCGATGGCGATAAAGATCTGCTGCGTCAGCTGATGAGTTCAATCTCTAACTGGAAGAACGACATGCTAACGCCAGAGCAGGTGAAAGCTCAGGCGAAAGGTGAGCAACAACAGTTGTTTGCCTTCTGCTTCGACATGTACCAGAAGCAGATGAAAGCGTACAACGCGCTCGATTTTGATGATTTGATTCTGATGCCAGTACTGTTGTTACGTACTAATGAAGACGTACGTCAGCGTTGGCAGAGCCGCATCCGCTACCTATTGGTGGACGAATACCAAGATACCAATACCAGCCAATACGAGCTGGTAAAACACATTGTCGGTGAGCGTGGCCGCCTAACCGTAGTAGGGGATGACGACCAGTCTATTTACTCATGGCGTGGTGCGAAGCCACAGAACCTGGTGCTATTGGGTGAAGACTACCCGAACTTGCGCCTGATTAAACTAGAGCAAAACTATCGCTCTACCAGTCGTATTCTTCGTGCTGCCAATATTCTCATTGCCAACAACCCGCACGTGTATGAGAAGACGCTATTCTCTGAGATCCCTGACGGTGAAAAACTCAAAGTACTGCTAGCAAAAAATGAAGAGCATGAAGCGGAACGTGTTACGGGAGAGCTGATCGCACACAAGTTCCTCAATCGCACCGAATATCGAGACTACTCGATTTTGTATCGTGGTAACCATCAATCACGCTTAATAGAAAAGTCGCTGATGCAAAACCGCGTACCATACAAAATCTCGGGTGGTACCTCTTTCTTTGCTCGTTCAGAGATCAAAGACATCATGGCGTATCTTCGAGTTCTGGTGAACCCGGACGATGACAATGCCTTTCTACGCATCGTAAACACGCCCCGACGTGAAATTGGACCGGTTACACTAGAAAAACTGGGCAGTTACGCCAATATGCGTGGCAAAAGCCTGTTTGAAGCCAGCTTTGAAATGGGGCTCGAACAGCATTTAACAGGGCGTGGTCTGGAGAATTTACGCCGCTTCACTCAGTGGTTAGTCGCTATTGCTGATCAGGCGGAAAGAGGCGATACCGTGGCTGCGGTCCGTTCACTGGTTCGTGACATCAACTACGAAGACTGGTTATACGAAACCTCTGCTAGCCCGAAAGCGGCTGAGATGCGCATGAAGAACGTGTCGGATCTCTATTCCTGGATTGTGGCTGATTTAGAAGGCGATAATTACGATCAGGAAGAGAAGACATTAAAAGAGGTGGTTCAGCGTTTAACCTTGCGTGACATGATGGAGCGAGGGGAAGAGGACGAAGACAGCGATGCAGTACAATTGATGACATTGCATGCGTCAAAGGGTCTGGAATTCCCGTACGTTTATCTGATTGGTTCAGAAGAAGGCATTTTGCCACATCAAACCAGCATTGATGAAGACAACGTAGAAGAAGAACGTCGCCTGATGTACGTGGGGATTACTCGTGCCCAGCGAGAGCTGACTTTTACGATGTGTAAAGAACGCCGTCAGTATGGTGAGTTAATCAAGCCGACACAAAGCCGCTTTCTTGATGAATTGCCTTTCGATGATGTGGAATGGGAAGTCAACAAAAAGCCTGTTTCGCAAGAGGAGAGAATGGCAAAAGGCCAGGCTCACATTGCCAACTTACGCTCGATGTTTAAGAAGTAGCATCATCCAAATCATCAAACAGCAAATAAAAAGGCTTGCCAAGTGGCAAGCCTTTCTCTTTTAAAGCTTTGATTCAAGACGAATTACAGACCTGCAATCATATGATCGATAGCGGCCGTGATCTCGTCGTCAGAACAGTCCATACACGTACCTTTAGCTGGCATCGCGTTGAAGCCTTCAAGTGCATGTTTGATCAGTACATCTTTACCTTGAGCGATACGAGGCGCCCATTCGTCAGCATTGCCAATCTTTGGAGCACCGTTTACACCAGATGCGTGACAAGCAATACAAAAAGTACCGTAAACTGTTGCGCCATCACGAGGACCGGTTGGTTCTGCTTTTACAGGCTCAGAGCCTGCTAGATAAACATCGCCGACAGGTTTGATGCGTTCTGCGATCGCATCGTATTCACTTTGGCTGATGTCAGAAGCTAAAGCTGCCGTAGAAAAAGTTAAGGCAGCGAACAAAACGCTAATCATTTGTCGAGACATATCCATTAAACCCACTTCACATTCCCGAGGTAAGTGACTTACCTATTTATATAGTTAGAGTATTGATACCGATTAAAGAAGCCCGATAAAACCACTTCAATGGCATAGAATGATTAGACAACTTGGTTGCAGCTGTTAAATCAATGTAAATAATGAGTGATTATATCCCGATAGCTTGTTGCATTAAACAACAAGTTATCGATGACAGGGCGTGAATCACATCAAAAATTCTCTTTAAAGGCATATAACTGTCGAAAAAGAGACCAAACGATAAAAAAAGTAAAAAAAGTACTAGACGGCATAGTGTGATATCCGTATTATTCCACTCCGCCGATAGGGCATGCGCCCGTAGCTCAGTTGGATAGAGCGTTGGCCTCCGGAGCCAAAGGTCGAAGGTTCGAATCCTTTCGGGCGTACCATTACCCCGGAGGATAAGTCGGTAAAACTCAGTGGTGGCTATAGCTCAGTTGGTAGAGCCCCGGATTGTGATTCCGGTTGTCGCGAGTTCAAGTCTCGTTAGCCACCCCATTCTTTCTTTTTTAGGAAGAACAAGGTAGCATTGCTTCCTGTCTTGATTTAGAGTCGAGATAAAACATAAGTCGGTGAATAGCGCAGCTTGGTAGCGCATCTGGTTTGGGACCAGAGGGTCGGGGGTTCGAATCCCTCTTCACCGACCACTATTAAAGTTTATGGCTTACAGTAAGCGGTAAACATGACAATTTGATGGTGGCTATAGCTCAGTTGGTAGAGCCCCGGATTGTGATTCCGGTTGTCGCGAGTTCAAGTCTCGTTAGCCACCCCATTCTTTCTCTAAAGAATACATGCTCGGTGAATAGCGCAGCTTGGTAGCGCATCTGGTTTGGGACCAGAGGGTCGGGGGTTCGAATCCCTCTTCACCGACCACCATTCGAAAGCCCCGATAGAAATATCGGGGCTTTTTTACGTCTGCAGATTGAGAATAGAGCAGCTTGATAGCACATCTCATTCTTTGAAATATAGCGGACCAGAGGGGCGGGGGTTCGCTTGATGTTCAAACTCTGGCTCTTCACCGACCACCATTCAATAAGTCTTAACTGTCAGGTCAAATAGCTTTTGACCACCAGTAACCCAAAAGCTTTCTCAGCCGATAAAACAAACCCCAGCACAGTGGCTGGGGTTTTGTGTTTTTACCATTCAATCCATTCTACTGAGCGAGCGTTTTGAGGATTTCTTTTAGCTCTACGGTGTCTTTTACTTCGTAGTCTGGCTCAATCTCCGTGAGATTATCGGTACCTTTTGGATTCACCCAAACGCTGAGAATATCCATATCGTTAGCGCCCGCAATATCTGCTGCTAAAGAGTCACCGATATGAAGCGCTTCTTCTGGTTTAACGTCTGCTAGCTTAAGAGCCTTACGGAAGATGCTTGCCGCAGGTTTTTCTTCCGGTTCTTCACCACCAACAATAATGTGATCGACCCATTCACTCATCTCTGTTGCCGCCAGTTTTGGATGTTGAGAGAAGATCGGACCGTTAGTAATGACAACGAGAGTGTAGTGTTGACGCAGTTCAATCAGCATTTCCTTTACTCCTGGTAGAAAGGAGAATGCATTCATGCGTGCAGAGTCAAAAAAACTTTGCGCCTGTTGAGCTTGCGCTGCGCTTATTTCGATCCCTTGTTCCGCAAGGATGGTTTTTATCAGGCCACAACGGAATGCATTTTCATCCGGTAGCAAGGCTACAAGCTGAGGGAACTCTGCATTGAGCTTTTTATACACGCCTTGTAAGTAGCGTTGTAAGAAGGCATTAGAATCCGCGAGCAGCGGATAGGTTTCTTTCATCCAATTTGCAAATTCTTGCCCTGCCACTTTATCGGCTTGAGATGTGCCACATAAAGTCTCGTCCATATCAAAAAAAATCGCTTTAAGCACAGGGGCTCCTATCATTTACAACTTTGCTACTGGGGCTTCTATTTAATCCATTATCTCATGCTCGATAGTATCGTAAAGCCTTAAAACCAAAGTATGGCAGAGCCGGCTGCTATCAATCGATTCAAACCGAGTGGACGATTTCAGTGCCATTCATTGTACGTTTGGCCACCAAATTCGAATAACTGACCTAAAATAGAATATTAATCTTTTTTGCAGGACCGCTCACGTTTTACTTCAGCCTATTGTTATTGATACTTGGTTTTTTATTTCTCTCTACTATTTTTAGATGAAATTTTATGCCTAAGAGATCGATTTCATGCCAGATATTGTTTGCTAAATGTTAACAATGACCTGTGAATAATGTGGCTATTTGTAATGTTGGGTTTCTGCCTAAATTTAGAGCATTTTTCTGCTTTTATTGGTGCATAGCGCACAAAAATAGGTTGATATGAAAATGGTTAAATACTTGTTAATGCATTTTTATTCGCCAGATATGCGTTTAATTAACATTTTCATGGCGGAATATACTTTAATTGTTGCTTTTTTGTGTGATTTTTGCCAAATTGTGTCCGCATTAAAATTTCAGAGCATTATTCTGAATTTGAACGGATTCATTCAGGTGATGAATAGCGCCCTAGGTGGGCGAGATTCAATACCACACAGACAAGGTAGTAGAGGTCTGAAATGTCACTATTAGAAGTGAAAAACCTTCGTATTGAGTATCCATCCCGACACGGTGTTCACGCAGCCGTGAAATCTCTTTCGTTCCAAATTGAACGTGGTGAGATTGTGGGTGTTGTCGGCGAATCAGGTGCGGGTAAATCCACCGTTGGTAACGCTGTTATTGATTTGCTTAGTCCTCCGGGTCGCGTTGCCAGTGGCGATGTATTTCTGGATGGAGAAAAGATTTCCGGTTTATCTCCGGAAGCGATGCGTAAGGTTCGTGGTTCGAAGATAGGCTTTATTTTCCAAGACCCAATGACCTCTCTTAACCCTTTGTTTACGGTTGAGCAGCAGCTAAAAGAAACCATTCATGCCAACATGAAAGTGTCGGATGAAGAGGCTTATCAACGTGCGCTTTCTCTGATGCAGCAAGTGGGTATCCCTCAACCGGAAAACCGTCTCAAACAATATCCTCACCAATTCTCAGGTGGTATGCGTCAGCGTGTGGTTATTGCCATCGCGCTAGCAGGTGAACCTGATCTGATCATTGCCGATGAGCCAACGACGGCATTGGACGTTTCCATCCAAGACCAAATCCTGAGCCTGATTCGTGAGTTGTGCATCAAAAACAACGTAGGTTGTATGTTGGTGACGCACGATATGGGTGTGGTTTCGAACGTTACTGACCGTGTGGCAGTTATGTATCGAGGTGACCTGGTTGAATTTGGTCCGACTGCAAAAGTGCTGGGCAACCCTGATCACCCATACACTCGCAGCTTGATCTCAGCGGTTCCTCGCTCAGACAGAAAGCTCGATCGCTTCCCTCTGGTAAGTTACATCGAAGAAGCGACAGAAATGAAGTCGCTAGACATTAAGAATCACTGGTTAGGACAAAGTCAGGATCAACGTGAGTACACAGGTCCGTTGTTGGACGTGAAAAACGTAAACCTAAGATTCGTAACCAAAGACTCTCTGTTTGAAAGCCGCCGTGAGTACGTACAAGCGTCGAATAATGTCAGCTTTGAAGTCCATGAAGGTGAAACTTTTGGTCTGGTGGGTGAATCTGGTTCTGGTAAGTCGACAATCGCACGTGTGATCGCAGGCTTGTATGAACCAAACTCTGGTCAGGTAAAATTTGAAGGCCTGGACCTGACTGCAATGAAGTCAGAAAAAGAGCGTCGCCCAGTTCGTCGTCAAATGCAGATGGTATTCCAGAACCCATATACGTCGATGAACCCTCGTATGAAGGTGGCGGATATCATTGCTGAGCCTATTCGTTTCCATAAGCTAACTAAAAACGAGTCAGAAACACGCCAAATCGTGAATGACTTGCTTGATCACGTTGGTTTGGGTCGTATGGCTGGTCTTAAATATCCACACGAATTCTCAGGTGGTCAGCGTCAGCGTATTTCTATTGCGCGTGCACTGGCAACCAGGCCCCGTCTTTTGATCTGTGACGAACCAACATCAGCGTTGGATGTTTCGGTACAGGCACAGATCCTTAACTTGCTGAAAGATCTACAAAGTGAGCTGAACTTGACTATGTTGTTTATCAGTCACGACTTACCGGTAATTCGTCAGATGTGTGACCGAGTCGGTGTAATGCAGATGGGTACGCTACTTGAAGTGGCACCAACTGAGCAGTTGTTTACCGATCCTCAGCATGAATACAGTAAGAAACTGATCTCTCTGATGCCAGAATTTACCGGGCTAAGAGAAGAGATTAAATCGGCATAAACCAAGTTTTTTGCTTGGCTGATCTTGAAATAAAAACAGACGCAAACACAACAAGGGACTTTGATCCCAGCATGAAGGAGTTATGCAAATGAAAACCATGAAAAGCAAATTAGCAGTGGCGCTAATCGCTGCGGGACTAAGTTTTAACTCGTTGGCAGCAGACATTAAAGTTGGCTACGCTGCTGACCCGGTATCGCTTGACCCGCACGAGCAGCTATCTGGTGGTACACTGCAAATGTCACACATGGTATTTGACCCACTAGTTCGTTTCACTCAGGAAATGGATTTTGAACCTCGCCTAGCAGAAAGCTGGGAGCGTATTAACGATACGACAGTGCGCTTCAAACTACGTGAAGGTGTGAAATTCCACTCTGGTAACACAATGACTGCAGATGACGTTGTATGGACATTCGAACGTCTGCAAAACTCTCCAGACTTTAAAGCTATCTTCGACCCATACGAAAAAATCGTTAAAGTTGATGACAATACGGTTGATCTTGTGACTAAAGGTCCTTACCCACTTGTTCTACAAACTGCAACGTACATCTTCCCAATGGACAGCAAGTTCTACACTGGTAAGACTGAAGACGGCAAAGACAAATCTGAGCTAGTGAAGCACGGTAACTCATTTGCATCAACTCACGTTTCTGGTACTGGTCCATTCATCGTGACATCACGTGAGCAGGGCGTAAAAGTAGAATTTGAACGCTTCAAAGACTACTGGGACAAAGAGTCAAAAGGTAACGTTGATAAGCTAACGCTAGTACCGATCAAAGAAGATGCGACTCGTGTTGCAGCGCTACTTTCTGGCGGCGTAGATATGATTCACCCAGTTGCGCCAAACGATCACCAACGTGTGAAAGATGCTGAAGGTATCGATCTGGTAACCCTACCTGGTACTCGTATCATCACGCTACAAATGAACCAAAACAGCAACGAAGCGTTGAAAGACGTTCGCGTTCGTCAGGCGATTGTACATGCCATCAACAACGAAGGCATCGTGAAGAAAATCATGAAAGGCTTCGCAACGGCAGCTGGCCAGCAAAGCCCAGCAGGTTACGTTGGTCATAACGACAAGTTAGTTCCTCGCTACGATCTGAAGAAAGCAAAAGAGCTGATGAAAGAAGCGGGCTACGAAGACGGCTTGACACTAACCATGATTGCGCCAAACAACCGTTACGTGAACGATGCAAAAGTTGCACAAGCAGCGGCGGCTATGTTGTCTAAGATCGGTATCAAGGTTGATCTGAAGACAATGCCTAAAGCGCAATACTGGCCTGAGTTTGATTTATGTTCTGCTGACATGCTGATGATCGGTTGGCACTCAGATACTGAAGATTCTGCAAACTTCAACGAATTCCTAACCATGACTCGTAACGAAGAAACTGGTCGTGGTCAGTACAACTGTGGTCACTACTCAAACCCAGAAATGGACAAAGTAGTAGAAGCAGCTAACGTTGAAACAGACCCAGCGAAACGTGCAGAAATGCTACAAGGTGTAGAAGCAACGCTATACAACGACGCAGCATTCGTACCGCTACACTGGCAAAGTGAAGCGTGGGGCGCGAAGTCTAACGTGAAAGCAGCAGACATCGTGAACCCAATGGTTATGCCTTACTTTGGCGACCTAGTGGTTGAATAATCACATTGAGTAGTGCTTAGGAGGGAATTCGTTCCCTCCTGAATGAGCCCCATAACAAGTGAATTATTGTGGGGCTCAATACCAGGCTCAGTTTTATTTCAGTCGGACTGAGCCCGTTTTAAAGACTGAATTTTCTCTCTAAATTTAGAGATCTATGGATAGTTAAGGGGCAAGGAATGTTTTCGTTTCTGGTCAAGCGCCTGTTTCAGGCACTGATAGTGATGTTTGTGATCAGTTTGGTGGCGTTTGCCATTCAGGACAACCTGGGTGACCCGCTGCGTGAGCTTGTAGGTCAATCGGTTTCGGAGTCGGAGCGTCAAGCGCTGCGTGATGAACTGGGCCTGAACGATCCCTTTATCACAAAGTACACGCGCTTTGTTGGTAATGCACTGCAAGGTGATTTAGGTACTTCATACTTTTTCAAGCGCCCAGCGGTTGATGTCATTCTTGACAAGCTGGTGGCGACGCTAGAGCTCGTGTTTGGCGCGACGCTCATTATTATTGCTTTCTCAATACCACTTGGGGTGTACTCCGCGATTCACCCGAAAAGTATCTTTACCAAATTTGTTATGGCGATGAGTAGTGTCGGCATTTCGATTCCGGTTTTCCTGACCGCAATCATGCTGATGTACGTCTTCTCCATTGAGCTCGGCTGGTTGCCTTCCTACGGGCGGGGTGAAACATCGAACCTTCTTGGTTGGGAATCTGGCTTCTTTACCATTGATGGTATCAAGCATCTGATCCTGCCATGTATTGCGCTGGCTTCTATCATGTTGCCGCTGTTCATTCGTCTGGTTCGTTCAGAAATGCTGGAAGTATTGAGCTCTGAGTACATCAAGTTCGCAAAAGCGAAAGGCTTGAACTTACAAAAAATCTATTACCAACATGCACTGAAAAATACCATGCTGCCAGTACTGACAGTGGGTGGTGTGCAAATTGGTACTATGGTGGCATACACCATCCTAACCGAAACTGTATTCCAATGGCCGGGTACGGGTTTCCTTTTCCTAGAGGCGATTAACCGTGTAGATACACCGCTAATCACTGCCTACGTTATCTTTGTTGGTCTGATCTTCGTGGTAACCAATACCATCGTTGACTTGCTGTACGGCATCATCAACCCAACTGTGAACCTAACTGGAAAAGGAGCTTAATCATGAGCCAATCAAATGCAGCGGCAGCTCCTTCTGCATGGGAGCGCTTTAAAAACTCGGACTTTTTGTATTACTTTAAGCGCGACAAAGTTGCGATGGCGAGTTTTACGGTATTCATGGTCTTTTTGGTGCTGGCACTTGCTGCGCCTATTCTGGCACCAACTGATCCGTATGACTTAACGTCTATCGACATTATGGACTCGGAACTTCCTCCTTCATGGATGGAAGACGGCGATGAGCGCTTTGTTTTGGGTACCGATGAGCAAGGTCGTGACATTTTATCGACGATTCTTTACGGCTCTCGCTTATCACTGACCATCGGCTTTTTGGCAGTGGGTCTGCAGCTGGTTCTTGGGATCATCATTGGTCTGTCAGCAGGCTACTTCGGCGGCCGTATCGACAGCTTCCTAATGCGTTTTGCAGATGTTCAGCTTTCGTTCTCAACCATGATGGTAGCCATTATCGTTTCGGCGATTTTCAAAGCCAGCTTTGGTAGTGATTTCTACAGCCAATATGCGGTGGTCATGCTGGTGGTTATCATCGGTGTGGCAGAATGGCCACAGTACGCACGTACTATCCGAGCATCGGTTCTGGCAGAGAAGAAAAAAGAGTACGTAGAAGCAGCACGTGTAATGGGCTTTAAAGCACCACGTATTATGTTCCGTCACATTCTGCCTAACTGTTTGTCACCAATCTTGGTTATCTCGACAGTTCAGGTCGCAAACGCGATCATGTCGGAAGCGGCGCTGTCATTCCTTGGCTTAGGTCTACCAGTGGATCAGCCGTCTCTGGGTGCATTGATCAGTATCGGCTTTAACTACATCTTCTCAGGCGCTTGGTGGATCACCGCTTTCCCTGGCATTGTGTTGGTGACATTGGTACTGGTCATCAACCTATTGGGTGACTGGTTACGTGATGTATTTAACCCGAAACTGTATAAAGGTTAAGAATCTAAACATTAAGTGCTGTTAAATCACTTAATTCCTTCCTAAACTAAGAGCCGGATGAATTTCCGGCTCTTTTTTTGCTAGTTATTCCTTGTTCACCGATTTTTGGCGGTCTTTCGCCATAATGACCTTACCCACTAGTTTAGAATGAAGCGTATGGAATTGAAGAAGGCACAACACTCATCTCGACATATCCAATTAAGCCTCAGCCTAGGTTTAGTCTTGGGTTGCGCTCAGTTTTCTCCAGCCGTGTTGGCTGAAGAATTTCTTTGTCAGGCGACTCAGGCCAGCGCCAAAGAGTTACCAAGGCTTGAGCAAACTTGCCCTATCGGAACCGGAGTATGGGGAAAGAAAGTGCCGCAGGGTGGCAGTGATTTTTACTGGATTCAATGTGGTTTGCTGCCTAAGCCGATGCCACTGGCCAAATCCAAGCCCCTCTATAATCAAATTACCACGGATGTTTGGATGAAATCTGAACCTAACGGCTATCGATGTCTGATTGGTCCGTATACCGATCCCGTGAAAGCCGCGGCTGATTTACGTGGAGTGAAAACTTTACCGAACTATAGAGAAGCGTTTATTCGTGTGGTTGGCAAAGGTGGGTCCTCAGCTTCGAAACAACCCAAAGCAGTGAAGAAGGCCATGGTTGGGACAACACCAGCAGCAACGGCTCCGAATGTTCGCCCTAACACCGATGCATTTAAACCTTCAACTACGGCTTCTCAACCAAAGCCTGTCGCAGCTAAACACGTTGACGCGAAACCCGTCGCTAAAGCTCAGCAAGAAAAGAGAATCTCCAATCAAGATGGCATTGTTGTTCGCTTAAAAACAGCACTTCAGGGCAAAACTTATGTCGTGCCGTATCTGATAGAGAATCATAACCAGTTCTACATGGAATATGGCAAACCATGGAACCGACTCAACTATAAAAGCGCAACACAGATTTGCCTGCAATTGGGGATGTCGTTGGCAGGTTCGGACGAGTTCAAGACCTTGAGATCTTCCGGAGTGATGGAAAAAAATAATTGGCCACTGCAACTCCCGTATTGGGGTAAAGGCAAGAAAGGTTTGTTTACCGATCGCGAACCCAATCAATTAACAGGCACTTCGTTGCTGAATGTGATGTGTGTGAAGTGATTTCGAGTACTAAAGAAAAAGCCCCGGTCATTCTGGGCTTATTTGTATGAAAGAATTCTGCTTTGTTGCGTGATGTTTAGTTTACTGAAGCTTCTCGATCTGCGTTGAAAGAGCTCCTAAGCGCATGATTTTGTGAACGGTATGAGGAACTCTCTTAGTTTACTTGCCGCTATGCAATGTATTCGTCATAATGTTACTAGTAACATTGCTGATAATTCACATATTTATGACTCAAAAGAATAAGAAAACACGTGCGACATTACAGGATGTTGCTGACCAGGTTGGCGTAACAAAGATGACGGTTTCGCGTTACATGCGTAACCCGGAATCCGTTGCTGAAAAGACTCGGGTTAAAATCGCCGCTGCGATAGAAAAGCTGGGTTATATAGAAAACCGCGCTCCGGCGATGTTGTCCAAATCCTCCAGTAAAGCGATCGGTATTTTGCTTCCTTCGCTGTCTAACCAAATTTTTGCTTCTTTTGTTCAGGGCATTGAGATGGTCACCAAAGCGAATGGCTATGAGACGCTTTTGGCCCACTTTAGCTATGACGTAGAAGAAGAAGAGCGCAAGATCGCCTCATTACTCTCTTATCAAGTTGATGGGTTGATCTTAACGGAAAGCAACCATACCCCACGTACATTGCAGATGATCAAAAATGCCGGTGTACCGGTGGTAGAGACCATGGAATTGCCGGAACAACCCATTGATATGGCGGTTGGTTTGGACCACGAAGATGCATCGTATAGTGCAGTAAAACGTATGTTGGATTCTGGCAAGCGTACCATTGTCTACTTTGGTGCTCGTTTGGATACGCGAACTAAGCTACGTATGCAAGGCTATGGCCGTGCGATGTCGGAAGCAGGCTTAGAAGCGAAACACGTATTAACCGGCGAACACTCCAGCTTCTCTCTTGCGCATGAGTTACTTGGGCGTGCATTGGAGACTTACCCTGATCTGGACGGTGTGTTCTGTACCAACGATGATATCGCGATTGGTACGATACTCAGTGCCCAGCAACGTGGGATTAACGTCCCTGAGCAACTGGCAGTGGTTGGCTATAACGCATTAGACATCGGTCAGACGATCAGTCCGAAGTTGACCAGTGTGGATACGCCGCGTTTTGAGATTGGCAAGAAGAGTGCAGAACTGCTGATAGCGCGATTAAAAGGCGAAGAGCAGCCAGAGTTAGTGGTCGATATGGGCTATGACATTACTGCGGGTGAGAGTGTGTAATACTTTGTTGAATAATACAGAAAAGCGGAGTGAACAGTACTCCGCTCTTCTATTTTTACGCCCTAAACAATAAAGCTCGCGCCCTGATCTGCACTGGAAACGTTGTGGCGGATCACTTCGAAAAATCCACGTCCCCATGTTTTCTGGGTTGATTCAGTATCAAGCTGAATGACTTCACGTCCACTGGTGTCGGTTAAGTTGTTCAGCTCACCCGTTTGGCAATCCACGCGAATAACATCACCATCACGGACTAAACCTATTGCACCACCGCGAATCGCTTCAGGTGATACATGGATCGCGGATGGAATTTTGCCGGATGCGCCTGACAAACGGCCATCGGTTACCAACGCAACTTTAAAGCCCATTTTTTGCACATTACCTAATATTGGCATCAACTTATGCAGCTCTGGCATGCCGTTCGCAGCTGGACCGTTGTGCGTTACAACGACAATGCAGTCTTTGTTGAGCTCACTTCGTTTGTATGCCGCTTCCACTTCATGCTGGCACTGGAAAACGACCGCAGGTGCTTCGATAATGCGCTGTTCTTCTTTTACTGCCGAGACTTTCACGACCGCTTTACCTAAATTGCCATCTAAAACACGTGTGCCACCAGTGTGTTGGAATACTGCTTCCGGGGCAGCGATGACATCGCCATCTAGGCTTCGCTGACAGGCTGTCCATACCAACTGGCCATTGTTCAAAGATGGAATCGTCATCTGATCAGAGAACTCTCCGAAAACCGGTTTTACATCGCGGTGCAGTAGCTCGGATTCATTCAGTCGATGCAACAAGGCTGGAACGCCGCCAGCGGCCTGAAATGCATTCATATCCGCCGGACCGTTTGGATAAACACGCGCCAGCAGAGGCACCACTTCGGACAAGTCACTGATGTCTTGCCAGGTGAGCAAGATGCCTGCTGCGCGAGCGACGGCGACCATATGAATGGTGTGGTTAGTACTGCCGCCAGATGCCAGCAGCGCAATGATACCGTTGATTAAACTCTTTTCCGTTACAACTTCAGCCAGAGGACGGAAATTGCTGGAGCCTGCAGTCATGGACGCTATCTTCAGTGCCGCATGGTCTGTTAGTGCTTTACGCAGTTCACTATGCGGGTGGATAAACGCAGAGCCCGGTAGCATTAGGCCCATGGCTTCAAAGACCAGTTGGTTGGTATTTGCGGTGCCGTAGAAAGTGCAGGTGCCAGGAGAGTGATAAGCACGGCACTCCATGTCCAGCAGTGCTTCTTTGCCTACTTCGCCAGCCGCGTATTTTTGGCGTACATCGACTTTTTCTTCGTTGCTGATGCCGGTTGCCATTAAACCAGCAGGTACAAAGGCCGTTGGCAGGTGAGCGTAAGAGAGCGCCCCCATCAGTTGTCCTGGTGCGATTTTGTCGCAGATACCAAGCAGCAGGGTCGCGTCAAAGACATTATGGCTTAAAGATAACGCCGTCGATTGAGCAATTAAGTCACGAGAAAACAGCGACATATCCATGCCAGGCTGACCTTGAGTCACGCCGTCGCACATGGCGGGTACGCAGCCTGCTACTTGAGCGGTGTGCCCATATTGCGCCAGTACTTGTTTAATTTGCGCTGGATATTCTTGGTAAGGCTGGTGGGCACTCAACATGTCATTGTAGGCACTGATGAGCGCGATATTAGACTGTGTAAAGTTGAGAATATTTTCTTTCTCGGAAGAACATGACGCAGCCACCGCATGCGCTAGGTTTCCACAGGATAAACCGGTACGACCTTTACCCGCTTCCGACTGAATACGAGTATGTGCTAAAAATTCGGCGCGAGCTTCACGGCTTCGTTCGATAAGACGTTCGGTTACATTGAGAATAACGGAGTGGGTCATGATGCCTCCTCAACCGGTTGCTGTTTTAAGAGTTCTGCTGCAGAGCGCTCCACAACACCACTGATGTCACCTTCAATGCTTACCACTAGGGTTTGCGGTTCATTATCTGGGCGTTCAAGGGTTTCAAACTGGCTTTTCACCATGTTTTCTTTCATGAAGTGGCCTTGACGAAGACGCATGCGGTTAAGGATCAATTCCATGTCGCCATCCAAAAACAGGAAAGTCACGTTGTTGTTGCCTTCTCGGATTTGATCGCGGTAGATCTTTTTCAGAGCCGAACAAACGATCACGCCGTGTTCGTTTTTACTTTCCAGGCTGTATGCGGCATCACGGATACGTTCTAGCCATGGCTTGCGATCGTCATCGTTCAGAGGCTGGCCTGATGCCATTTTCTGGATGTTCGCTCGTGGGTGAAGATCATCACCATCAATGAATTTTCGTCCTAGCTTTTTCGCTAGTTGCTCGCCGATTGTACTTTTTCCACTCGCACAAACGCCCATAACGATGACACTACTACCAGCCATAACTTATCCTCATAACTAAAGTTGCGCGTGATCTCAATTTTTGAATTCACTTGAAAATATGGGTTTATCTTATTCATGTTATCGGTAACATGTTACCGGTAACTTAAATAAATGTGAACCAAAACACAAACTATAATTCTTAAAGGTGAACCTATGGAGCAGCTAGCCCAAGCCCCAGATCCTACATACTTACTAACGATTGCAGGCCTTGCTATTGCAGCGTTACTCGTTCTAATCATTAAATTAAAAGTCCATGCTTTTGCATCCCTGACTATGGTGAGTTTGGGGACGGCAATCGCCACGGGCGTATCGACTGATAAGGTCGTACCCACCATGATGAGTGGCTTCGGAGGCACGTTAGCTTCGGTTGCTTTGCTGGTTGGTCTTGGTGCGATGATTGGTAAAATTTTAGAAGTGACTGGTGGTGCGAAAGTACTGGCAGACACTTTGATTGGCCGCTTTGGTGAAAAGCGTGCACCACTTGCACTCGGTGTGGCGTCGTTGATGTTTGGCTTCCCAATCTTTTTCGATGCGGGTTTAGTTGTGATGATGCCAATCATCCTGAGCGTCGCGGCTCGATTCGGTGGCTCACCACTTAAATACGCTTTACCGGCCGCAGGTGCGTTTGCCGTGATGCATGCATTTGTTCCTCCGCACCCAGGTCCGGTTGCCGCAGCAGACTTTCTTGGTGCCAACATTGGCCTGCTGTTAGTGGTCGGTATTTTAGTCGCGATTCCGACTTGGTATCTTGGTGCTTACTTATTTGGCCTTTATGCTGGTAAGAAGTTTGAGATTCCACTTTCCACAGCATTCTTTGACCGTGATGCGTTCGCAGATGAAAGCAAAGCGCCAAAATTTGCGACGGTAATGACGCTGCTTATCCTGCCAGTTTTGCTCATCTGTTTAGACACGGTTCTTAACACGCTTGCGGTTGCTGGAGTTATTGATGGCGATTCATCACTGGTTTCGTTCCTGCGTATGCTGGGTAAAACCCCGGTAGCGCTACTGATCACGCTGACGGTTTGTCTTGTTGTATTTGCTAAAGACTACGGTATGGCGAAGCTAGAAAAACTGTGTGGTGAGTCACTGGCACCGATTTGTGGTGTTATTCTGGTGACAGGCGCAGGCGGCATGTTCGGCGGTGTATTGCGTTCAAGTGGGATTGGTGATGCACTTGCTGGTGTATTAACCAATACTGGTATGCCTGTTATTGTTGCGGCATTTGTTATCTCAACCTGTCTGCGCGTTGCCCAAGGCTCTGCAACCGTGGCACTGACGACAACTGCCGCTCTTATTTCGCCTGTTGTGGCTGCGTCCACTGGTTTGAGCGAGCTTGATCTATGCTTTATCGTGATTGCGATTGCTGGTGGTGCAACAGTGCTTTCACACTTCAACGACTCTGGTTTCTGGTTGGTTTCTCGCTTGCTGGAGATGGATGAAAAAACCACATTAAAAACTTGGACGGTAATGGAAACGTTACTTGGCGGTATCGCGTTTATTATCGTCGCAACATTAAGCTTTATTCTTTAGAGGTTACCCATGACAACTCTTGAACAACGATTAAAAGAAATCAAAATCGTCCCAGTTATCGCTATTAACGATGTCGCTCACGCACTGCCACTGGCGAAAGTGTTAGTAGAAAACGGCCTGCCATGTGCCGAAGTGACTTTCCGTACCGAAGCGGCGGCAGAATCAATTCGTATTATGCGCGAAGCGTATCCAGACCTGCTAATTGGTGCAGGCACAGTACTGACGACCGAGCAGGTTGATCTTGCTATTGATGCGGGTGCGGACTTTATCGTTAGCCCGGGCTTTAACCCAACGACAGTGAAATACTGTCAGCAGCGTAATATCGCGATTGTACCGGGTGTGAACAACCCAAGCTTGGTTGAGCAAGCGATGGAAATGGGCCTGCGTACACTGAAGTTTTTCCCGGCAGAACCATCGGGTGGCGTGAACATGCTAAAAGCACTGACTGCGGTTTACCCGGTAAACTTTATGCCAACGGGTGGCGTTAGCCCTGCTAACGTAGAAGATTACCTTGCACTTAAGTCGGTTATCGCATGTGGCGGTACCTGGATGGTACCAACGAAACTGATGGATGATGGCGACTGGGAAGGCTTGGCTGAATTGGTTCGCGCGGTTAATTCATAAGCGAGCTTCGTTCTATCACTCTTTACTGTGTATCGGTAATGCGAAAGGGCCTTGAGTGGCCCTTTTTATCAAACCTCTCCTCGACAAGATCTTTCTCTCAAAAACTCTTTTTCTCCGTCATTGTCGGCTGTCATTACGTTAACTGTATCCGCAAAGATACCACTCCCTTTCTCCAATTAATCAACCTCTTCATTGCTCTAAAATTGAAATATAATGATACTGAATGTTATTTGTGTTTATATTTTTGGTGGTTATCATCCTGAGTGGTTTTGTATCGAAATTTTATCAATTGAGCATTCATTGTTCCTTTGAGTGTTATTGAATATAGAGAAGTAATTAGGAATAAACATGTACACCACTTGTTCTGAAGCAGAAGTAAAACAAAAAGTTGCCGCCGCATTGTTAGAAGATGCAACAATCCCAGTATCAAGTATGTCTGAGCAATTGGGCTTGAATGAGGGAGCGATTACGTTTGCACTACCTGAAGAGATGGTCACACGCGTTGCTGGAGAACATGCCCAAGTCATTTTAGAACAGTTACCGGAATGGGGGAGCGTTACTACGATTGTTCACTCCTTCGGTTCAATATTTGAAACCAAAGCTAATTTCCCTAAAGGTAAACAAGCACACGGTTACTATAACTTGATGGGCAGAGAGGGCGAACTGCATGGTCATTTACGTTTGGATCTAATGGAACATATCGCATTAGTTAGTAAATCATTCCGTGGCTTGGAAAGTCACTATATTGGTTTTTTTGATGCGGAAGGTAATTGTGTTTTTAAAGTGTACTTAGGAAGAGATAAAAAGCGTCAACTTTTCCCGAATCAGGTAGAAGCGTTTACGCAGCTAAAAAAGGAGTTTGCTGCCTTATAACAGCAAGTTATCTAATGAATAGTGATAAATTGACGAATTTGTCGTCAACGACTGGAAGAGTGTCACATTTACAAACGGACAAATTAATAATTAAGCTGAGCCTCTTTTATGCGCTAACGTTCTAAACAATTATCCCCGAGCAAGCTCGGGGATAATTATGTTAGGCAGAGATGTTGTAAAAGGCTTTTACACTATCTCATAGTAACGAACTCTTCCGAGCCCGTTGGGTGAATTGCTACAACAGAGTCGAAGTCTGCTTTAGTTGCACCCATCTTCATTGCTACGCCAAAGCCCTGAATCATTTCGTCTACCGTGAAACCGATGCCGTGCAGGCCGACTACCGTTTCTTCTTCACCAGCACATACCAGCTTCATCTTACATGGTTGACGGTGCTTAGTGACCGCGGTGTACATTGCAGTGAAGCCAGAGGTGTACACTTTCACGTTGTCTTCGCCGTACTTCGCAATCGCTTCTGGCTCAGTCAGACCGATGGTACCAATTGGTGGGTGGCTGAATACGACAGTCGGAACGAGGTCGTAATCCATCTTCGCGTTTGGCTTGTTGTTGAACAAACGCTCAGAAAGCTGACGACCTGCTTTCACTGCTACAGGTGTTAGCTCGATACCACCTTCCATGATGTCACCTACACAGTAGATGCCTTTCACGTTGGTTTCTTGGTATTCGTCTACCTTGATGTAGCCTTTGTCGTTGGTTGCAACGCCAGTTGATGCTAGGTTGATAGCGTCTGTTGTTGGGTGACGGCCGATTGCCCAGATTAGCTGGTCAACGTTTTGGCTTTCACCATTTTCCAGGTGCAGAGTCAGAGTGCCATCTGCTTCTTTAATGATTTCTTTTGGTACAGAATGGGTGTGCAGTTTTGGACCTTCAGCGTCCATCACTTCAACCAACGTTTCGATGATCATTGGATCGAAGCTACGCAGTGGCGATTCTTTACGTACGAACAGGTGTGTTTCTGTACCTAGTGCGTGTAGCACGCCCGCGATTTCAACTGCGATGTAGCCTGCACCAACAACCGCTACGCGTTTTGGTTGCTCAGCCAGGTCGAAGAAGCCGTTTGAATCGATGCCGTATTCTGCGCCCGGGATGTTTGGAATAGTTGGACGGCCACCAACAGCGATCAGGATATGATCGGCCGTGTAGTGTTCACCGTTTACTTCAACGGTTTTTTCGTCAACAAACTTAGCAAAGCCTTTGATAACATTTACTTTGTTGTTGCCTAGAACACGGTCGTAAGATTGGTGAATACGACCAATGTACGCCTGACGACTCTCTACCAGCTTGCTCCAGTCGAAACCTTTCACGTCGACATCAAACCCATAATCTTCCGCGTACAGGTTCATTGCTTCTGCGATTTGCGCGCCATGCCACATCACTTTCTTTGGTACACAACCTACGTTTACACAGGTGCCACCAAGGTCTTGTGCTTCAATCAGCGCTACTTTCGCGCCGTACATGGCTGCACGGTTTGCAGATGCGATGCCGCCACTGCCGCCACCGATACAGATATAGTCAAAATGAGTCGCCATTACTTTCTCCAAGAGCGTATGAATTTCTGGTTAACAAATACATTGGGGTGATGAGATGTTAACTCAATATCGCCGCAACATTTTGTTAAGAAGTCTGCCTATGATAAATCGAATCTGACCAATACCTAAATGGGAAAAAGTGACAATGCTTATGACAAATAGCGATGAGAGGCACAAAAATGAGGATTTATGGATTGCGAGGAGCAAAAGAAAAGCGCAACGAGGTCGTCATTGCGCTTCGAGGTTTCTATGCAGAACGTCTTATTCTGGTACGATCCAGTCGACTTTCCAGTGACCAGTCGCAGGTGCAATCGCCTCTTGCAGGAACGGCAGAATCTCTTTCATCTGGCTTTCCAGTTTCCATGGCGGGTTAATCACAATCATGCCTGATGCGGTCATGCCGCGCTCGTTGGTGTCAGGAGAGACGCCAAGTTCAATTTGCAGAATCTTACGAATCCCTAGCGCTTCCAATCCTTCGATCATGTCATCAATGTCGATGCGGTTAACCACCGGATACCAGATAGCGTAGATGCCTGTTGCCCAACGCTTGTGACTCTGGTGAATAGCGCGTACTACATCACGATACTCTTTTGCTAGCTCGTATGGTGGGTCAATCAGCACCAAGCCACGACGTTCTTGCGGCGGTAGGCTCGCTTTTAGGCGCTGAAAGCCATCCTCTTTGTAGATGCTCACCTGACGATCGCGATGGAACTCTTGCTCCAATAGCGGATGGTCGGCAGGGTGAAGTTCCGTCAGTACCATGCGGTCTTGTGGGCGGATTTGGGCACGAGCTACTCGAGGTGAACCTGGGTAGTAACGCAGGTTCTCACCATTGTTCAGTGCTTTGATAGAGTCGATGTAGCTTTTGATGTCTTCAGGAATGTTCGGGTTATCCCAAATGCGAGCGATGCCTTGTTTGTATTCACCCGTTTTTTCAGACCACTCGTGAGTCAGATCGTAACGGCCCACACCCGAGTGGGTATCGTGATAAACGAATGGCTTATCTTTTTGTTTCAGCGCATCAAGAATGAGGCTTTGAACGATGTGTTTGACCACGTCAGCATGGTTGCCTGCGTGGAAGCTGTGGCGGTAACTTAACAAATTAAACTCTCGAAACACTCTGTAACTGAGTGTGGTCTGTGATGTCAGATAAAATAATTAAGCGCATTATATACCCAACTAAAGCCAATATGCAGACTATGCTTTCGGCTTTGCATAACTAATGAACTCATCACTATTGAAATATCTTTAAGTCACCCATACTTAGTAAACATATTGAACCTAAGTGAATGCCAGTACTCCAATAGAGTTAGCCTCATTTAGGCATAACGAAACTCAAGGACAGAGTTGCTCTCGCTGATCACAGTGGTCATCGCTGCATAGAGAAAGGGAACGGATATCTCTCCATCCATGTTGTTGGCATTCCTGTACCTTGAGTGAACCTATTTTATAGGTAGTCACACAGCCAAAACACAAAAGGAATTATTCATGTCTAATCCACTTCTGACGTTTACGGACCTGCCTCCGTTTTCGCAAATTAAACCAGAACACATTAAACCTGCGGTGGAGCAGGCGATAGCGGATTGCCGCGCCAAAGTTGAAGCGGTGTTAAAAGAAAGCACGCATCCAACTTGGGAAAGCATCATTGCACCGATGGAAGAAACGGATGACCGCTTAAGCCGTATCTGGTCACCTGTCGGCCACATGAATTCAGTGGTAAACAGCGAAGCACTGCGTGAAGCGTACGAAAGTTGTCTGCCAATCTTATCGGAATACGGTACGTGGGTGGGTCAACACAAAGGTCTGTACGAAGCGTACAAATCGATCAAAGCCAGCGACGAATTTGCAACGCTGACTCGTGCCCAGCAAAAAACCATTACTGATGCACTGCGTGATTTTGAGTTGTCAGGTATCGGTCTGCCATCTGACGAACAGCATCGCTACGGTGAAATCAGCAAGCGTATGTCGGAGTTGAGCTCAAAATTCTCTAACAACGTGTTAGATGCGACAATGGGCTGGACCAAACATATTACTGATGAAAAAGAATTAGCAGGTATGCCGGAGTCTGCGCTGGCAGCAGCCAAAGCAGCGGCGGAAGCGAAAGAGCTGGAAGGCTACCTGATCACACTGGATATCCCATCTTACCTGCCAGTGATGACGTACTGTGACAATCAGGAACTGCGCAGAGAAGTGTACGAAGCGTACGTGACTCGCGCGTCGGATCGTGGTCCAAATGCAGGCCAGTGGGATAACACTGAAATCATTATCGAACAGCTGAAGCTACGCCATGAAATTGCGCGTATGTTGGGCTTCAACACCTTTAGTGAGAAGTCGCTGGCAACCAAAATGGCAGAAACGCCAGAGCAGGTGCTAGGCTTCCTGAACGATTTGGCTACTCGCGCTAAGCCTCAAGGTGAGCGTGAGGTGGAAGAACTGCGTCAATTCACGAAGAGCGAGTTTGGCGTTGAAGAACTAAACGTGTGGGATATCGCATACTACAGCGAGAAGCAAAAACAGCACCTGTTCCAAATCTCAGATGAAGAGCTGCGTCCTTACTTCCCAGAATCTAAGGTCGTAAGTGGTCTGTTTGAAGTCCTAAACCGTGTGTTTGGTATGAAAGTCGAAGAGCGTGAAGGTGTGGATACCTGGCACGAGTCAGTTCGATTCTTCGATATCTTCGATGCACAAGGCACACTGCGCGGCAGCTTCTACCTGGACCTTTACGCGCGTGAACACAAACGTGGCGGCGCTTGGATGGATGATTGCCGTGGTCGTCGCATTACGCTGTCTGGCGAACTGCAAACGCCTGTCGCTTACCTGACTTGTAACTTCAACCGCCCAGTTGGCGATAAGCCTGCACTGTTCACTCACAATGAAGTGGTGACGTTATTCCACGAGTTCGGCCATGGTATTCACCACATGCTGACGCAAGTGGACACTGGTGCGGTATCGGGCATCAACGGTGTGCCTTGGGATGCGGTTGAGTTGCCTAGCCAGTTCCTGGAAAACTGGTGTTGGGAAGAAGAAGCGCTGGCGTTTATTTCTGGTCATTACGAAACGGGTGAGCCTTTACCAAAAGCAATGCTGGACAAGATGCTGGCGGCGAAGAACTTCCAGTCGGCGATGGGTATTCTACGCCAACTTGAGTTCGGCTTATTCGACTTCACGCTGCACACGGAATACGACCCAGAAGTGGGCGCGCGCGTGCTGGAAACCCTAGCGGAAGTGAAACAGAAAGTGGCGGTTGTTCCTGCGGTAGAGTGGGCGCGTTTCTCGCACAGTTTCGCGCATATTTTTGCTGGTGGTTACAGCGCAGGCTACTACAGCTACTTGTGGGCAGAAGTGTTGTCTTCAGATGCTTTCTCACGCTTTGAAGAAGAAGGCATCTTTAACAAAGACACAGGCCAAAGCTTCCTGAATAACATCCTTGAGATGGGCGGCAGTGAAGAGCCGATGGAGCTGTTCAAACGCTTCCGTGGTCGTGAACCACAAATTGATGCGCTTCTGCGCCATTCAGGCATTGCTGCATAAACGCAAAAACTAACAAAAAGGCCAACCATCCGGTTGGCCTTTTTTATGTCTCTGAGTAGTGGGTATCCTTTAAGGATTTACGTTGCGGTTGATAGGGTTTTGTAACGAGATTAACGTCTCGGTGGATTGAACTTCATCAATCGCCTGCAACTTATCAATCAGGACAAATTGCAGCTCTTCAATCGACTTACACATCAGTTTAACGAAAATATTGTACGCCCCTGTGGTGTAGTAAGCTTCAACCACCTCATCGAGTGCGTTGAGCTTCTCTAGTGCTGAGTGATAGTCACGAGCTGCATTAAGGTTGATACCGATAAAACAACACACATCGTAGCCAAGCTTCTTGGTATTAACGATGACTTCGGTTCCCTCGATGATCTCCGCCGATTTCATTTTCTCAATCCGCACGTGAATCGTGGCTGGGCTGACATCGAACTGCTTGGCCATTTCCGCATAAGGCGTTCTGGCATCGGCCATCAGGGTTTTTAAAATTGCGCGATCGAGGTCATCGAGTTTCGGCATGCTCGTATTCATACGATTCGTTCCATGGTTTTTGTTATGGGTTTATTTTAACCAGCTTCGCATTTACTGCAAGAAAGCCAGTAGTGAGGTAAACTCAGCGCCAGTTATCGCGATTTTTTATTGGAGCCTCCTTTTGCAACTGCAATTGATTTGTGAAGACCCGTCTCAACAGTCCCATCTTGATGAGCTTGCTGCTCGCTGGCAGTTGACCCATTCTGACGACAGTGACTTTGCTTTAGTACTGACTGATGAACGTTTAGAGCTGCGTAAAGTGGATGAGCCTAAGTTGGGCGCGATTTTTGTCGATTTGATTGGTGGAGCGGTCGGGCATCGTCGTAAATTCGGTGGCGGCAAAGGTCAGGCAATCGCAAAAGCGGCTGGCTTAAATAAAGGCGCAACGCCAACGGTTCTGGATGGAACGGCTGGCTTAGGCCGAGATGCATTCGTACTGGCTTCTCTGGGCTGCAAGGTACAGATGGTAGAGCGTCATCCTGTGGTTGCCGCGCTGTTGGATGATGGTTTGGCTCGCGCAAAACAAGACCCAGAAATTGGAGCTTGGGTTTCGGAGCGAATGTCGTTGATTCACGCTTCAAGCCATGATGCGCTAGAAAAACTGGCGCAGGACAGTGATTTTGTAAAGCCAGATGTTGTGTACCTCGACCCTATGTACCCGCATCCGGAGAATAAAAAGAAATCCGCATTAGTGAAAAAAGAGATGCGCGTATTCCAGTCTTTGGTTGGCGCTGATTTAGATGCGGATGACTTGCTAGAGCCCGCAATGGCACTGGCTACCAAGCGCGTAGTGGTTAAGCGTCCGGATTACGCCAACTGGTTGCATGACGAAAAACCAAGTATGGCGATAGAAACAAAAAAGAACCGCTTCGACGTTTATGTTAAAGCCTCAATGGCGTAACTTTTTGACTCCTAACTCTTTCACTCCATAGCGCGAAATTTCGCGCTGTGATCCCGCTTTTCTTTCGTGACAACGAACGACATTTTCCACTTGCTAATTCGGCATACTGACGGTATATCTAAGTAAGAATTATTATTATTTCACACGTCGATGAAATAATGATTAGCTATTTGGAGTCGTCGTATGGCTAAACGCTTATGTAAAATGAATCGCAAACAGATCGCAACCAATCTGGGTGATATCCACCGCTTGGTGGTCGCGCCAAAATTTGTCTGTCGCTCGTGCGCGCGTTCTTCTGCTTCTAAAAATACCTTGTGCAAGCCCGCTGCTATTCCGCCGCAAGCTTGCCAAGATAAGCCACTTCACGAGCAGCAAGCTTGTGGGCTGTTGGCTGAAGCACTTCCAGCAGAGCCTATTGCAGTGACGCCAAAGCAAAGCGCAGAAAAAGCAGCGATCGTTAAACGAGTGGTCGAAAGAGTAAAAGAGAAAAAACTGGCTGCTCAAGTGACACCGCCTGTCGCTCTCAAAGCGCCAGACCTATTCGACTTAGCCGACAAAAAATCACTCAAGAAAGCCAAGAAGACGCTGAAGAAGCATTACAAGCAACAGAAGAAGTTGCTTAAATTGGCCAAAAAGCAGCAAAAACTGCTTAAACGCCAGCGCAAGTTAGAGGCACGCAATGCCAAATTGGAAGTGATGTTGCCCACGCCATTAACGGCTGTGATGAGTGAAAGCCAGCAAGCTAAAGTGCATTAATCGAATGAAAAAAAAACGCTCTCCATTTGGAGAGCGTTTTTTTATTGTCTGTGGTTTGTTACTTATTTGCGTAACTCATCTCAACGCGTTTTTTCACCCAGGTCTCATTAACCCAAAGCGAAAACATAATGATGGCTCCGCCGATGGCCAGCCGCACAATGTCGACATCTCGGTTCCAAATCACGATGTTGACAATCAGGCCTGCTGGGACGAGCGCATTATTCATGACTGCAAGCGCGCCAGCGTTGACTAAGGTGGCGCCTTTGTTCCATGCGAAGTAACCAAAGCCTGATGCGATCAAACCAAGGTAGGTCAGTATGCCCCACTGAGTAGCGGTGGTTGGCAGCTTGTCTACGTTCCCCATCAATGCAAATGCGACCGTTGCCACGCACAATGCGCCCAAGTAGAAGTAACCAAATACGGTATGCTGAGGCAGGTCGACTGGCTCACTTTCCATGATGTATTTGTAACCCACCTGACCGATGGCAAAGCAGAGGTTCGCGCCCTGGACGACCAAAAAGCCGAGCAGGAAGTTTTCGTTGATGCCTGCAAACTTAATCCATGCCGCACCGACAACCGCAATCAATGCCGTGACTAAATACCAAGGCGAAAAACGACCTTTGAGAAAATCATAAATCAGCGTGACGTAAATAGGGGTGAAAACCGTGAACAGCAGGACTTCTGGTACCGAAAGGAGCAAGAAAGACTGATAGTAGAAGCAGTACATCAAACCGAGCTGAAAGCCGCCGACAATCATCAATTTGGCGATCAGCGATTTAGGTACGCCACGGAATTTCAGAAATGGAATAAATACGATGCTGGCGAGCGCCACACGCATAAATACCGAAAACCAAGAATCAACCTGACCGGCGAGATATACGCCGATCAGGCTAAATGAAAATGCCCAAAGCAGGGTGACTGCAGATAGATAAGCCATGGATGAGAACTTTTATCAATAACAAATATGTCCGCAGTCTAACCAAGTTTTCTTAACGCGCCAATCAGTCTTTTAGCGGTATGACCAGCATATCGACGGGTGAGCGATTAATTAGCTGGCGTGTCGCAGAAAGAATCTTGCTCCAGAAATCCTGATGATGACCACAAACTACCAAATCAATGTTGAAGTCCTGAATGGTATCGCAAAGCTCATTACTTAAATCACCACTACCGACTAAAGTATGGGTGATCGGGTATTCAGCGTATTCCGCAAAATTGGCTAATTGAGTACGCGAGGCTTCCATGGCTTGGTGCTGTGCTTCTGCCATGTTGATATCGATAAGCCCGGTGTAGAGCTCGGCATAGTTCACATCGATGTGAATGAAAGAGACTTTCGCATCCAGAGGTTTAGCCAGAGATACGGCTTTCTTAATCAACACTTTACTGTCGTCTGACAGGTCTACTGCCACAAGTATGTGTTTGTAACTCATATTGCTATCTCCTTGTAAGGTCATATACCCAAGTAACCTCGAACTGACCCCAGGGCTAAGGCTCTGACTTAATGTATCTTGAAGTCACTTGGGTATAGTTTCAGATTAGCACTAACCCCCAATAAATTTTGCTAAAGTGATCTCATATCAATATTCTAGGTAGAAAGTCTTAATGTGTTAATCATGTTATAGTTGTATGAAATGCAGGAATATAAACAGGAGCTAACATGCTGTCTCAAACTATGGTCGAACAATTGAATGAGCAAATTAATCTAGAATTTTTCTCATCCAATCTATACTTACAAATGAGTGCTTGGTGTGAAGATAAAGGTTTTGAGGGCGCTGCTGAATTTCTACGCAAGCATGCGGTAGAAGAGATGGAGCACATGCAACGCCTATTCACCTATGTAAGTGAAACCGGCTCAATGCCAATTCTAGGCGCGATTGATGCACCAAAGCATGATTTTGCAAGCTTGGGTGATGTGTTCCGTGAGACTTATGAACATGAACAAATGATCACAGAACAAATCAATAAGTTGGCGCATGTAGCATTTACAAGCCAAGACTACTCAACATTTAACTTCCTACAGTGGTACGTAGCTGAACAGCACGAAGAAGAGAAGTTGTTTAAAGGGATCTTAGATAAGATCGAACTCGTTGGTGAAGATGGTAAAGCGTTGTTCTTCATCGATAAAGATCTAGCACAAATGGCGAAAGAAGGTTCATCTTCAATCATGGATGCTCCAGCTGCATAAAGCGTTCCCCAGCGCGATAAGTAGCGGTTAAAAGACAAAGCAGTGATCGTCTTTTTCTCTTGAGCATTGTTGAAGATGTAGGGAGGAAAAGATGATCAGTGGAGACACAATCTTATTTGCGCTAATGGTAGTAACCGGAGTTAATATGGTCCGGTATCTGACCACTCTTCGTTCTTTAATTCACATCATGCGTGAAGCCCATCCGTTGTTGTACCAGCAAGTGGATGGTAATGGGTTTTTTACGACCCATGGAAATGTCACTAAACAAGTGCGTTTGTTCCACTACATCAAAAGCAAAGAGTACCATCATCACCATGACGAGGTATTCACGAGCAAGTGTGAGCGTGTGAGAGAGCTGTTTGTCCTTTCAACTGCATTACTTGGCGTTACGCTGCTCGCGGCTTTTATCCTTTAAATTGGATAAGAAAAGGCCTTCGTTCGGTGCTTGGAATTTAAGCGCTTTTCCCGGTAAACATTTCTCGGTAGAATGTCGCCCGAACAAAGCAAGGATGTGCATTGAGCACATCCTTTTTTATTGTTTTGGATTTTGGATAGAGCCTAAGAGTTACCGATGAGTAAGAAATTTGATGTAGTAGTAATTGGCGCAGGCGCTGCGGGTTTGATGTGTGCTGCAGAAGCCGGTAAGCGAGGCCGCAGCGTATTAGTGCTCGACCACGCGAAAAAGCCTGGGCGTAAAATTCTTATTTCTGGCGGTGGCCGTTGTAACTTCACTAACTATGACGTGTCGGCCAATAACTACCTATGCCAAAACCCTCATTTTGTAAAATCGGCATTGTCTCAATACACCAATTGGGATTTCATCGCTATGGTCAGCAAGCACGGAATCGAGTTTGAAGAACGTGACCATGGGCAGCTGTTCTGTGTGGATGCATTCACAGCCAAAGACATTGTAAAAATGTTACTCGCAGAATGCGATATGCCAAATATTCAGCAGCGCTATCAGTGCGATGTTCACTCTATCGAAAAACTGGACGCTGGATTCCGACTGCATGCAGGCACAGAAGTGGTTGAGTGTGAATCATTGGTTATCGCCACCGGTGGTCTATCGATGCCAAAACTGGGCGCGACGCCATTTGGTTATAAAGTCGCGGAGCAGTTCGGACTTCCTGTCATTTCAACCACGGCAGGCTTGGTGCCATTTACGCTGCATAAAGAAGACAAAGAAGATTTCGCAGACCTGTCTGGGATTGCTGTGCCAGCAGAAATCACGGCTGAAGACGGCACTATGTTCAAAGAAGCGCTGCTTTTCACTCACCGAGGCTTGTCTGGCCCTTCTGTTTTACAAATCTCGTCATTCTGGCGAGCTGGGCAAAAGGTTTCTATCAATCTGGTACCGAATGATGATATTGCCGTACTGCTGGAGCGCAGCCGTGAGAAACATCCAAATCAATCACTGAAAAATACACTGGCGAAAGTCCTGCCAAAGCGCTTGGTGGAAGTGTTGATCGAACGTAAAGAGTTAACCGACAAGCCACTGAAGCAATTTAACCCGAAAGAGCTGGCTGACATTGTCGCGCGTTTAGAAAACTGGAATGTTGCGCCTAACGGCACAGAGGGTTACCGAACTGCGGAAGTCACACTAGGCGGTGTGGATACCGACCATCTCTCGTCGAAAACCATGGAGTGCAAAAACATCCAAGGTTTGTACTTTATCGGCGAAGTGATGGATGTGACAGGTTGGTTAGGCGGCTATAACTTCCAATGGTGTTGGAGCTCAGGTTTCGTTGCCGGGCAGTGGGTGTAGTCTCAATACAAAAAATGCTCAGCCGCGCTGGCTGAGCATGTCACAATATTCGTTTCTCAATCATTTGGCGGTGTTAACTGCGCTGAATTATTCTTTCGGTATTTCTCGTACCAATCTCAACATACCGCTTGTTCTGCGTAATTGGTTTAGTAAGGAACCCCATCCGCTGAAGTCGACCGTATAGTAGTGTAAATAGTCGCGGTCCAATAAAACGGTATCCGACGTGATTGTCATATTCTGGTATACCGCACTCTTTTGTCTGGCTGAAATTGCTGTGTGATATCCTATTATCGTTTCATCTGTTGAATAGGGCGTATTGCCTAAATCCTCAATTTCACTTTGAGATACGTTGATTGCGTAACTGAACGCTGGATAGTTTGCTGGTACGCACTGCTCGTTGTAAATCCCTATTAACTCTTTGATATTTGGCAGTCGCCAAGGATGCTCGAGTGTACCTAGCTGTTGGTTTTCACTCTCAACGGCGTCCATGCTCGCTTGTCGGATGTTCGAGTTATAATTACTATCGCTTAGCTCATAAGGTACGGTAGGAACGCCTAAACACACATCTTGTTGGCTATCGAATGTTTGACCGACGAAACAGTAGCTCCATTGCAATCCCGTTGTTGCGTCGTTAATTACCTTATAGTCACCAATATCTGTTGCTAAGACGTCGTGGGAAAAGCGATTATTTGGGTTGAGATCAGTGTCGGCCCCACATTGTAGTTCTGGCTCAGCGGCGAATGCAGACGCGACGAAAAACGTTAGGCTTAAACTTAAATATTTCACACTATAGTCCTTGTTACTGTTCGAGATAAAAGCCATCACTGACCAGAATTAGCGAGTTAGAAAGTCCAATACTTTTGTGATAAGTACCGAAATTGACGGTGTTTAATACTAGGTTTTCGGTGCTATTTAAGTTTTCTGCATCCAGCCACATGGTTTGCATGTTTGGAAAGTATTGGGTGTCGACGTTAGCCGGTAAATTCTTGCCAAACTTACGTGGATTACCGAAATTGAGTATGGAGACGGACTCCTGCAAAGTAGGTAAGCGCCAGTTACTTAATCCACAACGTTTCTCTTTATCGAACCACTGGATTTGATTGGCTACTGTACACTGATGAGGGTTGGTAGAAACTTCGTTACTTCCGTGCTCCGTGCATGTGGCGCTGAATTCGGTTGCCTCTTCTACAGGCTGGATGATGAACTGGTTGTCGCTGTCGTATACTGAGTACGGATCTTCTTCTTTACGGCGATGTTTTGTTTCCCAAACAAGTCCGGTGTGAGCATCCAAAACACAGGCAAAAGGCTGAGTGTTGTAACTCAAATCCTGACGAGCAAGAGGTTTTCCTTGTTGATCGAGCTTGACGTAACGCGCACCAAGTAAACCATCCTTGTTGCTATTCTCATCTTTTCCCGTGAGTGGGTCACAAGCAAAACTATTGTCTCGACCACGTGAACTATCGTCTCCAACTAAGCCTTTTGTTGCTCTTGAATCAGCGGTGTGGATTCGGCGAGGAGAGTAAGTCATCTGTGCACTAGGGCTACCAATGTTACTTTGCACACGGAGGTAATATTGTGTGTTTAAATCCAGGCCAGATATAGTGGCACGTTGTTTTTCAGTTGGTAGAGTATTCTGAGCGTAAGCAAGCTGAGTAAAGCTGTCTTCTCCCCAAGCTAATGTATAGCTTGACGCGCCCGGTTGAGAATCCCAGCCAATCGTCACCCAAGAACCTGACGCATCTTCTCCTCTTCCTTCAATTCGTAACCCCAGTAGTTGATTCTCGTCGACTAGCGATTGGCAACTGGCATCTAAACTATTGACTGGATACACCGTTACCCAGTTACCTGGTCGAACCCCACTTGGAAAATAATATTGATCCGGTTCTGAATCCCCTAGCAGAGAGGTCATTGCTTGAACTATATGAGAAATATTGACGTCGATATTCTCAATCAGAACCTGGCCGATAGCGTAGTTTGAAGCAATACGGTTTAACAGCGTTTCTATTGTGGGATAGGCATTGCTGTCACTGACGCGGTATTTACTTAGGTCAATATTGAGGAGTGCAAGTAAATCTTCGTATAGATTTGCCCGTTCAGATAAATTAACCAGTGAACTAAACAGTTCGCCTTTGGCCTGCAGCGCTAAAAATGAAGCTAAAAGCTCAACTTGCTGGCGTGGCATTTGATTATATTTTTCAATGACTTGTTCATTGGTTTGAGGAACAAGGTAGGCCAGACTCCCCGCGGAGGATATTCCAGACTTTAATAGCATTGCGGATTGCGCAGTGCTGATATACCCGACATTAAGGCGCTGAAACTCATCGTGTTCAAGCACACCGTTACTGTTACCTTGTTGTGTATCCAGATTGGCAATTTCACAGAAGGAGCCTAGTACAGAACGCAGTTCCACACTCGTTTTCTCATCACGAAGATGAATAGTCAGAGTGTCTTGCATTTCATCGGCAGTGTACTCATAGCCAAACTCGTCTAACTTTCCTGGGGCACAGCGTGCATAGTTATTATCGATATCGCGCAAGGCAATGGTGGTAACAAAGCTACTTTCAGCGCTTAAGTCTAAGCTGTGGTGACGCTGTCCAGTACTGCTGATCAAGCTCACCGGCTGGTGGCGAAGAGGGTAACGACCGGAATCGTCGTATAAAACAGAATCTTTACCCGGAGAGTGGCGGCTACCTAGAATTATACTCAGTGATACTTGCTCCAACTCTTTCGGAAAACGGCCACTGATTTGAAGCTGACGTTCTGGCGCTATCGCCAAAATTGAGTGCTTCAGTGGATGGTTGTGATTCGCCATCACCAACTCATTCACCCGCCATTGATAGCGATAAGACTTTTGCAGTTGTGCAGGGATGGATTTTGTGAGCTCTTTGTATATGCCAGGTTGCTCATCCGCTGACAGTATTTCGTTTTCATAATGCTGCCATAACGTATAAGAAGGAGCGGTTTTAGCTTTCTCTAGAATTTTTGTACCTATTTCCTCTAATGAAAGTTCAGCCCGTGACCATTGCATTGGCGCAACCGCAAAGACGTAGTTGGGATAATCATTGGTTTCTAGCTCTAATTGATAAGCTTGATACGCGCGACGCATCTGTTCTGCACTAAAGGTCAATACGGCTTTTTCACCGTTAGGGTGGTCAAAAACACCTAACTCATCGAGAGTGTCAGATTCGACGTCGATGCTGTAGCTGCCTTCAAATCTTGTGGCTTCTTGTTGGTCGGGATTAAGTAATGCGATTTGCTCATCAAGCGCCTGTTTTTGTGCGCCGCTGATGGGTAGCGCTATATCGCTTTGTTCGCTAAGCATCTGGTATAGCGCAGCCAACTCAAGCACCAAACGTTGGTTGTAAACAAGTTTTCCATGCACGGCGAAAGCTTGCTCAACACTCAGGTTGAACTGATTGTTTGTCGCGACACGATTACCATCCTGGATGAATAAAGTACGAAGTTGGGCAGTATTGAGCACGACAACACGCTGCTCTTGTGGCGTACTCAACGGTCCATTGATTCCAGCCCATTGTTCATCTGTCAGCGCTAACGTAAAGGTGCCAAAAAAGCGCGGGGACCACTCTGTTGATTGATCAGAAATATGGCTCTTTATTGCGCTTTTTTGCTCATCATTGAGCTCAACTAATGTCGTCCTGCTACTGTCTGACAAGTAACGGCGAACCGCTTCATTTTTTTCCGCATATGGTAGGTTGCCATAATGACTGAGCTCACCTTGCAGCAGGTGTTTGGCGACGGTATTGAATGCAATTGTCACTGGGTCTAGTGAGATTGTTGGTAGTTCTTTTTCATCGATATAGCCATCGTCGTTGCTGTCCATTTTCAAAATGTTGGTCAGCGTATCCAGTTCCGCTTGAAAGTACGATGCAGCTTGAACGTCAACGCTCGCATTCGCGTCTACTTGCGCCAATTTGCTGCTTTCTATGGTCACAATTTTGTCTAGTGGCCATTGCGATAACTGAAATGTGTATTCGAATCCCCCTTCAGCCATCGTGCTTTGCCACTGCTCACAAACCTGGCCAGAACAAACTTTAAATGCGTATACATCGTTTTCATGGCTGCCTGATACAGGGCCGGAAATAGTCATAGTTGACCGACCGTTGGGTAGCGTTGGCGGTGTGATAGTACCGCCGGTGCCTGACTGGGTCGACGTACCCGAATCGGCATCTGAATCTGAGGGATTACTGCTGCCAGAACCATTATCTACATTAGAGGGGGCTGGCGCTGATCCCTGTGGTTGGTCACTACAACCGCTGATCGCTAGCACGATTGTTGCAGACAAAACAAGCTGTCTAAAGAGCATGAATATTCCTTTATACGAAAATCAAAGCAAACAAGAAATAACGCATATACGCAATGTGGTGCTTATTGGTTGGACTGTGAAATCCTTCGTTATTTCGCTTAGTAAAAGAGGTTAATGCTAAAAAAATACATTTATACGATCAATGGATCTAAATATGATCAATAAACTGGCATTTATTATATAAATGAGATTGATTTTTACAACAGTATTGATAATAATTCTCACATCAAAAGAAATGTGAATGTTTTTTATGAAGGAATTGATTGTATGAATGGTTTTATGTCGCTAGTTAAGCGTTACATGCATGATGAGGAAGGAGCAACCGCAATAGAATACGGTATTTTGGCCGCAGGGTTAGCTGCTGGAATATTGGCAATTTTTGGTTCTGATGGCTTATTTATCAGTGCCTTAAAAGATAAGTTTCAAACAATCATTGATGGTATGAACATGGGATCTGGTGGCGAGTAACTCTTTTTTATTGTTGCAAATTATTACGGTGTTCTTGTTGCTTGTTATTGCATTGAACGATGTTTTTCAGCGCAAGGTTCCCAATATATGTTTGCTTTTGTTGTTATTCGTTGGCGTTACGGTTACGCCTTTTTATCTTCACTCGTTTTTGGCCGGGATCGCGATAGTGGTCTTTGGATTAGTGGCTTTCCACTACCGTTGGCTTGGGGCTGGTGACAGTAAGTTGTTAGCAATATGCGCCTACGCCTCTTTGGAACAGTGGTACTGGTTGCTATTAAAAACGGCTTTGTTAGGTGGAGTGTTAAGTGTCGCGTATTTGTTGTTTAACCACTTCGCAATAAGGGGAGTAATTGCGGCTAAGCCGCGAACTACCGTGCCTTATGCGGTCGCTATATGTATCGCTGCAACCACCACTATTCACTATATGTAGTTTATACCCATCATGAAAAAGTTAATTTTTGTGCTACTCGGAGGAGCGACCTTGGTCGCAATGCTGGTGGTGGCATGGTTGAGTACAACTCCAACCCAACCAGATAAGCCAGTCGAAGTGGCGTTAGAAGAAAAGGCCGTCGTACCAAGAATCTTAGTCGCGAAATACGGTATTCAAGCAGGTGCTTTGTTGAGAGCGGAAGATTTTCGCTGGGCGCCAATGCCATCTGATAGCAACACGCAACTTAACGACGTGTTTCTTGAAGGTTTTATCAAACCTGATGTGTTGAAAGGCAGCTTATTAACCCGCCGTTTGACTGCGAATCAACCACTTGCGGTATCAGACATTATTCGCCCAGAGCAGAACCAATATATGTCCGCGATGCTCTCGCCAGGCATGCGAGCGGTTACTCTGGAGATGAGCTTAGCAGGAATGAATTATGACCTACTAAGACCGGGTAATTACGTTGATGTCGTCTTAACTAGTGAGAACGAGCACACCTCAGAAAAGGGCTTTGGGGAAATCACCAAGCGTGCAACCAGCGTGATTCTAGAAAATACGCGCCTGCTCGCGATCAATAACACTCTGACAGATATTGTGAGCGGCCCAAAACATCAAAATGAAAGTGACATGTCGATGGCTGGTGGTGACACCTTACCGATTACCTTTGAGGTTACTCCAGAAGGGGCGCAACGTTTACTGCTAGCAAAAACGTTGGGGGATTTATCTCTTATCCTGCGTGGTTATCAACAGGACGAACAGTCTATGACAACAACAACCATAGCTACGCTCTGGGATGAGCAGTTGTCGGATAACCATCATCCGGATCGTAAACCTGAGCACACCATTCGCATTTTCAGTGGTGAAGATATCCGCACTCAAGAAAAGAGCACAACGAGATAAATCATGTCCTTGCTTCGAAATTTTATACTTTGCGTATCGCTGGTTTTGTCTATCTCTCCGTGGGCGGTAGCAGCAAGTCATACCTTGAACCTTACTATCAATCAAAACCGTTTGATTACGGTGAATGATGATGTGAAAGATATTTTTGTTTCTGACCCGAACTTAGTCGTGGTTCACGCACCTTCCAACCGTCACGTGATGGTCTCTGGTAAAGCGTTAGGAGAAACCGACATTCTGGTACTTGGGGACAATGCTCGCACACTCGCGCATTACAAGGTTGTGGTTGCTGCTGATCTGTCTCAACTGGAACGAGCCGTACAACACGCGTTTCCCGATGTTCAAGTGACGTTTGTTCATAGTAAGGGAGCGATCGTTGCTATGGGTGAAGTGGCCAATGCACTTCAGGCACATGAGATCCTGAGCATGGCATCTGGGTTTGCCAAAGGGCTACAAGAGGTAGACGAACAAACCTTAGCTGCGCCAACAAGCGAAAGTAGCAGTAGCTCTGGTCGCGGTGAAGGTATGGCAAAACCGGGTGGTGGCATGGGCGTCTACCCTTTGGTTGTTAACCAGCTTAAAACCGCGGGTAGCGCTCAAGTGAATATTTCCGTGCGTATTGTTGAAATGGAACGCTCGACCAGCGAACAACTTGGTTTGCGTTGGAGCTCTATCGGTAATATGCGCTGGGGTACATGGGACACGTTACAGACGGCACTGGGTGTAACGCCTGGTAATAAATTCCCAACCAATAATCTGCCATCAGGCCCTGGTCAGCACGGTCTTAATGTCATCATCGATGCATTAGTTGAAGACAGTTTAGTAAACGTTCTCGCTGAGCCGAATCTGACGGCTAAGTCTGGCGAGGCGGCGACCTTTATGTCTGGTGGTGAGTTTCCTTTTCCCGTCGACAACAGTGATGACGGTGTGAGTATTGAGTTTAAACGCTTTGGTATTTCATTAGAGCTGACGCCTACAGTCTTGAGTAATAAACAGATCAGTCTCACGGTTGCTCCCGAAGTTTCTACTTTGAGCCGCGAGCACAGCGTTTCTATTGCGGGTGTCGAAGTTCCAGGTATTGAAAGCCGCCGTGCCACCACAACGATTGAATTGGCAGACGGTCAGAGCTTTGCGCTGGCAGGTCTGGTGAGAACCTATCAAGACCACAAAATCGAGGCGCTGCCGTTTCTTGGAGAAATTCCTTTCCTTGCACCGCTTTTCAGCAGCAACAGCTTTAAAAACTCGGAAAGCGAGTTAGTGATTATCGCGACAGCACATTTAGTCGAGCCAACCAGCGACCCAAGTGAATTGACCACGCCATTAGATCGCTTCCGTCCTGCGAATCGATTTGAACGTTTGTTCTTACGCGACATGGGTGATGACCACGATGATAGCCAGCGTTTGTTTGGTAACTATGGATACAACTATTAAGGATGATGATGAAATTCGCGAAATTAGCTTTGACCACATTGACCCTTTTTCTGGTGGTCGGTTGTCAGCGTCCGTATCAAACAGAAACGCATGCAACCTTTCAGGACAAAACCTCTTTTACGACAACCACTGCCAACATTGAGCTAGACCTGAAAAACATTCTTAGCCAGGTGAACAAGCGTGAAGAAAAGGGACAGATTCGTCTCGTGTTACAAGGCGGTGATTTGGATCTGCAATCCCAGAAAAATCTGCGTAATCAGTTGATGACCTATCTGCAATTACCAGTGGAGATGACTTACCACTCGGACAAGCAGAGTCAGATTGTTGCTGAGCTTGAAGTGGTGTTAAAGCCAAACACGTGTCGATACAACCGTCAGTCTCTACCTATTTCAGCGTACGCCTGCCAGCAGCTACGTAATCATTACCTGAGTGTGGTTAACAAATCGACCTGGCACCATGGAGAAGAGTATCAGGAGCACAACAGTGCTCTGACAACAGGGGCGGTACAACGTTTGTTTAATAACCAACTTAAATCGGCAGAAAGACAGCCGGTGACAGGAGAGTAAATCGTGACTGAAAGAGTATTTAATGTTGTCGCGTTTGTTCTCGATAGCCAGAGTCAACTAGTCCTTGAGAGCCTAAAAAGCGATTTAACTACGCAAGATATTCAGGTGAAAAAAGGCGATATCGAAGCCGCAAGACTTTGGTGCGTCAAACAGGGAGCGCCTGATTTACTTATCGTTGATGGTGGTGACTGTCTGGGATTGGAAGCTGCGCTGCGTAAGCTGGCGGAGTATTGTCCACCGCAGATGAAGCTGATCGTATTAGGTAAAAAACAAGAAGTTTCATTATACCGAAGCCTAATGTTCGCGGGTGTGAACGATTACCATACTACACCGCTAAATGCCGACGCGATCCGACTGAGCTTACTGCACCTTCAAGGGCACCAAGTGACTAAGCCATTGCGTCATGGGCGCGTTATTTGTGTGTTGGGAAGCACTGGTGGGTGCGGCGCAAGCACCATCGCAGCCAACCTGGGTTACTTCTTAGCTGAGAAACAACATCAGTTTGTTGCCTTGGTGGATTTTGACCTGTTCCACAGCCAACACCCGATCCTATTGGGCGCTGATTATGACCCACATTTGGAGCACATCATTGCTGATGCAGATCGTATCGACGAAACCTTGCTGGCGCACAGTAGCCAGCAACTGACAAAGCATCTGCATCTGTTTTACGGTCAGGACAGCCAGCTGCCGCACGACGACGTACAGCAACCGGCAGAGACAATCCAAGCGCTGGCTGAGCACTACGCAACGGTGATTGTGGATGTGCCGAATCTTAACCACCCAGCGATGCCTGCAATTGTAGAACAGGCAGATAACTGCATTTTCGTCACCGACTACAGCCTGAATAGCTTCCGTTATCTGGCAAAGCTGCGCGCCAATACACCGCTGAAACACCAGCGACAAATCTTGGTCGGCAACTTGTGCCGTCATGCCAAAGGCCGAGTACCCAAGCAGGAAATCACCAAGGCTCTGGGACTGGAATTGAGCGTTGAACTGCCGTTTGACGCCAAGGCGTTTGATAAAGCGGAAAGAGAAGGCAAACCGCTGTTGGCTGAGCGTTCGAAGTTCAGCAAAAAAATCCATCAATTAGGGCAAGTGCTGGGTGCCGCTTCGGCGGAGCAGAAAGGGTAAGTCGATGTTTAAGCAAGATGTGTTAACCCACAAGACCCGCAGCCACGAACTGCTTTCGATGACGGATGACGCCAAAAGCGCATTTTACGAACTGGTCGACCCATCGATCGCCGCGAGCTTATCCCGTGATGAGCTGCTGCCGCGTGTCAAAGACGCACTCAACGTCATTTCAGGGCGGAAAATGTTGCCCTATAACCGTCAGGAATTGGCGGTCTTAGGTTTGCAACTGGTCGATGAAATGGTTGGCATTGGACCCATTCAACCTTTGCTCGAAGACCCAGAAGTCTCCGATATCTTGGTTAATGGACCTGAAACAATTTACGTCGAACGACGTGGCAAGTTAGAAAAAACCGATATTCGCTTCCGTGATGCCAAACATGTACTCAACGTTGCTCAGCGGATTGTAAACGCGATCGGCCGTCGGGTAGATGAATCCAATCCGATGGTGGATGCGCGACTAAAAGACGGCAGTCGGGTCAACGTCATCGCGCCACCTTTAGCGTTACATGGGACCTGCATCTCGATCCGTAAGTTCCCTGCGAGTAAGTTGATGCTGTCGAATCTGGTCGACAACGACAGCCTGTCCGAGCAAATGGCGGAGTTTCTCGCGTTGGCGACCTATTGCCGCTGTAACATCTTGATTTCCGGCGGTACGGGTTCGGGTAAAACGACCTTGTTGAATGCGCTGAGTCGGCACATAAGCGAAGACGAACGTATTCTGACCATCGAAGACGCTGCTGAGTTGTCTTTGGCGCAGCCCCATTGGGTGCCGCTTGAAACCCGTAATGCCAGCACTGAAGGTAACGGCGAAGTGACGGTACGCGATCTGGTGAAAAACGCCCTACGTATGCGTCCGGATAGAATTGTACTGGGTGAAGTTCGTGGCGCAGAAGCATTCGATATGTTGCAAGCGATGAATACCGGTCACGACGGCTCGCTGTGTACTTTGCATGCCAACAATCCACAAGATGCGATTGTGCGCTTAACCAATATGCTGCAAATGGGCGGAGAACGTTTGTCCGACCATATTATTCGTAGCCAGATTGTCAGTGCGATTGACCTGGTCGTGCAACTTGAACGTATGCGCGACGGGCGTCGCCGGATCACCGCCATCAGCGAAGTGGTTGGAATAAACGGTGAACAAATCGAACTCAGTCCAGTGTTCCGTTTTGAGCTCATTCGTGCTGAACAACAGCATATCTATGGTCGATTTAGCGCTCAGTCCGTTTCCTCTGCTTTGCTTGAAAAAGCGGCTCATTTTGCCAAGGAAGATGCATTGCGTCAGTGCGTGGAGAAGTCTTCGTGAACCTACTGATTGTCTTGATTGTTTTCTGGTTGGTTGCAGGCAGGCTGGTCTGGCTCACCATCCAACGTCAGGAACATTGGCAAGGTCAGCTTAAGCGCTACACCTTGTTAAACCTGGATACTGACGCCGACCAGCGCCAACCATTCTGGTGTCACTGGATCTGGTATCAAAACCTGCAAACTTTTATCAGCCCAGCCAAATTAAAGCAGTGGCAGCTTGGTTTGGTTGCGTCCATTTTGCTAGCACCGACAGTACTTTGTTTTAACGGTATGGACTGGTACGTGTCACTGCCGCTCAGCCTGAGTACGGCATTACTGGTGGTGTGGTTCGCCTATCAACAATTGCAGCAGAAAGCCAAAGACCAGTTTCGCGATGAATTACCGGATGTCATTGATGGCTTAATCCGCGCGCTGCGCGTTGGTGCACCGATGGCGGATGTGTTTCATGAGATGGCCCAGCAACATCAGGGCGTGACTGCTCGCTTGTTTGACAACATGCATGATGAGTTGAAGGTCGGCCAGACGCTGGACGAAGTAATGAAAAATGCCGCGCGTCGTATGCCGATTGCTGAGTTTCGTTTTCTGACCATCGTTCTTAGCCTACAGCAGGAAACGGGTGGCCGTTTAACCGGAGTGCTGGAGCGACTAGGGCTTACATTGAGATCGCGCGCGGAGCTCAATGCCAGTATTCAAAGCATTACGTCCGAGTCGCGCAACTCTGCCAAAGTCCTCGCTGCACTGCCAGTTTTGGTGTGTCTGGTGCTGTTTACCACTGGACGCGAGCATTTTGATTTTCTGATGACCTCGAATGGTGGGCAAATCGTCATGGCCTATGTCGTGGGCAGCATTTTGGGTGGATTGTACCTGATCCGCCGTATGACTCAGCTAAAGGGATAATTCATGGGGCAATGGTTCGTTTCGTCAACCTCGCTTGCCGCTCTGTTGGTAGCGGGTGTGGTGTTGATGTCTGTGTTGCTGTGGTTGTTCTTATCACAGCAGTCTCAAAGTTGTTGGCAGGCGCAGTGTAAGCGTTACTTAAACCCTGGTAATGATAATGCTGTGATTGAGACTTCGTCATCGTCATTTCTCGCCGGGTTAGGTGTGTTGTATCCCACTTCTGACAAAGAGAAACAGCGCCTGCAGCAAATGCTGGAGCATGCCGGTATTGCGTCTTCGACTGCCTTAAATTCGGTGCGCGGCGCCAAGCTTGTGCTCGGTTTGTTTAGTGCGAGTGCCGCTCTGATTTGGCAGGCGGTATCTGGAGAACTGCTCGATGCATACACCCTAATGATGACGTTAATCGGTTATGTGTTGGGGTCAAACTTACCGGAATACTGGTTGCGCCGCCAAGCCAATCAGGCTCAACAGAAGCAGCAGCAAGTCGTGCCTGACGCCATCGACTTGATGGTGATCAGTGTGGAAGCCGGGCTGTCGCTGGAGCGTGCATTGGAGAAAGTCGGTCTGTATTTACTCGATGTTGAGCCGATGTTGGCGCGACAGTTATTGCGCACTCACGCAGAGATTCAGGTGCGGGGAGAGTCTGCACAGTGTCTGAAAAAGCTGGCGTGGCGCACGGGGCTGAAAGAGATAGAACGTCTCGCCAGTACGCTAGCGATGGCCGAGCGATATGGCTCTCCTTTAGCGGAAACCATGCGCACCATCAGCGCTGATGCCAGACAACTACGCAAAATGGCGTTGCAGGAGCAAGCTGGTAAGTTGCCGGGACGCATTACGCTGATTCAAATGGCTTTCATTATGTTGCCACTGATGGTGCTGATCGTCGCACCGACCATGAACTTGTTATTGGAGAGTTTAAAATGATGACGACAAACCCGACCAAATGGCTGTTGTTGGTCTGTCTAAGCCCTCTGCTATTAGGCTGCGCGACGGCGAGCAAAGTGAAAAAGCAGACTGAAAATAATACTCAAGCACTAGCCGAAGCAGCATTCAATTATGGTCAGTATGGTAAAGCGGAGCAGCAGTATCTTAAGTTGCTCGAGCTCTCACCAGAAAATCTCACTTACCAAATGATGTTGGCTCGTAGTCAGTACCGTCAGGACAAGAAAGAAACCGCGATGGCGAAACTGCGTTATGTGTGCGCGAATCCGGAGCCTGTCTCTGCGCAGGCGTGTATGTATCTTGGCCGTTACTTGCTTAGCAACAGTCGTGTGACCGAAGCTATCGAGGTATATAAGTTAGGGCTACCGAAAGCGGACGGTCCACAGGTTGAAGCGCAGCTGCATAACGGCCTTGGTATCGCATTGTTGGGCAGTGATGCCTTACAAGCACGAGCGGCGTTACAACAAGCGATGATCCTTTCACCAGATAACCCTCATTTTCGTTCTAACTTGGCGATCAGCTATCTGCATGACAATCAGGTCGAGAGAGCTCGAACAACATTTTCTCCGCTCTTGGCGTATCAGCAGTTACCTCCGCAGGTAGAGCTGAATTTCGCGCTGTTGTTACTGGCAGAAGGTAATGAAGACCAAGCGCGAGCGTTACTTACTCGTCATTTACCCGCGAGCGAAGTTGAGCGCGATCTAGCTATCCTCAACGCGCGTTTGACGGCGATGCGGAATGCCCAATGAGTCGGTGTCGTTCTCGTCAGCGAGGTGTCATCAGTTTAGAAACCGCACTGCTATTTCCTGCGGTCTTAGCGGTGTTGTTAGCCTTTTTTGATATTACCCGTGTTCATTTGCAATACGGATTATTGGAACACGCGATGCGTAGCTCATTGCGGGTGCTGTTAGCAGAAGACTGGCGCGTTAAACCGTTGAATCCCTCTGTTATCAAACAAATGCTCGATGACAACAGCTACGGTTTTATCGACCAGGTCGAGGTCAGCATCATTCGTTATGACTCGTTGGAAGAGATGCTTCGAGTGGGGAAAGAGCAGGAAGAAGTAGAGGCCAGCGCGTTCTTTCGCCCGAGAGACCCAGTTTTTCAGGTGACCGCGACGCTCTCGACACAAATGGAAATCAGCCCTTTAGCCACGCTATATCCAGAACCCTTGGTGTTTACTAGCACTTTGATTGCTTCACAGGACTTGTTGTTCGATTAACTATGTTTCGATACCCGATTTTTTCCGCGCGTAAACGTCGTTTACAAGGCAGTGTCAGTCTGGAAGTTGCTCTGATCTTGCCGATGTTGCTGACCGTGATTGTTGCGGCGTCAGAAATTCTGACCATCCTCCGTGTGGAGCAACGCTTGGTGAACCTTAACTACAACATTCTTGAAATGGTGGGCAATCGCCGGACGTTGACGATTGAAAATAATATTGCCCAGCTCCCATATTTTAGTGGTTTTGCCGAGCAGCAACTCTCGAACATTGCCAAAGGCAACGTGAGTTTGTCTATCGCAATGCACAATGCAGCGACTAAGGAAACCACGCCAGTGATGGTGAGTTCTGCTTGTATGTTGAGTGGTAAATGGCCTGATTTTGACGTCGGTAGCTTGGTAGAAGTCGCGATCTGCTTCCAGCCTGACGACAGTGTTAGTAGTAACGCAATCTGGAAACTATGGCCAAATGGTCGCTTCCACTCTCATATGATCAGGGAGACGAACTGATGATGGCGCTATCTACATATTCTGTGTCTCGTCGCCATCAGGTTGGCGTGGTGTCGGTGTCGGCGGCGATATTTCTAGCCGGTATGCTGACTTTCTTTAGTTTTGTGTTGTTAGTGGTCGTCACCAGTACCACAGACAGCCGGTTATCTATGCTGGCGGATGCCGTGCTGTACTCTTCGTCTGACAGCGTAAGCGCAGATCAAGATGCCAACCAACTGTTGAACGCTAACGTTAGCGACGATGCAACGGGATTGTCGGCACCTCAATCGAGGTTAGATAAGCGTGATGACTTCACCACAGCGACAGTAACCGGAAAAGTTAAGGCGAGTGAGTTAGTGCTCAATGAAGAGTTAGTGACAGAAGACTTGATTATTCGTCACCAGGCTACCTCCCGATTACACCAGATGACACTAGAAATTGTCATCATGTTGGATGTTTCTGGTTCGATGGAGGGGGCACCAATGACTCAGGCGATGGACGGATTACGGGATTTTGCTGACATCTTATACGCCGAAGAAAGACGAAATCTGAGTAAAACCATCAGCATAGTACCGGCAACTGGATTGGTTAATGTCGGTTGGCGTCCTAATTTTCTTAAACCTGGTGCGATAGCAATTCCCCGCTCATTACGCACTTTGGCAAAAGAGCAGGGTTGGAAAAACCTGCTAAGTCCATCGGTGCCGGGGCGTTGGCGTGAAGCGATGTGCATGCAGTTGCCAGAGATTCAGTCGGATTTAACCAGCCCAGGAATGTTAAATCCAAGCTGGATACGCAGTTTGGAGCTCGGCCCTAAGCAGCAAAACATTCGCTTCTATCTGGAAACTCACAAGAAGCCACCACTAGGCGCGACTTACAAAAATGGCATGCCGTTGCATTCCTATATTCCAACTAAGAACTCACCGTATAACCCAGAGTGGAAGCACATGCATGCGCTGTTTGACACACTTGACTGTGGTGTCAGCAGTGTTCAGTCATACATGTCCAATTATCGTGAGTTTGTGCATGGTTTAGAAACGCTGTATCCGGAAATGAACACAAATAACGCTGAAGGTGTGATGTGGGCATGGCGATTACTGTCTCCAGAATGGCGTGGTGATTGGGATAAAACCAAGGGTGAACTGCCACGAGATTACGGTTTGAAAAGTAATAAGAAAGTCATGGTGCTGTTTACTGATGGTGACCACTTGATTGATCGAGAAGTACGCGATCGAAAACAAGTGATGTTATGTCGAGAGATGAAGCGAAAAGGAATAGAAATCATCGCGGTGGATTTCAACAACCGCTCACCGTCGATGAAATCCTGTGCCAGCCCGGGTGCTTATTATCAAGCGACCAACCGCACTATTCGCAATGTATTACAACAAGTGGCCACCACACTGAACAAAATTGAATTGGTGGAATAACTACCATTATGAAAGGAACTGTATGTCGTACCGAAAAGAGCAGCTAGAACGTTTACCTGAAAAAATTCAGGGGTTTATTCAGCAATTCTCAACCGCCCAGCTGGGAACCGTAGATTCACAAGGCATACCATTGGCGAGTTACGCTCCGTTTGTTCGTCAAGGCAACGACTTCGTCATGTTATTGAGTACCGTCTCGAAGCATGCTCGTAATCTGCAACAAACGCCGAGAGCGTCGCTGATGTTAGTTGAATCAGAAGATAAGGCGCGTCACTTGTTTGCTCGTGAGCGACTGGTCATAGACTGCGATGTCGTTTGTATTGATAAGCACAGCGAGGAAGCCTCACCGCTTAAGCAACAAATGCAGCAAAAGTACGGCGAGATCGTCGAGCAGTTGTGTGGCATGAAAGATTTTAGTTTCTACCGTTTTACACCACGCTCAGGTAACTACGTAAAAGGATTTGGTCAGGCGTTTCGTCTGGATGAGAGCCTTCAACACGCAGTGCATCAGACGGAAGGCCATACCGAGGAAGAGAAGCAGCTACAACCCGCTTAATTATTGCGAGGGCAACCTCGCATTTTTTCGATAACAATAGCGTAAAGCCGTACTGGCCAAAGCGCAGTGAAATTCAGCCCTTCATTACTACAGATAATCTACAGAATGAATTGGAACATGATTAAAAGATATGCCTTTTTAACTATAGGGGTCAGTGCGACAGGGCTGGGTATGGTTGGTGTGTTTATTCCGTTACTGCCTACCGTTCCTTTTGCGTTACTTGCGCTCTATTGCTTTAGTGTCAGTTCGCCTCGTTTTCAGTCGTGGTTGCTCGCCAGCCGTTTGCTCGGTCCAACGCTTAGAAACATTAAAGAAAATCGTGGCCTAACCATAAAAGAAAAGGTGCGAGTACTGATAGTGGTGTGGTGCTCGATACTGGCGACCGTCGTTTGGTTGCTCGGTGAACGACCGTCTGCACAAATTACATTGCTGGTGATTGCGCTTATCGAAACCTACATTATTTTGCGCTACAAGACGCGCGTTTATCCAGTTGAGGAAAATAAATGATAGGTAAGATTCCTCAATCCGCAAAACCTTGGCTTTTGGGTTCCGTAAGCAGTGGCGTGTTGGTTATTCTTGGTTTGGTCGGTCAATATTGGCTGGTGAGCCGAGTGTTCAGTGACAACTTTGAACCGATTGTTCTACAGGTGCTATTGGCGAGTGTGACTTTATTAGCGTTACGCTTTGGTGTGATTATTTTCCATCGTTACTTGGGGGCAAAAACGGCGCAGCAAGTGAAGCAGTCAATACGTAAGCAGCTGCTTGATAAATTGGCCGCTTTAAAGCCAGCCCAAATGACACCAGAGCTGCGTGGGAAACTCAATTACCTGCTTGGTGAAGGCGTGGAAGTACTGGACCTATATTGGGGGCTGTTTGTCCCTCAGTTTTTTATCGGTCTGCTTGGCCCTTTGCTAGTGTGTCTATTTATTGCATTCATAGACCCATTTTCTGGCTTTATCTTGCTGTTAATGATCCCTCTAATTCCAGCCATTTTAATGTTGGTGTTTAAACGTTTTGCCAGTGTCAGTGCGACCTATAAGCACAACTTGGCTCTGCTGACGGAGTTGTTTACTCAGAGCTTGCACGGCCTTCCCGTGCTAAAGCTGTACCAATATTCCAAAATTTGGGGAGCGGAAATTGAACAGCATGGTGAGGCATTACGACGCTCTACCATGTCGCTCCTCAAAACCAATCAACTGGTGATCTTATTGGTTGACCTGTTGTTTTCTCTGGGCACGATAGTCGCTGCGTCATTGTTGGCGATTACGCGTTATCAATTGGGTATTCTAGACGCAGCATCGGCAGCTTTTATTATTTTGGCCAGTGTCGAGCTGATACGTCCATTGTCTTTAATGGGAGCGTTCTTCTTTGCCGGTGCGCTGGGCCGAGAAGTGCAGGCTGACGTACAACACATCTTGTCTTTAGACGAAAATGAATCCCACCATCTTACACAGCAAAATCATGCCGTTGTTCTTGATGTTCGCGGTTTGACTTATGGTTATCCTCAGCAAGAAAAACTATTTCAGGGTGTCGATTTAAGCGTATACAAAGGTGAACTGGTGGTGCTGCAGGGGCCAAGCGGTTGCGGCAAATCCACCTTGTTCAAACTGATCCGTGGTCAGTTGATGCCCGATGCAGGTGTGATTACCCATCAGCCGATTGGTTACTTACAGCAGATGCCGTATGTGTTTCATCAGACACTGGAAGATAACTGTCGTATGGCGGCATCCAGTGCTACACAAGATGAGGTGCGTGATGCGCTAAAACAGAGTGCGCTGGATGAATGGCTAGAGCACTCAGACACACTGTCATTGCATCCGGGTGAAGGCGGAAAGCATATCTCTGGCGGGCAGGCGGCTCGGCTTGGTTTATCTCGAGCATTTTTATCCGATCATGCGCTGATGTTAATCGATGAACCGACCCGTCAGTTGGATGAATTGACCGAACAAAAAGTGATTGATGCGCTGCATCAGCTCAAGCAGCAGGCCGGCGTATTGGTGATCAGTCACTCACCACGACTAATTGCTCAGGCTGATCGAGTCGTAGATGTCAGCCGTTGGCGCGATGTAACTAAAGTAACAAGCTCGGAGGCCTGGGCATGATCAATCAGTTATTAAATCTAGCTAAACCGCACTTAGCTCCGCTTGGTTTATCGTTGCTTTGTCGGATATTAAATCAGTTAGGCACCATTGCAATCCTCGTTGTCGCGGGGCAATACGCGCAAGAATTGTTTCTTGGCCAACAACCCGTATCGATTTGGCCACAACTGCTTTGGCCGTTACTTTGGATTGGTATCGGCAAAGCAATCTGTCGTTATATCGAGCAACTTTCAGGGCATAACGCTGCATTTCGTATCCAAGAAGACTTACGCAATCAAGTGTATTGGCGGCTAGAACAGCAAGCGCCGGACAATATTCACGACCTTTCGACCGGTGACCTCACCGCACGGGTAGTATCGGACATAGAGCGCATCGAAGTCTTCTATGCTCACACCATTGTTCCAGTACTCTCTGCACTGGTGGTGTCGCTATTGGTGACTGCTTACGGGTATTGGTTAGTTGGTCCAGCGGCAATCGTATTGGGTCTACTTCTGCTGGTTATTGGTGGTGTATTACCTGCGTGGCATCTCAATCGCAGCGCGAAGCTAGGGCAGAATATTCGCGATCAATTTGGTCTGTTGAATACCTTGCTGACCGATGTAGTCTCTGGTTTCAATGAAATACAGAATTGGTCAGCGATGGCGTTTTTTCAGCGCAAAGTAACCAAACAAGGACAAGCGCTTCAACGCTTACATAACACCTTAGCTGTCCGCAATGGTGTTAAGGATGCGCTGACAGATTTAATCATTGGTAGTGGCTTTATTGCCATGATTGTCTGGGCTTGGTGGCAGGGAGATCCGCTATCGTTAACGGCGCTATGTTTATATGCGGGCGCTTTCGGTCCGGTGCTAGCGCTGACGAGGACTTTTGAGGACTTGCCTCAGACGTTTCCTGCTTGTCACCGAGTTCTGACTATATTGGAAGCGCAGCCGTCAGCAGCACTTAGCGACGATACTAAAGCTCACGCCAGATCTGATTCTGAGGCTCTGCTCAGTGTCACAGGTTTAAGCCATCGTTATAGCCCTGATGCTGACTGGCTGTTTGAAAACTTATCGCTGTCGCTGCCTGCGGGAACGCATTTGGTCATCCATGGGCAAAGTGGAAGTGGCAAGACATCATTGCTGCGCTACTTGGCTGGTATTCATCTTTCCGAGACGACTCCGTTGCGGTTCACAGGCGAAGCGATTACCTGTTTGAATCGTGAATCAGCTTGGCTGAAAATCAGTTATATACCTCAACAGAGTGTGATTTTTCCCGCGTCTTTGCGCTACAACTTATCTCTAGGTGGTCACTATAGTGATGAAAAACTGATGCAAGCACTACGGCTAGTCTGCTTGGAGCCAATGTTCTTTGCATTATCCGATGGGCTAGATACTGAGTTGGGGCTTAATGGTACTCGTCTCAGCGGTGGAGAAGCGCAGCGGATAGCGTTGGCGAGAGCCTGGTTGCGCGATACGCCCGTTTATTTGTTGGATGAAGCATTCAGTGCGTTAGATAAACAGACCGAGATCGTTATTCGTCAGCGTCTTCGCCAAGATTGGCAAGACAAGTTAGTGGTTGAAGTCGCGCACCAGCCACAGGGGCTAAATCCGCACTGTGAACGCAGGCTGATGAAAGATGGTCAACTTACTCCCCTCAGTGACTAAAAGCACATAAACATGCCGGAGTTATCCGGCATTATAGATTACTGACAAAGGATGAGCATTGAGCAATTTTCTTCTTGTTTTGGATTTTAGCTCGAGCGTAAAGCGTTAACTGGCAAGCCGCCGAAGCATTTTACCCTTTGTATTTATATCCCCACCAGTCGTCCTGCTCCTCAATTTTCAAACGGAAGATGTTATTTGCCTCGCAGATAAATAGATAAGTCACTCGTTGACGGCTAATCAGCTATGCATGGCCTCGTCTTTTGGAATCTCCTGCTTTAGTTTGTTTCCCAAGTTCAGGTTTAGCCAATAGCGGAATCATCATGCGGTCTATGTTCTTCATCCTATCATTGTGTTTTTGCGGAACATTAAGTGCGCATGAACGTGATTCTGGTACCTCTTTAGAAGTTCTTGTGGGCGCGTCACTTGGTTACCGAACCATTGAAATCAGCGAAAGAGAAAGTGTTATGGAAGTGGCTGAATTTCAGACTGATGGCTTGAATGTCTCACCAAGCATTTCTCTCAGAACCGAGCCTAAATATATATGGCAAGACCGAAACTGGTCTTATACGTTTTCGGCTGACTTTTTTACTTCTAAATTTGATAAGCAAGTTGTGGGAGATGGTGGCGGTTATAACCGCGTTATTCAAAACAAAGGCACCAAAATAGAGGGTTTATCTCTGTATTTTACTCCCATCATCTACTACCAATTTAGGCGAGAAAAACCTGAGGGCTGGCAATATAGAGTCGGTGTTGGGGCTGGGTTGGGATACCAGGATCATAACGGCGAGTTTTTAATCACCAATCGAGTGCACCCCAATTACGGAAAGGTGAGAAAAATTAATCACTCGAAACTGGGTTTATCAACTGGTATTTATGCTGAGGCTAAATATAAAAGGCATCACATCGTATTTAATGGGGATCTCATTACCAATGCGCTATCTGGTGATGACTATCGGTATGTGGAAAATCATGTATCCATTACCTATCGCTATCAAATATATTCTTTTTCGCTGGATTTTTAATTTCTGACGCAGTTATAAAGCCGAGTATTTCTTACTCGGCATTTGCTGTTAATGGCTGTCCGCTATAGAAATAGCTTGTTGGGAGTAACGGGTGGGCTAAACAAAAATCCCTGACCGTAAATGCAGCCTTTGTCTGATAGGTATTGTGCCTGTTCTTGAGTCTCAATCCCTTCTGCAACGACTTTAAGCGATAAGGTTTTGCCCATAGCGATGATCGCATTAACGATGGCATTGCTGTCGCTGTGACTCGGTACATCTTTCACAAATGAACGGTCGATCTTCAATTTGTTGATTGGCAGACCTTTCAGGTAAGAAAGCGAGGAATAGCCAGTACCAAAATCATCCAAAGATATTTCGATACCGAGTTCTCGCAGTTGATTTAACGACGCAATGGCCTGTTGTGGATCGATCAACAAAAAGCTTTCGGTGATTTCGATATCCAAATGCTGCGCAGAAAAACCAGTCTCTTGAAGTATCACCTGAAGCCGGTCGATAAAGTTCGATTGCTGCAGTTGGAGTGCGGATACATTGACGGCTATTTTGCCGAAATTAATTCCAGACTCCCGCCAAGCGTGGCCCTGAATACAAGCCTGCCTGATAACCCAATCGCCGATGCTTTGAATTAGCCCAGTTTTTTCTGCAATTGGAATAAAATCAGCAGGGGACACTAAGCCAAATTCAGGGTGCTGCCAGCGCAACAGGGCCTCCACGCCAACAATAGAGTTCTGCTCCAGGTTGTATTGGGGTTGATACTCCAAACGCAGTTGCTGTTTCTCTATTGCCTCGTGCAGCGCTGATTGAATTCGCACGTGGGAAATGGACTTGTGAGTCAGATCCGGTGAATAAAAAGCGTAGCCGTTACGGCCATTTTTTTTCGCTAAGTACATGGCAGTATCTGCATTTTTCAGCAGTGTTTCACTGTCTTGACCATCGGTTGGATACAGGGCAATACCGATACTTGCTGAGACACGCAATGATTCGTGACTGGTCAGCTTAAACGGTTGATGGAATACACCTAAGATGCTGTCCACCGTTTCGGACAGCGCGACATCACTTTGCGTCTCTGGAAGAATAATCACAAATTCGTCGCCGCTGATTCGTGCGACATGGGCATTGAGATGCAAGGTGTCTTGCAGACGTATTGCCAGTTTGGTCAGCAATTGGTCACCGCAAAAATGCCCCATACTGTCGTTGATGTGCTTAAAGTGATCGATATCCAGGAAAAGGGTCGCAAAGCTTTGCTGGCTCTTTTGACCAGTTTCGATGTGTTGCTCGAGCAATCCAAGTAAATGAGTACGATTTGGCAAATTGGTCAACGGGTCATAAAACGCCATTCGCTGCAGCTTTTCTTCATGTGCTTTGCGCACCGAAATGTCTTCAAACACACAGATATAGTTGATCAGCTGATCTTTGTCGTCCATTACCGCGCTGATGGTGGCCAGTTGAGGGTAAAAGCTGCCATCTTTCTTGCGGTTGATGAACTCGCCTTTCCACTGTCCTTTAACTTGTAGCTCAGACCATAAATTTAGATAGAAGCTGCTATCGTGGTGTCCAGAGTGAAGGATTTTCGGTGTATGACCAATCACTTCTTCTGCACTGTACCCTGTGATGTTCGTAAAGGCAGGATTGATATCGATAATGTTTGCATCACGATCGGTGATGATCATCCCTTCTTGCGAGTTATTGAAGATCTTCGACGCCAACGTTAGTTGGGTTTCTATGGTTTTTCTACGTGTGATGTTTCGCGTCATGCCCATGACACCAATCAGCTCACCTGCTTGATTGCGTACAGGTGACTTAATGGTTTCGAGCCAGGTTGGATTATTGTTCGAGTCGATTTGTCGGCACTCTTCAACAATATTCTGATTGCCAGTTTCAACCACTGTAATATCAGCTTGAATGAATTTTTCAGCGCGCTGTTCGCTGAAAAGGTCAAAATCATTTTTACCAATGATTTCCTGATTGGTTTTTTGCCAGGCTTGCTCGACGCTTCGGTTAGTCATTGCATACAGGCCATCGGTGCCTTTGATCCAGATATGGTCTTCAAGGCAGTCGATAAACTCTTGTAATGTTGGGATTTGACTTTGATCTTGCTGATACCGCAGATGGCGTTGTTGTTCTTGTTGGTAATGTCGGCTCACATCAAAACTAAACCGACCAGCAAGTGCGCTCAGCCACGCTGGCACGTGATGGCTTTGTGCGTTTGTGTAAGTCAGCGTAATCGCGGCAAACAAATCACCGTTAGGTAGCCACACCGGACAGATGCTGAGGATCTGCTGCTCATAAGCTGTGTTGACGGTTTCTAACTGAAAAGGGGTAAATTGAGCGGTGATCTGCTCAATCTCGGCAACAATCGCATCATGGTTCTGCTCTGCGGTCGACAACGCGCTGTGTTGCCACTGTTCGTTGTCATTGAAGGCGTAGACTTGTCCCTGTGCATGGTTGGCATTACAGCACTGTTGCAGGGCATCTTGCCAGTCTGCTAATGAAGAAGATGGAATATCAAAGCGAAACATAATTAGTACGGTATCCTGAATCGCCCAACGATGTGTTTATAAAAATATAGCTGAGATGGCTATTGGGCTTTGGCTGTATCGTATCCGACCATAAAATAATTCCAAGCGGTAGAAGACGCTTCAGTTCATAAAAATACGAATTGATAACGTCTGTTAGTGAGAGGCATTGGCGGTTTTCTCTTTTTTGCCAAACTTGACTTGCTGAATCACCAGACCACTGATGATCAATACCAGCCCGATCAGCGTAGAGGGATGAATGTCTTCACCAATAATCGTCGCCAGTAACATCAGGGAGATGAATGGGGAAGCGAAAATCAGGTTACTGATGCGAGCCGTATTCTGTGTTGACTTGAGCGCGCTTAGCCAAAGGACGAACGTAATCCCCATCTCAAACAGACCCACATAGGTCACCGCAGCCCAGCCTTGGGCCGAGATGGTATTCCAGCTTTGTCCTTCATAGATGCTTAACGCAACAGTAAAAGGAATCGCAACCAGAAAACCAAGTAACACGCCCACGACCGGATCCGCTTTGTTTTTGGTGTTGAGAATCCAATATCCTGCCCATAGCAATGTAGAGAGCAGAGCTAAACCAACGCCAAGCGGGCTCTCAAAATCCATACCTAACACGTTGCCCTGAGTGGCAATCACAATCACACCTAGGTAACTAAACGCGCAAGCAATCCAGTCTTTGCTACGAATTTTCTGCCCGAGAAATACCGCTGCCATGAGCGTCAGCGTGATGGCCCAGCTGTAGTTGATGGCCTGGGCCTGAGAGGCCGGGAGCAAGTCATAAGCCTTAAACAGGATCAGGTAGTAGGCTAATGGGTTAATCAGGCCAAGTAGCAGGTAATACCAAGGATTCGACAGAAAGGTATCGCTGAGCTGATTCAACTTGCCTTGAACACCACATACGATGACAAGAGCAATAGCAGAAACGATGCTGGCAATACACAGCATCTGAATCGGAGTGAACTCGGCTAATGTGAGTTTAAATGCGGTCGCCACTGTCGACCAAAGTAATACTGCTGAGAGCCCAAATCCTAGGGCGCGACGCTCATTCATGATGCCTCTGTATCGTGTTCAAAGGCTCGGCGATAAGATTTTGAGCGAGCCAAAGGATATTATTTTGAGCAGGTAGTGTATGCGAGGATTTTTCATCCAACAAACTGGACATTTATCCAGTGTCTAAATACCATTGTTATAGATATAAAACACAGGCTAACTCGCTATTATGCAATGGATTCTTGAGCATCAATCTCTCATTCTCTCTTCTCTATGTGCCGCTGCAGTCAGCGGAGCGGCGGTCGGTTGGTGGGTAAAACAGCGCTTTATCACTCAAACTCAGCTTCTTGAGCAGCAACTGTCTGCTGAAAAACAGCTTCACCAACAACAGCTTGAGCAAGTGGGTCAGCGTCTGGCTGAAGCGCAACAAGAGCTGGATGAACTGGATGACGAGCGCGATAAAGCGGCATTTGAAGTGCGTCAGTCACACGGCAAGTTGATGGCAGCAATGGAGAAGCTTCGTTATTTCGAAGCCGTCAAACAAGAGCGTCAGCAGTATTTCGATGAGCTCGGGAAAATGCGTGAGCAAAAATCGCGTTTGGAAACCCAATTACGAGAGCAGCAAGCGCGCCATGAGCAAGTGAATCAGTCGAATGCAGAAAAGCTGCAAATACTGGAACAAGCAGAAGTACGCCTGAAGCAGCAATTTGAGCACCTTGCCAACCAGCTGTTTGAAGAGAAAACCGCGAAGGTGGATCTGCAAAATCGTCAGAGCTTAGAAGGCTTGCTTTCTCCGCTAAGAGAGCAATTGGATGGCTTCAAAAAACAAGTCAATGACAGCTTTAGTCAGGAAGCCAAAGAGCGTCATACACTGGTGCATGAGCTAAAAAATCTGCAACGTTTAAACGAGCAAATGACGCGTGAAGCGGTGAACCTGACCCAAGCTTTGAAAGGCGACAACAAGCAGCAAGGCAACTGGGGCGAAGTGGTTCTTGCCCGTGTGCTGGCAGAATCTGGTTTGCGAGAAGGGCACGAATACGAGACGCAAGTGAATTTGCAAAATGAAGCAGGTAAGCGTTATCAACCTGATGTGATTGTTCACCTTCCGCAAAATAAGCAAGTTGTAGTCGACTCGAAAATGGCTTTGGTGGCGTATGAGCGTTACTTCAACGCGGAAACCGATGCACAGCGAGATCAAGCGTTGAATGCCCATCTTATTGCGCTGCGTGCGCACATCAAGGGCTTAAGCATGAAGGATTATCACAAACTCAAAGGCATCCAAAGCCTCGACTACGTTTTGATGTTTATTCCGGTGGAACCCGCTTTTCAGGTCGCTATTCAGGCTGATCCGAGTTTGGTTAAAGACGCGATGGAGCAGAACATCATTTTGGTTAGCCCGACTACCTTGCTGGTGGCGCTGCGTACCATTGATAATTTATGGCGAAATGAACGTCAGAATGAAAACGCGAAACTGATTGCAGAGCGAGCGACCAAACTTTACGACAAACTACGTTTGTTTATTGATGATATGGAAGGTTTGGGCGGGGCGCTGGATAAAGCCAATCAAACGTATCAAGGCGCGATGAACAAACTTGCCACAGGTCGCGGTAATGTGATTCGACAGGCAGAAAGCTTCAAGCAACTTGGTGTCGAGATTAAGCGCCCAATTTCCTCTGATCTTGCACAACTGGCACAGAGTGAAGCATTTTCCGAAAATGAATCGTTAGTTGAAAGACATCCGGCTGAGGATAAAGTAAACTAATCGCCCGCAGTACATTGGGCGACTCTATTTGTCAGCAACCGCCCAGCAGTGAAACGTGCTGCCTAAGAGGAATTAGAATGACGGACACAAGCTTGCAATCCAATAATGCATTAGAGAACGAAACCACCCACTTTGGTTTCACTACCGTGGCGAAAGAAGAAAAAGTAACTAAAGTTGCCGAAGTTTTTCACTCCGTGGCAGCAAAGTACGACATCATGAATGACCTGATGTCGGGAGGCGTTCACCGTCTGTGGAAGCGTTTCACTATCGATTGTAGTGGTGCTCGCCCGGGGCAGCGCATTCTGGATCTTGGCGGTGGTACTGGTGACCTGACAGCAAAATTCTCGCGAATCGTCGGCGATCAGGGCCATGTGATTCTGGCGGATATCAACAACTCAATGCTGAATGTCGGCCGCGATAAGCTGCGCGATAATGGTATTGTGGGCAATGTGCATTACGTTCAGGCGAACGCAGAAGAACTGCCGTTCCCAGATGATTATTTTGATGTGATTACTATCAGCTTCTGTCTGCGTAACGTAACGGATAAAGACAAAGCGCTGCGTTCGATGTTCCGCGTTCTTAAGCCGGGTGGCCGTCTATTGGTACTGGAATTTTCGAAACCAGTCATCGAACCATTATCGAAAATTTATGACGCATACTCGTTCCATCTGTTGCCAAAAATGGGCGAATTGGTCGCGAACGATGCAGAAAGTTACCGTTACCTAGCAGAATCTATCCGCATGCACCCAGATCAAGACACTCTGGAAGGCATGATGCAAGAAGCGGGCTTCGAAAACACCAAATACTACAACCTAACGGGTGGTATTGTGGCGCTGCACCGCGGCTACAAATTCTAAGGGTTAACGGCATGCCATTTGAACCTCTTATTACTGCCGTCATTGAAACGTCGCTGAACACACTGATTAAAGACGATCCTGCTCTAGGTCGTCGTTTAGCACGTCTGAAAGGCCAGGTTATTCAAGTCCACCTGAAAGAAATCAATAAGACGCTGACCTTTGTTTTTAGTCAGCAGATTGATGTTTTGGGTAACTATGAAGGTCATCCTGACTGTTATTTGTCTCTCAACCTGAGTGTGTTGCCGGAATTGCGAGATCAAGCCAACATCACCCGTCTTATCAAGCAAGATAAGCTTGAGTTGGAAGGCGATATTCAACTGGCACAAAAATTCTCTCAGCTGATGGTAGATTGCAAACCAGACATTGAAGAATGGCTGTCGCGAGTGACTGGAGATGTTGTAGCCCATACGGTCGTGCAGGGTTCAAAAAACGTCGGTAACTTTTTCGTTTCTCAAGCAGAAAAACACCAGCGACATCTAGCGCAGGTGATGACAGAAGAGTGGAAATTCGCGCCAGCGCCGCTCGAAGTCGCACATTTTTGCGATCAAGTGGACGAAGTACGCAGTCAGGCATCACGAGTGGAAGCTCGTCTGAATGCTCTGCTTGATAAGTTAGATGCGGATAAGCCTGGGTTGGAGAAACCATGACTCCAGCAGAAATAAAGCGCTTATATCACATCGTTAAAGTACAACTGGAATATGGGCTGGATGAGTTGTTGCCGGAGCATCAACTGACGAAAGCGCCGCTTTGGATGCGCAAAAGCCTGTTCTGGATTAAAAATAAACACCCCGAGAAGCCATTAGGTGATCGCCTTCGTTTAGCGTTACAAGAGCTGGGTCCGGTTTGGATCAAGTTCGGTCAGATGATGTCGACCCGCCGTGACTTATTCCCGCCTCATATCGCCGATCCCCTTGCGTTGCTTCAGGACCAGGTTGCCCCATTTGATGGTGAACTAGCGAAACAACAAATGGAAAAGGCGTTAGGTGGTCCGCTCGAAAACTGGTTTACCGAGTTTGATATTAAACCACTGGCCTCTGCGTCTATTGCTCAGGTGCACACTGCACGACTCAAAGACACTAGCCAAGAAGTGGTATTAAAGGTCATTCGCCCAGATATTCGCCCAGTTATTGATTCCGATCTAAAACTGATGCACCGAATGGCACGTATAGTCGCGGGGGCAATGCCTGAAGCACGTCGTTTAAAACCGGTCGAAGTTGTTCGTGAATACGAGAAAACGCTTCTCGATGAACTCGACCTGCGTCGTGAGGCGGCTAACGCGATTCAATTGCGTCGAAATTTCGAAGATAGCGAAGAATTATACGTTCCTGAAGTTTTTCCTGACTTCAGTAATGAAACTGTCATGGTTTCTGAGCGAATATATGGCTTTCAAGTTTCTGATATAGAAGGCTTGATAGCAAATGGCACCAATATGAAACTGCTGGCTGAACGCGGCGTGAGTGTGTTCTTCACTCAGGTGTTCAGAGACAGCTTCTTTCATGCCGATATGCATCCCGGTAATGTGTTCGTTAAACCTGATCACCCAGAAAACCCAACGTGGATTGGGTTAGATTGTGGGATCGTTGGTACACTTAATAGTGAAGACAAACGTTATCTGGCGGAAAACTTCCTTGCGTTCTTCAATCGTGATTATCGTCGAGTGGCGGAATTGCACGTGGACTCAGGTTGGGTGCCGGCAGATACCAATGTTGACGAATTTGAGTTTGCGATTCGCATTGTTTGTGAGCCAATTTTCGCTAAGCCACTGTGTGAAATCTCCTTTGGTCACGTGCTATTGAATCTGTTCAATACTGCACGTCGTTTCAATATGGAGGTTCAACCTCAACTGGTATTGCTGCAAAAAACCTTGCTGTACGTGGAAGGGCTTGGCAGACAACTTTATCCGCAGCTTGATTTGTGGGAAACCGCAAAACCATTCCTTGAAGAATGGATGATGAATCAAGTCGGTCCGCAAGCTTTAGTGAATGCCATTAAAGATCGCGCACCATTTTGGGCGGAGAAGTTACCGGAATTGCCAGAGCTGCTTTATGATAGTCTCAAACAAGGTAAGGCGATGAACCAACGTATGGATCAGCTTTATCAGGGCTACCGTCAAAGTAAGCGACAGCAGGCGACAGGTAAGTTTTTATTTGGTGTTGGCGCCACTTTAGTCGTATGCTCGGCAATATTGGTGGATAACGCTTATGAGCAGCTATCGTTCGCCTGTGGGATTGCAGGTGTCACATTCTGGCTGTTTAGTTGGCGAGCTTATCGTCGATAGACGGTAAACTCTTGAAATACATTTTGTTTAAAGACCCGAGGTAAAAAGAATGGGTGGTATCAGTGTTTGGCAACTTCTAATCATTGCTGTAATTGTTGTATTACTATTCGGAACCAAGAAGCTACGTGGTATCGGTGGTGATCTAGGCGGTGCCGTTAAGGGCTTCAAAAAAGCAATGAGCGATGACGAAGATGCTGCGAAAAATGCTAAAGACGCTAAAGACGCTAAAGACGCAGACTTCGAGCCAAAAAGTTTAGAGACGCAGCAACAAAAAGAAGCTGCACCTGAAACGAAAAAAGACAAAGAGCAGGCGTAAAACGTGTTTGATATCGGTTTTTGGGAACTGGTATTAATATCTGTTGTTGGTCTGGTCGTTCTTGGACCGGAGCGTTTGCCTCATGCTATTCGCAGCGTGTCCCGCTTTGTCGGTGCCGCTAAGAGTATGGCAAATAGCGTCAAAGACGAATTGTCACACGAGCTGAAAGTCCAAGAGCTGCAAGAGAACTTGCGCAAAGCTGAGCAAATGGGGATGAAAGATTTATCCCCTGAATTGAAGTCTTCTGTGGAAGAACTTAAACAAGCTGCGCAATCTGTAAACCGCCCTTACGCGGAAAAAACTGAGTCCGATACTAAGCCTGTGAAAGCAGAGCCTGTCGTTGAGTCGGTAGAGAAAGCGGAAGATATCAAGGTTACAGCGGCAGATAAAAAAGCCGAATAGTCTCATTAGGAGGAGCTGCTAGGATAAGTAGCTCCTTTTTGATCTGGTTTTTACAAAGAGGTTTGCCATGTCTACCGTCGAGCAGACACAACCTTTAATTAGTCACTTGTTGGAGCTTCGCAACCGACTACTGCGTTCAATATTAGCAGTGTTGGTGGTGTTTGTCGGGCTAGTTTATTTCTCTAACCATATTTACGAGTTTATCTCAGCACCTTTGGTAGAACGTCTGCCTGAAGGGGCGACGATGATTGCAACTGATGTTGCGTCACCATTTTTTACGCCACTTAAACTGACTCTGATTGCGTCGGTATTTGTTGCCGTGCCATTTATTTTGTATCAGGTGTGGGCATTTGTGGCACCAGGCTTATACAAGCACGAACGTCGTTTGATCATGCCGTTGCTGTTTTCCAGCTCTTTGCTGTTCTACTGCGGTGTAGCGTTTGCGTATTTTGTTGTATTTCCGCTCGTGTTTGGCTTCTTCACCGCGATTTCGCTTGGTGGTGTAGAGTTTGCCACTGACATTTCCAGCTATCTGGATTTTGTACTGGCGCTGTTTATGGCGTTTGGCATTGCTTTTGAAGTACCGGTCGCGATCATTCTACTGTGCTGGACGGGTGCAACAACACCACAGGATTTAAAGCAAAAACGCCCATACATCATCGTTGCAGCGTTTGTTGTTGGTATGGTGTTGACGCCACCGGATATGATTTCCCAGACTCTGCTGGCTATTCCAATGTGTTTGCTGTTTGAAGTTGGTTTGCTGTTTGCGCGTTTCTACACACGCAAAGATGAGGAAGACGAAACAGAAGAGTAGTCTCAGGCTCGTAAAACTATCAGTAAAAAAGCGGCTCTCCAGAGCCGCTTTTTGATCGTGAGTACTAAAGCGTCATTACTTGACTTTTAGTACGTAGCCACAGTTCGAACATACATATATTTCTTTGATTCCTATGAGCTTTTGAAAGAAGGTTCGGCGCTGACGTTGTAAGTAAATACCATGCTGACACATAAAAATTCCTATTTTTGTTATGATTTTTAACAAATATATTATGTGAAGTTGGTTCCAAAATTAAGGGGTTAATGGGTTTGAAACGATGTTGTGTGATGGTGATTGTTAAATAGGGCTTGCTTGTTTTATGAAATACTCAGTAAGAGGCTATTTTTAAAGCAAAATCAATCGGTTCCAATACGCTCTGACAGTGCCCTTGCCGTGATGCCATGTAAAACAAGGCTTAGTATTACAGTGCAAGCTACGGTTAATGCAATAAAGCGTCCCCCTGGTAACTCCGCATCTAAGACGATGATGGTAAATACAATACTCGCTAAACCTCTCGGACCAAACCAGCCCATGAACCAGCGGTGACGGGCGGGTACGGAAGTGCCGATAAAAGAGAGATAGATAGGGATCATTCGAATCAGCGTTAAACTGATGAGGGCGTATACCATCATGTTGATGGAGAAAAGCCCGAGAACTTGCCCCACAACAGCCGCCCCAAAAAGAATCCAAGTCAGCATGGCTAATAGCTCGGCGAGGCTCTCAGTGGTCAATACCAGTTTGTGAGTATGGCGAGAAGCAAGATGACCAAACAGAAGCCCACCTGTGAATGCCGCAATGTAACCACTGCCGTGTAGAGTTTGCGCTAAACCAAAGCTGGTCAGGGCAATAGCGCCCACTGTCAGCTGAACCCAAATTTCACTGAGCCATTTTTTCTTCGCGCTCCAGTAGAGTAGCTTGGCGCCAATGTAGGCTAGCGACAATCCAACCAGTGTGCCTATACCCAGCTCTTCAGCAAACACCATCAAAGCATGACGCGTACTGATATCAGCATGGGTAGTACTGGTTTCCACGGCGATGAGAAGCAACAGGATTGGGACGCACAGACCATCATTAAGTCCGCTCTCTACATTGAGTCCTTCGCTTACGGGAGTTGGTACCTTCGGGTTTGATATGACGGCTTTGCCCAGTGCCGCGTCGGTTGCCGCGAGCATAGTAGCGAGGATGGCAGCTTCTATAATCGATAAGACGTCAAACAGAATAACTGCGACGAATGTTCCCAAGATAATCGCGCCCGGCAGTCCAAACATGAGCATCCGGACTGGATAAACGGCTTTTTGTTTTAATACGGTGAGATTGGAGTGAGCGGCATCTGAGAAAAGAATTAAAGCCAGCGTCAGGTCGGCTAGCAGTCTTAAGTCATTGGCTTCTGCTGATAATCCGATTATCCCCAGACCATATTCACCTAGCAGCAATCCCAGAGCGACATAAACTATCGGTCCAGATATTGCGGAGTTTTCGATGCGCTTTGCTATCAGGGTATATAAGAACACAATTCCAGCGAGAATGCTGATAACAAAATAGATACGCTCCAAATCCATAAGTACTTCCTTGTACGTCATGCTGATTTTTGAACAACTTTGGTATCAGTGTAGCAATAGCTATCGCAAAGTTTTTAGTTTGTTGCTGAGTAACTTATTGAGTTGAAGGTAAATTAAACAGGGATTCGGCATTCGCTGTCGTCACTGTGTCTACTTCTTCAATGGTTAAGTCTCTCAGTTCAGCAATACGCTGGGCAACGAGAGAAGTGTAGGCTGGCTCGTTGCGTTTCCCGCGATGTGGGACTGGCGCTAAGTAAGGGCAGTCAGTTTCCAGTATGACCCACTGCATATCGAGGTGAGGGATAACTTTATCCATCCCACCATTTTTAAAAGTTGATACGCCACCTAAGCCGAGGTGGAAGCCCAACTCGTTAATCGCTTTTGCTTCTTCTAAACTGCCACCAAAACAATGAAATACGCCACGCAAGCGGCCATCTTGCTCCTGGCGTAGCAGAGTTAATGTTTCTTCGATGGAATCACGAGTGTGGATCACAACAGGTAAGTCCATCTCTTTTGCCCAGTTAAGTTGGGTAATAAATGCCATTTCCTGCTCAGCTCGGTAGGTTTTATCCCAGTACAGATCGATACCAATTTCTCCCACAGCGATGAAATTGTGTTTCTCAAACCAACCGCGAATGATTTCCAGAGTTTGTTCAACATTATCATCCACATAGCATGGGTGAAGGCCCATCATCGAATGGCATACTTCAGGATAAGCCTGTTCGGTTTGCAGCATCGGCTCAATCGACTCCAGATCGATGTTTGGCAGCAAAATCTTATTAATGCCTTGTTCTCGTGCGCGTTCTACAACTTCGTCGCGGTCATTATCAAATTCGCTGGCGTATATGTGCGCGTGGGTATCGATCATGGTTCGTCTCTGTGCTTCGTTTTTTAGGTCTTGTGAGAAGTATACTTGAGTGTGAGGGCGGGGTCATTTTCAGTTTTTTTCCGCGCCTTTTTCCAGATTGTCACCCGCAAAGTGCATCAAGAGTGATATGATTTTATCCACCAGATGATTTGATCATCATAACCGTCCAGACAAGGAGAAAATGGTGTCTGTATCAATTCAAGGTCCATTCCCTGCACGCCGTATGCGTCGCTTACGTAAGCATGACTTTAGCCGTCGTCTAGTGGCTGAGAACCAACTTTCTGTTAATGATTTGATTTACCCAATGTTCATTCTGATGGGCAAAGATCGTCGTGAAAGCGTAGAGTCCATGCCGGGTGTAGAGCGTTTGTCTATTGATTTAATGCTAGAAGAAGCGCAATACCTTGCAAATCTAGGTGTACCTGCAATCGCACTTTTCCCTGTCGTAAACCAGGATGCGAAAAGCTTATGTGCGACTGAAGCCTACAACCCAGAAGGTTTAGTTCAGCGTGCAGTGCGTTCTCTTAAAGAGCATATCCCTCAAATCGGTGTTATTACCGACGTTGCGCTGGATCCATTTACCACGCATGGCCAAGACGGCATCATTGATGAAGACGGCTATGTAATGAATGATGAAACGACTGAAGTATTGGTTAAACAGGCGTTGTCTCACGCAGAAGCGGGTGCTGATATTGTTGCGCCATCAGACATGATGGATGGACGTATTGGTAAAATCCGTGAAGCGCTGGAAGAAGCAGGACATATTCATACGCAAATCATGGCTTACTCTGCGAAATACGCTTCGAACTACTACGGGCCATTCCGTGATGCGGTCGGTTCTTCGTCTAACCTTAAAGGTGGCAATAAGAAAAACTACCAAATGGATCCGGCGAATATTGATGAGGCGATTCACGAAGTCGCGCTGGATATCAATGAAGGTGCCGATTCTGTAATGGTTAAGCCGGGGATGCCTTATCTGGATGTGGTACGCCGTGTGAAGACTGAGTTGCAGGTGCCGACATTTGCTTACCAAGTGTCGGGTGAGTACTCGATGCATAAAGCGGCGATTCTAAACGGTTGGTTAAAAGAGCGTGAAACGGTGATGGAATCATTGCTATGTTTCAAACGTGCGGGCGCTGATGGCATCCTGACTTACTTTGCCAAAGATGTGGCGGAGTGGTTAGCGGAAGAAAACGCTCAAGCGGCTCAATATCTAAATATGTCTCAGGAAGCGACAGAAGAGTAATTATCGCTTAGTGAGAAAAACCAGACCGACAATAGTTGTTCGTCTGTATATACCCAAGTAACCTCTGGCGGATCAAATATGGCTTATTTACATAGCAGCAGTCCAAGGTGCTTGGGTATTAAATTTCTGGGGAGAGAACAATGACAATGCTGATTCGTGAAGGCACGTTGGAAGAGGCACTTCAGGTGGTAACTCACGTAAAAGAGTTTGCCAATGGAGAAACAATGGAGTCTATGGCACAGCGTCTCGGCGATAAAAACAGCTTAATTCTAGTGGCTGAGAAGAACGGTTCGATTTTAGGCTTCAAAATTGGTTATGAATTGGATGATGATACTTTTTACAGCTGGTTTGGTGGTGTAGCTCCTCAGGCTCGTAATGAAGGGGTTGCACAAATGCTGTTAGAGGCCCAAGAAGAGTGGGTGGCTGAGCAAGGTTATAAAACCCTTAAAGTGAAGTCTCGTAACCAATTCCCAGCTATGCTTAGATTGTTATTGAGAAATGGTTATCTCATTGAAAAGTTTGATGAAAACGTTAATCTTCGCGAATCTAGAGTACACTTCATTAAAGCAATATGAAATTAAATGAGATTTTTTCTCATTTAATTCTTGACAGTTAAATGAGAATCATTATTATTAATCCTGTCTTAGGGAATGAGGAATGGTTCACAAGGACGTTGATTTACTTATTAATAGTTGTTGATTAACAGAAGTTGATTAACTGGTGTTGAGAAGGTGATGAAACAGTTTCCAAGAACTTGCACGAACTCTTTTTGACACGACATTGCTCACATTGCTTCCAGTGTAATTTATAGCTTCTTGGTTAAGCAGCTTGATAAAAAATTGCTTTACCACTTCTGCTAGGCGACCCAATTGGGTCGCTTTTTTCTTTTCTACGATTTCATTTGACGCCACGATTCATAACTTTTCCACATTTGATGATCATTTTCAGATCGTTGATCTTTTCATCTTAAAATAAAATTATTTAATATTATTAGTAACTTAACTTGGTTATTTTCTTTGTTTTGTAATCTTGTATAACCAGTGGATAAATAATATAAACAGAGTTATCCACAGGAGGGGTTGAGTTTTAGTGTATCAGCTCGAAATATTTACGCGATCTGGATCGAGCGAACAAGATAGATTCGGATCAGTAGTCATGGCATCCTAAGCAGATCTATTAAGTACTGACTTGGATACAGACAATTATGGCAAGTATTCCTGAAAATCCGCTGATTCTTATCGACGGTTCTTCTTATCTATATCGCGCTTTTCACGCCTACCCAGGCACAATGAGTAATGGTGAAATACCAACTAATGCCGTCTACGGTGTCGTAAACATGCTACGCAGTATGATGCGTCAGTTTGCGTCTGATCGTATTGCAGTGGTTTTTGACGCGAAGGGTAAAACCTTCCGTGACGATATGTATCCAGAATACAAAGCGAATCGTCCGCCAATGCCGGATGATCTTCGTTGCCAAATCGAGCCGTTACATAATGTGATTCGCGCGATGGGCTTGCCATTAATTTGTGTTCCTGGCGTAGAAGCGGATGACGTCATTGGTACTTTGGCTTATCAGGCATCACAAAAAGGCATGCCAGTATTGATCAGTACTGGTGATAAAGACATGGCGCAGTTGGTGGATGACAATATCACCCTGATCAACACCATGACCAATGTTGTGATGGATCGTGAAGGTGTGATTGAAAAGTTCGGTATTCCACCGGAGTTGATCATCGATTACCTGGCGTTAATGGGCGATAAAGTCGACAACATTCCGGGTGTACCGGGCGTGGGTGATAAAACTGCAACTGCGTTGTTGCAAGGTATCGGCGGCCTGACGAAGCTTTACGAAAACTTAGATGATATTGCTCCACTGGGTTTCCGTGGTTCAAAAACCATGGCGAAGAAGCTCGTCGACAACAAAGAAAATGCAATGTTGTCGTACGAACTCGCCACTATTAAGCTCGATGTTGAACTGGAAGAAACGCCGGAATCACTGCTCAAAGCAGAACCAAGCAAAGACGAGCTGATCAAGTTATATGGTCAACTGACGTTTAAGTCTTGGCTCAATGAGCTGTTAGAAGGCGGCTCAGGCGCTGTAGAAGCGGTCGAAATGGCTGGGTCTGCACGTGCATCATCAGCTTCTTCTCATGCTGAGATGGAAACGTCAGCAGTGACGATTGATCGCAGTCAGTACGAAACCATTTTAGACGAAGCGTCTTTTAATGCTTGGTTAGAAAAACTAAAAGCCTCTGAATTGTTTGCTTTCGATACGGAAACGGACAGCCTCGACTACATGGTAGCGAATCTGGTTGGTCTCTCGTTTGCGGTAGACGAAGGCATCGCAGCTTATGTCCCTGTTGCTCATGACTACCTTGATGCACCGCAGCAGCTAGACCGCGACTGGGTGTTAGAGCAGTTAAAACCTATCTTAGAAGATGAGTCGCAAGCGAAAGTCGGCCAGAACCTGAAATATGATGCATCTGTTTTAGCTCGCTACGGCATTGAGATGAAAGGTATTAAGCACGATACCATGCTGGCTTCTTACGTATACAACAGCGTAGGCGGCAAACATGATATGGACAGCTTAGCGCTACGTTTCCTTCAGCATAGCTGCATCTCCTTTGAGCAAGTTGCAGGTAAAGGTAAAAAGCAGCTTACTTTTAATCAAATTGAACTCGATCAAGCGTCCCCATACGCAGCAGAAGATGCAGATGTCACTCTTCGTCTGCACAATCGTCTGTTTGCCAATATTGAACAAGACGAAAAGCTGAAATCGGTGTACGAAGATATCGAAATGCCGCTTGTTCCTGTGCTTTCTCGTATCGAGCGCACTGGGGTATTGATTGATGACATGAAGCTGAGCGCTCAGTCGGTAGAAATCGCCGCTCGCCTTGAAGAGCTTGAGAAAAAAGCTTACGAAATTGCAGAGCAAGAGTTCAACATGAACTCACCAAAGCAGTTACAAGCTATCCTGTTTGAGAAAATGGGTTTACCGGTAGTGAAAAAGACACCATCTGGCACGCCTTCGACCAACGAAGAAGTCCTGCAAGAATTGGCTCTAGACTACCCATTACCAAAACTGATTCTTGAATACCGTGGTCTGGCAAAGCTTAAATCGACTTACACCGATAAGCTGCCGAAGATGATTAATCCAACCACAGGACGCGTACATACCTCTTACCATCAAGCGGTAACGGCGACTGGTCGTTTGTCATCAACCGATCCAAACCTGCAAAATATTCCAATTCGTAATGAAGAAGGACGCCGTATTCGCCAGGCATTTGTTGCACCGACGGGTTACAAAATCCTGGCGGTCGACTATTCACAAATCGAACTGCGCATTATGGCTCACCTTTCTGGCGACCAGGCTCTGCTTGATGCATTCCGCGATGGTAAAGACATTCACGCAGCCACTGCCGCTGAAATCATGGGCGTGGGCATTGATCAAGTCTCTAGTGAACAGCGTCGCCGAGCGAAAGCGGTTAACTTCGGTCTTATCTATGGTATGAGTGCGTTCGGCTTAGCGAAACAGTTAGGCATCCCACGTGGAGAAGCACAAACCTACATGGATAAGTACTTCGAGCGTTACCCAGGTGTGATGCAGTATATGGAAGACACGCGCAGTGCTGCAGCCGATCAAGGTTATGTTGAAACCATCTTTGGTCGTCGTTTACACCTACCAGAGATTAAATCTCGTAACGGGATGCGTCGTAAAGCAGCAGAACGTGCGGCGATCAATGCGCCAATGCAAGGTACAGCGGCAGACATCATCAAGAAAGCGATGTTACTTGTTGACCAATGGATTCAGGCTGAAGGTGACGGTCGAGTGAAACTTTTGATGCAAGTACACGATGAACTGGTATTTGAGGTTGAAGAGTCATCATTGTCCGAAATTGAAAGTAAAGTACAGAAATTGATGGAATCTGCAGCAGAGCTGAAAGTGCCTCTGGTTGCTGAAGCTGGTCATGGTGACAACTGGGATCAGGCTCACTAGTCATTTTTAAATCGATTTGTCTAATTTATTATGAGCCAGCGCACAAACGCTGGCTTTTTTTTGCGATTAAAAAAGACATGGCAGTCTTAGATTTGCTGTCATTTAATAAAACTTTAATGAAAAAAAACTACAAAAATTCTTTGCAATTCTGACCAATTGTTGTACATTAATACTCGTAGGGTACAGAGGTAAGATGTTCTATCTTTCAGACCTTTTGTTTCACGTTATTGGATTAGGCTGATTCAGCCGCCCCAGTCAGTTTTTGACTGGGGCGTTTTTTATTGGGTCAAAGAAAAATATGTTAAAGAACAATCACATATAGTTTTTTGGCTTTTCATCAACCTCCCCCTTTCTTTAACTCCTTACAAAACCTCACTTTTTTCTGCATTTAGCCGTTCTCTACGTCCTGTAAATTTACGCCAGTCACATTCTGATTTTTTCTCCACAGAAACTAAGTCGTTAATAATCACAGTTGTATTTATTTTAAGGTTTTGAATTTTATCATTTTTATTGTGATTGAATATGGCGGGGAGACTATAGTGGGGAAATTTGAAGGCTTTTTATGCTATTGAAATCATTTGATAGTTCAGTAATGCTTTACAGCATAATAACAACTACCAAGTTTTCTCTCCCGTTATCCCTGCCAGGAAGGTGGGGATTTTTATTTCTGTCATTTCCTTTCTTATTCGTTAGATAAACAAAAGCCCCACCAACGGGTTGGCAGGGCTATCGCAAAAATTTAACAAGAATTGTTAATTATTCTTCATTGCTCTCTGGCGTTTCTAATTCGTCTTCTTCAATCAGATGTGCCAGTGCAGGCGCAAACCAGGTGTCCAGTTTGGCACGCAGCTGATCAACACCTAAACCTTTCAGAGACGAAAATACGTCCACGTCTACATCACCACCGAAAGTTTCAACTTGCTTACGAATTTTCAGTAGTGTCTGTTTACGGGCACCGCTTTTCAGTTTGTCTGCTTTGGTCAGCAGCACTTGCACTGGAATACGGCTGTCGATAGCCCAAAAAATCATTTGCTGGTCGAGATCTTTCATTGGGTGACGGATGTCCATCAAAACCACTAAGCCTTTTAGACACTCGCGTTTCTGAAGGTATTCGCCCAAAGATTTCTGCCATTTGTTCTTCATCTCAACTGGGACTTGAGCAAAGCCGTATCCCGGTAGATCGACGATATGACAACCTTCTTCTACCTTGAAAAGGTTAATCAACTGGGTACGACCCGGTGTCTTTGATGTCTTGGCTAAGCTTTTTTGGTTAGTCAGACGGTTAAGTGCACTCGATTTACCAGCGTTTGAGCGTCCTGCAAACGCAATCTCGACACCTTCGTCCTCCGGCAAGTGGCGAATATCGGGTGCGCTGGTGATGAAATGCGTATTTTGGTAATGAATTTTTACGCTCACTGTTAACTCCATCTCGACTTTGTGTAGTCGATTGATTACTTTTTTGTGAAATTGTGTAAAATAACCGTGCTCGGCATGAGGTCGCCTATTGTACCATGAGTGTACACGGTATGTTCACATTCCGTGGTACTGGAAGCTTGATAATTATAATGGAATGTCATGAAGAAATTAGCGCTAATTTTGAGTGTTTTAGCCAGCTGCTCAGTATGGGCCCAAGGTAGTATTGAGGCTGGTAAAGCAAAATCACAAACCTGTGTCGCCTGTCATGGTGCAGATGGCAACAGTGCAATCGCAATGTACCCTAAACTCGCTGGTCAACACGCTAAGTATCTTGAAAAACAGTTGCAAGATCTTAAGTTAGGTATGACAAGCGGTGGTAAGCAAGGTCGTTACGATCCAGTCATGAGTGGTATGGCAATGCCGCTAAGTGATGAAGACATCGCAGATCTATCCGCATACTTTGCGTCTCTGCCAACGTCAGAGAACTCAACACCTGAAAACGTTGTTGAGAAAGGCAAAGTGCTCTACACCGCTGGTGATGCTGAGCGTGGTCTAACGGCATGTATTGCATGTCACGGTGCTCGTGGTAACGGTACTGAGCTTTCAGGTTTCCCTAAAATTTCTGGTCAGCATGCTGACTACATCAAAGCTCAGCTTACTAAATTCCGTGATGGTAGCCGTGGTAACGATATGAATGCCATGATGCGTGATATCGCGAAGAAGATGACAGATGAAGATATTGAAGTTCTGTCGCAATATGTTGGCGGTCTGCACTGATAACTGATAACCCTACATAGTTCGAGCAATGTTATTCAAAAATGCCCCGGCGAATTCGTCGGGGCATTTTTGTTGGTGACTTAGCTCACACCAGAGGTAAGTGGCTAAATAGATATCTAGCTCGGTAGCTTGTAAGACATTTGCCATACTTGTTGTTGCCTTTTTCTCTTCGGTTAACCTTAACATTATGATTAGTAATATCTTTTGTCTGTAACAGGAAAAATGCTGTAGTTTTTTTCTGTGCTCGCCTTGTCGCAAGGTTTGATCGGCGTAAAGTAGAAGCTGTTCACAGGGGGGTGAACAAAGGGAAATTTAGACCAAGGTTTCGGTCTCAGGGATTCAAGCTAGGGATGCTTGGTTGCTGCAAAAGGACTTGGGTAGGCAGGGAGCCTGCCGGATAAGGATGGTCATCTCGTCTGACGGTTAAGACAGTGAAAAGGATCAGGCACAGGAAGTAGCCCAGAAGACAGGAAGTTAATGGATAGCCAAAATTCATCAGGAAGATGGAAAACAACACTTTTTGGCAAGGAAAGCTCGAAAAACAAAAGGATTATTGGTGCACTCAATGCGTGCAACACAGTTTCGCCACATAAGATGGCATTAGGAAGCGGCAGTTTAACTGCCGCTTTTTTTATTTCTTTCACAATAAATTCGACGTCGAAATTCTCTCAGGAGATGATGTCGCATCAGAATCAGAGTTTTTTAGTAAAAACTGCTGAAAAAATGCTCAGTAACACTCCAATCTGAGTTCAGTTTCTGGTATGTTTCGCATCCCTGTTTGAGGAAGTCAGCATGCATACCTGTCCTTTATGCCACAATCAGCACACTCACCATTATTTTGAAGATAAGCGTCGCGAGTATCTTCAATGTGAACAGTGCCGTTTGGTGTTTGTAAATCCAGACCAACGTTTGGATGCAGATACCGAAAAAGCTCACTATGATTTGCATGAGAACAATCCCGAAGATATGGGATACAGACGCTTTTTGTCGCGAATAGCTGATCCAATGACAGAGCGAATTTCTCCACAATCGAACGGAATCGACTTTGGTTGTGGTCCGGGCCCGACACTTTCTCTGATGTTAGAAGAAACGGGCCACAGCATGGCGTTATATGACCTTTATTACCACCCTGATACATCGGTGCTAGAAAAGCAGTATGACTTCATGACAGCAACAGAGGTGATTGAACACCTCTACCACCCAGATATGGTGTGGAAGCAATGGTTGAATTTAGTTAAGCCAGGGGGCTGGATTGGCCTGATGACAAAAATGGTCATCGACGCAGAGGCTTTCAAATCGTGGCATTATAAGAACGACCCAACGCATGTGGTGTTTTTTAGCCGTGAGACGTTCCAGTTCCTAGCTGAGCGGGATAAGCTCGAACTTGAATTTATTGGTAATGATGTAATTTTACTGAGGAAGACCCAGTAATGAGCCGTAGTAAAAAATCTAGAAAGCCGGGTGCCGCAGGCGCACCTGATATTATTGTCACTCGTAACCGTACTGAATCAGACGTGGAAGGCCGTTTACGTAAGCGTGCGAAAAAGCGCAAAGGTTTGAAAACGGGTAACCGTAATTCAGACGCGAATGAGCAGAAGCAACGCGCCGCTGCACAAAATCGTGACCCACGTTTAGGCAGCAAGAAGAAGATCCCTCTGATTGTTGAGCCAGCGAAGAAGATGACCAAGCAAGAACGTCGTCTGTCTGCGGTACAAGAGCTGGAGATGCTGGAAAACGATGCACAATTGAATGTGTTGTTGGATCGTATCGAAGCAGGTGAGAATCTGGGTACTGGTCTACAAAAATACGTAGACGAGAAGCTGGATCGCATCGAGAAGTTGATGGACCAACTTGGTCTGTTAGAACCTGAAGAAGAGGAGGACTTTACTGCTCCTGCTGCGAAAGGTTCTCGTAATGACGATGATCTTCTTGCGGATTTTGATGATATCAACTTTGACGACTACAAAGGATAATTAAGCGATGAACGTAACCTTATTAGCAATTGCAGGGGCGGTGATCATTATCGCTCTGGCTTCTTATGCAGGTTACCTTCTGCTTCAATTGAAAAAGCAAAAGGAATTGCAGCTGAAGCATCAAAAACTGGCGATTGATAAACGTAACGCCAACATTTTTGAGAACGTGCATACCTTGTGTCAGGCAGGCATTCAAGGCCAGTGCGATTTGTCGGAAATCAGTATTCGTGTCTACTGCATCATGGATTATGTTCAGGGTGAAGACCGCATTGATTTCGACAAAACGTATCCTGCAATTTCTGAGCTTTACCATATTGTGAAAGATATGGCGCGCGGTGAAGATCGCCAGCAACTAGCCAAAAAAGAGCGTATGCAGCAGAATCTGACTCGTCAGAAAGCGGAAAGTCGCTTAACCGAGTCGATCGTTAAAGAGCTCGAATTGTTGAAGAAAAACGTCCAGCCACTGAATAATCAAATTAATATTCAGATGATCTAGTCACCAGAACGTTACTTGATTGCTTGAGTCAGTAATTTCACCCCAGTTATGCTCTTGTGGCAGCTGGGGTTATCGTGATCACGCTAGCACTTCTTTGGTTTTATAATTAAAAAGCCAAAAGGTATTACCGCGGTTATCTTTGTCGTGTGGCAAAATAAGCAGCTCTGAATATTGGGTGACGGCTTTCGTTGCCCTAACATTTAACGGAAAGTACCACCATGTCGAATCAACACACTGAATCGAAACAACAAATCGTTTGGGATCAAGCAGTATTGGATAAGTACAACTATTCCGGTCCTCGCTATACGTCGTACCCGACAGCATTGGAGTTTCACGAAGCATTTACTATCTCTGATTATGATATGGCATGTGCTCAGTACCCTGATCGGCCGTTATCGTTATACATCCATATTCCGTTCTGTCACAAGCTTTGTTACTACTGTGGTTGTAATAAGGTGATTACTCGTCACTCGCATAAAGCCGATGAGTACCTCGATGTTCTAGAGCACGAAATTCGTCAACGCGCGTCTTTGCTGGTGGGCAGAACCGTAACGCAACTGCATTTTGGTGGTGGTACACCAACGTTCCTATCTGAAAAACAGATCACACGTGTGATGAACCTGCTTCGCCAGGAATTTTTCTTCAGTGATGATGCCGAAATCAGCATTGAAGTTGACCCGCGAGAAATTGAACTCACTATGCTGGATCACCTGCGCAGCGAAGGTTTTAACCGCTTAAGTATCGGCGTTCAGGACTTTAACAAAGAAGTGCAGAAACTGGTTAACCGTGAGCAGGATGAAACGTTCATTTTTGATATGGTGGCACGAGCGAAAGACTTGGGCTTCCGCTCGACAAACCTGGATTTAATCTACGGCTTACCGAAGCAGACCAAAGAGTCTTTTGCTAAGACACTGGAGCAAGTGCTTGAAATGTCGCCGGGTCGTCTGTCGGTATTTAACTACGCCCACATGCCGCAGCTGTTTGCCGCTCAGCGTAAGATTAAAGATGAAGACCTGCCTCAAGCCGAAGAAAAGATGGCGATTTTGCAAGATACCATCGCAACGTTAACCGATGCCGGTTACCAGTTTATCGGTATGGATCACTTTGCTAAGCCCGATGATGAACTTGCGGTTGCTCAGCGAGAAGGTGTGTTGCATCGCAACTTCCAGGGTTATACCACACAAGGTGAGTGTGACTTAGTCGGCTTTGGTGTTTCGGCTATCTCGATGATTGGTGACGCTTATGCGCAGAACCAAAAAGAGTTGAAGAAATACTACGCTCAGGTGAATGACCTGCGTCATGCGCTTTGGAAAGGCGTCTCGCTGGATGCGGATGACTTACTACGCCGCGAAGTGATTAAGCAACTGATCTGTAACTTTAAACTGGATAAAAAAGCCATTGAGTCGGAGTTTAAGGTTAAGTTTAATCAGTACTTCAAAGAAGACTTGGAGCTGTTACAAACCTTCATTAATGATGAGCTGGTCGAAGTGGATGACAACGAAATTCGTGTCACTTTACGCGGTCGCCTGCTTATCCGTAACATCTGTATGAGTTTCGATAAGTACCTCCGTGCGAAGGCTCGTCAGCAGCAGTTCTCTCGAGTGATTTAGAATTAGAGAGATTCCGAATACAAAAAATGCCAGCAGATGCTGGCATTTTTTATGATTTTTCGCGGAATTAAACGCGATGTTTAACTTTTTCTTTCAGCTCTGTTTTTTCAGAGTCTGACAAGAATGCCAACTCCAGGCCATTGATTTGCGCTTGGCGAATCTGTTCTTGGCTTAAACCTGCAGCTGGTGCTGCAACTTCGTATTCGTAAGGCAGTTCAATACCTTCAACCGCTGGGTCGTCGGTGTTTAGACACGCAAGAACACCATGTTCAAGGAACTGTTTTAGCGGGTGATTCGCAAGAGAAGCAACGGTGCTGGTCTGAATGTTCGATGTCAGGCAAGATTCAATACCAATGCGGTTTTCTGCTAGGTAATCCATCAATTTTGGATCTTCAATCGCTTTCACACCGTGACCGATACGCGTTGCACCTAACGTGTTGATTGCTTGCCACATACTTTCTGCACCAGCAGCCTCGCCAGCGTGAACAGTCACGTGAAGACCCGCGTCTCGCACTTGTTTAAAGTGAGAAACAAAACGATCACCCGGTTGACCTAGTTCGTCACCTGCAAGGTCAACTGCCACAATGTGGTCTTTCTGACTAAGGATACCGTCTAATTCCTGTTGGCAAGCATCGATACCGAATGTACGGCTCATGATGCCAATCAGATTAGCTTTTACACCGAAATCACGCATACCAGCCTGAACACCATCGACGACTGCTTCAACGACACCGGCTACTGGCAGGTTGTGCTTCATTGCCATGTAGTAAGGCGAGAAACGTAATTCCGCGTAATCAATTTGAGCGTCAAGCGCATCTTCCACGTTTTCGTACGCAACACGACGACACGCGTCTAGATCACCCAGTACCGCTACGCCCCAATCAAGCTTTGAGAGGAAAGCAACGAGAGAAGGCTCTGCTTCAACAATCTGAACGTGTGGCGTGAGAGATTCAACGTCGTACGCAGGCAGTGTCATCCCAAATTTTTGGCCAAGATCTAGGATGGTCTGGGTACGGATGTTGCCGTCAAGGTGGCGGTGCAAATCAGTAAGAGGAAGGTTCTTAGTTATCATTGTGTTGATCCGGATAGTTATGAACTGGAACAAGGCCCAAACATCATCTGTGACAATACATTGGGAAGATTTGCAATTAAGTATAATTAACAGTTTGGTTGATTGTCAGTAGAGCGTGACCAGGAAATCAACGATTCTCGCTCTTTTCTACTCCATGTTAACTAAATGTGTTGGCCATTCTTCCAGTGGCATAGGGCGGCTGTAATAAAATCCCTGCACCTGATGGCATCCTATTGAACGAAGCAGTTGGGCTTGAGAGGCGTTTTCTACCCCTTCAGCGACGACGCTGGTTTTAAGTCCAGCCGTTATATTAAGCACGGCTGCAACCACAGATCGCTCTAGATTCTCTTGGCTCAATTGGTTGACGAACGTGCGATCGATTTTCAGACATGTAAAGGGCAGGGTATGCAGATAGCCCAGAGACGAATAGCCTGTACCGAAATCGTCTATCGCGATGCCTATGCCCATATCGCGGAGTTTTTTCATGTTGTCTAGCGTTGTCGGCCCGCTATCGATGATGCGCGATTCAGTGATCTCCAGAGTCAGGTTACTGGCTGGGAGTTTAGTTATTGTTAGCACACGCGTGACGCTATCGACAAAGTCCGGACAGGAAATTTGGTTAACCGAGATATTTACATGCAGTTGGAAGTCTGATGGCCACTGCTTATTTTCTATGGCGTTGTAGGTATCGCGACAGGCTTGTAACAGAATCTGTTGACCAATCGCTTTGATCATCCCGCTCTCTTCTGCGATGGGAATAAAATCCAACGGTGAAACCATGCCTGACTCACTCTGCCAGCGCGCCAGAGCTTCGGCACCACAGGTATTGCCAGTTGCCAAGTCGATAATCGGCTGATAATGCGGAATGAACTCTCGGTTTTCCACTCCGGTTTGAATCTTAGTTAGCATCTGAGTACGGAATTTAGAAGCACTGGCGAGTTCAGGGCTGTAATGGCAAACATTTGTGAGAGAATCTTGTTTGGCGTAACTCAGTGCAATGCTGGCATTACGCAACCATAAAGACATATCTTCGCCTTGCTTACTTTGCACAATACCAAGCGAGATTTTCATGATGACGGCTTCTTCTTGCGTGATGAACGGAGTCGCAAAGAGTTGCTGTAAACGACGCTCTATGAGCCGAACGTCATTGCTGTTGTGTACATTGGATACAAAAATGGCGAACTCGTCTCCACCGATCCTGGCCAGCAAAGTATCATCTTGAAATTGTTGTTTCAGCCTTTCCGCTATGTCTATCAGTAGTTGATCGCCATTATGGTGGCCGACACTGTCATTTATGTCCCTAAATCGGTTGATGCCGAGCAAAAATAGCGTTCCTTGGCACTGGCAGCGTTGCTGAGTACACATTTCTACTAACCCTTGGCGGCTGTATAAACGTGTAAGTGAGTCATAAACCAACTGCTCTCGTAAAGCGGTAAATGATGCTTTTAAATTTGCGGTCATTTCATTAAATGCCTGAACAAGTACCGTGGTCTCATACACATAGCCCGGCTTGGGGAGGCTGCTGTTCCAATCGCCCTTAGCCAACTGGAGTGCTGCAGCTGCAGTGGTATTAATTGGCTTTGTGATGCGATTGAAAATGACCCAGCAGATCGCAATGCCGATTAAGCTGACAATGATGCCCACAAGCCAGCTTTTTTCCTGACTGTTTGGCAGCACACCGAGCAATTCTGCCTCAGATATAGAGGTACCGATAAACCATTTAATCCCGTTGGGGTCTTCATAGGGTGTGAGTCGGCTGAAGATACGTTGTCCGTTGTGGTCAAAGACAAAGGTAAAAGTTTGCGTGGTGTGGAAAAGATCGAATGAGCGGACACGAGTGGCGCTGGATTGAATGATTGGGTTGGTGCTCTCAGAGGCCAATAAGCGCTGTCCTTTATCGGAGAAGCGAGTGCCCCACGATATGACACTGCCGGATTCGGAGTGCGCGACCAAGCGATGCTCCTGATCCATGATAAAGACAGAGGCTTTTGTCTTTTGTGCTATTTCGCGTAGAAACTTGTTAAAAGTATTCAGCCGGACATCGGCGACCAATACTCCCGCTAACTCTTGTTTAAGATACACCGGTGCCATCGCTGACAAAGTAATCTCTTGGCGTTCATCGGAGTTACTGTAAATTTCTGACCACATTGGTCTTTGGTTTGTGGCTACCGGTTGGTACCAAGGGCGGTTGCGCGGGTCATAAGAAGTAATGACTGAACGAATATCGTCACTGACCAGACTGGTTTCGTAGATTACCAGATCACCACCGGTTTGTTGGCTTTGAAGCATTAAAGTGTAGTTGCCAGAAGGCTCCAGACGAAAACCGGTAAAGTCGCCACTTTCAGAGCCAAAGGCTATCACATCCAGCTGTGGGATAGATTCAGAAAGGGTCTCGAACGTGCTCAGTAAGTAGGTTTGGATCTCATGGGAATCGATAGGGTGGAAGAGGTTGTGATGATTCACACTATGGGCGAGTGTTGTCACGGCAGCCAGAGGCTCATTTAGAAAGCAGTTAAGATGCTCGTGGACACTCTCGGTCAAAACCGACAGTTGCTTATCACTGATATCGGTCACCACCGTTTCGTAGTTCTGCTTTTGGACGTAGACCATTACACTGATAGCCAATAAGAAAATCATCACAAATGGGATGAGTACAGCGGTACGTAGTGTAATTTGAGTCGTAGCAGTAGACATTGTCTAATCACAAAAGGGTGGTGCGCCATATTGTACTGATACGTTTATTAATACTAGATGACAGCTATGCTGTATTATTAATCAAAGTGTCAGTACAACTCCTTTAATTTTCTGGTGAGCGTATTACGTCCCCAGCCTAGTACTTTAGCGGCATCTTGCTTGTGACCTTTAGTGTGTTCTAACGCGGCTTCCAATAAAATGCGTTCAAATTCTGGTAATGCGTAAGAAAGCAGTTCTTTATCGCCTGCTGCTAATGATTGACGTGCCCAGTCCGCCAATTGTTCTTGCCAGCTGCCTTGCGTAGAGTCTGAGATAGTTTTCTTTTCTTGCAGCAGTTCTGAAGGCAGGTCGTTGGGTAATACTTCACTACCGCTAGCCATAACGGTCAACCAACGACAAATGTTCTCCAACTGACGCACGTTGCCCGGCCAGTCCAATCGGTTGAGAATTTCTACGGTAGAAGGATGCAGTGTTTTAGTTTCTACGCCAAGCTCGTCCGCAGCGCGCAGCAGGAAGTGCTGAGTTAGTTTCTCTATGTCTTGCTTACGTTCACGAAGTGCTGGAATTTGTACCCGAATAACGTTCAAGCGGTGGAACAAGTCCTCACGGAAGTCACCCTCATGTACCAGTCTCTCCAGGTTTTGGTGAGTTGCGGCAACGATACGGACATCGACACTGATTGGCGAATGGCCACCGACACGATAGAACTGACCATCAGCGAGAACGCGTAGCAAGCGAGTCTGGATATCCAGCGGCATATCACCGATTTCATCCAAAAATAACGTACCGCCATTCGCTTGTTCGAATCGGCCTTGGCGAACATTGTTCGCGCCGGTAAACGCGCCCTTTTCATGGCCAAACAATTCGGATTCGATCAGGTCTTTCGGGATTGCTGCCATGTTAAGTGCAATGAAAGGTTTGCTGGCTCGAGGGCTATGTCGATGCAGCGCGTGAGCCACAAGCTCCTTACCGGTACCAGACTCACCATTGATCAATACTGAAATTGAAGAGCGGGAAAGGCGGCCAATCGCGCGAAACACTTCCTGCATCGCCGGTGCTTCACCGATGATTTCTGGTGTTTCGGCAGGGATGTCTTCTGGTGATATCTGCACTCGTTTATTTTCATGACTGTGAGCGATAGCGCGCTCGACTAAAGTCAGGGTTTCATCGATATCAAACGGTTTTGGCAGGTATTCAAATGCGCCTTTTTGATACGCATTAACTGCCGCGTCCAGATCGGAGTGAGCGGTCATAATGATGACGGGCAAGTCCGGGTAGTCGCGCTGAACTTGTTTGAGAAGCTCAAGGCCATCGATGCCCGGCATACGTATATCTGAAACCAGAACGTCAGGAACTTCGCGTTCTAGTGCCATTAATACGCTTTCCCCATCAGCGTAGGTTTCGCACTTAATATTGGCTGAAGAAAGGGTTTTTTCCATCACCCAGCGAATTGAACTGTCGTCATCAACGACCCAAACATATCCTTTACTCATCTACTAGTCCTTGCAGCAAAACCGTAAAACTGACCCAAAGCTAAACTTGGTCAGATCGGCAAATAAATTGTGAAATTGGTGTGGCCAGGCCAGCTCTCAACATCGATTTTTCCGTTGTGCTGGTCGATCAAATTCTGTGAAATAGACAGTCCGAGTCCGGTACCGCCCTCTCGGCCACTGACCATTGGGTAAAACAGCGTATCTTGTAATTCAGGTTGAATGCCCGGTCCGTTATCGGTGATCTCAATCCGCGCGGCTAATTTACAGCGCTTACCATGAATATTTGCTTGGTGCACTGTTCTGGTGCGAATGGTGATCTTGCCGTGCTCTTGAGACGCCAGAATTTGTGCTGCGTTGCTGACGATGTTCAGCATTGCTTGCTCTATTTGGTCTGCATCCATCAAAATCTCAGGCAGGCTTGGGTCATAATCTCGCTCGATAGTGATAGAGTTTTGCGACTCCAGTTCGACCAATTGGCGGACTTTTTCCAGAACCTGATGGAGATTTTCTTGTGTCTTTTTACCTGGCTTTTGAGGGCCAAGCAGGCGATCGACTAAGGCCCTCAATCGATCGGCTTGTTCGATAATAATATGGGTGTATTCCGTTAAGGATGGATCTGGCAACATTTTTTCCAGTAGCTGTGCTGCCCCCCGCAACCCACCTAACGGATTTTTAATTTCATGCGCCAGACCACGCACAAGAAGCTTGGCTGCTTGTTGTTGCGCGTGTTGGTTGAGCTCCTGAGTGAGTCGTCGTTGCTGGTCGATCTTTCGCATTTCGACCAAAAGCATAAGCTGCTTTTCCCAGGTTATCGGGCTCACCGTCACTTCCAGCATCAAAGGCTTTCCGTCGACAATGAACGTGACATCGCTGTCGGTGATACTTTGGCCACTCTGCAGAGGCTGAGTGAGCAGCGCCAAATCCATCGAGGCATGTTGGATAAGCTGAGACAACGACTGCTCGATGATGCGTTTAGCACTTTGTGAAAACAACAGCTCCGCTGCTGGGTTGGCATAACGGATCGCCAACCCATCATCGAGAATCAGCGTTGCTGTAACCATATTGTTGAGAATGGCACTTGGAAGATTGGTATCCACATTATGTCCTTGTTTGCGTTAAGATCGTGCGACGCACAATAATGGTGCAATAGAACATTGAGTATGGCCAATAAAACTAAGAAGAAAAAGTGAAAAGCTTCATTGTGATGCTAAATTTTCACCAAAAATTCTACTTTGCCCCGTTTACGGTCGGCTTGATACTTGCTCTGTGTAAATGCACCGTTATAGGGCTAGATGATGCAATAAGCTTGCCGCTTCGCTTCGCATGAACTGAAAGAGTGTGAGTCCCTCGGTCAATATCACTTAACTGCCAATTTAGGTGCGTTTGGGGTGCCCCATAAGGGTTACCATCGAGCAGAAGTTGTAGCTGTTCACCAATGCCGAGCTTACGGTTTGCTTCAAGCTGAATATCAATAAGTCCACGATTGCTGCGTAATGTTGCATCATGTGTCGGGCTGAGCATGGTGAGCTGTAAAGGTTGGGGTTTTTCAGGTTGAGCCTGAGGCGCGTCCTGTGATTCGTCTGGCGTTTTATTCACTTGTGGTGCAAGCGATTCGGTACTTTCGACTTCAGGAGCTGGAGGTGAGGCTTCCAAGTTAGGCAGAGCGATGGCCTTTGCACCCTGACGAGGCGTGTCACTGAAGTGAATCACACCATCTTTATCAACCCAGGTATAAGCAACTTGTGCAATTACGGGGGTATTCCATGCACCGCTGAAAGCGCATAAGAGTGTAATAAGCTGAACTTTCATGGCTCACCTTCTTTTGACTGATATTTTCACGTTTAGGTTACGGAGCCCCTTGTTTCACATAATAAGAGTCTCTGCGTATTGTAATTATTTCCTCATGTTAAACGGCGATTCTTGACTGACGAATACAAAAAAGGCCCGCCTGCGAGGCGAGCCTAATATTTTGCTACTGTGTTTACATGTTACACAGTCTGAACCTGAACCTTATACAGAGTAGTAAAGTTCGAATTCAAGTGGGTGAGTCGCCATGTTGATGCGCTCAACGTCTTTTGACTTAAGTGCGATGTAAGAATCGATAAAGTCATCAGAGAATACGCCGCCAGCTGTTAGGAACTCACGATCTTCGTTTAGTGCATTAAGCGCTACTTCTAGAGACTCAGCAACTTTTGGAATCTCAGCCGCTTCTTCTGCTGGAAGATCGTAAAGGTCTTTATCCATCGCTTCGCCTGGGTGGATCTTGTTCTTGATACCGTCAAGACCAGCCATTAGTAGAGAAGCAAACGCTAGGTATGGGTTCGCTGCTGGATCTGGGAAGCGAGCTTCGATACGACGCGCTTTCGGGCTTGGTACCACTGGGATACGGATAGAAGCAGAACGGTTACGTGCAGAGTAAGCAAGCATAACTGGTGCTTCGAAGCCTGGTACAAGACGCTTGTACGAGTTAGTTGATGGGTTAGCAAATGCGTTGATTGCGCGAGCGTGCTTGATGATACCGCCGATGTAGTAAAGTGCAGTTTCAGATAGGCCGCCGTACTTGTCACCAGCGAATAGGTTTACACCGTCTTTCGCTAGAGATTGGTGAACGTGCATACCAGAACCGTTGTCACCAACTAGTGGTTTAGGCATGAATGTCGCTGTTTTGCCAAATGCGTGAGCAACGTTGTGAACAACGTACTTGTAGATTTGGATCTCGTCAGCTTTAGTTGTTAGCGTGTTGAAACGAGTCGCGATTTCGTTCTGACCAGCAGTTGCAACTTCGTGGTGGTGCGCTTCAACAACTAGACCCATTTCTTCCATGATTAGACACATTGCAGAACGGATGTCTTGAGATGAGTCAACTGGAGCTACTGGGAAGTAACCGCCTTTAACGCCAGGACGGTGACCTTTGTTACCGCCTTCGATTTCAGAACCTGTGTTCCACGCTGCTTCTACGTCGTCAATCTTGAAGAAAGAACCTGACATGTCGTTAGAGTATTTAACGTCGTCAAATAGGAAGAACTCTGGCTCTGGACCAACAAGAACTGTGTCTGCGATACCAGTTGCACGCATGTAATCTTCAGCGCGTTTTGCGATAGAGCGTGGGTCACGGTCGTAACCTTGCATAGTTGCAGGCTCTAGGATGTCACAACGAATGTTTAGCGTTGCATCTTCAGTAAATGGGTCAAGAACTGCAGAGGCAGCGTCTGGCATCATTACCATGTCTGACTCGTTGATACCTTTCCAGCCAGCAACTGATGAACCATCGAACATTTTACCTTCTTCGAAGAAGTCTGCGTCGATTTGGTGAGCAGGAATCGAAATGTGCTGCTCTTTACCTTTTGTATCTGTGAAGCGTAGGTCAACAAACTTAACTTCGTTTTCTTGGATCAGCGATAGAACGTTTTCTACTGACATCTTGGATAACCTCCAGTGTTAAATAAGCGGTAAAAGCTCGATTTAGGAACTATTCTTTAAATGTGAAATTCGGCATTGATTAATCAAACTAAACTTTCATTAACCGATGCTGTTTTTTCTAAAGCTAGAACCGTGCCAAAAAAAATATTCCATTAATTTCAATGGATTGTGTTTTCGTATACTAGTTTGGTGCAAATCATTGCACCATAATGATCCTTAACTGCACCTTGGTGGTGCAATTTATTTTTATTGCACCACGATGTGACAGCCACATCGCTTATTCAGCCCATTTTTTAAGCAATAGTCAATTTGTATTGAACGTTGAAGTAAAGAAAGTTCACTTCACGGCACCGCTTAGAAGACGAAAGCGTGCATTAAGCGTATAAATCGCAGAAATGCTCGGGAGTAGATCACATATTTCTAGGCTTTTTGCTAAAATCTGGTACATTATGGCCGTTTTTTTAATCAGCAAATGTCGCCAGAGAGCACCCGTTCTTAGCGTGGTGGCATTTCATCTATCTAAGTGAATCAATATCCATGGCTACTCCACAGATTGATAAATTAAGAAATATCGCGATTATCGCGCACGTTGACCACGGTAAAACAACGCTGGTTGACAAGCTGCTACAACAATCAGGCACGCTTGAGTCTCGCGGTGAAGCTGAAGAGCGAGTCATGGACTCGAACGACATCGAGAAAGAGCGCGGTATTACCATTCTTGCTAAAAACACAGCAATTAACTGGAACGATTACCGTATCAACATCGTAGATACTCCGGGACACGCGGACTTCGGTGGTGAAGTAGAACGTATCATGTCGATGGTAGACTCTGTACTACTTATCGTTGACGCAGTTGACGGTCCAATGCCGCAAACTCGTTTCGTAACGCAAAAAGCGTTTGCTCATGGTCTTAAGCCAATCGTTGTAATCAACAAGATCGACCGTCCTGGTGCGCGTCCTGACTGGGTTATGGACCAAGTGTTCGACCTATTCGACAACCTAGGCGCAACTGATGACCAGCTAGACTTTAAAGTGGTTTACGCATCAGCACTTAACGGTTGGGCTTCTCTAGAAGAAGGCGAAACTGGCGAGAACATGGAACCACTATTCCAAACTATCGTTGATGTTGTTGACGCGCCAAATGTTGACCTAGACGGTCCACTACAGATGCAAGTTTCTCAGCTAGACTACAGCTCTTACGTTGGTGTTATCGGTGTTGCTCGTGTAACTCGTGGTAGCGTTAAGCCAAACCAACAAGTAACAGTTATCGGTGCAGACGGTAAAACTCGCAACGGTAAAGTTGGCACTGTAATGGGCTACCTTGGCCTAGAGCGTCACGACATTGAGCAAGCTAACGCGGGTGATATCATCGCAATCACTGGTCTTGGCGAGCTAAAAATCTCTGACACTATCTGTGCGCAAAACGCGGTAGAAGCGCTACCTGCACTTTCTGTTGATGAACCAACAGTAACGATGACGTTCCAGGTAAACACGTCTCCATTCGCGGGTAAAGAAGGTAAGTTCGTAACTTCACGTAACATCCTTGAGCGTCTAGAGAAGGAACTGGTACACAACGTTGCACTACGCGTAGAGCAAACTGACGATCCAGATAAATTCCGCGTATCAGGCCGTGGTGAACTTCACCTGTCTATCCTGATCGAAAACATGCGTCGTGAAGGCTTTGAGCTAGCGGTATCTCGTCCAGAAGTAATCATCAAAGAAGAAGATGGTCAGTTGATGGAACCGTTCGAAACGGTAACTATCGACGTAATGGAAGAGCACCAAGGCGGCATCATGGAGAACATCGGCCTACGTAAAGGTGAGCTGAAAGACATGTCTCCAGATGGTAAAGGCCGTGTACGTATGGACTTCGTTATGCCATCTCGTGGTCTGATCGGTTTCCAAACTGAGTTCATGACGCTGACTTCAGGTTCTGGTCTTCTTTACCATACGTTTGATCACTACGGCCCTCACAAAGGCGGTAACATTGGTCAACGTGTGAATGGTGTACTAATCGCGAACGCGATGGGTAAAGCGCTAACAAACGCACTGTTTAACCTTCAAGAGCGTGGTCGCCTATTCATCGGTCACGGTGTAGAAGTTTACGAAGGCATGGTTATCGGTATTCACAGCCGCGACAATGACCTTACAGTAAACGCACTGAAAGGTAAGCAGCTAACTAACGTTCGTGCTTCTGGTACTGATGACGCACAGGTTCTTACTCCGCCAATCAAGATGACTCTTGAGCAAGCACTAGAATTCATCGATGATGACGAACTAGTAGAAGTAACGCCTGAAAGCATCCGTATCCGTAAGAAGTTCCTAACGGAAAGCGATCGTAAGCGTGCTTCACGTTCAGCGAAATAATCTGCTGTAACGTTTTAAGTTAATAAGAAGCCCCGAGTTATGCTCGGGGCTTTTTGTATTCAGGGAAAGGAAAGACTTTGATGAAACCGATTGTGATTACGGGTGGTCCAGGCGCCGGCAAAACGACGTTATTGCACGCTTTGGGTGAGCAGGGCTTTGCAACTTTCGCCGAAAGCTCTCGCACCATAATAGAGCAACAAAGCCAGTTGGAAGGCGGTATCTTACCTTGGAACAACTTACCTGAGTTTGCCAGATTGTGCCTTGAGCTCATGAGCGAGCAGAAACAGCAGGCGCAGAGTCACGAAGTGGCATTTGTTGATCGCGCGATTCCAGACATCATTGCTTACCTGCGAGTTGGCGATTGTGATGTAGACTTAGACTTTGTGACAGAAAGTGCTGGGTACCATAGGCAGGTGCTGACTTGTCGACCTGAAGCCTCGATTTATGTGCAGGATGAAGTGCGTCCCCACAGTTTTGAAGAGGCACTGGCAATCCATCAAATCCTAGTTGCTACCTACGCTGAACTTGGTTATCAGGTGGTGGAAGTGCCATGGGGAACGGTAGAGGAGAGGGTAAGGTTTGTTCAAAGGGTGGCCGGTTTAGTCAGCCAGGAAGAAAGAGAACACCTCTCCACGTAGAGAGGTGTTACATTCGGGTAGGTTATTTTTGGTTTAGCTTTTGCAGGAACTTGTCTGATTCTGCTATCGCTGCATTCATCTGTTTGATGGCATATTGAATGTCTTGCTCTAGGTTCGAGAATTCACCTCGTAGAGAGCCAATTGCGCTCGCATTTAAGTTATGTTTTAAATACAAGGTGTTGTCGCGTAATGTATTAAGAACTGGCGTCATCTTTTGTTCAGCTCGCTTCATCGCGCTGAGCATGGTTTTGTAAGACGCTTTGGTATCACGCAATTTCTGTTCACTTGAACGACGAAGTTTTGCACTGGTGTACAGGTCGAGTTCGTCCTGCCATTCGTCAAAGAGTGCATCTGATACATCTTCGATAGCAGCGATACGATCGCGGACATCTTGCGCTGCTTTCTCACTGTCTTCATATTTGTCGTTTATGTTGTTGTAAACGTCTTCCAGCTCACCACCATCAAAGTTGGTCAGAGCGGATAGAGCCTCAAGCGCACTGGTGAACTCTTCTTGAGCGTCTTGTTGAGATTCTTTGGCGTCTTCAACACGATCGACCATGATGTCGCGTTTATGGTATCCCACTTGTTCCATTGCTGAATAATATGCAGACTGACACCCTGTTAAAGTAAAAATTGATAGTACAATTGCTAATAAATAAGGCATTTTTTATGTCCCAGATGCTAATTATGAGATGAACTATGAACCAGTTATCAGAGAGTTACAAGGCGAGATTGAGTAATCTATTGCCAAGTTGCGTCGCTTTCTTTAAGTATCTTCTTAAGCGTTTGACGCACGATCGCATGAATGTGAACGCTGGCTACCTTGCCTATATCACCCTGTTGTCCATCGTGCCGATGCTAACGGTATTGTTGTCAATCTTATCGAAATTTCCGGTGTTTGCGAATGTTGGTGAGGTGTTGCAAGGGTATCTCATCGAGAATTTTGTGCCCGCGTCTGGAGAGGCGGTAAATACGGCTCTGCAAGAGTTTGTGTCTAATACCGGAAAAATGAGTGCGGTTGGCGGTGGATTTTTATTTGTCGCGGCACTGATGCTGATCTCTAATATTGATAAGAACCTCAACTACATATGGCGAGTAAAAGATAAACGTCGCTTTGTGTTTTCCTTCTCAATGTACTGGATGGTATTAACGCTCGGGCCAATTATGGTCGGCGCCAGTATTGCCGCCACGTCTTATGTGACATCACTTCAGATCCTGGAGCACGAAACCTTATCGGGTGCGTTTAACCTGTTTTTGCGTTGGTTGCCTTTGTTATTGTCTTTCTTTGCTTTTTTAGGCCTGTACATCTTAGTGCCGAATAAAAAAGTATACCTGAGCCATGGGGCTGTGGGTGCCGCTCTGGCTGCGGTATTATTTGAATTGAGTAAAAAAGGCTTCGCTTTGTATATTACTCAGTTCCCGTCGTACCAGCTTATCTATGGCGCTCTGGCCGCGATTCCTATCTTGTTTGTTTGGGTGTACTTGTGCTGGATGATTGTGCTGTTAGGAGCGGAAGTGACGGCGGCGATGGGTGAACGAGAGCACTGGAGTGAAGACCTAGACATGATACACTCGGTCGCAGAATCTCAGTTAGCAAATAAAGGAAACGAGCGTAGTGATAGCTCTAATTCAACGGGTCAGTGAAGCTGCCGTCCGGGTTGACGGCGAAGTAGTTGGTGAAATCGATCAGGGTCTTCTTGTTCTGCTTGGTGTAGAGAAGGACGACGATGAAGCTAAAGCCAAGCGTTTGATGGAGCGTGTGACCACTTACCGTGTGTTTGAAGATGAGGATGGTAAAATGAACCTCAACGTCAAGCAGGTGGAAGGCAAGGTGTTAGTCGTTTCTCAATTTACTCTGCCAGCCGATACTAAAAAAGGGACTCGCGCCGGCTTTTCGCGCGGTGCTCACCCTGCCGATGCAGAACGTCTGTATGATTACTTTTCTGACTTATGCGAACAGGTGCTACCTACCCAGCGTGGCCGTTTCGCTGCCGATATGAAAGTGTCATTAATTAATGACGGCCCAGTGACTTTCTGGTTACAGGTCTAATCTGGTAACGCAATCTTCATAGGCTAAGCTTTAACTCCAAGTGCAGGGAAATAGCTTAGCCTTGTTTCTTTGACATTTATTTGTTTTGTACTTTCAAAGGATTGATATGTTCAAACTCATTACTCCAAAAACCGAAAACCAGCTTAACAAGTATTATCAGTTCCGCTGGCAGATGTTACGTGAGCCGTGGCGAATGCCGATCGGGTCGGAACGTGATGAATACGATGGTATGAGTCACCACCGGATGATTGTGGATGGTCGTGGCCGCCCGATGGCGATTGGACGTCTTTATATTACGCCAGACAATGACGGTCAGATTCGTTACATGGCGGTAAAAAGTAATCGTCGTGGCAAAGGCATGGGTTCATTAGTGTTGGTGGCACTGGAGTCACTTGCGCGCCAGGAAGGTGCGAAACGCTTGGTATGTAATGCCCGTGAAGACGCGATTGCGTTCTATGAGAAAAGTGGTTTTGAGCGCCGTGGTGAGCTGACTGATGAGCGTGGCCCGGTCCGCCACCAACAAATGGTTAAGCCCTTAGACCCGATGGCTAATGTTCTTCGCCGCCCTGAGTGGTGTACGGAGCTCCAGAAGCGATGGGAAGAGCAAATCCCGATCAGTGACAAAATGGGGATTAAGATTAATCAATACACGGGTTATCAATTTGAATGCTGCGCCCAGCTTAACCCTAACCTTAACCCTCACAATACCATGTTTGCTGGCTCTGCTTTTACCTTGGCGACATTGACTGGGTGGGGAATGACCTGGTTACTACTTAAAGAGCGTGGCTTGCACGGTGATATTGTTCTCGCGGACAGTTCCATTCGTTATCGCCAACCCGTTGAGCAAAACCCTGTCGCCAGCACATCACTTGATGGCATCAGTGGTGACTTGGATCGGCTGAAATCGGGTCGTAAAGCGCGAATCGTGATTCATGTGGTGATTTATAGTGGTGACACGCCAGCTGTCGATTTTGTCGGGACTTACATGCTAATCCCTAATTATTCGCAATTACTCAGCTGTTAGTGCTTCGTCGGCAACAGCATTTATTGTTAGTTCATCTTCTTCCACTATCTCTTCAACCAACTCTTCTTCCTGCAGCTCCATATTGATTTCCGCGATAGGAGCTGTAGGTTGCGCTTCTCCTGCTGTTAACTCTGGTTGTTGAGTCTCTTTTGTTGACTCCTGTCCTTCGATCTCAGCGGGCTTGATACAGTCATTTTTCGTCGGCTCATGGCTGAAAATATCGCCGCTAATGACGCCACACTGCTCTTCTAGCTGATACTCAAGCCCACTTAATGGGTTGTTAGCCAGATCAAACGCACCACTGATTTTGCCTTTAATGTCGCTTCCCGAAATGGTGATGGGTTGGATTGAAACCTCACCACGTCGCGCTTGCAGACGGACAGGAGAGAATGTGATCGACTTCAGTGACTGATCGGCTTGAGAGAGCAACATCGTGTCACGGAAGTTGGCTTCGATATCTCCGGTTAAGCTGTACGCCAGCATATTATGATCGCCAGCCAGGCCTTGGAGATCAAGATTCAGATCGGACAAGCCTTCTACGGTTAATACTTTAGGTAGGTATGAGTGAAAGAGGCGCAGAGGAATGCCATCTGCATTGATGTTCAGCGTCCATGGTTGGCTGGTGGTGCTGACATCAATCTGCCCGTAACCTTCGATATAGCCTTGCTCTAATGGCGCAAATAAACGAGTCAACTGCCAAAGGCCATTGTCACTTTGAGTTGAAAGCGCAGCGTGAGAGGCAATCACCTGATCATAGCTAGCGTTGACGACGCTAACGTCCAGGTTCCCATTCCACACCGACCAGTGCGTCCCTAGGCGTTTGAGGTCAAGTTGACGACCTTCCAAATTCAGGCCCGAAACCTGCCAATATGGCTGTCGTGATATTTGTATGATTTGGCTGTGTTCAATGTCGAGCTGATTTATCGTCACTTCGTTTAGTGCTTTTGTTGCCGCTTGCCACCAGTCTGAACTTTCGTCAGGCTTCATTGCCCATTTCAAGCCATAAATTGAGGCATTGTCTATTTGCCATTGGGTTGGTTGGAACTGTCCTGAAATTTGAACACGGCCTTGTTGCCAGTCCAGGTAGAGTTCTTTCAGTTCAATCTGACTAGGCGTCATTACCGCGCTTAAACGTGGCTCTATTGCAGTTTGTTCCTGAAAGCTAACGCTGTCTGCTTGCAAAGAGATCTGAGCTTGTGTCTGCCAAAGTGATAGCGGAAGTGAAGCATCCTCGAGCGAAAGTTCCAGGTTTTGCCAATGCCAGTCGCCCCATTCAATGTCAGCGTTTAACAGGTCGAGACTATTAATGTGGTTAATTTTGAAAGGTATGGCATTCCATGGCTTAGCGAGCAGCGATTGCAGCTGGGCATTGTTCATTTTCAGCTTATCGACGGTGACATTGACCAAAGACCAGCCTTGAGGGTATTGCTCACCCTGACCAGAGATCAGACTGTCTCTCCATTTAAACGACGTACCATAGAGAGTGCTGTTTTCTGGTCGATAATCCATATCAAGCAACACATTATCGAAAGCTTCGCCATTCCAGTAGATTTGCGCAGCAGACAACTGAATCTCGCCATAAGGCAGTACATACGAGTTGTTTTGCCAGTCTGGTGATTGGATTTGTACATTCAGCCCATTGATCACTAACTGTTTGTTCGCGTAATCGAGATTTTTAACCGCCACTTGGTGGAACTGGACAGATTCTAGATTGGCGAAATCCGGCAGTCCTTGTTTTAAGCTCACGCCATTGATAAGTAAGCTATCGACAATCCACTTACCATCGCGGCGCACATCTGGGTTTAGCCATACATCGACTTGCTCAATGCTGGATATATCTTCGCTATTCGTTCGAATGCCTTGCACGGTGAGGTGATAAGGAAAGTCGTAGTGCACCTTTTCTGCCTGAATAGGCAAGTTCAGGTGCTCTGAAATAAAGGCCCAGGTTTGGTTAGCGTAGGAAGTGGTAAGCAGCGCAATAACGGTTGCAGGGATAGCAATCAGTAATACAAGTAACAGAATTAGAATTCGAAGCGCTGTTTTCATCCTTGCCAGAACCTACGTAAAGTATGGAAGTCTGCTTTAGCTTGTATCAATCTTGGGTGGGATTCAATAAAAAGCCCCTCAAAAGAGGGGCTTGTAGAATATTTTGGTAACCAAGTCACTCTCGACCGGGTTTTCGCACAACATTAGTCAAGCTGTGGACCAGCAGCAACCAGAGATTTACCTTCTGCGTTGTCTGTGTATTTATCAAAGTTATTGATAAAGCGTTCTGCTAGATCTTTCGCTTTGCTTTCCCATTGCAGTGGATCAACGTAAGTATCACGTGGATCAAGAATGCTTGGATCAACACCTGGTAGTGAAGTAGGAACTTCAAGGTTGAAGATTGGGATATGCTTAGTTGGTGCATCTTCAATTGAGCCATCTAGGATCGCATCAATGATGCCGCGTGTATCCTGAATTGAGATACGTTTACCGCTACCATTCCAGCCAGTGTTAACCAGGTAAGCTTCTGCACCTGCTGCTTCCATACGTTTAACCAGTACTTCTGCGTACTTAGTTGGGTGAAGCGTTAGGAACGCAGCGCCAAAACACGCAGAGAAAGTTGGCGTCGGCTCAGTGATACCGCGCTCTGTACCTGCTAGTTTGGCAGTAAAGCCAGACAGGAAGTGGTACTTGGTTTGCTCTGGTGTCAGTTTCGATACTGGAGGAAGCACACCAAACGCGTCAGCAGACAGGAAGATCACTTTATTCGCATGACCGCCTTTCGATACTGGCTTAACGATGTTTTCAATGTGGTAAAGCGGGTAAGAAACACGAGTGTTCTCTGTCTTAGAACCATCATCAAAGTCGATAGAACCATCGTTACGTACCGTTACGTTTTCTAGCAGCGCATCGCGGCGGATAGCGTTGTAGATATCAGGCTCGGCTTCTTTCGATAGTTTGATGGTCTTCGCGTAACAGCCACCTTCGAAGTTAAATACGCCGTCGTCATCCCAACCGTGCTCATCATCACCAATTAGCGCACGTTTAGGGTCTGTTGAAAGTGTTGTTTTACCGGTACCAGATAGGCCGAAGAAGACTGCAACATCGCCATCTTCGCCCATGTTCGCACTACAGTGCATCGATGCGATGTCTTTCAGAGGAAGGAAGTAGTTCATCATTGCGAACATGCCTTTCTTCATCTCACCACCGTACCATGTACCGCCGATAAGCTGAGTACGTTCAGTCAAGTTGAAGACAGTGAAGTTTTCAGAGTTCAGGCCTTGCTCTTCCCATTTCGGGTTAGTGCATTTCGCGCCGTTCATAACAACGAAGTCTGGTTCAAATGTTGCCAGCTCTTCTTCTGTTGGGCGGATGAACATGTTCTTCACGAAGTGCGCTTGCCATGCAACTTCGGTGATAACACGAATGCTCAAGCGTGTATCAGGGTTCGCACCACAGTAACCGTCAATCACAAACAGGCGCTTGCCAGAAAGTTGGTTTGTCACTAATTCTTTTAGCTCATTCCAAACTTCTTGGTTGATTGGTTTGTTGTCATTTTTGACTGCGTCAGAAGTCCACCACATGTTTTCTTCTGTCGTCGCATCTTTAACGATGTATTTATCTTTTGGTGAGCGACCAGTAAAGATGCCTGTGTCAACAGCAACAGCACCCAATTCAGTAACCACACCGCGTTCATAACCGGTCAGTTCTTCACGCGTTTCTTCTTCAAACAGCACTTCGTAGCTTGGGTTGCGCAGAACCTCTTTTACGTTGTGCAGTCCATGTCTGGTTAGATCAAGTGTTGCAGCCTTTGTATGTTCCATAACGGTCATAGGTGCTCCTTATAAGGATTTTGTAGGGATTTTGTAAGAATGTTTTAATTTTTATCTGCTCACCATGCTAGCAACGGGACTGGGAGAAAACAGGGATGTAGTTCAAAATTTATCCATGATTTTGCTGGGGTTTTAGGTGACCCGTCACATATTGGTTGGAATAGTTTATCGTGGGCGCAATCCTTTACGCTAGGGCAAAACGATTATTAATTACTTAAAATTAAGCGGTTATTTTATTACGGTAAAAGCTAGGGTTTACGGGGCTTAGGTCACAAAAAGGCCAGCATTGAGCTGGCCTTTTGAAGGGGGAATTACGTGCTTGGTAAGCTATGAAAATTAATGCAGCGTTTTTTTGTCCGTTGAAGCTTGTTCGTAGAGCGCAGTAACCTCAGCTTCATCGAAGCTATAAGTTGTGCCACAGTAATCACAATGTAACGAAACTGATCCAACCTCGGCTAAAATGTCATAAATTTCCGCTTTCTCAACAGTGACGATCGCAGCACCACTGCGTTCACGAGAACAGCCGCACTGGAATGAAACTGGTTGAGGTTCGTAAAGACGTACTTTGTCCTGGTTGTAAAGACGGTAAAGTAGTTCATTGGCTTCTAAACCGAACAGCTCTTCCTCTTTTACTGTGTCAGTCAGTTGCTCCAAATGTTCAAAGTCATCAGGAGAGCCAGTACCATCCGGCATTACCTGAATCAGCATACCCGCAGCATGCGGTTGACCTTCGAATTCACCAGTACGGATCCAAAGACGCGTTTTTAGCTGCTCAGAGTTAGCGAAGTAGCCTTCCAGAACTTCTGCAAGATTGTCACCTTCTAAGCCAACAACACCTTGGTAGCGCTCGCCTACTTTAGGTTCGATGGTGATCACCATATGACCTTTACCCATCATATCGTGAAGGCTCGCCTCATCGGCAATATCGCCTTCCCAGCGCGCAACACCACGAATTCTTTGTTTGTGGTCACCATTGATCACAGCAAGAGAAACCGGGCCGTCGCCTTGAATCTGAATAGTGATTGAGCCTTCGAACTTAAGCGTCGCGGTTAAAAGTGTGGTTGATACGAGTAGCTCGCCTAACAGTTTTTGTACTGCCGCCGGATATTCCTTGCTGGAGATAATACGCTGGTACGCTTCGTCCAATTGTACCAACTCGCCACGAACTGAAAGGTCTTCAAATAGGTAGCGGTTTAAAACATTATTTGCCATGGAGTGATTTCCTCGTTGGTATTCCGGCTTTTTACTGGTGTTTGAACTTAATGATGTCTCGGCGCTGCTTCTTATCTGGGCGGCGTTCCGGACTTGGGTTGTGGGCATTAAGTTTACGTTGTGTCGCGTGTTCCTCACGTTTCGCTATACTTTCATTAGTTTCGCGATACAGAGTCTGTGCGATTGGTGCGCCCTTACGCTGATCGGAGATTATCTCAATGATCACCGTTTTCTCTTCATTGCCTTGACGAAGTTTAATTTCGGCGCCCACTTCAACGATTTTACTCGGTTTGCTTCGTTGGCCATTATAGTGGACTTTACCGCCATCGACCATGTTACGAGCGATGGAGCGGGTTTTATAAAATCTGGCGGCCCAAAGCCATTTATCTAGCCTAACGGCTTCATTAACGGAACTCATAGAACACTACGCTATCTAACCACTGCCATTAACTGCAGTGAGTGATGGATTATTCACCTACAGATGGAGCCAAGGTCTAATTTTTTCAAGGGAGTTGGCAAAAACTGAAGAAGAAAAAGGTATGCCATATCTGTTGTGATATAGTTCACTGCTATTTGTTTATTAGTAATTTTACTGTCATTTTAGAAAGATAGAGTCGATGTTTTTTTAATAGCCAGTTCGACCTACATCGAAAGAAAGGAATCAATTTAGTGAAGCGAATAGAGCTGAGTGCTGGATTATCTGGTAGCCCGCTACTGGCTCAGATGAAATCCAATAACTACGCGATTCAAACCAAGCTTAGTTTGCTGTTTACTTGTTTATTTATCGCGCTAGCCGGGTGGCTGCTCGGAAAGATAGTGTGGTTAGCGATCCCACAAACGGCTGATATCAGCCCATGGCGGCCTTCAGCAGGTAACGTTATTGCTGGCAATAACAAAGACGCGATTGATTTCAATGCCCTTCAAAATGCTCACTTATTCGGTCAATACTCTGAACAAAAACCTGTCATCATCGAACAACCAGTTGTCAAAGATGCGCCTAAAACTCGTCTAAACTTAACTCTCGTGGGGGCAGTGGCCAGTAATCAGGTGCAAACCAGCTTAGCGGTGATTGCTAATAAAGGTAAACAGTCAACGTATGGTATCGGTGAAGAAATCGAAGGCACACGTGCGACACTGAAAGCCGTATTGGTGGACCGTGTGATCATCGAAAACCAAGGCCGTGACGAAACCCTGATGATGCAGGGGATTGAATACAACAAGTTATCTGAATCGCCTCAATTAAGACGTGCTCAGGCAGCACAACCAGAGTCTGTAGCGGGTGACAAATTGGAGCAAATCCGAGAGGAAATTGCTCAAGATCCGAAAAGTGTTTTCAAATACATCAGCATTTCACCGGTTAAGAATGGTGATGACATTGTGGGTTACCGAGTTGCTCCGGGTCGGGACGCTGCATTATTTAATGATGTGGGCTTAGAGTCTGGTGATATTGCAGTACAACTTAATGGGATCGACTTGAGTGATCCTTCTTCTTCAGCTGAATTGATGCGAATCATGAACGATCCGCAAGAGCTGAATCTGACTGTTGAGCGTGAAGGCCAGCAGTACGAAATCTATATCCAATTGTAATACTTAGGCTATCAGCGTAAGTGCAGGGAGAAATACGTGAAACATTGGTTAAGCAAAAGTGCTTGGTTATTGGCAGGGAGCCTACTCTGTGCCCCTGGTGCGATAGCAAATGAATTTAGTGCCAGCTTTAAAGGCACTGATATTCAGGAATTCATTAACATCGTTGGTCGTAATTTAGAGAAGACCATCATTGTGGATCCATCGGTACGCGGAAAAATCGACGTCCGTAGTTATGACGTGCTGAATGAAGAGCAATACTACAGCTTTTTCCTCAACGTACTTGAAGTGTACGGCTACGCAGTTGTAGAAATGGACAATGGCGTACTGAAAGTTATTAAAGCGAAAGACTCGAAGACTTCTGCAATTCCCGTTTTAGGTGATAGTAGCGCGCAAGGCGACAGCGTTATCACCCGAGTCGTAGCTGTACGTAATGTATCGGTACGTGAATTATCTCCATTGCTGCGTCAGCTTATCGACAATGCCGGTGCTGGTAACGTCGTTCACTATGATCCAGCCAACATCATTCTGATTACAGGTCGTGCGGCGGTGGTCAATCGTTTGGCAGAAATCATTAAACGTGTTGACCAGGCAGGTGACAAAGAAATTGAGCTGGTAGAACTGCGTAACGCGTCTGCAGCAGAGATGGTGCGTATTGTGGAAGCTTTAAATAAAAGCACTAACCAGAAAAGCACGCCAGAATTCTTAGAGCCTAAAATCGTGGCTGATGATCGCACCAATGCGATTCTTATCTCGGGTGACCCTAAAGTACGTGCTCGTCTTAAACGCTTAATCCGTCAGCTTGATGTAGAGATGGCAACGAAAGGCAATAACCGAGTGGTTTACCTTAAAAACGCTAAAGCGGAAGATTTAGTCGAAGTACTGAAAGGTGTCTCTGACAATCTACAAGCAGAAAAACAAGCAGGTCAAGGCCAAAGAGCAAGCGCGCAGCGTGGCGAAGTAGTTATTGCAGCTCACCCGGCAACCAATGCACTCGTATTGACTGCGCCGCCAGATATCATGATGGCTTTGCAAGATGTTATCGCCCAGCTTGATATCCGCCGAGCACAGGTATTGATTGAAGCGCTGATTGTTGAAATGTCGGAAGGTGATGGTATTAACCTTGGCGTTCAATGGGGCTCGCTAGAGACTGGCGCAGTTATTCAGTACGGTTCTGGCGCGCAAATCGGCGAAGTCATGGTCGGTCTGGAAGAAGCGAAAAACACTACGCAGACAGAAAGCTACTGGGATAGCGATTCAAGTAGCTGGCAGACCCGTGAGTACACCGAAGAAGGTGATTACTCAACATTGGCATCTGCATTAAGTGGTGTAAACGGCGCGGCTATGAGCATCGTGATGGGTGACTGGACAGCACTGATTAACGCAGTGGCAACGGATTCAAACTCTAACATCCTGTCATCTCCAAGCATTACGGTGATGGATAACGGTGAAGCGTCATTTATTGTTGGTGAAGAAGTGCCGGTTATTACTGGCTCGACTGCTGGCTCAAACAACGACAACCCATTCCAGACTGTTGACCGTAAAGAAGTGGGTATCAAACTGAAAGTGGTGCCACAAATTAACGAAGGTGATTCTGTTCAACTGAATATCGAACAAGAAGTATCGAACGTTTTAGGTGCTAATGGTGCGGTGGACGTTCGCTTTGCCAAGCGTCAGTTAAATACGTCTGTTATGGTTCAAGATGGTCAGATGCTAGTGCTGGGTGGCTTGGTTGATGAGCGAGCACTGGAAAGTGAAGCCAAAGTACCTCTATTGGGTGATATTCCCGTTTTAGGTTACTTGTTCAAATCAACCACTACAGAAACGCAAAAACGCAATCTGATGGTATTTATCAAACCAACGATTATCCGTGATGGAATGACGGCGGATGGCATCACTCAGCGTAAGTACAACTTTATTCGTGCTGAACAGCTTTACAAAGCAGAGCAAGGTTTGAAGCTGATGTCGGATGATAAGATCCCACTGATGCCTGAGTTTGGTAAGGACCGTGAGCATCCAGCTGAGATCCAAGCGTTTCTTGATCAGATGAGTATGAACTAATGGTAGATATGTTAGACACTGCGCCAAGCATGCGTCGTCTGCCATTCAGTTTTGCCAATCGCTTTAAACTGGTGCTGGAGACTGAACATCCTGAGCGCCCACCAATTCTGTTTTACGTCGAGCCGCTTAACCCAGCGGCTCTGGTTGAAGTCCGTCGCGTGATTAAGCAGAGCTTTGTGCCTCAGCCTATAGATCAGGAAACGTTCGATAAGAAGCTGACCGAAGCGTACCAGCGAGACTCTTCTGAAGCGCGTCAGCTGATGGAAGACATCGGTGCAGACAGTGACGACTTCTTCTCTCTTGCAGAAGAGTTGCCGCATGATGAAGACTTGTTAGAGTCTGAAGACGATGCGCCGATCATCAAGCTAATCAACGCGATGCTCGGTGAGGCTATCAAAGAAGGTGCCTCAGATATTCACATCGAAACGTTCGAGAAAAAACTCTCGATTCGTTTCCGCGTTGACGGTGTACTGCGTGAAGTTCTCACGCCAAGTCGCAAGCTATCACCCTTGCTGGTTTCCCGTGTCAAAGTCATGGCCAAACTGGATATTGCAGAAAAACGTGTTCCTCAGGATGGACGTATTTCCTTGCGTATCGGTGGTCGTGCTGTTGATGTGCGTGTTTCGACCATGCCGTCATCACATGGTGAGCGTGTGGTGATGCGTCTATTGGACAAAAACGCCACGCGTCTTGACCTGCACAGTTTGGGTATGACGACCTCGGTGCATGACAATTTTCGTCATCTCATCCAGCGCCCTCATGGCATTATCTTGGTTACCGGTCCGACGGGCTCTGGTAAATCGACCACTTTGTACGCTGGTTTGCAAGAAATCAACAGCAACGAACGTAACATTCTGACGGTAGAAGACCCGATCGAATTTGATATCGATGGCATTGGTCAGACACAGGTCAATACTAAAGTGGACATGACCTTTGCCCGCGGCCTACGCGCAATTTTGCGTCAGGACCCGGATGTGGTGATGGTCGGTGAGATCCGTGACTTAGAGACCGCACAAATTGCCGTGCAAGCGTCTTTAACCGGTCACTTGGTGATGTCGACGCTTCACACCAACACCGCGGTGGGTGCGATTACTCGTCTGCGTGATATGGGTATTGAACCGTTTCTGATTTCTTCTTCGCTGCTAGGCGTATTGGCTCAGCGCCTTGTACGTACGCTATGCCCGGATTGTAAACAGCCTTATGAAGCAGACAGTGAGCAGAAAAAACTGTTTGGGATGAGTGAATCTGAATCGTTGGTTCTTCATCGTGCTAAGGGTTGCGAGCTATGTAATCAGAAAGGCTACCGTGGTCGTACTGGTATTCATGAGTTAGTACTGGTTGACGAGGAAGTGCAAGAACTGATTCATAAAGAAGCCGGTGAACTGGAAATCGAGAAATCGGTACGTGCGCATACACCTTGTATCCGCAGTGATGGGCTGAGCAAAGTACGTCGTGGTATTACGTCACTTGAAGAAGTGATGCGAGTGACGAAGGAAGCGTAATGGCGGCATTTGAGTACAAAGCGCTGGATGCCAAAGGGAAACAAAAGAAAGGCACCATCGAAGGCGATAATGGACGTCAGGTACGCCAACGCCTGAAAGAGCAGGGCATGATCCCAATTGAAGTGATGGAAGCGAAAGCAAAAGCGGCCAAATCTTCAGGCTCAGTCAGTTTTAAGCGTGGTATTAAGACCGCAGAATTAGCGTTGATTACACGCCAGCTTTCCACCCTCGTTCAGTCAGGCATGCCTCTTGAAGAATGTTTGCGCGCGGTTTCTGAGCAAGCAGACAAACCTCGCATTCGCACCATGATGGCAGCGGTGCGTTCTAAAGTGACAGAAGGTTATGCTCTGGCTGATAGCCTGGCAGACTACCCTCACGTGTTTGATGAGCTGTTTCGCTCGATGGTTGCGGCGGGGGAAAAATCAGGACATTTAGATGCGGTATTGGAGCGTTTGGCGGATTACGTAGAAAATCGTCAAAAAATGCGTTCTAAATTGCTGCAAGCCATGATTTATCCCGTGGTTTTGGTCGTCTTTGCGGTTGCTATCGTCTCTTTCTTGCTGGCGACAGTCGTGCCGAAAATCATCGATCCTATTATTCAGATGGGACAAGAACTGCCTCAATCAACCCAAGTTCTTCTGGCAGCCAGTGAGTTTGTTCAGGAGTGGGGGTTGATTATCTTTGTTGTCTTAGTGGTGTTTTTCTATGGTCTAAAGCTGGCATTGCAAAAGCCGGATTTCCGCCTTGCCTGGGATAGAAAAATTCTTAACTTGCCGCTGTTAGGTAAGATTTCTAAAGGTATCAACACAGCGAGATTCGCTCGTACACTTTCGATTTGTACTTCCAGCGCCATCCCTATTCTAGATGGGATGCGTGTCGCGGTGGACGTCATGTCGAACCGCTACGTGAAGCAACAGGTGTTGGTAGCTGCGGACAATGTGCGTGAAGGGTCAAGCTTGCGTCGTGCTCTTGATCAGACTCGCCTGTTCCCGCCAATGATGTTGCACATGATCGCCAGTGGTGAGCAGAGTGGCGAGCTGGAAAGCATGCTCACTCGTGCCGCAGACAACCAAGACCAGAACTTTGAATCAACCGTTAATATCGCATTGGGTATCTTCACCCCGGTATTGATTGCCTTAATGGCTGGCCTTGTACTGTTCATAGTGATGGCGACCTTGATGCCAATGCTAGAAATGAATAACTTAATGAGCGGATAATATTCGGGTTAAGGGATGTCTACTAAGGTCGTTCCTTTGATCTAACTTTCGGAGAAAAAAATGAACTTTAAGCGCAGTAAACAACGTGGCTTCACACTGTTAGAAGTAATGGTGGTGGTTGTAATTCTAGGTATTTTAGCAAGTTTTGTTGTACCAAACCTACTTGGTAACAAAGAAAAGGCAGACCAACAAAAAGCGATCACAGATATTGTGGCATTAGAAAATGCCTTGGATATGTATAAGTTAGATAACAACGTTTACCCAACGACCGATCAAGGTTTGGATGCATTGGTAAACAAACCGTCAAACCCTGAGCCACGTAACTACCGTGATGGTGGCTACATTAAGCGTCTTCCAAATGACCCTTGGGGCTATGAATACCAATACTTGAGCCCTGGTGACAATGGCACGATTGATATCTTTACCTTGGGTGCGGATGGTCAAGAAGGTGGTGAAGGTCCAGCTGCAGATATCGGCAACTGGAATATGCAAGATTTCCAATAACCGTGATCGTTAAACCAGCGCCAAGGAAGCAAATGCGAAAACATCAAGCGTTTACATTAATAGAAATTCTATTGGTGCTGGTTTTATTATCTCTGACCGCTTTAGCGGTAGTTACGACATTGCCTACCAGTCAGAAAGACCTTTCAAAACAATACGCCCAAAGCTTTTTTCAGCGCTTACTACTACTCAATGAAGAGGCAGTATTGAGCGGCAAAGATTTTGGTGTTCGAGTTGACGACGTAAAATCGACCTATGCATTACTGAGCCTTGGCGAAGAGGGCTGGCAACCATTAGACATGCGCCAGATACCAAGTGAAACCACGCTGGATGAAGACATCACGTTGCAACTGGACTTAGGCGGTGGCGCTTGGGATGACGATGATCGCTTGTTTGAACCCGGTTCCCTGTTTGATGAAGATATGTTTGCCGAGCAGGAGAAAAAGGTAAAGAGCAAGCCGCCACAAGTGTTTGTGTTTTCCAGTGCTGAATTGACGCCGTTTACGTTGTCTTTCTTTCCTAAAAATGGCGACGCATTGAATGATGGCTGGCGTGTGGTAGGTAAAGAGTCCGGTCAGATTTTGTTATTAGCACCGGGTGAAGAAGCAGAAGAGGATGAGAATGCGCAATTTTAAGCGAACTCACCTGAGCTTAACGGGTCGCCGAACCAGAGGCATGACCTTGTTGGAAGTGCTGGTTGCTCTGGCGATTTTTGCGACAGCGGCCATTAGTGTGATTCGCTCAGTAAGCCAACACATTAATACGGTCAGCTACTTAGAAGAAAAAATGTTTGCAGCAATGGTCGTGGATAATCAAATGGCTAATGTGATGTTAGACACCGGTGAACTCAAAGCGAAAAATGGCACTGAGGATCTCGCTGGACGCACGTGGTACTGGAAAGTTTCGCCAATGGCTACCACGCAGCCATTGCTGAAAGCATTTGATGTAAGCGTCGCGACAGCAAAAGACGCAAGCCCAGTTGTGACGGTACGAAGCTATGTGGCGCAGTAGAGGGCACAACGTGGCTAAGCACCACAAGCAAAAAGGTTTTACACTTATCGAAGTGTTGGTGTCGATTGCGATCTTTGCCAGCTTAAGTGTTGCAGCCTATCAGGTGGTGTCGCAGATACAGCGCAGCAACCTGCTTTCTCAGGAACGCACGGCGCGTTTGAATGAGCTGCAGCGCACGATGGTAATGATGGACAATGACTTTCGTCAGATGGCCTTGCGTCGCACTCGTACCGATGGAGAGGAGGTGGCAAGCCAGCTCATCTTTTGGTCAGACTACTTGCTGGACTCGGATGCCAAAGGCGTGATGTTTGCTCGCTTGGGTTGGCACAATCCGCAACAGCAGTTTCCTCGCGGTGAGGTAACGAAAGTGGGTTATCGAATTAAGGGCGAGACGCTGCAGCGCATCTGGTGGCGCTATCCGGATACACCTGTTGGACAGGAAGGGATTGTGACGCCTCTACTGACGCAAGTCGAAGCATTCGACATTCGCTTTTATGATGGTAATCAGTGGAAAAGTGATTGGGACAGCAGTGACTCATTGCCTAAAGCCGTATCGGTGGTTCTGACGCTGAAGGACTATGGCAAAATCACGCGCACTTATCTTACGCCAGATGGCAAACTGGGTGAGTCAGAGGGGAGTGACAATGGCTAAAAGTCAGCGTGGTGTCGCTCTACTCATTGTCCTGATGTTGCTGGCGATAATGACGACGGTAGCAGCAAGCATGTCTGAGCGTCTATTTGCTCAGTTTCAGCGTGGTGGTAACCAAATCAATTTCCAACAGGCTTATTGGTATAGTTTAGGCGTCGAAGCTCTGGCAAAAGTGGGTATTGAACAAAGCTATGAGGATACCGACACCATTAACCTGAGCCAGCCGTGGGCGATAAAAGATCAGGTTTATCCACTTGATTACGGTCAGGCGACCGGACGGATTGTAGATAAACAAGCGTGCTTTAACCTCAACGTGTTGAGCCGTGTACAGTCAACCAGTCAGCAAACGGTCAGACCTTACTTGGTGCAGGTCCTGCAACGCTTACTGGAAGAGTCGGAAGTGGACCCTTATCAAGCTGAAGTGATTGCAGATTCGACTTGGGAGTACGTAGACAGCGACTCTGTGGTTCGTTCGACGACCGGGGTCGAAGACAGTACTTATGAAGCGATGAACCCGGCTTATTTGCCGCCGAACAGCTGGATGGCGGACAAAACGGAGTTACGTTCAGTCTATCAGGTGAGTGGCGACTTCTATCAAAAAATAGCGCCGTTAGTCTGCGCTTTACCAAGCGATGACTGGCGTCTGAATGTGAACACTATCGAAGCTGAACAAGCGCCAATTTTAGTCGCGATGTTCTCACCCGGTTTGAGCAACAGTGATGCGGTACAGCTGATAGAAAAGCGCCCATTCGATGGCTGGGACAATATTGAAGCGTTTTTAGCCGAGTCAGAATTAGCTGGCTTAAATGAAAATATCACGAAGGAAGCCAAAGCTTATTTAGGCGTCGATAGCGCTTTCTTCGAATTAGATGCACAGGTGCTGGTGGATGATTCACGCGTGCGTATCCGCAGCCTTTTGCAAAGTACAAACAGAGACACAGTGACGGTAGTACGCCGTCGTTTTGGAGGGATCAGTGAGCGAGTTTCTGACCGTTCGGCTGAGTAGCGAACAACAAAGTACCATTCCTTGGGTGGTGTGGTCGACAGAGCAGCAGGAAGTGATTGCCAGCGGCGAAATCGCCGGATGGGAACATTTGGATGAGTTAGTGTCTTACGCTAACCAGCGTCCGGTGTTTGCTTTACTGGCAAGTAACGATGTCGTGCTCACTCAAGTGGATATCCCCGCAGGCGCAGAACGTCAGTTCGACACCATGCTGCCGTACTTGGTGGAAGACGAAGTGGCACAAGATGTCGACAGTCTTCACTTCACGGTATTGAGCAAGCAATCTGGGAAAGCGCACGTGTGTGCGGTTGAGCGAGTGTGGCTCGAAACCGTATTGCAGCGCTTCTTGAGCCAGGGAATGACAATTAAACGTGTTTTGCCAGATGTTTTGGCATTACCAGTGAATGAGAACAGCAGCGCAGCACTTATGGGTGATCAGTGGCTGATTCGTCACTCACAAACCGAAGGCGCGGTGGTGGATGTTTCATGGTTAGACCTTTATCTCTCATCTTATCTACAAAACCATGAAGGTTGGAAACTAGACTGTTACAGCTCGGTTCCGGAGTCTGCCGTCAGTGAAGTATGGGTACCTCAGCCAGAAGAAATGACAATGGCGTTGTTAGCCAAAGGTGTGGCTGAAAGCAAAACCAACTTACTCACCGGAGCATTTAAGCCGAAATCGTCTTGGGGTAAATACTGGAAAATTTGGCAAAAAACCGCTATCGCTGCGGGTGTTTTGCTCGTGGTCTTGGTCGCCCAACAGTTGCTAATGGTACATAAGTATGAAGCTCAGGCTCAGACGTACCGCGAAGAAAGTGAACGCATTTTCCGCCAGGTTTTCCCGGGTAAAAATCGCATTCCGACCGTCAGTTACCTTAAACGCCAAATGACCGATGAAGAGCGTCGCTTGTCTGGTGGTTCTGGTGACGAAGCGATGTTGGTTTGGCTGGCCGCGCTTCCTTCTGCGCTGAGTCAGGTTGAGGATTTGGAAATTACCAGCTTCAAATATGATGGTCAGCGTGGAGAAGTAAGAATTCACGCTCGCAGCTCTGACTTTCAGCCTTTCGAACAAGCTCGAGTAAAACTTGCTGAAAAGTTTAATGTCGAGCAAGGCCAGCTTAATCGCAACGACAAAGTTGTGATGGGCAGTTTTGTATTGAAACGTTTGTGAGGTGATGATGAAGAATTTAATCTCTCAAGTTCAAACTTGGTGGAGCGGCATCTCACAACGTGAACAGCGTATGATGATGGGTTGTGGGGTTCTCGTAATTGTCGGTCTCGTTTACTGGGGCATATTACAGCCGATGAGTCAGCGAGCAGAATTGGCACAGTCAAGAATACAGAGTGAAAGACAGCTTCTTGCCTGGGTGCAAGAAAAAGCAGACGACATCACGGCACTGCGTAAGAGCGGTGGTGTAACCTACTCGAATCAGCCTCTTAATCAGTTGGTGTCTTCTTCAGCTCGCCGTTATAAGGTTGAGCTGATCCGTGTACAACCCCGCAACGAGAGTGTTCAGGTGTGGATCAAACCTTTAGCCTTTAACCAGTTGGTAGATTGGTTACGTTATTTGAAAGAGCAGCAAGGTATCGAGGTGGAGTTCTTAGATATTGATCGAACCGAACAGGCGGGCATGATCGAGGTGAATCGCCTGCAGTTTAAGCGAGGATAAATTGAAGCGAGTTGTACTTTATGCAGGCATCTTTATTGTCTGCTTTTCTGTGAGTTTATTAATGGGCCTGCCGGTTTCCTGGATTGTTAAACAAAGTCCAAAGGTAAGTGGGCTCGATATTCAGGGCGTTCAGGGCACCATATGGCAAGGTCAGGCGTCTAATGTTCGTTGGCAACGACAAAACCTAGGTGAAGTAAACTGGGATTTCCAATGGTCTGCTTTGTTTACTGGTAAAGCAGAATTTGCCGTACGATTTGGTCGTGGCAGCGATATGGATGTGCGAGGACGTGGCCTAGTGGGCTATGGTTTGTTTGGTGATGCCTACGCAAAAGACTTAGTCGCCTCTGTCCCGGCGATAAAAGTCGTTGAGCAGGCGCGCTTGCCAGTTCCGGTTGGTGTCGATGGACAGTTGGAGCTCAATATCCACCATGCAACGTATGCTTCTCCTTGGTGTAGTGAAGGGGATGGCACGCTGGTTTGGAGTGCGAGTGGCATACAAAGTCCATTAGGGCGCTTAGATCTCGGTCCGGTCGTAGCCAATTTGAACTGTAAAGACAGCGTGCTGACCGCATCCGGTGAACAAAATAGCCCGCAAGTCTCTGCGGCGTTTTCAGCGGAGTTAATGCCGAATCAGCGTTACTCGACGACAGCATGGTTTAAACCGGGCGCTGAATTCCCTTCTGCGATGGGAGATCAGCTGCAATGGCTCGGTAAGCCAAACGCACAAGGTCAATATGAGTTTGATTACAAAGGGCGCTTTTAAATAAAAGCCTAAAACAGACAAAGAAAAGAGCTGCCAATGTGAAGCTCTTTTTGTTTTTGGATCATGGTAGGCCAAACCCTCCAATTGCTGTACGAGAAAATGCCTCATCCAAACAAAATGAAATAACCAATTGATTTTAAAGTTATCTTTGAGTTTGTGTGCAGCTTGTAAAGCTTTTGGAACATAGTAGGCCAAATGCCCTGATCGCTGTACAGCAATAAAAAGAAAGGCCACGAATTAGATTCGTGGCCTTATAGAAGTTCGCTCTGCTGGAGGAGAGAAAGTTAATCTTTTCGCTGAAGAATATCATTCCAAGGTAATGATTCATCACCTAATACGATGAAGTTAGGGTTTTCCAACGTTTCGCGCTCATTGTAAGACAGAGGTTCCAATTGAGTGCTCAGGATACGACCTCCAGCCTCTTCAACAATGCATTGAGTTGCGGCCGTGTCCCATTCGCCAGTTGGTCCTAAGCGCAGGTAACAGTCCACCGCACCTTCAGCAACTAAACACGCTTTTAACGCAGCAGAGCCAAGTGGGATCAGTTCATAATTCCAGGCGCTGCTCATGCGGTTGGTGATGCGGTTGATGTCCTGACGACGGCTGATGGCAATCGCAATATTTTGACCGGGATGCTCATGTTTATGAGTGTGGATTCTCACGCTCTCCGACATGTCGGGAATTTTCCATGCCCCTTTCCCGCTGTAGGCATAATAAGTGACACCGGATACCGGGCCATAAACAACACCGAGCGTCGGCTTGTTATTGTCGACTAAGGCGATAATCGTCGCGAAGTCGCCACTGCGTGCAATGAATTCCTGAGTACCATCGAGAGGGTCTACCAGCCAATAGCGTTGCCATTGAGCACGTTTTGACAGGCTGATGTCTGCGTCTTCTTCAGACAATACAGGAATATCCGGAGTCAGTTCGCTCAGGCGTTCAATGATGAACTTGTGTGCAGCGATATCAGCGCTGGTCACCGGAGTTTCATCACTTTTGGTGTATTCTTCGTATTGCTTTTTTTGATAGATATCGAGGATCAATTGCCCGGCGCTGCGGGCGATCTCAATAACTTGAGGGAGCAGGTGAGATAGATCTTTTGTCATTGGCATAGGTGATTGTCCTTACTCACAACGATGAATTGGCTCTGTTGTTGTTATTGGTTACTGTTGCGAGTGGTATTGCGTAAATGTTTCAGTGCTAACATCAATGCGGTGATGCTGCGTGCTTCACAGAAATCCATGTGCGTGATGAGCTCTTCAGCCTGTGCCAGTGGCCAGCGCACAATTTCTAATGGCTCAGGTTCGTCGCCTTCTTGTTTTTCCGGATACAACGCCTGACCTAAAAACAGGGTCATTTTGCTCGAAAAGTAAGAGGGTGCGAGGATAACTTGTTTTAAAGCGGTTAATTGATTACAGCCAAAACCGATTTCTTCTTTCAGCTCGCGGTCTGCCGCCTCATGTGGCGTTTCTCCCGCATCAATTAGACCTTTGGGAAAACCCAACTCATACCGTTCTGTACCAGCCGCGTACTCGCGTACCAACAGGAGATCGCCCTGTTCGGTAACAGGAACAACCATAACGGCATCTCGGCCACTAGGTTTCATACGCTCGTAAGTGCGATGTTCGCCATTAGAAAAGCGAAGGTCGAGGGCTTCCACTGCAAACAGCTTAGACTTTGCGACCGTCTGGCAAGAGAGAATCTCTGGTGGGGTCCTTTTCGACATAGCGCTGGCTCCTTGGTGTCGTTGGGTTTTTACGAGGTGCGTAAGATTCTTAATATATGAAAAGTCTGCCTGAGTTGCTAGCTGGAATTTATCGCTCTGGCGAATGCTAGATACAAAAACGGGAGACCTGAGTCTCCCATTTTCAATGACAGTACTTACCTTAGTAGTAAGAGTGGTCACCACGATCGTGTTCTGTAGCATCGCGAACCGCAGTTAGTTCACCAGAGAACTGGTTTAGTAGTTCTTTTTCGATGCCTTCTTTCAGTGTTACGTCGACCATTGAACAGCCGTTACAGCCGCCACCAAATGCAACGATAGCAACACCTTCATCAGTGATTTCAACCAGACTTACGTGACCGCCGTGGCCAGCAAGCTGTGGGTTCACCTGAGTTTGGATAGCGTATTCAACACGCTCAACAAGCGGTGCATCATCCGACACTTTACGCATTTTAGCGTTTGGCGCTTTTAGCGTTAGTTGAGAACCCATTTTGTCTGTAACGAAGTCGATTTCAGCGTCTTCAAGGAATGGCAGGCTCAACTCATCAACGTATGCTGAAAAGCCGCTGTATGGGAGCACTGTGTCAGTTCCTTCCACCGCTTCAGGTGGGCAGTAAGACACACCACATTCAGCGTTTTGTGTACCTGGGTTTACAACGAAAATACGAATGTTAGTCCCTTCTGGCTGTTGACCGAGAAGATTAGCGAAATGCGTTTGCGCAGTTTCTGTAATAGTAATATTTGACACGACAATACCCGAGTAAATTTGTAGGTTACTGCTGCTATTCTACTCTTGTTGACGTATGGGTCTAGCTTTTTTGCTGATAAGGCATAGTGAATCGGTCTAGAGCGAAGTAGGAGCAGGTGTTCTGCAGATGCAGTAAATATCGATGCTTTCTACACCAACTTCAAGTAGTAATTGGCATAATTGTCGTACCGTACTGCCCGTTGTGACGACATCATCGACAATCGCCACGTGTTTATAAATCGGCTTTTTATTGAGGGTAAACGCACCTTGCAAGTTTTGCTCTCGTTGGGTTTTAGTATGGCCTCTCTGAGAGTTTGCGTATTGGATACGACGAAATACTTTAGGGTCAAAATGGCGATGCAGATGGGCTGCCAAGTGTCTGGCAAGTACATCACTTTGATTGAATCCACGCGATAAATAGCGTCGCCAGTGCAGTGGAACGCTGGTAATCAGTGTCGCTGGAGAAGAAATACGTGCCGCGAGCAATTGCGTTAATGCTTCTACGTGCCAACTCTCGCCATGATCTTTAAAGCGTTGAACCTCGCGTGACAGAGGAAACGCATAGTCTCCGAGAGTGATGAGTCGCTGCCAGGGCGGTGGTTCGGCCAAGCACTCGCCACACACCGTGTCGCTCCTTTCTGTTTCCTGCATAGCCAAACCACAATGTTGGCACCTTCTAATCGGATTAAGATACTGAAAACAATGGCTACACCAACGAAGAGCGTTCGGTGATTGTGCTGTTTTCAGTGGCAGCCTGCACAAACCACATTGACTACCGAGCACGCGACGCATGATGTTTTGCCAGTGATGAGATAACATACAACTTATTCAGGTAGAGGTTTTGCACAGACTAACGCCGGGATGTAAGCGTAAGGAATAAGTTAAGTGGGAGAGATTGAGAGCATGAGCACGAATTTACACTGGCAGTCGTTTGGTCAGGGACCAGATTTGGTGTTACTGCATGGCTGGGGAATGAATGGCGCGGTTTGGCAACAAACCATCGAGTCCCTTCAGTGCAGTTTTCGGGTGCACGTGGTTGATCTTCCAGGATACGGCCACAGCGCTGAACATCATGGCGAAGATTTAGCTCATATTGCTCAGATGGTGCTTGAAGACGCGCCAGAAAAAGCGGTTTGGCTGGGCTGGTCATTAGGCGGTTTGGTGGCGACTCATATTGCGCTTAACGCACCAGAGCGCGTGAATAAACTCATCACTGTGGCGAGCTCTCCTAAATTTGCGGCAGAGAAAACATGGCGTGGCATTCAGCCTAAGGTTTTGAGTGCTTTTACCGAGCAGTTGCTGGAAGATTTTTCACTCACAATCGAGCGTTTTATGGCGCTGCAAGCAATGGGCAGCCCATCAGCGCGTAAAGACGTAAAACTGCTTAAGCAAGCGGTGCTCTCTCGCCCTCAGCCGAATCCAGACTCACTGCTGGTGGGTTTAAATATCTTAGCGGACGTTGATCTGCGCGATGCGCTTACGTCGCTGACCATGCCGATGTTACGTTTGTATGGACGACTAGACGGACTGGTACCGATTAAGGTCGCCAGCGATCTCAATGAGCAGCTGCCACACACTGAGCATGGCATCTTTAGCCAGTCTTCCCATGCGCCGTTTATGACTGAACATGACGCGTTTTGTGCGCAAGTTCGAGAATTTGCTGTTCGCTAACGGTTCGCGGCGCAAAAAACTCAAGTTGTTTAAAAAGTGGTCGATAAAGGTTTGAGCTAGGCTGTATTTGCTAGCGGCATAGACGAGTGGCGACTCCGAGGAGGGTTCGCAATGATTGTGTCACCGACCAACGTAAGTGTGCCATTGATCGCCCCGTCCGTGAATGTGCAAACGGAGCAAGCGGCTCGTGATAACAAAGTCCGAGAGCCTGTGACGCCAACGACAGCATTGGTTAAAACTAGTGCAGAGCGCAAAGTAAAAGGAGATGACAAGCGGCGACGCCAGTCTGCTTGGGATCCTTCTGAGCATCCCAGTTATGAAAGGGAGCCTGAAGTTGACGCTCGTTACTCTGAAGAACCAGCCGATACGTTAGAACGGCTTTTCGGATTACTCGCACTCAAGTCGTACAGTGAAGAACAGGGGAAAGGCTATACGATACGCTTTCGCTTACCTAAACGCATTCTGGATGCTGCGATCTATCAAGGATTGATGGAAAGGCGCAGGAAAGTGATCAAGTTTCATTATGGTCATTCGGTCGCGCCTCATACGCCGTCAGACGTGATAGCAGTATTGTAATAACTCAACACTCTACTCAAATAAAAACGCTCCAGTCAGAGCTAACTGACTGGAGCGTTTTCTTTTTTGTTTTTAACGGAATTTACTTTTTCGCCTTGGCAAAAGCTGCGGCAAAAGCGCCACCCATTGCGTTATTTCCTAATGCATTATTTGATGAGGAATTATCACGACGTGGTTGACGACGTTGCTGATCATTTCGACGTGGCGCATCAGAACGCTGGCTGCGATTGTCTTGGCCCGGTTCATCGTTCAGACGCATCGACAGAGCGATACGTTTACGCTGAACATCCACTTCCATCACTTTGACTTTGACGATGTCACCCGCTTTGACCACTTCACGCGGGTCAGAGACAAAGCGATCCGTCAGTGCTGAGATGTGTACGAGACCATCTTGATGGACACCGATATCAACGAATGCACCAAAGTTTGCGACGTTCGATACCACACCTTCCAGAATCATGCCGGGTTCAAGGTCTGCCACGGTATTTACGCCGTCAGCAAAGGTTGCGGTTTTAAACTCAGGACGAGGGTCTCGGCCCGGTTTATCCAGCTCTTTGATGATGTCAGTCACTGTTGGAACACCAAAGTTGTCGTCAGTGTAATCCACAGCATGCAAGCTTTTCAGGAAAGTGGTATCGCCGATGAGTGCTTTAACGTCTTTGCTGTTTTTCGCTGCGATACTTTTGACCACTGGGTAGGCTTCCGGGTGAACCGAAGAGGCGTCCAGCGGGTTTTTTCCATCCATGATCCGCAGGAAACCGGCACACTGTTCAAAGGCTTTTGGCCCTAAGCGAGGCACTTTTTTCAGTGTCGTACGCGCATCAAAGCGGCCGTTTTCATCACGGAAGTCAACGATGTTTTGCGCGATGGTACTGGAGAGGCCAGCCACGCGAGTCAGCAGTGCGGCAGATGCAGTGTTAACGTCCACACCTACGGCGTTTACACAGTCTTCTACCACTGCGTCTAGACGTTTTGCCAGCATCGATTGGCTGACATCATGCTGGTATTGACCCACACCGATCGATTTAGGATCGATTTTCACCAGCTCCGCCAGAGGATCTTGCAAACGACGGGCAATAGAAACAGCGCCACGCAGCGAAACGTCCATATTCGGGAACTCTTTCGCTGCCAGCTCTGATGCTGAGTAAACCGAAGCTCCGGCTTCACTGACCATGATTTTTTGTACTTTCAGGTTGCCGCGCTTAATGACGTCAGCAACAAAACTGTCTGTCTCACGAGAAGCCGTACCGTTACCAATGGCGATCAAGTCAACGTTAAACTTGCGTACCAGTTGGTCCACAATCTGAGCCGATTTATCGTATTGTTTTTGCGGCGGGTGAGGGTAGATGGTCTCGGTCGTCAGTACTTTACCTGTGGAGTCGACTACTGCGATTTTTGAACCAGTACGCAGACCAGGATCGAGGCCCAGCGTGGCACGAGGGCCAGCTGGAGCCGCCATCAACAAATCTTTCAGGTTGGTGGCGAACACATCAATCGCTTCGATTTCTGCGCGCTCTTTCATCGCACCCATTAGCTCGGTTTCCATGTGCATTGACACTTTGATGCGCCATGCCCAGCTGATTACCTGTTTACGCCACGTATCTGCGGGTGCATTGCTAAGTGTCACGCCATAATGGTCTGCAATGATGGTTTCACAGTAAGACTGACGAACGCCTTCTTCCTGTTCTGGGTCGGCATTCATCGCCAAGGTTAGGAAACCCTCGTTACGGCCACGGAGCATCGCAAGGGCACGGTGAGATGGCACTTTGCTGAGTGGCTCATTGTGGCTGAAGTAATCTTTAAATTTCTCGCCTTCGTTCTCTTTGCCTTCGACAACACGGGCAACGAACTCTGCATTGCGGTTCAGATGCGTACGAATCTTTTCTAGTAAGTTGGCGTCTTCGGCGATGCGCTCCATGATGATGGCACGCGCGCCATCCAGTGCCGCTTTGGTATCCGCGATACCTTTGTCTGCGTCAAGGTACTTACTTGCTTCGCTTTCTGGTTCAGTTTGCGGATGATTCCACAGGGCGTCAGCGAGTGGCTCTAAACCTGCTTCAATTGCGATTTGGCCTTTAGTACGACGCTTTGGTTTGTAAGGCAGGTAAAGATCTTCCAGACGAGTTTTACTGTCTGCCTGAGTGATTTCTGTTTCCAGTTCAGGCGTCAGCTTACCTTGCTCCTGAATAGACTTCAGAATGGTTTGACGACGGTCGTCCAGTTCACGAAGGTAAGACAGGCGACTGTCCAGCGTACGCAGTTGGGTGTCATCAAGGCCACCCGTCACCTCTTTACGGTAACGTGCGATAAAAGGAACGGTGTTACCGTCATCAATCAGGGTGACAGCAGCGTTGACTTGCTCTGGGCGAACATTCAGCTCTTGAGCAATCATGCGACAGATAGCTTGGCTCATCCGTGTATTCTCTTTTTATTCAGTTGAGTTTCGTTAGGTATAAACATTGGGGTCATTCGATGAATTTGCAATGTTTTCCGCGAGCAGTGCAAAAATTTACCGGGCGCTGGTGGACATCAGTCAGGTTTGTGTCAAAACTTTAATTAAATTGAGAACTTATATCCTCGATTATCAACTAAAGTACATACCTTAGCTCATAGGGATAATCATGATGAAAAAAATGTCTTTGGCTTTGGCGCTTACCAGTGCCTTACTTGTTGCGCCATTTAGCTGGGCGCAATCTCTTTCCGCAACCACTCAAGATCCAATTTACCAACTCGATGACAAACTGGTGTTAGGCCGGGTTGAAAATGTCTATTACAGCGAGATTCCAGAGCTAAGTGACGTGCCGTTCATGGGTAAGATTGATACAGGTGCCGATACCACCTCGATGCATGCCGAGAATATTCACGTCACCAGCTCGAACCCAGAGTTCTCTAACCTGAAAGATAACGAGTTACTTTGGGCGATCATCGATGATTTGGGTGGTACAAAAGCCAAGTGGGATGATGGGACTTTCGAGCCGTATCAAGTCAAAGTGAGCTTTACCATTCAGCACCCTTACACGGGCAAACAGATCACAGTCACCGATGATCTGGAACGTATCAGTGCGATTCGCAGCCGTACCAGTACAAAACCGATATTGCGTCCAAACGTAAAAATGCCGATGACGATAGCGGGTCATACCGTTGATACCGTTGTGAACTTAACCGCACGTAAGCAGTTTTCTGCACCAATTCTGATTGGAAAAACCTATCTGAAAGATAACGCGTGGGTGTTTGCCGGATATGACTACCTGCAGCAGCAGCCCAAGGCCAAAATGATTGGTAAGCAAGAGCTTGTCTCTGTAGAAGGCGTTCCTTACAAGGTGAGTATTTCGACCAGCAGTCGCTACACCAATGCGCATGCTCTGGACATCAAAGTAGATAAGAAGGCCAAGCAAGTGTCCTTCACCTTAGAGGGCGAAAACGGTAAGCGACACCCGATGACACTGCCGCTGATTCGTATGCTTAAAACGACGAAAGGTGAGCGACCACTGGTATATTTACCTGTGAAAGTGTCGGAAAGCGAAACTCAGCACTGGTTGGTGTATTTGCGTGATCGCAGCAATTTTAGCTCACAGCTGCGCTTAGGCAATGATGTGGTTAGCCAGCACTTTGTGGTCGATACCGATAAAGAAAACCTGCTTGGTGGTGTTGAAAAGACCTTTAAGAGTGCTCTGAAAGCCAAACCTCTGGTGATTTCTCCTGAGGAGACTCTCAATATTGATGGCTACTCCGTACCAGCCTACCCAACGTTTACTGTCAAAACTCCGCTTCTTCGCGTGCATGGCTTTGAGCTCAGCGAAAAAGGCAAAGATGAAGTGGCGACCTATTACTTAACCAATGAACAGGGCAAAGAGGAAAAAATCACCAAACCCGTTGTGAAAAAGCTAAGAGTGGGCGATATGGTGCGCCCCGTGGTTGAAGGGGATTTTGTGATTGGGAACACAGAGAAGAGCATCGAATTTGCCATTGATGTGTTGGAGAACGAAGAAACTCAACCGTTTTTCGTGTTTGGCCATGATATGGCAAAAGGTGGTGTGCTGCTGAATACGCGTGCGGATCACCTCTTGGATGCCAAACCGTTATTCCGGGCTGGTCATATTGAAGTGGCTGAAGTGGAAGGCATGTTGTTCCCGGTGAAACTGGATACGGGGGCTGACGTCAGCTCAATCAGCGCTACTGATATCAAGCAATTTCAGAAAGACGGCAAAGACATGGTGAGCTTCACTTATGAAAACGATTATGGCGTGAAAAAACAGCTGACTCGTGAAGTGGTCAATGTGATGCACATTACCGCGAAGAAGGGCGAGAAAACCAACGTCAGGCCGGTGGTTAAAATGCACGTGAAACTGGGCGATCTGGAGAAGAAAATAGAGGTCAACCTTCAGGACAGAGAGCGTTTTAAGTACAGCATGATTTTGGGTAAAAACTTTTTGAAGCATGGTGTGGTGGTGTCGAGTGATACCAATTACATCGTGACGAAAAAATCGGATGTCAAAAAGTAAAAACTCAGTCAATTTGTAGGCTGAACGCCAACTTCGCCCCGTGTTTTACGTACTGTGATTGGTATAATCTCAGAATTAGAGCCGGGGCATAAACCAAACGAAAATCACCCGTCTCCCAAGGAGAAAAATTGAAAACTAAGCTGATTACGCGTGAAGGCTATAACAAACTCAAACAAGAGCACGATTACCTCTGGAACGAAAAGCGACCTGAGATCACCAAGATAGTCACCTGGGCCGCCAGTCTGGGCGATCGCTCTGAAAATGCAGATTACACCTTCAATAAACGATTATTGCGTCAAATCGATCGTCGCGTTCGTTTTCTCAGAAAGTTTTTACCTGAAGTGACCATCGTGGATTACTCACCTCAGCAAGAAGGTAAGGTCTTCTTCGGAGCTTGGGTCGAGATCGAAAATGAAGCGGGTGACGTGAAGAAGTTTCGTATTGTCGGGCCGGAAGAGATCTATGGCGATGCGAAAGGCTATATCTCTATCGACTCACCCATGGCACGCGCGATGCTTAAAAAACAAGTCGATGAAGAGTTTACGGTTAGGACGCCCGATGGCGATAAAGAATGGTTCATTAACTCGATTGAGTACAACCTATCCAGCCCAGATGCGACAAACCCTAGCTAGGGTGACTGGTCGGTGAGTGAATGTTCCGACCATGTTTAACCGACATCCTCTTCATCCTGAGAAGAAAAGGCATTGAGCGCTTTTATAGGAGCACATAAATGATGAGAGCAGTGATTAGTGGCACCGTATTAACCGTAGGATGTTCATTTTCTGCGTTTTCCCAAGAAGAACTAAAAGGGTGTGATGCAAAAGAGTTTGCTGTCGAGCAGCAGCTTGAATACGCCAAAGTGCAAGGTAAAGAGCAGCATATTGAAGGGCTCGAACGTGCGTTAGCTTCGGTACAAAGTGAGTGTATTCGAGAGGAGCAACGCCAGAAATTACATGCAGAAATTGAAAAAAGTACTCAAAAGGAAAAGTTGCAAGCCAGCAGCGAAACAGAGTGGGAACTGAGCCAGTAACCTCCGGTTGATAGGCGATATTTTTGCTAATCTGAGCAATCACTTCGCTCAATATTAGCGCTGTATCTTCGAAATAATGTGTCAAAAGAGCGGCTAAGATAAAAAGAGTAACAATTTGCACAAGCACGTTTGAAAAAACAGTGATACATTTTCGACAATACATGCTTCTGAAAGGATGTTTCAATGCAGGAAAATCATAAAATTTTAGTGGTTGATGACGATGCTCGTTTACGTGCTCTATTGGAGCGTTACCTTTCTGAGCAAGGTTTTCAGGTTCGTAGCGTTGCCAATGGCGAACAAATGGATCGCTTACTGACGCGTGAAAACTTTCACTTAATGGTGCTCGATTTGATGTTGCCAGGTGAAGACGGTTTATCTATCTGTCGCCGCTTACGTAACGCGAACAACATGTTACCTATCCTGATGCTGACCGCAAAAGGGGACGAAGTTGATCGTATTGTTGGCTTAGAAGTCGGGGCAGACGATTACCTGCCAAAACCGTTTAACCCGCGTGAGTTGTTGGCTCGCATTAAAGCGGTATTACGCCGTCAAACCATCGAACTGCCGGGCGCACCAAGCACGGAAGAAAAAGTGGTGGAATTTGGCGAGTTCCGTTTAAACCTTGGAACGCGTGAAATGTTCCGTGGCGAAGAATCGATGCCGTTAACATCTGGTGAGTTTGCCGTACTAAAAGCCTTAGTCACCAACGCACGTGAGCCAATGTCGCGAGACAAACTGATGAATATGGCCCGTGGCCGTGAATATTCGGCAATGGAACGTTCTATTGACGTACAAATTTCTCGTCTTCGTCGCATGTTGGAAGATGACCCGAGCAAACCACGTTACATTCAGACGGTATGGGGCTTGGGCTACGTATTTGTCCCAGACGGCAAAGAAGTCTAATTCGCGTAACTGCACTCCGATATTTGTCTGTACATTCCGTCCTCTTGCATCTCCTGTATGAGGGCGGAAAATCGCGATTAGGCACATTCTTTTAGCAACACTCTGTTAGGATCACCAGGAACTGTCCATGCGAATCCGAAGCTCTCTCACTCAATCTATTCTGCTGTTCATTTCTTTGCTTCTCGCTAGCCAAGTCTTCTCTTATTACGCCGTTTTCAACTATGCGTTGATGCCGAGCCTGCAGCAGTTCAATAAAATTCTCGCTCATGAGCTCAACCTAGTGCTTGATGCCGACGGAGAGCTTCAGTATGAGGCACCAATAAGGCGTCAGTTATTAGAAAGGCTGGGCGTAACGGTTCACAGTATTGATAGTGAAAGAGCGGACGAGTTTAATCACGCGATGTCGATTGAATTGATGTCGGAAGAAATGACTCAAGAACTGGATTCTCCGACTGAAGTACGTTTGATGTTGGGCGAGGAGAGTTACATCTTGTGGATGCACATCGACAAGCTACCCAACTCGCTTATTCGTATCCCGCTTTCAGAGCTGCAAGAAGAGGATTTTGCGCCGCTATTTCGTAACAGCCTGATCATGGCACTGCTGATTATCGCTGGTGGCTGGCTCTTTATTCGTTTTCAAAACCGCCCGTTACTGGCGTTAGAAAAAGCAGCCAAGGGGGTTGGTCGTGGTGAGATACCGCCGCCGATACCAGAGAAAGGCGCGTTAGAAATTCGCGCGGTGACCCGTGCTTTTAATCAGATGTCGAAAGGTATTCAGGAGCTGGAAGAAGACCGCGCCTTGTTGATGGCGGGGATCAGTCACGATTTACGAACACCGTTAACCCGAATTCGTCTCGCGACAGAAATGATGTCACCAGAGGAAAGCTATCTCGCTGAAGGCATCATCAGCGATACGGAAGAGTGTAATGAAATCATCAGCCAGTTTATGGATTACCTTAAGCCGGTGAATAACCAGACGTTTGAGGCGGTGTCTCTGAACGACATAGTATGTGATGTCGCGAGCTCAGAAGGCAGTGATGAGCGGGAAATTGAGACCAAAATTGAAGGGTCTATCAAACCCGCTCTGGGTAATTCGATTGCGATTAAACGCGCAGTGACTAACTTAGTGGTCAATGCGGTTCGCTATGGCAATGGCTGGGTCAAAGTGTCGACGGGTATGACCGCAGATAACCAACTGGTTTGGGTCACAGTGGAAGACAACGGCCCCGGTATTGAACCTGATCAGGTCGGTAAGTTGTTTGAACCGTTTACGCGTGGAGATACGGCACGAGGCAGTGAAGGTACCGGACTTGGTCTGGCGATCGTTAAGCGCATTGTCAGCCAGCATTCAGGCTCGGTTGTGATGCGTAATCGTAGTGAAGGTGGCTTAATCGCCCAAATCAGCTTCCCGACTAAGTAACCCAACAGCTAAAGCATCATCGACGAGCAAAATAAAAGCCCAGCTTAGAACCTAAGTTGGGCTTTTTTATTATCCTATTGATCAGTTTAGGATTCTTTAATCTCTTCAGTTTGAGACTCTTCATCTTCCAGTTTTTCTGGCAATAACAGGTTCAAGATGATTGCAGTAATACCGCCCGCAGCAACACCCGTCGAGAAGATGCTCTTAATAAACTCTGGCATGAATTGCAGAATTTCAGGTTTCTGAGCAATACCAAGGCCCATCGAGAATGACAGCGCCATGATCAGAATCGCACGACGGTCGAGATCAACACGAGAGATAATACGCACACCTGCCGCGGCAATCGTACCAAACATCACGATGGTTGCGCCGCCAAGCACAGGTTCAGGAATCAGCTGAACGAAGCTCGCCACACCAGGGAATAAACCAAGTAAAACCAGCATAGCGGAGATGAAGTAACCTACGTAACGGCTTGCGACACCAGTCAGCATGATAATGCCGTTGTTTTGGCTGAACGTAGAGTTCGGGAAGCTGTTAAAGACTGCAGCGATCGCTGAGTTTAAACCGTCAGCCAACACGCCACCTTTGATGCGCTTCATGTAAACCGGACCTTTTACTGGCTCACCGGACACTTCAGAAGTTGCGGTAATATCGCCGATGGCTTCTAGCGCAGTAATAAAGAAAATCAGTACTAGAGGAATAAATAGCGACCAGTCAAACGCTAGGCCGTATTGCATCGGGATTGGCAGCGCAACCAGGTTGGTCTCGCTTAGCTGTGAAGTGTCAACCATACCCATAAAGTAGGCCATGATATAGCCAACCAGCATTGCAATGACAATCGAAGCTACGCGAATGTAAGGGTTGTTTGAGCGGTTCAAAATAACGATCAGACCCAGTACAGTGCCAGCCAGTGCCAACTTGTCCAGGCTACCGAACGTGCCGTCACCCATCGCAGCATAGCCACCGCCCATCGAAACTAATCCAACTTGAATCAATGTCAGACCAATCAGAGTTACCACAATACCTGAAACCAGCGGAGTGATGATGCGGCGAGCGTGCTCAAGCACTCGAGACAGTAGAATTTCCGCGAATGAAGCGACCAGAATCGTGCCGAAAATCGCGGCCATCATTGTGCTAATGTCAGCACCGCCCGCTTTCAATGACAAGCCGGCACCAATGATTGGGCCTAAAAAGTTAAAGCTGGTGCCTTGCACTGATAACAGGCCAGAGCCTATCGGGCCAAAGGTACGAATCTGAATAAATGACGACACACCAGAAGCAAATAGAGACATGCTGATAATCGTGTTTGTCTGATCGGCTGGTACGCCTAAGGATTGGCAAATGATCAACGAAGGGGTAATCACCGCAACGAACATCGCTAACAAGTGCTGAATGGCGGCGAAAATCGTTTGTGGCAGTGGTGGGCGATCGTTTAATTGATAGACCAGTTCCGAAGATCGGTTTGAAGTTGTCATGGTTTGTCTCGCTTGTCGCAATATTTATTACCCAGCGCTCGCTGAATGGGAGTACTGGGAGGAGCTGACGTTTTGATCTGTGATTGCTGTTAATCAGTGTCAACTCAGATTGGTTGGGGTAAATACCCTAATTTTGTGCGCGATTATAGAGTGATTTATTTAAAAAGCAAACGATTGCCATGAGGCGTTGATAATCAATTATTCGGACTATTTTAAGCTTAAGCTTTGGAGTAAATATCCCGTTCGCCTAGCCAACGATCGATAATCGCCGTGGCATTAATAGGATAATTGTCGTGAATATGGCGAGCTATGCGTTGAACTTCGGGTATTAAGCGCTGATCACGAACCAAGTCCGCAATTTTAAAATCTGCCAGACCGGTTTGCTTGGTACCTAATAACTCACCAGGACCACGGATCTCCAAATCTTTCTGCGCAATGACAAAGCCGTCGTTGCTTTCACGCAGAACGCCGAGGCGCTTTTGTGCGGTTTTTGATAGTGGTGAGTGATAAAGTAGAACACAATGACTGGCGACAGATCCTCGTCCAACACGGCCTCTCAGCTGGTGTAACTGCGCTAAACCGAGTCGCTCCGGGTTTTCGATGATCATCAGGCTTGAATTTGGTACGTCTACGCCGACTTCTATCACGGTTGTGGCGACGAGCAGATGCAGCTTGTTGTCTTTGAAATCCTGCATCACGGCTTGTTTTTCCGCCGGCTTCATGCGGCCATGAACTAAGCCAATTTTCACATCAGGCAGCTTGCGCTGCAGGTCCTCTGCAGTATCAGCGGCAGCTTGTGCCTCCAATACCTCAGACTCATCAATCAGTGTACACACCCAGTAGGCTTGCTTACCTTCGTTGAGACAGGCATGGCGAACTCGTTCCACGATGTCGTTGCGTTTTGTATCGGGAATCGCGACGGTTTGAATCGGAGTTCGGCCCGGCGGTAATTCGTCAATTACTGAGGTTTCCAAATCGGCGTAAGCAGTCATCGCTAAGGTACGTGGGATAGGGGTTGCGGTCATGATGAGCTGATGTGGGTAAGCGCCTTGCTTGGCTCCTTTCTCACGTAATTCTAATCGCTGGTGGACGCCAAAGCGGTGCTGTTCATCAATAATAACCAGCGCCAGATGATGGAATTCAACATGTTCCTGAAACAAGGCGTGAGTACCCACTACCATTTGTGCTTCACCGCTGGCAATGCGTGCGAGTTCTGCTTCTTTAGCTTTACCCTTTAACTTACCTGCCAGCCAGCCTACTTGGATTCCCATAGATTCAAACCAGTTGGCAAAGTTGATGGCATGCTGTTCGGCTAGCAGCTCAGTTGGTGCCATTAGTGCAACCTGATAACCGTGCTCAATCGCACGAACAGCGGCCAGTGCTGCCACTAATGTTTTGCCTGACCCAACATCGCCCTGAACAAGGCGCATCATCGGGTGAGGCTTCTCCAGATCGGCTTCAATCTCTTTTACCACTCGTGCCTGAGCGTTGGTTGGTGAGAACGGCAGTTGCGCCAGCAGTTGGTTCTTCAGTTTTTCACAAGGAGCAAGTGGCAGGGCAATATCTTGTTGTCCTTTACTGCGCACCGCCAACATAGAGAGGTTCTGAGCCAACAGCTCTTCCATGATCAGACGGATTTGTGCCGGATGTTTACCTTCATCAAACTCATCTAAGTTGATCGTTGGGGGCGGTCGGTGAATGGTGTGCAGCGCCTGAGACATGGTGATTTGGTGATCGTATAAACCCGCTGGCAGTAACTCTTGTACGGCGGCTTTATCCAATAACGCTAGCGCCTGCTCGGTCAGGTTACGCAGGGTGATTTGTCTTAGGCCATCTGTGGTTGGATAAACGGGCGTCAGGCTTTGTTCTACATCTGGCTTTTGTTCGCTGATATAGAACTTGTAATCTGGGTGGACGATTTCCAAACCCATTCCACCACGTTTTATTTCCCCGTAAGCGTGTACTAACTTACCTTGAGAAAAGTTGTTCTTCATCGCCGCGGTAAAATTGAAAAAACGCAGCGTAATGGTGCCGTTACCATCACTGATTTTTACCGTGAGCATTTTGCGTTTACCGAAAATGGTATCCACGGCCATCACCTTGCCTTGTACCGCCGCCCACAGCCCTGCATGGAGCTTAGCAATAGGATAAATACGGGTACGATCTTCGTAACGAAGTGGCAGGTGAAACAGTAAATCCTGAACCGAATGTAAGCCAACTTTGGCTAGTTTTTCTGCGACTTTCGCGCCAACCCCTGAAAGGGAAGTTAATGGAACAGCAGATAGCAGTTGGGCAGACATAGAAGGCTCAAAAAAATAGTTAACATTGCAATATGTTAACCATGGAGCTGTGTTTTTGTACAGGAAAAAATAAGAGGAGCGACCAGGAACTAGGATCCTAGTCTCGCTATTATTTCTGCTGCATCTCTTTCCACCACGCCTCGTCGGCGATGATTTGACCCTCATCGTCGAGTGGCGGATAAGCGAGACCTTTACGTTTCGCAACTTTAGCCAAAACCGGGTGACCACGTTCAAACAGGATTCGGTTAATCGTCTCTTTCGGCAGAGCGCTTTCTTCACGCTCGTACATACCAGCGGCTTCACGTTGACGCTGGGCTTCATACAAAATCACCGCACTTGCGACAGAAACATTGAGCGACTGCACCATACCAATCATCGGGATGATGATGTCTTGATCAGCGAGCTGTTTGGCTTGTTCTGAAGCGCCTGTTTTCTCACTGCCTAAAATGATGGCGGTTGGTTTTGTGTAGTCGATGTCTCGAAAGTCGACAGCTGTTTCCGATAGGTTAGTCACCAGCACCTGCATGCCTTGCGCTTTTAACTCGGTCACGGCGTCTTCGATTGAATCGTGAGTGTCCACTTCTACCCAGTTGCGTGCGCCCGCTGATGTGTGGCTCAGGGTACGCATTTTATTTGGCCAAATGGCGTGGACTTTGTGTAAGCCAGTTGCATCGGCTGTGCGGATAACCGCTGAGACGTTATTCGGCTTGTGAACTTCTTCAAGGCATAACGTTAGGTCGGTCTGGCGTGCTTTCAGGACTTGGTGGATACGGTGGTAGCGTTCTAGGTTCATAGTAAATAAATAGGGATATAAAAAATCGCCACCTAGCGGAGTAGGTGGCGATGATTGTTATTATCTTCTTCTGCGTCGGACTCGAGTCGCGTGTGGCATCGCTTTGATTTTTCTCATGATGCCAGCAAGGTGAACACGATCTTTGGTGGTCAGCAGAACGGTGACGGTATACAGGCGACCATCACGTTCTTCCGTTGACAAGCCATGGATGTTCGAGCCTGTCTTCGAAATTACGTTGGTTAGCTCAGCGAGCGCACCCTGATGGTTGAGCATGTCGACTTTAAGTTCAGCGATGAACTCTTTATCGTAATCGTCAGACCAGGCAACCGCCATGTAGCGATCCGGTTCTTTCTGGTAACCACGTACGTTTGGACAGGTTTCGCGGTGAACAACTAATCCACGGCCCGGTGATACGTGCGCAATAATGTGATCATCCGGAATTGGGTGACAACAGTTTGCAAACGTCAGCAGTAAACCTTCCGCGCCACGAATTGGCAGCTTCTTCTTCGAATCGCCAGGAATCGAACTGGTTGTGGTCAGCTCTTCGGTATCACCTAGCAGACGACGCGCAATGACGATACTCATTAACTCACCCAAACCAATTGCAGCCAACAGGTCATCGGTACTTTCCAAACGAAGGTCAGTCAGGACTTCCTGGACGTTATCTGGGTAAATAGAGTCAATAGAGTGGCGACCAAGTGCGTGATTCAGCAAGCGGCGACCAAGTGTGATTGACTCTTCACGACGCATGGTTTTCAGTACCTGGCGAATCTTGGTGCGTGCACGTGAAGTCACGACATAATTCAGCCATGCCGCGTTTGGACGAGCGCCTGGTGCGCTGATGATCTCGACCGTTTGACCGTTTTTCAGTGCCTTACTCAGTGGGTAAGGGTTACGATCAACACGGGCACCAACACAAGAGTTGCCGACATCAGTATGCACCGCGTAGGCGAAGTCGACCGCTGTCGCGCCAAGTGGCAATTCGACGATTCGACCTTTTGGTGTGAAGACGTAAATTTCGTCTGGGAACAGATCCGATTTTACGTTTTCAATGAATTCGAACGAGTTACCCGCGCTTTGCTGCAGTTCAAGCAGGCTTTGCATCCAGCGTTGAGCTTTCACTTGCGCTGTTGTGCCAGAGGTATCGCCTTTGTCTTTGTAAGACCAATGCGCAGCAACACCTTTATCCGCCATTTGATCCATATCTTCAGTACGGATCTGTACTTCTACCGGAACACCATGAGGGCCGACCATCGAAGTATGCAGCGATTGGTAGCCGTTGGCTTTTGGAACCGCGATGTAATCTTTCATGCGGCCCGGGCGTGGCTTGTATAAGCTGTGCACCTGGCCCAGAACGCGATAACACGTATCTGCAGTATCAACAACCACTCGGAATGCATAGATGTCCATGATGGTGTGAAAGCGCTGTTCTTTGGTTTTCATCTTGTTATAGATAGAGAACAGATTCTTCTCACGACCAACAACGCGTGAACTCAGACCAACATCTTGCAGGCGGCCTTCGATCTCGCTGTGGATACGTTGGATCATCTCTTTACGATTACCACGTGCCGTTTTCACGACTTCTTTTAGAACGCGATAACGGTTTGGGTAAAGCGCTTCAAAGCCCAACTCTTCCAGCTCGGTTTTGATATTGTGAATACCAAGACGGTGGGCGAGTGGCGCATAAATCTCTAGAGTTTCACGAGCGATACGGCGTTTTTTGTCTGGTCGAAGTGCGCCAAGCGTGCGCATGTTGTGCGTTCGGTCAGCCAGTTTGATCAGAATTACGCGGATGTCTTGCACCATAGCCAGAACCATCTTACGAAAGTTCTCAGCCTGAGCCTCTTTCCTGTCACGGAATTTGAGTTTGTCCAGTTTAGATACACCATCAACCAGCTCAGCTACGGTATTACCGAATTGCTCTTCGAGATCTTCTTTACTGACATCACAATCTTCAATGACGTCATGCAATAGAGCAGCTTGGAGGGTTTCGATATCCAGACGCATTTCTGCCAGGATTCGAGACACAGCGACAGGGTGGATGATGTATGGTTCACCGCTAGAACGGGTTTGCCCTTCATGGGCATCTCGCGCTACCACATAAGATTGACGCAGAGCCTCAATCTGAGGCTCTGTTAGGTATTCTTGGGCAACGTCTTTGAGGCTATCGAATAGATACAAATTATAGGCCCGGGAGGTTGTTGAATTCTCGAGTCAGAATTAACGGTTGTGAGCGATGCTGCTTACTGCCGCTAGCTCTGCCGCTTCTTGCTCTTGTTGTTCTTGACGTTCACGAGCGTCCAGAACTTCTTTCGTGATTAAACCTTCTTCGATTTCGCGAAGTGCGATAACCGTTGGCTTATCGTTCTCTTCTGGCACTAGTGCATCTTTACCGCCAGTTTGCATTTGACGAGCGCGGCGAGCCGCAATCAGTACTAGGTCGAAACGGTTGCCAACTTTTTCAACAGCGTCTTGAACAGTTACGCGTGCCATGAGGACTCCAAATAGTTAACTAAAATATTAGAATGACGAGAAAGTATACAGTCTAACTGCTTTATTTACTAGCGATTAGACGTGCCACTGTAAGCGGACTTTCTCCGGTGTTTTATTGTCTGCTCTTTGCTACGGAAAATTAAGAGCAAAGAAGCAAGAATTCTTTATGTTTTACAGCGTGACTTTATATTGAAGTTACTCTGCTAACAACGCGTCAAGCATACCTTTATATTTAGCAGCTTGCTTTTCTTCCTTCAATCTTTCAGCTCGAAGAATCGCTTTAAAGTCCATCAGCGCTGTATCGAAATCGTCGTTTACAATCACGTAATCGTACTCGTTGTAATGCGAGATTTCTGACTTGGCTTCTGCCATGCGCTTGGCAATGACTTCATCGCTGTCTTGGCCTCGAGTGTTCAGGCGACGCTCTAGCTCACCATTTGATGGTGGAAGAATGAAGATGCTTTTTGCTTCAGGCATTTGCTCACGAATTTGTCGTGCACCCTGCCAGTCGATATCCAAAAATACGTCGATACCTTTGTTTAGCGTTTCTTCAATCCAGACGCGGGAAGTGCCATAGTAGTTACCGAATACTTCGGCGTATTCCAAAAAGTCACCTTTCGCAATGAGAGCTTCAAACTCTTCTTTTGCGACGAAGTGGTAGTGGATACCGTTTTCTTCACCAGGGCGCATGTCGCGAGTGGTGTGAGACACAGACACTTTCATTGCGTATGTCGGATTGCGCTCCAACATTGCTGAGATCAAGCTAGATTTACCTGCGCCGCTAGGTGCAGATACGATATAGAGAGTACCTTTGCCCATTGTACTGTTCCACTATTGATTGGATTGATTGAGTGCCGACGGAAAGTCGCGACAGTCTTATAACGATAGCACTGGCGTTGTTGAATTAACCACCAAAGGGATGGATATTGGTGATAATCCCGCCAGAAAAATGGAGGCGAAGAGTATCATGATCTCTATATTGTTGCCAGTTGATCTTTCTATCTGTACTCACTGTTAATAAAAGAGCAATTTATGCTGATGTGACTTATTCGGACTCGGGTTCTAAATAGACGGAAAAAAGGGGAAGCTTTCACTTCCCCAGGCGTGCGACTGACTCACACTTAATTTTTAAGTTTATTGACTTGTCTGAGCTTAGCCCTGGCTTTCTAAGAAAGTGATCCAAGGGTTCGCAACGGCTTTCAAGTCAGGAGACTGAGCGGCACTTTGCATTGCTTTAAGAGCACTGTCTGGCTGGTTCAGCTCAAAATATGCCATGCCACGAATGTAGGCTAATTCGCCTTTTTGATCGCGCTTGGCATCAGGAGCGGCGTTTTGAGTAAACTTCGTCGCTTCTGAATATTGCTTGTCTAAAATCATCAGACGAGCGATTTTGATTTGAGTTTTTGCCTTTGGAGCCAAGTTATAAGCTTGTTGGTAGACGTCTATTGCACGTCCAAGCTCTTGCGCTTGCTGCCAGAATGCCCCCTGCTTTTCTAGATTCTCCGCGTTACGCTCTACATGACCTTCGTCAAAGGCCGTTTGAAGCGTTTTTGCTGCTCGGAATGGTACGCCTTGATAAGCCTGGAAGTTCACTAAGCGCAGGTACTCTTTTTCATCTTCCAGAAGACCTAATTTATAGGCCATCTCCAGAGTAGAAAGGGCATTACGCTCTTGGTTTAACTCCATGTAGATACCAGACAATTGCGTCCAGTAACGCTTATTTTTCGGGTACTTGGTGGTTAAAATCTTCAGAACACCGGCCACGCTCTTGAACTGTTTGAGTTCATAATGCGCAGACATCAGCAGCTGGTACCAGGATTCGCTAGGGTCTTTACTCATTGCGATGGCCTGTTTAGTCGGCGGAATCGCATTTTTGTAATCTTCTAGCTGAATATAAGCACTCGCTAGCGTGATGTAGGCATGAGCTTGCGGTTTTTCTTCCGTTGTCTCGGCAATTTTGAACCACTCTTTCATAGTAGAGACGGACTTTTTAAACTGACCTTCAGCAAGATAAAGCTGAGCCACGCTGTAGCGAACCTGTTGAGCAACAGGGACAGGCAGCGCGTTCAAACTCAATGCATCAGCAAAGTATTTGACCGCTTTGGGATAGTTATCTTGCAACGAGTACAAGAAGCCCATTTGTTGCAATAACACGGCGCGGTCGTATTCACGTTTGCTGCTACTTAACGCTGAGTTCAGTTTCGAAATCGCTTCCGAATACTTTTCCGTTGCGATCAGTTCCTGAACTTTATTGACGGTTCTGAATGTTCTGTCAGACAACTCAGGAGTGCTGGAGAAAGCAGGCGCGCCGTACGCGCCTGCAATGAACACCAGAGAAGCCAACAATTTTGTGTATGATTTCATGATTGCGACTCCTTAGTTGGTAGAGAACTCGATTTCTTGAGAAAGACGAGAACTCACGGCTTTACCATCGACCATCTTAGGTTTGAAGGTCCATTTAGCTACGGTTGTTTTCGCTGCTTTACCCAAGCCTAACTTACGTGGTGTTTCTTTTAAGACTTTTACATCTTCGACGCCACCGCGTTCGTTAACGGTAAACTCTACAAGTACGATACCTTTCTCAAGTCCCGAGCGTGCCGCTTTACGAGGCATCTGCGGTTGGAACGTGGCCAGAGGAACCGGGCCTCCGCCGCCAATGACCTGAGCACCACCACCTTGTGTGTAGTGACCCAGTACTGAACCACCCGTTACGTTAACTGGAAGGTCTAGATTAGGCATGTTCATTGGAACTTGATCCATCACCGGTTTCACCGTCGACGTCACCTTCATTTCTGGTGGTGGCGGCGGACGCTTAGGTGGTGGTGGTTTCGGGAGTTCGCGTTTTTTCTCCTGTACTTTTTCGTCTGGTTTAATGCGAATGAAATCGACCATACGCTGATCATCATTCGACACTAGCTCGTGGCGCTCTTTGTTTACCAGCTTGTCCATCCCCCAGAACAGTCCGAGGGAGACAATGAGCGCCAGTGCAATTGAGGCCAGATACCGCATAAGCTTAATCCTTACCGGTTGCGGCAATGGAGATGCTTTCTACACCTGCCATCTTGATCTGGTCCATAACCTTCACGACTACGCCTGCGTTGGCTTCTGTATCCGCCTGGATAACAACTGCACCATCAGGGCTTTCTGCGCGAAGACGCTCGATGTTGGCGCGAACGGCGTCGACTTCAATGCGTCGTTTATCAACCCAAACATCACCAGCTGCACCAACGGCAACCATGATGTTACCTTTCTTCACGGTTTGTGCTGAGCTTGCCGTTGGGCGGTTTACTTCAATACCAGCTTCTTTAACGAACGATGTTGTTACGATAAAGAAGATCAACATGATGAATACGATGTCGAGCATCGGTGTCATATCGATAGCGGTTTCATCACTGCTATCACTGCTATAGCGTCTTTTCATGACCTATACCTCTAATTCCATTTACTCAGGCAATATGCTTAAGCTTATCTTCCAGCTTTTGCGTTGTGACTTTGGCTAAATGATCAAGACGTGAACTAAAGAACAGTCCTGACAGAGAAGCCACCATCCCGGCTAACGTTGGGATTGTTGCCTTTGAGATCCCCGAGGCCATTGCTCGAGGGCTTCCTGTTCCTGTTACCGCTAAGATGTCGAATACCTGGATCATGCCGACAACGGTGCCGAGCAGACCGAGTAGGGGACAAAGCGCAATCAATACTTTCACGATTGGCAGACCCTTTTTATTCTCAATATCCTGACGAGAAACGATTTCTTGTCGGATCATCTTTGCGTTCCAGCTTTGATGTTCTGAACGCTCACTCCAAAGAGTCACGGCTTTTTTCGCGGCTCTCGGAGCGACGGCGGCAAAGTAGAACCAGCGTTCTAGCAGCACTGCCCACAACATGAAGCTGAGGATGAAGATGGCGACGAGTACATCGCCACCCATTCCCAAGAAGCGCCTAATTGATTCAAGTTCTCCAACTAACCACCACATAACGCCTCCTTAGCTTTCGGCTTTATGTAGTTTTTCCTGATAGCGAGCGATGAAACCTGCACTCTGTTCTTCAAGAGTTTGAACCAAACGACGACCTTTACTGTGTACGATGGTGTAAAGGAACAGTAGAGGAATTGCGACAACCAGACCTAGCATGGTGGTTACCAATGCTTCAGAAATACCGCCTGCCATTAGTTTCGGATCGCCTGTACCAAATAGCGTGATTGCCTGGAAGGTACCGATCATACCCATTACTGTACCCAATAGACCTAGTAGCGGTGCAACTGAAGCAAACAGTTTGATTGAGCTAACAAAGCGTTCGATGCTTGGCGCATTGCGTAAGATGATTTCGTCCAGTTTCGCTTCAAGATCTTCAAGGTTGTCGCCTTTGTGCTCTTGGTAAGCTTGGATAACTTCACCCAGTGGGTTGCCAGGGATAACCGTGTCAGATTTCGCCTGTTTACGCATCTTGCCACCGATAACCTGAAGGCGTAGGAAGCAGAACAGTGCAATGATGACACCGACAGCACCCATTGCCAGGATGACGTAACCAACGATACCACCTTGGTCAATACGTTCCTGAACGGTCGGGCTCTGTACCAATAGCGATAGGATTACGCCACGAGACGGGTCAAGGAACAGCGGCTCATATGTGCCTTCTGCTGATTCGAAACCAGCCACTTGGCTTGTGATGTTTTTGCTTGGCTGACGTGATAGTTCTTCAAACTTGCCAGTTTGAGGTACGTAAATAACGTATTTGCCATCTGCAATTGCGTTGAACTCACCTACTAGTGTTACGTCGCGAACGGCTTCTTTACCTTCACCGTAAACAACGGTTGCTTGTGTTGTAGATGTATCACCAGATACGACAACTTGTTGAAGAATAGTGTGCCAGAATGCTTCTAGCTCTTGAGTTGACGGTAGCTCTTTACTTTCTGCCAGTTTCGTCAGCAGTGCATCACGCTCTGGGAACTGAACGGCATTTTGCGAAGCGGCAAACAGACCTTTAAATTCACCTGCGTATTGACGAACCACACCAAACATTTCACCCAAGGTACCGGAGCGAACACGCAGTGTTTCGGTTAGTTCAGTAAGTTGTTTGTCGTTTTCGTCGAACGTTGCTTTTAGCTGATCACCCAGAGCTTGTTGTGAGGCAAGCTCATCGCGCGCTTGTTGTAGCAACACGGCTTGCTGATCACGATCGCGCTTGAAGATTGCTTCGCGTTCTTTGTTTTCTTTCGATTCAACAATACTTTCTGATTTTACGTTTTTCAGTAGTTCAGACAGTGTTTGTGGGGTTTCTGCTTGAACGCCAGAAACCATAAATAAGCTAGCTAATAGGCCAGCGGCTAGAGTTTTGAATCCTTTCATCTCTTATTCCTCCCCAGCAAATACAGGCAGTTTGATCAGCGATGGTGGCGCTTGCTTCTTAGCGATGCGCAGACCTTGCTGTACAGCAATACGGTAGCTTTCAGGTAATGTTTCCCATTGACGAGTTTGTTGGTTCCACATACCCGTTTCACCGCCGTCTGGAGATTGGAATAGAAGTGCCGTACGACCAATACGCAAGAAGTCGTAAGTCACAACTTCGCCGCCACGGTCAAGGCTAGCTTTGTAAGATTCGATAGAGCGCGAGAAGCCTTCTTCGATTTGGTAAGCTTCCATTACTTTACGGAATTTCTCTGAAGTCGTTACGTCTGCACGGTCCATCAGGCGACGTAATTCTTGAACGCGTTTATTACGTTCTTCTTTTTGGAACGGCAAATCGAGCGTCACGAATTCGTCTAGTGCATCGATCATTTTTAGTGTTAGAGGGACAACTTCGGTTGCCGTTTGATCGATTTGAGCAATCTGATTGTTTAATGAATCCAACTCACCTTGTTGAGATTGAACCATACGGTTAATTTGCTCATTGTAGACTTTCATGCTGTCGATTTGACGAAGTAAGCCTTTGTATTCAGCCAACATGCCTTCAGTGCTTTCAGCATAGTTGTCGATTTTTTCTTGTGAAGCCTGTGAAGACTTAGTGGTTTGTGCTTGATTAGAGACTACGGTTCCTGAGTCAGCAGCCATTGCTGCACCACTTACCGACAGGATCGCGGCAGTCAACGCACTTACGCCAAATTCCTTTAACGTCATAGTAGCATCCTTGTTAGTGTATAAAGTCAGTCGAATAGGGCGCAGGAAATCCTCCTGCGCCAAAGGTCTTAATTAAAAGTTTTGAGAGTATTTCAAGAAGTAAACACGGCCTTGAATGCTGTATAGGTCTGACTCATAAGTCACGCCATCAGCTTCAAATGCTGGATCTTCGTCAGTCAGGTTACGTACACCCGCTGTGAATTTTGCATCCCATGGAGCCAGATAGTTGTACGCCACGTTCCACGTTGTTTGTGAAGAGATGTGGCCAGTTTTCTTGTAGTTGTCATCAACATCTTGTGCCTGGTCTGCGATGTGATCTGCAGATAGGTAGATGTCGTGATCTTCAAGGAAGCTTACACCAACACCAGAGTTGAAGCGGTACTCAGGCAAGCCGTTGCGGCCTACTTGGTTGTTTGTTGGACCGCCAACGTATTCAGGTGTGCTGTAGTCAAGTACGTAGCTACCCATAAAGTCGTAACGAACAGTCGCGTAATCGAAGTCGTAACGGTAACCCAGTTTCAGGTCGATACCAGAAGTGTCTAGTGTACCTAGGTTCTGAAGACCCGCTGTTGCTTCAATGATACGGCCATTTGCATCACGGATGATGTTCGGGTTAGAAACGCCAGAGCTACGCTCTTCGTCGATCATGCTTTGCAGAGTATTCAGTGTGATCATGTCATCAATGCTGATGTTGTAGTAATCCACTGTTACGTCTAGATCTTCGATTGGTGAGTAGCTCACACCGAAGTTAAATGATACTGACGTTTCTGCTTCCAGATCTTCGTTTGAAGTACGAGTAACATCGTATTGAGTCTCTGGACAGTCTTCGATTGCAATACCATTCGCTGTACAGTAACTGTAGTCTTTTGCGAAGTCTGACGAGAAGCTGTCAGCGGCGTAAAGGTCAGATAGTGTTGGAGCGCGGAAGCCCATACCAGCGCCAGCGCGGAACATCAGGTTATCGAGTGGCTGGTAACGGAAAGAGACTTTTGGTGAGATCTCATCACCGAAGTCACTGTAGTGGTCGTAACGAGCCGCCAGGTTCATTTCCAGCTCATCAGTGAATGCGATCAAAGATTCCGCGTAAAACGCGTAAGTTTCACGGTCACCGCCGGCAGAGTTGCCCGAACTACCGATGATGTTACCCGCTTCACTTTGCGGATCGTAGATGTCAGAGTAGTCGTAAGTCGTGAACTCGGCACCAAGGTACAGTGGAATCGTTACGTCACCCACTTGCGCAAGGTCAAACTGAAGGCCGCCAGAGAACTGGTGCATTTCCATCTCGGTTTCACGGCCAGTACCTGCAGAAAGCTGGTCTGTCGCGTCTGTACTGAACTCACCGTCTACAAATTGGCCTGATTCTACAAGTTGCGATGCTGCTGAACCGAAGACATAACCAGTACCTGTTTCGCTACCGTTGGAGTAGTTCATATGGTAGCCAGCTTCCCAAATCACATCACCGAATGTGTCAGTGTAAAGGGTTCCATCTAAGCCTGCTTTGAAATCAGCCTGGAAGTCTTTAACGGTATTATCACGAGTTCCCACGTTGTTAAAACGATAGTAGACCGAAGCAGGGCCTGCAGTTGGATCAAGACCATTTTCTGCGAAGAATGCTGCACCACCATCAGTGTCCGGGTTTACTGTAAAGCTACCCGCAGCTGGTGCGAAACGACCAAAACTTTCGTTACGGTTAAGCATTAACTGTGAATTAAACGTTGTGTCGTCAGTCAGGAAAATATTACCGTTAACAAACACCGTGTTACGTTCTAGAGAGGCAGTTTGAGCCGCTTCACCAGTGTAGTCGTAACCACAAATGTCACCCAGCCCCGGGTAGTTTGTTAGACCAACAAAGCCTTTTGATGTACATGATGCGTCAGTGTTGTAACCGTTTAGCGCTTTTAATTCGCCGTCGTGGTACACGTTACGGCCGAAGATGCTCACGCCAGACATATCGAAGTAGTTCGCTGAGCCAGTATTCGTTGAGCTTAGGTAATCGCGATCGCGTTGGTAGATTTCATCTTTGCTGTCATGTTCAAACGAGAACATGATGTTACCTTTCTCGCCGCTGGTACCCATCACAAGCGCAACGTTTCCTTCATCGCCGCCTTCCTGGCTAGGGATGCCTGAACCAACCGTTACGTTAATGCCATCAAACTCTTCTTTCAGGATGATGTTAACTACACCAGCAACCGCATCAGAACCGTATACCGCTGAGCCACCGTCGGCCATTACTTCAACACGCTCAACAATCGCAGATGGAATCGCGTTGATGTTCGCAGCGCCGCCACCCATGGTTGCAGAACCAGGAAGACGTTTACCGTTAACAAGAACCAAAGTACGTGAAGCGCCTAAACCACGCAGAGACATGGTTGCCTGGCTTTGCCATGAGTTACCAGAGCTTTCACTGAATGATCCGAAAGAGTTGAATGAAGATTTACGTAGAACGTCTGCAATCGATACGTCACCAGCACGTTCGATCTCCGCACGACCGATCACTGCTATCGGAGTGCTTCCTTCCATTGATGCGCGCGTAAGGCGCGAACCAGTAACTTTCATTTTTTGAAGTTTTTCAACTTGCTGCTCTTCTGCCTGAGCTGCTACAGGTGCGAAAGCCGTCGCCGTACCCAAAGCAAGGCTGATCGCAACAGATAAAGCTGTTGTGTTTTTATACATCCTTGTTGCTCCAATTTATTATTATTTCCTGTGTCTGGTCGTAAACGACCAAATGTGACGTTAATGTTTCGTTAACGTGCGGCCAATGTATAACCGAGGTCAAAAAAGGAAGTCAAACCAGTAGTAAACTAGGATGGTCAAATGTAAAAAAGATGTAAAAATCTGAAGAGATTGTGAATTGCAGAATAATTAACCAAGTAATAATAAAAAAATGACATTAAACCTCGATAAAACACCGTGTTTTGTCTTTCTTGTAAACTTTAATGGGTTATGTTGTGTATGGTTTTTAAGCGGGTAATTGAATCTGAAAAAAAGTATTTTTCCAGTGAATAATTCTGACATGGGTTTTATATGTAAAGCTAATCAAGTTAGCTCTAGCACGTAGGGTGGTATCAAAATATGATACCCGTTGCTACCAAAGGGCTCACTCGTGATTTCGAGTCAATATGCTTGGTTGGGAATTGTCTTATTATTCTTAATTTCTGCATTTTTATGTAGGGTTTTGGCTCTAATTTAGTCAGATTGATATTCTGTATGAATTATTTTTGTGGTTTTTTATCATTTTTTACCAAAATATTGCGTTTTTTTTGATAGTGGACGAAGTGCGTCATGTTTTGTTTTTAAACACTTGAAGCCAATGTGGATTCAAGCTAAATATGACGCTGACATTATTGCAGTGATAAAAAACAAGTTATTGACCCACATGGAACGTGCTTCAGTGATTTGAATTTCTGCAAGATAGATATGCACCATTTGGGGCCGGTATTTTTTCTGTTACGCCGGTCTAAATTGGACAGTAGACAAGGAGCAAGTTGTATATGCTGTCGTACTTTTTACGCCGTTTAGCGTTAGTGATTCCGACGTTTCTCGGAATTACCATTCTTATTTTCGCCATTACTCGTTTTGTACCGGGTGGACCTGTTGAGCGTATGTTGTCTCAAATGCAATCACAGGGAGATGGCGCCGCCTCTATGACGTCTGCGGGTGGTAACACCGCGCTTTCTGACGATCAAATCGCAGAGTTAAATGCTTTCTATGGTTTGGACAAGCCAGTGATGGAAGCGTATGTCGAGTGGTTAAGCCGTTTGGTTACTTTAGATCTTGGCGAATCAACCCGTTACTACGAGCCAGTATCAGAGATGATTGCAGAACGCCTGCCTGTTTCTCTGTTTTACGGAGGGATGACGTTCTTTATCAGTTACTTCATCTCCATTCCTCTCGGTTATTACAAGGCGCTCAAGCATGGCTCCGTGTTTGATTCCTCTTCCTCGATATTGATATTTGTTGGCTATGCCTTACCTGGGTATGTGGTGGGCGTGCTTCTCATTACCTTGTTCAGTTATCACCTCGAGTGGTTCCCTATGGGAGGCTTTGTTGGCGATGACTTCGATGACTATGAAACCTTCTTTGAGCGAGCCAAGGACATCATGTGGCATGCCGTGTTGCCATTGATTTGTTATCTGATTGGTGACTTTGCCACGCTGACAATGACGATGAAAAACAACCTGATGGAAAACCTGTCATCAGATTACATTCGTACTGCAATCGCAAAAGGTTTGCCGTTCAAGAAAGCTGTTCGCCGACATGCTTTGCGTAACAGTTTAATTCCGATTGCGAGCCATTTCGGTAACTCTTTACTTTTCTTTATGACGGGCGCATTCCTGATCGAGGTTATCTTTAACATTGATGGTATTGGCCTGCTGGGCTACGAGTCCATTATGGAGCGTGATTATCCTGTAGTAATGGGCATTGTTGCCATCAACGCGATCTTGTTGTTGATCGGTAACATCATTTCAGATGTCTGTGTTGCTTTAGTCGACCCTCGTGTGAAGTTTGGAGCGTAAGATGTTTACAGTCAGTCCATTAACTCAAAAGAAAATTCGCCACTTTAAAGAGATCAAACGTGGTTACTGGTCGTTCGTGGTGTTATCAATCATGTTGATCCTCTCTCTGTTTGCAGAGCTGTTGATCAACAGTAAAGCTCTCGTCGTGAAGTATGACGGCAGCTTCTATTTTCCTGTGGTCAGTGATGTGCGCTTAGGCAGTGATTTCGGCCAAAATTCCGCAAGTGAAGCAGATTACCGTGTGCTACAGAGGGTGTTCGAAGAGGAAGGTGGAGATAATTTTGTCATTTTGCCGATCGTTCCTTGGAACCCGTATGAGCAGGATTTCAGTGGTGATTTTCCACCAACAGCACCGAGCGCTGAGAATAAGCACTATTTAGGTACTGACGTTATCGGTCGAGATATTTTAGCTCGTCTGGTTTATGGCTTTAGAACCGCGATGGGATTTGCTTTGCTAACCATGATCGTCTCGTACGCGATTGGTACAGCAGTAGGTTGTGCGATGGGTTTCTGGGGAGGCAAATTCGATTTGTTCGTTCAGCGATTGATCGAAATTTGGTCGATGGTGCCATTCCTGTACGTGATTATGATTCTGGTTTCAATCGTTCAGCCCACCTTTGCGCTCTTCGTCGCCATCAACGTGCTCTTCTCCTGGATGGGGATGACGTGGTACATGCGGACCATGACCTATAAAGAGTCGGCTCGTGAATACGTAATGGCAGCGCGTGCTTTGGGTGCATCAACGGGACGTATTCTATTTAATCATATACTTCCTAATACGATGGTTATGATTGTAACACTGGCTCCATTTACTATTGCGGCTAACATTACTGCACTAACAGCGTTAGATTACTTAGGCCTTGGCCTAATGCCACCAACACCGAGCTGGGGTGAGCTACTGCAACAAGGTAAGTCGAATTTAGACTCGCCATGGATTGTGTCTTCAGTAGTGACTTCGATTGTATTGGTATTGGTGATGGTGACCTTCATTGGTGAAGCGATCCGAGCGGCTTTCGACCCGAAAAAATTCACACGCTATGTTTAATTAAGCGTGTGAACAAAACATAAAAAAGGGAAGTTTTATGAATAGATTACTTTTAGCGTCTACGTTGACCGCCCTGAGTTTCGGTGTGATGTCCGCGACGCTCCCGACTGACTTAGAATGGAAAACAAGTTGGGATGAGCCGCAATATGGTTCTCCAGAAGCTAAGCGTGGCGGTACTTATCGTACTTATATGTCGAGTTTTCCACAGACATTACGTAGCGTAGGGCCAGACGCGAACGCAGGACTGCGTGCTTTCTTGTTAGATGACACTCCGGGGTTGGTGGTGCGCCATCCGGATACTTTGGAATTCATTCCTGAGTTGGCAAATGAATGGGCGTTGGCTGGTGATAATAAGACGGTTTACTTCCGACTAAACCCGGAAGCGAAATGGTCGGATGGCAAGCCAGTGACTGCAGACGATTTTGTCTTCATGCTCAAGTTCTACCGCTCCGCAGATATTCTTGAGCCTTGGTATAACGATTACTACAACAAAACGGTCGCAGATGTCATTAAATTCGATGATCACACGTTTTCAGTTGTTGCGGCTAAAGAGTTCAACCAAGAAGAACTGATGTTGAGAATGGGCGCGTTACGCCCACGCCCAGCGCACTTCTATGCTAACCCTGCCAAAGATGAAAACGGCGATGGCATCCATGATGATTTTGTTCGTTACTACAACTTTAAAAGTGAACCAACCACTAGCGCTTATTACTTGGACGATATCAAGAAAGGCAAAAGCGTAACGTTTAAACACGTTGGTAAAGACTGGTGGGGCTATAGCAATAAGTACTACCAAAACCGCTACAACGTCGACAAGATTCGTATCACTGTCATTCGTGATAATGACATTGCGATGAAGCACTTTGAGAAAGGCAATCTCGACGCCTTTGGCTTAATACTACCAAGTTTGTGGCATGATAAATCGAACACGGAACCGTATCAAAAGGGCTACATCGAGAAGTTCTGGGGCTACAACCAATATCCTGTAGGGGCTGGTGGCCTTTGGATCAACACGGCGCAACCGTTATTGAATGATCTTAATGTGCGCAAAGGTGTCACCTACGCGACGGATTTCGATGGCATGATCGAAAATGTCTTGCGCGGTGACTACTCTCGTAAGCCTAATCCAACCGGTTTTGGCCATGGCAAATACTCGCTGCCGGATGTAAAAGCACCCGCCTTTGATGTCGATAAAGCCATTGCAGCATTTGAAGCCGCAGGCTTTGACCAAATTGGGGCTGACGGTATTCGCGTTAACTCTGAAGGTCAGCGACTGAGTTTCGAGTTGACCTACGGAACGCCTGTTCACACCCCGCGTATTGCTTATCTAAAAGAGCAGGCTAAGTTGGCTGGTTTGGACATTGAACTGAAGCTGGTGGATGGTTCTTCGATGTTCAAATATGTGCGTGAGAAAAAGCACGATCTCGCTTTCCTGACCATGAGTACTTCTGAGATTCCAACCTATTGGGAATACTTCCATTCGGTCAATGCCAATAAGCCGCAAACGAACAACTTCACCAATTACAGCACACCAGAGCTGGATGAAAAAATCATGGAGTATCGTTTCGGTTTAGATATGGATAAGAAAATCAAACTCGGACACGAAATACAGCGCAACATTATCGACGCGCACGTGATCATCTCGGGCTACATGGTGCCTTACGTTCGCTACGGCCACTGGCGCTGGCTGAAGCTACCAGAAAAACCGATGAACCGTATGACAGAAGCACTTTACAGTGATGGTGTTATTGGTGACGGCACATACTGGATCGACAGTGATGTGAAAAAAGAAACTCAAAAAGCGATGAAATCGGGTAAGACATTCGAGCCTGTAGTTGAAATCGACGACACCTATAAGCTGTAAGGAGGTGTTATGGAAAACGATGTAATTTTAAGTGTTAAAGACCTCGAAGTAGAATTTATGACCGACGATGGGCCGGTAAAAGTACTCCATGGTGTGAACTTTGATGTTCGAGCCGGGCGCACGCTTGGCTTAGTGGGTGAGTCGGGCAGTGGCAAGAGTGTGACTTCAATGTCTATTATGGGGCTGCTGCCGAAGCCATACGGCAATATTGTGAAGGGTGAAGTGAACTACCGCGGAACCAATCTGGTGGATTTGCCTGCAAATGAAATGTATGCCATGCGTGGTAACCGCATTTCTATTATCTTCCAGGATCCAATGACGGCACTGAACCCTGTTCACACCATCGGCCGTCAGATTTGTGAAGTACTCGAACTACACCGTCCAGAACTGGATAAGAAGTCACGCGAGTCCTATGCGATTGAAATGTTGGATAAAGTAAAAATTCCAATGCCAGAAAAGCGTCTTAACGAGTATCCGCACAACTTGTCTGGCGGTATGCGTCAGCGTGTCATGATCGCAATGGCACTGGCCTGTAAACCTGACATTTTGATCTGTGACGAACCAACAACTGCACTGGATGTAACCGTACAGGCGTCTATCCTTGAACTAATGAATGATCTTCAGGAAGAGACGGGTATGGCGATGATCTTCATTACGCACGACCTTGGTGTGGTGGCAGAAGTGTGCGACGACGTGGCTGTGATGTATGGCGGGCGCATTGTTGAAAAAGCAGAGATTTTTGAACTGTTTGATAACCCGCAGCACCCATACACCGAGCGTTTGATGGGATTGATGCCAAGCTTAGATAATGAACCTAAGCAGATGATCGACATCAAACCAATAGATGCAAGTATGTTTGCTCACTAGTACAAAGTGAACGAGTCATAAAAGAGGATGTTATGGCAAAAGAAGTATTAAGAATTGAAAATCTTAAGCAGCACTTTGTATCTGGTAAAGGACTGTTTAAGAAAGGCTACACGATTAAGGCCGTAGACGGTGTATCTCTGTCTGTTGGTGAAGGGGAAACACTGGGTCTGGTAGGAGAGTCAGGCTGTGGTAAAAGTACCTTAGGTCGAACTATATTAAAGCTTTACGAACCAACGGAAGGCAAAATCTTTTTCGAAGGCAAAGATATCACCAAGCTGTCGGTAAAAGAGATGCGCTCTCTGCGTAAAGACATGCAGATTGTATTTCAGGATCCGATGGAATCGCTTAACCAGCGCCATACCATCGGTATGATTCTGGAAGAACCCTTTGTTATTCATAAAATTGGGACGCCGGCTGAACGTAAGCAGTGGGTGAAAGAGTTATTGGTTAAGGTGGGCTTGCCAGAAACGGCAGTAAACCGTTATCCGCACGAATTTTCTGGTGGCCAACGTCAACGTATTGGTATCGCTCGAGCGATTGCGTTAAAACCAAAACTCTTGATTTGTGACGAGTCCGTTTCGGCGCTGGACGTTTCCGTTCAGGCTCAGATTCTGAACCTGCTGTTACAGCTGCAGCAAGAAATGAACCTGGCGATCATCTTTATCTCGCATGACTTATCGGTGGTTAAACATGTCTCAGACAAAGTGGCGGTGATGTACTTTGGTAAGGTGGTAGAAGCGGGGAACGCAAAAGAGATCTACGCTAACCCACAAAACGAATACACCAAAAAATTGCTGTCTGCTATTCCGATTACGCACCCTAAATACAGGAAGAAAAAGCGTTTGGCCGAAAAAAAGCAGCGAGTGGCGTAAGCCGTGCCACTTCTAGGTTAAACAATAAACGCTCCGCTAAATAGTCGGAGCGTTTTTGTTTTGTATGCTTTTGCAACTAGCATGCTAAACTCAGGTTCATCTCTTTGGTTTCATTTGGATAATTGACTATGGCGTCAGAGTTACCTAAATCATTCAGCCGACCGTTCTTAAAAATCTTCCATATCTTTGAGGCGATATTGTTGGTCGCTATTACCTTGGCGACCTTGTATGCCATGGTTGAAGAGTTCATCCATGTTTTTATTGAAAAGCGAGTACTGCTAACAGACATCTTGTTGATGTTTATCTATCTCGAAGTGTTAGCGATGGTTCGGCAGTTTGTGATGAACGGGAAAATTCCGGTTCGTTACCCTATCTATATTGCGATGATGGCGATTGCTCGTTACATCACTCTTGGCATGAAAGAGCTGGATGCGGTTCCTGTGGTTTGGCTATCTCTTGCGGCGTTGATACTTGCGGCGGCGACATTGTTAATTCGTATCGGTCATCATTACTGGCCGTACGTAGATAACCGCACGGCGGAAAAAGACGAGTAAAGCAGGCTTTATCCCAAATGGTTGAATCAATCAGTGGCTGAACTATTGTTGTTCAGCCATTTTTTCATAGTAAAGCCGCTGCTGCTCATTGAGTTCTTCTCTGATTTTTGCGGTTTCCTGTTCATTCCCGAGCAAGCTAAGACAATAATCCATGTCGGCTTGTATATAGCGCTGTTCTCTTTTGGCCTTATGAGCGAGGGAACGTATCGGGGCTGAACATTGGTTACGCTGGGTAATTTCTTTAAGGTGTTTACACGGTTTATAAGCCTCAAAGGCAAATGACATCGGTAAGTAGCCAGTCCACTTTGTTTGGCCATGATTGAGCAATGCAGCAACGCGTCTGCGCGTTCTACGTCGACTTCCGGCTCTTGCTCTGCTTTGCCAAGCGGAGAAAAAAGAAGAGTAAATAGTATGTAGCTATAAACAAGAGATTTATTGATCATAATATGGCCTCGTTTTATAGCTGGCTCTCTTTGCTAACGGCTATGTATGTGGTTTGTGATAAATAATTATAGTTTATAGGTTTACGTAAGTGTGCTTATTCAAAGTAAGAGTAAAGGCTAAAGAGCGCTGTTAAATCAGTTTGGGTATGCCCATTTACTTAAAAAGCGCGATTTGAAGATTAAGTCCCCCTATTTTAGGTGCTAATTAAGATATTTCTATCTGGTTTTTTAGTGTTTAAATGAGCCCTTGCTTTGTCCGACCTACAGTTATCTTTTCTTTTTGAACCTGATTTTGAGATCTGACTCGAAATATACGCTTGAGAATGAAGTACAACAAATAATTAAGTTTTTTGTAAATGCGGGCTTTGAGGAAATATTCCATATATATTGGCTGAGAGTCTAAACGATTTTTTAACTCAATATTGGATTTTATTTTTAAAGTTGTTACTTATTTCAGTGCTATTTGATGTTTTTTAATTTTTGTTATTTCAGGTGTTACCACCTTATTAATATTTAGACTTATGATTTAAGTCTACTTATTTCCTAATACCTTTAAATTTAAGTGTTGATGTTAAATATTTATTTATAACCAAAAGACCTATTCTCATTAAACGTATCAACGGTGCTATTGCGATAGTCATGTCATTGGATAATTTAACTATTTTCTTTTTTCCTGGGGTTATACCTCTACGACCTTATAGTTGCCTCATTCACCCCGATTAACAGATTAAGATGACCGTTTTATGTCGATATTGGAAGAAAACGAGTGATTGATGAGTTTGTTTGCAGAGCATAATTTTTAGAATTGTCAATACTCAATTAATCGGAGGTGTGTGTCAGATTTAAGTGAATTATCTGTCGTATTTGTGCAAACACCTTTTTACATTCATAACTGTTTCTTATATGATGGGCAAAATTCAAAAATCCTTATATTAATCAAGGTTAAAGATAATAGAGAACTATTATTGCAGCTCTTTATTGGTATACCCTCACTTGCAAAAAAAAAAGGAGATTCAAGTGAAACTTTCACTATTGGCAATCGCGGTTGGCTCCATGATTTTAGTCGGCTGTAATGATAGTAGCACTGATACTATATCTGCTTCTAAGGATGTACGTGCATTCGATGGTGCTGTTCAAGGTATGACAGCTCAGTTTGATTGTATTGATGGTTCAGGCGGCGCTATCAATGGGACTACTGACTACGATGGTTTCATCACTATTGAAAATGAAACGTTTGCAACTAACCCTGAAACGTGTTCTGTAACCTTCAATGGAACTGCCCTTGCCGTGGATACCTCTAACGGTAAAGATATGTCAAACGTAAGCTACAGTGTGCCAAAAGGATTACTCCAAGTGGGTCAACAAGCAGCGGCAACGCCATTGACGACAATTATCGCCAAGGAGCTTGGTGATGACGTGTACTCTGAAGAAGTTGCTAAAGAAACTTTGGCAAAACTGGGTATCGATGTTGATCAGCTGAACAATGATGGAGTCCAAATTGATGTTCTTGAGCTGCTCACTGACCCAGAAACAGCACTAAATGCTATCAAGGAAGCTAATCCAGACGCTTACTCAGAAATCATGGTTACCACCGTCGTACTTTCTGATACACTTGTTGCGCAAGGTGACAAAGCAGATGTAACTGTTGATCAGCTTGCTGATGTGGCGAGAAGGGTGAGCCAGACAGTTCTAGAAGAGCATCCAAACTATCCAGAAACTGAAGCCGGTGATGAAATCTATGTTGATCTTTCCGAAGCACTCGAAGATGACGCTGTATTCAGCGAAATTGCTAATGCTGAACAGGACGATATCGACTCGGAAAACCCGATCTTTGATAAAATTACTGATGATATAACAACAGGTAAACCAGCGGTTGTCCCTGCTCGCCCACCGACAGATGGCGGCACTACAGGTGGTACAGGTGGTACAGGTGGCAGTGGTAGTGAAGGTGGCGGCGGCGCTTAATAACTTTCACTTTCCTTATCATCGTTAAAAGATTAGTCACCCACAGCGCTCGCTTTGGGTGACTTTTTATCAATGGATGTATCGCATGTTCAAACCAAATTATTCCTGGCAAAGCTGCATAACAGCTGTTTTGCTCTTAAGCCCCTGTACCAGTTTTGCTTCACCCGATAACCTCTCTTCTTATCAGAGTTTCACCGGCTTGGGGTTTACCCCAAATGCTCAGGTGATTGATACTGGGGATTTTCATGTTTCTTTCAGCCAAGGCGTACCTTATCAGGGCTCTATTGCTCAGCTTGATGACTGGTTTTTTGGTGCCGGCATTCTTCCTGGTGTCGAAGCCGGGGGGAGAATCGTTACACAAACATACGATTGTAATACTTACACTAGCAGTGACTGTGGAACCCGAGACTTGTCCGCGTCTTTTAAGGCTCAAGTTCCCTATATCTATGACTTAACTGGCATTCAACTGGCTGTGGGGGCTCAAGATGTTGGTGGTGCTGCCAGCAACTTTAGAACGACTTATTTCGTTGCAGATAAAACCTTCGAAGACTATGGGTTACGTTTTAGTACTGGTTATGGAAAATCCGACCTTAGTCTTGGGATTATGGACGGGCCTTTTGGTGGGGTAGAGTGGCAACCGCTTCCCTTTACTCAACTTGTCGGCGAATACGATGCCAGCGAATTCAATGTCACAGCAAAGGTTTTCACTCCCGAGGGATTTTTGCCCTATGGCATTCAAACCTCTGCACATGTTGAGCTTTACACCGGTCATCAGAATAGTGACCAGACGCTATGGGGCATCAATACAGCCATTCCATTATTAGGTTACAGCAGCAATAACATTAATAGCCGTAAGCGATTGAAGCTGGCCGTACAAGAAACGACTGAGAAGCGTCTTGCCTCTGAGTTGGCTGAAAGCCAATCAACTAGCCTGACGTCTTTGCAACAAGCTCTCAAGAATGAAGGCTTTATCAATATTCAAACGGGCACTCACCTTAACCAATTGGTTGTTGCCCTCGAAAACCGACGTTACAACCACAATGAAGTTGACGGTGTTGGTGTGGCCTTGGGCTTAATCGCAACAAACCTAAGCCATGATACACTCGCGGATATGGTAGGTAGCAGTGATGCACCAGTGATCAACGTGCTGTTGCTGAATAATAATATTCCAGTAATGCGAGTTTCCACTACTCTCGACTGTTATCAGGACTTTTTGGCGACAGGCGAGTTATGCGAGAAGACCTCGTTTTCCTCAAAACACCTCAATGAATACCGAAAACAGACTCAATGGATCCACCAGAATATCAACGAAGGGATTGGTCGTTCGCAACTCATTTTTGCGCCGATTATGAATTATAACGTTGCCACGGAATACGGTGTTTTTGACTATTCTGTCGGTCTTAGTTCCAATCTGTACACACCATTGTGGCAAGGCGCAGCGTTTGATATCCGACATGTATTGCCGCTTGATGATAGCGATGATTATGAGAGCGGTGGTCGCTGGGAAAATCAAAGCTTAGATAATGAGATCAACCGTGTTCTTATTCACCAAGCTTTCCGTCTACCTATTGATATCATGACTCAGTTTTCTGCTGGTTATATCTACGGTGGTTACCTCGGCGGGATGAATGAAACGCAGTGGAATTCTCGTGAAGGAAACCATGGCGTTAGCTTCCAAATTAGCGAATTCACCTACAAGGATGATGTAGACTCACGTGGTCGTCAAATCGAAGACAAAGCGACCCGCTTAGCCAACTATACCTATTCAAAACCAGACTGGAACTGGCAGTTAAGTTTACGAGGTGGGGAGTATTGGTTTGGCGATAAAGGCTTTGATATCACGACCACGCACTGGTTGGGGGATGCTAAATTCTTTGCAAAATACTTAAACAGTGAAGATGAAGAGTTTCTGACTCTTGGGGTCTCTTTACCGTTGACTCCATGGCGAGACATGAAGCCTGGATATTTACAGGTTAGAGGTATCGATCAATATGGGCTGACGGTGCAAACTCGAATCAATGATTCTCACAACAATGTGAATACCGGCCTTGGCCAGTCTATTGAGTTGCAACACAGTTTGGAGCGCGAGTATCTCAACCGTTCGAGGCTAACACCAGCGTATTTCAATACCAACCAACAGCGTATGAGAAATGCGTATATTCGTTTGTTAGAGCAAGAACTGTAAGTAGAATAAAAGTAATATGTAAGGGCGGCTTCCTAACTTAGGTACCGCCCTTTTTTCTTTAGAGGGTTAGATATGTGAGAGTAATAAATACCCTAGAAAATATTATTCGATATTCTGAATTTGTTCACGCATCTGTTCGATCAGAACTTTTAGCTCGACGCCAGATGCCGTAATGTCCGTACTGATTGATTTCGACGCTAGTGTGTTCGACTCTCGATTGAACTCTTGCATCATGAAATCCAGACGACGACCGACAGCGCCACCTTTTTTCAGAATGTTAGTCGTTTCTTTTACGTGAGAGTCGAGACGATCCAGCTCTTCTGCGACGTCAGATTTTTGCGCTAAAAGGATAAGCTCTTGCTCCACGCGAGAAGCATCCAGCTCGACTTTGGCATCTTCAAACTTAGAGAACAGACGCTCACGTTGCCACTCCAGGATTTCTGGCATGCGTGCACGAACTTTTACTACTTCTGCCGTTATAGCATCTAGGCGTTGTTCGATAAGCGCTTTCATGTTGTCGCCTTCACGGCCACGAGCATCAATAAACTCACTCAAAGCTTCATCAAAAGCACTCAGTAAAACCTTGTTTACTTCATCCATGTCTTGCTCTGGCGTTTCCATCACACCTGGCCATTGCATGACTTGGAATGGGTTGATGCGGCTTAGTTCGCCCGTCATGTGCATCACTTGCTCTGCCGCTTTAATCACTTGGTTTGCCAGAGTTTCATTGATGCTAAGTTCACCTTTCGCGGCTGGGTTCGCTTCAAAACGAAGGTTACACTCAACTTTACCGCGAGCTAGGCGCTTACGAAAACGCTCGCGTAGCAAGGGTTCTAGTGCTCGGAATTGTTCTGGCATGCGGAAGTAAGTTTCCAGGTAGCGCTGGTTTACACTGCGGATTTCCCATACCGCCGAACCCCAGTCGCCTTTCACTTCTTTGCGCGCATACGCTGTCATACTGTAAATCATCGAATTTTCCTGTCTTCAATTTTTTGAAAATTACCTAGAGAGTGTATCACGGAGTGAGAATAGGTGCGCGGGATGTAGCGCGATGTACTAGGGAAATGTGCATCGATTGCATGACTTGTGACCTAGGAATCCGGAATCGATTCCGCTATAATCCTCGCCCAACCAAATCGTCTTCTCCTCATATTTAAGGTAGATGCCCATGCGTCCAAACGATCGCAAGGCGGACCAAGTTCGCCCAATCAAAATTACTCGTAACTACACCGCTTACGCTGAAGGCTCAGTGTTAGTGGAGTTCGGTAATACCAAAGTGTTGTGTAATGCGACCGTCGAAGAATCTGTACCGCGCTGGCTAAAAGGCCAAGGTAAAGGCTGGGTAACTGCAGAATACGGCATGCTGCCACGTGCAACACACTCTCGTACTCGTCGCGAAGCGGCAAACGGTAAGCAGGGTGGCCGCACGATGGAAATCCAACGCCTTATCGCGCGCAGTCTACGTGCTGTTGTCGACTTAAAGGCGATGGGTGAGTTTATGATCACCGTTGACTGTGACGTAATTCAAGCGGATGGCGGCACAAGAACTGCTTCAATCAGTGGTGCAAGTGTTGCGATGGCAGATGCGTTCCAGCACCTAATTGAGAGCGGCAAGCTAAAAGCAAACCCAATGAAAGGCCACGTAGCGGCGGTTTCTGTTGGTTTGCTAGGTGAGGAAGTACTGTGTGACCTTGAATATGTTGAAGATTCAGCCGCTGATACTGACATGAACGTGGTCATGACTGAAGAAGGCAAGATGATTGAAATTCAGGGCACAGCAGAAGGCGAACCGTTTAGTCACGAGCAACTGATGGCACTGCTGGAGTCGGCGAAAATCGGCATTAGCGAAATCGTCGCGGCGCAGAAGGCGGCGTTAGAAAATTAATTTTTAAAAATAGCTTCCCCGCAAAGGAAGCTATTTTTTTGCGTATTTTTAGGGCTTTTGTCCTAGAACTTTAATACTGATATCCACACACTGAAAATTGAGAGAAATCCATGAAAGCATACCAGCGTGAATTTATTGAGTTTGCACTTGAGAAAGAAGTTCTTAAGTTTGGTGAGTTTACTTTGAAATCAGGCCGTAAGAGCCCTTACTTCTTTAACGCTGGTCTTTTCAATACAGGTCGCGACCTTGCTCGTCTTGGTCGTTTCTACGCAGCCGCATTGGCAGACTCAGGTATCGAGTTCGATGTGTTATTTGGCCCTGCGTACAAAGGTATCCCTATCGCGACGACAACAGCAGTAGCACTTGCGGACCACCATGATATCGACACGCCTTACTGCTTTAACCGTAAAGAAGCGAAAGACCACGGTGAAGGTGGCAACCTGGTCGGTTCGGCTCTTGAAGGTCGCATTATGCTGGTTGATGATGTGATCACAGCAGGTACCGCAATTCGTGAATCGATGGAAATCATCAAGGCGAACGGTGCTGACTTAGCTGGCGTGTTGGTGGCTATCGACCGTCAAGAAAAAGGCAAAGGCGAGCTGTCTGCGATTCAGGAAGTTGAGCGCGACTTCGGCTGTGCAGTGATCTCTATCGTGAGTTTGGGTGACCTAGTGACTTACCTTGAAGAGAAAGGCAACGCTGCAGAGCACCTAGATGCTGTAAAAGCATACCGCGCGGAATACGGCATTTAATCTATTCTAAAGCTTTAAAACGTAAAAAAGGGGCTGGTGGATATCCATCAGCCCCTTTTTATTTTGTTACCACTTATCTGTAGCGAATGCCTTTTGGCACGTTTTCATCCTGCATGGTTTTGTAGCGCTTATGCAGCCACATCCATTGTTCAGGAGCGCGTAAGATGACTTCTTCCACGTATTTGTTCATGTACGCTGCGGCGGCAACTTCGTCTTTTTGCGGGTAATCGGCTTTAATGCATTTATCTGCAATGATTTCATACTTACCCTGCTCATTACGGAAGCCTGAACCCGGAACAATGGCACACTTCGATGTATAAGCCAGAATGCTCGTACCTGTGGTGGTACAAGCATCTTCTACTGCGAAGAATGGCACATACACCGATTTGTTGCGTCCGTAATCGTGGTCAGGTAGATAGAACAGACGTTCACCACTACGCAAGACGCGAATCATCTTTTTCACGTCTTTACGGTCAATCAGTTTGTTGCCGTTATGGGTGCGGCCCCAGTACTGGATAAAATTATAAGCTGGATTATCGTGTGGACGAAATGCGCCGTAACCCGCAAGTCCCATGACTGCAAAAGCACGTGCGGTGATTTCAAGGTTCAATGCATGCACACAGCAGAGTAGGACGCCTTTTCCTTCTTGCGCCTTTTCTTTCAGAGCACCAACATCTTTTTCCACTAGCAGCGTTTTAAAGCGCCAAGTTGGCCAGAACCAGGTAATGCCGGTTTCGATCAGTGCCATGCCGGTGTTTTTGAAGTTTTCGGTAACGATACGATCGATGTCTTCTTGAGACTTGTCCGGAAAAGCCAACTCAAGGTTACGCTTTGCGACGTGTACTCGTTTTTTACCATAACGCATGCCGAGCTTACCCACCGATTGGCCCAACGACAGAAGCAAGCGGTAAGGAAGAATATTAACGATGATCGCCAGTAGACCAAACCCTATCCATACCCCCCAGTTACGTGGATGGAGAAGGGAAAGAGAAAACTCTGGCTGCATTTGTTTGTCTTTACTCATAATCTCTACTTAATTTGTGCGCTGAGCAATGCCCAATATTCATCAAAGTTGGCAGTAGGTTGATATTTGAAGTCACTACGAACAAAGCGGTTTAGACTGCCCTCTACTTGGCCCAGGATCTGTGCCGCAAGAATGCGTTCTTCTACAGGGAAAGATTTCCCTTCACGAAGTTTACGTTCTCGTAGGATCTGACGCAGCTGTGTTTCAATTCGTTCGAATAGCTGATTGATTCTTTCACGCAGGCGTTCATTCTCAAACATTAGAGCATGACCTGACAGAATGCGTGTCAGACCAGGGTTACGCTCCGAAAAGACCAGAATCAGATGCATCACCATACGGATACGCTCCAAGGTATCTTTTTCGTCGTCAAGAATACGGTTAATACGAGTCATTAATGCTTCTTCAATGAATTCGATCAAACCTTCGAACATACGCGCTTTACTTGGGAAATGGCGGTAGAGCGCCGCTTCTGAAACGCCAACTTGTTTCGCCAGTTTTGCCGTAGTAATACGTGAAGCGCCTTCTGTAGATTCAAGCATCTGTGCTAACGCTTGCAAGATCTCTTCACGACGATTGGATTTTTTACTGCCGGCCATTAGTTATTTCCTTTCAAAATACAAAGTTGAGCGGAGGGGATTATAAGACGCTAAGTCGGATCAAACTAGACTACTGAGGGTGGATTGGGAGTTACAACACCCTCAATTGTCATGTTTGTACTAAATTTTCGCCAGTTTCTTATCAAAAAATGAGCGCTAATTACATTAATGCGTGCATTTTTTCGAGGATTTTAAAACTCAGTGCCTCTTTAGATTCTAAAGCGAGAGCGAGTTCACCTTCTGGCCAGAAAAGAGTAATCGCATTGTCGTTGCTGTTGAAGCCTTGTCCTTCAACCGATACGTCATTTGCACATATCATATTGAGATTTTTCTTCACTAACTTACCACGAGCATAAGTTTCGACATCGTTAGTTTCAGCGGCGAAGCCGACAGTGAATGGGCGCTTGTCTGTCATGGCTGCAACCGACGCAACAATATCAGGGTTTTTCACCATTTTGATGACCATCTGGTCGTTGTCTGCGGTCTTTTTCAATTTTTGAGACGCGATGTCTTCTGGTCGGTAATCGGCTACTGCGGCGCAACTGATAAACGCGTCATGATTGGAGGCATGCGACATTACAGCATCATACATTTCTTGAGCGCTTGCGACGTTAATGCGTTCAACGCCCGCTGGAGTACTTAAACTTACAGGACCACTTACTAGAGTAACCTTAGCCCCCAGTTGCGCTGCTGCATTCGCCAGTGCAAAGCCCATTTTACCAGAGCTGTGGTTGCTGATGTAGCGCACGGGATCGATGGCTTCTTGGGTTGGGCCCGCTGTGATTAGTACTGATTTTCCTTCGAGTACTTTAGGCTGAAAAAACTGCTCACACAGATGCACCAGTTGCATTGGCTCTAACATACGGCCAGGGCCGACATCACCACATGCTTGTTCGCCAGCGCCTGGCCCCCAAATGTGCATGCCACGACGAGCCAAGGTTGCGATGTTCTCTTGTGTGGCCACATTACTATACATCTGTTGGTTCATTGCCGGAGATACCGCAACTGGTGAATCAGTGGCTAACACTAGAGTTGTCAGCAGGTCATTTCCCATCCCTGTCGACAGTCGAGCAATCAAATCAGCCGTTGCTGGCGCGAGCAAGACTAAGTCGGCCCATTTTGCCAATTCAATGTGCCCCATCGACGCTTCAGCGGCGGGATCAAATAGGCTGTCAGAGACTGGGTGGCCCGAAACCGCTTGCATGGTGAGTGGAGTAATAAACTCCTGAGCCGCCTTGGTCATCACGACGCGCACTTGTGCGCCTCTCTCTATTAAACGACGAGTTAGCTCCGCACATTTATACGCGGCAATACCGCCACTGATGCCGAGTAGAATTTTCTTTCCTGCTAGTGTTTGCATGTGAGATCTCCAATTTTTCTGGCGACGAGTTTAGCACAACTCAAAGTCTTACCGCCTGCGTATATTTAGTTTGCTTACTTTGCTATGCCACTATTATGTGGTCGTAATTCGAAGTGACGTACCCCAATAATTCGGCTGAAAATTCACGATCTGGTTGGTAATTTTAAACTTTGATGAACCACTAAATTACACAGAAAATCAGAACGGAACTAAAAAAGCGAAAGTCATACTCGACTTTCGCTTTTTGTTTTGTGGAATAGGGGCTCTTACCTATAAAGAGACAGTCGATGATACTCAAATCCTTACCGAATGAGTCGATGCCTCGGGAGAAGTTGCTCCAGAGAGGACCACAAGCGCTAACCGATGCTGAATTACTCGCTATATTTCTGCGTACAGGCACGCAAGGCATGAACGTGATTGAATTGGCGGATTTCCTAATTCAGGATTTTGGCTCGCTCAGGCAGCTGTTTTCAGCGTCAGAGAAAGACTTCTGCCAACATAAAGGTTTAGGGCAAGCTAAATATGTTCAACTACAAGCCGTGCTTGAGATGACTCAGCGTTATTTAGCGGAAACTTTAAAGCGTGGTGATGCCTTAACCAGCCCGGAACAGACGAAGTTGTACCTCTCATCGATTTTGAGAGATCGACAAAGAGAGGCCTTTTATATTCTTTTTCTCGATAATCAGCACCGCGTTATAAAAGATGAAATCTTATTCGAAGGAACGTTGGATGCGGCGTCGGTTTATCCGCGAGAAGTGGTGAAGCGAGCCTTGCATCATAACGCGGCAGCCTTGATTCTTGCTCATAATCATCCGTCTGGTGTGGCGGAGCCGAGCCAGTCTGACAGAAGAATTACTCGCCGTTTAATCGACGCTTTAGCACTGGTAGATATTCGCATTTTGGACCATTTCGTCATCGGTGATGGAGAAAGTGTCTCTTTTGCTGAAAGAGGATGGATATAACTGTGCGTTTTTTAGGTTGTTAGTTGCAAAAAATCTGCTATCATCCACGCCACTAAATTTTAAACTGAATTCAGCTTGGACTGCTAGAAAAAACCTGCTGTCTAAAAAAAGATCACGAAAACCTGTAAAAAGGATCTGTTCGGGTCTTGAGCAATGCATGTCAAGTTAGTATAATGCGCGACCTTTGATAGCCTTGTATGGATTTTCCATAGCGGTTCTTAACCTCTAACTTCTTTTTGAGAGATAGAGAGGTTCGGCCACCAAGGTTGATATCGAGCTGAAACGATTTTGGAGAAGACATTCATGTCACGAGTATGCCAAGTAACTGGTAAGCGTCCAGTAACGGGTAACAACCGTTCACACGCACGAAATGCTACTAAGCGTCGTTTTCTGCCGAACCTACAAACTCATCGTTTCTGGGTAGAGAGCGAAAAACGTTTTGTTAAACTACGTCTATCTGCTAAAGGTATGCGCATCATCGACAAGAAAGGTATCGATACTGTTCTTGCTGATATGCGTGCACGTGGCGAAAACGTTTAAGAGGAAATAAGCAATGGCAAAGAAAGGCGTTCGTGAGAAAATCCGTCTAGTATCTTCTGCAGGTACTGGCCACTTCTACACAACTGATAAGAACAAGCGTAACATGCCAGGTAAATTTGAGATCAAGAAATTTGATCCAGTTGTACGCCAGCACGTTATGTACAAAGAAGCAAAAATCAAGTAATTGGTTTCTGACTCTTTTACGAATTGAAAAACCCAACTTTCGAGTTGGGTTTTTTATTACCTCCAGTTCCTAGCACCCACCCTCATTACTCTTCTTCACTGCTTTTCTACATCTGTTTACAGATTTTCTAGTCAATATTTATCTGCTTTGCTAATTTACTGTGACTTACAGAAATTAGGAGTGATTATGCGCGTTAGTCCGGCTCGTCGTCGCCGATGGAACAATATCCTTATCCTAGGTGTTATCGCTTTTATCGTGATCTTAAATGCGCCGATGTGGATCAAAACCTACTTACTATCAGAAGAAGTGGATCCATATCCTAATTTACTACGATCTGAACATCAGGTGAGTGCGATTTACTATAGCGGTTGGGAATTAGAACTTAAGAATGGCGAGTGGCAGGCCAATATTAAAGTGAGTATTCCCTCTGAAAAGCTTGTAGCTCGCTGGCAGTCTTTAGAGGGCACGGAGCTTACTGAGCAGCAATTTGAGACGTTGAAACGTCAACTTACAGCGCCAGAGTCGATAGAAGTATGGTATCAGGATCTTGATGAGCCACAGCGTATCACCTTCTACCGATTAAGCGATTTTTGGCTGTTCAAGAACTGGCAAGATAAATGGATTGCGATTTCAGTGGATGATGGTTACCTCCTTCCTGAGTAACATGACTGCTTGAATCACCCCTGTATTTATCCACGTGTTTTCGATTATGCTAGCCGAGCAGATTAATAAGAATAGACAATTGAACGGAGCCAACAATGCCTGAATTACCTGAAGTCGAAGTCAGCCGTATGGGAATCACGCCGCATATGCTTGATCAAACGATCCAGGCGTTTGTGTTTCGTACCCCCAAACTACGCTGGGATATCCCTCAGGAACTGAAGCAGCTTGAAGGGCAAGTGATTCGTGCAATCCGGCGCCGTGCTAAGTACCTGTTGATTGAGACGGATAAGGGAACCGCGATTGTTCATCTGGGTATGTCAGGCTCTCTACGTGTGCTTGATGCCGATTTTCCACCGGCTAAACATGATCATGTGGATCTGAAGCTGACTAATGGCAAAGTACTGCGCTACAACGACCCGCGTCGATTTGGAGCGTGGTTATGGTGCGCGCCGGGTGAGTCTCACACCGTGCTTGATCATATGGGACCAGAGCCGTTAACTGACGAATTCAATGCTGAATATGTGGCAGAAAAAGCGCAAGGCAAGCGTGTTGCTGTAAAGCAGTTCATTATGGACAACAAAGTCGTGGTCGGCGTTGGTAATATCTACGCGAATGAATCCCTGTTTAAATCTCGGATCCATCCAAGCAGACCTGCGGGGCAAGTGACGGCAGAAGAGTGGAAGTTACTGGTTACCAATATCAAAACCACGCTAGAAATCGCGATAAATCAAGGTGGTACTACGCTCAAGGATTTTGCGCAGGCAGACGGCAAGCCTGGATATTTTGCTCAGGAACTGTTGGTATATGGTAAAGCGGGAGAGCCTTGCCCTGAATGCGGTGAGCCACTTCAAGAGCAAAAGATTGGTCAGCGTAATACGTTCTTTTGTGAGGAATGCCAGAAGTAAAACTTTTCGCTAGAAGTGCTTTAAAATAAATGGATTGCGGAGAAGCTGAAGCCTGAAGTAGCCTAGCATAGCTAAGTCAGGCTTGTTCATTAATGGCGTTTTTTGTTGTGCATCGCGTCCGCCACTATTTTTGGAACGAATGCACTGACGTCTCCACCATGAATAGCCACTTCGCGGACGATTGTCGATGAGATAAATGCGTACTCTTCGGCCGGAGTGAGAAACACACTCTCTAAGCCAGGCAATAAACGTCGATACATATTGGTTAAACCGAATTCGTATTCAAAGTCTACTGTAGTTCTCAGGCCGCGTATTAGCACGTTCGCATTAACATCGCGTGCAAAGTCCACCATGAGTCCGGAAAAGCCTTGGGTAGTAACATTGTCTAGATGTGCGGTGACATCTTTTACAAAGCTGACTCGCTCTTCTAGTGTAAACATGGTGTTTTTACTTGGACTTTCGGCGACCGCGACAATGACTTCATCAAACATATCAGCCGCACGTTCGATCAGGTCGAGATGCCCATTGGTGATTGGATCAAAGGTGCCTGGGTAGATTACTCTTTTCATTTTTCTATTTTCTTATAAAGCTCAAGGTACTGCTGGGAAGTATAACGAATATCGAACTTTTCGAGCTTTTTAACCCCATTTTGTATGAAGCTGGCTCGTTTTTTTTGGTCTTCATAGAGTTTCACGATTGCATCGGTTAATGCATCGCCGTTTCCGGGCTCGATTAAAAAACCGTTGTAGTCATGTTCAATAATATCCGGGATTCCGCCTGTATTCGCACCAATCACAGGTAAGCCCGCAGACATCCCTTCTAAGATCACTGAGCCCAGTCCTTCTGTGTATGACGGGTGAATTTGCAGATCGGCGGCGCTAAACCAGTCACCCATATTCGTTTGTTTACCTTCAAAGCTAACGTTATTAAGTCCGCTAGCTTGTTGCTCAAGAGCAGGTCTCTCTGGACCATCACCGAGCAAACAGAACTGTATGGGTAGGTTGGATTCTTCGAGCTTTTTGGCTGCAGAAATGGTGACATCAAACCCTTTATGTTTAAGCATATTCGCGGCCTGAATAACCAAAAACTTGCCTGCGAATCTTTGTTTAATCGATTGAACCGTTTTCTCGTCACTAGGGTACTGGACAGGAGAGCTCGGGATTTTATGTGTCTGTAATGCGGGATAGGCATCATTAACACGCTGAACAATCTCGGTACTTAAACCGACCACTGCTGCTGCTTTGGAGTAGGCTAGATTTGCTAACCATTTCTTTTTTAAAGCGTTGTCTATACGGCGAGTGACAATATATGGCGTGCCATACAACATGTGTTGAATCAAGGCCCAGTAAATTGCTCTGCCTTCATGCACATGAATTAATGTGCAATTTTCGGTAACTGACTTTGAGTGAGCTTTAGTAAAGTGTGTCGCGAGCACCAGTTTTACGTCCAGTTGGTGGACAGCTTCAGCAAAAGGGCTTTTAGGGTTAGCGACAACGGTGAGGTTATAGCCTAACTTAACTTGTTGTTTGATAAGCTGAAGCGTCTGGTTTTCACCACCGTGGTACCCCGACGCTAAATTCACGTGGCAGATATTCATGGTTTGACCTTTTCGCTCTGAAGGTTAGTTAGCACCTTATCCAACATGGCGATGACAGACTCGCTGGTAATTCTCTCCATCGCTTTTTCATCTTGAACTCTGGTACGCCAGTCAACCTGAGAAGGCTGTTTTTGGGTTTCCGCCCAAAGCGCGTCGTTGTACGCTGAAACGACCAACGATCGATAGTTATAAGGCCCGGTACGTTCTGGATTATGATGCGCATAAAGCCCAATAACAGGTGTACCCATGGCATTGGCCATGTGTGTTGGGCCGGTGTCTGGTGCTATCACAACATCGGCTTTATCGAGCAATGCCAGCATTTGCTGCAGCGAACTTTGACCAATGAGATTGGTAACTGGCACATCAAGTGCTTTCTCAATATCACGACCAAGATCTTTTTCAACTTGGGCAGGACTGCCAGCAAGAATGACATTTAGATTATTCTTGCTGGCATGATGAATCACATCTGCATACCCTTTAGCGGTCCAATTTTTGTAGGCCTTACTCGCACCAGGAACAATGACTAAGTTTGTTTTTTCGTTGGATAGATTCTTCGTCGCCCAGCTCCGTGCATCATCATTATATTCTAGCGACCATGATGGGGTGAATTCAGGCACACCAAGCGTAATCGCAAATTGGCGTAAACCATCTAAAACATGATTGGATTCAGGAGAGGGAACCTTCACGTTCGTAAACAAGCGTTGCCCGTCTTGGCTTCTCTTCGCATCAAATCCAAGTTTGTATTTGGCTTTGATTCCTATTGTCAGAACGCTCGCTCTGATGGCGTATTGCATATGAAGTAATGCATCAAAACGAGTACCTTTAAGCAGCTTCCAAACTCTTAGATATTCGGAAAAGCCATTCTTTTTGTTAAACACCACTACATTGATATTTGGAATCGACTTAAGCAGTTCAGCCTCTAGGGCACCAGTAATCCACGTGATCTCTGTTGTAGGCCAGTGCTTTTGAATCGCTTGTACAACTGCGATGGTGTTGCATACATCACCAATAGCAGAGAGTCTCAGAATACAAATTTTCTGTGGTGGTTTATTAAAAAGGCTCATGACTCTGAAGAGGGTTGTTATTTATCTCTGAATTATGCAGTTGCATCAACAGAATGTATACCCAAATCACCCTGAGTTGTGTGATTCGGCGAGTCAGGATCCAAGAACGAGTATGCAACAATCCTAATTTTTAGTGGTCCAACCCTTAAGTATTGATAGGTGTTTTTATTCCTTTTGTTTGATTTTGGTACAGGCTTTCGCCAGTAAATTGAACTAGGATGAATTTTTGGTTTCAGGAGCACAGAATGGAATGCTTTTTGTAAAAATTAGGTCAGTTTTTGATATTATTTCTCTGTTTTATATTAAGAATAAATTTAAATATTACTTAGCCTTACGTGTCTAGATTCATACTTTGGTCTTTACTGTAAGGAAAGTGACATATACGTATCGTAATTGGTGGATATATTAATGACAAACGTGGCTGTATTTGTTCCACACAGAGCACAATTTGGAAACATCACAACGCAAATTCCATTGCTTTGCGCCATAAGAAAAGAGATTGGAGATGCAAATATTACGATTTATACCAAGGCCAAAAGCAGTCAGCTCCTTGTTTGTAATGGACTTGCAGACAACGTCATTAATTACAAAGGCTGGAATATTCTAAAAATAGTAACGAGTATCAACTCGAATAAATTTGATAAAGTTTTTAATATTTACTCCGGCTCTGAGCGTGTTCATGCAGCACTGCTGCTGGCGAAAACAAAAGAAAAATACGCGTTTAGCAACTCCAAGCTTTTGAATAAATGTGGCTTATATAGTAAGCATTTATTTACGCCAAAAGGTCGACAGTACATCGCAAAAAACAATCTCGATTTAGCTAATGTCGCATTTGGTACTAACTACGATACCACGATAATCAATATGCTGGGTTCAGAAGCCGGGCAAGATGCAAAGAAAAGCGCGTTAACTTTGGTGCCAGCTGGTGGCGCTGGAGCTTTTAAAGTCTGGCCAATTGAAAGGTACTGTGAAGCTGCGAAAAATATCTATCGAAAATCAGACAAAATTGACAAAATTAATATCATACTCGGTCCTCAGGAAAGTTCAAAGGCAGCTATCGTAGAGCGTTTATTGCACGGTTTACCTTTTGAGATAAAACATTCTCCTTCTATTTCTGATCTGGTCGATATTGCCCACGAGTCTGCACTTACTTTATCGAATGACTGTGGTCCATGCCATATATTTCAAATGATGAAGGTTCCAATGGTGATGATCTGGGGGTGGGATACCAGAGCTGCGTCTCCAACATCCCCCTATTATGTACTACCAGATTGGTATCACAGCACTAATAATTCTTGGTGTGTGTTTCCATCTGAGTGTAGTAAGTCTATAGAATCTATATCTGTAGAAAGGGTAAGTAGCTTATCTTTGATGGAGTTGAGTCGGGAGACTCAGATCTTAGAAACCGCATAGTTTTGCTCAGGCTAAGCGGGGTTCGATGGATTCTGCGCGTAACGTTATATGTTAAAAGGCTTCGAACAGTTGTGCGAAGCCTTTTGTATTTTATCGAATTATGTGGGTGATATTATTTTAGCTGTTTCTTTTCCCACGCTTGTTTGATCAACTGATAGTTCATTTCCATAATGTTATTCACGTCCAGCGGTGCGACTGACTCACGACAGGCTGCTCGGAATTCTTTAGACTTTGCTTTGTCTGCCCAATGACTCATTTCCTGTGCGAGCTTTTCGGTCGAAAAGTCAGACTCAAGAATCGAGCTCACTTCGTCGTTCATCACTTCTTTTGCACCACAGTCGACGGTGGTAATCACTGGACAGCCGCTTGATAACGCTTCAATGGCAGTAAAACCAAATGGTTCGTATTTGGTAGGGAAAACATAACAAGATGCCATGCTAAAGAAGATTTCCGGATTGTTTTGTTTACCTAAGAAATAGCATTTATCTTCAATACCAAGTTCTTTTGCCAGGTCTTGGTACTGTTGAGGGTGCTGTTCATTCCCTACAATGACCAAGCTTGCCTCTTCTTTCAGCAAGCTAAATGCCTTGAGTGTCGGCTCTAATCCTTTGCGGTGATAACCTGAACCAAGAAACAGAAAGATAGGGTGTTTATCGTTAATTTGTAGTTTCTTTTTTAACTCAGCTACTTGTGTCGCGCAGTTTTCACGTGAGAAACGGTTTAGATCAACCGCGTTATGAATCGTGGCGATTTTATCTGGAGAGACACCATAATCTTCCATTATTTCGGTGCTGCTTTTATGCGAGTTCGATACCACGAAAAGATTATCGGCAGACGACAGGGCTTTACGCTCGATATACATGGAGACGCGGTCCCTTGGCGTCGGTTTCTTGTCTTTTCTCAGATCAACGATGTGTTTACGAGTGCCTCCACCAACGCGAATTAGGTCGTGTGTCCAGGTTTTCCCCAACGCATAAACAATATCATAGTCATTTTCATTGACGTGGTTTTCAACCGCTTTCGCAAACCGATAGGCTCGATGCGCTTTACCAATACTGAGCGGTTTTAGTGTGACAAACTTAATGTTTGGGTGACTTGGTTCTTCGTGAGAACGGCAAATAATGGTGACGTCTTCACCTTGTTCGCACAGGTATTTGGACAATTGATTTAAGAACAGTTCTGTGCCGCCAACCTTAGCGTGACGCATGTGAATCAGTGCAATCTTCATTATGAACCCTAAAGCAGAAAATGGTGTTTATGTTAGCTTAAACCCAAGTTTACCAAAGGTCCTTCATTAAAGATGCTGTTCTGGGTTTATTTTTAAGCCAAACAGCCAGCTTGTTCCCGTTTCAGCTTCATTGGTACTCATGTAGAATACGTCGCGTGAAGGTTTAGGCGATCATTCAATCATGGGGCGACATGAACAAAAATAACGAAAAGACTACCGGAAAGCCTGGTCAAACAGGGTTAAGGCGCATCTACAATGCGACTTTTTATTCCGCGAAAGGGATAAAAGCTGCATTCAAACATGAAGCGGCCATCAGACAAGAAGTTGGCTTATTAGTCTGCGCTGCCATCATCGTATTTTTGTTGGATTTGTCGGCGATAGAGCGTGTTTTGATGTTTGGAAGTGTCGTATTGGTGCTGATTGTCGAGTTACTTAATTCAGCTATCGAAGCCGTGGTTGATCGTATAGGTATTGAGAGGCATGAATTGAGCGGCAGAGCAAAAGACATTGGCTCGGCTGCCGTAATGGTAGCGCTAATGCTAGCCGGGTTCACTTGGTTAACGATCCTCTTCTTTTAAGGAACAGCATGAAACTTTTTAAACACGGCAATACTCGAGTTTGGTATGACGAATCGGTAGTTTCAGAGCCGGAAAAAACGCTGTTTGATATTGAATACTGGCAGAGTCTGAACGCAGTTGTTGGTAGTGCAACTGGGCGTGGAACCACTTGGTTTGTCCAACTTGGTACCATGCAAGCCGCGCTGCGTCATTATCGACGTGGTGGTTTGTTTGGAAAGTTAGTTAAAGATAATTATTGGTTTTCTAGTTGGGAAAGGACTCGCAGTGCGGCGGAGTTTCAGCTCTTACTTACGTTAACGGAAGCCGGTGTGAACGTACCGAAGCCCATAGCAGCAAGAGCGGTCAAGACAGGCTTATTAACCTACCAGGCGGACTTACTCAGCCAATGTATACCAAATGCCAAGGATTTAGTAAGTATCCTCCAAGAGGGGGCTTTACCAGCAGAAATGTACCATAAGATTGGGCAAGAAATTGCCAAAATGCACAAGGCTGGCGTTAATCATACCGATTTGAATATTCACAACATTCTGATTGATGCAGATAAGCAAGTGTGGATTATTGATTTCGACAAATGTTCCCAACAAGCTGGCTCAGACTGGCAAAAACACAATTTAGATAGATTGTTGCGCTCCTTTCGTAAAGAGCTTAAGAAACGCTCAATTCATTGGCAAGAAGAGGAGTTTGAATACCTCCTTAAGGGAGCCGCTAATCATTGAGCTGAGTTTGAATTAATCAAATCCCAATCAACTTACTGTTTCGTAAGTGATCTATATGGGTTGTGGAAGAGTGGTATGTTTTTTCCTCGGAAGTTGTCGAAAATTGAAGGGATATAACTGCATACTACTAAAGCTTTGACTAACCTCTTTGCGCTGAGTTCAGGTTAGTCAAATTTCTTGTTAAGATACCGCTGATAAATTTTAGCTCAAAGTTCCCTTTGACTCTGCATATAAAGTCAATGGGTGATCGATTATGACTTTGATATCAAATAAATCCAGTTTAGGCTACAGATGAATTCGATAGAAAGCCAAACATGTGCTTCGGAATAACAGTTATGAAATATGATTATTTAATAGTAGGTGCCGGTTTATTTGGTGCCGTATGCGCTAATGAATTGACGAAGCAAGGTCGTTCGGTGCTTGTGATAGATCGACGACAACATATTGGTGGAAATGTTTACACTGAAGACAGTGGTGGGATTCAGGTGCACAAGTACGGCGCGCACATATTCCATACAAACGACAAAGCTATTTGGGACTATGTGAACGATCTAGTGGAGTTTAACCGCTTCACTAACTCACCGTTAGCTAATCACAAAGGTAAACTTTACAATTTGCCTTTTAATATGAATACCTTCTACCAGTTATGGGGAGTAAGAACGCCGGCCGAAGCTGAAGCAAAGTTACAAGAGCAGCGACAGGAAATGGCAAATAAAGAGCCTGAAAACTTAGAAGAACAGGCGATCTCTCTGGTTGGACGAGATATTTACGAAACCTTGATCAAAGGATATACCGAAAAGCAGTGGGGACGAGATTGTGTGGATCTACCTGCTTTCATCATTCGTCGTTTGCCGGTGCGTTTGACTTATGATAACAATTATTTTTCCGATCGTTACCAGGGTGTGCCTATTGGTGGTTATACCAATCTAATCGAAAAGATGTTAGAAAATTCAGAGGTGCAATTAGGTGTCGATTTTTTATCGGATAAAGCTCGCTTTAAATCAATGGCTAAAAAGGTAATTTATACTGGGCCAATCGATGAGTACTTTGATAATCAACTTGGTCGATTAGAATATCGTTCATTAGAGTTTCAGAACGAACGAATGGATATTGCTAATTATCAAGGTAATGCCGTTGTTAATTATACAGAGCGCTCAATTCCTTTTACCAGAATCATCGAACATAAGCATTTTGACCCAGTAGATACTGAACATACTATTATTACAAAAGAATATCCTTCTGAGTGGAAACCAGGTGATGAGCCATACTATCCGGTGAATGATGAGAAGAATATGGCGCTGTTTAAAAAGTATCGCCAGCTAGCTAAAAATGAGTCTGAAGATGTTTTTTTTGGTGGTCGTCTTGCTGAGTATAAGTACTACGATATGCATCAGGTAATACGTAGTGCGTTGAACAAAGTTAATGAGATGGAAGGGAAATCTTAATATGGATAAAGCTATTGTTCTTTGCCCAGCGAATAGTGTGACTGGTGGTCCAGAGTTGATTCACCAGTTTGTGGATGCTCTGACCCAGTTAAATGTCGATGCTAAAATTCTTTACTACCCCTTTACGGAAAAACATCAAACACCTTCTGCTTACGCACATTATAATGTGCCATTAGCCACGCTAGAGGAGTGTCGTGAGGCTACTGTTATTGTACCTGAGGCGGCAACCAAATATTTGAATTTGGTAGAAGGAAAAAGAAAGATCGTCTGGTGGTTATCGGTTGATAACTACTTTAAATCTCATCCCAATACACTGTTCAAGCATATAAAACATTGGTATCGAAGCAATGTGACAAATAATCCAAAGTTTTTACCGATGGATGAGCTCAAACAATATTCACACTTGACACAGAGCTACTACGGTGAATTGTTTTTAAACCAGCATGGTATTTCTGATGTCTTTCATTTAAGTGATTATCTTGGTGAAGAGCACTTAACTAGGCAAGTTGATATCAACCAGAAAGAAAATGTTATTTGTTACAATCCCAAAAAAGGCATAGAAACTACGAATAAGTTAATAGCTGCAATGCCATCTGTAAAGTTTGCTCCGATTCAGAATATGACAGCAGCGGAAGTTGCTGACTTGCTAGCCAAGAGCAAAGTTTACATTGATTTTGGTAATCACCCTGGTAAAGACCGTATTCCTCGTGAAGCCGCAATGGCAAAGTGTATTGTAATCACAGGTGAAAAAGGCAGTGCTGGAAATACCGTTGATATTGCTGTTCCAAAAAAATACAAACTTAATGAATCTGGTGAAGGCTTTATTGATGAAGTTAGCTCGTTAGTTAATGAGGTCTTTACTCACTTTGAACGTTCACTGGACGATTTTGAATTTTACCGCAATAAAATTAGAGAAGAAAAGGCCACCTTCCATAAAGAAGTAGCTGATTTTGCAAAGAAGTTTTTATAGGTGAAGTGTATCTATACTTAAAATAAAATCTAATTGCTTGGCTTACTATAGCGTAATTTGATTTGTAGATCGCAGATAGAGTAGTGCTTAGAAGAACTAGCTTTTATACGTTAATACTCCACGCTAGCTATAAGTTAAGATTTTTTGGAGTGTGTCACTGGCGATGTCATATCACCGTCAGTGGCACCTTCAATTCATATGGTAAAAAAGGTTTTTGACTATTTATATCTGTAGTGCTTTCCAGTCATTATTGCTTTAAATATAAAGCCCTCTAGGTCTTCCTTTTCTGTTAAGCGATTTTTTAAACTTTTTAACCCAGTACGAAGAGTATAAACGATTAAGCTTGATTTACTTTTGTAATATCGTGCTCGAAGCCCTTCATCATAGGCTCGCTCTTTTTTTCTGAAGTCACTGATAGCATCTGGATCCGTAGAAAGGCGAGAGTATGAGTGCTCAAACCCAGGTATCACTTTGAGGTGCGATAATAATTTCGCGCGTTCTAACCTGATAAAAAAGGTTGTATCTACTCCGTACAAAAGAAAGTGCTCGTCAAAGACGCTACCGTACGTAGCTTTGAGTTTGTTGGCAACATTGGCTCCAACCACAACACCGCTGCCTACAGCTCGAAAGCGGCTCCTGTCTTCCGGCAGTTCAGTGCTTTCAACTTTCTTTTTCTTTAATGTTGGGCTTTGGACCTGGCCATTGTGAGTAAGAATAGGGACGGCACATGTATCTTTATCTACATGTAGAATGGATTTAATGTAAGTAGGAGATAAATTAGAGTCATCATCGAGAAACACAAAGAAATCATTTTCTTTAAAGGTGAAGACGAAATTATAGATTTTTGCGAGCCCAGCGTTAGATAGATCCTCTTTGATTGTCACACTACGAAATTTTTTGGTATCGCTCTCATCTAAATTCTTGTTTATCTCGTCAGGACCGTTATTCCAAATAAGCAAGTCTATGTTATTGAGGTTTCCTGGATACTTAATAAGACTTTGATAAGTAGTCGATTCTGAGATCTTTTTGTTATACAAGACAATAAGTATGGTGCCTGTTTTCGCCAAAATTTATTCCTTAACAAGTAACTGGATGGTTTTCGCAAGAGGGCTTTCTGTTGCACCTAACGCTGAGTTAGCGATTTTCCTTGGGTTGAAGAAAATATCAGTTATGGATTCCGCTAATTGAGAGCTATCTTCGATGATACTTAGAGATTCAGTTTGAGATAAACTGGCAACAATTTCGGTAAAATTAAAGTAACTCGGCCCTGTAATAACTGGCACGCCAAGTGCGGCTGGTTCCAGAACGTTGTGTCCGCCAACTTTATCACCAATTAGGCTCCCACCCATAAAGCAGACATCGGCTGCGCCTATTAAAATCAACATCTCACCCATGGTATCGCCGAGGTAAACTTGAGTTGATTCAGCTACGTCTGACTGTGAGGTACGGCGAATGGTTTCCAAGCTATGTTTCTGACAAAGTTCAAAGACGCTATCAAAACGCTCCGGGTGGCGAGGGACTAAGATCAGTAAGGCTTCTGGATAAGATTCAAGTAGTTTCTTATGTGCGTTAAGTACTTGTTCATCTTCGCCCTTATGAGTGCTTGCCGCTATCCAAACGGGTCTGTGTTCTCCAAGAACAGAGCGCAATTCTTTACCCTTCGTTTTCACGTCGTCTGAGATCTGGATATCAAACTTGATTGAGCCAGTAACTGATAGCTTATTACTATCGACGCCCAAGCGAGAAAAACGCTCAGAATCCGATTCGGTTTGGCACAACACCTGAGTAAGTTTTGGATGCAAAAGGTTAAACAACGGCTGCACTTTAGCGTAGTTTCGGCATGACTTTTCAGATAAACGGGCGTTGACCACAGTAATTGGAATCCCCGCTTTGTGCACCGTGTTCAGGGTATTTGGCCAAAGCTCGGTTTCAATGATCAGCATTTGCTTTGGATTTACAGCCTTTAAAAAGCCTTTTACCGCAAAGCTAAAGTCGATAGGCATATATCGGTGTTCAACTAAATCACCTAATTTTGCCACCTGCTCAGCCCCGGTACCGGTTGTTGTAGTAACCAAAATCGCCTGTTCAGGATTCTGCTTTTTCAATGCTTTTATTAACGGTGCCGCAGCGATGCTTTCACCAACCGATACGGCATGAATCCATATTGGGCGTTGATCAGTATTGAGCTTGGGCGTGATACCAAAATGTTCTTTCCAGCGCGGACCAAATTTAGGCTTGTTTGGCTTGCTCTTATACAAACCAAACAAAAGAATTGGTGACGCTAGTGCCAGCAGTAACGTATATATCAGACGAATTAACATGAGCTAATGGTAATGGCTTCGAGCTTTTGGATACTGTTAAGTACTTGTTTCGGAGATAACTCCGTCAAGCACTTAAGGTGGTTAAACTGGCATTCACGCTGAAAACATGGGCGACAGTCAATATCGGTATGAACAATCTCGACTTTGTCCGCAAGTGGCGGCGTATATTTTGGTGACGTAGAACCATACACAGCGACGACATTACAACCGACTGCAGCTGCGACGTGCATTAAGCCCGAGTCGTTCGCTACTACCGTTTTACATGCAGCAAGCAGGTCAACGGCTTCGATCAAACTGGTTTGTCCGGCAAGAACATGAATATGCTGTTGGAGCTGTGGCGGAACCAGAGCTCGAATGCCGTTACATGTCTCAAGATCTTTCTGTGAGCCGAATAACCAGATTTGATGACCTTCTTTACACATCTGTGTGGCGACTTCCGCATAATGGGTTTCTGGCCATTTCTTCGCCGGACCAAATTCTGCACCTGGGCACAAGCCAATAATAGAGCGTTCTTTATTGAGGTTAAACTTCTGGATAGTGGTTTGTTGCTCTTCAGTATTGATAGCTAGGCGAGGGCGCGGCAGCGTCTCTAATCCACCTAGTGACGATGAGTCCACCATCTCCGATTGTGGATAAGCCAAAGCCACATAACGCTCCACCATGTATTGGAACGACTTCATGTTAGGACGAATGTCATTCAGCAAGCCATAGCGCATTTCGCCTTTCCAGCCGGTGCGAAGAGGAATGTTAGCAAACCAAGGTATCAGAGCGGATTTCGCCGATTTTGGCAGGATATAAGCGTGATCGTATTTCTTCTCACGCAGCGTTTTACCAATTTCACGCCGCCCCAGAAGGTTAAATTCACCATGCCCAATCGGCATTTCAATGGCCTTATTCACCTCAGGCATACGCTCTAAGATTGGTTTACACCACCCGGGTGCAATCACATCAATTTCGCTTTCAGGGTTCAGTTGCTTTAAAACAATGTATAGGGATTGCGACATCACCATATCTCCAACCCAAGAAGGACCAATAATTAGAATTTTGTTTTTCGACATGTTGATATCACTTCTCTTTAATAAAGCCATGCTCACGCATTTCACTGTATGGGTTACTGCCATCCGCCTGTGTACGCAGTAGACGCAGGGTCCACATGTATTGCTCTGGGTTTTTCGTCACAAAGTACTCAATGGCTTCATTGAGTGAGCGAGCATCGTCGCAGTCGGTTTCCTGAAGCGTCAGTGGAGGCATGAACTCAATACTAAAGCGACCAGTTTCCGGATCCAGTGAGGCAAAAGTCGGGATTACTTTGGACTTTGACAGTTTCGCCAGTTTTGTCAGACCTGGCAGGGTTGCCTTCGTCGTCGCGAAAAAGTCCACAAATTCACTGAGTTCAGCACCATGATCCTGGTCTGGTAGATAGTAGCCCAAGTAACCGTCTTTAATCGATTTGATGAAGGGTTTAATCCCTCCAGAGCGTTCGTACACACGGCCACCATATTGCACGCGTTGGCGATGCATTAGCCAGTCTGTTACTGGGTTTTTCTGTCTTTTCGCCATCGCAGAAACAGGTAAGCCTTGTGAGGCAAGTAGTACCGCAGGTATATCAATCGACCAAGAGTGCGGCACTAATAAAATCACTTTTTGATTTTGCTCAGTTAGGTCGAGCAACTGTTCGGAGTTTACAAAGTCACACTTTGATTGCAGCCATTCGGGTGAACGCAAAGAGACCAAGCCAAATCTAAGAGTAAATACGCCGGCAGTATAAAGCGTTTTGTAAACCAGTTGGTCACGCTCTTGTTCACTTAACTGTGGGAAACACAAGGCTAAGTTGGTCTTTACGTTGTTGACTGAGTTTGCTTTAGATTTAACTAAACGTGATGCCAGCACTTTTGCCAGCCACTGGTGAAAAGCGAGGGGCAGCAATGCGATAAAAATTGAGCTAAAAACAGCGAGCCAGGTTCCCCAATATTTAGGCTTGAGAAATGAGCGGTCAAACTCAGGGTTATAGGCTTTGGGATCGAAATCATCACGTTTATTGATCATGGGGAGTCTAGTTACCTATGCGTATGGAGACGAGTGATTTAAATGCAGATAAAGGAAATGATACAGGCTATTGAAGCTGAGTAAAGGTGGCAGGTCATAATCACCGCCACCTCATTATTGCGAACAAATATACTTAGCGATTTTGGATGGCTAGGTATTCAGAGACACCTTCTGCAACCGTTTTGAATTCTACGTCGCAGCCTGCTGAGCGTAGCTTAGTCAGATCAGCTTGAGTGAACTCTTGGTAAGCGCCTTTTAGATGCTCAGGGAAAGGAATCGTTTCGATTTCACCTTTTCCGTGGTGAGTGATCACCGCTTTCGCGACCTCTTCAAACGACTCCGCGCGTCCTGTGCCACAGTTAAAAATGCCTGATACGCCATTTTCGAAGAACCACAGATTTACTTTGCATACATCGCCGACGTAAACGAAATCACGTTTAAAGGTCTCGCTACCTGCGAAGAGTTTCGGGTTTTCACCTGCATTTAGCTGGTTATTTAGGTGGAAGGCAACGGATGCCATGCTTCCTTTATGGTCTTCACGAGGGCCGTAAACATTGAAGTAACGGAAGCCCGTGATTTGAGATAGGGTCTCACCGTGCTCTTCAGCGTCTTGCCATAAGCGACGTACGTAGTTATCAAACTGTTGCTTAGAGTAACCGTAGACGTTGAGTGCGCCTTCGTATTCACGCTCTTCAACAAAGGTATCTGTCTCACCGTATGTGGCTGCAGAAGAGGCGTAAAGGAATGGAATTTCACGGTCTAAACAATAATGCAATAACTCTTTTGAGTACTCATAGTTGTTTAGCATCATGTATTTACCATCCCACTCGGTGGTTGCAGAACAAGCACCTTCATGGAAAATTGCTTCGATAGGACCGAAATCATCACCCGCCATAATTTGGGTAAGGAAGTCATCACGATCCATGTAATCTGTGATGTCCAGATCAACTAAGTTCTTAAACTTTTTGCCATTTTTTAGGTTGTCGACAACCAGAATATCGTTCATACCAGCTGCGTTGAGAGCTTTAACAATGTTGCTGCCGATCATGCCAGCACCACCAGTTACGATGATCATAGAACTTCCACCATAGATTAAAATTTTCTCAGGAATTTTAGCAAGAAACGCAATACAGCGCTATTGAAGAGGTAAAGAAAGGTTATTGGGAGTAGGGCCTAGTAGCCTAGGCCCTTGCGTTAGTTACTTTTCATCTGAATGGTTTGGTCGCTGGTACCATGGGTTTCGTTCATCAGTCAGTTCAATCAAGCTGTATTTACGACCTAGCTTCTGACCACCATCGCGAGTTAGCGGCTGCCAACTGAAGTTTGCTCGGTTGTTACTTGGTTTAACGGTCATGATGTCGTATGGAATTGAAATATAGAAGCCTTTGGTAAAGCTACCTTCACCAAATTCATCGGCTGACAAGTCACTTACAGACGCAAAGACGCCTGCGATTACGCCGCTCTTGAATTGCTTGGCAAAATTCAGTTGAGCACCTTTATCACCACCTAAGAATTGACCAACATCCAGTTGGATCATCGTATCAGTCAAGAACTCCCATTGCGGGAAGTAGTAGCCAGACACAAAGCCAGTAAAGCCTTTGTCAATGACCTGGAATGGGTCACCATATTCTGGAATGTTCTGCCATTTCTCAGTGTAAACGCCAAAGTAACTTTGTGGGTCACGCTGAGAAATTAAGTTCACGTCAGCACCAATAGCCCAGCTTGATCCTTGAGGGCGGTATAAGAGTTCTGTGCCGACGCCAGCAAACATACTTTCGAGATAACCTGCGTAGAACTGTTGATCTATCGTATCCGAGTATTCCTGGAACCAAGTCAGCTGCAGATTTGACATAGTAATATCATGCTCGTTCTGGTAAGCACGGAACATGGTACGTACACGAGGGATAGTAGTGCCATCTGTTGGGGTGATATAGTTAAACTTATCGTAGTTGTTGTACCAGTCCCAGTATAGTGAGCCAGCAAGTTCAAGGTTATCTGTCAACCAGTAAGAGGCATTGCCGCTCAAGCCAACGCTAAACAGGTAGAAGTCTTCGGCACTACCCAGTGTTTGAGCCAGTTTTGGCGCAAACCCCCAGTCGAAACGTTCAAAGCCATCATAGGTTGTTTGACCTTGTGGCTTATCGTTCGATGATGAGACTACATCCTCGATTTTGGGGTTGATGTAGTTTACTTGTGCGTAATCTCGGTACTTATCTCTCGATATAACAGCTTGATTCGTTGCTAACCCACGGTTGCGCTCATTGATAGTAAAGGTATCAATGCTGTCAGGTACTTGGTTAGCTAACACGGCGGCCGCTTTTTCATGTGCCTCGTTGCGGTCACGGTACTTCTTCTGTTCGCCAACAATCGCTACCGTCTTATCCTTCGCATAGATTTTGGTGTTTTGATAACCGGCGATCTTATCCAAGTCTTCCGTTACACGCTCCCAATCGACCTGAGAAAGATCTGTTGGTTGGTTGTTTTCTACTTTAGGCGTCGGTGTATCACGCCAGAAAGAAGGCATCTTGTTGAAGTTAGTGTAAAGGTTTAAGCCGGCAACTAAGGTGTCGCCACGCTCATAACTCAAGCGCAGATCTGCCATGTGTCCCAAGCGGTATAATACGCCAAAGTTCCACGGTGTATGCGGTGTCATGTCTATGCCACCATTTCTCACTGGAAAGTCTCCGCTGTAATCATTGCTATCGTATTCTAACTTAAAGCGCAGTGGTGCATGCAGGGTCTGGTATTCAACCCCACCAAATAACGCTGCAGGGCCTTTAAACCAACGTTCATAATCAACACTACCGCCTTTGCCTTTAAAGTCAGTAAAGTCAGATTGTCTCTCGCAGTACCGATCTGAGAGTTTGCAGGCTACGTTAGTAATATTGTCGCGTGTACCCAAGTAACCCCAGCCCATGCCCAAAGTAAAATCGAACGTACCTAAGTTAGGGTTAGAGTATCGTTTGGTTGCCGCGATAAACTCAGCATCAAACAGACCTGTGCCTGCAAAGTCACGAACGCCAACCGAAAGCTCTGGTAAATATTGGGATTCTTCTAAAAGACGGACTTTGAAGTCGATGCCTTTATCGGTGTACTTTGTGTCACCAGAAAAATCTGGATCCTCACTGTATAATAGGTCATTGACTAAGGTATAACGAAGGGTTGTTTCCAGCCATGGCATCACTTGTAGGGTGACATTGTAAAACTGGTACTCATTACTAAAATTGACAGCAAAGTTAAACTCGCCCTCAGGCGCCATCCGGCCAGTTGGCATTTGCATAAGACCAACACCGCCAAAGTCCATTTGTGAGGGTTGTAGTGGTGGCACTTCAAATGGCATTTCTTGGGCCCAAACCAATACCGGACTCATTAAAGAAAAGGTTAAAGTATTTCTAATTAACGTCATAGTGGGCTCTTTATTGAGGTTGGCTTCAGTTGGGTAAGCAGTTTAACAATATCCTGATCCATTTCAGAGGTGTCCAATTCATCAAACGGGAAATAGACCATCGTCAATGGCGGAAGGTAATATTGCGTCGTCAACCAAGAGCCGTGGTGTGGCTTGACAACTTTTCCATCTGGATAAATTAAAATTGGGAGGTGCGCCAGTTCACCAATATTGCGTTTTAAATTGCGAATTTGTTCCTTTAACGGAATACCAGCTTGATTTTTAACGAAGTAGACTTGTTCTAAATTACCTAGATAAATAACCTTTTCTTCTCGCTTTGGTGAAACTAGTGTTAAGTCACCACTTATTAGAGGGTTTTCAAATTTATCTAGGCGGATACGATCTACATCAATAGCCGAAAGTATGCGCGGAGCAAACTGATGACTTTGGATAAAGTCATAGAGTTTGTGATCGCTTAAGTCGTGTTTAATCATCTTGATCAACACGGAGTTTTTCAATGCTGTTGATTCACTTAGTGCGTCTTCAGAATTGTTAAATAATGTTGTTCCGAGTGGATATTCTAAGGCAAGGTTTTGCTGTTGAGCCTGCTGCAGAATATCCGATAAACGAGCCTTCTGAGGGAATAGTAACTGCTCGCTTACACCAACCAATTTGACTTTTAAAGGTTCAGTTTTATCAGCGGTAGATTGAGCCGCACTGGTGCTAGTTAACAGAGCTAGACTTAGTAAAGGTAACAGTCGTTTACTCATTATTTGCTGTATCCTTTCAATATCGTTAACTCAATAGGTAGCATGTTAGGCCCTAAGTGCTGTCGGGTTTTCACTACTTGGCCATGACTATTTACCCAGTAAAAGTTTTCAACGGTTTCAGATAGGCTAGGGAACTCAACGGATTCACGATAGACATCAGCTGAAGTTGAGGACAAGGGTGTTGTTACTACTTCTTTGCCTTGATAGGTACGAGTAATGTGAGCGGGGAAGCCGTAACGGTATTGTTCTTCCCAGTCATATGAAAGAAGGTACTGAATGTCTAATGTGCTATATGCCGGGACTTGACCATAAACGCCCGCAATATTGTTGTTCTGTAGGTTCAGTGTTTTTACAATGTGGCCGTTTTCTGTCACTACCATCGCTTTATCTGAGCTCACCCACTTCAGTTGTGTTTTACCGGTAAGAGGGTTCTGTTCTGCGAATGCTAAAACGACGAAAATTTGTTTCTGATTACCGATCTTAAGGTATGCGCTTGCGTATGGTATAGCTTCAATTTGTTGATGCGTGAGTTCTACATCGATGTAATTGCCATAAGCTTCTTGAACGGTAGCTGAGACATCTTTGAATTTTTGCGTACACCCGAACATAAGGCTAACGGCAGGTAGGATAAGAAGTAGGCGCTTCCAATTTTTTGCTCGAAAGATATTCATTATTCCCTCTTGAAAATAAAATCGCCCTGAATATATCAGGGCGATTATCTACATCTATACTCAACTAGATTAGTTAGAGTTAGAAGTAGTTGTAGCTGTAGTAGTAGTTGAATCGCTGTCTGTTGCTGCTACTGCTACTACAGTTGCTGCTGCTGCCGCACCAACACCTACAGCCACTTCACCGCTAGCAAGAGTAGATGCACCTTCAGTTGTACCTGCTTCAGGTGCTGCAAATGCAGTTGATGCACTTAGAGCCATAAGAATAGCCAGAGCTGTCTTCTTCATTATTAATCCTTGTATAAACGTTTATAAACATCGATGTTGAGAGTATCAAAGCACTCTCATGCATATTCTAGTTTAGAAATTCAGCAATTGTAAATACATATAATACTACAATCAGAAACATAGCAAGTCGTAGCGCTCTGATAATACCCAACGAATTGAGCTACGAGGGATAGATTAGAATATCAAAGCACTATTAAATGTCATAAGTATGTCTTGTTTTTGTTCATCTGGTTGCGCTTAGATGTACAACCCTCGTTATGATTGTTTTGTCATTTAACTTATCACATAGACTAATGATTATAATTGAATCGCTATCAAAGGTGATATGCCAATAAATACTACACCTTTCAGTTGGCAGCTCATTTATAAAAATAGGAAAACAAAAACACTCCGCCTCACTCATAATTGCGGCAGCACACTGAGCTGCTCCTTGAGTGTCAGGTGAAATCAAAACTTGGTTCTGTATATAATCTAAGTATGAACCCAAAGATGTTTCATCGAACAACGTCTTTTAAACCTCTAGAAATTACTTTTGGAGGGAATATTATCCTAATCTTGACTAATATTCGCCAAATGTAGTTCATGATAGTTATATAGGCCACAAATAGTGTTAGAAAGGCGATAAGTACCACGCTTTCTTCAATATCATTCATCTGAGCCCAAACCCCAGCGTAAGCTAGAATAGAGGACAAGATGAAGAGGAAAATTAGCGTTTGTCGCGAGGTTAGCCCCAGTCGAGTACAAATATGGTGTAAATGCAAGCGGTCTGGTTTTAGTGGGGATTTTCCCTTTCTAACTCGGCGTATCATAACCATGGCCATATCCATTAAAGGAATCGCGATGAGCCAGAGTGCGGTGACGGGAGACATTACACGTTCTGTGGTACCGCCTTGAATCGATTGGGAGCTATGAATCAGTAGCCATATGATGGTAAAACCAATCAAAAAACTCCCAGAATCACCCATGAATACTTTAAAAGACCGTCGGGGGATCAGCTCCAGGTTACATAGAATGTAAGGTAATAATGCTAAGACGAAGATGAGACAGAAAGAGGCTAAGCTATATTCTCCAGCGTTGTAAAATAAAAAAGACAAAGCCCCGAAAGTGACCGATGCTAAAGCGCCTAAGAGACCGTCGATACCATCCACCATGTTAAACGCCGAAATACACCCAATAACGGCACAAGCTGTAAGAATCGTATCTCCATGAACAAGCAAAACATCACCATTTCCTAGTAAATTGCCTAAGTTGCTGATAGATATATTCTTTGATAACACGAGCCAGGTAGATAAAGAGGAGAGGACTGCTAACCGAGTGGTTGCGCTTATATCCAACTTATCATCAAGAGTACCGATAAGTGTCAATATTAAGCCACACCCTAAAAAGTGGTTTCTATTTGGAATTAAATCTGGAGCTATAAACGCTATACAAGCAAGCGTTATATAGAGGGCAATTCCTCCTATAAATGGTACGTTACCAATATGCCGTTTTCTACAACTTGGCTTATCAACCAAATCAAAATTGACGGCTACCTTACGAAGAGAAAGCAAGCTCAAAGAGGAAATAGCTAAAGTTGCTATGACGAGAGTTAACACACATTTACCTATTAATTATGTTTATTATTGATACAAAGCCACACTGCATCATCAACTATAGTTGATAAAAAGCAGATGTACACAGTACATCTGCTATTGTTTAGGTAATAAGTTTGTTAAATTTCAGCACATCCCCATTCAGGGAAGTGTTTTCTCACATAAGCGTTGAGCTCTTTTTCCGCTGTAGAATAGATTCGAGACTCATCATCATGATCTGTTGACGTTGCACTGATCATACCCGCACCTACAGTGACATTCGTATGGCGATCAATAATCACAAATGAGCCTGTTTGTGGCAGAGTTTGGTATTTATCTACGGCAACTTTATCCGTAAGAGATAGTTTGGTTAGAGCAATTTCATTGAGTTCTAGCGTCTCTGCATTTTCTGCGTGTTTATCTAGAGTATTAACATCTACTTTATGCTCAATTTCACTAATTTTGCCTACGCATGTCTTGGTAGCGAACTTGAATGAGTACTCTTTGTGAGTTCGCATTGGAGCTTCATCCATCCAAACTACGTGCGCTTCAAGCTTATTAGTTATTGTTGGCTCATGACCGGTATGAACTAACATATCACCACGAGAAACATCGATTTCATCTTCCAGTGTTAGCGTAATAGCTTGACCCGGTTGCGCTTGTTCTAGTTCACCGTCATAGGTGTAAATGGACTTAATACGAGATGCTTTACCGGAAGGTAGTGCTGTAACATTGTCACCAACTCGGACAATACCCGAAGCCAATGTACCACAAAAGCCACGAAAGTTTAGGTTTGGTCTGTTTACATATTGTACAGGGAAACGCATCTGCTCCATGTTTTTATCTTGGTCAACTTTAACCGTTTCCAACAGTTTCATCAGCGTTGCACCAGGATACCAGTCCATGTGTTCACTTGGGGTTACAACATTGTCCCCTTTAAGTGCAGAAATTGGGACGAAGCGGATATCATCGATATCAAAGTTTTTCGCCATGTCGCGGTAGTCTGCTTTGATCTTTTGGTAAACCTCTTGGCTGTAATCCATCAGATCCATTTTGTTGATTGCAACAATAATGTGCTTAATACCCAATAAGCTACAAATGTAACTATGGCGGCGAGTTTGAGTTTGAATACCGTGGCGGGCGTCAACCATAACAATGGCTAGTTCACAGGTCGATGCACCCGTAACCATGTTTCGAGTGTACTGCTCGTGTCCAGGAGTATCGGCAATGATGAATTTGCGCTTGTCAGTAGAGAAGTAACGGTAAGCAACATCAATGGTAATACCTTGCTCACGCTCTGATTGAAGGCCATCCACAAGTAAAGCCAGATCAAACGCTTCATCTGTTGTATTGAATTTTTGTGAATCTTTTTCAATCGCAGCCATCTGATCTTCATAAATGAGCTTACTATCAAATAGTAGTCGACCAATTAGCGTTGATTTACCATCATCAACGTTACCACAGGTAAGAAAACGTAGAAGATCCTTGTTTTCATGAACTTTCAGATATGCTTCGATATCTGTAGCAATTAATTCTGATGAATGAGACATGTTAATATCCTATAAAAAGTGAGGTCAATTACCACGCTTTTGAAATTTATTTATAGAAGCGACACAGCGCTTCAATGAAATCCTGTTTGCTCGTGAGTGGGAGAGCATTAATTCCTGCAGCAGCCTTACGCCCACCGCCAGTTGGAAAAGCAGAGCACACTTCGTCGGCTCCTGTGCGATTAGCGAGTGGGGCACGGACACTAACAGTGTAATCTTCGGCGCTGGTATTCAGCGTTAGCACCGCGTGTGCTTTGTTCGGAGATTGATTTGCAAGTTCATTCCCAAACACTCCACTCGTGCGACGTGCCCATGCTTCACATGGAAGTTCGAAGACACAAGCAACGTCGTCATTGAAAATCGGACTTAGAGACGCAATGTGCTGATAGTCTGACTCATACCCTCGTTTTAACACATAGTAGGGAGAATCGAGATCATCACGGAGTGTAAGTGGGCAAGGGTACTCCAACAGCATTTTGTACAATTGGGCTGGTGGAATATGTAAATCATCAAGCGTAGAGCCATAGCCGTTGTAATTGATCAACGTACCGAGCTCTTTAAGAAAGGCAGTATCTTCAGAAGACAGGCCAATCTCAGCAGCCAACGTTTCAGCACTGTTGAAGAGGTTATCACCAAAGGCCCCGGCTACTGCCCATTTCGAATGGCGACCTGATAGTTTCTTGTTGATCAACAAGCTTGTACAGATCTCTGCATCTAGGTCGATAAGTGCTTCAAGGTGGGACGACTGTGGTATCTCACCCGAACGATGGTGGTCACAATAGAAAACATCTATCCCTCTATCTAAAAGAGAGGTAAGAGCAGCCATGTTTTTCTCCATTGATATATCCAAAGCGGTCACACTGGCCACATCTGATTTATCAACGAGCTGACTTAACAGTTTAATATCGCGCTTCACTCCCGTAACAAGTACTGAATCAAGCGGTGTATCGAGACGGAGCTGTATCAGCGCAGTGATACCATCTGCATCACCATTAAAAATGTCGTAATGCATTACTTCTCCTGCTCTTGGCTTAAGTAGCCTTTTTCTGCAAGCTGCTCCACGACATATTCCGCACAAGCCTCAATGGATAATTCATGCGTTTTTACATGAATATCAGGAGCCACAGGCGCTTCGTAAGCAGAGTCAATACCGGTAAAGTGCTTGATTTCCCCAGATCTTGCTTTTTTATACAGACCTTTAGGATCGCGCTGTTCACAGATCTCCAAAGGAGTATCAATAAATACTTCGATAAATGCATCCTCTCCGATCACAGAGCGAGCTTGTGCGCGATCTGCAATAAATGGAGAAATAAAGGCAGTAAGAACAAGGGTGCCCGAGTCGACAAATAGCTTCGCAACTTCACTGATGCGTCGAATGTTTTCTACTCGGTCTGTATCACTAAATCCAAGATCTTTGTTCAAGCCATGACGAACATTATCGCCATCCAGTAAATAACTGTGCTTGCCTAGGCTCAGTAGTTTACTTTCGACAGCGTTTGCGACGGTGGACTTTCCTGAGCCACTAAGACCTGTAAACCACAGTACCACAGGTTTTTGCTGCTTAAGATTGACGCGATCTTGATGAGTGACCGTGCTGTTGTGCCAGACGACATCTTGGCTTACGGATTCATGTTTCTTAAATTCGTATGGTGTACTCATAATTTTGCAGTGAGATAAGGTATTGGCTCTCTCACTCACTTCCTATGTTTGATGTAAAAAACAAGCACCGTGAGGTCTGTGCTTTGAGCTGTTGCATGAGAAGCAAAACACACAAGTATTACTTCTTATTTATCAGCGTCCCTAAATTAGAAGTAACCTTCGCGTTTTTTCTTTTCCATCGAACCTGCACTATCGTGGTCGATCGCTCGGCCTTGGCGTTCAGAAGTCGTCGTCAAAAGCATTTCTTGAATAATCTCTGGCAAGGTCGTCGCTTCAGATTCAACTGCACCTGTTAGTGGGTAGCAACCTAGCGTGCGGAATCGAACCATTTTCTCTTCGATTTTTTCGCCTTCTTTTAGTTCCATACGCTCATCATCAACCATGATTAGCATACCGTCTCTTTCTACAACAGGACGCTTCGCTGAAAGGTACAGACCTGGGATCTCGATATTTTCTAAGTAGATGTATTGCCAGATATCAAGCTCTGTCCAGTTAGAAAGTGGGAAAACACGAATGCTTTCGCCTTTGTTTACTTTACCGTTGTAGATGTTCCACAGCTCAGGACGTTGGTTTTTTGGATCCCAGCGATGGTGTTCGTCACGGAAAGAGTAAACACGCTCTTTCGCGCGGGATTTCTCTTCATCACGACGCGCGCCACCAAATGCAGCATCAAACCCGTGTTTGTCCAGTGCTTGCTTTAAGCCTTGGGTCTTCATGATATCCGTGTGCTTTGAGCTACCATGTACAAACGGATTGATGTTCATTTTTAAACCCTCAGGGTTTTGATGAACAATAAGTTTCATTCCCAGTTTCTCTGCCATGTAGTCACGAAACTGAATCATCTCTTTGAACTTCCACGTTGTGTCGACATGCATCAGTGGAAATGGAGGCACTCCCGGTGCGAAAGCTTTCTTAGCAAGGTGCAGCATTACAGATGAATCTTTACCCACTGAATAAAGCATCACTGGGTTGTCAAACTCTGCGGCAACCTCTCGCATTATATGAATTGACTCAGCTTCTAGCTGTTTTAAGTGAGTCATGCGTTCAGGAGAAATAGTCATTCTCAGTTTCCCATATTTATTGTTTATTGCGTAACTGCTTAACCTAGCCTCGTTACACTCCATAGAATAGCGTGATCGCAGTAATCACAATACTTCCGTATAGCAGGCTAATAGGTAGCCCCACTTTAAAAAAGTCTTTGATCTTGTAACGCCCCGCATTATAAACCATTAAATTAGTTTGGTAACCGTAGGGGCTAATGAAGCTCGCACTAGCGCCAAAGGCAACCGCTAAAATATAGCTGTGAACATTGCTGTCCAAACCCACCGCTAGCCCATAAGCCATAGGAAAAATCAACGCGGCAGCCGCATTGTTTGTAACCAGCTCAGTCAACAGACAGGTTAATAAGTAGACCACAACAAGCCCGACGAAAGGGGTTAAGGTTTGTTGGTTGTTTTGTATTAGTGTGTCTAAAAAACGTAATCCATCCGTGTTTATCAGTGCTTGCGAGAGCAAGAGAGCAGACGAAATAATTAGCCAGATCTGAGTGGGTAAGCGTTGTAAGATCTCATTGGGAGATAGGCACCGTGTAATAAGCAGTGCTCCTAATAGTAATAACATGCCTTGAAATAGCGGCACTACATTGCATGCAGATAATAGAATTGCACTGAAGAAGCCAAGCGTCGCAAGAAGGCTTTTTCCTCCCTCAAGTTGCTTCTCTGTTTCGAAACTACTCAGTAAATAGAAATTTTTGTGGATGTTATGACGTGATTTAAAATCTTCACCGACCGCTAATACGAGGTAGTCACCTGCTTCAATGCCCATTTCTCCTAACTTACCGGAGACCTGTTCACTGTCACGTTTCATTGCTACAACAGCTGCGTCAAAGCGAGCACGAAATCCAGCATGCTTAAGAGTTTTCCCTACTAATACACTTTCTGGTCTTACAACAACCTCGATCAAGTTGTTTAAAGGCAGTCCGTTCTCATGCGCAAACAAGCTTAAACCATCGAACTGGTTAAGAAGTGTGACTTTTTTGATATCGCCACTGAACATCAAACGATCACTTTCTTCTATTACCTCATGAGGTGATACTGGGCTGACTAATCTACCGTCACGCAAAATTTCCACAAGGAACAGTGACTCGAGGCTTCTAAGTCCATTATCCTCTATCGATTTACCAATCAAGTTTGAGCCAGGTTGTACCTTTGCATCAATAAAGTAGTCTGCTGCAACAACATTTTCTTTGGCATGGTGAGGAAGAAATTTAGAAAGAAAGTAGAGTAATAGACCGCATCCAACCGCTACACATGCGCCGACCGCTGTAAAATCAAAAAAGGCCAGGCCTGGTAGATCGGATTCCAACACCATACTGTTCACAATCAGGTTTGTTGAAGTACCAACAAGCGTCAGCGTACCACCCAGAATTGCAGCATAAGAAAGCGGAAGTAGTAAACGACTTGCCGGATGATGGGGGTTGTTACGGATAGGTGCCAACATCGTTGATACCACCGCAGTGTTGTTCAAGATTGCCGAAGACAGTGCGGTCATTGAAAACAGCCGCCACCAAGTAGTTTTGTAACTAGGCTTTATGACAAACTTCGCCACTTGTCTAAGCAAGCTGGTTTTTTCCAGCGCTAACGAACACACCATCAGAAGAATAAGCGTTAATAGCCCTTGATTTGCAAAGCTTGTGATCACTTGCTCCGTGGTGACGAGTCCACCAAGATAGAGAACCATCAACAAAATACCGAAGACTTTTTCGGGTTGGTTTTGATACTTAATCAATCCTGCGATGGTCGCTACAAAGAGCGCCAGGACAATATAAGAGGGTTGAATACCTAGCATAGTTATGTCTTATTAATTTTTATAATTATTGACGCTACCCTTCTGATTGTATCTGTTATTTCACAATGCTTAGATAGCGTTGGTTGTTAGTGCAAGTGCATTACAGTGTTTTATAGTGACGAATTGCCTCTTCTAAATCATCATAATAAGTGAGTGCACCTTGGTGCAGTATGACCGCACTATCGCAGAATTCACGCACTTCGTCGAGTTCATGGCTTACCATGATGACTTGTGCCGATTGGCTTTTTCTCAGCAGTGCTTGCTTCGCTTTTCTACGAAATTTTAGGTCACCGACAGAGGTGGCTTCGTCAATTAGGTAGACATCAAAATCAATCGCAATACAGCAACCAAAAGCCAGTCGAGAGCGCATACCGCTTGAATAAGAAGCCACTTTGAGATCGTATTTTAATCCCAGTTCTGCAAAAGCTTTGACCTTTTCTTCGTACTCATCGAGGTCGGCAACCCCGTTTACTCTTCCGATAAAACGTGTATTTTCCCGTCCAGTCATTTGCGGGTGAATGCCAGTCGCGAGAGCGACTGGCCATGAAAGTGCTTTATCAGTGACGATTCGTCCTTTGTTTGGGTATTCGCTACCCGCCAATATGCGAAACAGAGTCGATTTACCTGCACCGTTCGAACCAAGTAAAGCGACATTACGCCCTTCTGGGATCGTAAAATTGATGTCCCGAAAGACATACTGATTGCCCAGTTCAGAGGGGTAATATTTTGTTAGTTTTTCTAGCTTAATCATATGCCAATCTAATTTATTGAGAATTTTGCTCAAACTTTTAAGGCTTGTGTATATTGCTTTATCTTATTCGCAATTATTTTACCATTAGGTCTCATCTTTTGAGCTATTGACATTAACTTGTAAGCTTTTAATAAATCAGATGTCTCCAAAGATATCGCTAAATCCCTAAGTACTTCTACATCACCTGGAGTAATGACTTTTTCTTTCCAACTATTAAAAACTTCTTTAGTCGGAGAGATAGTGACATTCTTTAATATTTTATTAAGTGTCAATAACTCAAAACTCGGTGCTGTAGAAATACTGTTGTTAACACTATTAAACCTAGATTTAATAAACTCTCTAGCTTTAAGGAAGTAACTCACTGGAATGCTATTTTCTATAAATTCACGCTTCGCAGAGTAATATTTTTCAAAATTGTCATTTGACAATTTAAATGAAACATTGCTGCTTACAGGGCAATAACCAGATCGATTACTTTTGAATACAGAAATAGCATTCAATTGGTTAATAGCCAGCGGTTGAGCTAGCATAGAAACATATTCCATTTGACTTCGGAACATTCGATGTAGAATGAAGTAGGATTTTAATTCTGTCGACTTCTCTTCTGAAGCGATTCTTCCTTTTCCCTTTCCGTGGAATAGTGCCGTTGAACCGTCAGCGAGAGCATAATCTACTGATGGTGATATTGAGTTATGAACACCGATATTTATGTAGTCGTGTTTTAAAGAAAGTATAGATTTCACATAAGGTGATAACCTTCCTTCATTCTTCAGATCATAAGGTTCTGCATACTCATTTAGCTCAGATTGGAGTAAAAACCACTCAAAGCATATTACATCGGAGTCGATCTCATTTATACAATCTTGGATCTTGCTTGCAAAGTTTTTGGGTGTCCAAAACTCATCAATATCTAGAAATAACAAATGGGTAAAATTATCTTTTTTCGCTAAATCAAGAGCGTGTTTATAGACTGATTCTTGAGGCTTAGCAACAGATGGATCAAAAAATGAGTCTCCGTCAATGAAGCTGACTCGGTGTTCTTTTTCAAGAAAGAGCTTTAGGTCATTTGTATTATCGGTAGTGTTGTTTACATAGATATCAATTGAATCAAAGCCAAAATATAGGTGATGAAAAATCCAATCAGGCAAATAAGCAGCTTCGTCCTTAGCTATTGCTATGAGCTTTATTTTCATATCCATATTATTTTTTTCCAACGATAGTTAAAATCATATCCATTTGAATAGAGACTATATCTTCAAGTTTTTCAATTCTCTGTTTTAATAGTGATATTTCATTGTCAGATTCTGAATTAGATTTATTCAGGGAAGACGGAAAAGCATGCTTACCTAAATAGTATGTTTGTTCTAGCTTTTTATTTGACTCAAGATATCTACTAGATATCTTATTTTCTAGTTCAAAGGGAAGCTTTACAGAATATTTTTTGCTTATTAATTTCTTACTATTAGGTGCAAATGCTAAAATAGTATTCTTAACCTTTTGAGTATGAGGGCTCTCATAAATAGTGTGAATTTTCGTCAGACTTTCGCATATAGCACTGCTTAGTCCTGCATTGCTTGCTTCTAGAGACGGCTTTAGTCCGTTATTATTAATACCTGCTCTAGTACAAAAGTCTATAGTTAAATTGCTTTTAATTAAGTGCTTTTTATCTAATGAGCAAACTTTTAGTTCAGCGTTAGGGTAATAATTACTAAGCTGTTCTGTAACAAATACATAATCACCAAAATTAGTATTTATCATTCTATCGATATAAGCGTCTATTGTTTCGCCTTTTTTGTGTCCCCATTGCTGCCACGCGGAAAGAAGTAACTCTCGTTGATCACGAATATAGTAAACAACTTTAACGTTACTAAAGCGTGTCGCAAATAAAGAGTGGATTGCTTTTAGCTGTGGAGATCCTATTGCGTTGACTAAATTTTCTGCTGTAATTATTACTTTTTTACAACCTTGCTCTTCGGCAGTAATTAAAAAGTCGTCGATCTTTTTTTCTAGAGCATTAATGTTAAGCTCACCATTGATGACTTTTTCTATAAAGTCTCTTGGTGTATGAGTACGATTAATTCGATACGCTTTATTACCTGGGAAGTTGAAGTCACTATCTGGCATAAAAATGCCACGATCTTTTAACACTAGTCTATTAGTATAAAGAAAATCTTGAATAGTAGTCGAACCACATTTTGAGTGGCCTGGGTGTAAAATCAGCTCAATCATTTTAGAGCCACCCCCTCCATAACGATGTTATATACATCTTGAATGAAGTTAGAAGCGTTTGGGCTTAAAAGCCAATCAGGACTGATAGTCTTTATTTGTTTCTTATGGTTGACGGGAGAATAGCTCAATATCCGATCAGAGTATTTCTCTGGAATACTTCGTTCACAAAGCCGATCGACAAAATAATCTCCAGATTCAGTCGAATCTTGATCTTTTGCCATCAAATCACGAATTTTTTGGATGAGCTCTTGAACATCATCTTTACGGGCATAGAAGTTTTCTCGAGTCTTACTGCTTTGAGGTAGTTGGGCTTTTTTGCTCAAGACATTCAAGCAACGTATTATTTCTGTTGTTTCTGGATCCAAAGAAGCATTTCTTACACCGTCGCTTTGCTTAGACACATCGATTTCACCTGGAGAAATACCCATTAGGCCGAAGAATACACTTACTAATTCCCCATTTTTTGCTAGAGAGTCGTAGTCTAAAATATGTAAATTTTCTCTACCAAAGTGTTTCGCTAGTACATCTAATGTCATTGTCTGCATTAATGTTTTACTTTGCCCTGGGCGAATCAAATCGTGATAGAAGAATGAGTGAAAGGGTTGACATCCTCCATGTTTTACAGATTCTTGCCAAAGAGAATACATTTTCAAGCTAGAGCGTCGCCATGCATAGATTACTTTGATATCGAAATCTTTCTCTAGGCTACTATGTAAGTAAGCATAATCTTGAGCGGTGAAATGAATAAAATTCTCACTTGATAACAAGATGTTTAATCCACATGCTTTTAGCTTTTCAATATCTTCATTACTAATGGCTCGTCTTCTCACGATATTCACAAGATCATGATGGCCAATATGATTAAAAAACTGAAGTGGATAAGAAATATTGTTCTTTTCTAGGACCTCTTTATTGTCCAAGCTCGCTTTTTGAATCACCGTTGTCCCTGTTTTATGAGGGCCAACGTGCAGATAAATCGTTTGTTTCATTTTCTTATTCACCTAAAAATGGGAACCGGCCAAACTGACTGATCAAAGGGCCCCATTTTAAAATCTGTTGTTCGTTTAGTTCGTTTTCGCCTGTGAAAGGGTTATTCCAGCCTGCGGCCTGCCATTTGTCGATTGGATTTAAAATATGCAGGTTGGCAAGGCCAAAATCCCCTGGCAATTGTGCATCGGCAACTGCATTGTCCCCTATATGAACAAAGCGAGTTTTATTCTTGAGATTGTCACTGATGTACGACCACATTGTGCCATTATCTTTCCTTAACCCTAGGTCGCTTGAGACAAATAGTTTGTAACCGTTTGTCACACCTGCTTTTCTCAGCATTAAGAGAATTTGGTATTCGTCATAGTAGGTGTCAGAGACGATGTAGACTTCCTTACCCATACCGATAAGTTGGTTTAAGATGTCGACAACTTCATCTTTACTCTCAATCATCTCTAGGTCATAGGCAAACTCTAGATCGGCATACTGTTTTGCGCTGCCTTCAGGAAGTAATTTAAGAGCAACCATTTTTTCGTAAGTTTCAAAAATGTTCACATCGCCTTGAAACTTCTTGTCTTGTCTTACTTTAAATTCTGCTTCGTTGCGAGCCTTAACAAACTCATGTGGACATGAAAACAGCCCATCATCAACCAACTGTTTGCCAAGTTTAAATTTCGCATAATCAGGTACATAGTGGCTGCGTCGAACTAAAGTGTCGAAAACGTCAAACGAAATAATTTCGAAGGGCTGTAGTTTGTGCAAAAGCTGTTCTTTGTTACTGACATAGTTGGCAAAGATGTAACTCTTGTCATAGGTGAAGCGTGCAAGTTCGGGGTTGAAAAACAGCTGTGAATAGCCATTCTTTTCTGCCAATAATCCAATGCAGCGTTCTAGTGCATGAAGAGGTGAACCATCGTTAGGTAACGGCTCTTGTGGAAAATCGGAGTATTGGTAACTTTTATCAAGCAATTGCTGGATAGCTTTTGGCTTCGCCCAAAACATACCGCCTACAGGGTAGGGAAGGAACTCGGTATGATCATCAAGCCCCCATTCTTCGAAGAATTGCCCTTTAAACGGTTTATTTTTAAGCCAGTGGTTTACCCAGTCTGGCATCATAGTAAATGATGTTGGGTAATAAATGCCGCACTCTTCATCGTTAAGCATGTGAGTCAACATTCTTGTGATGACACAGTGATCTTTGAGCAAGTACTCGCCTAGATAGTCAGCCCACTGAGTTTGCGGACGTCCTGAGTACAAGGATTTTTTAGAATGCAGATGACAGAATAGATCGTAATCCATCAGCTTTTGTCCAAACTCAACCAACATCGGACCAAAATTACGGCCTTGGTTAGGAACTTCGACAACTTCGATGTTATTTACAGCGTTAAGTGAGGAGAGTTGCTTCTCTATTTCGCTCTCAAACGCTTTGTCGCTTACGCTTATTAATAAATCTACCTTGACCGGAAAGTCTGTTAAGCATTTAGCGTAATACGAAATAAAATCTTCATAGAAAATATGCAAGCAGACCGCAACTTTTGCTTCGGCAATGCGTTTTTTATTCGGCGTGATTTCAATAGATTGTCTCGGTGTCCACTTTGGTGAAAAAGGTGCGGAAATTCGCCCCTCAGTGTGACCAGTAGAGAGGTAATGCGCAAGTGGACTAACGTTTGCGTGGTATACGTCTAGGCTATGCTTTTGGTACGTTAAGTTGTCAAAGCTTGGGCTTGGGCTTACTGCGGAAAACCGACTTTTATGTAAGTAGTCGCAAAATGCCTGTTGTTCGGAGGAAAACTGGCGGTTTTGCGTTTCACAATACCAATCAAAGTCAAACAGACCGTGCTTTTTAGCGTCAAGAAGAAGTTGAACTTGATCAACGCTGATGTCGTTATACTGGCCGCTGAGTGCTTTAGTGTGCTTTTTTAGTTTACGTCGGAGAAGTCGGTTCTCTACTTTTTCGGCCAAAGTCATAAGTTTTGGGTTATGGCGTAAAGTGCGTTCAACTCTAGGAAAGCGTTGTTTAATTAATGCTCTGTAATTCATAGTCTCAACCCAAAAAAATCAATACCGTTCACGGTTCCTTCACTGGTGATGTCATCGTCTATTTCAAACAACGGCCAGCTCCCTCGAGGTAACATGCCTTTTTTGGAGACAAAGGTGGTGTATAAATCTTCGATTTCTTGACGGGAGAACTCTATACCATGTGCCACAAACTCGTCCATTTGCTTCAACGCGCCATTACAAACCGTTTCCAATAAATGGAAGTTATGCTGGCTTGAGACTTTTCGTCCATAGTAATAGTCAAATTCTCGATGTTGCAGCGGACTAAAACGAATATCTTGGAACTGACCATTTGGTGCTGTTAATAAGCCTTCTAAGAACATGGAACGATCGAGTGGCACATAACCGTCACCCAGTTTGACACCTTCTTTTAAGTAGCCCTTCATTACTGCGGATTTTGTTCCAATCTGTTTTTTACCAGGTTTTGACGCAATAAGATAATGTCCTACAGTGTTGACATCAAAGATTAAGCTCAACAGTGTTTGTATGGTTCCGCCATAACCGACATCAACGACATCGACTGTGTCGTGTTCAAAGAAACCCAGTTGGGTTAGATATTCTTTATAAGCATCACTTGAACGACGGATGACGGGTGTCAGTTGTTCAACTCTTGTGCAAAGTAACGCGGAAACCTTTTCTAGGTCATTGGGCAGAAAAAGTTTTTGACTGAGCTCTTTCTGTGAAAAAACTTCTCTGATCTTGACATCACTAAGCATAAATCGCGTGCGCAGTAACTCATACATTGATCCCGAGAATTTAAAATTCAGCGAGTAAGCGTGGGTTTTCGGCTCGATTAAGCCAATTTTGAAGAGAAATGCTCGTGATACAAGTAAGTAACGTGTCTCAACAGATTTCTCCTGCCCCGAAGCATAGCGGGAAAATGAGCGCTCTAACCAATAACCTTCTCGAGCTAAGAAAAACAGAGGTCTGCCCTTAGGTCGCTGTTCATAAAGGTTTTTGTTGAAATAGGTTAAAACGGGGGACAAAAAAACCGCCCCCAATTGTTGTAATGATTCGATAGCCATCTAATCGCCTGTTTATTATTGCTTTTTATGTAATTCTAAGTTCATTTTTCGGTACTTACGATGCCGATTTCGAACCATATCTATGAAAATATAATACTCTGATTGTCCGTTCAACCATTAAAACGTCAATTACATTTAAGGATTTATTCCTTACTAACCATTGTTATTTGTTTGTACTTGAAGCGATATTAGGGAGCTCCTGATCTTTCAGAGCTAATAAGAGTTGTTGATAGTCCATTGCAAATACAATCGGTTCTATATTTACCTTTACATCATCTAAGTATAAGTCTGCCAGAGTAGGGGTTAGTGATGCCTGAGGTAAGTCTGGCGATACAGAAAAGGCGCAGCTTTTGCTTGGAAGGTTCGAGGTAATGAGATCGTCTCTAAAATCGTTCGCCATGACCTCACAAAACGTGCGATTACCCACTTTAAATGCGACATGAACGGGTTGTTGTGGTGATGCTTTTTTATAGGCCCAGCCGTTTACTACGTGGTTAAAACACGCATCTAGGTGATATTCATAATGTGTGGAAGGATGAACACCATCGCTAGTTAGTTTGTTTTTGATTTTTCTTAAGATTGTTAGGAAAGACATGGATCTTCTCATTGCTGTAGGTCGATCAAGCGAAGGAATGTAAATACTCTAGGTTCCACACTATAAAGTTGCTGAATAAGATAGGGGGCCGTACAGTTTTAAAAATGTATCTAATGAACGCTGAAATCCACTGCGCGTAAAATATTTTTCACCCATTTCCAGCACTCCCCATTTCCCTTGATAAATACGCTTTACTTGGCTTGCTAGCTCGACATTGTATTTAGATGGTTGATGAAAATAGCATAAATCTGGTTCGGATATATGAATATGTTTCGCTTTTGCTAACGCGTGCCGATAATTGCCAGAGAGTAGGTCACCACACAAAAATTGGTTAGCGGTATCAAAATTGAGTACCAAGCCATCACTATCAACATCATTAATTAAATGTGTGCATTCCGTTAGGTTGCGAAGTAATCGTGCGCCATATACAGGTGGAATTGACTCTAATGCCAACGCTTTCGATACGGTAGAAAAGCGTTTTGCTACAGCCTCGAAGAGTGCACTCATCTCGTGATAATCGGCGGGTAGATGCTGACGGAGTTTTACAGCGCCTAACACGGCATAATCTGCCCCACATTCGACGAGAAGTTGAGCGATGGTTTCCATATGCGAAAGGAAATTGTCACTGCCTTCCCCAAACAGTGCTACATCTTCTTTTGCATAAGTAAGACCTTGAAAAGAGCTGATATGAAGATCAAATGAGCATAACGTTTCCCTGAGTGACAAAACGGTGTCTGGATCGATAACCCAATTTTCACCAAAGACTTTGGTTGGCGCTATCTCGACCCCTTTTATGCCTCTCTGTGCTAATTGCTCGTAGCACCAAAGCGCTTCATGCTGAGGCCAAGCAAAGTTACTGACAGAAAGTTTCATGCTGCTTTTCCTTAGGCTGAGTCTTCTTTAGAGATTGGTGTTATAACTTAATCGGGATCCATCCCTATACAGAACACCATAACGTTTTATTCACTGCTCTTTGGTATTTCAGTGATTAACTAGGAATAGCAAAAAGTGGGGCGTTTTTCTCCCCACTAATTTGTGTCTATCTACGCTAGTTCTGGTTCCGAGATTGAAATAGTCGGCTGATTGAGTCGAGTAGACTCTTTGCTTTCTTTGTTTTGCTTATAGATATTCTGGTAGCAAAAATTGGTGGCTTCGATATATCCTTCTACAGAACCGCAATCGAATCGCTGACCATTAAACTTATATGCTATCACACACCCTTTTTGAGCTTGCTGCATAAGTGCGTCTGTGATTTGAATTTCTCCACCTTTTCCTGGCTCGGTGCTTTCAATGAGTTTGAAAATGTCTGGAGTGAGTATGTAGCGACCAATGATCGCCAAATTACTTGGTGCAGTGCCTGGGGCTGGTTTTTCAACCATATCATTGATTCGGATTAGATTATCTTTGATCTCTTCGCCAGCGATGACACCATACTTATGGGTTTGGTCTTTAGGGACTTCTTGCACGGCAACAATAGAGCAGCGGAATTGCTTATAGAGGTTGACCATTTGTTGTAAGACACCATCGCCATCAATGTTAAGACAGAGATCATCCGCCAATACCACTGCAAAAGGCTCGTCCCCAACAAGTTCTCGACCAGTTAAAATCGCATGGCCGAGACCTTTCATCTCTCGTTGTCGAATGTAGGTAAAATTCGCAGATTCAATGATATTGCGTATATCGACAAGCAGTTCTTCTTTATTGGTCCCTTCGATTTGGTGCTCTAACTCATAGTTTTTATCGAAGTGATCCATCAAGGTGTGCTTGCCGCGGCCGGTTACGATACACATACTTTCCATACCCGCATTGATGGCCTCTTCAACACCATACTCAATGAGTGGTTTGTTAACAACAGGCATCATTTCTTTCGGCATGGATTTAGTGGCTGGAAGAAAGCGAGTGCCGTAGCCTGCGGCAGGGAATAGACATTTCTTTATCATGACGGTTCGTAACTAATTTATAATTGGGTTTATTAGATAATAGATATGTATATCTTTTATCTTGAAATGAGTAGAAGGCATCAATGTTATTAAAAGAATATTAATGCCTCTATGTTTTTAAAAGTTAGATAACTGTTTTATAATTAAAGTTATTTAAGAGGTTAACTTCTTTCGCATGGCTTCTACAATTGGCTGTTGTGGATTTATACTTTCAGCTAAACTAAGTAGCTGTAAAGCTTCTTCACGATTGTTGTTATGAAGTGCTATCTCTGCTTGAAATATAGAGTTTCTAACTTCAGCAAAGTTTGAAAATCTTATGGAGTCTAGCCAAAGATCAAGAGTAAACTGGTGGGATTCAGTGTCTTTTAGTAATAATGAAAATTCTTCAAACGTAGACTCTTTGCGAGATACCTTTGACAAAAGGTAATCTCTAACCTCATCGCTTATATACTTGCAAGATTTATTCGATTCTTTAAATAAATCTTGAAATTCAGAAATGATATTATAAGGCATGACTAGGTTCTTATCTTTTTTGGCTGAATTTTCTAAGTAAGATACTAGTCTTCGTCTTAGGGGATTTAATCGGCCATTTTCAATAAGTGGTATCTTTTGGTTTACATAAGACAAAAAGGCCAAAGCACGAATTCCTAAAGAGATGTTAGAGTCATTAGGATATTCAAATTTATTTAGAGATGGCTCATCAATAACTACTACGTTATAGAGAAAGTCTTTTACTACATCACCATACTCTAGAGAGTTCCTTGAAAATGCTCTTACTGTTAATTGTTTAAATTTACTTCCCCATAGTTCTGTTAATATTTGATAATTATAGTAATAACTATCTATTACATCGTGTGGGAAAGGATTTGTGATTGTACTGCCGGACTTTATTGCCGTAGAGAAGTGAGAAATAGCCAAATCACTTTGTTTTCTGAGATAAAGTGATACTTCAATCTCATCAAAAATTGATGATGCCCAATGATATATATTTTCAACTTCTTCTAAGCTAGTAATACGACTATGTAAGTGTTCATTAGATATTACTACATGCTCGCAATTAGATTCTATAATTTCACGTTCTAATTTTTTTAAAAAATTAACCTTGAAATTTTCTACATCACTTTTATTGTTACTCAAACCAACTACGCTGTAAAGTTCAGAATCTGGATTGTAAGTTTGGAAGCAAACTGCCATTTCTACATGGTTAGATAACTTGAAACATTTCGGATAAAGTATACCGAGTTGATTAAGATTATCATAATTGGCTTTTAAAGTGTTTTGGATGGAAGTAGTACCAGTTTTTTCAGTACCTATATGTAGAGTTAATTTACGTTTCATTAGCTGTACCTTTGAAGCCCCGTAGTATAGCATTTAACATTTTGATTGTTCGCTATAACGGATACACTATTCTCGCGACGACGTTTGAAGTGAATGGTATTTTCTGTAGTCAAATGTGTCACACCATTTTCTATAGTGACACAAACCCAATGATAATCCTCATGAGCAAAGCCTTTACTCAGATCATTCTTCTTATAAGGAAAGTTTAATAGTAGCTTTCTTGGTGCAACGCAAAGTGCATCCCAGTAGTTAGAGGCTCTTAGGAAGCGCGTATCAAAAAAGGAGTCATTGATATTTCCTTGTCTTACAAAGGCATTATGTCCACCAAAAATTAAGTTATATTCAGGGTGGTAGACTATATTAGTTATAGATTTTCCATGAGAGAGTCTAACTGAAATATCCGAATATACTGAGTGCAACCAGTTCTCTGACCATAAGTCATCACCATCTAATAAGGCAATGTAATCACTTTGACAAAGAGATATAGCCTGATTTCTTGAAATGCCTGGGTCACCATTTTTTCCTGTGAATAGATTTAGATTGAATTTATTAGCTAATTCTTCAGCAACAGATAAAGTAATACTATCAGGATTATCTAAGTACAGTACTATATTAATGTCTAAATCAAAATCAGATTTTAGTCTATTGATAGAGTCTTGAGCACTAATAAAGGTTGGCAGTAAGAGGTCTCCTTCCTTGTGTGCTGTTATAACGACATCTAATGATGGTAGCTTAGTCATTAATTATTTCCTATTTCAAAGCAATAATTTTCAAAAGAGCATTTTTCTAAAAGCATTTCTTTATACTGCCCCATATGGTTAAGACTATTTTCATAGTTAGCTAAAATGCTGTTGATTTTATCTACATACTGTGCTGGATTATCTATTTCATCAACTAATGACCAAGATGGGACTGCTTCTGCTACTCCTCCAACATTGCTAGCTACAATTGGCAGGCCTAGATTAACTACATCTAACAAGATTGTTGGGATACCATCCCACCCTGAAGTGTATAGATAAAGACTACAATCCTGATGAAGTAGTTCATTAATATCATCATATAAACCATGAAGAATAATATTTTTACACTTGGAAAAATTATACTCTTTATTTGACAATACAGCCTTACCCCAAACATGGAATTCATATTCAGGCATTAATCTTGCGATCTTTATTAATAATTCAGGTTTCTTCTGCTCGTCAAATCTACCAGCCCACGCAATTTTCTTACTTATTTTAGGTTGGATAGTATCATTTATGTTATTGAAGGGCTCAAATGGTGTTTTTAATACTTTGATCTTAGAGGCGTATCTATTGATGATAACACCACGACCTACTAACTCTGAAAGCAAGCTCTCACTATCTAAATATACACGACTCAGATGCTCGATTGTTGGGAAGAAGTATGAGGCAGGATATCCAGCTATATTACCAAACTCATCTCTATCATCACAAAAAAGATAACCAAATAGTTTTGTTTCTTGAGTCAGGCTCTTACCATATTTCTTAAATGCTTCCCAAGCCCCGTAACTATTTACGTTATAAACCTGATCTGCTTTCGTACCAATTATTATATCATAAACAACATTAGCTTGATGTTCCAAAGGGATCATACCTTTTAGTTGCTTTAAGTTGATGACGTCATTAGGATTAATGTCACGGCTAGAAACAACTTTATCTTCTACTTCGCCAAATGAAATAATTTTTATATTTTTAGTTGGTTCGATAATTTTCAATGCTCGATATAAGTGACTTAGTACTACATCTGCTCCACCAAAGTTTATAGAGTCACGAAATATTAGTATATCTGCGCTGGGTATTTTACTTTCCAGTCCTTTAATTTCAGCATAAAAATCCATATTATATGGCATCAAAGTATAAATGCGACTAGGATCGTGAAGCTTTATTCTAGGATCTATTTTATTTGCTTTTTCTAGTTGATTTTTAAGAACTTGATTGTGCGTGGTATCAAACCAAGAACTTTCATATGAACTCTTAGCAATTTCTTGAAGCTCATAAATGTCTATAGGCATGAGCCCTGGAGATGGTTTTATTTTCTTATCACTACAAGCAAAGAAATCTAGTCCTGAGAGAGTACCAATAGTATACGTGTTACGTATCCATAAAGGGTCTATATATCTACATGGTGATCTATTCTCATGTTGACCATGATGTAGGTAGTGCTCAAAAGCATTGATATTTGAATATTTTAAGTCAAGATATCGGTCTAAGTAATAATGCTGATCAAATAGAGGGCTTGTTGAGATAGACTCAGCTTTTGCTATTTCTCTCCATGCTAAGAATGCATCTTCAAAGTTGACTAAGTTTGTATCTAACTTCTTAGACAGATAATCTATATCAAAGAGAATTATCGCTTTGTCTGTGAAATCATTTTCTTTCCATGAAACAATAGCATCTTTTAAGTTATTAGATTTAAAAAAGTCAATAAAAAATTGATTGTTTATTAAAGATATGAGAGCGTTAATATCTCTCTCATTTTTAACTAGACCACTAATATTATCAATGAGTAAGTTTAAAGAGTCTACCGAGCTTTCTTCAAAATAGCTTAAAAAAGGATATTTATCTAAAATAGATAGTGATTTATATTGACAAGTTTTGTGACTGCCAAATTGTATCTTTGATACAAACTGGTTCGGTTTTCTTCCTTCAAACCTTCCATTTAAAGCATAGTGTTCAAATGGATACTCTAGTTGTTTTAAGTCACCATATTCGGAGGTATAGTAAGTAGATAAGAAATACTTGTTTGGTGTTAATTTTCTAAAGCTGGAAAACCAATTTGAATATATTTCTACTATAGAGTTACCCTTTATATTTAACTCTTTTTGCACAAAGTTTAAATCAAAAAGATCATAATGATTGGACTCTGAAATAGCTAATGATTTATCTAGTTCGTTGATGTTCCAATCAGAACTAAAAGCAAGCTCTAATAGAAGGTTCAGTTCATGCTTATGATAAAAAGTAACTCTTTTCATCAAGCGTTTAATATTTAGTAAAGTTTCGACTTTTTCATAAATATTATGTCTTTCTAGTGTTGTATAACTAATTATCGGTGATCTTAAGGTTCCTGAATCTATATCTTGAAACCATTTGCAGCTCAGTTTTTTACATGTATAAAAAGATTTTCCATATTTGGTATAATTGTCAAAAATGGTTTCGTACTTAACTTTCTTCTCGCCATTCTCAAAGTTTAAAACAGCTTTACATTCACCATTTTTAAACATCTGATCTACTATTGAAGACCATCTGGACTCATATCCAATTCTTCCTTCTTCCCTTCCGAATAGCAGATAGTGCTCTATGGCAAGCATGCCAGAATCATACACATCAACATATTCTGATAGATAGAATTCTGAGTCAAAATAGCCTGGTATCAATAGGTCATTATTGATGATGTTATTAATGGTCGTTGTTTGAGACTCTAGGGATTCATTACTAAGACTAAGCTTTTCAACAACATATTTGTTACTTAATAATTGGTTTGTAATAAATTTTACTTTATCACTATCAGCTTGCTTCATTCTCAAATTTCTCAACAAAATTAAGTTTTGATTCTATATAATTAACAACATTTGTTGTTCTAATATATGTATTGTTATTCTTTGTTTTTCTAATATCTAACATATTATTAAGAACATCATATTCAGGTTTTTTTCCTGAACGAATCACGTTTACTTTACTAGAGAACTGCTTAGCAAAGCCTACTATTTCCATTAAAGAGTATGAACACCCGGAAGCAATATTAAATGTCCCTAATTCATTTTTTATCAAATTATTGACAATAGTATCTGCCATATCAGAAGCATAGACAAAATCGCGGATGGGGTCACTATCCTCATATATGACGGTATCTTTTCCTGATAATATATTGTTAATTAGTACATCGATGAAGCCATGATTAGATTTGTTAGGGTTGCCATATGGATTGGAAACCCTTACACACAAGTAGTCGGCAGAAATAGTATTTGCTAGCTTTTCATAATGTAGCTCTTCAAATAACTTGGCTCTACCATACCAAGATATAGGCGATAGGATGTCTTTTTCTTTATGTGAATGATTAAAACTTCCCTCACCATAAACTGTTCCACCAGATGAAATATGTACCAGTTTTTCGAGCTTCGATGAGGCATAGATCGCTGAAAAGTGTTCGACTAGTTTCCAAAACTTTTCTAATGACTCTTTTGTGTTTCTTTCAAAATCTTTGGGTTTTAGAGCTCCTGTTGCATTTATAACAATAGGGTAGTCATTTATAGTCTGTATAAGTCGTCTAGTATCATTGGGTGATATTGTAACTATTTTAGGGTGTTGAGTTGGTTCTACGGTGACGCCGATCCACTCGATACCTTTACGTTCCAACGAATCAGATAGTGCTGAACCAAGGAATCCTGTAGCACCTAAAAGCGTTACTTTTAATTGTTTTTCCATCATTATTGGAATACTCCTTACAGTAACTTACTCCACCAGGTTGAGTTGTTTAGGTACCAACTCACAGTTTTTGCTATCCCTGTTTCAAAAGACTCAGTAGGCTTGTAACCTAGTTCATTGTTGGTTTTAGTTGCGTCAATAGCATAACGTCGATCATGACCAGCACGGTCGGTTACGTAAGTAATTAGCGTTTCGCTTTCACCTTTCATTGCTGCTTGAGCAAGAGGGTAACGGCTAGCCAATGTGGTATCAACTGCGAACGCTTCGTTCATTAATTTGCATACTACTTTTACAATATCGATATTGGCCCACTCATTGTGGCCGCCGATGTTGTAGTTTTCGCCTAATCGGCCTTTATTCAGTACTAAATCAATGCCACGAGCGTGATCGGTAACGAATAGCCAGTCACGAATCTGTTGGCCGTCGCCGTAAATAGGCAATGGTTTGTCATGCAGGATATTAGTTATAATGAGTGGGATCAGTTTTTCTGGGAAGTGGAACGGACCGTAGTTATTTGAGCAGTTTGAAGTGGTTACTTCTAAGCCATATGTATGGTGGTAAGCACGTACTAAGTGGTCCGATGCTGCTTTAGAGGCAGAGTAAGGGGAGTTTGGCGCGTAAGCCGTTTCTTCCGTAAATGCCGGGTCGTTTGGCTCTAGTGTTCCGTAAACTTCATCGGTTGAAACATGGTGGAAACGGTGTTGTAGAGGAGATTTACCTGCCGATGCTGGTTCATCAATCCAAACTTTCTTTGCTGCTTTTAGCAGGCTGTAGGTGCCCAAAATATTAGTTTCGATAAATGCATCAGGGCCTGTGATAGAGCGATCGACGTGTGATTCAGCCGCAAAGTGTACAATGGTATCAAGGTGGTGCTCTTTCAATAGCTGCTCAACTAAGCCTGTGTCACAGATATCGCCGTGTGCAAATATAAAGTTAGGGTTGCTTTCTACGCTATCAAGGTTTGCTTTGTTACCCGCATAAGTTAGAGCATCCAGTACCACGACTTTGTCATTTGGGTATTGTCCTAGCCAGTAATGAACATAGTTTGCGCCAATAAAGCCAGCTCCGCCGGTCACTAATAGATTACGTTGTTTCATGATTATTCTTTGTCGTTAGTAAAAATTAAATTTAGATGATTGATAGACTTGGATATAGATTAACTATTTTGTGAGTGTAAAGAAAGTTCATCCAGCATCGCAGAAAGCTGCTCGCGCCAGTGAACGGTCTCGACACCACTAGCGAGTTCAGCTTTCGACTTATCGATGACACTAAAGCTTGGGCGCTTCGCCGGAGTAGGGTAGCTGCTCGCTGGAATTGGACGCACTGGTATTCTGTGAGAGAGCATCCCTTTCTCTATTGCCAGTTCTTGTATCGCTACCGCGAAGTCATACCAAGAAGCAACGCCCGCATCGGTCCAGTGTAGGACTTGAGTTTGCCTGTCTTGCGTTAGAGCATTCTTGGCTAACTTTGCTGTTAAAGCCCAAATCATTTGCGCTAAACCTTTTGCCCATGTCGGTGTCCCAACTTGGTCGTAAACGATGCCAAGTCGGTCTTTTTCTGTCATTAAACGCAGCATGGTTTTTACAAAGTTATTGCCGTTTGTCGAGTATACCCAAGCGGTACGGATGATCGTCGCTTGGTCACCCAAAATGTTCGCAATCGCCTTGTCCCCTTGGAGTTTTGAATCGCCATAGACATTAATAGGATTTGGTGTGTCATCAGTTTGATATGGTGTGGTCTTTGCTCCATCAAAGACAAAGTCAGTTGAAACTTGAATCAAACGAGCCCCTATTTCTTTACAAGTATTGGCTAAGTTTTCACTTCCTGTTTGGTTGACCGCGTAAGCTACCTCTTGTTCGGACTCCGCTTTATCAACAGCTGTGTAAGCGGCAGCGTTGATTACGATGTCAGGTGAGTGAGCCGTTAGCACCTCATTTACTTGAGCTGCGTTCGAGATATCCAACTCCTGAATGCCTAAACTGATCAGTTCTACTTTAGCCGGTTTGGTTTGTCCCAGCTCCCAAGCTAGTTGACCACCTTTGCCCGTGACAATTACTTTCATTGTGGTTTTATACCTTTTTTGTTGTTTATGCCATGCCATATTCCTTTTAGCATGGATCTACACTGTTTGGTTCTTGGATGTGCAAATAGTGAGTAAAGAAGAAATCGAGCAGGTAGTTTAGCAAACTCATAGATTTTCCAAACCCGAGGAACGTGGGGCTTTCGCAACATCAACATCACGTTACGGAAATAGTAATAATGCCGAGTGGCGGAGTGATTCACTATTCTCCTATTCATCAGCATGATCGGTTTATCACCTAACTGCTGAATCAGTATCGCATTGGTGTTGGCTAAAACCTGATAGCCTTTGTTATTGGCTCTTAGCCCCCACTCAATATCAACAAAGTCAATAAATAAGTCTTCGTCGTGCAAGCCGACTTTGTCCATTATTGATAAGTTAACCAAACTGCCAGAGGTTATGGCATATGAGACGGGGATAAAAGGTGCTTTTTTTTGCGTTGATTCGTCGTCAAGCTTGATACGATGAATAGAACAAGATCTCACCTGAATCAAATCACCATACTTATCTAAGTTTTGTGCGTAGTAGATGGGGGTTAGCGCGGCAATATTGGTTGAATCTGAGGGATAGGTATTTATTGCATCAAGAAAGTCATCGTCAATAATACTATCTTGATCAAGGAGTAAACACCAATGCTTGTCTTGTCTTTTAGCAAGCTTTATCCCAATGTTTAGCGCGGTGGCTATGCCTAAATTTTGGTTATTAGCCAAATAGCGATGACAAAAGTCAAAGCTCGTGTGTGATAGTTGATGTCCCGCTTCTGTATTATCGATGGCGATGACAGGTAAACGCGTACTGAGTCGTTTCGCATGTTCTAGAGCTGATGGGCTTGGTCGGTACAGCACTATGACTGCACATATATCTTGTCGAGAAATGGAGGTTATCATCTTCTGTATCGTCGATTCTGATGTCTTTCCGTAGCGGTTATTTTGCGCAGGGAGAGTCAATATTTTCTCGGTTTTTTGAACGAGCTAAGCAGCTTTTGTTCGACCTTAACTTTCTAGACGCTAGGTGATAAAGAAACACGCTAAACACATGCCTGAAAAAAGCGACGGATAGAAATTTTTGGCTACAGCGATGACGGTAATGAACAGCTTTAATTTCTGGTAAAAAGTTAAGGTCTTGTCCCGCTCGGTGTGCTCTCAAGCAAAAGTCGATGTCTTCACAATACATATAGTAATGTTCATCAAATCCATTGACCCCCCGATAAAGTGAAGCCCTGACGATTAAAAATGCGCCACTCGCCCAGTAATGTTTTGGTAACTGTTCTGGGGAAGATTTGTCGATTACCGTTGCCCGGTCATTAAATAGATAATTTTTGATAAAGCTTTTAAAGTTCGGGTAACGACGTAAGTTGTCGTCAAAAAGTGACAAGCGTTTGTCTAAAAAAAGATTTGGTACCGCAAATGGGTACGCTTTCTGTTCTAGCTCTTTCAGGAGCTGCTTTATCATCTGGTTGCTGATATGAACATCAGGGTTAAGTAAAATAAAGTAGTCCTGATCTTCCATTCCCAATGATTCTGCTTCAAGAAAATTGAGGTTGTTGTTTGTAGAAAATCCATGCAGCTTCGTATTGGGGCAGTAGTGAATAGCATGTTTTTTACAGTATTCTCGTAACTTAGGCGTCACTATATTGTCACGACAAATCACGGTAACCTGTTTTAGCGCCGATAGTCGTCGCAACGATCCCAAACGGATAATAATGTCTTGGTGTTTATGAGATATAACGGAGAAGTAGAATTTCACAAATAAGTTGCTCGACCGAGGGCGTTATCAATATTAGTACTTAATGGTCAAAATCACTGGATAAACAGATGCCATTTACAATTGATAAACATATCAGACAGAAAATGGCGTTGGAAGAGCGATTGATTAAAACGCAGGAGCGTCTTTGAAATTCAGCCCTGACTCATCTTTTGCAGATAGTTTAGGTGCAACGTCATTAACCAATGGCCAGTCAATTCCTAGCTCTTGGTCATTCCACTTAACAGAAACTTCTGCTGTTGGATTATAGTAGTCTGTGCACTTATACACGAATTCAGCTTCTTCAGTTGTGACGTAGAATCCATGAGCAAAGCCTTCGGGTACCCATAGCTGACGTTTGTTTTCTGCAGAAAGCAAAACGCCAACCCATTGGCCAAATGTGGGAGAGTCTGCGCGCATATCTACCGCGACATCGTATACTTCACCCTTTGTAACTCGTACCAGTTTGCCTTGAGTATTCTTTGTCTGGTAGTGGAGACCACGTAAAATACCATGACTCGATTTGCTGTGATTTTCTTGAACGAATGTTCGCTCACCGCAATGCTCGTTGAAAAGAGAGGTTCTAAAGGTTTCCATAAAGAAACCACGCTCGTCGCCAAATACTTGAGGCTCAATAATTTTCACATCCGGAATAGACGTTTCAATAAATTTCATAATCAACCATTGTTATTCTTTAGATAAGTGATGGAGCCGTATGGTTTAATCTTATTTCCCATCACGATGAATAGAGAAAAATTAAAACACTTTATTCTCTAGCAAATCGAGTAGGTATTTACCATAGCCAGATTTGACCAAAGGTTGAGCGATGTCTCTCAATTTAGCTTCGTCGATATACCCCATGCGGTATGCAATTTCTTCTGGGCAACTGATTTTTAAACCTTGTCGCTTCTCGATAGCTCGGATAAACAGAGCTGCATCTAATAAGTCGTCGAGTGTACCAGTATCAAGCCAGGCAGTACCGCGACCCATCACTTCAACCTGTAGTGTTCCTGTCGATAAGTATTGATCAATAACATCAGTGATCTCTAACTCACCACGGGCTGAAGGCTTAACGTTTTTGGCGTATTCAACAACGTTGTTATCAAAGAAATACAATCCAGGAACGGCGTAGTTAGATTTTGGCTGCGTTGGCTTTTCTTCTATCGAAATAGCTTTACCATCTGCATCAAACTCTACCACCCCATATGAAGTTGGGTTGGATACGTGGTAGCCAAATACGGTTGCCCCACTTTGTTGTTGGTTAGCGTTACGTAGAGATATTGCTAAATCATGGCCATAAAACAAGTTATCGCCAAGAACTAACGCTGCTGGAGCGCCATCTAAAAATTCTTCTGCAAGGATAAAAGCTTGGGCTAATCCATCCGGAGAAGGCTGGACAACATACTCGAATGAAATTCCCCAGTCGGAACCGTCACCAAGTAGTCGTTGGAAGCGATGGATTTCTTCTGGTGTAGCGATGATCAAAATTTCAGTGATGCCAGCCATCATAAGATTAGATACTGGGTAGTAAATCATCGGTTTGTCATAAACAGGCATGAGCTGTTTGCTGACTACTTTAGTCAGTGGGTAGAGGCGTGTACCTGAACCGCCGGCAAGAATAATACCTTTACGTTTTACTGGGTTTAACATGGGATTAGCCTTTAACATCGTTTTATTTTGTATCACGTTTACTTGAGTTCTCGGATCGTTGATTGGACTATGCGGCCAATGGCGAACAGCATCGAGGCCAAAATGGCAAATAAGCTGATGTTGTAAAATACATCTGGGTATTTGCTGTCTTGAGGTAGCGTCGCGCCTTCGACCACGACCAAGTATTTCAGCTGTCGATATGCCTCAATACGTGACTTTTCTAAAGAAACCTGAGATGAAGTGAAAGCCTGAAGTGCAAGCTCCACCTTGATTTTTAAATCTGCGAATTTAGCCATGATTTCACTTACTGGAAGTGATTCATCACCAGATTGTGCTAAACGTTCCCGCTCGTTAGTTAGCTGTGCACGCAATGCGTTCAATTCGTTTTGAGTCGCAATTACACGAGGAGCACTGGCACTCATAACGTGTCTTAAACCTTTTAACTCGGCCTCCTTGGCCGAAATCTGCCCCTCTAGTTGATAGGCAATTTGCTGCATTGCTGCGCCTTCTGCTGTTGGGTCGAGTAGATTATAACGTTGTTGGAATGTCAGTAGCTCTGTTTGTGCTTTGTTGAGTTTGTTTTCTACCAGTGCGTGTTCACCGCGGATAAAGGTTAATTGTGCCTGAGCAAGCTGGTGTCCGATGGAGTTGATGTACCATTCAGCTCGATTTACTATTTTGTTTGTTAATTCTTGTGAAAAATCGGGTGTGAAGGATTGGGTGTAGATACTAACAACACCTGATTTATCATCAATTTCAACAGAAACATGTTTGAGATAATACTCAAGCAACTTTTCCTGGCTGCCATCTTCTTCAAAACGACTAAACACATCGATGTCTGAGTTAGTGTAATGACTGGTGAGGTCCACCTCTTTTTCTAAATACTTCAACATATCGTTGGAGTAAATGTAGGTTTTGATTAACTCGGTATCCGATGTGCTGGAACCGGATACACCTAAGCCACTCAGAATCGCCATAGAGGCATCCATTGTTGCGGTGCTATCAGGTTGCTGAACCGTTACTTTTGCTTGGCTTTCGTAGCGTTCTGTCGCCCAAACTATTTGGTAAAATGCAAAAAGCAGCGTGGGTAAAACGACTAACGCAAGAAATGGTGATGTTTTGAGTTTTTTCCATACCCCTTGTCCTGATTGCCACCAGTTAGACTGCAGAGTGTTTCCTTCTGAGCTTACCTCTGGCGTATTCTTATTGCTTGTTGATACAGGCTCGGTTTTTTCTGCTGAGGACTCTGGTTTAACCTGAGGGTGTGGAGGTACTTGCTGTTTCTGCTTTTTCAGGTTTTGAATTCGCAAACGAATTCTTTTTGCCAAAGCAGGATCGTCAGCCTCAAATTTATCTGCTTGGCTATTTAGAAAGTCAAGGTTATTAAATTGCTGTGGTGTAATGCTTTTTCTAAATTGTTGAAATTTTTTTTCAATCATGATGCCTAAGAAGCCAAAGTAATGAATATGGAGGTCAATGACCCTTGCTTTGCTGTTTTATAACGCTATCTAAGTCGATTATCGACTGATGGCTTGCTTCCAACTGACTTGATAACACGCCAGCCCAAAAAACACACAGATAATGGTAGCTGAATCAAGATAAAAATAGCTCACGCCAGCATCACCGTAAGCGGGATACGCAGCATACCTTGTTAGCTCGACCGCATGTAACAGAGGATTCCAGGTCAGATATGGCCACCACTCTTGTGGCAAGTCTTGCAAGCTGAAAAAGATACCCGAGATGAAAAACATCGGTCTCATGATCAGTTGTTGTAGTTTGGACACTTCAGGTACATAACAAGCCGCAAGAGATAGCATCATTCCAAGTGAGGTAGCTATCAACCAGACGCGCAATATAATAAATATGATTTCTAGTGGGTCATGTATATTTACTTCTATGCGACCAATGAATGCAATGACCGCCAGTAATAAGATAAGGAAGAACTTAGTTAGTAGTTCAAAGCCTGAAATGGCCAGTACAGAGCTGATGGGTTGTACCTGCCTAAATGCATACAGTGGTTTGTTCTTTTTGATCGAGCGAGAGGTTTTCTCAAGTACACCCAAGAAAAACTGCACAAGTACAACACCATAAAGAACAAAAAATATCACTGGCATGCCATGGCTCGTTCCACCGCTGAGAGCCCCTCGTATACCCACCATGACTACAATCATGATCATTGGGCTAATTAAAGCCCAGCTTAAGCCAAATTTGTCATCGAAAGAACTCTTAATTTCGCGCAAAAATATTGCGAAAATGACGTCCCCCCAGATCTTAAGAGTGGAGCGTTTTTGTACCTTAGCCATGATGTTGACCTAAAGAACGGGTGGATGCTGAATGAATCACATCCACCTTTCGATATTTGTTTTTGTTAACCCAATTTACGAATAAATGACGCTTATACATCAATTGACCGCAACGTTAGCTGCAATCGCAATTTGATAAATAATTTGCGTGATGTCTTTAACTGCCTGCATGGTTTTGGTGTCCACTTTTGGTAGAACCAAGACTTGATCCCCTTTTTCAATAGGATCTTCGCTGTCAAATTCAACCAGACCATTAGCGCGTACGATTGCGATGCGTGCATCCTCTGCGCGTTCGGTAAAACCACCAGCCCACGCAATGTAGTCATCAATCGTGGCATCTTTATTGTAGACAACGGCTTGAGGCATTAATACTTCACCGCCAATTTGTATTAGGTCGGTTTTGTTCGGTATGACGATAACATCCCCTTGTTCGAGAAGGATATTCGCTACATGACCCTTGTCTGATACTACAACTTTGCCAAGAGGCTCTACTTTTCTGGCACGCTCGGTAAATTGCAAGACCATTTCTGCTTCTTTTGCTCGTATTGTCGCTTCACCATCTGAAGAGGCTGGAGAAGTAAAAACACTGCGTTCCAGTCGGTCTAGAGATTCCTCGATCATTTGTTTCTGACGCTCAGCAACACTTTGGCGAAGAATGTAAATGGAATCTGTATTAGCGAGTACAGGATCGACTGGAATATAATTCAGCAGATCATGTAATTTGGTTCTTTTTTGAACTGCAAAATAAGATGGACCTAAATAACTCCCTGATACTTGGATATCCATCACTTGAGCATGAAGGTCATCGTTGAAAATGACTTTGTCGCCATCTTCAAGTTCGAAAGATTGGAAGTCTTTGTAAGGCATGTATAAAGAAAATGGCCCGCTGTCACGATTACCAATCACACCTACGTGACTGATCTTGGCTAAAGGTCTAGAGAAGTCAATCAGTTTAGAGCCCGATGATTTCGCTTCTTTTAATTCGAAGCGGAATGGGTTTCTTACTCCGCCTGAAACGGTGATGGCTGGCTTTTGAGGAGTAACTAAAATGATATCTCCATCTTTAAAGCTAACATTAGGCAATTGGCCAGTACGGATAAAATCGTACAAGTCTACGTCAGCAATGATACTACTATTGCGCTTAATTTGAATGGAGCGATAGCTACCGCGTTCAGGGTCGATCCCCCCAGCTCGTTTGAGGAAGTAGAGCAAGCTATCTGAAGCCATTCCCGCGTATTGACCAGGGCGAATCACTGGGCCTGAAAGAAAAATACTCACTGGAGTCGCGGTCAGTAAGTTTACGTATACACTGACGTTATTAGTGTAGACTTTCTTAATTTGGCTCGCTACATAGCTATTTACTTCACTGGCTTTAACATTTTCGACTTTTATTGGGCCAATCTCGGGTACAAAAATATTGCCTTGGTTATCTACCGTGACTACATCTGAGTAACTTACTGCTCCCCAAAGCCATATATTAATTTTATCACCTGGAGCAACGAGGTAGTTGTCATTCAGACCATCGGTTCGTTCGGTTTCATATCCGCCAGCAAATAAGTTAGCGCCGTATGGAGGAGGGAGGGCTTCGCCTGATGAGGGTAATAATAGTCTTACATCAGTCTCACCGGGCAATAGTAAGTTATTGCGGTTATTTTTCGTAAAGCTTCCATTCTCAAGCTCTTCATTGGGCGTTGCTGGAATTACATTCGTTCCCGCTAGAGCTGAAGAAGTTTGGTTTAAAGTGAGGCTACTAAGGTCATTAGAGTAGACTGATAGAGATACCAAAGAGAGGGTCGCTGTACCTAGCCACTTGTTGAATTCTTTTATCATCATACTCATTCATTAAAGTTTTAAAAAAGAGGCATTTTCAACAATGTTTTTTGTTATATACCACTGAGTGTCGTTGTTCTGCTGATTTTTTAGTAAACAAGCGATGTATACAGTTTTTTTCTCTCCTTTCACTACATCCATCGTTCTACACCGGTTTCCAAGCGCTGACGTATAAAACTCGCCTAGATAAACGGTTGCGCTAGAGTGTTGTAGATATAAAGATGATGGGTTGGAGAGAATAAGCCAATATTTTTCAGGAATAAGTTCGCCCTCAACATTTTGTTGGATTGGGTTAACCAACGGTACTTGGGCTGATACCTCTCGTGGTTTACTGCTGCAGGCAGAAAGAAATAGAGTGAATAAAACTGCAGTAATAAGCTTGTATGAAGGAAGAATTAATCTCATTTTGACACGCTACCGCCCTACGGTTGTGCGCTATCCATAACACGCCGGGCGTCCTAAAGTGTATATATTTCTCAATGAAGCTCGTCGTCTCAGTGGAGAAAATTAATTTCTCCACATGATAATGCTTCCATGTATTTAAGAACGAGAAAATTACTACAAAACCCGCAGTTTATGCAAGTTTGATATGATTTTAATGTCAAATCGTGAAGGTAGTGTTAATTCTTATCTAAGTTATTTTCTGCTGTTAACAGCTTTGTATTATTAATGTACTTTTAGTTTGAAATAGTTCGTTTGAATCATTTTATGTGGATGGTTGTCTGATAGTTGTATTCTCACTGTCAATCAATTGTATATCTGTGCATTTAGTAGCGATACTAGTAGTAAGTGGTTAGGGGTTGGCTTATCACTCTTATCTGCTAGAGTATGACGATTATGAGCAGTCTTGCGATTTCTGCTCAGTTCGCTTCAGTTTTAGTCTCAAGGTAAATTTTATGAAAATTGCAGTTGCAGGAACTGGCTATGTAGGGCTATCTAATGCAATGTTGTTGGCTCAACATCACGATGTCATCGCTGTCGACATCGTTCCTGAAAAAGTTGAACTTTTAAACAACAGACAGTCGCCTATCGCAGATATGGAAATTGAAGACTTTCTAGTGAATAAAAGCCTCAATTTTATGGCGACCATGGACAAAGAGTTGGCATACAAAGATGCAGAGTATGTAGTCATTGCAACGCCTACTGATTACGACCCAATTAGTAATTATTTTAATACCTCCTCAGTTGAAGCGGTGATTAAAGAGGTGTTATCGATTAATCCAGATGCCGTAATGGTCATTAAGTCTACTGTACCGGTCGGCTATACCGCTCGTATCAAGCAAGAGTTGGAGTGTGATAATATCATTTTCTCTCCGGAGTTCCTGCGTGAAGGTAAGGCGCTTTACGATAACTTGCACCCATCTCGTATTATTGTTGGTGAGCGTAGTGAGCGTGCTAAGGTCTTTGCTCACTTGCTCGTTGAAGGCGCAGTAAAAGAAGATATCCAAGTCCTGTTTACTGATTCAACAGAAGCAGAGGCAGTTAAGCTGTTTTCAAATACATACTTAGCGATGCGTGTTGCATACTTTAATGAGCTGGATTCTTATGCGGAAGCTCATGGCTTAGATGCGCGTCAAATCATAGAGGGGGTTGGTTTAGACCCACGTATTGGTAATCACTACAATAATCCATCCTTTGGTTACGGTGGTTACTGTTTGCCAAAAGACACTAAGCAACTATTAGCGAACTATCAAGATGTGCCGAACAACATCATTGGTGCGATTGTGGAAGCTAACCGCACACGAAAAGACTTCGTTGCAGAGTCTATCGTCAGGCGTCAACCTAAAGTAGTGGGAATATACCGTCTGATCATGAAAGCTGGCTCTGATAACTTCCGTGCTTCTTCTATTCAGGGCATCATGAAGCGCATCAAAGCAAAAGGAATTGAAGTTGTGGTGTATGAACCTGTTCTTCAAGAAGAGGAGTTTTTTAACTCTCGTGTCGTTAAAGACTTAAATGAGTTTAAACAAACTGCTGATGTTATCGTGTCGAACCGTATGGTGGAAGAGCTAACTGACGTCGCTGATAAAGTTTATACTCGAGATCTTTTTGGTAGTGATTAATTTATTTCTTAAATAGATATATCACTAATTAACTTGGTGCTTAATATAGTCCCTTTTGTGAAATAACTTGAGGCTAAAAATAATTTGGCGAGGTGAGAGCCTCGTCTTACTTTAAAACTTCATCGAAATTTCAATAAAGAACATTAATCCTTTCCCTAAAATACCTTTCCCAATGTCCACTGTAATTTTGGTTGCCTTTAGAGTGAGTTAACTGTGCTTGGCAGCATTATATTTTTTTATTCTGATATTTGTGCAAAATTGCAACAGATACAGCCATTACTTCTTTTGGTTCGAAGGGTGAGTTGTTTTCTACCGTGTTTGAACGGTTTTGCGAGCTTGGTCCCATAATACTATTGTGATCTTGAGCCCAATATGGATAATGTTTGCGTTTGAGAACTATGAAAAATAGACGCAAAAAAGCGCGTCTTTATAAAGATAAAAACGTCAGTATCACTCATCACCAATTTTTAAACTGTGGCGAGTGTAGCGCTATGTGGTTTGCGTACAGCCAATGGGCGGTAGCGTCTTAAAAATACTTTACTCAACTACATAATACACACAGATTACGTGTGCTCAAGCTGCAAACTAGAAACTTGACATTATTTTGAAAAATGTCAATAAATGTCAGTTTTTGGTTAACTTTTTCGGGTGAGCATCAATGCAAATGTTACTTCCCAATAAATCAACCGCTTATACCTTGTTGTGATGATCCTTGCAATGGAAGTCACAACTCGAGAGGATCCCTAACCCTTACATAACTATAGCTGATGCTGGTGTGTTTTCCGTAAAATTACCCGCCAACACTGTTCAACTCTTGATGATTTGGCTTACATGGAACTGAAATCAAAATTTATGCTAGTGATGCTAGCACCCACTTTATTAGTCGGCTGTACTTTGCCAGGCTCACACTTGTCTGAAAATAGTGAAAATGTTGTAACTATTATAGAGGCTAATCAGAAGGCCGACATTTCCCAAGTCATTAATCTGTATACGCTCAGCGCTAAAACAGTTGCTACCTATGGTGGAATGACTCATTTTTCTTCTAAAGCCAACGCTGAGCTTGATCAACAGATTGCCCAATATGAATACCGAGTAGGAGCGGGTGACATCCTAAACGTGACGATTTGGGACCACCCAGAGCTAACCATTCCTGCTGGTTCTTACCGTAGCGCGTCGGAAGCTGGTAACTGGGTACATGCTGATGGCACCATCTTCTATCCCTATATTGGTGTAGTTAAAGTGGCAGGAAAGACCGTGCGTGAAATTCGCGCTGATATTGCTGATCGCCTGGCTAAGTATATTGAGAGCCCTCAAGTAGACGTGAATGTCGCGGCATTTCGATCGAAAAAAGCTTACGTAACAGGTGAAGTTGGTCAGCCCGGTCAGCAGGCGATCACCAATATTCCTCTAACGGTATTGGATGCCGTGAACCGCGCTGGCGGTTTAGCTGAGGACGCAGATTGGAGAAATGTAACCTTAACTCGAAACGGTGAAGAGCAACCCATATCTCTTTATGCCTTAATGCAACGTGGTGATTTAACCCAAAACCGTTTGTTAGAGGCGGGAGATATTATTCATGTACCGCGTAACGATGGTCAAAAAGTCTTTGTGATGGGTGAAGTGAATAGTCCTAAACTTCTCAAAATTGACCGCGCAGGGATGAGTTTGACCGAAGCACTGAGTAATGTTGGAGGTATTGACCAGCTTTCTGCTGATGCGACAGGTGTGTTTGTGATACGCCCTTCCGACAATAAGTCAGAACGCATGGCCGATATTTATCAGTTAGACATTCAAGATGCGTCTGCGCTTGTGGTCGGAACGGAATTTAATCTCAAACCTTATGATGTGGTTTATGTGACAGCCGCGCCAATTACGCGATGGAACCGCGTTGTCTCTCAGCTAATCCCAACAATCTCCGGCTTTAATGAGCTGACGGAAGGTGTGTTGCGAGTTAGAAATTGGCCATAGAGCGAAAGTAGTTCCAAGTTTCATTGGACTGAGTTCCGGATTATTCTAGACCATTTTTACTATAGGCGTGAGTCATGTTTAACAAAATTTTAGTCGTGTGCGTTGGGAATATTTGCCGTTCTCCAACAGGCGAGGCGATTCTCAAAAAACTATTACCCAATAAATCGGTCGACTCTTCAGGCATTGCGGCCAAAAAGAGTGGCTTAGTCGGGAAACCAGCGGACTCTATGGCCCAGCAAGTGGCTGCTGAGCATGGTTTGGACTTAGCAGAACATCAAGCCAAGCAACTCACTTCTGAACTATGTGCTCAATATGACCTCATCCTAGTCATGGAGAAAGCGCATAAAGAAGCGTTAACAGAAATTGCGCCAGAAGCCCGAGGAAAAACCATGTTATTTGGTCAATGGATTGGGCAAAGTGATATTCCGGACCCTTATCGTCAGAGTAGGGAGGCGTTTGATCACGCTTACAAGCTTATTGAAGAATCTGCCCAATCTTGGGCGGAAAAGTTGAAATAAAGATTATCTCACCGAATTTAACCCACAAGGTTACCTATTAAATTGCCCCACCAGGGGCGATTGTTTCAAAATAAGAATTAGCATCGATTATGACAACACCACAACAAAGATCTTCAGCCGAAGCCGTTTCCGATGAGATCGACTTAGGTAAGCTGTTTGGCATCTTGTTAGACGCGAAATGGACCATCTTAGTCACCACCTTTTTATTTGCAGTCGGCGGCGTCGCGGTCGCACTGCTATCTACGCCCGTTTATAAAGCAGACGCGCTGCTGCAAATTGAGTCTAAAAACTCGGGAGGCATTGGCTCTTTGGTCGGGGACATGGGCGAACTTTTCACCCAAGAGTCTTCTGCCACTACAGAAATAGAGATCATCAAATCGCGTATGATCTTAGGCGATACGGTTGATAAATATAACTTAACCACCGTTGTTACGCCAGATTACTTTCCTGTGATAGGTAAAGGCCTAGCGCGCATGTCGGGCGCAGTTAATCAGGTTGCGGTCAGCCGTTTTGTAACGCCTGACTTTGCCATGGGATTAAAACATCGTTTATTGGTGGTCGACGCCGAAAAGCAAACTTATCAGTTAGTTCGTGAAGATGATCAGGTAGTCCTAGAGGGAGAAGCCGGTAAGTTAGCTAAAAACAACGGCTATGAGCTGTTTATCACCTCCGTCCACGCGAAAAATGGTCAAGAATTTAATATCACTAAGCGCAGCCGTTTAGATGCAATTTCGTGGTTAAAGCAAAACCTTTCAATTAGTGAACGCGGTAAGCAGACAGGTATCTTACAACTAAGCTTTACGGGTGAAGACCGTACCCAAATCACCGATATTCTGAATCATATTAGCCAAACTTACTTTCTACAAAATGTAGAGCGCCAATCGGCTGAAGCAGAAAAGAGTCTGGTATTTCTAAAAGATCGTTTGCCTGACATCAAGAACAGCTTAACGACAGCCGAAGACGCGCTTAATCAATATCGTCAGGCCAATGAATCGATTGACTTAGGTTTAGAAGCGCAGTCAACATTGACAGTGATGGTCGAGCTTGAAGCTCAGTTAAACGAACTGACATTCAAAGAGAGCGAGATTAGTCAGCGCTTTACCAAAGACCACCCAGCCTACAAATCTTTACTCGATAAGCGAGTAACCTTATTAAACGAAAAAGACCGTTTAAACCAGCAAATTCAAAAGCTACCAAAAACTCAACGTGAAGTACTGCGCATGACGCGTGATGTTGAAGTAAACCAACAAATTTACATTCAACTGCTTAATAAGGTTCAGGAGCTAAGCATTATTAAAGCGGGTACGGTGGGTAATGTCCGCATTCTCGATACCGCGCAAGCTTATGCAGCACCAGTGAAGCCGAAAAAACCATTAATTGTTGTGTTAGCAATTTTGCTTGGAGGAATGCTAAGCGTAGCATTTGTACTGGTTAAGGCTGCACTTCACAAAGGTGTGGAATCTCCGGATCAGATTGAAGCAATCGGCTTAGCGGTTTACGCCAGTGTGCCAAAATCGGTGCTGCAACTTGAAATCGCCAATAACGCTAAGCGTAAAAAGCAAAGTAAGGAGCAATCATTACTGGCAGAGCTTAACCCTGCTGATCTTTCGATTGAAGCACTACGTGGGTTACGCACCAGCCTCCATTTTGCAATGATGGAAGCGAAAAACAACGTACTGATGATCTCTGGCCCAGCGCCAGGCATTGGTAAGTCGTTTATTTCTACTAACTTCGCGGCAGTGACGGCAAAAACTGGACAACGAGTATTACTTATAGATGCGGATATGCGCAAAGGTCACTTACAACACTCGTTAGGAGTAAGTGCGGATAACGGACTGTCAGACTTATTAAGTGGCAGAATTGATACCAATCAGGCAGTAAAACACTCCCAAATTGAGAACTTAGACGTTATCACCCGTGGTCAAATACCACCAAACCCTTCAGAACTTTTAATGCACCCACGACTTAAAGAGTTAGTGGAATGGGCTTCCCAAAACTATGACTTAGTGATTTTCGATACGCCACCAGTTTTAGCCGTGACAGACCCAAGTATTGTCGGTGCTTTTGCTGGTACGACCCTTATGGTTGCCCGCTTTGGTCAAAATACAGCAAAAGAAATAGACGTCGCGCGTAGCCGATTCCAGCAATCAGGCATTGAGGTGAAAGGCGTTATCTTTAACGCGATTGAGAAAAAAGCCTCAAGCGCTTACGGCTATGGGTATTACAACTATGAATACTCAAGCAGTAACTCCTAAAAGCTCTGAGCGTAAATAGAGTTGATGTCGAGCCGGTTGATGTGATTAGAACGAGAGCACGCCTCTCGTTAATTACAATAGTGCGCAAGGCTCTATAAGAATAATTAAAAAAGAATATAAAAGGCCTCAGAGCTGAAATGTCTGAGGCTAATAAAAGAAATTTCAAATTAAATCAAGGAAATTAGTATAATGCAGTTTGATGTTTCAAATGCTAACGTTGGTATTATCGGCTTAGGTTACGTTGGGTTACCGCTTGCGGTAGAGTTTGGCAAAAAATCACCAACCATCGGTTTTGATATTAACCAGTCACGTATCGATGAGCTATCCGCAGGTCGTGATAGCACATTAGAATGCAGCGATAATGAATTAGCAGAAGCAAAATACCTTTCTTACACTTCCTCTCTTCAAGAATTAAAGCAGTGCAATGTTTACATTGTTACCGTTCCTACCCCAATTGATGAGCATAAACAGCCAGATCTAACACCACTGATCAAAGCTTCTGAAGCGTTGGGTAGTGTGGTTAGCAAAGGTGACATTATCGTTTATGAATCGACCGTGTACCCTGGTGCGACAGAAGAAGATTGTATCCCAGTCGTAGAGCGTGTGTCTGGTCTTAAGTTTAACCAAGACTTTTTTGCCGGTTACTCACCAGAACGAATCAACCCGGGTGATAAAGAGCACCGAGTCACAAACATCCTAAAAGTAACCAGTGGCTCGACACCTGAAGTAGCAGAATTTGTAGACCAACTATATAAATCGATCATCACTGCGGGTACACATAAAGCATCAGCAATTAAAGTAGCCGAGGCTGCAAAAGTCATTGAAAACACGCAGCGTGATGTAAACATTGCATTGATCAACGAGCTATCAATCATCTTCAACAAACTTGGTATCGATACTTTAGAGGTGTTAGAAGCGGCAGGCACGAAATGGAACTTTTTACCATTCCGTCCTGGCCTAGTGGGTGGTCACTGTATTGGTGTTGACCCTTACTACCTAACGCACAAGGCGCAAGCGGTGGGTTACCACCCTGAAATGATTTTGGCTGGTCGTCGCCTAAACGATGGTATGGGCCAATACGTTGTTTCTCAGCTAGTGAAGAAAATGCTGAAAAAACGTATTCACGTAGAAGGCGCGAACGTCCTAGTGATGGGTTTAACATTTAAAGAAAACTGCCCAGACCTTCGTAATACTAAAGTGGTTGATATTATCTCTGAGCTAAAAGAGTACAACATCAACGTTGATGTTATGGACCCTTGGTGTTCCAATGCCGAAGCTCAGCATGAATATGGCTTAACGCTTTGTGAAAAAGAAAAGCAAGACCACTACGACGCCATCATCATGGCCGTCTCTCACAACGAATTTAAAGAAATGGGTGTCGAAAAAATTCGTACTCTGGGCAAGCCAGAACACGTACTGTACGACCTAAAATATGTCCTAGATAAAGAATGCGTAGATATGCGTCTTTAAGAAATTAAGGTCCTAGATCCTAGGCCCCAGAACCCAGAACCTAGAACCTAGAAATCTCTCAGTGAACCTAAAGAACCCATGAAATTCGAGCAATTTGATGTTTGGAAACGTTCATCACGTTTGGCGAGTAATGTCTATAAACTGATGCGCGATTGCCAAGATTATGGATTTAAAGATCAAATAACTCGCTCGGCTTTATCTGTTCCTTCGAATATCGCTGAAGGCCTGGAAAGAGAAACCTCGAAAGAAGAGTCAAGATTTCTCTATTACGCAAAAGGCTCTTTAGGTGAACTTCTAACGCAAACCTATATTGGCATAGACATAGGTTACTTCGACAAAGAAAGTGGCTAGTCATTGTTGCAGAATGCAAAGAGATAGCAGCAATGATCGCCGCTTTGATTAAAATCCGGAAAGGTTTTGTTAGGGAAGATAGTGGAGATTATGACTCCTAGACCCTAGACCCTAGACCCTAGACCCTAGACCCTTCCCACACGGAAAACACAATGACCAAATACGAACAAATCCAACAAGAGTTACTAGAATCACCAAAAACATGGTTAGTAACTGGTGTTGCGGGCTTTATTGGCTCAAATCTACTTGAAAAACTACTTAAGCTTGATCAAACCGTTGTGGGTTTAGATAACTTTGCAACGGGGCACCAGCACAATTTAGATGAAGTAAAAAGCTTAGTAAGCCAGGCCCAGTGGGATCGTTTTACTTTTATAGAAGGTGATATCCGCGAACCGAAAACATGCCAAAAAGCCGTAAAAGGCGTTGACTACGTATTACACCAAGCTGCACTAGGTTCTGTACCTCGCTCTATCGCTGACCCACTAACGACAAACGCTGCGAACATTACGGGCTTTTTAAATATGCTGGATGCAGCAAAAGAAGAAGGGGTAAGCAGCTTTACCTATGCTGCAAGCAGCTCGACATACGGCGACCACCCTGCACTACCAAAAGTAGAAGAAAATATTGGTAACCCACTTTCTCCTTATGCTGTTACCAAATACGTAAATGAGCTTTATGCAGGTGTATACGCACGTACTTATGGTTTTAAGACTATTGGCCTACGTTACTTTAACGTATTTGGTCGCAGACAAGATCCAAACGGAGCCTACGCAGCGGTAATTCCAAAGTGGACGGCGGCAATGATCAATGGTGAAGATGTTTACATTAATGGTGATGGACAAACAAGCCGAGATTTTTGCTACATCGACAATGTAGTACAAATGAACCTGTTAGCAGCAACGGCTGATGAAGAAGCAAAAGACGAAGTCTATAACGTAGCGGTTGGTGATAGAACAACGCTGAATGATCTGTACTACGCAATTAAAAGTGCATTAAACAAGAATGGTGTAAAGGTAGAAGCCGAGCCTAAATATCGTGATTTTCGTGCGGGTGATGTTAGGCATTCTCAAGCAAATATAAATAAGGCAGAGATCAAGTTAGAATACAGACCGGAATTTTCTATAAAAAGAGGTCTTAAATATGCACTACCATGGTATGTTGGTACTGTAGAACATGAAGGTTAATAATCGATTTTTGAAGAGTAACCATATTTCTAACTCAGATAGAAAAAGCTTAGTCACTAATTTTGGTTATTTATTGTTTTTAAGAGTTGTTAGCTACATATTTCCACTAATAACAATCCCTTATCTAGCCAGAGTTATAGGTGTTGAAGGGTTTGGTAAAATAGCATTTTCCGCTGCAATTATAGTGTGGTTTCAAACTATATCTGATTGGGGGTTTAATTTTACAGGTGCGCGAGATATTGCAAGAAATAAAGACGATGTAAATAAAATGTCAGAAATATTTTCATCCATATTATGGGCACGGTGTTTACTTGCTATAGTATCGTTTATGATTCTATTTCTGATGATAGAAACTGTGAGCTACTTTTCTGATTACAAGTTAATCTTACTACTTACATTCCTTGTTATTCCTGGAAATATACTATTTCCTGAGTGGTTTTTTCAAGCTGTGGAAGATATGAAATATATTACGTATCTTTCATTTATATCTAAGGTTATTTTTACTTTACTAATTTTTATATTTGTAACTAATAAAGAGGATTATATTTACCAGCCATTATTTTTTGGAGTTGGATATATTTTTGTTGGGATTTTCTCAATGATAATAATTATTAGAAAATATAAGTTGAAAATATTGAGACCTCGATATTCAAGAGTAATAAAGTCCATCTCAGATAGTAAAGATGTATTTATAAATAATATAGTGCCAAATCTATATAACAGTTTTTCTCATGTTCTGTTAGGATTTTATGGTGGAAATGGTTCTAATGGTATATTAGATGCCGGAATGAAAGTGCCTAATATTGTGCAAATTTTTGTTAATATGATATCTAGAGTTTTCTTTCCTTACTTATCTAGAAGGATTGATGGGCATGAATTATATGAAAAAATCAATTTGATAATTTCTTTTATACTGTCTTTAACATTGTATTTATTAGCTGAGGCTATTGTCGGAATATTGTTTACATCAGAGTTTTATGAAGCCAAAATTATTATAGAAATAATGTCTATATCCCTATTTTTTCTAACAATGAATAGTGTGTATGGTACAAATTATTTAATAATTATTGGTAGGGATAAGCTTTTAAGAAATATTACATTCTTTGTCTCGGCTTTCGGGTTTTGTATTTCTTTTCCATTAGTTTTTGCATATGACTATATTGGAGCTGCTATTACGATTGCACTTACCAGAAGTATGCTTGGCTTAACTGTTATGATTTATGCTAAAAAAATCAAAGGAAAAATGGAGGTTTTAAATGTTAATTGCAATTCATAAACGTGCTGGTAGTTTTTCTGAACGTTGGATTGAATATTGTAAAAAAAACAACTTGAATTATATTGAAGTTAACGCATATGACAATGGAATAGTTAAAAAGTTAAATGGAGTAGACGTTTTTATGTGGCACCATAATAATGATGACTCTCGAGATACTAACTTTGCTAACGAATTGTTATTCTCTCTAAGTTTATCTGGGATAAAAACATTCCCCAATATAAATACGACATGGCATTTTGATGACAAAGTAGCTCAAAAATATTTACTTGAATCGATAGGAGCACCTCTAGTACCTAGTTATGTATTTTATACAAAAAAAGACGCTATAGAATGGATAGAAGATGCTGATTTTCCGTTGGTTTTTAAATTACGAGGTGGTTCTGGAAGTGCTAATGTAAAATTAGTTAGAACTAAAAAGGAAGCTGAGAAACTTATCTCAAAGTCCTTTGGAAGAGGATTTTCTCAGTTTGACAGAATGACCCATTTTAAATATAGGCTAGGGAATTTTAAGAGTGGTAAAGAAGGTGTTTCAGCTGTTTTTAAAGGTTTAGTACGATTATTTATTGGAAAAAATTACTCGAACTCTAGACCTAGAGATAAAGGGTATATTTACTTTCAAGAGTTTCTACCGGGTAATGAATTTGACACTCGAGTCATTGTTATAGGAGATAAAGCTTTTGCAATTAAAAGAAGCGTTAGAGAGAATGATTTTAGAGCTTCCGGTAGTGGTATAATTAGTTACGAGAGATTTGATATAGATGAAAAGTTAATTAATATCGCTTTTGAGGTTAGTGAAAAATTAAATTCACAGTCATTGGCTTATGATTTTGTGTATGATCAAGAAGGAAATCCAAAAATTATCGAGATTAGTTATGGTTTTCATGTAAGTTCTTATGATAAGTGTCCAGGCTATTGGGATAGTAAAATGAACTGGCATGAAGGGTTTTTTAATCCACAAGAGTTCATAATATCGAATATTATTAAAGAAAATCACGAAAGTTAATGCAATGCTAAAAATAGTTATACTATTATGTGTTATTTCTATCTCATTTTCTATATATGTAATTGATAGCTATAAATACAATTTTCTAATTATATTACCTTTGTCTTTTTTAACAGTGACATTAATCTATAATCGAGTGTATTATAGATTGAGAAACAGTGTTGTATTTAAATTAGTAGTCTTTCAAGCTATTATAAGATATTCACTTATCCCTATTTTTATCATTCATGATCAATACTTAAAAGTAGGGTTTGAGTCACGTTACACAAATATAGCAATTATAGTTAGTGTTTTGGAAATTGTATCAATATTTTTAATTTTTGAGATTTTTTCTAAGAAACAAGAGTCTGTTATAAGACGGGTGAATAGAACGATACAGCCAGTCGAAAATTATACTATAGTATCATTCTTGTTACTGGTAATATTTTGTTATCTATATTATACCGGTTCATTTGAGGTTGTGAATTTTATTTGGAACTTGGGAGATTATGTAAGCAAGTATGTTACCGGCGAAGATGAAATTAATAGCAATAAATTTGGGGCTGTACTATTAACTCCTTTTAAAATAATATTATCACTATTAGCAATAAGTATAATATATAATTCAAGTAAGGTAATAAATAAATCTTACTATTACTTACTAGTTGTGTTTTTTTCGAGTTTATTTATAGTAGGGACTAGCAGGTTTAGTGTAGTCTTGTTCTCGCTTCCATTAGTGGTATTAATCTCGCAAATGGTCGAGCCTAAAGATATTAGGAAAATATTGATTTTTACTTTGTTTATTTTTGTGTTCATGATCGTTATAACAACTCTAGCAAAGTTTTCAAAATACGGTAATACGTTAACACTAAACTCAATAGTAACTGCTTCAACATTAAACGCGTATTTTTCTGGTGTCGGTAATGTTTCGTTAGGGTTTGAGGCTTATGATGAATTAACTATAGATGATTCTATACTGTATCTCGTCAATGATACATTTCAGAATATACCTATATTATCAAAGTTAACCTATGACAATTATAAAGGGACAATCAAATTCAATGAATTTATTTACCAGCATAGAGACTATGCAGACCAAATAATTCCACTTTCTATAAGTGGTTTATTCCATTTTGGGTATATAGGATTATTTTTTTACTCTTCTTTTTTTGTCACGATAGCTCTTTATTTTGAGCGCTGCGCATTAAAAATTAACTATATAGGTTACAAGTATATCTATATTAGTCTTGCAAGTACTTTCTCATTAGTGTTTATGTTAAATATAGGTAGCTTTTACGCATATATATCAAGAACAATATTGTTTGTATTTGTTCCAATCTTAATAATTAAATTGTTAGCTAGGTTTTTATTTAAGGCTTTTAAATGACAGGCAGAAAAGTTTTTCTTTACAATAAATGGCGTTCTTATGTATAGATTTTTGTTCGTAGATAGTAATGTCAACTATGGTGGCTCTTTAAAGGGTACAATCAATCTTTTGAGTTCTCTTTCACAGAAAGGTTATCTATGCAAGGCATGTGATTTTTTTGGTATAAATGATAAATATCTTAAAGAACTTGAAAGTAATGATATTTCATATACGGTTTTACTTCAAGATAGTCGTAATTATATACTAGGCAAAGGAGGAGTAATTAAAAGATTTTTTAAGTTTATATCCCATCTTCCAGATCAAGTGAAAGTAATATTAGGAATAAGACGGCTGATTAAATCTGAAAACTATGATTATGTTTTAGTGAATAACAAAAAAACCTTATTACCTGTGGCAATAGCATCAATAGGAACAAAGGCAAAAATAATTATATATCATAGAGTTTGGGTTCAAGAACATGATATTGACTTGTTGTATTTACTTTTAATGAGATTTTTTTGTGAAAATATAATTTCTCATGCTCAGGATAGTGTTAAAACATTATCAAAATTATTCCCCCAAAAAAAAGTAAGTTATATTCCAAACGCGGTTGAGTTAGAAATAGAACCAGTACATAAAAAAAATGATATCTTTACTATAATTCTTCCTGCATCCAGGCCTACTAAACTGAAAGGTTATGACTGTGCAATAAAAGCTATTAAAGATTATTCACAGAGATATGGGCGAGATATAAAGCTAATATTAACGGGAGATGTGCCAATAGGTCATACCAGTGACTTCTCTGAAGAGTTAAAAAATTTAATAAAAAATTATGAGATTGAAGATCTTATAGAGTTTACTGGATGGCGGAACGACATACTAGATATGATAAACTCGTCAGATTTAATGATTCTTCCTACGCATACTGAAGGTTTTCCTCGAGTTATTATTGAGAGTATGCTTTTAAAAACACCTGTTATATCAACACCTGTAGGTGGAATACCAGATGCATTAGTAAATGGTATTACAGGATATCTAGTCGATGTTGATAATTATGAGCTTTTATCGGAGTGCATATTTAAAGTTAAAAATAATCGAGAAGATACTTTACATATCATAGAAAGTGCATATCGGTTTTCAAAAAATAAATTTACCTTAGAAAAACAAGTTACTTCATTTATAAACGCATTGGAGAAAGCATGATTACGATTGGATTGCCGGTATATAACAATGAAGAGGATTTGCTTGATACATTAAGGTCTATATTTTCACAGACTTACGAAGATTGGAGACTTATTGCTGTTGATGATGGTTCTAAAGATAGCTCCTTAGATATTCTTATGAGTATCAATGACCCTAGGGTTAAGGTTTATCATGATGGAGAGAACAAAAAACTTGCGCATAGATTAAATGAAATAAATGAAAGAGCGCAAACAGAATACATTGTAAGAATGGATAGTGGAGATATGTGCTCTCCCAGAAGAATAGATAGGCAATTGAGTTTTATCAGAGAGTATGGCTTTAATATTGTTTCTTCTGAAATGGCAGTTATAGATTCTAATAATAGAGTCTTAAATTTTAGAAGGGCACCGAATCACAAAATAACTTTGAAAAATTACTTGAAGTATGGAAGTACAATCGGGCACCCGACAATTATGACCAAGTCTTCATGGTCTAAGAATAATATCTACTCCACAAAAAACAAAAGAACAGAAGATTATGAGTTATGGGTTAGAGCTATATCGTCTGGAGAATTATCTGAACGAGACCACGCGAGATTAAATGAACCATTGTATTTTTATCGAGATGACGCAAATGTAAGCACACATCAAATTGATGTTAGTTTCAAAGAAAGGAATGAAATAATAGCTACTTATGGTGCTAAAGTGTTATCAAAAAATGAATTAAATAAAATACTTTATAGAAATAATATAAAGAAGCTAGCCTTGAAAGCTGTATCACGTTTAAATATGTATGGAAAAATAAAAACTAGCATACTTAGAGATGATGAAAAAGAACACGAGAAAAAGTTAATTGTTCAAAATGAAATAGATAGTATTCTTAAAATTAAAGTCCCTGGTATAGATTCTTAAATTATATGACAAATTATTGTATAGTGACAACTGTTGATATGACAATGTCAGCGTTTATCATTGACGCAGCTAGGTTTCACAAAAAAAATGGCTTTAATATTACTTTAATATGTAATATGTCCGATGGCTTCTATTCTGAATATAGAGATGAATTTAATTGCATCAACATAGATATGAATCGAGGTTCTTCTGTCTTAGATGTTTTAAAAAACACATACGAATTATATAAAATATTCAAAAATAAGAAGTTTGATATGGTTCAGTATGCAACGCCAAATGCTGCATTTTATGCCTCCATAGCTAGCTATTTCGCTCTTGTTCCGAAAAGATTATATTGCCAGTGGGGAATTAGATACGTTGGCTTTGATGTAGGAATTAAAAGAAAGTTATTCAAGTTTATTGAGTTCATTACTTGTTCTTTATCTACAGACATACGGCCTGCCAGTGAAAAAAATAGACAATTTTCAATCTCAGAAAAATTATATAAGAAAGAGAAAAGTGATGTCGTCGGAAAGGGGGGGACAATTGGTGTTGATTTGGAAAAATTTAACATAGAAATGAAAGAATCTCATAAAGCGTCGTTTTATGAAAATTATAGAATAAATAAGAATGACTTTATTTTTGGTTATGTAGGTAGCTTACGAGGAGATAAAGGTACCAACGAACTTATTGATGCTTTTAAAACTATTTCTAGTTTATATGACAATGTAAAGTTAGTGCTTGTTGGTAGTACTTTCGATGGAGACCCGATACAAAAAGATTTATTAGATTGGGCCAAGTCATCAGATAAGGTGCTCTTTACCGGAAGGCAAAAGGATACATCACTTTTTATTTCTAGTTTTAGTGTACATGTGCATCCTTCTTACCGTGAAGGATTTAGTATGGTGCTTCAAGAAGCTATGGCTCTTAAAATACCAGTTATAACAACGGATATACCTGGGCCTTCAGAAGTAGTCGTGAAAGATATATCTGGCCTATTAGTTGCTCCTCGAGACTCAGCACAACTTAGAGCCGCTATGGTAACTCTATATCTAGATAGTGAAATGAGAAGTGTTTTATCAGAAAATGGTTTTAAACGATGTGTTAAGTATTTCGGTAGAGAAAAAATGCTTCGATTAACTCATGAAGATCGATTAAAAATTATCGCGTCATAAAGGTATTACTATGCAATTAATGATTCTTACTAATGAACCTAAGTTTGCACTTGAAGCTGAATTAGCTGGTGTAAATAGAATATTTGTTGATCTAGAGCATTTAAATAAAGCTGAAAGACAACGAGGTCTAAACACCGTCCTCTCTAATCATACTATTGAAGATGTAAAGTTAGTACGCTCTGTATTACGACACTCTCATCTACTTGTTAGAATTAATCCTATTAATCCTACATCTAAAAATGAAATCGACAGCGTGATTGAAAATGGTGCCGATATTATTATGTTGCCTATGGCGTTTGATGCTAACGACGCTAGAGATTTTGTAGAAATGGTTAATGGGCGAGCGAAAACAATTGTAATGATTGAAACCGCCCAAGCCTTATCGAGAATTGATGATCTAATTTCTGTAGAAGGAATTGATGAGTTTTTTATTGGATTGAACGATTTAAAAATTAGTTTAGGTCTAAACTTTATGTTCGAAGTTCTCTCAGGAGGACTTGTAGAATATATGGTAGAAAAGATTCAAAGCGCAGGCGGTACTGTTGGGTTTGGTGGTATCGCTAAACTAGGTGAAGGAGATCTTCCTGCCGAATTAATACTTTCAGAACATGTTCGCCTAAACTCTCATTCTGTTATTTTATCAAGAACATTTAAAAATGATCCCGCAGTGTCAAGTTCCTCCGAAAAAATTGATTTGAAGCTGGAAGTATCTAAATTGAAGGATAAGGAAAGCAAGCTGAAGTTGCTTTCTGACAAGGAACTAGTTGAAAATAAAATAAAGCTAGCAGATATTGTGAATCACATTTCTGAAAGGATTCAAAATAATGTTAAAAAGACTATTTGATTTCTTTACTTCATTTATTTCTTTAATCATTTTTGCTCCAGTAATGGTGCTGATCGCCTGGAAAATCCGTAATAATCTTGGCTCGCCCGTATTGTTTCGTCAAACACGTCCTGGCTTAAACGGTAAACCGTTTGATATGGTTAAGTTTCGTAGCATGAAGGATGCCGTCGATGTGGAAGGGAACCCTCTACCTGATTCTGAGCGTATGACGCCATTTGGCGATAAGCTAAGAAACTCTAGCTTAGACGAGCTACCAGAGTTATGGAACGTATTAAAAGGTGAAATGAGCTTAGTTGGTCCGCGTCCTTTGTTAATGCAATACTTGCCCCTCTACAATAAAGAGCAGGCAAGACGTCATGATGTGAGACCGGGCGTAACGGGATGGGCACAAATTAATGGGCGTAATGCAATTAGCTGGGAAGATAAGTTCAAGTTAGATGTCTGGTATGTCGATAATCGCAGTTTGTGGCTAGATATCAAAATTCTATTCCTAACCGTAAAAAAAGTCTTTGTAAAAGAGGGAATCTCAGCCGATGGTCACGTAACCATCGAGCCCTTTACTGGTCAGTCAGTGCAAGGTGGAGCAAATGACTAAAACCTGCGCAATTTTAGGTGCGAGTGGTCATGGCAAAGTGGTGGCTGAAATTGCCGAACTAAACGGTTATCAGGACATTGTATTTTTTGATGACCGCTGGCCAGAACTACAAAACGTCGAACATTGGTCCGTGCAAGGTAATTCAGAATCATTGCTGACTACGGCATCGAGTTTTGACCTCACAATTATTGCGATTGGCAATAACAACGTAAGGCTAGAAAAGCAGACACAGTTAATCTCCGTTGGTGCGTGTTTTTCTCCGCTAGTACACCCTCGTGCAACGGTTAGCCAGTATGCTGAATTAGGTTTTGGTACGGTTGTAATGGCGAATGCGGTTATCAACCCTTTTGCTCATATAGGTGATGCCTGCATTATCAACACTTCTTCAACAATCGATCATGATTGCAAACTAGCAGACGGCGTACATGTTAGCCCTGGCAGCAACCTTGCCGGTGGTGTTTCCATAGGTGAATGTGCGTGGCTAGGCATTGGCAGTCAGGTTCGACAGCTTATTTCGATTGGTTCTGGTGCAATGGTGGGGGCAGGAGCGACTGTCGTTGCTAACGTACCCGATCACCAAACTGTCGTGGGTACGCCTGCGCAAGTTTTAAATAAATAAAAAAACATCCTTAAAAAACTATCTATAAATAATCTCTATTCAGGTGAAAGCGTGCTTAATACTCCATTTTCTCCTTGGCCTTCTTTTACTCAAGAGGAAGCCGATGCAGTGAGCCGAGTGCTGCTGTCAAACAAAGTGAACTACTGGACCGGTAGTGAGTGTCGTGAATTTGAAAAAGAATTCGCAGTGTGGGCTGGGTGTGAACATGCGGTTGCGCTGAGCAATGGCACCCTTGCGCTTGATGTGGCGCTTAAGGCGTTAAACGTAGGCGAGGGCGATGAGGTTATCACTACTCCTCGTACTTTTCTTGCTTCAGCATCTTCTATTGTTACGGCTGGCGCTAATCCTGTGTTTGCTGATGTGGACCTAAACAGCCAAGGCATTACAGCGGAGTCTATTGAGGCGGTGCTAACGCCGAATACCAAAGCTGTGATTGTCGTACACCTTGCCGGTATGCCTGCCGAAATGGATGCCATTATGGCACTGTCTGATAAGTATGGTTTTTACGTGATCGAAGATTGCGCTCAGGCACACGGCGCTAAATACAAAGGTCGTAGTGTAGGGACAATTGGTCACATCGGCGCTTGGTCTTTCTGTCAAGATAAGATCATGACAACAGGCGGCGAAGGAGGCATGGTGACTACCAACAATAAAGAGCTATGGTCGAAGATGTGGTCTTACAAAGATCACGGTAAAAACTATGACGTAATTTATAACCGTCAGCACCCGCCGGGCTTTCGTTGGCTTCATGAGAGCTTTGGCACCAACTGGCGTATGACAGAAATTCAAGGTGCGATTGGTCGCATTCAGCTTCAGCGTATGGCCGAATGGACAGAAAATCGTCAAACCAATGCTGCCCAAATAGATAAGGCTGTAGAGGGATTAAAAGTAGTGCGTCGCGTTCAGGTTCCTGATTATGCTGAGCATGCAGAATACAAACATTACCTTTTTGTTGAACCACAACATTTGGCACAAGATTGGACGCGAGATCGCATCGTGGAGACGATGGTTGAGAAAGGTGTACCTGCTTTTCAAGGCAGTTGCTCAGAGGTCTACCTGGAAAAAGCGTTTGATAACACGCCTTGGAGGCCGAAAGAACGCTTATCTAATGCGGTTCAGCTCGGTGAAACAAGTTTGATGTTTTTAGTGCATCCGACGCTTACCGAAGCGGAAATGGAAAAAACGTGTCTGGTTTTACGCGAGGTACTGATTCAGGCGCAAGCGTAATAATACGCTATCTTGAGCTCACACTGAGCATCTCAGTGCGATAGCGACGCAAGTGTTTAGCACAAAGCGATCATTTGCCTTTTTATAGGTTTTCTATTCAGGTTTAACACCTTCCTTCCCCTCAATGATTCTAAAAACCTTTGTACATTGAGGGATAGTTTCATCGTCTAGATGAGCAAATCTTTTATAACATTAAATAAAAAACATTATGCAACGTCTACAATTCTTCTGGCAATTATCCCGAGCCAATAAGCGCATCGTGAGTGTGGTGACTGATGTAGGTATTATCTTCATTGCTTTTCATCTCGCACTCTTAGTACGTCTTGGCAATATCGAGAACTTTTCTAATCCTACCGTTTTAGGTGTTTTAGTTAGTGTCGCTATTATGACCGTGGCGGTATTTACTCGTCTTGGTTTATACCGTGCGGTGCTTCGCTATCTTACCTTTCAGGCCCTGTCTGTCATCACTATTGGCGCGGTGATATCGGCACTGTTACTTGCGGCATTGGGTTTCTATAGCGGTCATCCATTTCCACGCACAGTACCGATTATTTATGGCGCATTTTTAGCGTTATTATGTGGTGGGGCTCGCGCTGTGATCCGTTCTCTTGTGGCAAAAAGTTACGCTCACAAAAGTAGAAATGTGTTGATTTACGGAGCAGGCTCTGGGGGAAGGCAGCTTGCGATGGCACTACGTGGTTCTGGTGATTACCGAGTTCGTGCCTTCATTGATGGTGATTCGACGTTAACCAACACGGTTATTTTAGGGCTACCAGTGATACCGATGAGTGATGTGATGAACATGATCAACAAGCACGATGTCTCACAAGTATTACTCGCGGTACCGAGCGCCAAGCGTTCTCGTCGTAAAGAGATAATCGATGAGTTGTCTAAGCTGTTAGTCGAGATTCGCACTGTACCTGAGTTGACTGATATCGTGTCAGGTAAAGCGAAGATCGATGAGCTAAAAGAGGTACCTATTGAAGATTTGCTAGGTCGTGATCCGGTCGCGCCTCAGCAGGTGCTGCTAGAAGCAAACATCAAAGATAAAGTTGTTATGGTAACGGGGGCGGGTGGTTCGATTGGTTCTGAATTATGTCGTCAGATTCTGCTGCAGAAACCGACCTCGATTGTGTTGTTCGAGCTTTCGGAATTTGGTTTGTATCAAATCGACAGGGAATTGAATCTTCTCAAGCAAGAACATGGTTTAAGTTGCGATATCATTCCTCTATTAGGTTCTGTCCAGCGCCAGCACCGCCTCGAAACGGCGATGAAATCGTTCAAGGTGGAAACCGTTTATCATGCCGCTGCGTATAAGCATGTTCCTTTAGTGGAATACAACGTCGTAGAAGGCGTACGAAATAATATCTATGGCACCTATTACACGGCATGCGCAGCGATCAAAGCAGGAGTCGAGTCTTTTGTTCTGATTTCGACTGATAAAGCTGTGCGTCCAACCAATGTCATGGGGACAACCAAACGCATGGCTGAGCTTGGGCTACAGGCACTCGCGGAGCGTGAAAATAAAAAGCCTAATGGTACACGTTTCTGTATGGTTCGATTTGGCAACGTATTAGGCTCATCTGGTTCAGTTATTCCCCTGTTTAAAAAGCAAATTGAACGTGGCGGTCCAGTTACCGTGACACACCCAGAAATCACGCGCTTTTTCATGACCATTCCAGAGGCGGCTCAATTAGTGATACAAGCTGGAGCCATGGGTAAGGGCGGGGATGTTTTCGTACTAGACATGGGTGAACCAGTTAAAATTACCGATCTTGCGAGCAACCTTATCCACCTTTCTGGTCTTGAAGTGAAATCAGAATCGAATCCTCATGGTGATATTGAAATTCTGTTTGCGGGCCTAAGACCTGGTGAGAAACTATACGAGGAATTACTGATTGGCGATAACGTTAAGAACACTTCCCATGAGCGGATCATGACTGCCCATGAAGTTTACTTACCTCTTGATGAATATGAATCCTTACTAGATGAACTGGATTTTGCTTGTCATAACATGGATCACGTCCGTATTCGAGAGCTCCTATTGGCCGCTCCAACTGACTTCAACCCTACCGATGGGATTAGTGATTTAGTTTGGAACCAGAGCCAGGTAAGCCAAACAGAGGTTAACCAAACCGAATTGGAAAACTTAACGAAGGTGGATAGCCTTGTAAGCGCTTAGGCATTGTTATTCACTCGGTTGAATTACGACGTGTTTCGCATATTGAATGACGGTAACGATGGAAGGGCCTAGGTACTTAAGTCTTAGGTCTTATAAACTCCGCCATCAATAAACCACCTTAAATCCTTTCTTCTCTAACTCCTTGCATAATGCTTGTTGGGCCTCGTCTTCCCCATGAATCAAATGAATAGCTTTTGGTTGTGTGGGAATGCCAGTAATAAACTTGAGTAAATCACTTTTGTCTGCATGGGCGGAATAACCAGAAATAGTATGAATCTGAGCATTAACCTGGATTTCTTGAGCATCTATCTCAACCTCTGAATTGCCTGATTGTATCGCCTCACCTAACGTACCTTGAGCTTGATAACCTGCGAATAGCACATCGTTTCTTTCATCGGGAAGAAGTGCTTTTAAATAATTGACGATTCTGCCGCCTTCACACATTCCGGAAGCGGCTACAACAATGGCGGGTTCATCAGTTGAAGCGAGTCGGTTTACTAGGGCTTTATGCTCGGTGTGACTTTCAACTGTAATACACTGGTCGAAAGCAAGTGGATGGCGTTGATTGTCTAATCTTTGCTTTGCTTCCTGACTCCATAAGGTTTTAAAACGTCGATACGTTTTTGTCACTTCTCTTGCTAGAGGGGAGTCTAGGATGACGGGTAATGACGATGCCAATTCATGCTGGTTAATCAATTGCTCTATATCAAATAGCAGCTCTTGTGTTCGACCGACACTAAAAGCAGGGATCAGAATCACACCACCATCTTTCAACGCATGAGTAATGATGTCGTTTAAACGCTTTGTACGTGTTGCAATGTCTTCATGTTGTCTATCGCCGTAGGTGGATTCTATAAATAGGTAGTCCGCGCGCTCTGGCGATTGTGGATCAGGCAAAAGTGGCGTATTCGATGGCCCTAAGTCACCGGAGAAAACGACAACTTCATTATTTGACAGTTTAAATTCGACATACCCAGAGCCCAATATATGCCCAGCAGGTTGGAAGCGGACATTTGCGAGAGCAGGGAGTTCTTCCCACTGCTGATAATCACAAGGTTTGAGTTGCTTCTTGATGATATTGAGGACTTGTTGTCGCTGGCGGTAGTTTAAACCGAGTTGCAGTTTCAGACCGTCTTCAAGCATTAAAGGGACGAGCTCCGCCGTTGCTTGCGTGCAATATATTGGCCCTTTAAATCCAGCAGCCAGTAACCATGGCAGCCGGCCAATGTGATCTATATGAGCGTGAGTTAGAACGAGAGCTTTTATCTGATCGGTAGGAAACTCGATATTCAGTGAGGCATTGCGTCCACCAAAACTGAGGTCCTTGCCTTGAAAGAGTCCACAATCAATCAAAATACTGCCATTGGCGAGCTTAAGCTCATGACAGGATCCAGTAACAGTATGCTTCCCGCCATGATGGATCACACTGGCGATGTCTGATATTGGTGTCGTCATGCTTTCTCCTTATCTATTCAGCATAGGCGAGCAGGCTGTGAAAGAGTAAGGCTTATGTTTCAGTAGATTAGATGTAATAAGTTGGAAAAGTACTGAAATGCGATTAAGTTAGCATCAATAAACACTGTAATAGAGAAAAGCGACAAAGAAGCGTGATTTAGGAGTTACGTACAAAGTTTTTATCGTTAGTGTATTTGCCTTGGTTTATGTATTCACAGTTAGTAGATTCCTGATGCCGCTTAGGCTCCTCGGAATGATGCTCTTGAGGGAAGGACCTAGATACTAAAACCTAGCAACTTTAACCCTAATATCCGAGCGACTCGTCACAGTTTCCAAGTTCGTGATACAATTAGCATTAAGTTCAAAGAGTTCCTCTCGTAAACACAACGTAAGCGCTTTCTGCTATCGATTACAAGAGAAAACATGTAAAGGTTAAAGATGCAATCAGATCATGAGTTCCAAAACTGGGCGGTCATTGGTAAGGGTACCGAGCGAGTTTGTTATCAAAATCCCAGCAACCCTGCTCAGTGTGTAAAGTTAAGTCAGAAAGACGCTGCAAAGCAAACGTATCGAGAAATTGAGTTTTTTGAGCGATTAAAAAAGAAAAACGTTCAATTCGCACATATCCCTAATTTCTTAGGGGAGGTCACAACAGAGACACGTGTTGGATTTAAGCAGCAAGTGGTTTTGGATGACAATTTGTCAGTCTCAAAGAATCTCGCACAATATCTTGTGCAGCAAGGAGATAATCTTGATATCGATAAGTTGCTGTTGGCAATTCGAGTTCTCAAAGATTACTTGCTTAAGAACAGGGTCATACCAAGCGACTTGGTGATGACAAATATATTGGTGAGGCAGGCAGAAAGCGATATCACACTTTATCTGATTGATGGATTTGGCAATACAGAGTTTATCCCGATATCTGATTTTATCCCTTACCTGACACGTAAAAAAATCAATCGTAAGTTTAAGAAATTTCTGAGAAAGAACTTACACCTAAGTATGCAGATTAGAGATAAGGATGAAGAGTTAGCAACGTACAATCGTAAAGTTGATGAGTTTGAGTCTTTATATCTGAAATAACCAGCTGTTCTAAGTTGCGAGTGTTGGTGGTTGATTAGATAGATATCTAGGAATACAAAAAGGGATGCATCACGCATCCCTTTGTTATTTTTACTTGTTTAAAAACAAAATTAAGCTTTTGCTGCTGCCGCTGCTTTAGCGATTGCTGCGAAGCTCTTCGCGTCTAGAGAAGCACCACCAACTAGAGCACCATCGATGTCTGGTTGTGAGAAGTATGCTTCTGCGTTTTCTGGTTTAACAGAACCGCCGTATTGGATGATTACTTGCTCAGCAACTGCTTCGTCTTTCGCTGCGATTAGTGCACGGATAGAAGCGTGGATGCGTTGTGCATCTTCAGCTGTTGCTGCTTTACCAGTACCGATTGCCCAGATTGGTTCGTAAGCAATGATTGCGCCGTTTAGAGCTTCAACGCCGTAAGCGTCGATAACTGCGTTGATTTGACGAGCACATACTGCTTCAGTTTCGCCTGCTTCGTTTTGTGCTTCAGATTCACCGATACAGAAAACTGGTGTTAGGCTGTTTTCTTTTAGGAAGTTAAATTTCTTCGCGATGAACTCGTCTGATTCGTTGTGGTAATCACGACGCTCAGAGTGGCCGATGATGATGTGAGTAGCACCGAAATCTTTCAACATTTCTGGAGACATGTCGCCAGTGAAAGCACCGCTGTTGTTTAGGTCAGTGTTTTGCGCACCTAGAATGATCTTGTTACCGCCTTCTGCGATTACGCGCTCAGCTAGATCGATGTAAAGTGCTGGTGGAGCTACTGCTACGTCAACACCTTCAACGCCTTCAAGCTCAGCGTTAAGACCAGTTAGCAGCTCAGTTACCATCGCTTTGCTGCCGTTTAGTTTCCAGTTACCCATAACTACAGGACGACGCATAGGAATATCTCCGTATTATCTATTAATGATTAATGTAAAAAATCTACGAAAGAATATAACAGAATAATTTGAACAGATCATGATTGGTATCATGTCTTGTTCGGCTTTGTACATCTGGTCAGCGTAGCACTTGTTTCTGTCAGTTCTATCAAAAGCAATCGATTGGTGATCACGTAGACAGAATGATAGTTCATTCCTCGGAAATTGCAGCCTGGATTGGTATTACTACGCACTGGATTTTAATGTTGTAGAAAGGAATCAAAATGCCAAATTTGGTTTTAGAGTATTCGAACTCAGTGGAAGAGCGCGTCAACGTTCAAGGTTTACTAGAAGATTTACATAGAGCAGCGTTGGATTGCGGCCTTTTTGAATTGGCATCAGTGAAGTCAAGAACACTCCGCTGTCATAACTGGCTAATAGGTGAAGAAGGCGACAGTCTGGATTTTATCCATGTAAACTTTGAGTTACTGGCAGGGAGAACGTCAGAACAAAAACGCGCGTTATCCCGGGACTTAATGGTTGTACTTCAAGAACAAGCCAGCCATGTTCATAGCTTAACGGTGAACATTCGCGATATGGATGTGGAATGTTTTCAGAAAGTGGTGAACTAACGACCATCTTCTTCTGTTAACTCGCTGCGTGGTGACCTTTCTCACGCAGTGAAGCCTTAGTTCATCTACCCCTAGTTTTGTGATTCTGCTAACCTATTGCACGGCATTGACTTCTAGGTCTATTTAATGAAACTTTTCTACTATCTTAACAACTTACTACTCAACGTCGTTCCGTCCTTTGTTTTTCAACGGCGTAAAGCTCAATTAGAGCGCCATTTTGAACAGGATAAAGACGCGATTCAGGCTCGTGTTGATTATTACTGTAAGCCGAATGAATTGCATGAGTTACCAAGTGATGCTATCACGCAACACTCCTATCAGCGTCGTGGCAAGAGTGCTTATTTCTATGACTTAAAGCAGTACCTGCACTATTTTCCTAAACACCTTAAGTTCGCGTACTACTTTGGCGACCACGTAAAAGTCGAGCCACAGCCAACTCTGTATAAAGCCAGGCCGACACAGGGTGACAACTCAACGTCGGTGTTGTTTAAGTTAGATAAAATGCGCCACTTTCGTTTTATTGAAGACAAAACAGAATATCTGGATAAGAAAGATATGGCGGTTTTCCGCGGCGCTGTTAAACAAAAACATCGCATTCGTTTTATGAACGCCATGTTTGGCCATCCACTGGTAGATGCGGGTCAATCAAACCCGTCTAAAGAGCACCCTGAGTGGAAGCAGCCGTTTATGTCCATTGAGGAGCAGCTGCAATATAAATTTCTCATTTGCCTAGAAGGGAATGACGTGGCTTCTAACTTAAAATGGGCGATGTCTTCAAACTCAGTCGTTATCACGCCGAAAATGCGATTCGAAACCTGGTTTATGGAGGGGGCACTTAAGCCGGGTGTACATTATATAGAAGTTAAAGATGATTGGTCTGACTTTGAAGATAAGGTCAATTACTACTTAAAGAACCCAGCTGAAGCCAAGAAAATTTTGGATAATGCCCATGAGCATGTTGCGCAGTTCCAAGATAAAAATAGAGAAGACCTTGTCTGTATCAAAACGTTGGAAAAGTATTTCTCTATCACTAATCGCTGATTTTTATTGATATTTTAAAACATGAAGGCTCGTCTGCTCTATGCTAGTAGTAAAGACAAACTTTTAGGCTACCAGTGCTATTTGAATGACATGTTTATTTTTTTGGGTAATTGCGAATGCTAACTAAAGAGCTATTGTTTTCTTTTCGAGGGCGCATCGGGCGTAAAACGTTTTGGATATGGAACATTGTCTATTACGTTTCTATCTTAGGTTTTGGTGTGGGTATCAATCAGCTGTTTCCCGCGTTTTCTCACCTTCTGCTGCCTATTTTTCTCTTGGTCATGCTTATTCCTGATCTCGCGATCACAACGAAGCGCTGGCATGATCGTGATAAATCGATTTATTGGTTAGCGCTGAATATTCCTTTGGTTTTAGGCCGGCTCGCTACACCAACGACGAGTCCAGTTTCACAAGAGTCGGCTACGCCGCAACTGTTCATTGCTTCTATATCTTTAATTTGTGGCGTATGGATTTTGGTTGAATGTGGTTTATTAAAAGGAACGAAAGGCCCTAATAAGTACGGCCCTGATCCGGTTGGATAAATGATGCCGTTCGCTAGGGCGACAGTGAGCGGATTGATAAGTTTAAGGGCGATTATTACAGGATCCGAGAGTCATCAACAATAATCGTCATTGTCCCTCATTGACCTGAATTGAACCACATTACGTGTCTTTTCAGGTTGTGGTGTTCCTTGCAACGCTTCTCTGAACTTCATCACTTGTTTCTGTAACTCATTCATCAATAACACGTTGACATGGTTTGGGTTTTTACAGTTGTTGATTACTCGGTCTATATGGCTTTGCTGCGCCCAAAGTCGTGACTGCATGCTTTTCGATGCGCCTTCTATCATTTCGCGGGCCTTATCTTGTCGGAATTGCTCAAAAGCTTCCGGGTCATCTTGTGCCATTTGCATCAGTTCGTCGAAAGAGGGCAGAGGTTGCGGTTTGTGAGTACGCAGATTGGCCATCGTTTGTCTCCCAATCCATACGGATAGTTACACTTCGATATTAAAAGCGTATATCACGGAGAAGGGGAGAACGGCGAAATGACTCTCTAGTCTCAGATATAAGAGAGCATTTTCATAGGTGAGTTGTAGGCAGGAGCAGCGTGATTCTAATCATTGCCTACGCTTGAATACGGTATACGCAACGTCGCTGGCCGCTAATGATATGCTCAGTGCGTTCCACACGAGTTTCATCGCCAAGTAGTGCTTGGAACACACTTAGCTCTGACTGGCAGAGACTAGGACAACGTGTAGCAGCTTTACAAATAGGGCAGTGGTTCTCAATTAAGATAAAACCGTGCTCATCTTGCTCTAGTTCTGCCATGTAGCCTTCTTGTTCTCGTAATGAGACGAGCGTTTTCAATTTGCTTTCCAGCGTGTCACATTGATCAAGATGTTGACGATAGTTTTGTAACGTGAGCTTTTCGCGCTCAGAGGTCACTTTCTCGAGGCCATCTTTACCAAAGATGTGTTCGACGGCTTCGATGAATTGTACGGTAAGTTCACCATGGCGATCGGCAAATTGCTCATGGCCTTTTTGAGTAAGAGCCCAGTGTCTGGTCGGGCGACCGACTTTGACTTTGACGTCGTAGATAGACAGGATGCCATCATCTTCTAAACCTTGCAGATGCTGTCGAGCACCCATGGTGGTCATTCCAAGTTCAGAAGAGAGTTGTTTTGCCGTGACAGAGCCGTCACGCTTAACGATTTGCAATATCCTATCTACGGTTTTCATATTCCCACCATTTATATGTCATGACATATTATGCGCGATAGGTTTTGTAAAGAAAAGTGTTGACTTAGTTTTGGTGAGAGAGCCGAGATTTTAGGGCCGTTTATCCAGGCCCTAAAATCTCTGATATTTATTAAAGAATAATATCGCGTACTTCTTGATCTTTACGCTCTAAGTAATGAATCGACTTGATGCGACGAATGGTGCGGCAGCGACCACGAATAAGTAGCGTTTCTGTTGTCGCGATATTGCCTTGGCGAGTAATGCCTTCTAGCAGGTCACCTTTGGTGATGCCTGTCGCGGAGAACACAACGTTGTCGCTGCGTGCCATGTCGTCCATTTTCAACACGACGTTTGCCTTCACACCCATCTCTTCACAGCGTTTTAGTTCGGCTGCGCCGTAGATGCGGTTTTCTTCGGTATTACCTTTCACTTCATGACGAGGAAGTAGACGGCCATGCATGTCACCATCTAGTGCACGAATGACCGCCGCAGAAACTACGCCTTCTGGTGCGCCGCCAATGCAGTACATGACGTCCACTTCGCTGTCTGGCATACAAGTCAGGATTGAAGCGGCCACGTCACCGTCTGGCACAGCAAATACGCGTACGCCCATTGCCTGCATTTCTGCGATCACTTTGTCGTGACGAGGCTTAGCCAGCGTGATCACAACTAAAGTGTCTAGAGTTTTGTTCAGCGCCTTGGCGATGTTCTCTAGGTTTTCTTTTAGTGGCTTTTCTAAATCGATGACGCCTTTTGCTCCTGGGCCAACCACCAGTTTTTCCATGTACATGTCAGGCGCTTTAAGGAAGCTGCCTTTTTCACCGGCCGCGAGAACCGCTAAAGCATTTGATTGACCCATGGCCGTCATGCGTGTGCCTTCAATAGGATCGACTGCAATATCGACTTCATCGCCACCAATACCCACTTGCTCGCCGATGTACAGCATTGGTGCATCATCGATTTCACCTTCGCCAATAACAATTTCACCGCTGATTTCTGTTTTGTTCAGTAGTGTGCGCATAACCTCAACGGCTGCACCGTCCGCTGCGTTTTTATCGCCGCGACCAAGCCATTTATAACCAGCCAGTGCTGCACCTTCAGTAACACGGGAAAATGCCATTGCTAAATCACGTTTCATGATGTCTCCAAGTAAGCAAGAGGGAAGAAGAATTTGCGCGGCGATTTTACCATAACGAGTGTTAAACGTTTGCGTTTTTGCCGAGCTTTTACTTTGGTTAAGTTGAATTTGATCAATACTGAGTGAGTTTTTCTCGTGGCGAGAGGCAAATACCTTGCTCAAAAATGCTTCGGTGATCAGAAAAGTCAGCATTTAGTGAGATTGCGCCGGTTTTTTAACCGAATGATGCAAAATATCGAATATAGTGAGTGTTTCTCGTCGCAACGCTGAGTAGAATGAACCTCATATAGGTAAGGTGCGCGCCTGTCTCGTGCATCATCCCAACGGAACAACATAGGTAGGCCAAGATGTCTTTTGAAGTATTAGCACAACTAGAATCTAAAATTCAAACTGCAGTTGACACAATCACTCTTCTTCAAATGGAAGTTGAAGAGCTGAAAGAAGATAAAGTAAAGCTAGAAGCACAAGCAAACGAGCTTCGCACGCAACGCGAAGAGCTTGAGCAAAAAGCTGAGCAAGCACAGCAAGAGCACGCGCAGTGGCAAGAGCGCATTCGTGCACTACTTGGCAAAATGGAAGAAGTGGAATAATTCTACTTTTCTGTCCAGAATTGAAAACACCCGCTATAAGCGGGTGTTTGTGTATTTGGAGTCGGGAAAAGCGCTAAAGCCTAGGATCTTGTTCCTCTAACTCTTCTTCCTCAACTTCCTCGTCCAGTTCTAGGTCGATATTGAGCGGTTCTGGAGACAGAATGATGCCAGTGCTGTCCGCGTAAATGTAGTCTTCTGGTAGAAAGCTAACGCCGCCAAAGTTCACAGGTACGTCGAGTTCACCTATACCCTGGCTAGATGCGCCGACAGGAATAGAGGCGAGAGCCTGAATGCCAAGGTTCATATCTTCGAGTTCGTCGACTTCACGAACGCAGCCGTATACGACAATGCCTTCCCACTCATTTTCTTCTGCGATGGTTGCGATTTCTGCGTCGACAAGGGCTTTGCGTAAGGAACCACCACCGTCAATTAGCAGCACGCGACCTAGGCCATCTTGCTCTAACGTTTCACGGATCAGAGAATTGTCTTCAAAACACTTGATGGTGGTGATTTGTCCGGCAAAGGAAGCGCGACCGCCAAAGTTACTGAACATTGGTTCAACCACATCTACCTGCTCGAGGTAAATATCACAGAGGGCTGAGGTATTGTATTCCATAGCGTACCTTTCTAAACAGAAACTGGTTGTCTTTGAGTATATCTGGGCATTAAGTCAATGCAATGACAATCCTTTTTTAACTTACCAGAGTTTGAGCTACCACAATTGTTGCAAATAAAACGTTGGTAACCAGCGAGCATTTTACGATCACTGGCATCATAGGTGCGATCTGTGCAGGCTTTTCGGTTTCCCAAACGGCTTTGCCATGATGGGCGACAAAATAAATGCTTAATAAGAATGGCAGGCTGATCCAAACCGGTTTGTCCTGAATAAGTAGGTAAACAGCGAAAGCGAGAATAGCACCACCTAATAAGATGAAATGGTACTGCTTGGCCTTCTGTTGTCCTAAGCGCACCGCTACGGTCCTTTTTCCACACTCTCGGTCGTTATCAATGTCACGCATGTTATTGATATTCAGCACTGCGACGGCCAATAAGCCGCATCCTAGAGCGGGTAAGAATAGGGTGGTATCGACATGTCCGGTATGCAGGAAATAGGTGCCGGATACGCCAAGCAAGCCAAAAAACAGAAAGACAGAAATATCACCCAGTCCGACATAACCGTACGGTTTGCTGCCCATGGTGTAGGCGATGGCGGCGAGGATGGCAAAAATACCCAATCCGATGAAGGTGAGAATACTTTCAAGAGAGCTCAAAGAGTAAAACACTAAGATCAGGCCGGAAATGACGGTGAGCACGATGTTGAAGCCAATTGCCTGCTTCATTTGCTCTTTCGTTACTGCGCCAGACTGCAAAGCACGCAGTGGACCGAGACGTTTTTCATTGTCGGTTCCTTTTACTGCGTCGCCATAATCGTTGGCCAGATTGGAAAGGATCTGTAACAGAGTCGCGGTGATAAACGCCATCAAGGAAATAGGCAGAGAAAATTGACCCGCAGCATACGCAAGCACACTACCAGTAAGAATAGAGACTAATGCCAGTGGTAATGTTTTGGGACGAGCGGCGTCGAGCCAGATCTGTAAAGATTGTTTCATGGATATTTCGTGCTAGTAACCGATGTGTCCAGTATAAGCATAAAGAAGCAGATGCGCTATTGACCTAAAGCAAGTCAAAGAGAGTCAGGAAGTGGAGGGTTGGTTGAAAAGCGAGGTTCTGGACTTTGAAGTATGAGAATAGCATTTCAAGTACGATTGCCCGGCGATTGCACAAATACACTGATGTTGAATTGTCTATGCAGAACTAAAAAGCCCAGAGACTGAATCTCTGGGCTTTGTTGATTAGGGTGCTTATTAAAGAATAAAGCGGCTTAGATCTTCATCTTCAATGGTATCGCCCAGACGAGCTTGCACGTAGGCTGCGTCAATCACAAACTTAGCGCCAGATTGCTCTGCTGCATCGTAAGAGATTTCGTCCATCAGACGTTCCATAACGGTATGCAGACGACGAGCACCGATGTTTTCGGTGGTTTCATTTACTGTCCATGCGGCTTCAGCAATTCGCGTGATACCGTCTTCAGTAAATTCAATGTCTACATCTTCTGTCTTCATCAACGCGATGTATTGCTCAGTCAATGACGCTTTAGGTTCGGTCAGAATACGTTTGAAGTCGTTACTGCTTAGTGCTTCAAGTTCAACACGAATTGGCAGACGGCCTTGCAGCTCTGGGATAAGGTCAGAAGGCTTCGCGACCTGGAATGCACCAGAAGCCACAAATAAGATATGGTCTGTTTTTACCATGCCGTGTTTGGTTGAAACAGTGCTGCCTTCAATCAGAGGTAGCAGGTCACGCTGAACACCTTCACGAGAGACGTCAGGGCCAGAGCTCTCACCACGTTTACAGATCTTGTCGATCTCATCAATGAAGACGATACCGTTGTTTTCAACGTTGTAAATCGCTGCTTCTTTTAGCTCTTCCTGATTCACAAGCTTCGCTGCTTCTTCTTCGGCAAGGGCTTTCATCGCGTCTTTGATTTTCAGCTTGCGCTTCTTCTTGGTATCGCCCGCTAGGTTCTGGAACATACCTTGAAGTTGGTTGGTCATTTCTTCCATACCAGGAGGCGCCATGATCTCGACCCCCATTTGCGGCGCGGCGACATCGATTTCAATCTCTTTATCGTCCAGCTGACCTTCACGTAATTTTTTACGGAAAATCTGGCGAGTGTGAGAGCTATCATCGCTCTGTTCTGCTTGTCCCCAGCTGTCACGAGCTGGTGGCAGTAGTGCATCAAGAATACGCTCTTCAGCTTGCTCTTCAGCTCGGAATTTTACTTTTTCCATCGCTTGTTGATGAGTGAGCTTCACTGCAACATCGGTAAGATCACGAATGATGGTTTCTACTTCTTTACCAACGTAACCTACTTCAGTGAACTTAGTCGCTTCTACTTTAATGAACGGCGCATTTGCAAGCTTAGCGAGGCGGCGTGCAATTTCAGTTTTACCAACACCAGTTGGGCCGATCATCAGGATGTTTTTAGGTGTAACTTCGACACGTAGGCTTTCTTCAAGTTGCATACGACGCCAGCGGTTACGAAGAGCAATCGCAACCGAACGTTTTGCTTTGTCTTGACCAATAATATGGCGGTTCAGTTCATGAACGATTTCGCGAGGGGTCATTTCAGACATATTCTTTCCTTACTTCGTTACGATTACTCGGCTGGAGCGGTTAGCTCTGCAGTTGATTCTAGCTCTTCTACAGTGTGATTGTGGTTGGTGAATACACAAATATCGCCAGCAATGTTTAATGCTTTTTCTGCGATTTCACGAGCATCCAGATCTGTGTTCTCTAACAGTGCCGTTGCTGCCGCTTGTGCGTACGCACCACCAGAACCGATCGCAATCAAGTCATTTTCTGGCTGAACCACATCACCATTACCGGTGATGATTAAAGACGCGGTTTCGTCTGCAACAGCAAGTAGTGCTTCTAGCTTACGAAGCGCGCGATCACTACGCCAGTCTTTCGCCAGCTCTACAGCGGCTTTGGTCAAATGGCCTTGGTGCATTTGCAGTTTGCTTTCGAAGCGCTCGAAAAGGGTGAAGGCGTCCGCAGTACCGCCGGCAAAACCAGCCAGTACTTTATTGTTGTAAAGGCGGCGAACTTTACGCGCGTTACCTTTCATTACGGTATTGCCTAGAGATACCTGGCCATCACCCGCGATGACGACTTTATTATTTCGACGTACAGATACAATGGTAGTCACAGTCGACCTCTTAATTATTTCTCTTTGGAAGTAATATTGTATATGGGGGAGAGGAAAAGGGGATTCAAGGGGAAATTAAAGGATGGGGTTTCGGTGGAGTAGGTTTCTAGTGACCTAGGGCCGATTAAACTGGGCCCTAGGTTGTACTTTATCGCTAGAAATTCTCTTTCCAAATCGCACACGGTTCGATTTTAGCTCGTTGCAATTTATGGCGATCTTTCTCTGCATCGCGCTTAAATTTGTATGGGCCTAGAATAATTCGGTACCAAGAGCTGCCTTCTTTCTTAACAATTTTGCTGGTTAAGCCCTGGAAAGCGATGGCGAGCTTACGCTCTTCTGCCTGAGCTTGGGTCTTATAAGCGCCGCACTGCATGATGTAAGGGATTTTCGATACTTGAATCTCTTTGGCTACCACCTCCACTTCGCGATTTGGGAGAGATTCTACGTATTCCCATTTCTCTTCGGGTGGGGGAGGTAAATCTGTCTTTGCCTTAGGCTTGCTGACTGGAGCCGTTGATTGCTGCACAACTTGTGGCTGGGGCTCTGGATCATTGTTTAGCAAATATAGCCCATAGCCAAAACCACCCACTAGCACGATTGCCAGTAGACCACTACGCCAAGGTTTCTTTCTTGAAGGCTGTTTTTTTGTCGACTTTTTTGGGGTACCACGCCCCCTTCTTACATAATCTTTGTTTGCCACGGTCATTTCTGGTCATCAAGAATTCTTCCAAATATGTTAATCCAGAACGAGTTGAGAAAACACCCTGTTTCTCTAATCTTGATAGGTACATATAAAAAAGCAGCACCAAATGAGTGCTGCTTTTAATGGACAGAAACTTAACTGCTCTTAGCGAGAAAAGTTTACGCTCGTTGAGGAGGCGCAGCACTTCCGCGCACAATCAGGTTAGTCTCCAGAAGACGAGATCCAGAATGCACATCGTGGCCTTTTAAAAGCTCTAACATCATTAGCATCGCTTGTCGGCCAATCTCGTAACGAGGCTGAGAGATCGTCGTTAACGGTGGATCACAGTACTGCGCGAAATTGATGTCATCAAAACCTACAACCGATAGATCTTGTGGTACACGGAAGCCGAGTTTTTTCGCTTCTTGAATGGCGCCGATTGCCATCGTGTCACAGTGGCAGAAAATCGCGGTTGGTGGTTCCGCTAGTTCCAGCAGCTTACGCACTGCTTTTGCTCCGCCGTCAAAAGAGAACTCGGTGACAATACTGTATTGCGGGTCTTTATTGATCCCTGCACGACGCAGTGCTTGCTGGTAACCTTGTTGACGGAATTGGCACAATACCGCGGTATCAGGACCTGAAATTTGCGCAATACGTTTGTGGCCAAGCTGAGTCAGATAATTGACCGCTTCAAAGGCAGAAGTCAGGTTATCGATATGAACGGTTGGCAGTTCGAGCTCAGGCGCAAATTCACACGCCATGACCATTGGTGGCAGGTTTTTCTGCTCTGGCTTACTAACATCAAACGGTAAGTCAGTACCAAGTAGCAGCATCCCGTCTGCTTGCTTTGTAAATACCAGGTTTACGAATGAGCTTTCGCGTTTCTTCTGCTGGCCACTGTCTCCCAGCAAAACCAGGTAGCCGTGCTCCATGGCCGCATCTTCGATACCACGGATGATTTCGGAAAAGTAAGGGTCGCAGATGTCAGGAACGATCGTAACAATGGTTTTCGATTCGTTTCGTCGTAAATTACGCGCTAATGAATTTGGTGAGTAACCTGCTTCGAGTACCGCGTCTTCAACTCTTTTTCTGGTTGAAGAGGAGACTTTCTCCGGATTCATTAATGCTCGAGATACCGTCGCGGTAGATACTCCCGCAAGCTGGGCAACATCCTTCATTGTCGCCATAGTTTTTTAACCTCTCAAATTGTTCGCCAAGGTGACGTTATTCCCTTTAGTGAAATTACTGTCATTGAGTACAGATATATTCGCACTTTACCATCACATTTAGGGTGTTTATTTGCCGAGTAAAGTACGTCTTTATTACCAGAACAACACTTCAAATTTGGGGAATCGCTATGGTGTTCATTTAAAGTCTTTTTCTGCAAAGCACTTAAGACTTTACTAATTGGGATAGTCTATTCATTTCTATAGCGAAAGTTACGGTCTGTTTAACAAAATCCACAATGACAACGTGATGTGTATCACATTAAAAGGTAATTCATTACATAGCTAATCGTTTGCTAGCTGAGATCCTGTGGTTCTATGTCTAAATTCCAACGTACTTTCTTGGCATTAGGTAACAACTCAATAGCAGGTTTGGCACTGGTTAATAACTTTTGCATTGATGACCGGTGTTGAGTTTGCAGCAAGAGTTGCCAGCGATATTTGCCCGCCCGTTTAGCCAAAGGTGAGGGGGTCGGGCCAAGTACCATGCAAGTGTCGTCAAATAGTGGGTGAGACTCCAGCGTAAAACGAACTTGGCGCAGGAAGTCTTCGACTACCTCACTTTGGTTTGCCTCTGCTTTAAATAGAGTCAGGTAACTGTAGGGAGGCAATTGCGCTAACTTCCGCTCCTCTAATGCGGTCATGGCAAAGTGGCGGTAATCTTTTTGCAAGAGAGCTTGTAACAAACTGTGCTCGGGATGGTGAGTCTGCAAAATCACTTCACCAGGTTTACTTGCTCGACCAGCCCGCCCCGCAACCTGAATGAAAAGCTGCGCGAGGCGTTCAGATGCCCGGAAATCACTGCTGTATAAAGAGCCATCCACATCCAACAAGGCAACCAGCGTTACGTTGGGGAAGTGGTGTCCCTTGGCAAGCATTTGCGTACCAATCAGAATCTGGTATTCACCTTTACGAATCGATTCAAGGGCATCTTCTAAGCTACCTTTGCGGCGGGTGCTGTCTCTGTCGATACGAATGGCTTTGTATTCTGGGAAGAGTTGCGCCAATTGATGCTCTAACTGCTCTGTGCCGACACCGACCGTTACTAACTGAGTGGAACCACATCCCTGACACTGATGAATTACAGGCTGCTGTGAGCCGCAATGATGGCAGCGTATTTCGTTACTGTATTGATGGAAGGTGTAGTAGGCATCACAGCGTTTACACTCGGCTATCCAGCCACACTCATGGCACATTAGGGCAGGAGAGAAACCTCGGCGGTTAAGAAACAGCATCACCTGATTGCCTGCTTTTAGGTGTTTACGCATTTCGGCAATCAGCGGCGCAGACAATCCGCTTTCTAAATACTGACCTTTAACGTCGAGCACTTTATTGGTGGTCGGCACCGCAGAGCCTGCACGCTGAGTTAGTGTCAGGTGATGATATTTACCCGTCAACGCATTGTGCAGCGTTTCAAGAGCCGGAGTCGCAGAGCCCAACACAATAGGCACTTGCTCTTTGTACGCACGCATTACAGCAACATCACGAGCGTGGTAGCGCAAACTGTCTTGTTGTTTATATGAAGAGTCGTGTTCTTCGTCGACAATAATAATGCCGAGATCGGCAAATGGCGTCAGTAGGGCGGAGCGTGTCCCAATGATAATTCCAGCCGCTTTATCACGAGCCGATAACCAAGCGTTTAAACGTTCGGTATCATTCAATCCTGAGTGGATAACATCAACCGGCACGTTAAAGCGGTGCTTAAAGCGGTTGATAGTTTGTGGTGTCAGGCCAATTTCTGGTACCAGAACTAACGCTTGTCGTCCTTTTTCCAACACCGGCTTGATCAGATTGAGGTAAACCTCGGTCTTACCAGAGCCTGTTACGCCCTCTAATAAATAGCAGGCAAAACCACTTTGGCTATTGACGCTGGCGATAGCTAACGCCTGCTCATGGTTAAGTTTGGGTTTGTCGACGTCGTTTTCGACTTGCTGAGGCCAGTTTGAAATCGTTGGCATCTTCTCAATTCGCTCAATCCAACCTTTCTCTTCGACCGATTTCAGCACTGTTGAGGCGATCTCTTGCTCTACAAATTCTTGGTGCGGTACGGCTCCGTCTACCAGGATTTGCAGAACTTTTTGTTGCTTCACGGCCCGACGATCAAGCCCTTGCATCAGTTTGTCTTTACCCGCTTCGGTAATCTGCCATTCCTGCAAGGTGGCAAAATCGGCTGGTTTTCCTTTTCTCAGCGCGGCTGGCATCGCATTGTGAAGCGTATCGCCCAATGGATACTGATAAAAATGGCTACACCATGTGAGCAATGAATACAGCTTTTCTGACCAGATAGGTTGTGAGTCCAATACGGCTTTAATTGGTTTAAGCTGCTCTTTAGGAAAATCAGAGTGATTCACCATCGCAGTAACGATACCGATTAAGGTCTGGCGTCCAAAAGGTACGGAAACGCGCCCACCAATGATCGGGAACAGGTGCCCCGGGATGGCATAATCAAACTGTTTGTCGAGTGGAACGGGTAATGCCACTCTGGCAATGGATGGACGCATAAAGTTCAGCTGTAATATAAAGAGGGAAAGGAGCTTAGAGTCTATTAAAGTTGGAATGAAAATTCGAGTAAAGCTCACTGATCTCCGTTCAAACAGGCGATGAGCAGTAGACTGGCTAAAAAAGTGGCGAAAAAATTGCCAAATGTGTTGATCCCATCAGTGCGATTCATTAGTATATCGCGCCTTGAGATATGGCTTCAGCATTATGCTGATGCGGTATCGCACTTTTGATATTAATTACGTGTGGTGTGCGGCTTAGACTCGTATAGCGACACGGCCTACTATTGAGGTTATCCCATGAAAGCTGGTATCCACCCAGAATACAAAGCAGTACAAGCTACTTGTTCTTGCGGCAACTCTTTCGAGTTCAACTCTACTCTAGGTAAAGAGTCTATCCACCTAGACGTATGTGACAAGTGCCACCCATTCTACACTGGTAAGCAACGTATCGTTGATACAGGCGGCCGTGTTGATCGCTTCAACAAGCGTTTCGGTGCACTATCAAGCGGTAAGAAATAATAGCGACTGCTATTACGATTACAGTTTAGAAAAGGACGCTTCGGCGTCCTTTTTGTTTATTGCAACACTGGCTGGTGGCAGTAAATCAGTGAGTTAAAAATTGTCTCGATTATTTTTCACTCAATGCTTGCAACCTAAAATGTGATCTGTATAATGCAGCGCACTGGTTAAGCCAGTTGTGAACCAATGAGCAGTGAGGAGCTAATAAATCCAAGGATTTATTAGGTAATGTAGACTCAGCTTATGTTCGCGGTTAATACAATTAGCTATCTTTTCTTCGGAAAAACTATCCCCAAAGGTGACTTTGGTATGTAGGGATAGTTAATCGAAAATTAACTGACAATGCGTCCTAATCTTGGATGCTACGGTTTCACATAAATCAATCGGCATTCTCTCGTCTTGACGAGTTTGAGTGGCGATATTGTTTGTGTAATTTATTTAATTTGGAGCTCTGTCTCATGCAGAACCAACGTATCCGTATCCGCCTAAAAGCTTTCGATTACAAACTAATCGACGCTTCTACAGCGGAAATCGTTGAAACAGCTAAGCGCACTGGCGCACAGGTTCGTGGTCCAATCCCACTACCAACTCGTAAAGAGCGTTTCACAGTTCTTATCTCTCCACACGTTAACAAGAAAGCACGTGACCAGTACGAAATCCGTACTCACAAGCGTCTAATCGACATCGTTGAGCCAACAGACAAAACTGTTGATGCTCTAATGCGTCTAGACCTTGCTGCGGGCGTTGACGTTCAAATTAGCCTAGGTTAAGGGAGATTAGAAGAATGATTGGTCTAATCGGTCGTAAAGTGGGCATGACCCGCGTATTTACTGAAGACGGCGTTTCTATCCCAGTAACTGTTGTTGAAGTTGAAGCTAACCGCGTTTCTCAAGTGAAAACTCTAGAAACTGACGGCTACGCTGCAATCCAGGTTACTGCTGGTGCAAAGAAAGCTAACCGCGTAAACAAAGCTGAAGCAGGTCACTTTGCTAAAGCTGGCGTTGAAGCTGGTCGCGGTCTTTGGGAATTCCGTTTAGAAAACGGCGAAGAGTTTGAAGTTGGTTCTGAACTAACTGTTGAACTATTCAACGAAACTAAGAAAGTAGACGTTACTGGTACATCTAAGGGTAAAGGCTTCCAAGGCGCTGTTAAGCGTTGGAACTTCCGTACTCAAGATATGACTCACGGTAACTCATTGTCTCACCGTGCTCCTGGTTCTATCGGTCAATGTCAGACTCCAGGTCGCGTATTTAAAGGCAAGAAAATGGCAGGTCACATGGGTGCAGAGCGTGTAACGACTCAAAACCTAGAGATCGTACGTGTTGACGCTGAGCGCAACCTGCTTCTTATTAAAGGTGCAGTCCCAGGCGCAACTGGCGGCAACGTGATCGTTAAACCAGCTGTTAAAGCATAACGTCTCAGGAGTAAGTAATGGAACTAATGGTTAAAGGTGCTGATGCACTAACTGTTTCCGAAACTACTTTCGGACGTGAGTTTAACGAAGCTCTTGTACACCAAGTAGTTGTTGCGTACGCAGCAGGTGCTCGTCAAGGTACTCGTGCTCAAAAAACACGTTCAGAAGTTTCTGGCGGTGGCGCTAAGCCATGGCGTCAAAAAGGTACTGGCCGTGCGCGTGCTGGTACAATCCGTAGCCCAATCTGGCGCTCGGGTGGTGTTACTTTTGCTGCGAAACCACAAGATCACAGCCAAAAAGTAAACAAGAAAATGTACCGCGGTGCTATGAAGAGCATTCTTTCTGAGCTTGTTCGTCAAGAGCGTCTAATCGTTGTTGATAACTTCTCAGTTGAAGCACCAAAGACTAAAGAGCTAGTTGCTAAGCTTAAAGAGCTTGAGCTAACTGACGCTCTAATCGTGACTAGCGAAGTAGATGAGAATCTATTCCTAGCGGCTCGTAACCTATACAAAGTTGACGCACGTGACGTAGCTGGTATTGATCCAGTTTCACTAATCGCGTTCGACAAAGTTGTAATGACTGCTGAAGCAGTTAAACAAGTTGAGGAGATGCTAGCATGATCACTGAAGAGCGTATCCTAAAAGTTCTACGTGCACCGCACATCTCTGAAAAAGCAACTATGGCAGCTGAGAAAGCGAACACTATCGTTTTCAAAGTAGCTAAAGATGCAACTAAAAAAGAGATCAAAGCAGCTGTAGAAAAGCTATTTGAAGTTGAAGTTAAGTCTGTAAATACTCTTATCACTAAGGGTAAGACCAAACGTCAAGGTCTACGCCAAGGTCGCCGCAGCGACGTTAAGAAAGCGTACGTTACTTTGAAAGAAGGTCAAGATCTTGACTTCGTTGGCGGCGCGGAATAACAGGAGTAGTTAAAAATGGCTATTGTTAAATGTAAGCCGACTTCCCCTGGTCGTCGTCACGTTGTTAAAGTTGTTAACGCTGACCTACACAAGGGCAAGCCATACGCACCTCTTCTAGAGAAAAACTCTAAGAATGGTGGTCGTAACAACAACGGTCGTATCACAGTACGTCATATCGGCGGTGGTCACAAGCATCACTACCGTGTAATTGACTTCAAACGTACTAAAGACGGTATCCCAGCGACAGTTGAGCGTCTTGAATACGATCCAAACCGTAGCGCAAACATTGCTCTAGTTCTTTACAAAGACGGTGAGCGTCGCTACATCCTAGCACCTAAAGGTGTTGTAGCTGGTGATGTTGTTCAGTCTGGTGTTGATGCACCTATCAAAGCTGGTAACACTCTACCAATGCGTAACATCCCAGTAGGTTCAACAGTACATAACGTTGAACTTAAGCCTGGTAAAGGTGGTCAGCTAGCTCGTTCAGCTGGTGCTTACGCTCAAATCGTTGCTCGCGACGGTACGTACGTAACTATCCGTCTACGTTCTGGCGAAATGCGCAAAGTTCTTTCTGAAGGCCGTGCAACAATCGGTGAAGTTGGTAACTCTGAGCACATGCTACGTGAACTTGGTAAAGCTGGTGCTACTCGCTGGCGCGGTGTTCGTCCAACCGTTCGCGGTGTGGTAATGAACCCGGTTGATCACCCACACGGTGGTGGTGAAGGTCGTACTTCTGGTGGCCGTCATCCAGTATCTCCTTGGGGTATGCCAACTAAAGGCTACAAGACTCGTAAGAACAAACGCACTGACAAGTACATCGTACGTCGTCGTAACAAGTAATCTATATAAAGAGGAATCGCCATGCCACGTTCTCTCAAGAAAGGTCCTTTTATTGACCTACACTTGCTGAAGAAGGTAGAGAAAGCGGTGGAAAGCGGAGACAAAAAGCCTATTAAGACTTGGTCCCGTCGTTCAATGATCATCCCTACGATGATCGGTTTGACCATCGCTGTCCATAATGGTCGTCAGCACGTACCAGTATTTGTAACTGATGAAATGATCGGTCACAAACTGGGTGAATTCGCACCTACACGTACTTACCGCGGTCACGCTGCGGATAAGAAAGCTAAGAAGCGCTAAGGAGTAGATAATGGAAGCAATTGCTAAACATAACTTTGCTCGCATTTCGCCTCAGAAAGCTCGCTTAGTTGCGGATCAAATCCGTGGTAAATCTGTTGACCAAGCTCTAGAAATCCTAACTTTCAGCAACAAAAAAGCTGCTGAACTAGTTAAGAAAGTTCTTGAGTCTGCTATCGCTAACGCGGAGCACAACGAAGGTGCAGATATTGACGATCTGAATGTCGCAAAAATCTTTGTAGATGAAGGCCCAACCATGAAGCGTATTATGCCTCGTGCTAAAGGTCGTGCGGATCGTATCTTGAAGCGTTCAAGCCACATCACTGTTGTTGTAGCAGATCGCTAGAGACTAGGAGAGTAAGCAATGGGTCAAAAAGTACATCCTAATGGTATTCGTCTAGGCATCGTTAAGCCTTGGAATGCTACATGGTTTGCTAACACCAAAGATTTCGCTGACAACCTAGACGGCGACTTCAAGGTACGTCAGTTCCTTACAGGTGAACTGAAAAAAGCGTCTCTATCACGTATCGTTATCGAGCGTCCTGCTAAGAGCATCCGTGTGACTATTCACACTGCTCGTCCAGGCGTTGTTATCGGTAAGAAAGGTGAAGACGTAGAGAAGCTACGCGCAGCTGTAGCTAAAATTGCAGGTGTACCAGCGCAAATTAACATCGCTGAAGTACGTAAGCCTGAACTAGATGCGCAACTTGTTGGTGACAGCATCGCGTCTCAGCTAGAGCGTCGTGTTATGTTCCGTCGTGCTATGAAGCGCGCGGTACAAAACGCAATGCGTCTAGGCGCTAAAGGTATCAAAGTGGAAGTAAGTGGTCGTCTAGGCGGCGCTGAAATCGCACGTTCTGAGTGGTACCGTGAAGGCCGTGTGCCTCTACACACTCTACGTGCTGACATTGATTACGCAACTTCTTCGGCTCACACTCAATACGGTGTGATCGGCATTAAAACTTGGATCTTCAAAGGTGAGATCCTAGGTGGTATGCCAGCAGCTAACGCTGTAGAGCCTAAAGGCGACAAGCCTAAGAAGCAGCGTAAAGGCCGTAAGTAAGGAGTCGACAGATGCTACAACCTAAACGTACTAAGTTCCGTAAGGTTCAGACTGGTCGTAACCGTGGTCTAGCTAAAGGTACTGATGTAAGCTTCGGCGAATTCGGTCTTAAAGCTGTTGGCCGTGGTCGTCTAACTGCTCGTCAAATCGAAGCGGCACGTCGTGCAATGACACGTCACGTTAAGCGTCAAGGTAAAATCTGGATCCGTGTGTTCCCAGACAAACCAATCACAGAAAAACCACTTGAAGTTCGTCAAGGTAAGGGTAAAGGTAACGTTGAGTACTGGGTAGCCCAAATCCAACCTGGTAAGGTTATGTACGAAATGGGTGGTGTACCTGAAGAATTGGCACGTGAAGCGTTCCGTCTTGCGGCACGTAAACTGCCTTTCAAAACTACATTTGTAACTAAGCAGGTGATGTGATGAAAGCACAAGATCTACGCGAGAAAAGCGTTGAAGAGCTTAACGCTGAGCTAATGAATTTGCTACGTGAACAGTTCAACTTGCGCATGCAAGCTGCAACTGGTCAACTACAGCAAACTCATACTCTGAAAGCTGTACGCCGTGATATCGCACGTGTGAAAACTGTTTTGACTGAGAAGGCAGGCGCATAATGAGCGAAGTAAAACGTACTCAACAAGGTCGTGTTGTTAGCGATAAGATGGACAAGTCTATCACTGTTGCTATCGAGCGTTTCGTAAAACACCCTATCTACGGTAAATACGTTAAACGTACGACTAAAGTACACGCACATGACGAGAACAACGAGTGTGGCCTAGGCGACACAGTTGAAATCGCAGAGTGTCGTCCACTGTCTAAGACTAAGTCTTGGACTTTGGTAAAAGTTCTAGAAAAGGCGAAGATTTAATCTCGTTAATTCTATGAAACTAAAGCGGCTCCAAAATATTTTTTGGAGCCGTTTATTTTTTGACTACCCAATCACAAAAAAGGGTGGTACAATTCGCGTCCCTTTTAAAGAGGCAGCCCGACCCGTGATGGGTCTAGTTATTAATATTTAGCGGAGCACTAACATGATCCAAATGCAAAGTATGCTGGACGCAGCTGATAACTCAGGCGCACGCAGCGTAATGTGTATTAAGGTTCTGGGTGGCTCTCACCGCCGTTATGCACATATCGGTGACGTCATCAAAGTTACTGTGAAGGAAGCAATTCCTCGCGGTAAAGTAAAAAAAGGTGATGTTCTGAAGGCGGTGGTAGTGCGCACCCGTAAAGGCGTACGTCGTCCTGACGGTTCTGTCATTCGCTTCGACCGAAATGCTTGCGTATTGTTGAACGACAATACAGAGCAACCAATCGGTACACGTATCTTTGGTCCTGTGACACGCGAACTTCGTGGCGATAAGTTCATGAAGATCGTTTCACTGGCTCCAGAAGTTCTGTAAGGAGCACGTAGAAATGGCAGCTAAAATCCGTCGTAACGACGAAGTAATCGTTCTTGCTGGTAAAGACAAAGGCAAGAAAGGTAAAGTAACTAAGGTTCTAGCAACCGGTAAAGTTATCGTTGAAGGTATCAACCTTGTTAAGAAGCACCAAAAGCCGGTTCCGGCTCTAGGTCAACAAGGTGGCATCGTTGAACAAGAAGCAGCAATTGATGCTTCTAACGTTGCAATCTTTAACGCAGCTACTGGTAAAGCTGACCGTATCGGTTTCCGTTTTGAAGATGGTAAGAAAGTTCGTTTCTTTAAGTCTAACGGCGAAACCGTTTCTAACTAATTAGAAGTAATTTGGAGTTCTACTATGGCGAAACTGCATGATTACTACAAGTCGTCTGTAGTCGCTGAACTGACCAAACAGTTTAGCTACACAAGCGTCATGCAAGTCCCTAGAATCGAGAAAATCACCCTAAACATGGGTGTTGGTGAAGCAATCAACGATAAGAAACTGCTAGAAAATGCAGCGTCTGATATGGCAACGATCTCTGGTCAAAAGCCACTTATCACAAAAGCGCGCAAATCTGTTGCAGGTTTCAAAATCCGTGAAGGCTACCCTATCGGTTGTAAAGTAACCTTGCGTGGCGAACGTATGTGGGATTTTCTTGAGCGTTTAATTAACATCGCTCTTCCACGTGTACGTGACTTCCGTGGCGTTAGCGCTAAGTCTTTTGACGGACGCGGTAACTACAGCATGGGCGTTCGCGAGCAAATCATCTTCCCGGAAATCGACTTTGATAAAGTTGATCGAGTACGCGGTCTAGACATCACTATTACGACGTCTGCTGGTACTGATGAGGAAGGCCGTGCTCTGCTGGCTGCCTTTAACTTCCCATTCCGTAAGTAAGGTGAAGGGTTACTGTTATGGCTAAAAATTCAATGAAAGCACGTGAAGCAAAACGTGCAAAGCTAGTAGCTAAGTTCGCTGAAAAGCGTTCAGCGCTAAAAGCTATCATTAGCGATGTAAACGCATCTGAAGAAGATCGTTGGAATGCAGTTCTTAAATTGCAATCTCTTCCACGTGATTCAAGTGCATCACGTCAGCGCAACCGTTGCAACCAAACTGGTCGTCCACACGGTTACCTACGTAAGTTCGGTCTAAGCCGTATTAAGGTTCGTGAAGCTTGCATGAAAGGCGAGATTCCGGGTCTTCGTAAGGCTAGCTGGTAATTGCCACTTAATCATTTGGAGTAAATCATATGAGCATGCAAGATCCGATTTCGGATATGCTGACCCGCGTTCGTAACGGTCAGGCAGCAAACAAAGTTGCTGTAAAAATGCCTTCTTCAAAGCTTAAAGTTGCAATTGCTGCACTACTAAAAGCTGAAGGTTACATCGTTGACTTCGCTGTTGAAGGCGAAGCAAAACCTGAGCTAGAAGTTACACTTAAGTACTTCCAAGCTAAACCAGTAATCGAGCAACTTAAACGTGTTTCTCGTCCAGGTCTACGTGTTTACAAGAAGAAAGATCAACTTCCTTCTGTAATGGGTGGTCTTGGTATTGCTATCGTTTCTACTTCCAAGGGTCTTATGTCAGACCGCGCTGCACGTAAAGCAGGTCTTGGTGGTGAAATCATCTGCTACGTAGCTTAATAAGGAGTAGACTATGTCTCGTGTTGCAAAAGCACCTGTCGCTATTCCAGCTGGCGTAGAGGTGAAACTAAACGGCCAAGAAATCACTGTAAAAGGTGCTAAAGGCGAACTAACTCGCGTTCTTAACGATGCAGTTGTTATCGCTCAGGAAGAAAACAACCTAACTTTCGGTCCTAAAGAAGGTGTTGTTAACGCTTGGGCACAAGCAGGTACTGCTCGTGCACTAGTAAACAACATGGTTGTTGGTGTTACTGAAGGCTTTACTAAGAAGCTAACTCTTAAAGGTGTTGGTTACCGTGCTGCTATCAAAGGCAACGCTGTAGGTCTAACACTAGGCTTCTCACACCCAGTTGAGCACGAGTTGCCAGCGGGTATTAAAGCTGAATGTCCAAGCCAAACTGAAATTGTGATCACTGGTGCTGACAAGCAACTAGTTGGTCAAGTTGCGGCTGACATTCGTTCTTACCGTCAACCTGAGCCTTACAAAGGTAAAGGTGTTCGTTACGCAGATGAAAATGTGCGTACTAAAGAAGCTAAGAAGAAGTAAGGTAACACTATGGATAAGAAAGCATCTCGCATCCGTCGTGCTACACGTGCACGTCGTAAGATTGCAGAACTGGGTGCGACTCGCCTAGTTGTACACCGTACTCCTCGTCACGTGTACGCACAGGTTATCGCGGCTAATGGCTCTGAGGTTATCGCAGCAGCTTCTACTGTAGAAAAAGCGATCCGTGAGCAAGTGAAATACACTGGTAACGTTGATGCAGCTAAAGCAGTAGGTAAAGCTGTTGCAGAGCGCGCTCTTGAAAAAGGCGTAACTGCAGTTGCATTTGATCGTTCTGGTTTCCAATACCACGGTCGAGTAGCGGCGCTAGCAGAATCTGCTCGCGAAGCTGGTCTGAAATTCTAAGGTAGGGTTGGAAGATGGCTAAAGAACAACAAGTTCAAGCGAATGATTTGCAAGAAAAATTAATCGCAGTTAACCGTGTTTCTAAAACGGTTAAAGGTGGTCGAATCATGAGCTTCACTGCACTAACAGTAGTTGGTGACGGTAATGGTCGTGTAGGTTTCGGTTACGGCAAAGCTCGTGAAGTACCTGCAGCGATTCAAAAAGCAATGGAAAAAGCGCGTCGTAACATGACTACGATCGCTCTAAACGAAGGCACTCTTCACCACCCAGTGAAAGGTCGCCACTCGGGCTCTAAAGTTTACATGCAGCCTGCTGCAGAAGGTACTGGTGTTATCGCAGGTGGTGCGATGCGTGCAGTACTAGAAGTTGCTGGTGTACACAACGTACTATCTAAAGCATACGGTTCTACGAACCCTATCAACATCGTTCGTGCTACGATCGATGCACTAGGTAGCATGAAGTCACCAGAAATGGTTGCTGCTAAACGTGGTCTAACTGTTGAATCTATTTCGGAGTAAGAACACCATGGCAACTATTAAAGTAACTCAAACTAAAAGCTCAATTGGTCGTCTACCTAAGCACAAAGCTACTTTGCGCGGTCTAGGTCTTCGTAAAATCAACCACACAGTAGAACTTGAAGATACTCCGTGCGTACGCGGTATGATCAACAAGGTTTACTACATGGTTAAAGTTGAGGAGTAATCAGAATGCGTTTGAATACTCTAGCACCGGCTGCTGGCGCGAAAACTTCTGCGAAGCGAGTAGGTCGTGGTATCGGTTCAGGCCTAGGTAAAACTGGTGGCCGTGGTCACAAAGGTCAAAAATCACGTTCTGGCGGCAGCGTTCGTCCAGGTTTCGAAGGCGGTCAGATGCCTCTGAAACAACGTCTACCAAAATTCGGTTTCACTTCTCGTAAGAGCCTAGTGTCTGCTGAAGTTCGTCTAGCTGAGCTAGCGAAAGTTTCTGGTGACGTAGTTGATCTTAACAGTCTTAAAGCTGCTAACATCATCACTAAGAACATCGAATTCGTAAAAGTTGTTCTTTCTGGTGAAATCAACAAAGCAGTGACTGTAAAAGGTCTACGTGTGACTAAAGGCGCTAAAGCTGCAATCGAAGCTGCAGGCGGTAAAATCGAGGAATAATCTCGAGGAACGAGGTACAGATGGCTAAGAAACCAGGACAAGATTTTCGTAGTGCTCAGAGCGGCTTAAGTGAGCTGAAGTCGCGCTTATTATTCGTAATTGGTGCACTTTTAGTATTCCGAGCAGGCTCTTTTGTGCCGATCCCTGGTATTGACGCTGCTGTACTTGCCGAATTGTTCGACCAGCAAAAAGGTACCATCGTAGAAATGTTTAACATGTTCTCCGGTGGTGCTCTTGAGCGTGCATCTATATTAGCATTGGGCATCATGCCGTATATTTCGGCATCTATTGTTGTCCAATTGCTAACTGTAGTTCATCCAGCGTTAGCTGAACTCAAAAAAGAGGGTGAAGCAGGCCGTCGTAAGATAAGCCAATACACACGCTACGGCACGCTTGTACTTGCAACCTTCCAGGCTATAGGTATTGCAACGGGCTTACCAAACATGGTCGATAATCTGGTTGTTATCAACCAAACCATGTTTACGCTTATTGCTACCGTAAGTTTAGTAACCGGCACCATGTTCCTAATGTGGTTAGGTGAACAAATTACAGAGCGTGGAATTGGTAACGGTATTTCGTTACTAATTTTTGCAGGTATTGTTGCTGGATTGCCTTCTGCAATCGGTCAAACAATCGAGCAAGCGCGTCAAGGTGAATTGCATGTACTTCTTCTGTTGCTAATCGCGGTATTGTCTTTTGCAGTCATTTACTTCGTTGTTTTCATGGAGCGTGGTCAACGTCGAATCGTTGTTAACTACGCGAAGCGTCAACAAGGTCGTAAAGTATTTGCTGCACAAAGCTCGCATCTGCCACTTAAAATTAATATGGCAGGTGTTATTCCAGCGATTTTCGCATCAAGCATTATCCTGTTCCCAGGAACACTGGCTCAGTGGTTTGGTCAGAACGGTGAGAGCAGCGCGTTCGGTTGGTTAACTGACGTGTCTTTGGCTCTTAGCCCAGGTCAACCGCTGTATGTAATGCTTTATGCAGCAGCAATTATCTTCTTCTGTTTCTTCTACACAGCGTTGGTTTTCAACCCTCGCGAAACAGCAGATAACTTGAAGAAGTCAGGTGCATTCGTACCCGGCATCCGCCCAGGTGAGCAGACAGCGAAATACATTGATAAAGTGATGACACGTCTTACCCTTGCAGGTGCACTGTACATTACCTTTATCTGTCTGATTCCCGAGTTCATGATGGTCGCGTGGAACGTACGTTTCTACTTCGGCGGTACATCACTACTAATCGTAGTGGTTGTAATTATGGACTTTATGGCACAGGTACAGACTCATATGATGTCTCAACAGTATGATTCTGTGTTGAAGAAAGCGAATCTGAAAGGCTACGGCCGTTAATCCGGCGGTAGACTCAGTTTCATTTACGGAGTTTAGCAATGAAAGTTCGTGCTTCCGTTAAAAAAATCTGCCGTAACTGTAAAGTAATCAAGCGTAACGGTGTCGTTCGCGTGATTTGCAGTGAGCCAAAGCACAAACAGCGCCAAGGCTAATTAGCAGAAATTTTTACTTGAAAACGAAGGTTAGGTCGAGTATATTCCTCGGCCTACCTTTTGCGTGCAAAAGAAGTAGTACTCCGCAGCGTATCCATAACGGGCTTTGCTGCGGCTAATTCTTTTATAGAAACACTTAGGAGTGAATAATGGCCCGTATAGCAGGCATTAACATTCCTGATCAGAAGCATGCTGTAATCGCACTAACTGCGATCTACGGCATCGGTAAAACTCGCTCTCAAGCTATCCTAGCTGAAGTGGGTATTGCTGAAAATGTTAAGATCAGTGAACTAACTGAAGAGCAGATCGATCAACTGCGTGATGGTGTAGCTAAGTACACTGTAGAAGGTGATCTACGTCGTGAAGTATCTATGAACATCAAGCGTCTTATGGACCTTGGCTGTTACCGTGGTCTTCGTCATCGTCGCAGTCTACCACTACGTGGACAGCGTACTAAAACCAACGCTCGCACTCGTAAGGGTCCGCGTAAGCCGATCAAGAAATAATCGGGAAGGTAGAGTACAATGGCTAAACAACCAACTCGCGCTCGTAAGCGCGTACGCAAGCAAGTTGCAGATGGCGTTGCGCACATCCATGCTTCTTTCAATAACACAATCGTAACCATTACTGACCGTCAAGGTAACGCTCTTGCATGGGCTACTGCAGGTGGTTCTGGTTTCCGTGGTTCTCGTAAGTCTACTCCGTTCGCTGCACAGGTTGCTGCTGAGCGTTGTGCTGAAATGGCTAAAGAATACGGCCTAAAGAACTTGGAAGTTATGGTTAAGGGTCCAGGTCCAGGTCGCGAATCAACTGTTCGTGCACTGAACGCTGCTGGTTTCCGCATCACAAACATCGTTGATGCTACACCAATCCCTCATAACGGTTGTCGTCCACCTAAGAAACGTCGCGTATAACGTTTCTAGGACAATTGGAGAAGAATCATGGCAAGATATTTGGGTCCTAAGCTGAAGCTTAGCCGTCGTGAAGGCACTGACTTATTCCTTAAGTCTGGTGTTCGCGCGATCGATACCAAGTGTAAAATTGATAACGCACCAGGTGTACACGGCGCTCGTCGCGGTCGTCTATCTGAGTATGGCGTTCAGCTTCGTGAGAAGCAAAAAGTTCGTCGTATGTACGGCGTTCTAGAAAAACAATTCCGTAACTACTACAAAGAAGCTGCTCGCCTAAAAGGCAACACTGGTGAAAACCTACTTCAGCTTCTTGAAGGTCGTCTTGATAACGTAGTTTACCGCATGGGCTTTGGTGCAACTCGCGCAGAAGCACGTCAACTAGTTAGCCACAAAGCTATCCTAGTAAACGGTAAAGTTGTAAACGTTCCTTCTTTCAAAGTAGCGGCTAATGACGTTGTTTCTATCCGCGAGAAAGCTAAACAGCAATCTCGTATCAAAGCTGCTCTAGAAGTTGCTGAACAACGTGAAAAACCAACTTGGATTGAAGTAGATGGTGGCAAGATGGAAGGTACATTCAAGCGTATGCCTGAGCGTTCTGATCTATCAGCTGACATCAACGAACAATTGATCGTCGAGCTTTACTCTAAGTAAGGTTTAAACTAAAGAGAGGACACAATGCAGGGTTCTGTAACAGAATTTCTTAAGCCACGTCTAGTTGACATCGAACAAATCAGCTCGACTCACGCAAAAGTAACTCTTGAGCCATTAGAGCGTGGCTTTGGTCATACTCTGGGTAATGCACTTCGCCGCATTCTTCTATCTTCTATGCCTGGTTGTGCAGTGACAGAAGTAGAGATTGAGGGCGTACTTCACGAATACAGCACTAAAGAAGGCGTACAAGAAGATATTCTTGAAATCCTTCTAAACCTTAAAGGTTTGGCAGTGCGTGTGGCTGAAGGCAAAGATGAAGTGTTCATTACTTTGAACAAATCAGGCTCGGGCCCTGTGGTTGCAGGTGACATCACCCATGATGGTGATGTAGAGATCGCTAACCCTGAACACGTTATTTGTCACCTAACTGATGACAATGCTGAAATCGCTATGCGTATTAAAGTAGAACGTGGTCGTGGTTACATTCCAGCTTCTGCGCGTATCCATACTGAAGAAGACGAGCGTCCAATCGGTCGCCTACTAGTAGATGCTACTTACAGCCCAGTAGACAAAATTGCCTACGCTGTAGAAGCAGCTCGTGTAGAACAGCGTACTGATCTAGACAAGCTTGTTATCGATATGGAAACAAACGGTACTCTAGAACCTGAGGAAGCAATCCGTCGTGCAGCTACTATCCTAGCTGAACAATTGGATGCATTCGTAGATCTTCGTGATGTACGTGTTCCTGAGGAGAAGGAAGAGAAGCCAGAATTCGATCCGATCCTACTGCGTCCTGTAGACGATCTTGAACTAACAGTTCGCTCTGCTAACTGTCTGAAAGCAGAAGCGATTCACTACATCGGTGATCTAGTACAACGTACTGAGGTAGAGCTACTTAAAACGCCTAACCTTGGTAAAAAATCTCTTACTGAGATTAAAGACGTACTTGCGTCACGTGGTCTGTCTCTGGGCATGCGCCTAGAAAACTGGCCACCTGCATCAATCGCTGAAGATTAATCGATACTAGTTAGAAGGATTAGGTCATGCGCCATCGTAAGAGTGGTCGTCAACTCAACCGCAACAGCTCACATCGCAAAGCGATGTTCAGCAACATGGCTAGCTCTCTAGTACGTCATGAAGTTATCAAGACTACTTTGCCAAAAGCAAAAGAGCTACGTCGCGTAGTTGAGCCTTTGATTACACTAGCTAAGACTGACAGTGTTGCTAACCGTCGTCTAGCATTTGCACGTACTCGTGACAACGAAGTAGTTGCAAAACTATTTAACGAACTAGGTCCACGTTTTGCTGCTCGTCAGGGCGGTTACACTCGTATCCTAAAAGCTGGCTTCCGTGCTGGTGACAAAGCTCCAATGGCTTACATTGAGCTTGTAGATCGCCCAGCTGCTGAAGAAGCTGCTGAGTAATCAGTTCGTAAGAACGAAAAAGCCGAGCGTTAGCTCGGCTTTTTTGTATCTATAACTTTTCAAATAAGTAAAAAACTAAGCGCGTTATAACTTTTGTGACGTTAAGAAATTCACTCTAGTTAGAATCTTGAATAACAACGCTTAGCTCTTATTACTTCGTAACTCTTACTTATTCACCAGACCATAAACCAGTTAAAGAGTCGAGCAAGCCTGTGCTTGCGCCCTGTTCGCTTAGGTATTGCAGAATAACTGGCGCAAACTGGCTAATCATCGAAGCATCAAGTCCTAGCGTATCAAATGCACTTTGTACCGCACTTAGGCTTTCGACATTACCTAACAAGCTTTGTGCTCCGCTCAGGCTAGATAGTCCAGGAATAAGGGACGCTAACTCACTGCTATTTTCACCAGACAGTTGGCTTTGTGCCAGCGCTAGTAATGCACTGCTGCCACCTGCAGCTTGTTCAGTGGATACTGGTAATTGACTTGTCAGCAATTCAGTTAATGGTGAAGACTCGGTACTTAAACTTTTACCGACCATGTCCATCAGTCCGCTCTCGTTACTTTTTTCTACTACTGAATCAAGGAAAGCATGTGCACTGCCGATATTCATCGATAGCAGTGCTAGAGTTAGGAGTGTTTTACGCATAGTACCTCCAACGGTTGAGCGTGTTTTTAATTATTAGGTCGTTAGAGTGACAGTTTATGTTTAAGAGAACAACGACTTTTAACTTAAACAAAAAAAGCGGCGCAAGAGCGCCGCTTTAGAAACCGTAATTGAAATGAATTTCAATTATAGGATATCTAGTAGTTCTACTTCGAATACTAGTGCTGCGAATGGAGGGATTGCAGCACCTGCGCCACGCTCACCGTACGCAAGATCTTGTGGTACGTATAGTTTCCACTTAGAACCAACTGGCATTAGTTGTAGTGCTTCAACCCAACCTTTAATTACGCCCGTTACTGGGAACTCAGCTGGTTGACCGCGAGAAACAGAGCTGTCAAATACAGTGCCGTCTGTTAGCTCACCGTGGTAGTGAACACGTACAGATTTGTCTGCTGTTGGGATTTCGCCAGTACCTTCAGAGATAACTTCGTACTGTAGGCCAGATTCTAGAACTTTAACTTCTGGGCGTAGAGCGTTGTCTTTTAGGAACGCTTCGCCATCAGCTGCTGCAGCTTTAGCTGCTTCTTGACGAACTGCTTCAGCGCGAGTGTGTAGCTCTTGTAGCGCTTTGTTGATTTCGTCGATTTCAATTGCTGGCATGTCACCAACTAGTGCAGTAGCAATACCTGCTGCGATTGCATCAACGCTAAGACCTTCTAGACCAGAACCTGCTAGTTGCTGACCCATTTGCAGACCTATGCCGTAGCTTGCTTTTTGTTCTGCAGTTTCAAATTTAATTTCAGACATAAATGTCGCTCTTATTAGGAGTGTTAAAGGTCACAGGATATCAGTTTCGAGCTAAGGTTTAAATGATTGGCTCAGATTGTCTCGTCTGACCATTGAGGGTGTGACTTATCTCTTACTCCAAGTGAATTTTCTGCTAATTTAATCCAAATTCCATTTTACTTGAGTGAAAAACATATACTCTCCGCGCTGGTATTTTTATACTGGCAGTAAGCATTAAGGGGTCTATCGCAATGAATCGTCGCAGAAAGAAAAAGCAGCAAGTCGACTACGTCGAGTTGATCAAACAAAAATACGCTGCTATCGACTGGAAGCAGCCGTTCGACAAAACTAAGTGGTTAGAACGCGTACAGCCAGTTACTGCGTTTTGGCAACGTCTACCTAAATTCCATCAACGAGCATTGATGGTGTTGGTGCCACTGCTGCTTTTGATTCTAATTGTCCCGATGCCAAAGAAAACCGAAGAGTTAGTTGAGCAAACTCAGTCTGTTGATCATCAACGTGTTGCGATTAATTTGAACACCCAAAGTTTGAGCCAGCAACGCACGTCCCAGAACTCTGGTCCAAAGTCTGAAAATTGGAAAGAGTATCAAGTGAAGAATGGCGACACGCTTGCGCAGGTTTTCCGTAATAACCAGTTGTCTATGGCTGATCTCAGCTCGTTGGTCAAAATTGAGGGTAGCGACAAGCCACTGAGTCATATCAGGCAGGGACAGTTGATTCGCTTTAAGTTCTCTGATGATGGTCAGCTTGATATGTTACAGCTCGAAAAGGGCGACCATTCGGTTATGTTCTTCCGCTTATCTGATGGAACCTTCGGACGCAATAAATAGCTATATCGGCTAAAAGACATGTTGTAAAAAAGACGCGCTCAAGTCGCGTCTTTTTTGTTGGAAGATAGCTGGAAGGTCATTGTCTCGGGTTACTTCGTCGCTGCTTCTCTACGCATGTCGACATGTGGAATACCATCTTCAAGGTAGCTGTCTGAAATGACATTAAACCCGTGGCGTGAGTAGTACTCAATGAGGTGTTCCTGAGCGCCAATATCGATGGTTTGTTCAGGCCAAAGTGCTTCACACTGTGTTAGTGCTTCTTCGAGCAGTTTATGACCTAATCCTCCGCCGCGAGCCGTCTTTTTAGTAACGACGCGACCAATACTGACGTTGTCGTAGGTTGTTCCAGCCGGTAATAAGCGAGCGCAAGCAACTAATTCATCATTGTGATAGCCGAGCAGGTGATAGACTCCGTCCAGTGTGTCTTTGCCATCTAGCTCCGGATATGGGCAGGTTTGCTCTACAACAAACACATCGACACGTAATCTCATTAGCTCGTAGAGTTGTAGTGTGGTCAGTTGAGCGAAAGGCAAAGTCATCCAGGTAAGCATTTCTCTATTCCGTTATTTATTTTGTGTTACTGACTTTACTCGGTTTTCTGCTAATACTCATTAACAATGGTTAATTTTAACTGGTCTTCCTGACAAATCTGGCGATAATGTGCCCTCTTTTTCATCCCACCTGAGGATATTCCCCTGTGAGCAAACAAACTTTTGACCACGTAGGGCTAAGCCCGGCGTTACTCGCGACGCTTGATTCAATGAATTACACCCACATGACGCCAATTCAGGCATTAAGCTTGCCGGCGATCCTGAACCAGCGTGATGTGATTGGTCAGGGTAAAACTGGCTCGGGCAAAACCGCTGCGTTTGGTCTTGGGGTTTTATCTAACCTAAATGTGAAGCGATTCCGTGTGCAGTCTTTGGTGTTATGTCCCACACGTGAACTGGCTGATCAGGTGGCGAAAGAAATCCGCACTTTAGGGCGTGGTATCCATAACATTAAAGTTCTGACATTGTGTGGCGGTATGCCAATGGGACCACAAATTGGTTCACTGGAGCATGGCGCTCATATTCTGGTTGGCACTCCTGGGCGTATTCTTGATCACCTTGAGAAAGGCCGAATTGATCTTTCTGAGCTCAATACGCTGGTACTGGATGAGGCTGACCGCATGCTAGACATGGGCTTCCAGGATGCGCTGGACGCTATCATTGATGCAGCGCCGAAAAAACGTCAAACGTTGCTTTTCAGTGCCACTTTCCCTGAAAAAATCGAGCAAATTGCCCAACGTATCATGCAGTCACCTGAGATGATCAAAGTGGAATCGACACACGATACCTCGAGCATCGCCCAGTATTTCTACAAAGTCGAAGGCTCGGAAGCGCGTGATGAAGCATTGGCAAACCTTCTTCTTACTTATCAACCTGAATCTGCGGTTGTATTCTGTAACACCAAAAAAGAAGTGCAGAGTGTGGCGGATGAGCTGCATCACCGTGGCTTCAGTGTGATTGATCTTCATGGTGACTTAGAACAGCGTGAGCGCGATCAGGCCTTGGTTCAGTTCGCGAATAAGAGCGTTTCTATTCTGGTTGCAACAGACGTTGCGGCGCGCGGCTTGGATGTTGATAACCTGGATGCAGTATTTAACTTTGAATTGTCTCGCGACCCAGAAGTACACGTGCATCGCATTGGTCGTACAGGCCGAGCGGGCAGTAAAGGTTTGGCGTTCAGCTTCTTTGGTGAGAAAGATGGTTTACGTGTTGCACGTATCGAAGAATATTTAGATATGGATATCCTTCCTGCGACATTGCCAGAGAAATCAAAACAACAGCCTTACCAAGCAAAAATGGTGACGATAAATATCGACGGTGGCAAAAAACAAAAAGTGCGTCCGGGCGATATCCTAGGCTGTTTAACCGGGAAAAATGGTATTCCGGGAGCTCAAGTGGGCAAAATTCATTTGTTCCCAATGCGTGCTTATGTGGCGGTAGAGAAGTCTGCGGCGAAGAAAGCTCTGCAAACCATCAGCACGGGTAAGATGAAAGGACGTCAGTTCCGAGCTCGTCTTCTTAAATAAGTATTTAATTTTAAGTAAAGGCTCTTCTCTTGAAGAGCCTTTTTTGTTTTTGGCTTACTGGTTGTCTTTTGCTAACCGCGTTTTAATTCTGCTCAAACTGATGGCTGTAATCCCTAGATAGGCGGCAATTTGGCTATCGGTAATTCGTTGTTCTAAATCGGGGTAGTGCTGGCAGAACAACTGATAACGTTCTTCCGGCGAGTAAAGCAGCATAAAGCGTTCTTTGTGCTCTTTATTTAGCAACTGTGTTTCCAGCAGTTTGAGATAAATAGAATGCTTGTCTGAACGCCAACGGTGAAGTGTCTCGATAGGTAAGCAAAATAAACGACAGGCAGTGAGTGTTTCCAATAAATAGAGAGAAGGCTGGTTGTTGATGACGCTTTCGAAACCAATTACCCAGTCTTTTTCCCAATAGAATTCTTTACTGAATTCCTTACCTTGTTCAGTGAGGTAGCTAGCATGGCATAGTCCCTCGAGAATGAAATAGATATGCGAGCCAAATTCTCCCTGATTGCAGAGAATATGTCTGGTCGGCAATTCGAGTTCTTGCCCATGCTCTATCAGTTGTGCGGCTTCTTGTTCGGAAAAGCCATTTTTAGTCAGGTCAGAAAATACGTCGTTTGGCATCAAGGGGAGAAAAGTCTAAAAGTCGTTGATACATTCTAACGTTTCTTGCTCAACAACAGAAAGTCGCTTAATAAAAAAAGCGGCCCTGAAGAGCCGCTAATAGCTATAGAACCTTGATTACTGGTTCAGATTAATTTGATAGATTGCAAAGCCGATTTCATCGGTCGCCACTTGCTTCATCGGGTATTGCGCTTTGTCTTTGATGAACTTCGCTGCTTTATCACTTGGTGAAGTCTCAAAGCGAATATCCAGTGGTTTGTCCGATTTAATTGGCGCGAATGACCAGTTGTTGTCTGCACTTGGTGTGACTTCGCCGTGTTCTTCACTGACTCGTGAAATATAAGCCGCCACGACCGAACGGTTTTCATCTGGTGAGTCAAACGCGATAAAGTCTGGCCCTGTACCTGGGAAGGTGTTGCTGTATGCTCGGTAGTTGTTGGTGGCGATAAGGAAGTCTTGTTTAGGATCGAGTGGTTTGCCGTTGAAAGTCAGATTCACAATACGCTGTGAATCTGGGTTTATCTCTTTACAGCCTGCATCATACTTAGGTGCTTTGGTTACATCGATTTGATAATTAACCCCGTCAATCACGTCGAAGTTGTAGGTACGGAAATTATCCCAGTCAATCAGAGACTGAGGTTGGGTGTTAGCAACATCAATCTGATTAAACTGACCAGCGCTGCACTCTAACCATTCCTGAACTTGTTCGCCTTTCACTTTTAGCGCGACCAGCGTATTTGGGTATAAATACAGATCGGCAGCGTTACGGAAAGTCAGCTGACCTGATTCCACTTCCGTAAAGTTATTGGGATCGTTTTTACGGCCGCCGGCTTTAAATGGCGCAGCTGCACTGAGTACAGGAATGCCTTCTAAATCCGGGTCGCCCTGAATAAATCGTTCAACATAATCTTTTTGCGCTAAATTCACGATTTGGATCGTCGGGTCGTCCTGAACCAAAGACAGGAAGCTGTACATCACGTCATTAGCCTTACCAATCGGTTGATTAACGAATTCGCGAGTTCCTTTATGGTCATCTTCTAATGCCTTTACGATGTCCGGGTCAGCTTCTGCCAAAGATGCCTTGTTGGCCTTATCAAAGATTGGACGTGCTTCAGATTGCCCGTCAACCACGTGCCATTTGTCATCTTTTTGTTTTAGGACCAAGTCCATGACGCCGACATGACTTCCCCAGCGGCCTGGCATCACCGCAGTTACACCATTAATAGTGCCACTCTTATTGTCTACACCTTGCAGGTTTTCAAACCCTTTTCCTGGGAAGACTGCATGAGAGTGACCAAAAGCAATCGCATCAATCCCTTCAACCTGGGTTAAGTAGTAAACCGAGTTTTCTGCCCCTAGCTTATATGGATCTGTCGAAACGCCAGAGTGGGGGATGGCCACAATCACGTCTGCGCCTTCCGCTTTCATTTGAGGGACAAGCTTCTGCGCGGTTTCTTTAATGTCTTTGGCGAAGACTTTTCCTTCCAGGTTCTTTTTATCCCAGACCATGATCTGCGGCGGCACAAAACCGATGTACCCGACCTTGATTTGGTGCGTTTCACCATCTGTGTCTTTCATGGTGTAGGTTTTGATTAGATAAGGTTTGAACAAGTGCTCACCGGTTTCTTTATCAAAGACGTTGGCGTTGATGTAGGGGAAGTTGGCACCTGCGAGCGCTTTTTGCAAAAAGTCCAAACCGTAGTTGAATTCATGGTTACCGATATTGCCGACCTCATAATGAAGTTGGTTCATGGCTTTGTAGACGGGGTGAATTTCGCCATCTTCAATCCCTTTTGCCGCCATATAGTCACCCATAGGGCTGCCCTGAATGAGGTCACCATTATCCACTAACACGTTGTTTACGGATTCTGATTGAGCTTGTTTAACCAGAGTAGCGGCTCGGCTTAGACCAATTTGCTGAGACGGCTGGTCTTTGTAGTAGTCGTAGTCCATTACGTTGGTGTGAATGTCAGTCGTTTCGATGATGCGTAGCTTGATCGTGTCAGCCATTGCTGGTCCGGCAAGCGTTAACATTCCGCTCAAAACCGCGACGGAAATAGGATTAACAGCCAATTTCATTAGGTGCTCCAATTCAAGGGGTAAAAGATAAATGTAACGAAATTCTTTGCAACATGATGATTTAAGTGCAGAAAATTGTGAACAAACGCATTTTACTGAACCCTTTTCATATAAAACGCCCGCTTTTTCACGCTTTTGAATGAGACCAAACAAAAACTTCTTAGCAGATTTTTGAATAAAAAATGAAATTTTAGAATTTCAGGTAATATAAACGCCCCGCCATAATGCACGCATACCAAAATCTATGGACGATGAGCAAACACATGGCAGCGAAAGATACAGTCACCACTTTTCCCACATCAAAGCCTCGTTTGGTTTCTGATAACCCAACGGCAGTGACAACGCGATTTGCAAAGCGCTCACTGCAGCCTGGTGAAGTTGCACTCGTTGGTGCGGGTCCGGGTGACCCTGAACTTTTGACTGTCAAAGCACTGAACTGCTTACAGCAAGCCGATGTAGTTTTGTATGACTACCTTGTTTCTGAAGAGATCATGGCGTTGATCCCAAGCGATACTATCTTGGTTTGTGTTGGCAAGCGCGCTGGACACCATAGCGTACCGCAAGAGAAAACCAATCAACTGCTGGTAGATTTCGCTCAACAAGGATACCGAGTTGTACGAGTAAAAGGTGGCGATCCATTTGTGTTTGGTCGTGGTGGTGAAGAGCTCGAAGTTCTGGCTGATGCAGGTGTGCGCTTTCAGGTTGTGCCTGGCATTACCGCGGCGGCTGGAGCAACAGCTTATGCTGGGATTCCTCTGACTCACCGTGATTACGCTCAATCAGCCATTTTTGTCACTGGCCACTTGAAAGAAGAAAGTGATGAGATGGATTGGTCGACACTGGCTCGCGGCAATCAGACTTTAGTGATCTACATGGGGCTGATGAAATCACACTATATTCAGAGTCAGCTTATTAAACATGGTCGCTCAGCCTCAACACCGATAGCTATTATCGAACGTGGTACGCAAATAGAACAGAAAGTATTTACGGGAGAATTGTCCCAACTATCTGATTTATCGAAGGACGCTCAATCTCCTTCTTTAATCGTGGTAGGTGAAGTGGTGCGATTGTCTCAAAAGTTAGACTGGTTTTTGTCTAGTACTGAAATCAACAAAAGTGCTATTGCCAACTCCATATAATTTCAGTCCAAAGATTAGAGACGTAATGCGCCTTCAAGCTTAAAAGGAAATACAAAACATGGACCAACAACGTTTAACTCACCTTAAACAACTCGAAGCGGAGAGTATTCATATTATCCGTGAAGTTGCGGCTGAGTTTGGTAACCCAGTCATGATGTATTCGATTGGTAAAGACTCATCAGTGATGTTGCACCTAGCGCGTAAAGCGTTTTACCCGGGCAAAATCCCGTTCCCACTTTTGCATGTCGATACGGACTGGAAATTCCGCGAGATGATTGAGTTCCGTGACCGTACTGCAGAAAAATACGGTTTTGAGCTTTTGGTTCACAAGAACCCAGAAGGTCTTGCGATGGGTTGTAGCCCATTTGTTCACGGTTCTTCAAAGCACACTGACATCATGAAGACTCAAGGTCTTAAGCAAGCACTAAACAAATACGGTTTTGATGCGGCTTTCGGTGGTGCGCGTCGTGATGAAGAAAAATCACGTGCGAAAGAGCGTGTGTATTCATTCCGCGATAAGAACCATACGTGGGATCCAAAAAACCAACGTCCAGAGCTTTGGAAAACCTACAACGGTCAGGTGAACAAAGGCGAGAGCATTCGTGTGTTCCCTCTATCAAACTGGACAGAACTGGATATTTGGCAATACATCTATCTAGAAAATATTGAGATCGTACCGCTTTACCTTGCTGACAAGCGTCCGGTTGTCGAGCGCGATGGCATGTTGATCATGGTTGATGATGACCGCATGGAAATTCAGCCAGGTGAAGTAGTAGAAGAGAAGAGTGTTCGTTTCCGTACTTTAGGTTGCTACCCGTTAACCGGCGCGATCGAATCCGAAGCCAATACGCTGACGGGCATCATTGAAGAGATGCTGGTGGCGACATCGAGTGAGCGTCAAGGGCGAGCGATCGACCATGATCAATCAGGATCGATGGAACTTAAAAAACGTCAAGGTTACTTCTAAAGGATCTAAGGAAAGATAATGAACAGTGCAGTTGAAGCTCAATTAGCCGAGCTTGGTATCGAAGGCTATTTAACACAACACCAGTACAAGTCTTTACTTCGATTTCTGACTTGTGGTTCTGTTGATGACGGTAAGAGTACCCTTATTGGTCGCTTACTCCATGACTCAAAACAAATTTATGAAGATCAACTAGCGGCAGTGCACTCAGACAGCCAACGCGTAGGTACAACAGGTGAGAAGCCTGATTTAGCCCTACTTGTTGATGGTCTGCAGGCAGAGCGCGAGCAGGGTATCACTATCGATGTAGCTTACCGTTACTTCTCTACACAGAAGCGTAAGTTCATCATTGCTGATACTCCAGGGCATGAGCAATACACTCGAAACATGGCAACAGGCGCTTCGACGTGTGATTTAGCCGTGATTCTGGTTGATGCACGTAAAGGCATTCTTGATCAGACTCGTCGTCACTCATTCATTTCAAACCTATTGGGCTTGAAGCATTTCGTTGTTGCAATCAACAAAATGGACTTGGTTGACTACTCGCAAGCACGTTTTGAAGAGATTCGTGATGAGTACCTTGAGTTCTCTGAAAAGCTGACCGGTGATATTGATATTCAAATTATTCCGATTTCAGCACTTGAAGGCGATAACGTGGTCGACAAAGGTGAAAACCTGGATTGGTTTGAAGGTCCGTCACTGCTTGAGCTACTGGAAAACGTTGATATTGACCACGAGAAAGGCAGCGGTGAATTCCGTTTCCCGGTTCAGTACGTTAACCGTCCTAACCTAGATTTCCGTGGTTTCGCTGGCACGATTTCTTCAGGTTCAGTGAAAGTGGGAGACAAGATCAAAGCGCTTCCATCAGGCAAAACGTCGACAGTTGCACGAATCGTAACTTTCGATGGCGATATCGAAGAAGCACGCGCAGGTCTTGCAGTAACGCTGACTTTGAACGACGAAATCGATATTAGCCGTGGTGATTTGATTGTTTTAGAAAATGCTCAGGTAGAAACCACAAACCATCTTCTTGCAGACGTTGTGTGGATGACTGAACAGCCACTTCAACCAGGTCGTGATTACGATATTAAGATCGCGGGCAAGAAAACTGTTGGTCACGTTGAGACTATTCGCCATCAATACGACATCAACAACCTTTCTAGCCATAGTGCGGCTGAGTTGCCACTGAATGGTATTGGTTTGTGTGAGTGGTCATTGAACGAGTCTGTTGCACTTGATAATTACCAAGATTGTGCAGACACGGGTGGTTTCATCATTATCGACCGTCTGACTAACGTTACTGTTGGTGCCGGTATGGTGAAAGAAAGCCTGGCATTGGTAGAGCGTGATCTGACTGACATCTCTGCATTTGAACTGGAGCTTAATGCACTGGTTCGCAAACACTTCCCGCATTGGGAAGCTAAAGACCTAAGCCAATTACTTAAAAAGTAATTGCTGTTCCTGAGCAGTGAAGGAGCCAATGTTGCCTCTTTTCTGCTCAGGTTTTTAGCCCGACTGAGTTGCGAAATGCAGTCAGGCTCTTTCCCCCAGAAACCAGAATGCACGATGAAGTGTGAGTCATTCTGGCTTTCTTTTTCGCTTGCTTTGCTCTGGTTACTTATTTTCTCGCTCTGCAACATTTGATGTGCAGTCGCTGTTTTCGCCCTGTTCGGGCTATTTGGTAAGGAAAGGCTATGTGGGAACAAGGATTTGTATTAGCGATTTTGCTTGGCATTATCACTTGTTTGCTTGTCACGAAAATTAAGCCTAGTTATGTTTTTGCTGGTGCAGCCTTTATTTCGTTTCTAGCTGGTATGATGGATTTGACATCCATTGCCTCTAACTTTACCAACTCGTCATTACTAACCTTAGTGTTACTAATACTTGCGTCGTGTGCCTTAGAAAAAACGCTTCTTATCAGCTGGGTCAGTCGCAGTATCTCAGAAGGACAATTAGGTAGTGTTATCGCTAAGTTGGGACTCTCTACGGCGTTGCTATCATCGTTTACCAATAATACGGCTGTTGTCGTATCTCTGATTGGCGCTATCAAACGAAACCAGCAGCATGCGCCGTCAAAGCTATTAATCCCACTTTCATACGCGGCTATTTTGGGCGGCACATTGACCTTGATCGGTACGTCGACCAATCTCATCATCAATAGCTTCGTGGAAGATGCAGGCTTACCTAGCTTAGGGTTCTTTACCCCGACGCTGATTGGTTTAGCAGTTCTGGCTGGTGGCTTACTGATCTTGATTCCACTGAGCTACCTGCTGCCGAATTATGATGATCAAACTCAGGAAGATCTGCCTTATTTCCTTGAATCACGCGTTGAGCTGGGCTCGCCATTGGTTGGGCGCACGGTTAGCGAAAATAATTTACGAGCGTTACGTAAACTGTTTTTGGCAGAAGTCATACGCGATGGCGTTACTGTCTCGTCAGTCGGGCCTGAGTTTGTGCTTAATGCAAAAGACCGCTTACTGTTTTGTGGCGATGTCGAAAGTGTCGCGACGTTGCAGGAAATCCCTGGCCTGACGCTGTTTGGTCATCAGCACTTGAATGGACAAAACTTCCGAGAAGTTGTCGTCAGTTCTTCGGCTACTTTTTGTCATAAAACGCTGAAAGAGAGCCGATTTCGTGACCGTTTTGATGCGGTTGTTGTCGCTATCCGCCGTGGCCATGAGCGACTAGAAGGCGGGTTGGGCAGTATTAAACTCGCCCCGGGTGACACCTTAGTGTTGGTTCCGGGTAAGCGATTTGAATCTGAGCGTCGTGCGCATCGTAAAGAGTTCGTATTGGTTCATGATTTGGACTCGAGCGCACGTCTGGACGCAAACAAATCTTCTATTGTATTGCTTGGTTTCGCGGCAGTCATTGGCTGTGCGTTACTGGATCTGGTGCCAATCATAAAAGGGCTGGCGGTTTACATTTTATCCCTGCTGGCATTTGGCATTGTGCAAGTTTCTGAACTTCGCCGACGTTTTCCGATCGACATTGCTGTGATTGTTGGCTCTGCGCTTTCCATAGCTCAACTAATGATCTCCTCGGGGTTATCCGTCAGGATGGGTGAGATGTTTATCCAGGCCTTTAATGGCTGGGGCGTTTTCGGCGCGCTGGTGGCGACGTATATCATGACGCTGGTGTTAACTGAATTAGTCACCAATAACGCAGCTGCAGCGCTCTCTTTTCCTATCGGCTACAGTATGGCGATAGGATATGGCGTCGATCCAATGCCATTTATTATGGCGGTACTGTTTGGCGCAAGTGCGAGCTTTATTTCTCCCTACGGTTATCAAACTAACTTGTTGGTTTACAGCGTAGGTAATTACAAATTGACCGATTATGTGCGAATTGGTGTGCCGATTTCTATTGTGTATTCCGTATTAGTACTGACACTGATTCCGGTCTTCTTTCCGTTTTAATTCCGATATTTACAAGGATACGTTATGACAGCCGACACCACGGTAAAAGATGAAAACATTGTTTGGCATCAGCACTCGGTTGATAAAAAGTTTCGAGCTGACTTAAAGCAACAAAAACCAGCAGTACTCTGGTTTACGGGCTTATCTGGTGCGGGTAAATCAACCGTAGCGGGCGCATTGGAAAATCGTCTTGCTGAGCTTGGTTACCATACCTATTTACTTGATGGTGATAATGTTCGTCACGGGTTGTGCAGTGATTTAGGCTTTTCTGAGCAGGATCGTCGCGAGAATATTCGCCGTATCGGGGAGTTGGCTAAGTTGATGGCCGACGCAGGTTTGATTGTGCTGTCTGCCTTTATTTCTCCTCATCGAGCTGAGCGCCAACTGGTACGCGATCTATTACCGGAAGGTGAGTTTATCGAAGTGTTTGTCAATGCTTCTTTGGAGGTGTGTGAAGGACGTGATCCTAAAGGGTTGTACCGTAAAGCTCGCGCTGGGGAAATCCCAAACTTCACGGGTATTGATTCGGAATATCAAGCACCTAAAAACCCAGAAATAGATCTACCAGCGGGAGAAAAGAGTGTCGATGAGTTGGTAGAACTGTGTATCAATGACTTAAAACAGCGTGGTGTGATCCGCTAAATAAGCATTTAGATCATGGGTGACTAAAAAGTCGTGAAAGTGTTTAAAGAGCTTTTGGAACATAGGTGACCAAAAGCTCTTAAAGTATAACTAAACGGTGTGGTCTACGCGACTGTGTGATTCTATATTCACAGTAAACTTATGATTTATAAGTGCTATTAATTGGTCGTAGTACTCTGTGTTAGGCTTGTTGCCAAGCAGCTTACACAGCTCGTTGCCCGTTAAGGTAAATCGATAATAAAGCAATCTTACTCCTTTGGTGTTGGCGTGGAGTGATAGGTTTTTACCTTGGTAAGTGAGAATTAAGGGTGTTTCAACACTGATTTCTCCAGACTCGAGCTCGGCACTGTGCAGCAGTCCCAACTCAATTAACATCAATAAACTGGAGTAGGGGAGCTGGAACGTCCCCATGTTCAGATTGCTGGTGGTATCTCGCTTGCCAAAGCTGAAAATACCGTTCTGAGCTTTATAACCAATCAACAACTTACGGCTGCCATCACCACCAAAGCTGCAAGCCAAAGAGGCCGCTCTTTGTAGTGTTTGTGCTTCTTTAGGTGACATATCTTTGAGGGCTTTAAGCGCCTTCATCGATGTTGAGCCGGGGTTCGTGACTTCACGCTTGAGTACCTGAGCCCATAGCTTTTGCATCGAACTGTTGTGAATATCCTGAGCCATATCGAAAAAGCGATACAACCAATCCTGTTCCGGCTCGCCCGCAGTTTCGTCTCGGCAGGCGCTGTGGGCTAATTTTAATACCTGTTCAAGGTTCTGTTGCCGTTGCTCCTGACGTCGTTGCTCGCGTAGCTGAGCTCTCTCAAAGGTCGATTGCTTTGGAGTATCGGCTTGAAGCAAGGCATCGAGCCCATAACTTTGTGCAATGTTTTGAATTCGACTGGCACTGTCTTTGATATAGCTGCTTTTTGTGTCGTTTTTAGGACGTTGTTGGGAGTTGGGCTGTTGTACCATTACGCTAGGTTGCTTTGCTGATTCTGCCATTTATGTTCCTACTCAGGTAGCGACGAGTCACGCTTGCCTCAATTTACATCTTAATCCGCTTAACGACCAGAAAGTGACTATCAAAATTTGATCAAATTAAGGCTATCCAAGATGATAACAAATTGTTAAAATTGTTATCGTTATTTTGGAGGGGCAATGAAGTTCTCGGAAGCAAGCAAACTGAAAAAGCACCTGTCGATAGCGTTTCTTTTGATTCTCTATGTGGGCGTTCTAGCGTACCTGTCTCGCTATATTATGTAACACCAATCTAAATAAGCATTTGCTTGTTCATTCGGGTGGAGATCACTGATAGCTGCGTTATATGTTTTGTCATTAGAATAACCAGTTACCGCAAGTTGTACTTTGACCTAAGCGATTTTTCCAACGCAGAGCCTGACTACTTATTTATCCAGACTGGTACCTCTTCACATATGAAAATGGCGCCTAAGCGACGCCATGGGTTTACCTGAAAATACGCGATATTACATATCGTCGTAACTTTCTATTTTTGTCCCTTCGATCAAATACGCTGTTTGAGCTAGCTCATGGCTAATGACTTCGGTTTTAAGCGTTCCGACCACGTAAACCACATCCCAAAGCTCCTGAACTGGCGCTCCCTCTGGGAACTTCACGTAAATGATTTGATTTGGTGGTGGCGGTGGAACGTGAATACATGCCCCGAAGTAGGGTACCAACAGAAACTCAGTCACTGTGTTGGCGTCACCTTCTAGCGGAATGACAAATCCTGGTATTTTTACCAGACTGCCATTCAGCTCCGTTCTCACACTGCCAATCTTAGATTGTTGTGCTGCGCCACCACTATGCTCTGACGCCGAAGGCATGCCGACACTATCAAACAGTTTCCGTTCTGATTCTGGAACCAGATCAAGCCAGTCGATCTTCAATGGATCTTCACTCGCCATTACCGGGGCCGTAAAAGAAATCACCAGCAAGCAGCTAGCGAGTATTTTTTTCCACATTTGTTTATATCCTTATTGTCATTCCATCACTCAGAGATTGTCGATAAGCGCGTAGTGCTGGGATGAAACCAATCATAATACCAGCGCACTGGACAAAACCGAGTAGCATCCATTCATATGAAGAAAGAAAGCTTAGTGTCAGATGTATACCATAATGTTGCTGCATGATCGGTTGCAATAGAGCCAGAATGGAATAAAGCCCCGCAACTCCAGAGATAATACCCGCAGCGGTCAGTAAACTGGCTTCGCTTATCAATAGTGAAAACACATGGCGTGGTCTTGCGCCCATGGCACGCAGAATAGCCATTTCCCGGCGTCTCTCCTGCAAGCTTGTCAGTAGGCTGCTTAGCATGCCAAGTAACCCGGCTACGACGACAAAACCGGATACAGCCATCAACGCTTGCTCTGCGACGGACATCATTCCCCACAATTCATGCAGTGCAACGCCCGGCATGATGGCACTGAGCGGCTCTTGCGGGTAGGTATTGATTTGTCGTTGCAAGGCGAACGTTTGGATGCGTGATTTTAAACCGACGAGCATCGCCGTGATCTGCTTTGGTTGAAAGTCGACGGTTTTTAAAACTTCGGCTTTTGGCGCTGCCCCTAGATTCGCACCACTTTCCCAACCTACGTGAATGGCTTCGATCGCTTCTAAAGATACGTGAACGGTTTTATCTACTGGTGTCCCCGTTGGGGCTAAAATGCCCACGACTTTGAAAGGCAGATTGTCATGGCGGCTAAAGCCCACATCACTGATGCCATGAGCTATGATGATCTCGCTACCTATTTGGTAACCCAGTGCTTTCGCAACATCTGCCCCAATAACGGTTTCAAATAATCCATTGAACTCTCGACCTTTTTCGAAAGTAAGTGGTTGCTTACTTCCATACTTGAAATGCTCGAAGTAGCTGTGGTTGGTGCCCATGACACGAAAGCCTTTGTGGGAGTCACCCAGCGAAATTGGGATAGCCCAATCAACGGAGCGGTGCTGACTGAACTCTTGGTAGCTCTTCCAGTCGATATTGTTGGTGGCATTACCAATTCGAAATACTGAATAAAGTAATAGGTTTACCTGACCTGAACGGCCACCAATAATTAGGTCGGTACCAGAAATCGTATTGGCAAAACTGTCTTTGGCCTGTGTTCGAATTCGCTCAACGCCAAGTAGCAAAACCACAGAAATTGCAACGGTCATCACGGTGAGCAATGCCGTCGCCTTACGGTTCATCAGGCTCTTCCAGGCGAGTGTCACTACCGCTGTCATGACAAACCTCCAGCGCTACTACATTGGTTAATATCAGGAAGGTTAATGGTCCGGTTGAATAGAGGCTCCAGAGTTGGATCATGGCTGACAAATACCAAGGTCGCGTTGACTTGATTGGCTTGCTCCATGAGCAGCTCAATAAAAGCCATTCTATTGTCATGATCCAAAGCGGAGGTTGGTTCGTCAGCAATGACTAACGCGGGATGCCCCATCAGAGCTCTGGCTGCTGCAACACGCTGCTGCTGGCCGATACTCAATTCGGATACCGGACGCGAATGCAGGCTTTGTGGCAAATGCAGCCTTTCTAATAATGCCGAAGCCTGTTCAGCTAACGCCTGATTGTTGGCATTCGCTGCAATACGATTACGTCTGACTTTGCTAAATTGGCATGGCAGCAAGACATTTTCGATTACGTTTAGGTAGGGCAACAGATTGAATTGCTGGAAAATATAGCCAATATGGTCTGCTCGAAATTTGTCTCTTTGGCTGGCAGACAGAGTCGATAAGTCGGTGTCGAGTACCGATAGAGAACCCGCACTCAATGTATTAATGCCGGTTAGCAGCGCGAGAAGCGTCGACTTACCACACCCGCTCGGTCCTTTGATGAATACATGTTCACCGGGCGTGATGCGTAAGTGAGGTATATCGATGGTAGCGATGTCTGAACTCGGCCAAATAAACTGGGCGTTATTGAGTTCAACAACGCTTGATATTGAATCAGTCATAGAAAGTTACCAAAGTAATAGCGTGTAAGTGGGTACTTACACGCTATGTGGTTTATTTGATTACGATTTCGGCGTTGTCTTTGTTCAAACTGGTCGCTGATTGCGTGGTATCCGTGAACAGGTTAACGCTGACTGATTCTGTATTTGGGAATTGATTGAACCAAGCCGTTTTGATTGTGCTCAGCTCGCTGACCTTTTCACAGTTGAAGCGGTACTGTGCTGAGAACTCACCATGGCTGCTGTGCGCATCATGGTCGTGACCTTCGTGATCATCATGGTCATCGTGGTTCGCATGATCTGCATGATCATCGTGGTGTTCATGTTCGTCATGGTCACTGTGATCATGGTCTTTATGTTCATCATGATGTTCATCATGGTCATGACCTTCATGTTCGTCATGCGCGCCACCAAGGGTATGCTCTACATGTACATCTGCGATGTCACATTCCGCTTGTGAATTGATAGTAAAAAGGCTGCTGGTGTCTTCCAGCTTTGCGACCGCTTGTTTTAATTGCTGCTCTTGCTCTGCGTTCTCTGGAGCGTGTTCGAAACCAACCACATCGGCACCCGGAGCGGTGATTTCAACTAACAAATCTTTGCCGTCTTGTGCGATGTTAAACTCTACATGGCCATGCTCGTGCGCATCGTGTTGGCGATATTCTTCTGCCATTGCTGTAGTAGACAGAGACAAGCCGATAACAAGAGCCAAAGTGTGTTTAGATGGCATTTTATTTTCCTAATTTTGCGTCTATCAATTTGAATGATTATGCATCCCAATTGATACTAAGTCTTTTAATACATTATTAAAAATCGCGAATGTGCGAGTTAATAACACTAAATGGTTTGGGTTAATGAAACTTGAGCAAAATTAGGCGGTGCGCGGGCAGAACTGCGTATTTCTTCTAGGTGGAGTGAGTTTTCAACTACATCATGAAACTTGAGCCGAGTGTAAGTCTGGGCTGGTATGGTGGGTTGAGCTTTTGCCAGACCATGGTGAGTCCCGGCAAACATTTGACAGTGATGGTGCGTGTGATGCTCAGGCGTTACATCCATTTGATGAAATAGGCTGGCAAAATTCCATACGATCAGCAAAGCCGTACTGAAAAGTACAACAGTACGATAGCAATGTTGAATTGTTGTTTGCCTGGAGAGAACCATCATAGCGCCTGAGACCCAATTGAGTGTTATAATATAACACTCATTTTTGGTAAAAGTTCACTCTTTTGTCAGTTAAGGGAAAATTCAGACAATGCTGAGGAACGGACTCCTTGTCCTTGCCGAAACAAGGAGCCTATTGATATGGGTTAGATGTTTTGTTTGATTAACTCAATCACTTGCGTGATCTCGTTTTGTTCTAAAGGTCCTTCTTTGCTGAAAAGCACTTTTCCTTGCTTATCCTGAACGATGATCGCTGAACTCTCTTGCTCTAATCCCCAAGCTTTTGCGACTAAGCCATTTTCATCCAATACCATTGATGACCAAGGAAATTCCTTCTTGCTGTCTTGTGCTGAAGACTTGACGAAGGAGCTAGTACCCCAAATCGCATCATCCTGATTGATGATGGTTGTGGTTTGGTAACTTTCTTGAGGAAACTTCGCGGCAGTAATGGCAGACATTAGCGGGGCGTTCATCTCTTTCGCACTGCTGCGTCCGGCTATCGCCTGAATAACGCGTACTTTGCCCAGCATGTTTTGCGCAGCCCATGGTTGATACGCAACGCCTTCGCCCTGCATGACAATTTCACCATAAGCACCAACTCGAACGTCTGGAACATTTTCGCCGATGGTTAAATTATTTGCGAATGAAAGGCTTGGCGTCATAGCCAGCAGAAGTGGTAGGAGAGTCTTAATTTTCATATTGTTATATTCCATATATGTGAGAGCTTTATAACCAAGTCACCTCTGGATGATGGATACAATCAGACGAGCTTGGTTTATAGGAACCATCTGGATGTCGCCAGTATATAAGTAGAACAAGTAAAATTACAGCGAGCTTGTTAACATTTATTTAACGTTTGAGGTGATGTAATATTGCGTTGTTTTTAGGATTTGCTAGAATGAAGTCGTTCGCAAATTGCGCTACAAGATTGTTAAGGATAGACAATCTGTACTTTCTCAAAGGAATTGAGGTGAATTATGCTACGTGAATTCGCGGTATACCGACCACTCCAGGTGGCTCGTTTTGTTAAGACGCTATTTAAAGGTCAGTTTTTCATCGCAGGCGTCGGGAACTTTGATTTTGATAATGGCAAGGTTCTTCTACCAGACGTGAAAGATCAGAAAAGACTCTCTGTGTTCAAAGAAGTGAACCAGGAGATCGCATCGTTGAAACTACGATGAGCAGGTTAAAAGCAAAGTTATGATAAGAGCGACTAAGGTCGCTCTTTTTCGTTAATAGCTGTTGATTTTAAGTTGTTTCTCAATCAGCTTTGTAAACTTGGTGGAAAGCACACACCTGTACCACCAAGGCCGCAGTAGCCTTCAGGGTTCTTCGCCAGATATTGCTGGTGGTATGTTTCAGCAAAGTAGTACGTCCCTGCCGGTTGGATTTCTGTGGTGATAGAAGCTCTTTGTTCTTCTTGCAGTGCTTGCTGGTACTGATGCTTTGAATGCTCTGCAATGTCTTGTTGTTCTTGCGAAAAAGTATAAATAGCGGAACGATATTGCGTGCCGAGGTCGTTCCCCTGACGCATCCCTTGAGTAGGATCGTGCTTTTCCCAAAATGCAGCCAGAAGTTGCTCCAGAGAGATAACTTGCTCATCAAATACCACTCTAACGACTTCAGCATGGCCGGTTTGTCCTGTACATACTTCTTCATAAGTCGGGTTTTTCGTGTACCCACCAGCGTAACCTACTGATGTTGAGATGACGCCATCCAGTTGCCAGAACAGGCGCTCCGCTCCCCAAAAACAACCCATACCTAATAGAATTTGCTGTTGGTTAGACTGCAATGGTGCCGTTAAACTGGATTGATTAACAAAATGCGTATCTTCAATTTGCATTGGCTGCTCTCGACCTGGTAGAGCATCTTCTATACTGATTAGTGTCTGTTTGTTGAGCATGCTATCTGTCCTTTAAATTTGTCTTAAATTTGCGAACTTTTCCCAGTTCGTCTTTATGTGAATACGGATTTACAAAGGCTGCGGTAAAGTTATGAATATTACAGACTTAGCCTTTAATTGGCGCTATTATGACACAAGTTTCTTTAATCTCACGAATCTCACGCATCTAAAACGCATGATAAAAAAAGCTCTCCCGATCATTGTTGTTGGCTTGTTTGCCTTTTCCCATAACGCCTCTGCCAAAGTATCTATTAAGCTACAAGGTATAGACGGCGCGTTAGAAGAAAATGTCAACGCTTATCTGACTTCGATTCCTGAAGAAGATTACTCGACTTCGTTGCGTTTTCAAGCGCGATTAGATGAAAGCATCACTGAAGCACTCAACGCGCTTGGGTATTATCACGCAGATATCTCATATTCTGTTACTGAAAATAATGATGAACTGATCATCGATATTGCAAAAGGCTTACCAGTCAAGATCAAAGTTATGGATGTCGTGATCACTGGTGAAGCGCAAGACGATGAAGCATTTGAAGCGCTTCTCGCGGCGTCTCCTTTAAAAGTTGGCCGGGTACTGAATCAAAGCGAATACGATAGCCTCAAGTCAGGAATACGTAATTTAGCGTTGCAGCGTGGTTACTTCAAAGGGGATTATCTACTCAGTCGTTTGGAGGTGGTACCTGCATTCAATGAAGCGAACATTCGTTTGCATTATGACAGTGGTATCCGCTATCACTTTGGTTCCATCAATATCACCGGCAGCCAGATTTGGGATGAGCGCGTCGCTTCGTTAAGTCCTTTTGAGGAGGGCGAACCGTACTTAGTTTCGAGTGTTGGTGAGTACAACCAGAACTTGTCTAATACTGACTGGTTTTCGTCTGTATTTGTTGAGCCTGATCTGGCAATGCTGGAGGAAGGACGTGAGTTACCAGTTAAGGTTTCTCTTGCTCCGGCGGCCAAAAACCAGATAGAAACCGGTCTTGGTTACTCCACTGATACTGGCGTACGTGGCACGTTGAAATGGAAAAAGCCCTGGATCAGTTCCCGTGGCCACAGTCTAGATACCGCACTTTCCCTGTCCCAACCGGAACAAACCATCACAGCAGGCTACAAAATACCGCTTGATGACGTTTTGCATGAATACTACCAGCTCCAGTTTGGCTTAAAGCATTTGGACAACCGTGATACCGAAAGTTTAGAAACGAATTTAGCGGTAGAACGCCACTGGATCGTTGATGGTGGCTGGCGTAAGACTTTGTATATACGTCACTTGTACGAAAACTTCTCTCAGGGTCTACAGGAAGACGGTGTGCAGTTCTTGCTTCCTGGCGCAACGTTCTCACGTACAAGAAGTCGTGGCGGCAGCATGCCAATGTGGGGCGACAAGCAAACCATCACGTTTGAGTATGGTGACCCGGCCGTTTTATCTGCGACCCGAGTCTTTCGCTTTTTGGGCCGAACCTCTTGGATCCGTGGGATTGGTGAAAACCATCGTGGACTTTTCCGCTTAGAAGGCGGCGCTAACTTTATGGACGAGTTTGATAAGCTGCCTCCATCGTTGCGTTTCTTTGCTGGTGGTGACAATAACATCCGTGGTTATGGTTATGAATCTATCTCGCCGGTCGATGAAAGTGGAGCGTTAACGGGGGCAAAATATATCCTGAGTAGCACGCTTGAGTATCAATATCGTCTTACTGGTAACTGGTGGGGGGCGACTTTCTACGATATTGGTGATGCATTTGATGATACCCCCGTATGGAAAGCGGGTGCCGGGGTAGGTATCCGCTGGGCTTCGCCGGTTGGTCCGGTCAGCTTTGATTTTGCATGGGGATTGGATGACCCACAGAAGAACGAATTTCGTATCCATTTCTCATTGGGGCCTGAACTATGATGCAAAAGATGTTTAAGTGGACCAAATGGCTATCGCTAGGTTTGATTGGTCTTCTGTTGTTGATCATCATTTTAGTCTCAACAGTTCTCTTTACTCACCCTGGATTAAAGCTCGCCATATGGGGGGTAGAAACAGCCGTGCCACAATTGAAAGTGGAGAACGTCCAGGGCTCGTTATTTCCACGTTTTGCATTGGAAAACGTCAGCTTTGTTGATGAAACACTGAATGTTGATGCGAAAGTCGAACGCCTGACCTTAGCGGTTAACTTCCGTTGCTTTTTCGATCCTAGAGTGTGTGTCGATGAGCTTTCATTGCAGGGCGTAAACTTCCAGATGCCGGAACTGCCACCTGCGAGTGACGAGCCAGAAGAAGAGACGCCTCCGCTGCGTTCAATCAGTACGCCAGTGCCAATTTTCGTCAACAAAGTTAGCTTCAATGATATCAACCTGAATGTTTTGGGTAATCAAGTTGACTGGCAGGATTTCACAACCGCGTTATCGATGCAAGGCGACCGCTTAGTCATTGCGCCAACAGCATTAAATGAGATCAATGTTGCATTGGCACCAACGGACACCGAACAAGCACCTACTGAAACTGACGTTGCAGAAGTCGAGAAAGCTACAGCCGAAGGGGGTGAAAGCGAGGGGGATGAGTCCCAGAGTGCTCCAGTCGCTGGCACTGATACTGAAGTCGCTGATTCCCAGACCGATGCAACTAACGCAACGGATTCGGAAATAGTAAAAACAGCCGATGCAGAGCCGCAAGATATTGTTTTACCTGAAGTCTGGATTCCGTTGACCGTCGATGTCCGACGTCTCGATATTCATCACTTCAAGTTAGCTGGTGAAACGCCGGTTATTGTTCATCATCTCGGTTTGGTGGCGAAGGCGGGCCGTGATCGTGTTGATTTGCAAACACTTGAGCTCGACATGCCTGAAGTTGAGGCTACGCTGAGTACGCAAGTGACACTTTCTGCAGACTACCCTCTTAGTGCCCAACTGGATGCGCTAGTGAAACATGCCGAAGCGAAAGGACAGAAGTTGTCGCTGTCAGCATCTGGCTCAGCAGGCGATTTATCGCTGCAGGCAACACTGTCTGAACTGACTAAAGCCGAAATCCAAGCCAAAATTCAGCCACTGAAAGTGCAGTTACCGTTTGATGTAACCCTCAACAATGTCGAAGCTCAGTGGCCTTTGTTGGGAGAAAGTGACTATCAGGTTGCTGTACCGAGTCTTACCGCTAAAGGTTCGTTAGAGGGCTACGAGGTGGCGCTGGAAACTAAAGCATCTGGTAAGGATATTCCTGCGGTAGATGTGGCGCTAAACGGAAAGGGCACCCTAGAGCAAATTGATCTGGAAAGTCTTGTGGTGAAAACCTTAGGCGGCGAACTGTCGGGCAAGGTTATGGCTAACTGGGCGGCACCAATCAACTGGCAAGCCGATCTCAATTTGCAACACATCCAGCCGGATCTTCAGTGGCAGGAAGCGGAAGGGGACATCAGCGGTAGCTTATCAACCTCTGGGTCGCTGACGGAGCAAGGCGGCTGGCAGGTTAGTCTTCCTACCCTTGATATTGATGGTGTTTTACGTGGTTACCCACTAAAAGTGAAGGGGCAGTTAGAAGCCTCTGATAAAAATGGCAAAGCCGAAGATATCCAGCTTACAACTCAAGGTTTAGTATTGGCTCATGGTCCTAACCAGTTGAGTGCCAAGGGTAAGATCGATAAACAAATCTTGATGGACGTTGAGGTTAACTTCCCTGATTTTGCGAAAAGTGTGCCTGATCTTAGCGGCAATATGAACGGTAAAATTGCGGTACGAGGCAGCTTAAAAGAGCCGAACATCAACCTGGATCTTGCCGTCAATAAAGCGAACTGGCAGCAGTTAGCCAAAGTAGAAACGGTCACGCTGAAAGGGGATGTTTCACCGTTACCCGTACCAAAAGCTAACGTGAGCTTAGTAGCAAATAACATTAACTATGACGGCATCAAGATTGATAGCGCTGACCTCGATGTCTCAGGTGATGAAAAGCAGCATCAACTAACCTTAGATGTGGCTTCGGATATCGTCTCAACCAGCCTGGAGATTCAGGGCGCATTTACTCAGAAGCCTGAAATGATCTGGGACGGTGCGCTAACTCGTTTGTCGCTTGATACCATTCAAGGGCCTTGGGCTCTGGAAAAGTCGACGGCGGTGAAGGTCAATATCGACAAGCAGATCGCGGATGTTCAGGCGCACTGTTGGTTACAAGCTGATTCAAGTGTGTGTTTATCTGAAAACATTAGTGTAGGCAAAAGTGGTGAGGCGAAGTTAGCGGTGAATAACTTTGACTTTAGCCAAATCAAGACACTATTGCCGGCAGAAACGAAACTGCAAGGTGAAGTGAACGCACAAGCCTTTGCTAAATGGGCTCCAAACATGAAGCCTGAAGTGACGTTGAATGTCGATATGCCACAAGGCCAGGTGGAACAAGCGCTGGAACAACCAATTACGGTTGGTTGGGAAAGTGTTAGCTTTAAAGCTGCGTTAGCAAAAGACAAGCTCGATGCTCAGTGGCTCGTCGATGTGGCGGATAACGGTGATCTCTCCGGTAATGTGTCACTGATTAATGTCTCTGCTGAGTCTCCTGAGATCGCGGGTAACGTGTCACTTTCGACACTCCATCTGGATTTCTTAGCGCCATTGATTGGCGAATACAGCTTGTTTAAAGCCAATATGAATACCGATTTGGCGTTATCTGGTGATGTCATGCACCCTAGGGTGAACGGCCAGTTCCTGATTGACCAAATTAAACTGAACGGTGAAGTGACGCCAATTGATATCGACTCAGGTCAGGTAGAAATCAACTTTAAAGGCCATCAAGCTGACCTCAACGCTGGCATCAACACCCCAGATGGCAAATTGGAAATTACCGGTGATGCGGACTGGCAAGACCTACAGGACTGGCATACCAAAGCTCGAGTGTTCGCTAAAGAGCTGAAAGTAGATATGCCTCCGATGGTGAAAATCAAAGTTGAGCCAGATATGACGCTTGAGGTGACGCCAAATTTAGCCAAAGTACAAGGTAATATTAATCTGCCTTGGGGACGTATTGTCGTTGAAGAGTTACCACCAAGCGCGGTTGGCGTTTCGAGTGACGTAGTCATTTTGGATGAAAACTTACAGCCAGTTGATGACACTGTGGCAGTACCGTTTAATGTCGAGACCGATATTAATATTAAGATTGGCGACGATTTTCAGCTGTCGGCATTTGGTCTGAAAGGTGGTCTGAGGGGTAACCTCAATGTCACCCAAAAAGACAAAGGTCCATTTATTGTTGGTGAAGTTAACATTGTCGATGGTTCCTACCGCTCATTTGGCCAAGATTTGGTGATTGATGAAGGTAAAATCATGATGAATGGCCCAGCGGATGAGCCTTATCTGTCGATTTCTGCCATCCGTAATCCTGATAACACGCAAGATGATGTGACCGCAGGTGTTCGTGTTACTGGCCCTGCATCTGACCCAAGTTTGGAGATCTTCTCAGATCCAGCTATGCCTCAGGCAAACGCGCTGTCCTACCTATTACGAGGTCAAGACATCGATGCAGAATCTGGTGGTAATGCCATGACCACTACCTTGATTGGCTTGAGTCTGGCGAAAAGTGGTCGTGTTGTTGGGCAGATAGGTGAAGCCTTTGGCGTTCAAGACTTGCAACTTGATACTGCGGGATCGGGTGATGACTCACAGGTGACGGTGAGTGGTTATATATTCCCGGGTCTTCAGGTGAAATATGGAGTCGGTATCTTTAACTCTCTAGGTGAATTTACTGTTCGTTACCGATTAATGCAGGATCTGTATTTAGAAGCGGTTTCTGGTGTAGACAGTGCAGTTGATCTACTCTATCAATTCGAGTTTGATTAAAGCGTAACTCATAACTAAGGAGTGGTTATGCAGCATTTAGTCTTTGTATACGGAACGTTACGCAAAGGAGAGTACAACCATCACTACTTGAGCTCGGGGCAATTCCTGGGGCTGCATGAAAGTGATGCTCAATATACCTTGTATGATTTAGGTCCATACCCTGGGGTGTCTCAAGGTCACCAAACCATACAAGGTGAAGTCTATCTGATTGATGACGATACGCTAACGGCGCTGGATAAACTGGAAGATGTTCCGGTAGAGTACCGACGTGAGAGCATTAGCACGCCGTTTGGTCAGGCTTGGATTTACATTTATCAAGATACCGAGCAGCTGACGGAAGAGATTGCATCCGGGGATTGGTGCCAAAGAGTATAGGTCGGCCGAGTGTCACTGCTGAGTCTTATCATGGCTACGACGTTAGTCGCATACTATGTTGGTGTACAAATCGACTGAAGCTTATGTGACGTTCAGGCATAAAAAAGAGCTGCGTATTTGCAGCTCTTTTTTCATTCTGGTCGCATTTATTTGTTTTGTGCGCGATCGTAAGATTCCAGGATTTCAGCTTTTGCGGCTTCCACGTCTGCCCAGCCATCAACCTTCACCCATTTACCGGATTCCAGTTCTTTGTAACGCTCAAAGAAATGCGTAATTTGCGCTTTCAGTAGCTCTGGGATGTCACCGACGTCTTGAATGTGCTCGTACTCTTTAGAGATTTTAGAGTGAGGAACCGCGACAACTTTAGCATCTTCACCAGATTCATCAGTCATTTTAAGCACACCAACAGGGCGGCAACGAATCACTGAACCTGGCATCAATGGGTATGGAGTCGGAACAAGTACGTCTACAGGGTCACCATCTAGAGACAGTGTGTTGTTCACGTAACCGTAGTTACATGGGTAGAACATTGGTGCAGACATAAAACGGTCAACAAATACAGCACCAGAGTCTTTATCTACTTCGTATTTAATTGGGTCTGCGTTTGCAGGAATTTCGATAACGACATAGATATCTTCAGGCAGAGATTTACCTGCTGGTACATGGTTTAGGCTCATTTGAAACTTCCTTTTCATTGAGGATGAGGGAACCTCATCTTATTACGATTTATTCGCAACTCACTTTAGCGACAAAAACACGGCAGGTAAACACCTGCCGCGTTGGACAAAGGTCTATTCGTCGCGATTCTTCTCAAGGAATTCTTCGACCTTACGTACCATGTTTTTTGAACCGACAAAGAACGGCACACGTTGGTGTAATTCTGTTGGCTTGATGTCCATGATGCGATTCACGCCGTCAGAAGCGATACCACCTGCTTGCTCGATTAGGAATGCCATTGGGTTGCACTCGTAAAGCAGACGCAGTTTACCTTGCGGGTGGCTTTGCGTGCTTGGGTATAGGTAGATTCCACCTTTTAGCAAGTTGCGGTGGAAATCTGCTACTAGAGAGCCGATGTAGCGAGACGTGTATGGACGACCATCTTCAGGTACATTTTCCTGACAGTACTTGATGTACTTCTTCACACCAAGTGGGAAGCGGATGTAGTTACCTTCGTTGATAGAATAGATTTTGCCTTCTTCAGGGATCATCATGTTTTCATGAGAAAGGCAGAAGCTGCCGATAGAAGGATCGTACGTGAAGCCATTCACGCCGTTACCTGTTGTGTAAACCAACATGGTTGAAGAGCCGTAAATCACGTAACCAGCCGCAACTTGTTTGTGACCTGGCTGAAGGAAATCTTCTTCTGTTGCTGGCGTACCAATTGGTGATACACGGCGGTAAATTGAAAAAATAGTACCTACAGAAACGTTCACGTCGATATTAGATGAACCATCAAGTGGATCCATTAATACAACGTACTTGGCGTTTTGGTTGAGTTCTTTATTGAATGCAACCGCCTCATCTTCTTCTTCGCTGGCTACGCCACAAACTTGGTCACGAGCTTCAAGTGCCGCTTTAAACTTGTCGTTTGCATAAACGTCTAGCTTTTGCTGAGCTTCACCTTGGACATTCTCTGTGCCAACAGCACCAGTAATATCGCCAAGGCCAGCAGCGTTAATTTCGCGGTTAACGATTTTCGCAGCTAAACGAATGGATGCTAAAAGAGATGATAGATCACCGCTAGCGTGGGGGAAATCCGCTTGTTTCTCGACAATGAATTCGCCTAGGGTGCGCAATCCAGACATGGTCAATCCTTACATTTTCATTTATTGGGGGTGTTGCGCAACGGGGCATCTCTTTATGGATGTTAAACGTTTGCGCTAAACGTAATTTTATGTCGAAGATCTTTTTAATGGTAATGAAGTAACCGTCTGAGATCTCAATTTATTTGTCTTGTCACTGACGAGTTCATCATTTAGTTCAGTGACTGTACAGTCCGTGTTCAGGCTTGTCATTTTTTTGAAAGTGACAGTAAGAACAAGGTGAAAGTCTCTCGCTTTTCTGGTGGTTATCGCGATAATGAAAGCATCAAACACGGCATTACAAGGTTAAGTTTATGCACATCCATATCTTGGGTATCTGCGGCACGTTTATGGGTGGCGCGGCAATTTTAGCTCGCCAGCTCGGCCACAAAGTAACGGGCTCTGATGCGAATGTTTACCCTCCGATGAGCACATTACTGGAGTCTCAAGGTATTGAAATTATTGAAGGCTTCGACCCTTCTCAGCTTGATCCTGAACCTGACCTAGTCGTGATTGGCAATGCCATGAGTCGTGGCAACCCATGCGTAGAGCATGTACTCAACAGCAACATGCGTTATACCTCCGGTCCGCAGTGGTTGAATGAGTTTTTACTTCACGATCGCTGGGTGCTAGCGGTGTCTGGGACGCATGGCAAAACGACCACTTCAAGCATGCTGGCTTGGATACTCGAAGACTGTGGTTACCAACCTGGTTTCCTGGTCGGGGGCGTATTGGGTAACTTTGGCGTTTCTGCTCGACTGGGAGAAAGCATGTTTTTCGTTGTTGAAGCAGATGAATACGACAGTGCTTTTTTCGACAAGCGTTCTAAGTTTGTCCATTACCACCCACGTACGTTAATCATGAACAATCTTGAGTTTGATCATGCAGACATCTTCGACGATCTTGAGGCGATTAAGCGTCAATTTCACCATTTGGTACGTACTGTTCCGGGCAATGGTCTTATTCTGTCTCCTAAACAAGATCAGGCACTTGCTGATGTACTTGAGCGCGGTTGTTGGACAGAAAAGCAGTTTTCTGGTGAAGATGGCGACTGGCAAGCGCATAAACTGGTCGTCGATGGCTCGAAGTTCGAAGTATCGCTGCAAGGTGAGAAAGTCGGTGTTGTTGAGTGGGACTTAGTGGGCGACCACAACGTGGATAATGCACTGATGGCAATAGCTGCTGCAAGGCACGTCGGTGTGACTCCAGAGTTAGCCTGTCAGGCATTGGGCCGCTTTATCAATACCAAACGCCGCTTAGAGCTTAAGGGTGAAGAGCAAGGTGTGACGGTTTACGACGATTTTGCTCATCATCCTACCGCTATTGAACTAACGGTTGGTGGCCTGCGTAACAAAGTGGGTAACAAACGTATCTTAGCAGTACTGGAGCCTCGCTCTGCCACCATGAAGCGTGGTGTGCACAAGAATACGCTGGCGGACTCATTGCACAGTGCCGATGAAGTGTTCTTGTTCCAGCCAGACAATATTGAATGGTCGGTACAGGAAATTGCAGACCAATGCCAGCAACCAGCTTTTGTTGACGCTGATTTGGACCGTTTTGTTGCGAAAATCGTTGAACGTGCAAAGCCTGATGATCAAATTCTGGTTATGAGCAATGGTGGCTTTGGCGGTATTCACGGTAAACTTCTCGAACAATTAAAACAAAAAGCTTAATCCTTATGTCTCACAAAAAACATCAACAAAAAAAAGCCATTACCCTAGCACTTACTGGTGCTTCTGGTGCGCCTTATGGCTTGAGACTTCTGGAATGTTTGGTCGCTGCGGATTATCACGTCTATGTGTTGATATCTTCCGCAGCGAGGGTTGTGATGGCAACCGAGCATGACCTGAAGCTGCCAAGTGGTCCTGAAGCGGCGCAAAAAGCGCTGGTGGAGCACCTGAAGTGTAACCCTGACAACATTACTGTCTGTGGTAAAGATGATTGGTTCTCGCCAGTGGCTTCAGGCTCTGCGGCTCCAAAACAAATGGTGGTTTGTCCGTGTTCGGCGGGCAGCGTCGCGGCGATTGCACACGGTATGTCGGATAACCTGATTGAGCGTGCCGCTGATGTGGTGATGAAAGAGCGTGGCCAGCTACTTCTGGTAGTGCGTGAAACGCCATTTTCGACCCTGCATCTGGAAAATATGCACAAGCTATCGCAAATGGGCGTAACCATCATGCCTGCAGCGCCGGGTTTTTATCATCAGCCAAAGACTATCGAAGACTTAATCGACTTTATGGTGGCGCGAATTCTCGACCATCTGGGGATTGAGCAAGGATTGGTTCCGCGCTGGGGATACGACCAACGTTCATAAATAGTTATCTTGCTACGTAGCCTGATCTTCATCTAAGTCCCAAACCCCCTCGCGTAACCTAGCATCGCGAGGGGGTTTGGGTATACAATCCATCCAACTCATCGGGGAGCAACCCCATTTTGTATTGTGTTGATCAATACTTAAGGGCGCTGAGACCTAATGGCTTAACCTAGTTAGGCTACGGGGACCCGTAATACCTGAACCAGATAATGCTGGCGTAGGAATTGAGTCTGGATATTAGCAATCCCAAATAGCCACCTCATACCTGTGCCGCTCAACTAATTTCTCTGAAATACACGTGGAGAGCGAGCAGTGAAAACCACTCTAAGCCTAATTGCCCTTGCTGCAATGACAACAACTTCAGCGTTTGCTGCTGAAAACACATTAACCATCTACACCTACGACTCATTCACTGCGGATTGGGGACCGGGTCCTAAACTCGAACAAGCTTTTGAAGCGAAATGTGGTTGTGACGTAAATTTCGTTGCTCTTGATGATGGCGTATCGATTTTGAACCGTCTTCGCTTAGAAGGCAGTAATAGCAAAGCCGATATTGTTCTGGGTCTGGACAACAATCTGATGGTCGAGGCACAGAAAACGGGTCTACTTACAGAGCACAAGGTCGATACCTCTAAAACCATTTTACCAACGGGCTGGGACGATAAAACATTCGTGCCTTACGACTATGGTTATTTCGCGTTCGTTTACAATAAAGAAAAATTGGCAAACCCGCCAAAAAGCATGAAAGAGCTGGTGGAAGAGCGTGATGATCTTAAAGTGATTTATCAGGACCCTCGTACTTCAACTCCGGGGCAGGGTTTGATGCTGTGGATGAAATCAATCTATGGCGACAATGCTACCCAAGCTTGGCAGCAATTGGCTGGCAAAACCGTTACCGTGACTAAAGGTTGGTCTGAAGCATATTCCATGTTCCTAAATGGTGAGTCTGACTTAGTGCTTTCTTACACGACATCACCAGCCTACCACCTGATTGCAGAGCAAGACGCTAAGTTTGCTACCGCTGATTTTGCTGAAGGGCATTACATGCAAGTGGAAGTTGCTGCCAAAGTGAAAGATTCGAAGAATGCTGAGTTGGCTGACGAATTCATGAATTTCATTTTGAGTGATGAATTCCAGTCAGCAATGCCAACGGGTAACTGGATGTACCCAGTCACTGACGTTGCGCTTCCAAAAGGCTTTGAAACCTTGAACGTACCAAGTAAGCCACTGAGCTTTAGCGCCGAAGAAGTGGCGAAAATGCGTAAGACTTGGATTCGTGAATGGCAAAGCGCCCTGACTTTCTAAGAGTTACCTTTGAATACTGTACCCAAATTAGGCATAGGGGTCGCGATAGTCATCGCGGCCTTTGTTCTTTCTGCGCTGAGTGCTTTAGCTTTTCAGGCTCCGTCTCTGGATGTGTTGCTGATTTGGCATGATCCCTATTATCAGCACGTTACTAAGTTCAGCTTCTATCAGGCTTTTTTATCCACGTTGATTAGTGTGGGTTTAGCGATTCCCGTCGCCCATTCGCTTTCCCGCCGTGAATTTTTCGGTAAGTCATTACTGCTCAAACTGTTCGCTTCCACCTTAGTTCTGCCTGTTTTAGTCGGTGTTTTTGGATTGTTGTCGATATATGGCAACAGCGGTTTGATTGCCCAATGGTTACAAACCCTTGATGCCAAGCTGCCATTTTCTATCTATGGCTTGAACGGTATTTTACTTGCGCATGTGTTCTTTAATCTGCCTTATGCTGCGCGGTTATTGTTGCAAACACTGGAGTCGATTCCTGCTGAGCAACATAAGCTATGTGCTCATCTCGGCATGAGCCATTGGGATAAGTTTCGTTGGGTTGAGTGGCCTCGATTAAGACAACAATTGCCACATGTAAGCGGCCTCGTTTTTATGCTGTGCTTTACCAGTTTTGCCACGGTGATGGCTCTGGGAGGCGGGCCTAAATCAACCACCATTGAGTTGGCTATTTACCAAGCGATAAAATTTGACTTTGACCTGCAGGCCGGCGCGCTACTAGCACTGTGGCAAATGTTGTTGTGCGGAGGTATCGCGATAGGCGTTCAGAAGCTGACAAAGCCAGTTTCTATAAGCTCTGGCAGCACATCGGTACAGCAATACTTAACGAAGGATCATGGGTGGTCAAAAGCTTGGGATAGCTTTTGGATCATGGGTGCATTTTTACTGGTTATCCCACCACTTGCGATGGTGATTCTAAGCGGAATAAATCAACAGGTTGGCTCGGTATTAAATGACGAACGTTTTTGGTCTGCGCTATTTAACTCTTTAAAAGTTGCAGCAATGGCGAGCACTCTTGCAGTGGCTGCTGGCGTTTCCATTTTGCTCACCAGTCGGCGTTGGCGTCTGGAGTATAAAAACTCACGGGCGGATCACATTGAGTTGGTTGGTACCATTATTTTGGTAACGCCGGGTCTGGTGATCAGCACTGGTTTGTTTTTGTTGCTCCGTTCCTTTACCGATGTTTTCAGTCTGGCATTTTTTGTCGTCATACTTGTCAACGGTTTGATGGCGCTGCCGTATGTGATTAAGACGTTAGCACAGCCGATGTTACACATTGAACAGCAATATCAATACGTTTGTGCCAGCTTAGGAATGCGAGGCTGGCAGCGATTTAAAGTTGTGGAATGGCGAGCACTACGTAAACCTTTTGCTCACGCTTTCGCAATCAGCTTTATGTTTGCGATAGGGGACTTAAGTGCGATTGCGCTATTTGGCGGACAAGAATTCAGAACCTTGCCGCTGTATTTATTCCAACTGCTCGGCAGTTATCAGATGGAAGCGGCAGCGGTGGTTTCGGTCACCTTACTCTTGCTTAGTGTTGGCTGCTTTACTCTGATTGAAAAAGTATTAAAAACGAAGGAGAGCGCACAATGTTAGTGTTAGATGATGTGCAATACACCTATCAAAGTGAACTGTTTCGTTTTGATTTGACCATTGAGCACGGTCAGATTGTCTCGTTGATGGGGCCGAGTGGGGCGGGTAAATCGACATTGTTGGCACTGGTCGCTGGCTTTATCCATCCTGACCAAGGGGATATCCAAGTTGATGGCGAATCCATTGTCGGTAAAGAACCTTATCTGCGTCCATTCTCAATGTTGTTTCAGGAGCATAACTTGTTTGCTCATTTGTCGGTGCGCGACAACATCAGTTTAGGATTGCATCCGGGCTTAAAGCTCACCGCAGACCAAAAGCTTCAGGTTGAGCAAGCCGCACAGCAGGTTGGTGTTGCAGAGTACCTCGAACGCTTGCCTGAGCATCTCTCTGGTGGTCAACGCCAACGTGTTGCGTTAGCACGTTGTTTTGTCCAGCCTCATCCAGTGTGGCTGTTAGATGAACCTTTCTCTGCGCTCGATCCTGTGCTACGTGAAGAGATGCTTAGCTTAGTGAAAAGGTTGGCTGCAGAGCGGAGAATTACCGTACTTATGGTGACCCATCATCTCAATGATGCAAAAGCCATAGCAAGTCACTTTGCGTTTGTTGCGGGTGGAAAAATTGAGGCGGCAGGTGAGATAGGTCAGCTCTGCGTGACACATTCAAGTGAGGCTTTACAAGCCTTCGTTCGGGCCGCTGGGTAAGCTCTATTGGGTTAGAAAAACAAAAGGTTGATGTAAACATCAACCTTTTTCTTTTGTCTCGATCGTTTAGTGACTTTAGCTTTGTGGCTTCACTACCATCACGTTGACGGGAGAATACTCCACCACCTTGCTGGCTACAGAGCCGAGCATCACTTTATTGATTTTCGAACGCTTGTGGCTTGGCATGATGATCAGGTCAATCCCTAAACGCTTAGCGTGTTCAATAATGGTCGTGTACGGTTTACCTTCTGCCACGTGGATACTATAGGTGACGTCTTCCTTGATGTTGTCTTCCGCAAACGTCGTTAACTGCTTTTCGACATCTTGCTTCATCTTTAGGGCAGCATCTTTCGGAAAGTAAGTCGCGACCATCGACATATGGATTCCAGGTACAACCGTCAGCAAATGGATGACCGCATTCGCTTGCTTCGCATGCCAAACAGCCAGTTCAACCGCTCGGTCTGAGAAGCCTTGATCATTAAGGTCTACCGGAACAAGAATTTGTTTATACATTCAATTTCTCTCACTCAGCCCCCGGTCTCCCGGGGGGAATCGTTTAGGCGCTCAGTTGTTCTTTGCGCATACGACGTTTCTGGTTCATCGCTAGTGCCAGCAGAATCAATAAGCAAGGCACAAACACCCACTCTTTCATTGGGCGATCAGCGTCTTGAACGACCGATTTGATCTCCCAGTCAAAATCGATACCAGAGGATTCAGCAGGGCTACCAAATTCCACCATATCAACGATCATTTTGCCGTCGTTTTCGACCAGCATCAGACCCATTGATGAGATACGTTCTTCTGCGGTTGTTGCATTGTCGTCAAACGGCAGCAGTACGGTTTTTTCAACGTTCTCACCTTCTAGGTTCTGTCCAGCGACACGCAGCTCGATTGATTGTCCCACACTTAGTCCCTCGACAATTTGAGCCACTTCAACCCCTGGGGAAAGTACTTTGGCAGGGAACATCATGTCCCACCAGAATCCCGGGCGGAAGAAGGAAAATGTCAGTACCAATAATAGGACGGTTTCCCACCACTTATTGCGAGTAAACCACCAACCTTGAGTAGCGGCGGAAAATATCAGCATCGCGATAATGGAGGATATGATGGTCAGGGCTAAATGCCACCATGTGTCAATACCCATCAATAGCAGTTGGGTATTGAAGACGAACATGAATGGCAAAATGGCGGTACGGATATCATAGGTGAAGCCCTGAATACCGGTACGGATCGGATCTGATTTCGCAATGGCTGCAGCAGCAAAGGCGGCTAAGCCCACTGGTGGTGTATCGTCGGCCAAAATACCGAAATAGAACACGAACAGGTGAACGGCAATCAGTGGGATGATAAGCCCATGTGCCGCGCCAAGCGTGACAATTACTGGAGCCATCAGCGTCGATACGACGATGTAGTTTGCCGTGGTAGGAAGGCCCATACCTAATACCAAACTGATCACTGCGGTGAACAGCAGCATCAGGAACACACTACCACCAGAGATGAACTCGACAAAGTCAGTCATGACCAGACCGATACCTGTCAGTGTTACCACACCTACCACCGTACCAGCAGCGGCTGTCGCCACACCGATACCAATCATGTTACGCGCACCAGAAACCAAACTTTCCAGAAGATCAATAAAGCCTTCTTTCGTCTGTTCTCCAATACCACCTTGTTTAGATAGCAACGCAATCAGCGGGCGTTGCGTTAACAGGATGAAAATCATGAACACGGTCGCCCAGAATGCAGATAAGCCTGGAGAGAATCGCTCGACGGTTAAACACCAAACCAGAACCACAATTGGCAGTAAGAAATGAAGACCCGATTTTACTGTTGGCCCCGGTTCAGGTACTTCAGTCAGCTCTTCATCGATATTGATCGCGCCATCTTTGGTGTGATTCGCCGATACTTTAACTAAAGCAACATAAGCAATAAGAAGAGCAACCATCACGATAGGTGTTGCAGCCTCACCAAAGACATCTTTCGTCCAGCCTACGCCGTAGTAAACCAGCGCACTGATGACACAAAGCCCTAAAATGGTTCCGGTGAACGACAACATGCTTTGCAGCATGGTTGGGTTATGACGACGAGGTAACCCCGTCATGCCTGCTTTACATGCTTCAAGGTGAACGATGTAAATCAATGCGATATACGAGATAAGCGCTGGCAGGATTGCCGCTTTGATAACTTCAACGTACGAGATCCCAACGTATTCCACCATCAAAAATGCAGCGGCACCCATGATAGGAGGCGTCAACTGACCGTTAGTAGATGCTGCTACTTCTACCGCACCTGCTTTGGTTCCCGGGAAACCAACGCGCTTCATCAAAGGAATCGTAAAGGTACCGGTAGTTACTACGTTCGCAATCGAAGAGCCTGATACAAGGCCTGAAAGACCTGAAGCCACAACGGCCGCTTTTGCCGGACCACCTCTCATATGACCTAATAGTGAAAAGGCCACTTTAATGAAGTAAGCACCAGCCCCAGCTCGTTCTAACATCGCACCAAAGAGTACGAACAAGAATACGAAGGAAGTCGAAACGCCCAAAGCCACACCAAATACACCTTCAGTTGTTAGCCATAAATGAGACATCGCTTTATTCAAGCTCGCGCCTTTATGGGCAATGACGTCTGGCATGTATGGACCGGCGAAGGTGTAGGTAAGGAATACCGCAGCGACAAGCATCAGTGGTGGACCAAGTGCACGTCGTGTTGCTTCCAGAAGAAGCACCATACCAATCACGGCGACAACAATGTCAGGCGTGGTTGGCGCGCCTGAACGTCCGGCGAGTTCCGTATAAAAGAGATAGATATAAGACGCTGAAAAGCTACCAGCAAGCGCAAGAATCCAGTCGACAGCCGGAATATGATCGCGTGGGGAATTTTTCATTGCAGGATAAGCAGTGAAAGCCAGAAAGATCGCAAACGTTAAGTGAATCGCACGAGCTTCAGTGTCATTAAGTACGCCAAAATTAAAAATAAATGGTAATGGTGATGCATACCATAACTGAAATAGTGACCAACACAGTGGGACAAACCAGAGGATTCGTCCTTGTATGCCAGATGGGCTACGTGCCCCTGTGTCTGCCTGAGCCACCATATCTTGCACATCTTGTGACGGGGCTTTGTTCGTCGCCATGTACTTTTTCCTTATTATTGATGGTTCTGCCTGTTTTATATGTCGAAAACTCACTTCGCCTCTATCAGTGTAGTGAACTGAGCGAAGTTTGCAGTCGAGTATTCCGCTGCCTGAAATTTAAATGAGGCTCGTTAGAAGCTCTGAATTGGCGGCGTTAAAGTGTTTTCTTGGCATGAGTGTGAGGTTTTAGAAAAACCGACGAATATACCCAGATGATTTCCAGATGCAGGGTTTATCGCTGTCTTCATGGAGAAATGAATCAACGGCAAAACTGACAAATGTCGGGTGACTTACCATGACTTTGGAATGTTGCAGGCTCTCAAAAATCAGAACAAGTCAGTCACATTAAGTTTGGCATCCAGAAGCGCCTTAGGTAATAAACAAAGTATGCTGGCGATCCTGCGACAACCAGCATACTTAATCAGGCAGAAACCACGTGTTTCTGCCTTGGTTTAGAGTCCGTGGTGCTTATTTTAGCAGTCCCACTTCCTTGTAGTACTTAGCCGCGCCTGGATGAAGAGGAATTGAAAGACCTGCTTTCACCATGTCTTCTTTTTTCAGGTTCGCGAAAGCTGGGTGCAGGCGTTTGAATGTGTCGAAGTTTTCGAATACTGCTTTTGCAACATTGTATGCCACTTCATCAGAAACGTCTGTTGAAGTAACCATTGTTGCAGCTACACCAAAGCTCTTCACATCTTGATCCGTACCACGATACATGCCGGCAGGTACTGTGCTGTACGCGTAGTAAGGGGTACTTGAAACGATCTTGTCGATCTCAGGACCAGTCGCTGGAACTAGCTTCGCATCACATGACGTGGTTGCTTCTTTGATTGAACCATTTGGGTGACCAACCATGTAAATGAACGCGTCGATTTTGTTGTCACAAAGTGCTTGAGAACGCTCAGAACCTTTAAGCTCTGAAGCTAACTGGAAGCTATCTAGGGTCCAGCCCATCGCGTCCATCACTACGCCCATTGTTGCACGGTCACCAGAACCTGGGTTACCGATGTTGACGCGTTTACCTTTCAGGTCTTTAACGTTTTCGATGCCAGAGTCTGATCGAGCAATGATGTTGAAAGGTTCAGTATGCAGAGAGAACATTGCGCGTAGCTTATTGTACGGGCCTTGTGCAGCAAACTCACTCGTACCGTTGTAGCCATGGTACTGCCAATCCGACTGAACGATACCGAAGTCTAATTCGCCAGCACGGATAGTGTTAACGTTGTAAATAGAACCACCAGTCGACTCAACCGAACAACGAATGTTGTGATCTTTACGACCTTTGTTGACCAATTTACAGATAGCACCGCCAGTAGGATAGTAAACACCTGTCACCGAGCCCGTACCGATAGTAATAAACTCTTGAGCGTTAACTGCGCCTGCACCCATAACGGCTGCAGCGATAGCGCCTACTTTGAGTAGTTTGTTAAATGCCATGAAATTCCCTTCCTTATATTTCATTATTTACCCGGAAATAACCATCAATCACTTCTGGAGTTTCCTGTTTGGAAACGGCATCTTTTCCAATCCAATTGTTTGAAAAAGCGAACAAATCATAACAAAAAATTGGCAGAAAATTATCCGACTGTTAAAAGTTATAGCGAATAAACCTGAAGATTGCGTTAATAGCCAGTGATTAAGTTGTTATTTTATTTCTTTTATAACAGTAGTTTACGATTGAATGAGGGGAAAGGAAGGAAAAATTAATAGCGTGATATACATCACAAAAAAATGATTAAAAAATAACCTTAAAACGCGATAGGGGAAGGAAATTGTGAGCTACAGAATAGGATTTATCTTATAGCTCACAATCAGTTAGGTGACTTCAACCTACAGTTGTTAGCCAGTGTATTCGAACAGTTCACACACGGATTTGAACAACTGCTCTGTCGATACTGGCAACGTCGGAGTGATAAAGATAGTGTCATCACCAGCGACAACACCCAAGATGCCTTCAGATTTGCCAAGAGAGTCCAGCATACGAGCGATAAGCTGCGCAGCGCCAGGACCAGTGTGGATAACAACTAACGCAGCATTGTGGTCGATATCCAACACGAGTTCACGCAAAGAACTGCTTGTCGTTGGGACACCCAGTTCTGCAGGAAGACAGTAAACCATTTCCATTTTTGCATTACGGGTACGAACAGCACCAAACTTAGTCAGCATGCGAGACACTTTAGATTGGTTAATACTTTCAAAACCTTGCAGTTTTAGAGCATCAACAATCTCGCCCTGTGAGCCAAAGCTTTCTTCCTTTAATAGGGCTTTAAAAGCTCGAACTAGGTTATCTTGTTTTTCAGTATTGCGCATAGTCATTATGATTCTCTTAATTACGGATCAGCAATTTTGCATATTCTCGCATATATATTCAGACAGTTCCAAAAAGTCCCGAGATAATGCTAGTTACATCACTGTAAATTATAAACAGAATAGTATTCCATTTAACGGTGAATCATACATCTGTTTTATTTCCCGTAATCTATTGTCATTTCAAATGAATAAAAGAATAATCCAACCGTTTGTGTAGCACGAAAATGCGGATTTGCGCGAGGTCGCAAAGCTGGCGTTAATTGATTGTAATCAAGTTGTGATTCCTATAGCTTTACTTGGTTGGTTAAAAACTACCCTACAAATACATTTATAAAAAAATACTCTCAAGGAGAACTACATGAAAGTAGCCGTTATTGGTGCCGCTGGCGGTATCGGTCAAGCCCTTGCCCTTTTACTAAAGAACCGTCTTCCTGCTGGTTCTGATTTAGCCCTATATGATATTGCCCCTGTAACTCCAGGTGTTGCCGCTGATCTGAGCCACATCCCAACACCAGTATCGATCAAAGGATACGCAGGTGAGGATCCAACACCTGCACTGGAAGGCGCAGATGTGGTTCTAATTTCTGCTGGTGTTGCACGTAAGCCAGGTATGGATCGTGCGGATCTATTTAACGTTAATGCTGGTATCGTTAAGGCATTGGCTGAGAAAATTGCTGTAGTTTGTCCGAAAGCATGTGTTGGTATCATCACTAACCCTGTGAATACTACTGTGCCAATCGCTGCAGAAGTACTTAAGAAAGCTGGCGTTTATGACAAGCGCAGACTATTCGGTGTAACTACACTTGACGTTATTCGTTCAGAAACCTTCGTTGCTGAGCTGAAAGACAAAGATCCAAGTGATGTTCGTGTACCAGTTATCGGTGGTCACTCAGGCGTGACTATTCTTCCTCTGCTTTCTCAAGTAGAAGGCGTTGAGTTTACTGCTGAAGAAGTTGAAGCACTGACTAAGCGTATCCAAAACGCGGGTACTGAAGTCGTTGAAGCGAAAGCGGGTGGCGGTAGTGCAACTCTATCTATGGGGCAAGCAGCGTGTCGCTTTGGTCTGTCTCTAGTACGTGCTCTTCAAGGTGAAGAAGGCGTTGTTGAGTGTGCTTACGTTGAAGGTGACGGTGAGCACGCACCATACTTTGCTCAGCCAGTGAAGCTAGGTAAAGAAGGTGTTGAGGAAGTACTAAGCTACGGTGCACTAAGCGACTACGAAAAGTCTGCTCTAGACAACATGCTAGAAACGCTAAATGGTGATATCAACATCGGTGTTGAGTTCGCTAAGTAAGTTTAAGCGTTTATACGTTTATAAAAAGCCGATCTTAGGGTCGGCTTTTTTGATCCCTTCATTCTGTCTGACGTAAAAGGTGTAACGCCAACAATGTCAATCAGGAGTAGGGTATGGAAGCAAGTCGAATCCGTAAAGGCATGGTTGTAGAGTGCCAACAAGGTGTCGGTACGATTCTTGTCGTTGATCGTGAAGCAGAAACCGTTTTACTGGCTAAACAGGGAACTGACCAGCAAATCGCAGTCACGTTTGACGAGATAGAAGATGACCCGCAGCTACACGGAGGGAGCGACCGTTATTATTAGCTGAGCAAACAACACTGGAACGAGAAAAGGAAGAGCGTGCTCTTCCTTTTTCTTTTCAGCCTTAAACCACCAACGTTGGTCGGTAGTTATAATTGATCGCCTTGCTGGTCCAGTTAGCAGTGCTTATCGAGTGCGTTTAACCGCTACATGAGCCAGTGTAACGAGTGCTTCTTTATACTCTGACTCAGGCAGTACAGACAGCTCCGCGATTGCCTTGTCGGCTTCGTCGAGGGCTTTTTGAGTAGTGTACTCTAAAGAACCTGCTTCTTTCATGACAGCGAGGATATCGTCAAGACGATCCATTCCGTTTGCTTTCTCGATCGCTTCGCGGATCATCTGAGCATTTTCAGGTGTCGTGTTTCTCATCGCATGAAGTAGAGGAAGGGTAGGTTTACCTTCTGCTAAATCATCGCCAACATTTTTACCCATGTCTTCGCCATCTGATGTGTAGTCCATGACGTCGTCTATCAGTTGGAATGCGGTACCTAAGTACTTACCGTAATTCTGTAATGCAATTTCAACGTGCTCAGGGGCATCATTCAGGATGGCACCAATTTGTGTCGCAGACTCAAACAGGCGTGCCGTCTTAGAGTAGATGACCTGCATGTAGCTTTCTTCGGTCGTGTCAGGATCGTTACAGTTCATTAATTGCTGAACTTCACCTTCGGCGATCACGTTTACGGCGTTACTCATTAACTGAAGGATCTTCATGGATCCTAGCTCAGTCATCATCTGGAATGAGCGAGTGTAGATAAAATCCCCAACTAGCACGCTTGCTGCGTTGCCAAAGGCAGCATTTGCGGTCGCTTTACCACGGCGCATATCTGACTCGTCTACCACATCATCGTGCAACAGCGTTGCTGTATGGATGAACTCAATAAAGGCAGCAGCCATGGTATGACCGCTGCCTTGATAACCAAGTGCACGGGCCGACAAAATCGCCAATAGTGGTCTTAGGCGTTTGCCTCCACCACTGACGATATAGAAACCGAGCTGATTGATTAAAGAGACATCAGAATTTAGTTGGGCTTGAATTGTTTCATTCACTTTTGCCATGTCATTGGCAGTAAGCGCTTGGATAGTTTTAAAATCCATTGTATATCCGGCTGAAGTTAGACCCTGCAAGGCTTATTCGATTTATATAATTGTCGAATAATACACTAAAAAACGTTGATTAATACATTACTAAAGGGCATGATTGCCGCACTTTTCTTTGGCGATTAGCTTTTCGCCAATTTTTTCAAAATATGGCTTGTCATAGGGACATCTCTTCTGTAGAATCTGCGCCCTATTGATGATTAGTTTAGCGCACACCCTCACGAAAGGCTGTGCGGAAAAAGCGGAGTAAAATATGTACGCTGTTTTCCAATCTGGTGGTAAACAACACCGTGTAAGCGAAGGTCAAACTCTTCGTTTAGAGAAATTAGACGTTGAAACTGGTGCAACTGTAGAATTTGATAAAGTTCTTCTTGTTGCTAACGGCGAAGACATCAAAGTTGGTGCTCCTCTTGTAGAGGGCGGCAAAATTGTTGCTGAAGTTGTACAACACGGTCGTGGCGATAAAGTTAAAATCGTTAAGTTCCGTCGTCGTAAGCACTCTCGTAAGCAACAGGGTCACCGTCAGTGGTTCACTGAAGTGAAGATCACTGGTATCAACGCTTAATCTATTAGGAGAGTTTAACAATGGCACACAAAAAAGCTGGTGGTTCTACTCGTAACGGCCGCGATTCAGAAAGCAAACGTCTAGGTGTTAAGCGTTTCGGTGGTGAATCTGTACTTGCAGGTAACATCATCGTTCGTCAACGTGGTACTAAGTTCCACGCTGGTAACAACGTAGGTATCGGTAAAGACCACACTCTATTCGCTCTTACTGAAGGTAAAGTGAAGTTCGAAGTGAAAGGTCCTAAGAACCGTAAGTTTGTTAGCATCGAAGCTGAGTAATTAGTTTTTAACTTAATTACTTAATAGCTTTAAGCTGAATTCAAAAGCCCTGCCGAATCGGCGGGGTTTTTTATTTGTAGGCAGTCGACATATCGAAACTTCTCGGTAGATCCAAAGCGATTCGAATCTGGGAGTTTAGATCTGTCATCTGCTAAAATTGTCGGATGACAAAGTAGATTTAATCCACGCACGAAGTAGTCGGAGTAAAAGATGAAGTTCGTAGATGAAGCTGTAGTAAAAGTTCAGGCAGGCGACGGCGGTAGCGGCGTTGTTAGTTTCTGGCGTGAAAAATTCATCACTAAAGGTGGTCCTGATGGCGGTGACGGTGGTGACGGCGGCGATGTATATATCCAAGCTGACGAAAACCTAAACACCCTAATCGATTACCGTTTCCAACGCTTTTACGAAGCAGAGCGTGGAGAAAATGGCCGCGGTGGTAACTGTACTGGTAAGCGTGGTAAAGATATTGTGATGCGTGTGCCAGTTGGTACTCGTGCAGTCGATATTCACACTAACGAAATCGTTGCAGAAGTTGCTGAACACGGCAAAAAAGTAATGGTAGCTAAAGGTGGTTGGCACGGTCTGGGCAACACGCGCTTTAAGTCTTCTGTAAACCGCGCTCCTCGTCAGAGAACGTTGGGTACTAAAGGTGAAGTTCGTGAAATTCGTCTAGAGCTATTACTGCTTGCTGACGTTGGTATGCTTGGCTTGCCAAACGCCGGTAAATCAACCTTTATTCGCGCTGTATCTGCTGCAAAACCAAAAGTGGCGGATTACCCATTTACGACGCTTATCCCAAGCTTAGGTGTGGTTAGTGTTGTACCTGAGAAAAGCTTTGTAGTTGCGGATATCCCTGGTCTGATTGAAGGTGCTGCGGATGGTGCAGGTTTAGGTATTCGATTCCTGAAACACCTAGAACGTTGCCGCGTTTTACTGCACATGATCGATATCATGCCGATTGATCAGTCTGATCCAGTGCAAAACGCACTAACGATCATCGATGAGTTGGAACAGTACAGTGAAAAGCTAGCTGATAAACCTCGTTGGTTGGTGTTCAACAAAGTTGATCTAATGCCGGAAGAAGAAGCGAATGAAAAGATCCAAGAGATCTTGGATGCGCTAGGTTGGGAAGACGAATACTTTAAGATCTCGGCAATCAACCGTTCTGGTACGAAAGAACTTTGTTACAAGCTGGCAGACTTTATGGAAAACCTACCTCGTGAAGAGGAAGAAGTTGCTGAAGAAGATAAAGTTAACTTCATGTGGGATGACTACCATAAAGACGCAATGGCTGGTAAAGACGTTGTTACTGAAGATGATGACGACGATTGGGATGACTGGGACGATGAAGAAGATGACGGTCACGTTGTCTACGTTCGTGACTAATTTTATCATCCGGTAATAATTACCAAGAAAATTTAATCAAGCCGCAATGCCTATTGCGGCTTTTTTTGTATCTAATCATATTTAGATGATGTGATTTACGGCACAATAATACTCATGCCAGTAATGTGTGATCATAAAATTGCGTAGGAAACATCGTTTAAAGCAAGGAAGAATGTGCGGTATTTAGTGGTTCTAATTCTAATATTCTCACGCGACTATAGGCGATTTGGTCCAGCAAGAATGATTTATTAATTTCTGGAACTAGTATCATTAATTATGCAGACCCTAAAAGGACTTAGATGTATCTATGGCATTAGAAACTATACCTACCACAAAGGTATCGGTATCAAATCAAAGGGCGATTTCTCGCCTTGTTGCTCAAGCTGGACAGATGTTGCTTGCTCATGGTGCTGAAAGTACCTTAGTGAGCGATATCATGCGCCGCATTGGCCTTGCTTGTGGTGTTCATGAAGTCGCGGTAGCACTCTCTGCAAATGCACTTGTTGTAACCACGCTGATGGATGGGCATTGTATTACCACGACACGAAGTTGCGTCGATCGTGGTATCAATATGCGAGTTATCACGCAAATTCAGCGTATTTGTATCATGATGGAACGAGGGTTGCTCGATTCAACCATGGCGCAGAAAAAGCTTAATCATATCAGTCCTGAGCGCTATAACCGCTGGCTGGTGGTCTTTATGATCGGACTATCGTGTGCGGCATTCAGTCATTTAGCGGGAGGGGATATAAGCATATTTTTCATGACTTTCTTGGCCTCTGCTGTCGGCATGATTGTTCGCCAGGAAATTGGCCACCGTCATTTCAATCCTTTACTCAATTTTGCCGCTACGGCATTTGTGACGACCTTAATTTCTGCGCAGGCGGAAATCTATCAGATTGGTAACTTGCCTACGGTCGCGATGGCATCGTCAGTGTTGATGCTAGTGCCGGGCTTCCCATTGATTAACTCAGTAGCCGACATGCTCAAAGGTCATATCAATATGGGGATTGCCCGCTTTGTCATGGCGAGTTTATTAACGCTTGCGACCTGTTTAGGCATTGTGGCAGCGATGAGTGTGACCGGGATTTGGGGATGGAGCATCAGATGAGTACTGTCGATTTGCTGGTTGGATTATTAAACGACATGTTTTTTGCCGCTATTCCGGCAGTGGGGTTTGCATTGGTCTTCAATGTGCCGCATAAAGCATTAATCTATTGTGCAGTAGGCGGCGCGATTGGTCATGGTAGTCGTTATTTAATGATGCAGTTTGGGATTCCTATTGAGTGGGCAACCTTCTTCGCTGCGACCTTAGTTGGGATGATTGGTGTGTATTGGTCTCGTCGCTTTTTGGCCCACCCAAAAGTATTCACCGTTGCTGCTCTGATCCCTATGGTTCCCGGCGTGTTTGCCTACAAAGCCATGATTGCGATGGTAGAGATAAACCATTTAGGTTACTCACCTGAGCTACTTGCGACGTGCATGGAAAATTTTCTTAAGGCCATGTTTATTATTGCAGGTTTAGCCATTGGCCTTGCTGTTCCGGGGCTGTTATTCTATCGCCGCAGACCGATAGTATAAGGACCCAACATGATCATTAGCATGATTGCCGCGATGGCAGACAATCGTATCATTGGTAAAGATAATCAAATGCCATGGCACTTGCCGGCTGACTTCGTATGGTTTAAGCGTTGCACCATGGGTAAGCCTGTCGTCATGGGACGCAAAACGTATGAGTCTATCGGACGTCCGTTGCCAGGTCGTCTTAATATCGTTATCAGTCGTGATGAATCTCTAAGTATCGAAGGAGTGACGACAGTGACGTCCATTGATCAAGCATTAGAGGTTGCGGGTGATGTGGAAGAAGTGATGATCATTGGTGGTGGAGCTATTTATTCAGCCTGTCTACCACTTGCGACGAAGTTGTATGTGACACATATTGAGGCCGCTATCGAAGGTGATACGCAGTTCCCTGATTGGGGGAATGAGTTTAAAGAAACTTATTCTGAAGCGTATCAAGCGGATGAGAAAAACGCCTACAACATGCGCTTTACGATTCTGGAAAAATAATGGTTATAAAAAAGCACCGCGAATGCGGTGCTTTTTGTTTGTCGTGTAGGTTTATGTTAAGAGAATGAATCGCTTAACTTAATGCCTGTTGGGTAAAGATTTGTTTATCTTCCCAACGGATCATGGTCAGTTCTCCACCCCAAACACAGCCAGTATCCAGACCAATCACTTCTTCATCGATATGGCCTTGTAATGCCGCCCAATGTCCGAATAGGACCGTCTTGCCTAGCTCCACTCTCTGTGGAAGATCAAACCAAGGAATTAACTCTTCATCTGTCACTTGTTGTGGCGGAAGTTTGCAATCCATGTCCAGGCGTCCATCCGGAAAACAAAAGCGCATACGCGTAAATGCATTGATGGTATAGCGATAGCGATCTAACCCTGTCAGAGAATCATCCCAGTAATCAGGTTTGTTACTGTACATATTGTGCAGTAGCCACGATAGGTGATCACTTTGCAGGATGTTTTCTACTTCGCGTGCGCATTGGCGGGCTGTTGCCAAATTCCACTGTGGTGAAATTCCGGCATGGCACATAACGAAGTCATCATGCTCCGCAAGAAGCGGTTGCTTAGAGAGCCATTGCAATAACTTTTTACAGTCTGGGGCCGAAAAGATTGGGGCGGTTCTGTCTTTATCTTTCAATTTCTTAACGCCATGAGCGACGGCAAGTAAATGCAGGTCGTGATTGCCAAGTACCACTTTCGCACTGTCACCCAATGATTTAACAAAACGTAAGGTTTCTAACGACTTAGGTCCTCTGGCGACGAGATCACCCGCTAGCCAGAGTTGATCATTCTTGGGAGAGAAAGATACTTGTTCTAATAGACGCTGCAGTTCTTCAAAGCAGCCTTGGATATCACCAACAATATAGGTAGCCACTGACTCTCCAATCTTATTAATTTAAAACATTCGGAATGGCAAGACGGAACGGTTCTATTTCAGCGATGAACTCCTGACCATGTTCATCTAGCATTTTATAGTGTCCCTGCATAACACCGACGGGTGTTTCTAGCGCAGTCCCACTGCTGTAGGTGTATTCATCGTTACTTGGAATAAACGGTTGCTGGCCAACCACACCATCGCCTTCAACGGTCATCTGTTTGCCATTAGAGTCGGTGATCAACCAACGACGGCTAATCAATTGCACAGTTTGGTGGCTCAGGTTTTTAATCGTGATGGTGTAGGCAAAAACGTAGCGTTGTAGCTCGGGATTAGACTGTTCTTCGATGTATTTGGTGTGAACTTGAATTTTAATGCAGGGTTGAATGACGTCCATGTACACTCCTTGGAAAAATTAGCAATAAGCCAAACCGACAGGGTTTGGCTTATTGTTTGGTTTACTTAGTGCTGTGGGTTATCCGCCAGCCAGTTCGCCATCGCGACGAATTGCTCTAGCGTCAGGTTCTCTGGACGCATACTTGGGTTGATTCCCAACTCTTCCAGCACTTCTGTACTCAACAGTGATTTGTAGCAGTTACGTACGGTCTTACGGCGTTGGTTAAAGCCTTCACGACATACTCGATCCAGTAAGCGTAAGTCTTTAGCTGGACATGGTAGTACTTCGTAAGGAACCAGACGAACGACGGCTGAGTCTACTTTCGGTGGCGGTACGAATGCTGTTGGTGGCACTTCCAGTACTGGTACCACTTTACAGTAGTACTGAGCCATGACCGTCAGACGGCCGTAAGCTTTGCTGCCTGGACCTGCTGCCAAACGGTTAACCACTTCTTTTTGAAGCATAAAGTGCATGTCTTGAATGTCTTTATGGAATTCAAAAAGATGAAACATCAACGGGGTAGAGATGTTGTACGGCAAGTTACCGAAGATACGTAGCTTGTTGTTCGGTTTTACGAGCTGTGTGAAGTCGAAACGCATCGCATCGCCTTCATGAATCGTTAACTTGTCCGCCAGCTCTGGGTGGTTACGTAAACGCTCTGCCAGATCTCGGTCAAGTTCGATAACGGTGAACTTGTCGACTTCACGGCCGACAGGTTCAGTAATAGCGCCCAGACCTGGACCGATTTCAACCAGATTCTGGCCTGGTCTTGGGTTAATCGCTGATACGATACCATCAATAATGTATGGATCGTTCAGGAAGTTTTGACCAAAACGTTTACGCGCTTTGTGTCCTAAATGGACATCATTTCTCATTGTTTCTTCTCTACCAATTCTATCGCATGCGTGAGCGCTGTTCGGAAACTCCCTGTATCCGCCTGACCTGTCCCTGCCAGATCTAATGCAGTACCGTGATCCACCGATGTTCTAATAAAAGGTAGACCAAGCGTAATGTTTACTGAACGACCAAAGCCTTTGTATTTTAAAACTGGCAATACTTGATCGTGGTACATGCCTAAAACAGCATCAGCATCGTTTAAATATTTGTCATTGAAAATGGTATCTGCCGGCAATGGGCCGATCAGATTAAACCCTTTTTCTTGTCGAATCTTTTCCAGTGTCGGAGTGATGGTTTCGATCTCTTCACGACCTAAACAACCATCTTCTCCCGCATGTGGGTTAAGCCCGCAAACATAGATGTTTGGTTGCTTGATGGCAAATTTTTCAACGAGGTCTTTATGAAGAATATCGATGATTTTCTCTAATCGCTCTTCAGTGACGGCTTTTGACACATACGCCAAAGGAATATGTGTGGTTACCAGCGCAACACGCAGTCCTTCCGTCGCCAGCATCATCACAACTAACGGCGTATTAGACTTCTCGGCAAAGAATTCAGTATGTCCACTGAATGCAACGCCAGAGCGATTGATCACCCCCTTATGAACAGGGCCGGTGACAATAGCATCAAATTCGTCATTCATACAGCCTAAAGCGGCTCTTTCTAGCGTTTTTAATACATAGTGGCCATTCGCTTCATTGAGCTGGCCAGCAACCGCGCTTTCTGATATTTCAACATGATCAACGATAAGCGTGCCGGCTTTCTGTGCTTGTGGCGCTTCTTCTGGATTATAATCAGAGAGTTGGACATCGATACCAAGTAATTTGGCTCGCTCCATTAACATGTTCTTATCTGCGCAGACGACGATTTGGTGTGCCCAGTCATCTTTTGAGAGAGCAAGCACTAGGTCAGGGCCGATACCCGCAGGTTCCCCTGCGGTCACGACAATTCTGCGGACTAAATTAGTTGTCATTGCTGTCATCCACGATTTCAACAAACGCACTTGCACGCAGTTCCTGCATCCATGCGCCTGCTTCTTCATTAAACTTACGGTTGAAGAGAATGCGGTAAGCTTTATTCTTCAATGCAGAGTCTGTACGGTCAACCTGACGGCGATCCAGCACTTCTACGATATGCCAGCCGTGAACGGTTTTGAATGGTTCACTGATCGAACCCACTGGTAGTGTTTCTACCTGATGTTTAAATTCAGGTACGTAAAGGTCCGGAGTTTGGTAACCAAGTTCACCGTTCTGAGCAGCAGAGCCAGGGTCTTGGCTGTATTGAGACGCTAACTGAGCAAACGTTGCTTCACCTGCTTTAATGCGACGAGCATATTCATTTAATTGTTTTTTAGCACCGTCATCACTCAGGATAACCGTTGGTTTGATCAGGATGTGGCGTGCGTTAACTTCCGTTACTGCAACAGTTTCCAGACCTTTTACATCGTCAATTTTCAGGATATGGAAACCAACACCACTACGGAATGGACCGATGATGCTGCCTTTGTTCTGCATATTGATTTGGTCGGCAAAGATGGTTGGCATTTCCTCTTTGCGCATCCAGCCCCAGTCACCACCTTGCAAGGCTTTTGGCCCTTTAGAGTAGGTGTAAGCCATTTCAGTGAAATCAGCGCCGTCATTGAGTTTTTTGGCCAGCGCTTTTGCTTCTGCTTCTACTGCCGACTTTTCTTGATCATCAGAGAAGCGCAGCTGGATATGGCTGATTTTGTATTGAACCGTGGCGTTGGTTTCTTGTGATAACTGTTCTGAAAGGCTGTCTACTTCCGCAGGCAGAATGTTTACACGACGACGCACAAGCGCGTTACGTGCTTCTGACGCTGCAATTTCCTTACGGATTTGCTCGCGGAATTCTGTGTAACTTAGCCCTTCGCTTGCAATCGATGCCGTCAGTTGCTCCACACTTTGATTGTTGTTGCGTGCAATCTCTGCAATTGCCTGATTAAGGCGGCTATCGTCGATACGAACGCCGATACGATCCGCTTCCTGGCCTTGAAGCGTATCAAGAATCAGTTTTTCTACTACTTGATCATGCAAAACCTGGGCAGAAGGTAGGCTTTTACCACTTTGGCGAGCATTGGCTTGTAGCGTTTTTAATGCTGTGTCGATATCACTTTGTAGAATGACACCGTCATTAACGATAACAGCAACCTTATCAAGCTCTACTGGTGCTGCAACGGCTCCGCAAGAGAGTAGGGTCGTAAATAAGATTGATTTCCAAATTTTCATTTAAAATTCCGTCAGTATTTTTAATTAGTGTCTTATCTACTTTAAGACGCTTAATTCGATTAATTGTTCAGATAGAATGGGCGACCATATTTGATTGTGTTATCTGAGCCTTCCAATTCTTTGGCAGCAGTGCCGTTGGTTTGGTTGGTGGCAAACCCTTGAATACCGACGCTAACACTGAAGTTGCTTTCGTATTCTGCTGATGCCCCTGAGCCGCCGATAATCTGGTCTTCCCAGCCTAACAGTTGGTTAGAATAGGTTAAACCGATATACCAACAATCAGATTGATAGCGTAAGCCTGCTAGCCATTCTAAGTCGTTATTTTCATTTAGGTCATAGTAGTACTGACCACTGGCGGACCAGTTCTGGTTGAATTCGTAAGCGGCAACAATACCTGCCTGAGAAATACCTTTACGAGTAATGGTGTCCAGGTTTTCGAGAATGATCGTATCTTCAATGTATTCACGAGTGACATAACGGTAGTTACTTTGAATAAAGCCGCCGTCGAACTGGTACTCTAACGTGCTGTTCGCAAGTTGCATTGAGCCTAGGTCGATGTCGTACTGAATACCGCCATGATAGAACACGGAATCGTTGTAGTTGAAATCAGCTTCAATCGCCCAAGACGAATAGTTTGTTGTTTCATCTGGATCGGTTGGGTTGTTGCTGAGCTTGGTCTTTTTATCAAAGTAGTAGATTTGACCAAATGAAATATTGAGACGTTCTTTATAATCGTCATCAAAGAAACGTGTGCTCGCACCGTAGCTTAGCTGGTTTGCGGATGCGATCTTATCAATACTACTGTATTTACGGCTGCGGAATAGACCGTAGTAATCGGTTTGCAGCAACGTTGTATCATAGTTGTAGATATTGGTTTGATCTTCTTTCGGTACGTACAAGTACTGGACCTGCGGTTCCAGAGTTTGGGTGTAACCTTCGACCCAACTGGTATCACGTTCAAGGTAAATCTGCGCATTACTACGGAACTCTGGAATCACACGAGACACTTTTTCATCCAGCTGAAGCTCTAGATCAGAGTCGGTAAGACCATTTAAGTCTTGAGAGTAGTAAGTCGCAAGTACGCGTGCTTCTGTGGTCCAGGCCGACCAAGAGTTTGACAGTGGGATAGTAAAGCCTGGCTCGATATGAAAGCGAGTTGCATCAGGCTTTGCGTTATCACTGGTGTCAAAGCGGCTAAGTTGGCTTTTAACATCAAAGTTCAGGTAATTTCCCCACACTGGCGTGTAATAGTTTAATGCCAACTGAGGCATCAAACGGTAAGGTTTGTTTTCTTCTTGCAACAAGACCTGGAAGTCACGAACCGATAATGAGGCGTCCCAGAAATCTGAACGGTACTGGACTTCTCCTTCCTGCATCAGTTGACCGTCTTCACGGTTACCGATATCAGAGTCGAGATCCAGGAAGTAATCGATATCGCTCACTTCTGAGTAATCGACATCGACAACCCAATGCTTGTCGATAATGCCTTCATGCTTAAACTGGTAGCCCCAGCGTGTTTCATCGGCGTACTTTCTGTCTGAATTTAGGTATTCGCCTTTGATTTCACCTTCTCCCCAACCATCGGTTAGATAGCGGAAATCGGTGTCGAATTTGGTACCACGTTGTTGCATGTAGAGCGTGGTCAGGGTCATATCGTATTGAGGCGCAATGTTCCAGTAGAATGGCACTTCTACTTCCATACCATCGCTAGAACCGTACGATAGAGAAGGGAATAGCAGACCCGATTTACGTGTATTGCCAATTGGCATTGTCAGGTAAGGGACGTAGAAGATTGGAACATCTAAAACTTCAAAACGAGGGTGGTGCAGTGTTGCCGTCTCTTCATCCTGGTCGACATCGATACCCGACGCAACCAGACGCCAAGAGTTATCCCCCTGAGGACAGGAGGTGATAGAACCGTCTTCCAGTTCATAAATCGACTGACCAGTACGCGCAATATAAGCCGCTGTTCCTCGGCCTTGTTGGCAAATGAAGTGGTAGTCTGTGTTCTCGAGAGAGAAAGTGTCTTGATCAATATCGCTGGTGACGCGATCCGATCGGGCTTCGACCTGACCGTCATTGAAGGTGACGTTACCTTCAGCAACCACGACGTTGTCTTGTTGGTGCAGCGTTACGCTATCTGCGGTGATTTTCTTTTGACCTTGCGTGACTTGGACGTTACCAGAGTACTGTGCTTTATCGCCACTAATGGCTTGCAGTCTGTCAGCTTCGACTACTACGGGTGCATTTAAAGCGTCCTGCTCACCACTCGTTTCGACCAAACATTGATCTGTGGTGGGCATTTCCTGCACACTATCATGGATATTCGCGTCAGCTTGAGTGGTAGGTACAAACAAGGCGGTGCTGATAGAGGCCGCTAAAAATGTGCGGGAAAAATGTTGCATTGAATCGAACTTTCCTGTGTCACTGTTATACCAATCGTAGTAAATAACTACTCACTTACTTACGGTAATTGATATTACTCGATGGCTATAGGGCTCGTTGTACCCTAGCGTAATAGCCAAATGAATCAACTACTATCGTCGTAAATGTCCCAGCTCATTGACTCGCTGTGGCATAATCGAGATAAAGTAGCTGCAAAGATAAGCAGGCGAATGGCCTAGCCGAAATAAAACTAATTCCATTATCATAAAGGAAATCGTTGCATACGGCACTATAAGACCGCTTTCGTCGATAAAAATTCATTGATAGAGAACACATAATGCATATTTTTGGCAAAATATTAGGTGCCTTTTTTGGCTTGTTACTTGGCGGGCCACTCGGCTTGCTATTTGGCTTATTTGTTGGCCATCAGTTTGATAAAGCACGCCGTTTGAGTCAGGCGGGGTTCTCTACTGGTGGGTTCGGCAAAGGACCGAGTCAGGCGCAACGTCAGGAAGAATTTTTCAAAGCGGCCTTTGCGGTCATGGGACACGTGGCAAAATCGAAAGGTCAGGTCACTAAAGAAGAGATTCAGCTTGCGTCCGCAATGATGGACCGCATGAACCTGCATGGTGAACAGCGCCGTGCAGCGCAAGACGCATTTCGTGAAGGTAAGGAAAGTGATTTCCCGCTGGAAGAGGTGTTGGTTAGGGTTAAGATCTCGACTGCGGGTCGTTTCGATTTACTGCAATTTTTCTTGGAGTTGCAAATTTCAGCCGCCTTTGCCGATGGCGAGATTCATCCAAGTGAACGCAATGTGCTGCACAAAATTGCTCGCGCTTTAGGATTTTCTTCTGAGCAGCTAGAGCGACGACTACACATGCAAGAAGCGGCGTTTCGCTTCCAGCATCAGGGCGGTCAGCATCAAGGCCAGTACCAGTCGTCTGGTGCAGGGTGGCAGCAAGCATCTCAAGCTGATCAGTTAGCGGATGCGTATAAAATCCTTGATGTTTCGGCGGATGCCGACAGTAAAACGGTTAAGCGTGCTTATCGTAAGCTGATGAACGAGCACCACCCAGATAAGCTGATGGCGAAAGGTCTGCCTCCAGAAATGATGAATGTAGCTAAAGAAAAATCGCAAGAAATTCAAAATGCTTATGATCTGATTAAGAAAGTAAAAGGCTTTAAGTAATCTTTTTTAGTTCTATCAGAGATGAAAGTAAAAAGGGCACTTGGTGCCCTTTTTGAGTTTTGGGGTTACAGGTAACTCAAAGCTCTTCAAACTATTCCACTCAGTAAAATCAGTTGGCTTGATTTAAATTCCAATCGTAGTCGTATTTCACCCGTCCAGAAAAACTGTTGTAACGTGGGGCGTATTGCCTTATGTGATTAAACACGTTGTTCTCACCACCAAAATCCACCGAAAACCAATCATAAATTGAAGAAATTTTCGCCGTGTCTCCTTCTATAGAAACGCCTTTCTTACTGTTGATGAATGTTTTCGCTGCGATGTCTAACAAGGTCTGTGTGTTGTCAGCGGTAAACGCCTGAGCTTGCAGGTTCGGACAGCCTAGGCTTGCACAGTTAACTGCGTAATGTGTTCTAGGATCTTGCCAGATGGGGCGAAGAATTCGATGCTCAATATCATTCAGAGTTAAGTTTTGATTATTAATGGTAATGACGTCTTCATCCCAGGGCCCAAAACTAAACAGCCCTCCTAACTTAGTGATGGACTTTATCGGGTAATTATCCAATATCAGATCCACAGTGATGGCGTTGTACAGGTTCACCCAGTAAGCATATTGCTCAGCTTTGCGGTACTGCAAAGGATCGAGTTTTGCCAGGCGCTGAATGTACTGTTTGAGTGTTGCTTTATCCGCTGCCGACACAGCGCGGTAGCGAAATAACGTATTTTCTCCCTGAGTGACAAGATAGCGGTCGAGTAATTGTTGCCACTCTTGATGAGAGACCTGTGTTTGGCTGGCCTCATTTGAGTGGTTCCAGTAGGGCCATAAATCGGCTTTGGGAGCGGAGAATACGGAAAAAGAAAATAGGGCGCAAAGGAGCAATAAAAAACGCATCATAGCGATACCGTTGGTTAAAGTTTGTAGTTAGTGTAGACCGGATTAGTGTTTGTTTTCTTACTTTTATCGACACGTAAAAATGAAAAAGGCTGACAATGGTCAGCCTTTTACTTGTTTATTGACTAAAGCGTCTTAGCGCAGGAAGCTTGGAATATTCGCTTCATATTCCGCAATTTTATCTTCGTGCTGTAGCGTCAAACCGATGTTGTCCAAGCCATTCAGTAGACAGTGGCGACGGAACTCATCGATTTCGAAATCGTACTCTTTGCCATTGGCACGCACTTTGTTCGCTTCAAGATCCACTTCAATCTGTGCACCTTCATTCGCTTCAACGTATTGGAACAGTTCATCAACCTCTTGCTCAGTCAGACGCACTGGTACCATTTGGTTGTTGATTGAGTTGCCATAGAAGATATCCGCAAAGCTTGGTGCGATCATCGCTTTAATGCCGTAATCGGCTAACGCCCAAGGTGCGTGCTCACGAGAAGAGCCACAACCGAAGTTTTCACGCGCAAGTAGGATAGAAGCACCTTGGTAACGTGGTGCGTTCATCACAAACTCAGGGTTTGGCTGTTCACCAGCATCATCAAGGAAGCGCCAGTCATGGAATAGGTGTTTACCGAAACCCAGGCGAGACACCTTTTGTAAGAACTGCTTTGGTATGATGGCATCAGTATCAACGTTCGCTGCATCTAGAGGAACAACTAAGCCTTTGTGTTGTTTAAAACCTGACATCTGTTTTTTCCTTAATCTAGTTCACGAATATCAACAAAGTGACCAGCGATAGCCGCCGCCGCCGCCATTGCAGGACTAACCAAGTGGGTACGACCATCACGGCCTTGACGACCTTCAAAGTTACGGTTTGAAGTCGATGCACAACGCTCCTGAGGACCTAGGCGGTCGTTGTTCATCGCCAGACACATTGAACAGCCCGGTAGACGCCATTCAAAGCCCGCTTCTTTAAAGATGACATCCAAGCCTTCTGCTTCCGCTTGTGCCTTCACTTGCTCAGATCCTGGAACAATCAATGCTTGAACGTGCGACGCGACTTTGCGGCCTTTAGCCACTTCTGCTGCTGCGCGCATGTCTTCAATACGTGAGTTAGTACAAGAACCAACAAACACTTTATCAACTGGGTAGTCTGACAGTGATTTACCCGCTTCTAGTCCCATGTAAGCCAGTGCTTTTGCTGCCGATGCTTTTTCCACTGGATCTGAAAAACTTTCTGGTGAAGGGATCGGTTGGTCAACCGCGATAACCTGACCTGGGTTTGTACCCCAAGTTACTTGCGGTTTGATGTCCGCTGCGTTCAGCGTTACTACGGCATCAAATTCAGCATCATCGTCAGTTTTTAGTGTTTTCCAGTATTCAACTGCCGCGTCAAAATCTGCACCTTGTGGTGAGAATTTACGGCCTTTGATGTATTCGAACGTGGTTTCATCCGGTGCAATCAGACCTGCTTTCGCGCCCAATTCGATAGCCATGTTACATACTGTCATACGGCCTTCCATTGAAAGGTCCGTAATCGCTTCACCGCAGAACTCAACTACGTAGCCAGTACCGCCCGCCGCTGTCGTTTTACCGATGATCGCCAGTACGATATCTTTTGCTGTAATGCCCGGAGCGACTTTACCTTTCACTTCGATTTTCATCGTTTTCGCACGTGCTTGTTTTAGCGTTTGAGTCGCTAGTACGTGTTCAACTTCAGATGTACCGATACCGAAAGCCAGTGAACCGAACGCGCCGTGTGTTGCTGTGTGAGAGTCACCACAAACAATGGTCATGCCCGGCAGAGTAATACCTAGCTCAGGGCCCATAACGTGGACAATGCCTTGGTATTTGTGGTTTAGGTCGTAAAGGGTTACACCGAATTCTTCACAGTTTTTCGATAGCGTTTCCATCTGGATACGTGCCATCTCACCAGAAGCGTTGATGTCTTTGGTTGTGGTCGAAACGTTGTGGTCCATTGTTGCAAACGTTTTGCTTACCTGACGCACTTGACGGCCCTTTTCACGCAAGCCATCAAAAGCCTGTGGAGAGGTAACTTCGTGTACCAAGTGACGATCAATATAAAGAATCGGGTTTTCCCCTTCAGCTGCGACAGCAACGTGTGCGTCGTAGACCTTCTCGTAAAGTGTTTTGCCCATTATCACTAATCCTGTGTGCTGCCTCTGATAACGGCTTATCAGAGGCGAATAATTATTATCAATCTAGTTTAACTTATGAGTTCAAGATGTACTCGGCGATCTTGTCACCCATTTCTGACGTGGTCAGTGCAGGCTTGTCGCTTGCTAAATCTGCGGTAAGTTCGCCAGCAGAAAGTGCTTTCGATACTGCGGATTCAATGTCTTGAGCCGCTGCTTCTTCACCCAGGCTGTAACGTAGCATTAGCGCAGCTGAAAGAATTTGCGCCACTGGGTTAGCGATGTTTTTACCTGCGATATCTGGTGCACTGCCGCCCGCTGGTTCGTAAAGACCAAACTTGCTTTCGTTAAGGCTTGCAGAAGGTAGCATGCCCATCGAGCCAGTAATCATTGCACATTCATCCGAGATGATGTCACCGAAGATGTTTGAACATAGCATGACATCGAACTGAGCTGGATCTTTGATTAGCTGCATGGTGGCGTTGTCGATGTACATGTGAGACAGCTCGACATCTGGGTAGTCTTTCGCGATCTCTTCTACCACTTCACGCCACAAGATAGAGCTTTGTAGTACGTTCGCTTTGTCGATTGAGCAAACTTTCTTACGACGTAGACGTGCAGATTCAAAGGCAATTTTAGCGATACGCTCGATCTCAAAGCGGTGGTAAACCTCGGTATCAAACGCTTTCTCTGTTGCGCCTTCGCCTTCACGACCTTTTGGTTGGCCAAAGTAAATACCGCCAGTCAGTTCGCGAACCACCACAATGTCAAAACCACGCTCAGAGATATCAGCACGAAGAGGAGAAAATGCCTCTAAGCCGCTGTGAATCTGAGCTGGACGTAGGTTACAGAACAGTTGGAAGTGTTTGCGCAGTGGAAGCAGAGCGCCGCGCTCTGGTTGGTCGTTTGGTGGTAGGTGTTCCCACTTAGGGCCACCTACTGAACCAAATAGAACCGCATCAGACTCTTCACACGCTTTTACCGTTGTTTCAGGAAGTGGGCAGCCATGATTATCAATAGCAATACCGCCGACATCGTGCTCATCACGCTCAAAAGAAAGGCCATGCTTTTTCTCGATTGCATCAAGAACTTTGTGCGCTTGTGCCATCACTTCAGGGCCAATACCGTCACCAGGTAGAACGGCGATTTTGTATGATTTGTCTGTCATGTTAATCCTTTAATATTCTAATTTTTAGCTAAATTTTATATCGAAGTTATTCTGTTGTGTGCTTGGAAGTAACGTTAGCTATTAAACAGTCGCAATTTTCTTTTGCTTGATTTCGGCAATCTTGTCGGCACGGTGAATGCTGTTGATTACGTGCAGTAGAGCCTGACCTGACGCTTCTACGATATCCGTTGAAACACCAGTACCATGGTACTTACGACCTTTGTAGTTAGCGATGATATCAGCTTGGCCTAAACCATCTTCACCTTCACCTTTTGCTGTTAAGTCGAACTTGTCTAGCACGATTTCGTAGCCTGTTACGCGGTAAATACACTGGTATAGCGCATCTACAGGACCATTACCGACTGCTGCTTCACACATTTCTTCATCGCCACATTGCATTTTAATGCTGGTGGTTGCCATCACGCTGCCTGATTGCACGCTCAAGTAGTTCAACTTGTAGAAGTCGTCTTCTTCACGAAGGTTAGAGAAGTGCATTAGCGCTTCCAAGTCGTAATCGAAAACTTGTCCTTTACGGTCTGCTAGCTTCAAGAAGTCAGCGTACAACGCATCTAGGTTGTACTCATCTTCTTTATAACCCATGGTCTCCATGTGGCTCTTCACTGCTGCACGACCGCTACGGCTGGTTAAGTTAAGTGCTTGGTTCTTAAGACCAATCGACTCAGGAGTCATGATCTCGTAGGTATTCTTGTTCTTAAGCATGCCATCTTGGTGAATGCCTGAGGAGTGGCTAAACGCGTTGGCACCGACGATAGCTTTGTTACTCTGGATAGGCATATTACATAGTTGGCTGACTAACTTACTGGTACGGTGGATTTCATCGTGTTTGATGCCAGTGCGAACGCCCATTAGTTCTTCGCGCGTTTTGATGATCATCGCGATTTCTTCAAGAGAGCAGTTACCCGCACGCTCACCGATACCATTAATTGTACCTTCTACCTGACGCGCACCTGCCTGAACAGCGGCAATAGAGTTAGCAACGGACATACCTAAATCATCATGGCAGTGAACCGAAATGATGGCTTTATCGATGTTTGGTACGCGGTTAAATAGCGTTTCAATGATGCCGCCAAACTCACTTGGTACCGTGTAGCCCACAGTATCAGGAATGTTTACGGTTGTCGCACCTGCATTGATTGCAGCTTCAACCATACGGCATAGGTTGTCGATTGGTGTACGACCGGCATCTTCACAAGAAAACTCAACATCATCGGTGTAGTTACGTGCATGTTTGACCGCATTCACCGCCATTTCTAACACATCGTCATAGCTGCGGCGTAGCTTGTCTTCGACGTGAATGGTCGATGTAGCCAAAAATGTATGAATACGGAACTGATCAGCGACTTTCAATGCTTCTGCAGCAGCATCAATGTCTTTCGCAACGGCACGCGAAAGAGCACAAATTCGGCTGTTTTTAATGTTTTTAGCAATGGTTTGTACTGACTCGAAATCACCCGGAGAAGAGATAGGGAAACCTGCTTCGATGACATCAACGCCCAGCCTTTCCAGCGCATAGGCAATTTGCAGTTTTTCTTTAACCGTCAAGCTTGCTGATAACGCTTGCTCGCCATCACGCAAAGTGGTGTCGAATATAATGACTTGATCGTTCATGTTTGCTTCCTTAATGATTTCTGCACTTTCGTGTGAGTTAATCGTTTACTTCCGGTATTTAGGTATAAAAAAACCCGCATTTGCATGCGGGTTCTTAGAACTTGGTGTGGTTATTTTTCTTCCACAGCCTACCCGCGCGAACTGGTCACGATCAGGAGGAGGCTAAGCAGGATAGAAAAATGAGCTGACATAATTGTTAAGCTTTCCACAAAATTAAGTTAACAAATTAGTACCGCACTCCATGAACTACGTCAACCCTAAAGTCGATTTTTTATTCATATCGGATGAGTCGATTGCAAAGAGGAGTATTTCATCCCGTAAAAAGTGAGCTGATAGGGGGTTCCATGATTCAGTCAAACTCTCGATAAAGATCACGGGTTCATTAGGTTGATCATTAAATAGAGGGATCAGGCTTACAAGCTATCCAGACAAGCATTGAATTGTTGGTTGAGAATCGATAGATAGAGTTTATAGTCTATCTCGAAGTGATGATAACACTGCCTATTGCTTAGATTGGTTCGACAAGACAATGAGGCGTCTCTGTGTTCAGTTTCTGAGGTAGTTCTTGAACTAAGTGAAAGTTACAAAGGCAGAGGATTAATGGCTAAAGCAAAACAATTTGGATGTTCAGCACTAGCACTAACATTGATCAGCTTATCAGGTTGTCAGCTGTTTCAATCACAAACAACTCTGATCGTTCCACCTACCGTTACGAATGATCAGGCTCAGGTCGTCGCGATAATTCGTGATCAAATGGATATGTACCTGAGCTACGAAGGCCGAGAGTATTTCTTAAATCAGATGTTGGTTGCGCTGGAGTCTGACAGTCGCAATAGGTTTAAGGGGAAAGACCCAGAAACCTATGCATGGTGGAAGATTCATGTTCAGCCTAACGAATTGCATCAGGCTGAAGTCGTCAGGCCGATGGAAGAGGGCATTGAGGTATACCAGGGATTAGAGTTTATGGATGTACCTTATCGCTCAAAGTCGACATTGCACTTGCGCTCCAAGCCCAGTTCGGATGGAGAAGAACTGAGCTCAGTCAGTAAAGGGGAAGTATTTAATGTTGTCGCTAAAGTCTCCGACCTGCCATGGTATTTGGTTGAGAAACGAGGGGTGATCAAAGGCTATCTCCATCAAGATTATGCGCGGAGTAATGTCGGCGAGCGTGATCTTCTTTCTACACCACCCAATCCTTTACTCGCGTCCGCTAAGGTTGCCGATGATAACTTTGAATATCGGTATGAGCTTCAGGGAAGCTACACTTGCCGGGTACTCAGCTATGAGTTGAGTAAAAATGGTGAGTTTACCACTGGTGCCTTGCGGGCCTGTCGTAAAAAGAGAAAGGTCTGGTATATCGACGCACCGCAAGCCTAACCCCCATCATGTCCCAATACGTCCATAAATGGCACGTAAAAATATTGATTTGTTCGGCTGTCTTGAGGCCGGGTAAATCACTTCTACGTTACGCCTGTCATTAATTGTCCAACTTCCCGTCATGTGGCTGTCACTAAAAACACCTAATTTGCGTACAAGGCGTTGTCAAAGTGAGGGAAGGTCATATGAGAACGATAGAGACAATTACTCAGCCAATAACGGCCATCGCTAAGTTCGACTTAGCACTTTCTAGCGTTTGTTTACAACACCGCTTTAATCAGCAAGTAGCAAATATTAGCAAAGGGATTTCACACAGTGGTGATGGCCATCTTTACTTAGTTCTTGGAGTACTGGCGTGGTACCTGGATAAGGAGCAGGGGTTATGGTTTCTGCTTGCCGGGCTGCTGGCATTTGCCGTCGAACTGCCAATCTATTGGACGCTGAAAAACAGTTTTAAGCGTCGCCGTCCTGAAGAACTGAGCGCTTTATTACCTGCTTTTATTACCCCTTCTGATCGCTACAGTTTACCGTCCGGACATACTGCTGCCGCTTTTGTCATGGCAACACTTATTGATCACTTCTACCCACAGCTGGGATTTGCTGCTTATTTCTGGGCGAGCTTGATCGGCTCTGCGCGTATCTTCCTCGGGGTGCACTTTTTTACGGACATCATCATCGGTGCGCTGTTGGGAAGTTTGTGTGGTGGGCTCGCTATTTCAATGATCGGAGTTTAATTGATGAAAATCCTATACGGTGTGCAAGGCACCGGAAATGGTCATATTGCTCGCGCCAGAGCCATGAGCAAAGCATTTGGAATGCGAGATGTGCAAGTCGATTTTCTGTTTTCTGGTCGTGACCCAAACAAGTACTTTTCAATGGAAGCGTTTGGTGATTATCAAACGCGTCGAGGGCTCACTTTTGTGACCGAAAAAGGATCGGTAAACTACGCAAAAACGGCACTTAACAACAATTTGATTCAGTTTTTTAAAGAAGTGAATCAGTTAGACCTCTCTACTTATGATCTGGTGATTAATGATTTTGAACCTGTGACGGCATGGGCTGCCCGTAAGCAGAACAAGCCATGTATTGGGATCAGTCATCAGAATGCCTTCCGTTATCCTGTTCCGCTTAAAGGCGCAAGTTGGCTGGATAAGTCAGTGATTGAACACTTTGCTCCCTCACAACATCATCTGGGTTTGCACTGGTATCATTTCGATCAGCCCATACTGCCTCCTATCATTCATACATTGGACAGTCAGGAACACTGCGATAATTTCGTGCTGGTTTACTTGCCTTTTGAATCTATTGAGGACATTGCTGATCTATTGTTCCACTTTAATCAGCAGTCATTCATTTGTTATCACCCTGATGTGATAGAAAGTGAAGTGATCGAGAATATCGAGCTGCGTCCACTGTGCCATACCAATTTTCAGCATCACCTACATCGTTGTAGTGGCGTCATCGCCAATGGTGGTTTTGAGCTGCCGTCAGAGGCGCTTTCTCTCGGCAAGAAGTTATTGTTGAAACCATTAGCGGGTCAATTTGAACAGCAAAGTAATGTCGCAACACTTGAAGATTTAGGGCTTGCTTCTTCGATGGACAGCTTAGACATTTCAGCGGTTCGCCATTGGCTGAAAGAGCAACAAGCGGAGAGCGTTAAGTATCCGGATGTGGCTCAGGCGATCGTTCATTGGGTGCTGCAAGGCTCATGGGATTCTCAAGAAGAGTTGTCCAGGCAGTTGTGGGAGCAAGTGGACTTTCCGAGTTACGTCTCTCATATCTAAAAAGCCAGAACCAAGAAATTTTTAATGCAGCAGTGTAATAATTACTGCTGCATTTTTATTCACTTTATGTTAGTTTTGATTCAATCGTGCTGTCGTTGCTACTGTGCTTTTCTAAGCCAAATTACTCAGGGTTATTGACTGTGTTTCTCTTAAAAAATTTATTCATATTCTCAGTGAATGGGTTTTGGGCTCATTTTTCTCACTGTTGAAAACACGACCCATGGGCTTGATTTGCCTGATTTTAGCGATTTTATATTTTTTTATGTTTTTATCAATATATTGATTTTTAAAGGATAAATAAATTAAGGGCTAAAATTTACTGATTAATTGTCAATCTAGTTGCGAAACCCTAATCAATTCGTTGATAGTACGGTTCGAGCCGGAATTATGCGGCCGATAAATATAATAAAAATCAGGTTTTCTATTCGTGAGATAATTGAATCCAGCCGCCGTCTTTTGTGCGAGATGGGATTCTATTCGCTATGAATTCATTGAACCAAATTGACGATTACAAAAGAGGCGCACTCAATGTTAGATAAAAAAGACGCGATGAGCGCAATTGCTAGCTACCGTATGGAAAGTACTTTGCGTGGTGTAGATTTAAACCTGTTAACGGTATTTGATGCCGTAATGCAGGAGCAAAATATCACTCGCGCAGCACACAACTTAGGTATGTCTCAACCAGCAGTAAGTAACGCAGTCGCACGTTTAAAAGTGATGTTTAATGACGAACTATTCATGCGTCAGGGTCGAGGCATTCAGCCAACCCAACGTGCTCGTCAGCTATTTGGTCCCATCCGTCAGGCGCTGCAATTGATCCGCAATGAGCTGCCAAGCTCTGTATTCCAACCGGAGTCTTCAACGCGCTTATTTAAACTGGCGATCTGTAGCCCATGTGACTTACGTTTTGCACCAAAGATTATGTCTAAAGTGGCGCAACAGGCACCGAGCGTTCAGCTTCATTTAGACGCTGAATTCGACCGTCTTCTGTCTGAACGCATGCGTTACCAGGAGATTGATTTTGTGATCGACTACGCTCGCTTTGATGAGCAAGGTTTCTCGAGCACAGAAATTTTTAAAGATGAACTGGTGGTGATTGCTTCTAAAACGCATTCACGTATTCAGGGCATGGTCACTGAAGAGCAGCTGATTAACGAAAAACACGCGAAACTTTCACGAGTGCATGGTCAACGTAGCTTCTCTGAGCAAGCGTACCGCGAGCTTGATTGTCTGGCTGCGTATGAAGGTTCAAGCCTGAGCAACCTGCTTTATGTGGTAAGTCAATCTGAGCTTGTGACGATTGCGCCACGCTGGATGGCAGAAAATGCGGTAAACAGCGATCAGCTGCAAATTCTGGAACTGCCATTTGCAAGTAAAGAAATCAGTGGATATCTGAGCTGGCATGAGTCTAGTGAGAAAGACAAAGGTCACATCTGGCTTCGTGATCAGTTGATGATTATCTGTGGCGAAGTTGTCGCACAAAAATAAGTGAAGTATGAGCTACCGGTTGAATCCGGTAACTCAGTAAGTACTGAGTGTTTGATGCGGTAGATTCCTCAAATACTCACCAAATTTTACAATTACAAAGCCCCGGAAGGTTTGCTCTTTCGGGGCTTTTTATTTTTTACAATGGTTAATACAAACAGAAAGTTAAGTGCTTTTCTATCCGACTATTGATGGGGTGGTTCGCACTCATTAGTGAAGCCGATCTCTTAATAAAGAGAAGTTTGATATTCGTCAGTTGCGTTTTGCCGCCCTGTGAGTACACTTGCTCGCTCAATTAGCTTACACCTGTAAGCCAAAGGTAAGTAAAAATGGCCAAGTTAGATTTTCATATCGTTAAACGTATTCGTGAACAAATTGCGAAAGGTGATACTCGCGTTGCTCTAAAACACAAAGTGGGCAATGAATGGCAAGGTATTACTTGGCAGCAATTTGGTCAGCAAGTGGATGAACTATCGCTTGCACTTTTGGCTCAGGGATTGAGAGTTCAAGATAAGGTCGGCATTTTCTCAAATAACATGCCGCAATGGACGATTGCTGATTTCGCCGCACTGCAAGTACGCAGTGTGACGGTTCCTATCTATCCGACTAATACGGCTGCGCAGTCGGCGTATATCCTCGACAATGCAGACGTGAAAGTTCTGTTTGTGGGTGAGCAGCCTCAGTTTGATGCAGCCGTCAGTATTTTCGAGCAATGCAGTCAGCTAGAACTGATCGTGGCGATGTCTGACGATATCGAGCTTGGAGATCATCCATTTGTTGCTTCTTGGAAGGATTTTATTGCCAAGGGCAACAGCGGTTACCAAGAAGAGTTGGACGCTCGTGTTGCACAGGCTTGTGAAGATGATTTGCTTACCCTGATTTATACCTCTGGTACAACAGGACAACCGAAAGGGGTAATGCTGGATTATGCCAATATTGCCGCGCAGCTAGAAGGTCATGATAAACGCTTGAGCCTATCTCAGGATGACGTCTCGCTGTGTTTCCTGCCATTGTCTCATGTGTTCGAGAGAGCGTGGACATTCTATGTCCTGTATAAAGGCGCAACCAACTGTTACCTCAAAGACACAGCGCAAGTGCGAGACGCGCTCAGTCAGGTTCGTCCAACTGTGATGTGTGCAGTGCCTCGCTTCTACGAAAAGATTTTTTCTGCGATTCATGAGAAGGTGTCTCGTGCACCGATCCACCGTAAGATCATGTTTACCTGGGCGGTGAACATGGGCGCTAAAATGGCGTTATGCCATCAGGAAAAGCGTCAGCCTTCAATCATACTACGTAAAGCTCATGCTCTGGCTGATAAGCTGGTATTGAGTAAGCTACGTGCGCTATTAGGTGGGCGTATTAACTTCATGCCTTGTGGCGGCGCGAAGCTGGATGAAACCATCGGCCGTTTCTTCCATGCGATGGGCATTAACGTTAAGTTAGGCTACGGCATGACGGAAACAACCGCGACCGTATCATGCTGGGATGATTACTGCTTCGATCCTGACTCTATCGGTACATCGATGCCTGGCGCGCAAGTAAAAATCGGTGCAAACAACGAAATTCTGGTTCGTGGCCCTATGGTCATGCGTGGCTACTACAAAATGCCAGAAGAGACTGAAAAAACGTTCGATGAGCACGGTTTCCTGAAAACTGGCGATGCGGGTCATATTGATGAAAACGGCAATCTCTTTATCACTGATCGTATTAAAGAGTTGATGAAAACCTCGGGTGGTAAGTACATTGCGCCACAAATGATCGAGGGTGCCATCGGTAAAGATCACTTTATCGAGCATATTGCGGTTATCGCTGATACACGTAAGTTCGTTTCAGCATTGATTGTGCCGTGTTTTGATTCGTTGGAAGAGTATGCCAAAGAATTGAACATTGCGTATCACGATCGCGTTGAGTTGATCAAACATCACCAAGTCGTAGAAATGCTCGAAAAGCGAGTTAATGAACTGCAAAAAGAGCTGGCTAAGTTTGAACAAGTTAAAAAGTTTAAACTGTTGCCAAAGGCTTTCTCGATGGATGATGGTGAGCTGACACCGACACAAAAATTGCGTCGTAAAGTTATCAACGACAAATACCAAGATGAAATCGAAGAAATGTACAAGGAAAAGCACTAGTTCGCTTAACTTGAACTCGCTTAGATTTCAAATTGATTAAAAAGTCCCCAGAGATGCCTCGTTCATGTCTGGGGACTTTTTTATTTACCAGTGTTCCTACTGTATTTTCGCCTGGTTAAGGGTGATTTTTCGACAAATATAGAGTTGCATATGAAATAATATTCTTTTTTTAACCAATACGCTCATTGATCATACTGTCTATTTTCGCTTCTCTGGCTGCTCTTCCTTCTATCAATCCAATTCTTGGTATCTTGTTAAGAAATGAGACCTAGATCTCATTAGACCCGTTGATAATAAAACGTTACATTTGTTGGGTAACCTTGCGGGATGTTATGACGAACGCAAGACATAGCCGAAAACGTGGAAGTATTTCGATTAGGCTACGAATAAGCCCTAAACTATGTAAAACCAGACCTATCCGTTGACCTTACGGTGTGGAAACTGGGTAAGGAGAGCAATTATGACAGCAATGTTGTCAGGTGCAGAGATGGTTGTGCAATCTCTGATCGAAGAGAATGTATCGCAGATCTTTGGTTACCCTGGCGGTTCCGTTCTAGATATCTATGACGCACTGCACGCCAAAACCGACCAAATTAAACACGTACTAGTAAGACATGAACAAGCCGCAACGCATATGGCCGATGGCTATGCTCGTGCTACTGGCAAGCCGGGTGTCGTACTGGTATGTTCAGGTCCTGGCGCGACCAATACAATTACTGGTATTGCGACCGCTTATATGGACTCTATCCCAATGATCGTTATCTCAGGTAACGTACCGAACAACCTGATTGGTAACGATGCATTCCAGGAATGTGACATTGTTGGTGTCTCTCGCCCAGTGGTAAAACACAGCTTTTTAGTAAAGAAAGCGGAAGATATTCCTGAAACCATCAAAAAAGCGTTTTACATTTCGACGACAGGTCGCCCTGGTCCAGTTGTGATTGATTTGCCAAAAGATGTGATGAATCCGCAAATCAAACTGCCTTACCAGTATCCAGAAAGCATTTCGATGCGTTCATACAAGCCAACCACTTCGGGGCACAAAGGCCAAATCAAGAAAGCACTCAAGTCTCTACTTGAAGCGAAAAAACCTGTGCTTTATGTCGGTGGTGGTGCGGTGATTTCCGGCGCACACGAGCATATCTTTGAACTGGCAGACAAGCTGAACCTTCCTGTAGTGAGTACCTTGATGGGCTTGGGAGCATTCCCTGGCATGCACAAAAACTCGCTGGGCATGTTGGGTATGCACGGTACCTACGAAGCCAACATGGCAATGCACGAAGCTGACCTGATTTTTGGTATCGGGGTTCGTTTTGATGACCGTACGACGAACAATTTGGAAAAATACTGTCCGAATGCGAAAGTTATGCATATTGATATCGACCCATCGTCGATTTCAAAAAACGTGAAAGTAGATTTACCAATCGTTGGTTCGGCAGAAAAAGTGCTTACGACCATGTTAGGTTTGCTGGCTGAGCAAGAAGGTGCAAACGACGAAGAAGCGATCAAAGCGTGGTGGGAAGACATTCAAGTTTGGCGCGATCGTCAGTGCTTATCCTATGAAACCTCTTCAGAGATTATTAAGCCTCAGCAAGTTATTGAAACTCTGCACAAACTGACCAATGGCGATGCTTATGTTGCTTCAGATGTAGGTCAGCACCAAATGTTTGCTGCGCTTTACTACCCATTTAATAAACCACGCCGTTGGATCAACTCTGGTGGTTTGGGCACGATGGGCTTTGGTCTTCCTGCTGGTTTGGGTGTTAAATTCGCTATGCCAGAAGAAGAAGTGGTTGTGGTTACAGGCGACGGCAGTATTCAAATGAACATTCAAGAGTTGTCGACCGCAATGCAGTACGACATCCCAGTGAAGATCATCAACCTGAATAACCGTTTCCTAGGCATGGTAAAACAGTGGCAAGACATTATTTACCAAGGTCGTCACTCTAATTCATACATGAGTTCTGTTCCTGATTTTGCAGCAATTGCAGAAGCTTATGGTCACGTTGGTATTCGTATCGAAACGCCAGATCAGCTAGAAGCTGGTTTGCAAAAAGCACTCGATATGAAAGACCGCTTAGTGTTCGTTGACATTAACGTCGATGAAACTGAGCACGTTTACCCTATGCAGATTAAAGGTGAGGGTATGGACAAAATGTGGCTAAGCAAAACGGAGAGAACTTAATATGAGACACATTATTTCATTGCTATTGGAAAACCAACCTGGTGCGTTGTCTCGCGTTGTAGGCTTGTTCTCTCAACGTGGTTACAACATTGAGTCTTTGACGGTTTCTCCTACAGACGACGAAACTCTTTCTCGTATGAATATCACAACGACATCAAACGAGATGCAACTTGAGCAGATTCAGAAACAGCTACATAAGTTAATTGATGTGCTAAAAGTTCAGGAAGTAACAGAGCTTGAGCACCTTGAACGTGAACTGATGATGGTGAAGGTGAAAGCGAGTGGCTTTGCTCGTGCTGAAGTAAAACGCACAGCAGACATCTTCCGCGGACAGATTGTTGATGTCACTGCTTCTCAATATACCGTTCAGTTGGCAGGCACCAGCGAGAAACTGGATGCGTTTATTAAAGCGATTTCGGAAGTTACGGAAGTAGTGGAAGTTGCTCGTAGTGGGGTAGTTGGCATTGCGCGTGGAGAACGTGCGCTGAAGCCTTAGCGCTAACCGATAGCTTGCTACCAAGAAAAGCCACCGTTAAAATCGGTGGCTTTTTAAATTTGGTACCAGCCAACCGGCGAATCATTTTCGTGATAAGCAAAAACAAAAAAGAGGGCCGAAGCCCTCTTTTTATTTATCTTGTAAACGTTTCGAATTAAAGAACGTGTACAGATGCAGTGTTTGTAGTACCTGAAGCTACTAGAGCACCAGAAACCATCACAACGATGTCGCCTTTGTTACCTAGGCCAGACTCTAGAGCAAGCTCTTTACCAGTCACGTAGAACGCGTCTGTGTTTTCGATAGAGTCAACAACGATTGGCGTAACACCTTTAGTAAGAACAAGCTGTGCAGCTGTCTTAGTGTTAGTTGTTAGTGCTAGGATGTTTGCAGTTGGGAAGTACTTACGTACTGAACGTGCAGACTTACCGCCTTCAGTTGCAACAACGATAAGTGGAGCAGCCAGTTTCTCAGCAGTGTCTACAGCGCCTTTACATACCGCTTCAGTGATACGTAGACGTGGGCTGTCTAGACGAGAACCTAGTTCCGCTTTAAGAACTGAATCAGTACGTTTAGCGATTTGCGCCATGATAGTTACTGCTTCAACAGGGTATTTACCTTTTGCAGTTTCACCAGAAAGCATTACTGCGTCAGTGCCATCCATTACAGCGTTAGCAACATCGCCTGCTTCCGCACGAGTAGGACGTGGGTTGTTGATCATAGAATCAAGCATTTGAGTTGCAGTGATAACCATCTTACGTGCACGGTTACACTTCTCGATCATCATTTTCTGAGCGAAGATTACTTCTTCTGCTGGGATTTCAACACCTAGGTCACCACGTGCAACCATGATGCCGTCAGAAAGCTCTAGGATCTCATCGAAGTTATCAACACCTTCTTGGTTTTCGATCTTAGAGATGATGTGGATGTTCTCGCCGCCGTTTGCAGCAAGTACGTCACGGATTTCTTGAACGTCAGAAGCTTTACGGATGAAAGAAGCCGCAACGAAGTCAACGCCTTGCTCACAACCAAACTTAAGGTCGTTCTTATCTTTTTCAGATAGAGCTGGTAGGTTTACAGAAACGCCAGGTAGGTTAACACCTTTGTTTTCGCCTAGTGCACCGTTGTTAAGTACTTTACATTTAACTTCAGTTTCAGTAGTCGCGATAACTTCCATCTCGATTAGACCGTCGTCTACAAGGATAGTGTTACCAACGTTTAGGTCTGCTGCGAAACCAGCGTAAGTCACTGCTACAGTGTCTTTGTTACCAACAACTGAAGTGTCAGTTGTGAAAGTGAATTCTTGACCAGCAACTAGATCAACGTCGTTACCGCCTTCTAGTTTGATAGTACGGATTTCTGGACCTTTAGTATCAAGAAGGATTGCCAGTTGTTTGCCAGTTGCTTCCATTACTTGGCGGAAGTTCGCAATACGAGTGCCGTGCTCTTCATAGTCACCGTGAGAGAAGTTAAGACGCATAACGTTCATGCCTGCGTTTACTAGTTCAGTTAGCTTCTCTACAGATTCAGTTTTAGGGCCAATCGTACAAACGATTTTGGTCTTTTTCATGGAAGATACTCTCCGGTAAGTATAGTTACAATTTGAAAGTCGGTTATTTACTCTGAAGTCAGGGCGTTTTTGATGACATTTTGTGCCTGTCACCCACCGATTTTCCGCCACATTATTGAACTTCAGATTCTGAAAGTCTTTCACCAAGTTTAGTCATTTTATGACTTAAAGATCGGTGATTTTGGTTACCTTTTTGTGACTAATCCCACTTTATATGCAGAAAGTTGCAAAAAAATAGCCGTCATTTCTGTAATTTTTTTTCTTTTCGGTGGCGAATTCTACCACCGAATGAATCCAATATCACTGTTTAAGAATTGTCTTAGGACAAGGTTTTATCGAGAAATATTAATTTTTTGGATCGAAATAAATGGACTTAAAAGTTTCGATTTGACTATAATAACTTTCGAAACGAAACTTAAAATCAAAATGTAAATGTCGAAACGAAACACTCAACTAAGAAGACACGCTATTTCTAACCTGGTTTCTGAACTGGGCGAAGTCAGTGTAGATGAATTGGCTCATCAGTTTGAGACCTCTGAAGTCACGATTAGAAAGGACTTAGCTTCTTTAGAGAAAAATGGACAGCTTTTGCGTCGTTATGGTGGAGCGATCGCGATCCCAACGGAAGTTATCCATGAAGAATTGAGTCCAAATGTTTCGACTCGAAAGTTAAATTTAGCCAAAGCGGCCGCATCGCTGATCCGAGACCACAATCGCATTGTTATCGACAGTGGCAGTACAACCGCAGCATTAATACAGCAGCTAAACGACAAGCGTGGTTTAGTGGTAATGACCAACTCATTGCATGTGGCAAATGCCCTTAATGAGCTGGAAAGTGAACCGACTTTGTTGATGACAGGCGGGACCTGGGATACACACTCTGAATCCTTTCAAGGCAAAGTGGCTGAGTCTGTTTTAAGAGCTTATGACTTTGACCAGCTTTTTATTGGTGCTGATGGTATCGACCTGGAGCGCGGAACGACCACATTTAATGAGCTTGTTGGCTTAAGTAATGTGATGGCAGAAGTGTCCCGCGAAGTCATCGTAATGATTGAGTCTGAAAAAATTGGTCGCCGTATTCCGAATCTTGAGCTCGCATGGCAACAGATCGATGTGCTGGTAACTGATGCGGATATACAAGCTGAGCATAAATCACAGATTGAACAGCATGGCGTGAAAGTCATTTGCGCCTAACAAACTTATATTCAAACTAACATTTTTAAATTTACTTCCCTCATGTACGGGCCTTTGCTTGCTGCCTCTATATGAAATCATGGCTAGGGAAGAACAAAACTAAAATCGGAGAAAAAACATGTGTGGAATCGTCGGTGCAGTGGCACAACGAGATGTTGCAGAAATTTTGGTCGAAGGTCTACGTCGTCTGGAGTACCGTGGCTATGACTCGGCGGGCGTAGCGATCGTCGATGCTGAAAATAATCTGACTCGCGTTCGTCGTCTAGGCAAAGTGCAAGAGCTGGCTGATGCGGTTGATCAAGAGAAAGTGATTGGCGGCACTGGTATTGCGCACACGCGCTGGGCGACACACGGTGAGCCTTCAGAAATCAATGCGCACCCACACATGTCAGGTGATATCACTGTTGTGCATAACGGCATCATCGAAAACTACGAAGAACTGCGTGAAATACTTCGTGAGCGTGGCTACGTATTCGAATCTCAAACTGATACTGAAGTGATTGCACACCTTGTTGAGTGGGAACTTCGCACGTCAGAAACGCTGCTTGAAGCGGTACAAAAAACAGCGAAGCAACTGGAAGGCGCTTACGGCACTGTAGCGTTGGATCGTAAAGATCCTTCTCGCATTGTTGTGGCTCGCTCTGGTAGCCCGATTGTTATTGGCTTTGGCGTGGGTGAAAACTTCCTGGCTTCAGACCAATTGGCATTGCTTAACGTTACTCGCCGCTTCATGTACCTGGAAGAAGGTGACGTAGCTGAAATCACTCGCCGTGAAGTGACCGTTTACGATGAAAAAGGTGAGCGTGTAGAGCGTGAAATTACTGAGTCCAATGCTGAGCACGATGCGGGTGATAAAGGTCAGTACCGCCACTTCATGCAGAAAGAAATCTACGAGCAGCCAAAAGCGCTAATCAACACAATGGAAGGTCGCATTACTGCCGATTCTGTTGTGACGGATGCGATTGGTGTACATGCGGCAGACATTCTAAGCAAAGTCGAGCACGTACAAATCGTAGCTTGTGGTACCTCTTACAACGCGGGTATGACCGCTCGTTACTGGTTTGAAGATATTGCTGGCGTAAGCTGTGACGTAGAAATCGCATCTGAGTTCCGATACCGCAAGTTTGTTACTCGTCCAAACAGCCTTCTTATCACGCTATCTCAGTCTGGTGAAACGGCCGATACGCTAGCAGCGCTTCGTCTTGCGAAAGAGAAAGGCTACATGGCGGCAATGACCATCTGTAACGTGGCTGGTTCTTCTCTTGTTCGTGAATCTGATTTTGCCTTTATGACTCGCGCTGGTGTTGAAATCGGTGTGGCTTCTACCAAAGCATTTACCACTCAGCTATCTGCACTGTTAATGCTGGTTACTGCGCTTGGTAAGCAACAAAACCGTATCAGCAAAGAGAAAGAAAAAGAGATCGTAGAAGCGCTGCACGCACTACCAGAGCAAATCAATCAGGCGTTGTCTTTTGAAAAAGAGATCGAAGCTCTGGCAACGGATTTTGCTGATAAGCACCATACTCTGTTCCTTGGCCGTGGTGAGTTCTACCCAATCGCGATGGAAGCATCTCTGAAACTAAAAGAGATCTCTTACATTCATGCTGAAGCTTACGCAGCAGGTGAACTAAAACACGGTCCTTTGGCTCTGATCGATGCCGACATGCCAGTGGTTGTGGTTGCGCCAAGTAATGATCTGCTTGAGAAGCTGAAATCAAACGTTGAAGAAGTTCGTGCACGTGGCGGTCTACTGTACGTATTTGCTGACGCTGATGCAGGCTTTGAAGGCGATGACACAATGAAGATCATCACAATGCCACACGTAAGCGAAATCACTGCAGCGATTTACTACACCATTCCAATGCAGTTGCTGTCTTACTACATTGCTCTGATCAAAGGTACTGACGTTGACCAACCACGTAACCTGGCAAAAGCAGTTACCGTGGAATAACACTACTCCTTACCAAGTGAATTACAAAGCCACCTATTACGCCGCGCGTGATAGGTGGCTTTTTCTTTTATGCTATTAGACAAAATAGGGGAAGGATCTTCACATTGCCGCGAATAAACCCAGTCTGCTTGCTCACATTGTTCGATGGACAGCGTTAAGGCTGAATTTGACGAAGTGAGTCCAACGCCGTGTTCATGCTGACAGAGTCGGTCAGTGTATTGAGTTTGAAAAACAGGATGTCGAAAGCAATCATCTGCAGCAGTTGTGGCGTGACCATACCTAATTGGTTGTGCTCTTCGGTGTAGCTATAAGGAATGACGAAATCCGATAGCTGAGCCACTTTGCCTTTTCCGTAACGAGTCAGTGCGATCACTTTGGCACCGTTGGCGCGTGCTTTTTCAATCGTGGCCAACACTTCTTGTGTATTGCCTCGCGCCGATACCACCAGCAATACATCGTCTTTTTTCAGCAGTGAAGCCTGGACGATTTGAATGTGGTAATCCAGGTTGAACTGAACGTTAAAACCAGAGCGAATCAGCTTGTGGTTGATGTCGGCGGCGACCACCGCAGAAGCCCCAATACCCGAGAGCAGAATCTTGTTTGCCTTGAGCAGTAACTCAGCACTGCGCTCAATGGTATCGGTATCAATCAGGCTTAGAGATTGTTCTATCTTACTGGTAAATAAGTTTTTTGATTTCTCAATGATGGTTTGGGTTGAGTCACTGCTTTCGATTTCTGCATACACAGATTGAGTGGGCAGCTTTTGTGTTTGTGGAGCAAGTGCTGCGAGCTTCAGTTTTAAATCGGGAAAGCCGCTACAGCCGATGCTCTTGGCATAGCGAATCACCGAGGAGTCGCTGATACCCAGTTTAGCGCCGACTTTGGTGGCGCTAAACTTGGAGAGGTCAAACTGTTGCTCAATAATAAAGTGCGAAATTCTTTGTTCGTTCAGGTTAGTGGAATGAGCGAGTACTTTGACTTTATTGATGATGCTTTCCATTGATGCCTCTACAGTGAATTCGTCCCGCCGCAACGAATCGTACGACGGGATGATATTAGCGACTTTTCGCTGTCTTTTCGACTGGATCGGTAAACCCTAAGAGCATCGACGCGATAAAACCGACTATCCATGCACACACCACCGCAAGAAGGAATGATGGAATCTGCCCCTCGCCAACCAGTGGAATCAGAGAAAGCCCAGCAGTACCAAATGGAATGATGATGCCAATCTTGAACGCGGCCATCATGGCACCACCAGCAAAACCGCCAATACAGCCTGCAATAAAGGTTTTACCTAGCGGTAGTGACACACCAAACAACAGTGGTTCGCCAACACCCAGAATACCAACAGGCAGAGCTCCAGTGATGGTCTTCTTCAGGCGTTCATTCTTCGACTTAAGGTAGACGTACGCCGCTGCGCCGACTTGCCCCATGCCACCCATCGCTAAAATCGGGAACAGGTAGTTAAGACCAAAAGTCTCAAGAATTTGTGCATGAATAGGGATAAGACCTTGGTGTAAGCCTGTTAATAGTAGGAACAGGAAGCCACCACCCAGGACACCGCCAACCGCTACGGAACCTGCGGATTCATTAAGCAGTGCAACCGAAACCAAGTTGCCTAGCCACACGTTTACCGAGTGGGCGATAGGCTGCAAGATGAACAAAGCCACTGCCGACGACACCAAAATAGTTACGGTCGGAGTAAAGATAAGGTCGAGACTTTCTTTACAGTGGCTACGGAACCAAAGCTCAAACTTAGAAGAAAAGACACAGACCAACAATACAGCAAACATGCCGCCGCCGCCCGGAACTAACGCGTTACCAAATAACTCGATATTTGCAAGGCCCGGCGCAGCCAAAACTGCAGCCATCACCGCACCAATCGCAGGAGACGCCTGAAGTTCTTTAGCGGTATTCATACCGATCATGACAGAAAGCACCGCGAATACGGCTTTGCCAACGACAGTGAATAGCGAGAAGATATCTGGGTTGGCTGCGACAAATTCCGGAGCGACGAGTTTGAAGATGTTCACCATCCCCAGAACTAAACCACAACCGATCAAAGCTGGAATGGTCGGCACAAAAATCGCGGCTAAGGTGTTGAGAGCGCGACGAATCGAAAATGGTTGCGCGACAGGGGCCTCCGCCGAACCTTCCTCAATACCTGCACCTTTCATTCGTTTATTCAGAACGCCAGCGACTTTTGCCGCAGTGCCCATGCCGACGATGATTTGATATTGTTCTCCGGCATCAACGACACCTTTAATACCCTCAACCTCTCGTAGTGCATCCATATTAAATTGGGAGTGGTCTTTAAGCACGATACGTACGCGTGTCATGCAGTTGGTCAGGGTCGCGACGTTATCAAAGCCGCCAATATGCCGTTCAATGTGATCGGCAATGAGTTCCAGATGTTCTATCTTATTTGCCATGCTATTTTCCTTGCAGTAACTGCTGTTTCAGAGGTTGGAAGGGTTGTGCCGCAAGAGCCAACGCTTTAGAAGGTGAAGTGTCCAACGTGTGCAGCAATACCGCAGCACGAACATTGTATTCCACCGAATCCAATAGCTTGGCGGCGGTGAGATCATCCACTTCACAAATTTGCTGCACCATGTGCTGGGCACGAATGCGCAGCTTCTGGTTATTCGCTTTGACGTCTACCATCAGGTTTCCGTGCACTTTACCCAGTTGAAGCATGACCGAGGTACTCAGCATGCCCAGTAACATCTTTTGTGCTGAGCCGCTTTTCATCCGTGTCGAGCCTGCCAGTACCTCTGCGCCGACATCCGGTGCAATAGACACATCCGCGTGTTGCGAAATAAGCCCTGGTCCTCGGGTACTGAGTGCAATGGTTTTCGCGCCGATCTGTCTGGCGTAATCCAGTGCTGAAATGACGAAGGGCGTTCTTCCACTTGCGGCAATCCCAACGACTACATCTTGCGAAGTCAGTTGGCGCTGGCGAAGTTCGGCAGGAGCGGACTCTTTGCAGTCTTCAATGTCTTCTACAGCCGCGAGCATAGCGTCAAGACCGCCTGCGATAATGGACTGGACCAGAGCAGGATCGGTACCAAAAGTAGGGGGGCATTCTGCTGAGTCTAAAACACCAAGTCGGCCGCTGGTTCCTGCACCAACATAGAATAAACGGCCGCCTTGTCTCATCTGCGAGGCAATCAGTTCAACCGCTTTGGCGACATCTGGCAGCACTTTATTAATCGACACCGCAACGCTGGCATCGTGGGCATTGAGTAATTCCAGCACTTCCATTAATGGCAACTCGGACAGCTGCTCTGTCTCGGGGTTTTGCTCTTTATTAATGGTTGACGACAACTCACTCATAACTCTCTCCGTTGATAATCGACGGATAGATAATAATTAAATGTCGAATTCCGACAATTTAAATAGTACGGATTATAGATTGGAGTCACATATGTAAAACGATGTTTCATTTATTTTTGTTGTGGTTCGACTACTTATTGGTAGGAGACTTGACGGGGAGTGAATGGTTGTATTAACGAGTGAGAATGTCGAGAAGTGACATTCTCTAAACAAAACACCCGGTCGAGGAGTCGGTGGGCAGAGGTAGCAATAATTCAAAGCAGTAGTCAGTACTGCACAAAGATAGCGTTAGTAATGTTTAACTATTAAAAAGGACTTTCCTTGCCAAGTTCATTGCAGATTTCGACAATGGCGAGGGAAAGCCCTGATTTGATGATTTGTTGTTGGCGCTGAAGTTGAAGCTGATAGAACTCCAGATCGATGTCGTCATCCGGTTCATTGACTTCCAGTTGCACCATGCCCATTTTCTTAACTAAATGCAGCTTTTTGATCGGATCGAGAATGTTTGGGTCAGTGAACTCGTAGTCGGATGCGTCGCTGTTGAGTTGGTTTTTGAGCTTAATGATATCTTCAATATCGTGGTAAATATCGTCAGGTAGTACGCCCAAACCAAACAGTAATTTTAGACGAACAGACAGATCGCCCAGTGGGCCTGAGTCTTGTAGTAGCGGGCCAACAACCGATTGAACAGCGAAGTTATCTTTACGGAAAATTCTTTGTATCAGACCGTCGATCGACTCGTTAAAGACGTCGACCGTGGCAATAAAGAAGCCCCGCACTGAGGGTGCGCCGTTGAGTCGTTCAATGATCTCGGTTTCGTTGATGTTATCTGCCATATACTGAGTAGTTGTTAAGTCGTTATTATAAGGGGAGCATTGCCCCCCTCTGAGTTAATTACAGCTGGTTGTAGAGTGCCTCAATATGAGCCACCTCAGCGCTGTCTTCTGCAAGACCTGTGTATTTCGCGAGCGTTGGCTTCACGCCGACTTCTTTTAATGAAGTTTGTAATTCAACCGCTTGAGGATCGGTGTCGTTAGTGTACTTCAACGCCGCCGCTATCCCTTTTAAAAGTGTTTGATTTTCAGTGCCATATTCAATTGTACCGAGTAATGGCTTCACTAATCTATCATTTGCACCTAATTTGCGAATTGGCTGACGTCCAACGCGGTCAACTTCATCAACTAAGTATGGATTGGCAAAGCGGCCCAGAATCTTCTCGATGTAGGCATTGTGCATGTCGCGGTCGAAGCCATAACGACGAATCAACACTTCACCACTCTCGATCATGGCCTGTTTTACTTCTGCCTGAATTTCAGGATCTTCAATCGCTTCTCGAATGGTGCGGTGTCCTTTCAAGCAGCCCAAGTAAGCCGTAATACAGTGACCGGTATTTAGGGTGAACAGTTTACGTTCCACAAACGCCATCAGGTTGTTGGTCTTTTCCATCCCAGCGATGTCCGGGATTTCCCCTTTGAATTGCTGCTCGTCAACAATCCACTCGCTGAAGCTTTCTACCGTTACTTCCAGTGGGTCATCGTTGGCAGCTTCTGCTGGTGGCACGATACGGTCTACTGCAGAATCGACGAAGCCAACGAGCTCATCGGCTTTTGCGTGCAGTGACGCATCAAGATGTTTGTACACTTCGCCCTTTAAATGGGTCGTCCCGCGAACCATGTTCTCACAGGCGATGATGTTCAGTGGTGATTCATTACCCGCTTCGAAACGTTTGGTGATGCCGGTTGCGATGGTTTTCGCAATGATGTCCAGCACGTTTGGACCAACAGCGGTTGTCACTAAATCGGTTTTTACGATGCGGTCAATCACGTCTTCACTTGCTGAGTTAACTGCGGTGACATGCGTGACTGTGTCGATTTGGCACTCCGTGCCCACCACTTTAACTTTGTATTCTTGTTTATGACTGAGTTGGTCTACCAACGGGGCATCAACGTCAGCGAAAGTGACCTCGACGTCTGCGTCTGCTAAAAGTTTACCGATGAAACCACGACCAATGTTACCTGCGCCAAAATGAACTGCATTTTTCATAACTGTTACCTACCAATGTCTGAAATATTGACTAACGAATCTAGGGTGAGGCCAACCGCATAGGGGGTGACAGCTGACCTCGGTTTGCTCAGGAGCAAATTAAGTGAAGTAATTAAGCGGCTTGTTCGCGGCCAAGGATGTTGAGGATCTCTTCTACATCCGTAGTGCTGGTTAGCTTCTCAATTGCTTCTGGCTCATCGAGTGCGTTCGTAATGGTGGTAATAACTTGGATGTGCTCATCATTTTTAGCGGCAATGCCGATAACCAGTTTCGCTACATCGTCTTCGTCTTCAGTAAATTGGATACCCGATGGGTATTGGCAGATAACAATGCCAGTCTTTTTAACGCGATCTTTCGCTTCAATCGTGCCGTGTGGCACCGCGATAGATTCGCCAAGGTAAGTCGGAACCAGTGCTTCACGATCAAACATCGCCTCTACGTATTCTGGTTCAACGTAGCCAAGTTCAACTAACTTGTTGCCCGCAAAGCGAATCGCTTCTTCTTTGTTAGCCGCGCTTAAACCTAAGTGGATGTTTTCACGTTGAATCTGGAATACAGATGGTTGCTGTTGTTCAAAATTGTCGTCGTTTGCTGCAAGAACCGATACTTTTACCATCTGATCGTCATTGGCAGATGAAGTTTGTGCCGCCAGCAGTTTGGTGACGAGTTGGTTGTACATTTCGCTGTCCAGGAAATTAGTCAGTGAAATGTGGTGTGCGTTAGGAGCATGCTTACGTGCACGATCCGTCAAATCTTTATGAGTAATCACGATATCTGCACTCTCTGATAAATTGTTAATAGCAAGGTTAGTGACGTGGATGTTCAGACCTGCGTCCTGAACTTTCTTGCGTAGCATGCTCGCACCCATCGCGCTTGAGCCCATGCCGGCATCACAAGCGACAATAATGCTTTGAACTGTCGCAAGGTCTACGTCGCCTTTGCTTTCACTGTTTACCGCTGCATTGTTTTTTGATGCAGATTTCATGTCTTTCATTTGTGACGTTGCTTTTTCTAGCGCTGCTTTATCGCCGTCTTCTTCTGTCGATGTTTGAGTCTTCATTAACAGAGATGCTACGGTGAACGACACGCCCGCTGCCGCCGCGATAGAGGCTAGAACACCAACGATCGAGCCTTTTTGCGTCATCAATAGTACCGCGAAGATAGAACCTGGAGACGCTGGAGAAACGATACCTGCGTTGAACATAGTGAGAACGAACACACCTGTCATACCACCTGCGATAGCCGCTAGGATGAGGCGTGGGTTCATCAGAATGTATGGGAAGTAAATCTCATGGATACCACCAAAGAAGTGGATGATAGAAGCACCACCAGCAGTCTGACGAGCAGTACCTTTGCCAAACACCATGTACGCCAGAAGAATACCTAGACCCGGACCTGGGTTTGCTTCAATCAGGAAGAAAATAGATTGACCTGTTTCTGACGCCTGTTGAATGCCTAGTGGTGAGAAGATGCCGTGGTTAATTGCGTTGTTCAGGAACAGAATCTTCGCTGGCTCAACAAAAATAGAAGTCAGAGGTAGAAGGTGCGCTGATACAAGGAAGTTTACGCCTGCTGCTAAAGCACCAGAAAGTACTTTTACAAAAGGACCTATCAGGAAGAAAGCAAGAATGGCACACAGCATACCGATGATGCCTGCAGAGAAGTTGTTTACCAACATCTCAAAGCCACTTTTCACTTTGCCATCGATGTAGTTGTCGAATTTTTTAATCGCCAAGCCGCCCATTGGACCGACGATCATCGCTCCCATGAACATAGGGATGTCTGTACCGACAATCACGCCCATTGTGGTGATTGCGCCGACTACAGCACCGCGATCGCCGCCGACTAATTTACCACCGGTATAACCGATAAGTAGTGGCAGCAAGTAAGTGATCATAGGACCAACCATTGAAGCCAAAGTCTCATTTGGCAACCATCCGGTTGGGATGAATAGTGCAGTGATAAAGCCCCACGCGATAAATGCGCCAATGTTAGGCATTACCATGTTAGACAGAAAGCGACCAAAATTTTGTATCTTGATCTTAGCATCTGGTGATATCATAACAATTCCCCGTTCGATGTTCTGATGAATATTGTTGTCGTAAACGGTTCGCCAAAACCGCTTGTTTGATTGCTTAGTACCCAATCAATTTATCACACAATTTCCAATTAGAACTGACAACGGGCTTTTCGTGATCTACACCCGCACTTCTTCAGATAAAAAGCATTTTTTAAGTGATGGCGATCAATTTATTGATATGTAACTTAATAACAAAATGCAGGTTTTAAATCTGTCAATAAAAATCTTAGTGATCATGTCGATCTTATTACAAATTTGAATTGAAAATATAATGTGATCAAAATCACTTATGATTTATTTCTGGGATCGAATTAAATATTTCGATCGATCAATGTCACATTTTGTCTTGGTTTGGTTGTTGGTAAAAATGTGACCTGCGTCTGGTTGTGGTTTTTTGAAATTTTGTAACGAGATATGCTGCGCAATATCAGCACATAGCGACTGATTGGCTGGGCAAATGAGTGCGATGTCAGAAATATCGGAAAATTTCGGTTATATTTCTTACAAATTAAAAGGATAGTGCACTGCTTGTATCAGCAATGCACTATTTCTCTGGTAAGTTATTTATCGAGGTGTTGTGCTAAATATGTTCGCGTATTTTCCAGCCCCATGTAACGTGCCAGTGTCTTTTCTGGCACTTCGCGTAAGTCCACCATAATTAATCCGTCTAGTGCGTTGTTAAAGGCAGGATCAACGTTAAAGCAGACCAGTTTGCCGTTTAAGCTCAAATATTGACGCAGTAAAACAGGAACCCCTTTGCCTTCATCAATTCGAGCGATCACACGCGAAAGCAGCTGCAAATCGCCTAACGCGGTGAGCATGCTGGTGTTCCAGTTCAGGTTAGTCTCGGGAAGCGGGTTGGATGGGGTAACGTGTTCAGCACAGGCATTGTCGTAGTGATGTAGTGTCATGGACTGAGCCAGTAATTGACGTGCGGTTTGGCTGTAATCGTTACTTATGCTGACCGGACCAAACAGGTGCGTGTACTCTGGGTTTCTATGTACGAATGTTGCAATGCCTTTCCAAAGCAGCAGTAGCGCACTCATGCTCTTTTGGTATTGCTCCGCAATCACCGAGCGTCCCATCTCAATCGATTTACCCATCTTGTCGATAAAGCGCTGGTCATAGTTAAACAGGGTGCGGGAGTACAACCCTTCAACGCCATATTTTGTCATTAATTTATCGACTAACCCCAGACGATAAGCGCCTACCATACATTGATTTTCACGATCCCAGACAAATAGGTGCAGGTAATCATGATCGAAATGATCGATATCGATCGCTTGCCCTGTGCCTTCGCCCACCTGACGAAAGTTGTATTCACGTAGACGACCGATTTCATGCAGTAGAGATGGGATCTGATAAGCGGATGTGCAGTAGACCTCAAACTCACCACTTTCAAGAAGTTTGGCTTCTGCAGGTAAGCTGTGCAGCTCATCGAGTAATTGGCTTATCGGTAACCCTGCCGCAATAGGCAGCAAAGCATTCATCGATGTGGTTTGCCCAGGAGTGCTGGGATCACGGTTAAGCAGGTAGGTATTGAGCCTCAAATAATTGACCACCTGATCATCACTGAGGTTATTCAGCTCTTTAAATTTAATCGCTTGTCCAAACGATAATTCAATCGTCTGCGCATTCTTATTGAGCAGCTCTCTTCCCAGCATTAAGGTTCTTAGCAAAGGATGAATTTTACCCGCCATGTAGAAGCGTTTTGAGTTTTGTCCGTTAATAAATACGGGTACCGTCGTCGCCTTATTTTTACGAATCAGGCTACTGACACTGCGGCTCCACTCTTTGTCTTCTAAACGCTGCTGCTTAGCGTCAACCAGTTGCGATACTTCACCCGCAGGGAAAACTAACAACAATCCGCCGTTTGCTAGGTGTCTGTTCGCCGCCCGCAGTGCTTTCATGTTGGACTTGACCGCATCCTTACCTTCAAACACATCTACACCAATAAATAACTGGTCGAGTTCCGGGACGGTTTTAAGGTATTGATTCGCCAGGATTTGGATGTCATCTCGAACCATGAGCAGTAATTCAGCCAGTATGACGCCTTCGACGCAGCCGAGAGGGTGGTTGGCAACAATGACGGTAGGGCCTTGTTTTGGAACGGCGTCGAGTGAGCCATGAGCAATTCGGTAATCGATACCTAAAATCGACAGCGTAAAGCGTAAGAAGGTTTGAATATCTGCATTAACGGGTCTTTGCGCATAGAACTTATCGAGCTGGCTTAGTCCAGTAGCCCACTCAGCGACATTTTCACCAATGCCAAATGGCGTTTTACGAGGGAGACGAAAAGGGGTAGTGCTATCCATATTTACCTCAGCGTGCAAGTTTCTAACTGGATAGTAGGAATTACAGATGACAGTTCAGCGGCAAAACAGTGAGTCTTTGGTGACAAAAGGGTGACGATTTATTGAACGCTGAGGTTAGATTCAGAGGTCGGTGCGGAGTTTTTTATCCGCTTTAGTTGAGCTTATGCTATGGTAGCTAAAGCTCATTCTATGGGCTTATTACATGCCGTCATATCGGTATTATTAATCAAATAAAATCACTCAACATCTTCTCACGTGAAGGTGTTGGTACAAGTCCGATTCCCCTGAAATGGTTGAAACGGCTAAGGATATTTATGAATGGAAACAATCTGGATTAAGAATCCACTCGCGATTTACACTGGCAATGAGCAGGACGCTCGCGGAGGTCTGGTGATTCGCGGAAATAAAATTGTTGAGCTGGTGGCCCTTAATGCCACGCCTGATGTACAAGTCGACTCGGTGGTCAACGCCAGCCAGCACGTTATCACTCCAGGGCTAATCAATGCCCACCATCACTTTTATCAAACTTTGACTCGCGCTTATCCCGATGCTCTCAATAAAGAGCTGTTTCACTGGTTGAAAAGCCTTTATCCGGTGTGGGCGAACCTTGATCAGGAAATGATGAGTGTCGCCACTGAATTGGCTTTAGTTGAGCTTATGCGTTCAGGGTGCACGACCGCTTCGGATCATCACTACTTATTACCCAATGGTCTGGAACATGCCATCGATCTGCAAGTTGAAGCTGCACACAGCCTTGGCGTACGCGCTATTTTTACTCGGGGTTCAATGAGTTTGGGAGAAGATCAGGGCGGTTTACCGCCAAGGCATACTATCCAAACAGAGCAAACGATAGTCGATGACAGCAAAAGACTGATCAATGAATATCACCAAGATCATGATGGTGCGATGATTCAAATTGCGCTTGCGCCATGTTCCCCATTCTCGGTGACCACGGATCTGATGAAAGAGACTGCGCGAATCGCTCAAGATGAGAATGTTATGGTGCATACTCACTTGTGTGAAACCATTGATGAAGAGAACTTCTGTATCAAGCAGTTTGGATTACGTCCGGTCGATTACCTTGAAGATGTTGGCTGGTTAAACGAGCGGACCTGGCTGGCTCATGGTATTCATTTTAACTCTGAAGAGATTCTACGATTAGGTAAAGCGGGCGTTGGGGTCAGTCATTGTCCGACATCCAATATGATGCTGGCCTCTGGTATGTGTAAAAACTTGGAGCTTGAACAGGCCGGTGTGAAAGTTGGCCTTGGCGTGGATGGTTCTGCCTCAAACGACGGCTCCAATATGATTGCTGAAGTCCGCATGGCGATGTACCTGCAACGCCTTCAGTATGGCTCAGCAAAAGTAACGCATTTTGATGCTCTGCGCTGGGCGACAAAAGGTTCTGCTCTTGCGATGGGGCGACAAGATATTGGAGAACTAAACATCGGTTATCAGGCTGACATTGCCATGTTTAAGCTGGATGATATTCGCTTCTCAGGGAGTCATGATCCGCTGGCGGCTTTACTGCTATGTGGCGCACAACAGGCTGACCGAGTGATGGTAGCTGGCCAATGGCGGGTCCATGATGGTGAAGTGATCGGTGTGGATTTACAGGACTTGATGGTTCGTCATAGCCGCGCCGCGAAGCGACTGGCAGAGCTGTCCGCCAGTTAATGTCTGACAGACCAAAAATAAAAAGCCGCTTACAAACCAGTAAGCGGCTTTCTCTATTCTAAGTGTGAGAACTACAGAATCGGGTAGATGTCTTGTTCTGTGTGTTCACCCTCAACCACTTCTACAGGCGTATAGTGTTGGTACATTAAGAAACCGTCTTCAGAAGTTTCATGGGTATCCGGGCTGTCGATGTATGAAGTACATGTGTAGCCAATGGTGTAAGTTCCTGGACCAATAAAACCAAACTCGTAATCGTAAGTTAAATTGCCAAGTTCATCTTCGGTCTCATTTACATCAGCAATCGCAACTGGTGTGTTAAATTCTGCTGGCGCACCTAAGTCACCCATCGTGCTGCGATCCATCTCACCAGCATATAGGTAAACTGAGTGTACAGCTGGCACGTCGTTAATTGCGTTCCAACTTGCACTGTCTGCTTCACACGCGTTGTACTGTACGGAGCTAACTACACCGCCAATATGGCCAGCCTCTGATGCGTTAACCAAGCTCACCGCATTCGAGTTCATGTTCATATGATCCTGACCCGTTGGATCTGCCAGGCCTTTACGTAGATCAAACTCAACGACGTAGCTGTTATGACCAGTATGTACTTTTACGTACTGACCTTTTTGCGAGAACTTCAGGCGGCCTTGATCGCTGGTATCAGGCTTCGTTCCATAACAGCTGCCTTTGCTGTTCACTACAAGGCCTTTCACTGTGCCGTCAGTTTTTTCGACGTAAGAAAGTGTTGTGTCGTTTAGCTGTCTGCCATCTTTTGCGTACAAGCACATCGCATAATCGCCAGGTGCGATAGTTTGCTCGCTAATGATGGTTTCTGCATTGCTACCTTGATACTGCATCAGGTCTACTTGACGTAATGCACCGTCTTCGCTGACGTTCATAATGATAGCGTCGCCAGTCTTATCACCTGTTTCAGGGTCAAACGGGATTAAAACCACATCTTCAAAAGCTAAAACGACTTTATTTGCATCATCGACAGGAGCATCTGAAACCGCAAGAGAAAAAGTTGCTGCTTCTGTGTCGGATGAAGAGTCACCGCCATTACAGCCAGTCAGTAAAAGACCACCTGAAATCGCGAGGATAGGGTAGGTGTATTTTTTCATATTTCCTCTTTCATTCACATTGCTGATAAATGCAAAGCGTAGTCTTAAAAACGAGAATGAATGTCATCAAAGAGTGATGTGCGGGTAAATTATCAGTGTAATCAATGTCATTACCAAGGCGATTTGGTGGGTTTATATTGGGTCTTGAATCTTCTCTCGCCCGACAATATTTAGTCATAATTTTCTTTTTTTTTGAACATTATTAACTAGTCTGAAGGTAATCATTCATAGCTTTACTACTCTCATCACAATGTTATTTTTTTGACGGATTAAATTTAAATAAAAGAAAAAACTCATATTTTTTAAATTTATTACGCAACTATAGGATTGCAACAAAAACTCAACTATATTTACAAACTGTGTAAAAGTAGGAGTGCGTATGTTTACTGTTGAATATTCAACGTGTGGTGGCGTTACAATAAGCAACAAAAATAGCTATGTAACCCTAGAGTTTTTATTGCAGCCAATATACCTCCCTAAATCTGGAGAAACGATCTATTGCGAATGCCTCTCAAGAGTAATTAATGAATCAGGAGAGACATTAAATAGTGAATCCTTCTTCGATAATATTGACGATGAATTCATTAAGACTGTTTTTTTACTACAGATGGAATATTTTAGTGGCATAAAAACGTCTAAAGGTATTTTTTTGAATTTAAATCTATCTGCATTAGAAGATGATGAGTTTGTAGAGAAGGTTATAAATAAAAACATCTACAATAAATTTCATATAGAAATAAATGAAATAAGCACTTCTATTAAATATAGTAAAATACTAAAAAATATAAAACGACTTCAAAAGTTAGGTATGTTTATCGTTCTTGACGATTATTATGAAGAAAATATAGCGGCTCACTTATCTTTAGGGTTAATTGAATGGGACTATATTAAAATAGATAGGTCATTCTTATTATACAATTCTGGTGATGATGATTGTTTAAAGTCTCTTATTTTTGTTTTACGACCTTATTGTAAACACGGTTTAATAATTGAAGGAGTCGAGACTTACTTTCAGAATGAATACCTTAAAAAATATAATATTTTAGCTCAAGGTTATTTTTACTCTAGACCAAGAAAGGTGACTAACGAACGAGAGGATCATCAAGAATCAGAGTTAATGAAGAAAAAATCAAAAGCAAACACTTATCATTGACATTTTAGAATGTGTAATCTGATAGATTTGGCACTTGTCCTCTAGGTCATCCCCTCGCGTAACCGATTCCAAACTAAGAGTGTTCGTGTGTTAGTATTGTTTAATCACATGAATAATTGTAGACTCTAATTTACTGTATGCTAATGAATTAAAACCCTTTTTGTCTCATTTTATAGTCTATTCTTTAGCAGCAGATCATTTTAATAAGAATAAATTAAAGATATACAGGAATAAAAATGATTAGGAAAAGAGTAATAAATCTTAGTCATAAAATTGAAGGTTCTCTATTTACTCGCAATAGCCATATTATAAGCATCAGTGGTGAAGGGATAATCTTCTATAATGGAGGGATAAAAAAAGTACAGCCTAATGTGGCTATTTTTATTCCACCTAATGTATTAGTGAGGTTTTCATTAAAGTCTATATCTAAAAGTGATCTAATTTTAACCACTTATCATGTTGATGGAATGAATTTGTCTTGTAGGCAAGAAAAGACTATGAATCTGATCAATGCTTATATTGAGGTCAACATACTAGATTTAAAGAATAAAAACACACTAATAGAATTGATAAACCTAAAGTTAGATAAAATAAAGAATAATAAAGTTCTATGTAACTATGAGCCTTTAGAAAAAAAGATTAATGAAATTATAAACAAAGATCTAAAAAGGAAATGGTCACTAGAAGATATCTGCAATCTCACATACACCTCTAAATCCACTCTCACTAGAAAACTCAAAAACAGCCAAACAAGCATGGGTCAGATAATTTCAAACGCTCGCTTAGAGTATGCAACGGTACTTATAACGAATACGAGTTTGAGCGTCGATGAGATTTCTATGCAATCTGGATTTAATAGCACTTCTTATTTTTGTAAAAAGTTTAAAGAAGCCCATGGGTTTAGTCCCAGGCAATTCCGAAAGATACTAGCAATGAATAAATAACAATAGTAGGCGATTAATTTTTCCTGGCTAAACAATGTAAAGCACATATTATTTAATAATCTTATGGAGATTTATTTAGATTAGAGCGCTAGCCTAAATATCTCCTCATAACCCTCCAAAAATACCACTTTGTGATTATTGTAAAACCAGTCAACAAGATCATGGCACTTTGAATGTAAGTTTTTTTCAATAATTAAAAAAGCTCAAGTTGCTATCAGAGAATCAGTTTGGAAAGCAATATACTGACGTACACCCACATCATTATTACTGACACTTCTAATATTTAAGGTGAGCTATGAGTTGATTACTTGCGGCTCTAAATTAAGGCTAAATTGACTATAATCAAGTTAAGGGCTCGGATAGAGGAGTATGTTGGTCAGACATACTGCTAAAAGGAAGTAGTGCCATGATATACAAATATTTTCTTCGAGAGATATTGGGTTTAGCCATTGTGGTCTGTGTTGTTTTCGGAGTATTGGGTGTACTGCTGGATGTTTTTGCTCTAACAGCATATTTTGAGCATCAAAACTCTATTGCTGATGTCTTTTTCCATGAGTCTTTATACTTTGTTATTTTCTTCATCCCGCCGTATTTTCTCTGGAAACTTATCAATCGCCCAGATCTAGTCGTCGCTAGGCAAAGTTACTTGGCAATGAAGCTTGAAGCAGAACGTCGTCAATACGCTGATCATCTTTAAGAGCAGTTGGCTATTGACCTCAAGCCAGTATCTAAAAAGCACAAAGGCTCATGGATGTTTCCACGAGCCTTTTTCAATATTGCCATTACCTATGCGAAAGGTGATGGCAGAGTACTATCAAGCGTTATGCTGTTTCTAATCCTTAAAATGCAGGCTCAATCGTGCCCTTAAAGGTTTTATCTAAAAAGTCACGAATCTCCTGAGACTGGTAGATCGACACAAACTTCTTGTACTCTTCTTTATTTTTATCTGCTTCGCGTGTTGCGATAACCATAACAGCCAGAGGTGCTTCTTTCGATTCTAGATAGATCCCTTGTTTTTTAGGATCAAGCCCTGATGACATCACATAGTTCATCGTAATGGTTGCCGCATCGACATCGTCTAATGTTCTTGGCAACTGGGCTGCATCAACTTCAATGAACTGAAATGCTTTTGGATTCTCCGTAATGTCTGTCAACGCCGCTTTATGGCCGACACCCGGTCTCAATGTAATTAAGCCCGCATCAGCAAGTAGGAGTAGGCCGCGACCACCGTTGGTTGGATCATTCGGGATCGCAATGCGCGCATTCTCAGGTAGGTCTTCAAGAGAACGGAACTTGTTTGAGTAAACTCCCATACGCATCAGAATAGATTGGCCGATAGAGACTAAGTGAGCGTTGTGGCTGTTGTTGAAGTTATCTAGAAACGGTTGATGCTGATAGCTGTTGATGTCGATACTGCCATCACTCAATGCTGCGTTTGGTGTTACGTAATCGGAAAACTCAACCACCTCTACTTTAAGTCCTTGTTTTTCTGCTTCTTTGGCGACCGCTTCTACAACTTGTGCATGAGGTCCAACGGTTGCTCCAACCTTAATGACAGAGTCTTCTTTTTGCCCGCACGCCGCTAAGCTCAATGCTGCTATGAAAATAAAAGGTAACTGCTTAATTTGGCTAAAACTTTCCATAATAACTCCATTTATATTTTTTGGACGTCTATACGGCTAATCTATCATAATTATAAAACCCGTCAATGTTTGATCGCTCGGTCAACTACTAATGTCTCCCGTCTTTGAGAATTTTGCTTCTGCTAGCGTATCCCCTACCAGTTGCCTCTCTGTCTTTAAAGGTTGGTTAATCATTTATGCGACGAATGTAATAAAGTTAAATTATTCAACTAATTATGCATAAAGTCACTAAAGTGCAGATGGTTTTGGTCGATATTTAAAATGAGACTTTAGTTCCATAATTTCAAGCAGTAATAATGGAAAGGAGGGCCATGCGTGACATTGAGCCTACACAACAACACCGCTGCATTAGCAACACGACGTCACGTTGCTGATGCATCTGAAGATTTTAATTCTTCAATACTTAAACTTTCTTCGGGAAAAAAGATCAACAGTGCTAAAGATGATGCGGCTGGTTTACAAATTTCGAATCGATTACATGTACAAACTCGAGGGTTAGATGTAGCAGCTAAGAATGTTAATGACGGAGTAGCCATAGTTCAGACTGCTGAAGGATCTATGAGAGAAATATCTCATATTCTACAAGATATGAGAGACCAATCCTTACAAGCAGCCAACGGAGCATACTCAATAGCGGATAGGCAAGCTATTCAAAAAAATGTCCAAGCTTTAAAGGATGAGCTTCATAGTATCGCGAGTTCAGCCAACTTTGCTGGCACTAACTTGCTCGATGGCACATATGGTAAGAAAGCACTTCAAGTGGGTTCCAACAATGAAACGATTCTCCTTGAGCTAAAGGATATGCGCTCTAGCGCTTCATCGATGGGTGGAAAGATATTTGTTGCACAAGAAGCCAAAGGTGCAGACTGGGTTGTCGGGGAAGATGGCCACAAGCTCAGCATTGATTTCATCGACAAATCTGGGAACGATGTGAGCCTTAACATCGAAGCTAAAATTGGAGATGATATTGAAGAGCTTGCAACTTATATCAACGGACAGCAAGAGTTTATTACAGCATCGGTATCGGGTAGTGGTGAACTGCAAATGTTTGTTGGTTCTGATATTGCAGAAGATGAGATTTGTTTTTCTGGATGTCTGGCTAAAGAGTTGAACTTCGACAATGGCCGTAAGTCGATTGTTGAGAACATCGATGTAACCAGTACAGGAGGAGCCCACGAAGCGGTCGCTGTCATTGATTCTGCATTGAATTATGTGGATGGACATCAAGCAGATATGGGAGCACTTCATAATCGATTTGATCGCATGCTCTCTAATTTAACTAATATGCATGAAAATATTAGTGCATCGAAAGGAAATCGTACTGATACAGATTTCGCAAAAGAAACAACTGAAATGACTCGAGCTAAAATTCTTCAACAATCTTCATCATCTATGTTAGCTCAAGCCAGAGTAATTCCTAATGCAGCTTTGAACCTGCTGAATTAATAGTGTGTGACTTGATATTTGTATCTCAATGGCTGCTCATGTGTTTGTAATGCACATGGGTATCTATTGATGAGAAAACTTAGAATGCCAATACCAAGCAACGAATTAGTTGTTCTTGTGCGATTTTATGCTTACTAAACGGCTGGTATTGGTATACGACGGGCGTGCTACTTACTTGGCAAAGTTCACAACCAGAAAAGACAAAGGCCCGTAGATTTCTCTACGAGCCTTATAGAATATGGTGGCCCCTCGCAGACTTGAACTGCGGACCAATCGATTATGAGTCGACTGCTCTAACCACTGAGCTAAGGGGCCTGATAGGTCAACGATTATAGGGGAAGCGCTGCGAGGTGTCTAGATACCAACATGGCTAATTGCGCTTAGTTTTTATCCACTTAGCACAGTGGATAATAAAAAAGGTGACCTAGGGTCACCTTTTTTGATTTTTTAAAGCTTATTAGCGCTTTGCTTACTCGTCCAGGAAGCTGCGCAGTGTTTCTGAGCGGCTTGGGTGACGAAGTTTACGTAGTGCTTTTGCTTCGATCTGACGAATACGTTCACGAGTAACGTCGAACTGTTTACCAACCTCTTCTAGAGTGTGGTCGGTGTTCATGTCGATACCAAAACGCATACGAAGTACTTTTGCTTCACGTGGCGTTAGACCTGCAAGCACGTCTTTTGTCGCGCCTTTCAAGCTTGTCGCTGTTGCAGAATCCAATGGTAGTTCAAGCGTCGTATCTTCGATGAAATCACCTAGATGCGAATCTTCGTCGTCACCGATTGGTGTCTCCATTGAGATTGGCTCTTTAGCGATTTTCAGCACTTTACGAATCTTGTCTTCTGGCATCTGCATGCGTTCAGCAAGTTCTTCCGGTAGCGGCTCACGACCCATCTCTTGTAGCATTTGACGAGAGATACGGTTTAGCTTGTTGATCGTTTCGATCATGTGTACCGGAATACGAATCGTACGAGCTTGGTCTGCGATTGAACGAGTGATAGCCTGACGGATCCACCACGTTGCGTATGTCGAGAACTTGTAACCACGACGATACTCGAACTTGTCTACCGCTTTCATCAAGCCGATGTTACCTTCCTGGATTAGATCCAAGAACTGTAGACCACGGTTGGTGTATTTCTTCGCGATAGAAATTACCAGACGTAAGTTCGCTTCAACCATCTCTTTCTTCGCACGGCGAGCTTTTGCTTCACCGATAGACATACGACGGCTGATGTCTTTAACGTTTTGTACGCTCAGAGACGTTTCTTCTTCAATCATTTTTAGCTTAGTGATTGAACGACGGATCTCTTCTTCGTTACGTTTGATTTTCTCTGCGTATGGTTTGTCAGACGCTAGAATCTCATCTAACCAAGCATCACTTGATTCGTTACCAGTGAACAGAGCGATGAATGATTTCTTCGGCATTTTGCCGTATTCAACGACTGACTTCATGATCAAGCGTTCTTGAGTACGAACGCGATCCATAGACGTACGAAGCTCATTCACCAAGTGATCGAACTGTTTTGGTGTTAGACGGAATTCTTTGAACACGTCTAGCATCATTTCATTAGCAACGGTTGCTTTCGGGCTTTCGTAGCCGTATTCGTTTATCGCTAACTGCAGATTTTGGTATGTACTACGTAGCTGATTAAACTTCTCCAGAGCAAGTTCTGGATCGATACCAACATCTTCTTCAGTGTCTTCTGAATCGTCGTCGCCATCTTCGTCTTCGTCATCATCATCTACGTCTGTGTCATCTTCATCTTCTAATTGAGATTCAGATAGCTCAGAACCGATATGTGTTGCAGTAGGTGCAGCTGTATCTTCTGCATCTGGGTCTACAAATCCAGAAATTAGATCCGTAAGGCGAAGCTCTTCTGCTTGAACTTTATCAAACTGTTCAAGAATGTACGGGATCGTTCCTGGGTATTCAGCAACAGATGATTGAACTTGGTTAATACCTTCTTCAATACGTTTTGCGATGTCGATTTCGCCTTCGCGAGTCAGTAGTTCTACTGTACCCATTTCACGCATGTACATACGCACTGGGTCTGTAGTACGACCAATTTCACTTTCTACGCTAGAAAGTGCAGCGGCTGCAGCTTCGGCTGCATCTTCATCGGTAATATTTGTGTCATCATTTAGTGCTAAATCATCAGCATCAGGAGCAGTTTCTACTACCTTAATGCCCATGTCATTGATCATCTGAATGATGTCTTCTACCTGTTCTGAATCTACGATTTCAGCAGGTAGGTGGTCATTTACTTCGGCGTAGGTCAGATAGCCTTGTTCCTTGCCTTTAATAACAAGTGACTTTAGCTGTGACTGCGGATTTTGATCCATAGACGGTATCCAACTTCGTAATCTGGTGAAGGAATCAGTATGCGAAATGCAAACCACTAACTATAACAAATTAAATTGATGCTGACTAATTAAACAGGGTTACGCTTTTAAATCTAGCATAAGTGCTAGCAGCTCCCTTTTCTCTTCGGCTGATAAACCGACACTTCTTGCTTTGGCCTGCAGGTTTTCAATTTGCTTTTCTACGCACTGGGCGATAATTTTGTCCAGTGAGTCTAAAAATATTTCTTCTTGGTTGTCTTCATCGAGTGGAATGTCCCAGCTCGCAAGACGAGACAGAAGTGCCTCATTCTGGCTATTTCGCCAGTGCTCTAATAATTGGCCTGTGTTTATATGGGGATGCGCCTGGCATTTATCAAGTACATCTACAAATAAACTGAGGCCTGGTATGGATAAATCTCTCACTGTGGAAAGGTCCGGTACCATTTGAGCATAGCTCGGATTTTGAATAAGTAGAGCAATAACCTCACGCATTGGAGTTCGTTTGATCTCTTTGTGCGGTTGAGGTCGAGTTTCGTTTACTTTTTTACGTGATTGACGCAGGCGGTTATCAAAGCCTGTACGTTCATCAAGTAGCTTTTCGAGTAGCTCCTGAAAGTATGGATCAGGAATCCTGTCTATCAAGGCACTAGCATAAGCTCTGAGTGCTGACTTACCCTCATTATTGCCCAAGTTTATTTGGTGCAATTCGATCAGGTTATCAAATAGATAGCTCGATAGTGGCGTCGCTTGTTCAATTTGCTGTTCGAAGGCCGCTTTGCCGTATTTTCGAACAAAGCTATCTGGGTCTTCTCCATCTGGTAAGAACAGGAATTTCAATGTGTTACCAGTTTTTAAGTATTGAAGCGCGTTTTCTAGAGCTCGCCAAGCGGCTTCTTTACCAGCTCGGTCTCCATCGTAGCAACACACCACCGTATTTGTTTGGCGAAACAGCATTTGAATGTGATCGCCTGTGGTCGAGGTGCCTAGCGAAGCGACAGAGTAATCGACGCCATATTGCGCTAAAGCGACCACGTCCATATAACCTTCAACCACTAAAACTTGTGGTGGCTCTCGGTATGCCTGCAGTACTTCGTAAAGGCCATAAAGCTCTTTACCCTTGTGGAAGATAGGCGTTTCCGGAGAGTTAAGGTATTTCGGTGTACCGTCGCCCAGCACTCGGCCACCAAAACCAATCACTCGGCCGCGGCGGTCGCGAATCGGAAACATCACACGGCCACGGAATCGGTCGTAGCGGTTGCCTTTGTCGTTTTCAATCAACATGCCGCCAGACACGAGCATGTCTTGAGCGTCTTTTTGCTGGCCGAAGTTTTTACGGACTAAATCCCACTCGTCAGCCACGTAACCGATGCCAAATTTCTGCACGATTTCGCCAGATAAGCCACGGTCTTTAAGGTACTCAATAGCAACTTTGTTTGCTGGCTGCTTAAGTTGATTACGATAAAACTGAGCGATGCTGCCCATTAAATCGTAAAGATTACGTTTCTCGCTACTGCTGGCTTGTGGGCCCGATTTAAACTGGCCTCCGCCACTGCGCTGCTCACGAGGAACGTCCAGACCTAAATACGAGGCAAGCTCTTCAATGGCTTCCACAAAGTCCAGGCGTTCAAACTCCATGATAAAGTCGATGGCGTTGCCATGAGCACCACAACCAAAACAGTGATAAAACTGCTTCTCTTGGCTAACGCTGAAAGAGGGCGTTTTCTCATTGTGGAATGGGCAACAAGCGCCGTAGTTTTTGCCTTTTTTCTTAAGTTTCACGCGTGCGTCGACGATATCGACAATATCAAGCCGAGCTAGAAGGTCATCGATAAAACTGCGAGGGATGTGTCCAGCCATAAAACCTAACAAAAAAGAAAAATCATGATTGGTGTGAATGAGTTACTGAGAAAGTTTGCGTGCGACTTTGAGTTGCTTCATTCAGATACAAACAAGCCGTGCGTTCCAAAGGATAGCACGGCTTGCTGCAATTGGGTGGGGTATTAAGCCAATTTAGCGCGAACTAAACCGCTTACTTTACCCATATCTGCACGCCCTTGAATTTGCGGTTTCAAAACGCCCATTACTTTACCCATGTCTTGCATGCCAGCTGCACCAGATTCTGCAATTGCATTCTCGATAAGAGTCGCAACTTCATCGTCTGTCAGTGGTTGAGGCATAAAGTCCTCAAGAACCGTAATTTCTGCTTTCTCCGCATCAGCAAGATCTTGACGACCCGCTGCTTCATACTGCGTTACAGAGTCGCGACGTTGTTTAACCATCTTAGTCAATACCGCAATAATGTCGTCGTCGTTCAGAGTAATCTGCTCGTCAACTTCACGTTGCTTAATTGCTGCTAAGGCTAAACGAATAGTACCAAGGCGCAATTTGTCCTTGGCTTTCATCGCTAATTTTTGCTCTTCTTTGAGTTGTTCAATCAGAGCCATAACTAAATTCCTCTACGGAGCTCAGTTATTAGTACAGGCGAACGCGACGAGCGTTTTCGCGAGCTAGCTTCTTAGCGTGACGCTTTTGAGCTGCTGCTTTAGCGCGTTTGCGAACTGTAGTTGGTTTTTCGTAGTGCTCACGACGACGCACTTCAGAAAGGATACCTGCTTTTTCGCAAGAGCGCTTAAAACGACGTAGAGCAACGTCGAACGGTTCGTTTTCACGTACTTTAACTACTGGCATATGCCTTTCACCTCAGGGGTTATTCGTTAATGCTGGCATTCAACAGACCAAATCACAATTATTTGGTCACTTACCAGCTGATCAAAAATGGTGCGGAATTTTAATCCGATCACAACTGCTTTGTAAAGCCTTTTATCGATTATTGTCTGTACAAAATTTGTTTGCAGCACCAAGGCAAGGTAATATGACGCCCAAATTTCCTCTATATAGAAAGCATACTGAGATAACCATGCGTATTATTGGTATTGAAACCTCTTGTGACGAGACTGGCATCGCGATTTATGACGATGAAAAGGGTCTGTTGTCACACAAGCTTTACAGCCAAGTAAAACTTCACGCGGATTATGGTGGTGTGGTGCCTGAGTTGGCTTCACGTGACCATGTGAAGAAAACCATTCCTCTTATTAAAGAGGCGTTAAAAGAAGCGAACCTCACTTCAAAAGACATTGATGGTGTGGCGTACACCGCTGGCCCAGGTTTGGTTGGGGCGTTATTGGTTGGCGCAACCATTGGTCGCAGTATTGCTTACGCTTGGGGTGTGCCTGCGGTACCTGTTCATCATATGGAAGGCCACTTACTGGCGCCAATGTTGGAAGACAACCCACCACCGTTCCCGTTTGTAGCGGTATTGGTATCTGGTGGTCACTCTATGATGGTTGAAGTAAAAGGCATTGGTGAATACCAAATCCTGGGTGAGTCGATTGATGATGCGGCTGGTGAAGCTTTTGATAAGACAGCGAAGTTAATGGGTCTGGATTACCCTGGTGGTCCGCTGCTTTCAAAGCTGGCTGAAAAAGGCACGCCGGGGCGCTTTAAATTCCCACGCCCAATGACAGATCGTCCGGGTCTGGATATGAGCTTCTCAGGCCTGAAGACATTCACGGCGAATACCATTGCGGCGAACGGCGAAGACGAACAGACTCGCGCAGATATCGCGCTGGCATTTGAAGAAGCGGTTTGTGCAACGTTGGCGATCAAGTGTAGGCGAGCACTGGATCAGACTGGTATGAAGCGTATTGTTATCGCAGGTGGTGTGAGTGCGAACCGTCGTCTACGTGCAGAGTTGGAAAAACTGGCGAAGAAAGTCGGTGGTGAAGTTTATTACCCACGTACAGAGTTTTGTACCGACAATGGCGCAATGATCGCTTATGCGGGCATGCAGCGTCTGAAAAACGGTGAAGTATCGGATATGGCAGTCGAAGCCCGTCCTCGCTGGCCAATCGATCAACTAACGCCGATTGCGTAAGCGTATTTATCTTATACCCAAATAACCTCGAGATGCTTGGTTCAGCGAGAATGACTTGGCTCTCAGACGCGGCAACGATTTGAAGATCTAGTGGTTCTAAATCAAAAATCGTTAACAAAGGCTGTGAGTCAAGACAACTCGCCCTTCGGGAGCGTGTCACTGACACAATTTCTGCGTCAAATAACTTGGAAAGAGCTTGCTATTCCGCTGCATTATTTTCCTTGAACTAGTATCAGTGACAACGCTCTGAATCCTGCATCTTGAAGTCATTTGGGTATATACAGGCCTCTATTCATAGAGGCCTTTGTTTTTGATAACAGAGCACATCAATAACAGGTGATTGTATTTTGCAATAACCTCGGGCTGCTTAGTTCATTGACAACATCGGATAGAAAAATAAGTAATGGATATAGCAATGAATAAATTTGAAATTGAAGGTCAGCAACTTGCGTACCTGGATAAAGGTGAAGGGCCAGTTTTGCTATTTGGTCACAGCTATTTGTGGGATAACCAAATGTGGGCACCTCAGGTTGAAGTTCTTAGTCAGTTTTATCGCTGTATCGTGCCGGATTTATGGGCACATGGTGAGTCTGAGGCGGCACCTGCATCAACACGCTCTTTAGTGGACTATGCCCAGCATATGATAGCGTTGATGGATCACCTTGAAGTGGAAGAGTTTTCTATTGTTGGTTTGTCTGTTGGTGGCATGTGGGGCGCGGAGTTAACTGCTCAAGCACCACAGCGCGTGAAGTCGCTAGTATTGCTGGATACTTTTATTGGCTGGGAGCCAGAAGTCACACACAAAAAGTACTTCGCAATGCTCGATACCATCACTCAAGTTCAATCGGTACCTGAGCCGATTGTTGAAGTGGTTGCGCCGCTGTTCTTTGCCAACAATGTTGAGCAAGCAAACCCAGAGCTCATCGCATCATTTAAGCAAAGCTTGCAAGCTCTGCAGGGTGAGCGTGCGGTTGAAGTAGCGCGAATTGGTCGAATGGTCTTCGGTCGACGTGATGTGATTGAAGATTCGGAGAAGTTTGCTTTGCCTACGTTAATTGCCGTAGGACGTGAAGATAAGCCTCGTCCCGTGTTCGAATCTTATTTGATGAATGATTGCATTACAGGCAGTCAGCTGGTTGAGATTCCAGAAGCGGGTCACATCAGTTCTCTTGAGCAGCCTGAGTTCGTCAATCAGATGTTGTTGAACTTTTTAAACAAAGTTTACTCTTAAAGTTGCATTCAACAAAAACTCGGCACTATGCCGAGTTTTTTTCTGTCAGATTCTTTTGGCCAATTTTAGGCTCTTCGCCGGACAGTAAACGCCGGATGTTCTGGTGATGTTTGAATACGATCAAGCAACACAACATCGCTACAGGTAAAGTGTACTGGGGCTTGAACATCCAGGTATAAAATGGCGTGAGCAATACAGTGACCAGTGCTGCAAGGGACGAATAGCGGAATATAACCGCAACGCAGAGCCAGGTCAGCATCACTAAAACTGTAAGGTCGAGCCCGATTGGTGCAATTGCCCCGAACGCAGTGGCAACGCCTTTTCCGCCTTTGAAATGGAAGAAAATAGGGTACATATGGCCAAGGCAGGCGGCGATCGCTATGACACCAAGGATGATCGGGTTAATCCCAAGGAAGTAGCCTCCCCAAACAGGAATGGTGCCTTTGAGCATGTCACACAGCAAGACAGAGAGGGCAGCACCTTTACCACCAATGCGTAATACATTGGTCGCGCCTGGGTTATTAGAGCCAACTTTGCGCGGATCTGGCAATTTTAAGAGACGACAAATCAACACCGCACTGGAAATAGAACCCAGTAAATAGGCGGCCATCGTCATTATCAGTGCCAGTGCGTCCATAGAAGTCCTTGATGGATTGGAATTTAATGCTCAGTTCCAGCGTAATTGCTATCATAGCGTGAATCTGCTGCTAGCAGAAACACTCTCTACGAAGGAGCTTGCATTATGTGAGTTCCTGTATATAAAGGTGTTTTGCAGTTTTTATACCTAAGCAACTTTATGCTGACCTGATCATAAGTTGCTTAGGTATAGAATATTACGATCAAATTACCCTCAATGGGTATCCGACCTCTGAAATAGAAGGACATAAGATGGCTCTGGATAAAGTGTTTATTGAACAATTAGAAGTGATCACCACAATTGGCGTGTACGATTGGGAACAGCAAATTAAACAAAAGCTGGTACTTGATATCGAAATGGCACACGACAATAAGCCAGCTGGCAAAAGTGATGATGTTCAAGATGCATTAGATTACTCACAAGTGAGTGAAGCGGTATTAAATCACATAGAGAACGGCCGTTTCTTGCTGGTAGAACGTGTGGCGGAAGAAATTGCAGAGTTGATCATGCAACGTTTCTCAGTGCCTTGGATTAAAATTCGCTTGGCAAAACCAGGCGCGGTTCCACAAGCTCGCGCTGTTGGCGTCGTTATTGAGCGAGGTCAGGCATGATCACCGCTTATATCGGTGTTGGTACGAACATAGACAGAGAGCAACACGCAAAGGTTGCTTACAAAGAGCTGCAACAGCTTGGAGAAGATCTTCTTGTATCCCCGATATATGAATGTGAGCCAATTGGTTTCAGCAGCCAGAATTTCTACAACTTTGTGATTACTCTTCGCACTGCATTGTCATTAGAAGAGTTTAGTCATCGCCTTCGTGAGATTGAATTTAAGTGGGGGCGAGAAGAAAATGCGCAAAAGTATCAGGATCGAACACTCGATCTCGATATAGTGTTGTTCGGTGAGCTCATCTCTACACAAAAGCCCGAACTGCCTCGCAGTGATATCTACAAATATCCTTTTGTCACAAAGCCTTTGTATGATCTCAACCCACATTTGGTTATTCCTGGTGATGGACGCACGGTCGCGGATATATGGTACGCGATGCAACCAGTTGATTCTCTCAAACCAGTTTCTTTTTCACTTTAAATTTGAGTTGTTTACATGAGTTATTTGGAAGCCTTTATTTTGGCTCTGATTCAGGGTCTGACGGAGTTTTTGCCGATTTCCAGCTCCGCACACTTGATCCTGCCTTCCGCTATTCTTGGTTGGGAAGACCAAGGTCTTGCATTTGATGTTGCCGTTCACGTCGGAACCTTGATGGCCGTGGTGATCTATTTCCGTTATGAAGTGATCACGTTATTTCGGGCGTTGTTTGCCTCTATCTTTAAAGGTGATCGTGGCAAAGAAGCGAAACTGGCGTGGATGATCGTTCTGGCAACGATTCCGGCTTGTGTGTTTGGTCTACTGATGAAAGATATCATCGAAGTGTACCTGCGCAGTGCCTATGTGATCGCGACGACGACAATCGTGTTTGGTTTATTGCTGTGGTGGGCGGATAAACACGCCAAACAAGTGGCAAACGAATATCAGACTGGCTGGAAGAAAGCGCTATTTATTGGTATCGCTCAAGCATTAGCGATGATTCCGGGAACCTCTCGTTCTGGCGCGACGATTACCGCAGCGCTGTACCTTGGCTTTACTCGTGAGGCCGCTGCGCGTTTCTCGTTCCTGATGTCGATTCCAATTATCGCGCTTGCAGGTAGCTACCTTGGTATGAAGCTGGTTACCAGTGGCGAACCCGTGCACATTGGGTTTTTACTGACGGGCATCGTGACGTCTTTTGTGAGTGCGTACATTTGTATCCACTTCTTCCTCAAGATGATTTCACGTATGGGGATGACACCATTCGTTATTTACCGTCTGATTCTAGGTGTGGGCCTATTTGCTTTCTTACTTAGTGCCTGAGTTCTTATTTAATCAAGCGCCCGCTCCATGTTGAGCGGGCGATTTTGTTTGGTCGCTATTTATTAAGCGCGATTTTTACCGCTTCAATCCGTCTCTTTTCTTGTTCATCTCGAATCGCTGGCCCTTTAAATCCATCCTGAATGATAGCCTGAACATCCACCGCTGCTGCGGCTTGATAGGCTCGGGTAAAAATCTCCGCTTGAGGATAAGGCTGATCTTCTAAGCCTTTTCTACCTGCATGGTCAGCCTGACAGCAGATTAAAATGTCTTGCAGTCGATCGGCTTTACGCCATACGTCGAACTTGTTGAGAACTTTGATGATGGTTTGCGGTTTTAACTCTGCTGCTCGGTGAATGTTGGAATGCTGTTCGCAGACCATTAAGGCTAAATCACGAAACTCATTGGGTACGCGAACGCGTTCACACAGCTTTTTAATCAGCTTGAGGCCTGTATGGCAGTGCATTTTGTGACTTGGCCATTCACGCTTTGGCGTCACGCCTTTACCGAGATCATGCACTTGTGCCGCAAAGCGTACTGGTAGAGACGCGCTGAGTTTCGCGGCTTGTTCGGCGACCATTAAGGTGTGAATACCGGTGTCGATTTCAGGGTGCCATTTCTCAGGTTGAGGCACCCCAAACAGGGCGTAAATTTCTGGCAGGACAACCGCTAGCGCTCCGCATTCACGCAGTACGGAAAGAAAGACATCCGGTCGAGGAGAAGACAAAGATTTATGCCATTCCTGCCACACTCTTTCTGGTGTCAGTGTGTCGAGCTCCCCGGATGCAGACATATCACGCATCAGTTGCATGGTTTCGTCTGCCACCTTAAAACCCAATGGCGCGAGCTTGGCTGCAAAGCGGGCCACACGCAGGACTCGAAGCGGATCTTCGATAAACGCATCAGAGACGTGGCGTAGAAGGCGGTTGTTGAGATCGTCTTGGCCGCCGTAGGGATCGTACAGCTTTCCCTGGTCATCCATTGCCATGGCGTTGATGGTTAAGTCTCGACGAATCAAATCTTCTTCCAAGGTGACATTTTGATCGAAGAAGCATTCAAAGCCAGTATAACCCGAGCCTGATTTTCTCTCTGTTCGTGCTAGTGCATGTTCTTCTTTGGTTTTAGGGTGAAGAAACACAGGGAAATCTTTACCGACGGCGGTATACCCCTGTTCAAGCATCATTTCTGGGGTGGCACCAACCACCACCCAATCATTGTCATAGTGATCAATTCCAAGTAATTGATCCCGGACTGCACCACCTACTAAGTAAACTTGCACGAACAACCTCTTAATTTACTGATATGTCGTTGGACATTGTAGCAAGCAATGGTACTTTTCTTTACTCCCAATAGAAGATGCATCTATGTTTATTAGGGGCAGTTTCAAAGTGGGCGGGTTTTTAGCTGGAGATCCTATGTATAAGGACTTTTTTGGGTTTGTAGAGCAACCTTTTTCGATTGTTCCAAACTCTCGTTATTTGTATCTGAGTCAACGTCATAAAGAAGCGATTACGCACCTCAAAGCCGGATTGGGTGATGGGGGCGGATTTGCCATGTTGACCGGAGAAGTAGGGACGGGGAAAACCACCGTGGCGAAAGCCATGTTGGCCAACTTGGACGAGACCACCAAGGCGGGTTTGATTCTTAATCCAACGTTTTCGACTCGAGATCTTCTGGAGGCGATTTGTGATGAATTTAAAATTGTCTATCCGCAAGGTGCGACGTTAAAACAGTTAAACCAAGTGATTCATCAATACCTGCTGCACAACCATAATGCTGGCTGGCAAACCTTGTTGGTTATTGATGAAGCGCAGCATCTGGTCGCGGATGTGTTAGAGCAACTTCGCTTGCTGACGAATTTAGAAACAGAGACCCGCAAGCTGCTTAAAGTCCTTTTGGTGGGTCAGCCAGAGTTACAACGCTTATTACAAACCACCCAGCTACGCCAGCTAGCTCAGAGAATTACCGGTCGTTACCACCTCTTGCCTTTGGATGAAAAAGAAACCGAGGATTACATCGCGTTCCGGCTTCATACGGCGGGTGGCAATCAACAGTTATTTAATCGTAGTTCGACCAAACTGATCGCCAAGTACAGTCATGGTATTCCCAGGCTGATTAACCTCATTTGCGATAAAGCTCTTAACATGAGCTATCACCAGGGCAGCACAGTTGTAGACAAGCAGACCGTTTTGCGCGCTTGTGAAGAGGTTATGCAATTTCAGGCCGATATTTATCAGCAAGACAACAAATCTGGACAAATGGTATCTCGTCGTTCATTTAGCTGGCCAGCTTGGGGAACCGCTGCCATTGGGGTAGCTGCCGCGCTTGGAGTCGGTTGGGCGGTCATTAATCATATGCCGATGAAGCCCATTTCCCAGTTTGTCGAAGAGACCGTTGCCATCAATGCTCCTGAGCCGGTTGAGTCAGTTGAACCTGTCGTCGTGCGCGATCAGCTAAGCAATGAGCAACGCGAGTTACTGCTTTCACAAAAACAATCGAACCTTGCCGTGAACGACCTGTATAAATTGTGGGGCTACCGAGCTTCGGTACGCGATAACCTCTGCTTATCTGAGGCACAATCGACCATGGTTTGTGAGAGGAAAATGGCGACTTGGCCGCTGTTGATGAAGCAAAATAGACCCGTGATCTTGGAGCTGAATTATCAAGGCGATATTGGTTATGTGATTCTCTACGCGGTAGGGAACGATAAAGTCGAAGTACTTAACGGTAAGCAGCGTTTGCGCCTCCCTCTCTCCTGGTTAAAACCGATGTGGCAGGGAAATATTATCGAGCTGTGGCAATCGCCGCTTAAAGAAACCTTGCGGTTAGATATGGAAGGGCCTGCTATAGAAGTTTTAGACCAGCTACTTGCTGAGGCGGTAAGCGAATTACCTTTAGGCACCTCCATTTTTGATTCAGAAATGAAAGAACGCGTCGAACTGTTTCAACGCTGGCAAGGCATTGGTGTTGACGGTATCGCGGGTCAGCGCACGCTAGAGCGATTACAGCAAAATGTGCAGCCTAACGCGCCAACTCTGGCAAGCATAGATAAGGAGGATGCGTAATGTCTTTAGCCAAGCATGCAAGTTTGCTGCTTTTGCCTATAGGTATTTCTGCCCTTGGCACTGCCTGGTATCTGGAAAAGCTGACTCCTAAAACTCAAGCTGCGACACCTGTGGCTGTTGCCGTAGCGGAGGTTGTACAGCCGTTTGAAGTATTGGACTATCCAGATGTCAGCCAACTGGCGCAACTGCCAAGAGAGTGGCCTAGTGCGGAATTATCAGGTGATATGGGAAGCTACATGCCATCAGAAGAGTATGTCAGCAGCAATCAGGGCACTGCATCCCCGGTGGCACAAAATCAAGCCAGCGATGACGATTTAGACTTCACTTTGGATGATATCGATTTATCGTCACTGTCGCCGGATTTGGCAATGAAGGTGGAGAACGCATTGTCCAAGAGCGGAAGTGCAACGTCGCAGCGCTCAACGCCAGTTAACGATTTGGAGGGGAATGCCCAGCAGTGGCAGGGTCGTCTTCCAGCACTCAACTTACAAACACACATGTACGCCAGTGATTCCCAACGACGTTGGGTGAAAATCAATAATGTGGAATATCACCAAGGTGATGTGGTGGATGGTCAGGTCACACTGAAAGAGATTCAGCCACAAGCGGTGATTGTTGAGTTTGAGGGAGAACAGATTCGGATCCCGGCACTTTATGAGTGGGAAGGGTAACTGAGTCCAAATAAGCAAAAGGCCACAATCATGTGGCCTTTTTAGTATTCAATGCGAGGGAGCGATTATGCCCAACCTGCTGGAGAACGCTTTTTGCGTGGCATTAGATGAGGCAAGACCAAACCAAACAGCAGGCCAAGACCTGCAACACCACCACCGTAGGTGAAGTACTTCAGCAGCATGTCATCTTTTTGCGTATCAAGTTTAGCGCGCAGCTCACGATTTTCTGTTTCAATCGAAGTCAGTTGGTCGCTGATCTCTGAATACTTGTTCTCAAGATCAGAGATTTGTTGATTACGCGTTTCTAGTGAGGTCACAAGGCCCGCTTTTTCTGTGTCTGAAGTCTGGCGAGCATTGGCCAGTTGTTCTTTCACTTCAGCAAGCTCTTTTTCAATACGAGGTAGGCGAATTGCCATGCTTTCTTTGTTAGTGACAAATTTGCTTTGCACCCAGCCAGTACGGCCGCGGGAGTCACGAACTTGTGTATAGCCGGTCTCTTTATTCGCGCTTAGTAGTTGTACTTGCGAACCTGCGTCGACACTACCAATAATTCGGTAAGTGTTGTTTGGACCTGAGTGCATAAAAGTGAATAGGTCATCAGAAATATAACGGTTTGCAGCTAGGGCCGTTGGCGCTGCTAGCAAAGTAAACAAAACCGTGATGATTAGTTTTTTCACAGTAAATCCCTTAACGATTTTTCTTGGATACAGCGTTGGCACCGAATTATTGGAGCCGGAATTAGACGAATAGTATGCAGTTTCAAACTTTGGTGCAACAAAGAAGGGAGGCAAAGCCTCCCTTTCTGTGCGTTTGGGTCAATAATGACAAAGCGCTTACATTCTATTGACGGATGTCTTAATTACGAAAACATTGCTTGAATGCCGTAGAAGAAGACCACTGCCAATAGTGCACCCGCTGGTAGAGTAACAATCCATGAAGCAACGATGTTACGAACCACACCTAGGTTTAGTGCTGCAATACCGCGAGCAAAACCTACACCCAGAACCGCACCAACCAGTGTTTGAGTGGTTGAAATTGGCAGACCTGTACCAGACGCCAGAACAACGGTACATGCCGTCGCTAGCTGCGCTGCAAAGCCACGGCTTGGTGTTAGTTCAGTAATACCTGTACCAACGGTTGCCATTACTTTGTGGCCCAGAGTCGCAAGGCCCACAACGATACCGATACCACCTAGTGGAAGAATCCACCATGCGATTGTGCTCTTAGATGTGATTTCACCCATGTGCTCAACTGTTGATACTACCGCTGAAAGAGGGCCAATCGCGTTTGCTACGTCGTTCGAACCGTGTGCAAATGCCATCGCACAAGCTGTGATAACCATTAGCACACTGAAGATGCCTTCAACACCAGAGAAGCTGTGGTCATCTTCGCGGTTAGCAAATTTCTTCTGAATGTAGAAGTAGCCGCCAGCCATTACAATTGCCGATACCGCAGCCGCCCACATCCAGGCTTCACCGTTGCTCAGGTGAAGACCAACGTGCTTAAGACCTTTTTTGATAGTAACCAGTGCAATCACCATTGTGGTGATAAACATGTAAACAGGCACAAAGCGTTTTGCATTAAATAGCGGATTTTCTGTATCAAAAATCAGGCGTTGTGCGCTGACAAAAATCACGTATGCAAAGAAGCCGGAGATAACTGGTGTAATGATCCAACTACCCACAATGCCCTGAACGCTGCCCCAGTCCACGGCTTCTGTACCTACAGATACACACGCAAAACCGATGATCGCACCGATGATTGAGTGAGTGGTTGATACTGGCCAGCCCATGTAAGACGCTAGCAGTAGCCATGTGCCGGCAGCAAGTAGCGCAGACATCATACCGAAGACAAGAACGTCAGGCTGGTGAGCAAATAGAGATGTTTCGATAACACCTTTACGGATAGTGTCGGTTACTTCACCGCCTGCAAGATATGCACCCGCAAATTCAAAGATCATCGCAATGATGATAGCTTGTTTTACGGTTAGCGCTTTTGAACCTACCGATGTACCCATCGCATTGGCAACGTCGTTCGCGCCAATACCAATCGCCATCATGAAACCAAAAATCGCTGCAACAATAATCAGGACAGTGCCGTAGTTCGCAAGGATATCCATCGTAATACCTAGTTGTTTTATAACAAGCGGAACAAAATTTTACGCGCGCCAAATCGAAAGACGATGAAAACAGTCATCGTCCTTATGACACGTGTGTATTATGCTCTTCGTTATGTCGTTAACTTATGTTTTAAGATCGAGATAGCATGACTTCCAAACGAGCACCTACGCGCTGCGCTTGGTCGGCAATACCACCTACCCATTCAAGAATCTTATACAAGAACATGACATCGATAGGGTTCATGTCAGATTCAATCGCCATCAATTGTTGACGAAGTTCAATCTGCATAGCATCGGTATCATCTTCGATGACGTCTAACTGATGAATCATTTCAGCAACGAGTGTTACTTCACGGCCTTTAAAGCCTGTTTCTAATAGTTCATCAAGTTCATTAATTACCTTTTGCGCCTGATTAGCCGCGTCAAGACAACGTTGAACGTAAGCGAGGAAATTTGGCTGGAGAGCCTCAGGAATGACAAGTTGACGACCATATACACGGCCAGCAATGTCTTTCGCCAAGTTGGCAAGTTTGTCTTGTTGAGTCAGAAGCTCAAGCATGTCAGTACGGTCTACTGGCATAAACAAACCGCGAGGCAGTTTTAGACGGATTTCACGTTTCAGAACATCCGCTTCTTTCTCAAGGTGAGAAATTTGAGCACGGATCTCTGCTGCTTTTTCCCAGTCTCCCTTTGAAGAAACTTCAAAGAACTTCACCAGGTGTGAACAACATTCGTTGACACACACAACGTGGCGTTGCAAAGGCTTAATAGGGGACTTTGCAAATAACCCCATAATTGTATTTACTGGCATGGTCATTCAACCTAATAACTATAACCTAAAAAAAACATACACCATTTCTTTGGTCTTGGCGAAATGTTGAGCGATGGCTATAAAGGCGCGCATGTTAACGCATTAAATCGCTCTTTAAAACTGTTTTAGATCATCATTCGAGTGATATTTCTTTCTTGCCGTGTAAGAAAATACGCAATATCCTGTTTCTATCTGCTTTGAAAGGTATAGCTATGGAAACCGAAATAGAACTGAAGTTTTTTGTTTCTCCTGAATTTTCAGAAACTTTAAAGGAAAAAATTTCTGAGACAAAAGTACTTCAGCATAGTTGTCGTGACTTGGGTAACACCTACTTTGATACTGCCGATAAATGGTTAAGAAAGCATGACATTGGTTTAAGAATTCGCCGTTTTGATGATGTATTTGTTCAAACAGTGAAAACCGCAGGACGCGTCGTCGCTGGTTTACACCAAAGACCAGAATACAATGCTGAGCACACGAGCGATGAGCCCGATCTCACACTTCATCCTTCTGATATCTGGCCTGCTGGTAAAGATGTCGAGACCTTACAATCCGAACTCACTCCGTTATTTTCGACTAATTTCACTCGCGAGCAGTGGCTAATTGGTATGCCTGATGGCAGCCAGGTTGAAGTGGCCTTTGACCAAGGTATGGTTATCGCTAAAGGTGATGATGGAGAAGACAGACAAGAGCCGATTTGCGAAGTCGAACTGGAACTCAAATCGGGACAAACCGATGCTCTGTTTACATTGGCTCGTAGCTTTTGCGAGCAAGGTGGCATGCGTCTCGGGAATTTAAGCAAAGCGGCCAAAGGTTATCGCTTGGCAACCGGATACACGGGTGATGAGGTAAAACCGCTGGCGTTAGTCGACAGCCGCAGCACAGACACCGTGGAATATTGTCTGATCAACTCGTTAGAGCACGCGTTGTCCCACTGGCACTACCATGAGCAAATCTATTCGGAACGTGATTGTGTCGAAGCACTTCGCGAAATCAGCAATGCGCTTCGATTTATTCGTCAGACCTTAACCATATTTGGTGGCGTTGTCCCACGTCGAGCCAGTGCTATTCTGCGTCAGGAACTAAAATGGCTGGAAGAAGAGCTTACATGGTTAGACGAACATGCTCACCTTGAAGAGTTACTTGATGACAAAGGTAACGTGTTACGTAAGCTTGATGCCCGCAAGTTCTTGGTTTCGGAGCTAACCCAGCAACTGCAAGAACTCCCAAGCCGTGAAGAAGTGCTAGAGCTGTTAAGTTCAGCTCGTTACACCGGCTTATTGCTTGATCTGAGCCGTTGGATCCTTGCTCGCGGCTGGCAGCCATTTTTGGATGAAAAAGCACGAGAAAAAATGGCGAGCAACATCTTGCCATTTTCTGTCACGCAACTGGATCGCACTTGGGCAGAGTTGATGGAAGCGTTCCCCGCAGAGCGTGATTTGTCTGCGCAGGATTATGTTGACCAGCGTTATCGCTTACTTCGCAATCTCTACACCGGAATCGGATTCGCGAGCCTGTATAACAGCGACGAGCGTAATAGCTTCCGTCTTCCATGGGCGGATCTGGTTCACGGTATCGATGATTTGTTGATGCTGAATCATTTGTTGCCGCTGGTGGACATGCTACAAGCTGATGAAAAAGAGCAGCTAGAACGATGGTTGCACCGTCAAGAGCGCTCTATCCTACATGCTATGGATCAAACCCGAGCCATCAGCGTTGAGACACAGCCTTACTGGCGAGAGTGATAGCACCTCATCAACTGCGTATTGAAAACAATTAGGGCCTCCAGGCCCTATTTTTCTTTTTGGCTCTGTTGCTCTTGTTGTCGCAGTTCAAGCTCATTTATCCGATTAAGGATCGTTTCTTGCTGTTCAACGAGTTTGTTCAACATATGCTCTGTATGCTTGGTTCGATGATCTTCTTTCTTCGTTGGAGCCGTCACGATTGACGTGACCAAACCAGAGATCATGCCGAAGATCCCCACACCACAAACAATGATCACTACGGCGAGAAATTTGCCACCACTGGTTACCGGATAATGGTCCCCATACCCTACGGTAGAGATAGTGACAAACACCCACCACAAAGCGTCAGCCCCGGTCCGAATGTTGGCTGCAGGATCTTTGGCTTCAATGAACAGCATCGTACTGGAACCCAGAGTTATTAAAATCACCATTAGTAACAGAATGGAAGCAACGGTTGTTTCTCGGCGATTCTCCTTGAGTTGATGGAGAATGAATCTAGAAGAGCGCAGTACCAGTACCATGCGTAAAATATGGAAAACTCTGGCAAAGCGTAGTGGCTCGATCATTGGGATACTGGCCACAAAATCTATCCAGTGTAGTTTAAGGAAGTTCCACCGATTTGTGGCGCGGATCAAATCAATGGTCAGTTGTAAGAGAAAAATACTACAGATTATGAAGTCGAGACCGATAAGTACTTGACGGGTTTCGCGATCGATCGAAAAAAATAACAGACCTGAGGTCACAAATAATGCCAGAAAGGACAGGACTAATGACAAAAGTCCCATTGGGCGGGTACTGTCTTTGATATCGTTGTTTTTCATACAAATCTCGAATTAATTCGCGTAACAGAATGACAAAAACTATATAAGACTCGGTGGAGAACTGACAATGGAAAAACTGGCATTTAAGCCGTGGGAAAGAGTCATATCCGACATTCGACTGGTACCAAAGATGGTCATGTTGATGGTCTTCAGTACTATTTTGATTGTGGCAAAGCAACTTTGGGATGCCAACACGTTTTACGATTCATTGTTGGCTGCGACGCAGAATACGGATATTGCTCAGCAGCATTATGAGGCCTACCTGACTCAGGTTGTTTGGCAGACAGCGCTGCTCATCATTGTCTTTGTTGTTTTGTTGTTAGCCGCAGCACGTGTCATGTTACGTCAAACTCAATACCTGAATGATGCGATAAAACTGATGGCGAGCAAAAACTTATCGGTACCATTTGGTATGGATTGTAAGGATGAATACGGAGACGTGGCACGCGAGCTGGAAAAAACACGTCGCCAATTGCATGACGTAATCCAAATGCAAATCAACGCCTCAGATGAGCTCTCTGCGCTGACTGAAGTGATGACAATAAGCATGTCAGAAACCAAAGAGTCGGCTCAGGAAGAGTTCAATGAAATAGACCAGCTTGCGACCGCCATGAGCGAAATGTCTTCTACGGTTCAAACGGTGGCAGAACATGCCCAGCAGGCATCGATTCTCACCGAACAGGCGTCGTCTCAAGCGGTTTCTGGTCAACAATTCTTACAGAGCACTGTCGCTAAGATGAGTGAACTTTCTAAGGACATTGCCTCTTCTGCTCAGGCTGTTAATCAGGTGGAAGAACGCGTGGAAGCGATTGGCAGTGTTGTAGGAACCATTCAGGGCATTTCTGAACAGACCAACCTATTGGCACTTAACGCTGCGATTGAAGCCGCACGAGCGGGTGAAGCGGGACGCGGTTTTGCGGTAGTCGCAGATGAAGTTCGCAACTTAGCACAGCGCACGCAGCAGGCGACGATTGAGATTCAGGAAATGATTACTCACCTGCAAACCAGCGCAGAATCAGCCGTTGAACTGATGGAGAAAAGCGTGGTTGAGGCCGCGGAGGGCAATGAACTGGTCTCAAATGCTGGCACAGAGTTGGATGGCATTGTCACTCAGGTCACACAAATCAATGATATGAACTTCCAAATCGCCACGGCTTCTGGTCAGCAAAGTAGTGTCGCAGAGGAAATGAGCCAAAACCTGACTAACGTAAGAGAGCTGGTTGAAGCATCTGTGATTGTGGTGACCGAGTTACTGGAAACGTCTGAAACCATGCAAAATAACGCTGGAGAATTAGACAAGAAAATCAAGTCATTCAGTGTTTAATGCATATAGCTTTTGATAATACGCCCACAAACCTTTTGTGGGCGTTTTTATTTGCTGCAACTCTGGTATAACTTAAAGCTCATTCATCGTGCTTTTCACAAGGAAGAAAAATGCAGCTGCCTTCGTCTTTGATTTCTGTCGCTGAATCTGCCGTTCAAAATGCTCAGCAAGCTGGCTACTTTCAATTGTGGCCAAGTGAAATCGCAGAGCAATTTTACTATGTATCTGGCTTGAGCCAGTTCATAACCGAAACTATTCATCGAGATGAAAAGCTCGCTCAGGACTTGCCTGAGATGGTGGCGGAGCCAAGCCGACAAGCGTCTTACCGTACAAGACTCGCGGAGTTATTGGCAGATTGTCAGGATGAAGTGTCAGGCCATCGTGTATTACGTCAGTTCCGTAATCGTGAGATGGTTTATATTGCGTGGAAAGATTTCCTTCATGCCTGGACACTGGAAGAGTCACTGAGTCACCTTTCTCAACTGGCAGAGGCGCTGATCTTCGAAACTTACCAATGGCAATATCAGGCTTGTTGCAAAGAGTGGGGGACACCAACCAATGCTGAAGGTGAAGCTCAACCGATGCTAGTCATTGGTATGGGTAAGCTTGGTGGTGGCGAGCTGAACTTCTCTTCCGACATTGATCTTATTTTTACCTATCCAGATAACGGTGAAACTCAGGGTGCGCGCCGCAGCATTGCCAATGCGCAATTCTTTACCCGCCTTGGCCAGCGCATTATTAAAGCATTAGACCAGCAAACCTTTGATGGCTTCTGCTACCGCGTTGACATGCGTTTACGTCCATTTGGTGAAAGTGGTCCCTTGGTGATGAGCTATGCGGCGCTGGAAGACTATTATCAGGAACAAGGCCGCGACTGGGAACGCTACGCAATGGTTAAAGCTCGTGTGATGGGATGTGAAATGTACCCACAGTATCAAGAGCTGCGTAAGATGTTGCGTCCATTTGTGTTCCGACGTTACATCGACTTCAGTGCGATTCAGTCATTACGCCGTATGAAGTCGATGATAAGCAGCGAAGTGCGTCGTCGTGGGCTGAATAACAACATCAAGCTGGGTGCGGGCGGTATTCGTGAAATTGAATTTATCGCTCAGGTGTTCCAGCTAATCCGCGGCGGACGCGAGCCTTCTCTGCGTAATCGAGGCTTGCTGGAAACCCTGCGAGGGATTGAAGAACTTGCCTTGCTAACACCACAAGATGTGCAAAGTCTGGAAGCCGCGTATAAGTATTTGCGCCAACTAGAGAACTTACTGCAAGCCATGGCGGACAAGCAGACGCAGACACTGCCTGATTGCGACATAGAGCGTATGAAGCTGGCGACTGCAATGCGATTTGACTCCTGGGATGAGTTGATCACTCAGACTCAGCTGCACATGGGCAAGGTTCATCAGGTATTCGATTCTTTGATTGGCGATGACGAAGAAGATGAAGGCAGTAATGTTGCGCGCCATTTCCATGAGCTATGGGATATGGCTAAAAAGCAAGATGTACTAGAGCATATCCTGCAACAAGATATTCAGGTGGAAGATTTTTCCTCCTGCGCAAAAACCATTATCGATTTCAAGCAAGACATTGCCAAGAAAACACTGGGTCCACGCGGTCGAGAAGTGCTCAATAGACTGATGCCTAAAGTCTTCGATGCGGTTTTCGCGCATCCAGACGCTCAATTTGGTTTACCTAGAGTGTTGCATTTATTGCACAAAATCTGTACCCGAACCACGTACTTAGAGTTATTGGATGAACACCCGGCAGCTCTGGTGCAACTCGTGAGGCTGTGTACGGCAAGTCCGATGATTTCTGAGCAGTTATCGCGTTATCCAATCCTGCTTGATGAACTGATTGATCCGCAGCAACTGTATAATCCGATTCCTTTAGACAGTTACCGAACTGAGCTGCGTGATTTTCTGGCGCGAATTCCAGAAGATGATATGGAACAGCAGATGGAAGCACTGCGTCAATTCAAGCAAATTTGTATTCTGCGTATTGCAGCGGCAGATATCGCTGGTGCTCTGCCAGTCATGAAAGTGAGTGACCACTTAACTTATCTGGCAGAAGCCATCGTGGAAGCGGTTGTCAGTCAGGCCTGGTTGCAGGTATCAGAAAAGTACGGTGAGCCTACCCATGTTAAAGATCGTGAAGGCCGAGGGTTTGCGGTTATTGGCTATGGAAAAGTTGGCGGCTGGGAGTTGGGTTACAACTCTGATTTGGACATCGTATTTATGCATGACTGTCCGGTCAGCGTATACACTGATGGTAAGAAAGAAATCGATGGTCGCCAGTTCTATCTTCGTTTGGCACAGCGCATTATCCATATTTTCTCAACCCGCACCGCATCAGGGATTCTGTACGAAGTGGACACTCGCTTACGTCCGTCTGGAGCCTCGGGTTTACTGGTGAGTCCTACTGACGCATTTGACGAATATCAGCATCAGGAAGCCTGGACATGGGAACACCAAGCTTTGGTTCGTGCCCGAATGATCTATGGAGACGAACCTTTGGCTATCGCTTTCCATAACACTCGACATGATGTGCTGTGTAAATCGCGCGACCAAGCGACACTCAAAAAAGAAGTCGTCGAGATGCGTGAGAAAATGCGCGATCATCTCGGTGGAAAGAAAGCCGGGCGTTTTATGCTTAAACAAGATGTTGGCGGCATCACCGACATTGAATTCTTAGCTCAGTATCTGGTGCTCAACTACAGCCATGATAAACCTAAACTTACGCGTTGGTGCGATAACGTACGAATTTTTGAAACGTTAATTGCACAACAGGTGATGGACGAAGACCAAGCGATGCAGCTGATAAACGCCTATACCTCCATGCGTAATGAGATACACCATAGAAACTTACTCAATCTGGACGCTGATGTTGCCGAGAATAAATTTGTTGCGGAAAGAGAGTGGGTGAAACAGGCATGGAATCAGTGGTTCAGTTAAGGCGAGTTATTTAGCCACGCCAAGCGCTGTGGTAAACTCTGCACGATTTAATTTTTGGAGACCAATAATGAAACCAATTCTACCTGATTACAACAACGCTGGTGTGCTTATCATCGGTGATGTCATGCTAGATCGTTACTGGTATGGCCCAACTGGACGTATCTCACCGGAAGCGCCAGTTCCTGTTGTAAAAGTAGAAAACAATGAAGAGCGTCCGGGTGGTGCTGCAAACGTTGCGATGAACATCGCGTCATTGGGTGGTCACGCTCACATTGTTGGTCTGACAGGAATGGATGAACCTGCAAAAGTTCTGACAGAAAAACTCAGCTCGCTCAAAGTAAAATGTGACTTTGTGCCGCTGCCAGAGTACCCAACGATCACTAAGTTACGTGTAATGAGCCGCGGTCAGCAGTTGATTCGTCTGGACTTCGAAGACAAGTTCGAAAATACAGACCCAGAACCTGTGCTTACGCGCATGGATTCTGCTCTGCCAACTGTCAAAGCCGTGATCATGTCAGATTACGCAAAAGGCTCTCTTGAACATGTACAGGCGTACATTCAGAAAGCGCGCGCTGCCAACGTTCCTGTTTTCATCGATCCAAAAGGTGCCGACTTTGAACGCTATCGTGGTGCGACACTTCTGACGCCAAATATGAAAGAGTTCGAAGATGTGGTTGGCAAAGTGAAATCTGATCAGGAGCTGGTGGAAAAAGCACTGGCGCTTGTGGAAGAATTTGACTTTGATGCGCTGCTGGTTACCCGAAGTGAACATGGTATGACGTTAATTCGCCGAGGTGCGGAACCGTTCCATCTGCCAACACAAGCAAAAGAAGTGTATGACGTAACGGGTGCAGGCGACACCGTTATTTCTGTACTGGCGGCTTCAGTTGCTGCGGGTAAATCATTTGAAGAAGCATGTGCTCTCGCGAATGCGGCTGCCGGCGTTGTGGTTGGTAAACTAGGAACATCAACCTTGTCTGAAATTGAACTGGCTGAAGCGGTACATGGTAGTAAAGATACCGACTTTGGTGTGATTTCAGAAAAAGCTTTGATCGAAGCGGTGAAGAAAGCACGTGCTAAAGGCGAGAAGGTTGTGATGACCAATGGCTGCTTTGACATTCTTCACGCAGGCCATGTGTCTTACTTAAACCATGCTGCTGAACTGGGCGATCGCCTAATCGTAGCCGTGAATACTGACGAGTCAGTTAAGCGTCTTAAAGGTCCTGGCCGTCCGGTAAACCCAACCGATCGTCGTATGGCGGTATTGGCTGGCTTAGGTGCGGTAGATTGGGTGGTACCATTTAGTGAAGATACACCGCAACGCTTGATCTCAGAAGTGCTGCCAAGCTTATTGGTCAAAGGCGGAGACTACAAACCAGAAGAGATTGCAGGTGGCAAAGAGGTGATTGCTGCTGGCGGTGAAGTTCGTGTACTGAACTTTGAAGATGGTTGTTCAACTAGTGAAATTATTAATGCGATTAAAGGTGGCAAAGGCTAAGTCCTTTAACATCTAAACTAAATCGTAATGAGAAGGCTGCCTAGGGTGGCCTTTTTTGCATCTGCCTGCGATACCTAATCTTCCGCTTTTTTACAGGCAATAAAAAACGCCAGTTGTTTAGCAACTGGCGTTTTGCTTGTCTTGTTTACTGATTAGTTTACAGCTTTCAGACCCGCATCGATATTTAGAATGTCTTGCTCATTCAGTGTACCTACCGCCTGACGCAGTTGCAGACCACTGATGATGTAGTCGTAACGAGCATTAGATAGGTTGCGGTTTGCATCGTATAAACGGCGAGTCGCGTCCAGTACGTCAACAATCGTACGAGTACCTACATCAAAACCTGCTTCTGTCGCCTCTAGTGCAGAGCGAGCAGAAACTACAGATTGCTCGTAAGCTTTCAATGCACCGATTGATGCGTTGATGTTGTTGTTTTGCGCGCGAACATCTTTCACTACGCTACGGTACTGAGCTTCGAGATCTTCACTTGCAGCAACATAAGCGTACTCAGCTTGTTTAGTTTGCGAAGTTACGTTACCGCCGGTGTATAGAGGAACCGATAGGTTAATACCAACGCTCAATGCGTCTAGATCATAGTCTGCTGAACTCTGTCCACGGTCAGAATAGTTGTAACCACCGTCCAAGCTCAACGTTGGTAAGTGACCAGAACTAGCCAGGGAAATGTTGTCACGAGCGATATCCTGTGAAATGCGAGAAGACAGCAAACTTAGGTTTTGCTCTTTTGCAATTTCAATTAGGTCTTCAGCAGGGCTATCCGAGCGGCTTGCAGAGAAGCGAGCTGTATCAAGCACGTTCAGATTTTTGTGTTCCTGACCGGTGATTTCACGCAATGATTCGTAGCTGTTGATCAGATCGTTTTCTGCCAATACTTCATCAGCAAGTACTGCATCGTATTGCGCTTGTGCATCATGTACGTCGGTGATAGCAGAAAGGCCCACTTCAAAACGTTGTTTAGTTTGCTCAAGTTGGCGGCCAACAGCGGCTTTTTCGGCACGGACAAACACTAGGTTATCCTGAGCACGTAGTACTTCAAAGTAAGCTTGCGACACTCGAAGGATCAAACTTTGTTGTGTTGCCGCATAAGTTGCGTCTGCTTGACGAGCTGTTTTCTCTGCCGTGTCTAACGTAATCCAAGATGCGCGGTTGTAAAGTTCTTGAGTGAAGTTGATACCAGCGGTCAGGTCATTCTTATCATAAGTCGTTTTACCCGCTGAATCGTAATCGATATCACCGCGGATCACATCGTAACCCGCTGTTAAGTTGATTTGTGGTAGAAGGGCACTACGGCTTGAGGTGATTGCTTCGAAAGCTTGGTCACGCTGTGCTGCTACGCTAAGCAATTGTGGATCGTTTTGTTTTGCTAAGTCGTAGATGTCAGCTAATGAGTCCGCATAAGCCGATACGCTTATGCTACCTAGCGCTGCACTGATAAAAAGTGGAAGCAATTTTTTCATTTTCTATTCCCGCGGTCAATAGATTGGTTAATTCTCAGTAGTTTAACTCAATTTGGACGATATTTACTCTAAACTTTGCATTTTTTTACACGTAATTATCCAGTTGTGCAATAAAAATTTGTACAATACTTAAAATAAATTATAACTATTATACAAAAAGTTGAGCCAAGTCCTTTGAGCAAGTGATTAACAATGAGTACACTACAAGATTCACTCAGAGAGGTGTTTAATGCAACAGTGTGACAAGCGACAAGACGAGTTTACTTCACAAGATGTGGAAATCATCTCGAAAGAGACCCTCTTTAAGGGCTTCTTTAAAATGGTGAAGTACCGTTTCAAACATCGGCTCTTTGCTGGTGGTTGGAGTGATGTTGTCGAGCGAGAAATGTTCGAACGTGGACACGCTGCGGCGATGTTGCCTTATGATCCAATAAAGGATCAGGTTGTTATCATTGAACAGATACGAGTTGGTGCATTAGAACACGATCATCCTTGGCAGCTTGAAATTGTTGCCGGCATGATTGATCGAGATGAGTCCGTTGAAGATGTGATCCGCCGCGAAGCTCACGAAGAGGCGGGGCTTGAGGTGGGGCGAGTGATTCCGATGACGTCTTACTATCCCTCTTCAGGCGGATGCTCAGAAAAGTTGGATATTTTTGTCGGAGAAGTCGATGCTTCTAAAGCGGAAGGCATTCATGGTTTAGACTATGAAGATGAAGATATTCGAGTTCACGTCATCAGCCGTGAAGAAGCATATCAATGGGTGAAAGATGGAAAACTTGAAAATGCTGCTTCAATTATTGCAGTGCAATGGTTGCAATTAAACCATCTTGAGTTGAAATCACAGTGGGTAAGCCCCCATAACGGTGGAGAGTAAGTAATGGCGCAGATAGCTGAAAAACAGCGATATCATGTTGATTTAGCGGGTCTAATGAGAACCTATGAGACCAATTACGCTAAATTAAATGCCCTGCTGCCTGTCTCTGCTGAGGTTGGTGACGTGCGCTGTTATCAAGCCGCGCATATGGTTTATCAATTGACCGTGAATGAAGTCACAAAATACACCACAGTTGTTGAGATATGTCAGAGTGATGAAACACCAGTGTTTCCTTTACCGACAATGTCTGTCAGGCTTTACCACGATGCGAGAGTAGCGGAAGTATGCTCAAGCGGAGACTTCTCTCGTATCAAAGCTAAATATGATTATCCCAACGACAAATTGATGCAACGAGATGAAAAGCATCAACTAAACACGTTCCTTGGTGAATGGCTGACGTTTTGTTTAAGAAGTGGAATCAGTAGAACACCACTTGCCTTCAATTGCTCGTCACGTCGCTAAAGGAAAATAACAAATAACAATATAGTGGACGAATCAGGTTTTCATTTTGCAATCATCTAGTGACAGCATCAAACTTTTACAAATCACGGATACTCATCTGTTTGAGGCAGATGAGGGAAGTTTGCTGAGCGTAAAAACGGCCGACAGCTTTTCTGCTGTGGTTGATGAGGTTTTGCGCCGCGAAGTGGGGTTTGATTACATTTTAGCAACCGGGGATATTTCGCAAGATCACAGCGCGGGATCGTATCAACGATTCGCCGCAGGTATTGCGCCACTCGAGAAAGATTGTTTCTGGCTGCCGGGCAATCATGACTACAAACCCAATATGGGCAGTGTACTTCCATCACAACAGATCAAAGCGACGGAGCATGTGTTGCTTGGTGATAAGTGGCAAGTGATCCTGCTTGATTCTCAAGTAGTCGGCGTTCCGCACGGTCGTTTAAGCGATAAGCAGCTGGCATTGCTTGAAGAAAAATTAGCCGAGTACCCTGAGCGTTATACGCTGGTATTATTGCATCACCACCCAATTCTTGTTGGTAGCGCGTGGCTAGACCAACACACTCTGAAAGATGCAGAAGCATTCTGGCAGATTGTCGAACGTTTTGATGGTGTTAAAGGGATTCTGTGCGGGCATGTTCATCAAGATATGAATGTGCTACATCAAGGCATTCGAGTCATGGCGACACCTTCTACGTGTGTGCAATTCAAGCCTAACTCAGATGACTTTGCATTAGATACCACTTCGCCAGGCTGGCGAGAATTAGAGCTGCATGCGACTGGCGAGATTACGACCCAGGTTAATCGATTGCCGGAAGGTCAGTTCCAACCAGATTTCTCCTCGAACGGATACTAATCCTGCCCGAACATTATGTTCGGGCTTTCTTTTTATGTGAGACTTTTATGATGAAACCTTCATTATTGCTGTACATCCACGGTTTTAATAGCTCACCACTCTCAATGAAAGCGAATCTGATGAGAGAGTATTGTCAGCAGCATCGCCCGGACATCAAAGTGATCATTCCGCAGTTGCCGTGTTTTCCGCAACTAGCCGCTCAACTGTTACTGGACATCGTCGAGCAATATCAAAATGATTACCGAATTGGATTAGTAGGCAGTTCGTTAGGAGGCTTTATGTCTACTTGGTTGAACAGCCAATTTGGATTCAAAGCTGTAGTGGTCAATCCGGCCGTCAAACCTTATGAGTTGCTAGTCGACTATTTAGGTGAACAAACTAACCCCTACACGAATGAAACTTATACACTTGAGACTTGCCATATTGACGAGTTGAAAGCTCTTGATGTACAAAGCATCGCATCGCCAGACGCGTTTTGGCTACTGCAGCAAACCGAAGACGAGGTTCTGGACTATCGCCAGGCGGTAAATAAGTTTGCGCAATCCAAGCAAACGGTAGAACAAGGCGGTGATCACAGTTTTGTAGGCTTTGAGCGTTATCCTGCAAAGATTATCGAATTTCTAGAACTGTAATGGATAGGAACGATTGGAATACGCTCATAGTTTTTGCTGATATATCCAACCGTTGCTTGACATAGGCGGTTTGCTTTCCGACTATATTTTGCTGAAAGATCTTAAGGGTCATAGACTCTGGCTACTTTGTTATGTATCAGATTTACAAACATTTAAAGATACTAACAGGGTGGCTTTTTCGTTTCCTGAGAAAACACATTCTGAACTGTGTTTTGCAGGTAACAAATAAACTTTGAGAACAATTCCGTATTATGACTGAACAATATAATGCTGGGGCCATTGAAGTACTGAATGGCTTAGAGCCAGTACGTCGCCGACCAGGGATGTATACGGATACAGCGCGCCCGAACCACCTGGGCCAAGAAGTTATCGATAACAGTGTCGATGAAGCGCTAGCCGGACATGCCTCAAAAGTACAAGTCATCCTACATGCTGACCAATCACTGGAAGTGATCGATGATGGTCGAGGCATGCCTGTTGATATCCACCCAGAAGAGAAAGTCTCTGGTGTTGAGCTGATCTTATGTAAGCTTCACGCGGGTGGTAAATTCTCGAACAAAAACTACCAATTCTCCGGTGGTCTCCACGGGGTAGGTATTTCGGTAGTAAACGCGTTGTCTAAGCGTGTTGAAGTGACCGTTCGCCGTGATGGTCAGGTCTATGAGATTGCCTTTGAGCACGGTGATAAAGTTTCGGATCTAACCGTAACCGGCACATGTGGCCGCCGTAATCGTGGTACTAGTGTGCACTTCTGGCCAGAAGCGAAGTACTTTGACTCTGCAAACTTCTCTGTGACGCGCCTGGTCAATAACCTACGTGCGAAAGCGGTTCTTTGTCCGGGATTAGAAATCACGTTCACAGACAAAGTGAACAACAAAGACTACAAGTGGCACTACGAGGATGGTTTAAAAGACTATCTGGCTGAAGGCGTTAAAGGATACACCGTTCTGCCAGAAGAACCGTTTACTGGTGAATTCTCTGCAGAAACTGAAGCCGCAAACTGGGCTGTGATCTGGCAGCCAGAAGGCGGCGAGATGATCACCGAAAGTTACGTCAACCTGATCCCTACTGCTCAGGGCGGTACACACGTAAATGGCCTGCGCCAAGGTTTGCTGGACGCAATGCGTGAGTTCTGTGAATTCCGTAACTTGCTTCCACGTGGCGTCAAACTGACCGGCGATGATGTCTTCGATCGTTGTTCATATGTGCTATCGGTGAAAATCCAAGATCCGCAATTTGCTGGCCAGACCAAAGAACGTCTTTCATCTCGTCAAACGGCGGCATTTGTTTCAGGCGTGGTAAAAGATGCCTTCAGCCTATGGCTGAACGAAAAGCCGCAACTGGCAGAACAACTTGCTGAAGTTTGTATCGCTAACGCGCACCGTCGTATGCGTGCGAGCAAAAAAGTCGTACGTAAGAAAGTTGCGTCAGGCCCTGCCTTGCCAGGCAAGCTAACCGACTGTTCTGTGCAAGACCTAAATCGTACCGAAATCTTCTTCGTGGAGGGTGACTCGGCGGGTGGCTCGGCAAAACAGGCACGTGATCGTGAGTTCCAGGCGGTTATGCCACTGCGCGGTAAGATTCTGAATACCTGGGAAGTGTCTGCTGACCAAGTCCTGGCGTCTCAAGAAGTGCACGACATTTCTGTTGCGTTGGGTATCGACCCGGATAACGACAACCTCGACGGCCTTCGTTACGGTAAGATCTGTATTCTTGCCGATGCGGACTCGGATGGCCTTCATATCGCGACGCTGCTGTGTGCTCTGTTCACTCGTCACTTCCGCGCACTAGTGGAAGCGGGTCATATCTATGTTGCCATGCCGCCACTGTATCGTATCGACTGCGGTAAAGAAGTGTTCTACGCACTTGATGACGATGAAAAAGATGGCGTACTAGAGCGCTTGTCGAAGAAGAAAGCCAAAATCAACGTACAGCGATTCAAAGGTCTGGGTGAGATGAACCCATTACAGCTGCGTGAAACCACCATGGATCCAAATACGCGTCGTCTGGTTCAGTTAACCATTGATGACTCTGCAGCGACCATGGAAATGATGGACATGTTGCTTGGTAAGAAGCGTGCAGATGACCGTCGTTCTTGGTTACAAAACAACGGCGATTTGGCAGAGGTTTAACGAATGTCTACAGAAATTACTTACGATGGCGTTGAACAGTTGCCGATGCGCAAGTTCACCGAAGACGCTTATCTGAATTACTCGATGTACGTAATTATGGATCGTGCATTGCCATACATTGGCGATGGTTTGAAGCCGGTTCAACGACGTATCATCTACGCGATGTCGGAGCTAGGTCTCTCGGCATCCGCAAAATACAAGAAATCAGCACGTACCGTCGGTGACGTGTTGGGTAAATACCATCCGCACGGTGACTCTGCGTGTTACGAAGCGATGGTATTGATGGCGCAGCCGTTTTCTTACCGTTACCCATTGGTTGACGGTCAGGGTAACTGGGGTGCGCCGGATGACCCGAAATCCTTCGCAGCGATGCGTTATACCGAAGCGAAACTGTCTAAATTTGCTGAAGTATTATTGGGTGAACTAGGTCAGGGCACGGTTGAGTGGCAGCCAAACTTTGACGGCACGATGAAAGAGCCGCAAATGCTGCCTGCACGTCTGCCTCATATCCTGCTTAACGGCGTAACGGGTATCGCGGTTGGTATGGCGACGGATATTCCTCCGCATAACGTACGTGAGGTAGCTGACGCAACAATCCATCTGATTGATAACCCTAAAGCGGAACTGCCGGACGTAATGCAGTACGTGAAAGGCCCGGATTACCCAACGGAAGCTGAGATCATTTCCCCGCAAGCGGAAATTGAAAAGATCTATCGTAACGGACGCGGCAGTATCAAGATGCGTGCTGTCTGGCATAAAGAAGGGGCGGACATCGTCATCACGTCGATTCCGCACCAAGTGTCAGGCTCTAAGCTACTTGAGCAAATCGCAAACCAAATGCGTGCGAAGAAGCTACCAATGGTCGAAGATCTTCGTGATGAATCGGATCATGAGAACCCAACTCGTATCGTTATCGTTCCTCGTTCTAACCGAGTCGATTGCGATATGTTGATGAATCACTTGTTCGCTTCTACTGATCTAGAACGTAGCTACCGCGTTAACCTGAACATGATTGGCCTGGATAACCGTCCTCAGGTTAAAGGTCTGGTTCAGATTCTATCGGAGTGGATTGAGTTCCGCCGCACGACGGTTCGCCGTCGTTTGCAATATCGCTTAGACAAAGTGATGGCTCGCCTGCACATCTTAGAAGGTTTGCTGGTTGCGTACCTGAACCTTGATGAAGTGATTGAGATCATCCGTACTGAAGACGATCCAAAAGCGGTGCTGATGGAGCGTTTTGGTATCACCGATATCCAAGCCGACGCGATTCTGGATACCAAGCTTCGTCATCTTGCCAAACTGGAAGAGATGAAGATCCGTGGTGAGCAAGAAGAGCTGGAAAAAGAACGTGAGAAGCTAGAGCTGCTATTAGGTTCTGAGCGCCGTCTGAATACATTGCTGAAGAAAGAAATCAAAGCAGATGCAGAGAAATACGGCGATGATCGTCGCTCGCCACTAGTAGAACGTGCAGAAGCGAAAGCGCTAACTGAGCGTGACCTAGTGCCGAGTGAACCGATTACGGTTGTTCTGTCTGAAAAAGGCTGGATTCGTCACGCGAAAGGCCACGAAGTTGAAGCTGAAGGTCTGAACTACAAGTCTGGTGATAAATACTTGGCGCATGCCCGAGGCAAGAGTAACCAACCTGCCGTTTTCCTTGGTAGTGATGGTCGCAGCTACTCGCTTGAATCGCACTCTTTACCGTCTGCTCGTAGTCAGGGTGAGCCAATTACCGGCCGCCTGAACATCACCGCAGGCAGCAGCATTCGCCAGGTGATTATGGGTGAAGAAGATCAGTTATGGCTGGTGGGTTCTGACGCGGGTTACGGCTTTGTATGTAAAGGTTCCGATCTGTTGTCGAAGAACCGCAGCGGTAAAGCTCTGGTCACCTTACCTGCGAACTCTGAAGTGATGACACCTAAAGAAGTTGAAGATTTAGACTCTGATGAAATTCTGGCGATCACTAACCAGGGACGTATGTTGTTGTTCCCAATTAAAGACCTGCCGCAATTAGCCAAAGGTAAAGGGAATAAGATCATCAACATTCCTGCGGCGAAAGCGAAAGATCGTGAAGAAGTATTATCTCATCTGATGGCTCTGCCACAGGGAGCTTCTCTGACACTTTATGCTGGCAAGCGTAAGCTGGGCTTAAAACCAACTGACTTGGATAACTTCCGTGGAGAGCGTGGCCGTCGAGGCAGTCTGCTGCCAAGAGGCTTACAGCGAGTGACACGAATCGACGTTGAGCTCGGTGAGTCGAGCAACACTGAAGAATCGAGCGAAAGCGAATAAAACAAAAATCCCAGCCAGTGGCTGGGACTTTTTTATGCTTCTTGTTTGTCTTCAGCAATAGTGACTTTTAACGTTATCTCTTTGCCTTTACGAATAATGCCCACTTCAACAGTCGTACCGGGACGTAAATCGGTGACAATATCCATCACACTTTGTCGTCCCTGAACTTTATTGCCATCAATACTAATTATGATGTCTTGTTTCTCGAAGCCTGCTGCGCTAGCGGGACCATTAGGGTCGATACCGAGAACGACAATGCCACCGACATGTTGATTACCCAATAATCGGGCGGTGACCGCATTAATATCTTGACCATCAATGCCGATATAGCCACGGATCACACGGCCATCCGCAATGATCTTTTGCATGATCTTGCTCGCGAGTGGTGCCGGAATCGCGAATGAAATGCCGTAAGTTTCCAAATCGGTTGCTTGCTGGAAGGAGGCGGTATTAATTCCGACTAACTCACCCTGGGTATTAACCAGTGCACCACCAGAGTTACCTTCGTTGATTGCCGCATCGGTTTGAATGAAGGCTTGTCGCCCGTCGCTGATAGAAGAACGTCCCGTTGCGGAGATTATACCAAAGGTCGTGGTTTGTCCTAAGTTGTATGGATTGCCAATGGCCAGTACCACATCACCAACTTGAGGTTTGTATTCTGAGTTCAGAGGTATCACGGGGAGATTGGTACCCTCAACACGCAGCACGGCGATATCGGTACGTTTGTCGGTACCGACAAGTTGTGCCGCGGCAGCTCTGCCATCTTGCAGTGCTACGACGATTTGGTCAGCCTGCGCAACAACATGGTAATTGGTAATGATGTAGCCTTTCTCACTGACAATCACACCAGATCCCAGCCCTTGTGTAGAAAGCTTGCTACGATCATTTTCTACATACTTGCGGCTGTAAATATTCACCACGGCTGGAGCGGCTTTTCTAACAGCCTGATTGAAAGAGAGTTCAAGAGAGGCGATGTTGCTTGGTTGTGGATCAAGCGCAGCTGGAATTACGTTATTACGTAAAGATGGAACCGCAAGTAGGACAACGGCGGCGGTTGCCAAGCCTAGAAAGACAGAACGTAATAAAAAGCTAAGCATATCCTCTCCATATGTGAACGCCAAAGTGGCATAAGAAGGTGAAGAATAGCATTACATTGAAAAATAACAAAAGGACAGCACGTGATTGTGCTGTCCTTTTAATTGTCCGACTAAAAGTTCGTCAAAGTATTAGAGCTCTGTCACCGAATGTTGTGTATCCAAAGCACTTTTACTTAACCACCTTTGGGCCAATACTGTTATCGAATTACCAGATAAATGGTACGGTCTCCGCGCTGAATGTTGAGTGCGAGTACGCCTTTTTGCTTATCAACAATGGCTCGAAGTTCAGCAAGGTTTTTCACGCGCTGACGGTTAACTCCGATGATGATGTCACCTTCTTGCAACTGGTATTGAGCTGCAGGTGAGTTTTCAGCAACGCTTGTCACCTTCACACCTTGAACGGAGTCACTCGGATTTGTGTTACTTAACTCAGCCCCTTTTAGACCATCATGCAGGGTTTCTGCTTTCGCTTTGATATTGGTTGACTCACCAAGCGTCACATTAAAGGTTTCGTTTTTACCATCACGCACCACACCGAGCGTGATCTTTTTACCTGCACCTAATGTTGCGACTTTGGCACGTAGCTCAGAGAAGGTGTCAATCGACTTACCATTCACGGAAACGATGATATCACCTGCTTTCAAGCCCGCTTTATCAGCAGCGCTGTCAGGCACTACTTGACCAATAAATGCGCCTTTGCTGGACTCGTAGCCGAGTGCCTCTGCTAGCTCCGACGTGACTTCGCCGCCTTGAACACCCAACATACCGCGTTTCACTTCACCAAACTCTAAAATTTGCTCGGTAAGGTTTTTCATCATGTTGGAAGGAATCGCAAAGCCAATGCCGACGTTACCACCATTTGGACCCAAAATAGCGGTGTTGATGCCGATCAGCTCACCATTTAAGTTGACCAAGGCACCACCTGAGTTGCCGCTGTTAATCGCTGCATCGGTTTGAATGAAGTTCTCGAAGTTTTCAACATTCAAGCCGCTACGGCCAAGTGCGGAAACAATACCTGAAGTGACGGTTTGACCCAGACCAAACGGGTTACCAATCGCAACGGTAAAGTCACCGACGCGCAACTTGTCGGAGTCGGCAATTTTAATTTGTGTCAGGTTCTTTGCTTTTTCCAATTTGAGCAGTGCCACATCGGCCATTTCGTCACCACCGACTAATTCGGCGTCATACTCTCGTCCGTCATATAAGCGTACTCGAATCTCATCCGCCCCTTTTATTACGTGATAGTTCGTTACGATATGACCTTTGTTCGCGTCAATGATGACACCTGACCCTAAACCACGGAACGGGCGCTCTCGCGTTTGTTCCATTGGAAAATCTGGGCCAAAGAAAAATTGAAATTGCTCTGGAATACGGCTGGTTTGCACCTGTTTGCCTTCTACCGCAATGCTGACTACCGCTGGGGTCACTTTATCCAGCATTGGTGCGAGGCTAGGTAGTTGCTGACCATCCATGCTGAGCGGCAAGGCTGCCGTCGCCTGGATTGGCGTGAAGATAGAACTCAAACTTAGAGATAGAACGGTCAGTGCAAGCAGTGGTTTTTTCATCCAATAACTCCTCTTGAAACATGTCTGCCAAAAAGAAATATCCTAACTGTTAGTAATATAGGGATTAGTTGGGATAATCAAAAGGGGTAGCAGTTCACAAGTAAGTTAGAGATGGCTGTTTCAGAAAAGTTCAAAAAGGGCCGATACAAAATGAGATTTGTATCGGCCTGATAGGGGAGATAAGAGGTGTTATGATGCTTTGGCGGTGACCGCTTCAGGTGCTGTAATTACTTCTTTCTCTTGATCTTTTAAAAGACCTGTTGCGCCATTGGCGTAGTCTTTAGGTTGTTCGTTGACATTTGGCTGATCTTCTTTGATCTGCTCTGAAGCCATCGCTGTCTTCTTATCAAACGGGTTATCTTGCTCAGGTAGATTAGGCAAAAGTTCTGAAGACGTCTTCGCTAGATGCTGATACAGCTTGGTGTAATCTTTACCTAGGGTATCCAACATTTCTGCGGTTTGGGCAAAGTGGTCAACGAGCTCTTGGCGTTGTTGCTCTAGTTCAAACTTCGCCGACTCTAATTCTTTCTGTACAGACTTCTGTTTTTTGTATTCAGGTGTGGTTAGTCTACTAATGACTACGCCTACGATTGTACCGACCAGCAAACCCACAATGGCATGAATCCAAGGCATAACTGCTCCTTATATTTGTTTTAACAAGTCTTTTACTACTTAGTTACACGCGGTGCTCGTCCATGTTACTATGGCTTGAACAGCCGATAAAGAAAAATAGCAGTATGTCTTCGGGGACTGATAACTAATTCTCTGTAATCAGACATTGCCCCCGAGGTGACACTTTCCTTTGTACCTCTAAAACGACTTAATGCGATGACACCACTACAACGATATCAAAAAGATATAGCAGAACATGGATTCCAGCGTGATGAAGCCCAACATCAGGCAGTAACTGCTTTGGATAAGCTCTACCACGCTATTGTCAATTTTCAGTCTGCACCTGTACCTCAACTTTCCAAATGGCAAAAACTCATGGGTAAAAAGGTTGAATTGCCTGAACCTCCGAAAGGTTTGTATTTTTGGGGAGGGGTCGGTCGAGGTAAAACCTATTTGATGGATGCTTTTTTTGATGCGTTGCCAACAGAAAGAAAGATGCGAGTGCATTTTCATCGCTTTATGTACCGAGTACACGATGAACTGAAGCAACTGGGTGATGTTGAAAACCCATTATCGAAAGTGGCTGACAAGTTTAAAAAAGAAGCGGACGTGGTGTGCTTTGATGAATTCTTTGTCTCTGATATTACCGATGCAATGATTCTGGCTACATTGCTACAAGAAATGTTTAAGCGTCAGATGATCTTAGTTGCGACGTCGAATATTGAACCGCAAAATTTGTACCGTAACGGTTTACAGCGAGCGCGATTCTTGCCTGCAATCGATATGATTTTGGCTCGATGCGATGTTTTGAATGTCGACAGTGGAGTGGATTACCGTTTAAGAACGCTCGAGCAGGCAGAAATCTATCATCATCCTTTAGACGAACAAGCGACCATTAACCTGAATAAGTACTACCAGCAACTGACAGGTGAGCGGCAGCACGTGGCGCATCAGATAGAAATTAACCACCGTAATATCGAGGTTATCGAAGCCAGCGACGGTGTATTGCATGCTTCTTTTGCTCAGTTATGTCAAACGACTCGAAGCCAGAATGATTACATAGAACTCTCACGCATTTATCACACCGTATTGCTGGCTGATGTTGTGCAGATGAGCGGCAAAATAGACGACGCAGCGAGACGTTTTATTGCTCTGGTCGATGAGTTTTATGAGCGACATGTTAAGCTCATTATTTCTGCGGAAGTGCCGATGGATAGCTTATATACTCAAGGCCAGCTTGAATTTGAATTTAAGCGCTGTCTATCTCGTTTAACTGAGATGCAGAGTCATGAGTATCTCGCAAGAGAGCATTTGGCTTAAATCTACTTGTTTCAAAAAAACTGAAGAAAAAATTAGTGATTTGGCGCAAAAAAAGGTGATTTTTTCTTCGGTCTTCTCTATAATCCTGCGACCCACCGTTACTGCAGACCTGATTATCGAAGTTATTTCGACAATGAAGGTCGAGAGTACCACCGACTCGAAGGGGTGATGACTGGGCTCTTAGACAGTGTGGGAGCACCAAAAGGGTGTTCCTTTAAAGTTTAAATTTTAATTAACGGGTTATTATTAGCATGAAAACTTTCGTTGCTAAACCAGAAACTGTAAAACGCGACTGGTACGTTGTAGACGCTGAAGGTAAAACTCTTGGCCGTCTAGCAAGTGAAATTGCATCTCGCCTACGTGGCAAACATAAAGCTGAATACACTCCTCACGTTGACGCTGGTGACTACATCATCGTTATCAACGCTGAGAAAGTTGCTGTAACTGGTAACAAAGCTAAAGACAAAGTGTACTACCGTCACTCTGAGTTCCCAGGTGGTCTAAAATCTATCACTTTTGAAAAGTTGATCGATCGTAAACCTGAGATGGTTCTTGAGCTTGCAGTTAAAGGCATGCTTCCACGTGGTCCTCTAGGCCGTGCTATGTACCGTAAGCTTAAAGTTTACGCAGGCGCTGAGCACAACCATGTTGCTCAACAACCACAAGTACTAGACATCTAATTGGGGATTTCGAAAATGGCAGAGAATCAATACTACGGCACTGGCCGTCGCAAAAGCTCAGCTGCGCGTGTTTTCATCAAACCAGGCAGCGGCAACATTGTAGTAAACAAGCGTAACCTTGACGAATACTTCGGTCGTCCAACAGCACGCATGGTTGTACAACAACCTCTAGAGCTAGTTGAACTAACTGACAAGCTAGACCTTTACGTAACAGTTAAAGGCGGCGGTATTTCTGGTCAAGCTGGTGCTATCCGTCACGGTATCACTCGCGCGCTTATGGAATACGATGAGTCTCTACGTCCTGCTCTACGTGCAGCTGGTTACGTTACTCGTGACGCTCGTTGCGTTGAACGTAAGAAAGTTGGTCTACGTAAAGCACGTCGTCGTCCACAGTTCTCTAAGCGTTAATTTCCTTACGGGAATTATGCTTTCCAGAGTTATTCTGGATACTGTGCACCAAAAGCTCGGCTATATGCCGAGCTTTTTGTTTTTTATACGGCTGAAAAATACGCTATTAATTTGATATTTTTATCCCGGACCTAACTTAATACCCACGCAATATTTAGCTGAGCCATTATTAAGTTTTTTCTTAATTTCATGTGCTACAAAATTTTAATAACTCTCGTCATTAGTCCGGCTATTTTATTTCTTCTTCAGCAGACTTAATTTACTGAAAACAACCGATATAAAAGGGATAAACCTCGTTATTTCGTGTCTCTTCCTTTCGCTTTCTTGTTACAAATCACATCAAACATTTATTATTTTACTGCTTTTGTGACGACACGGGCGATTTGCCTCACAAATGTTACAAAAAGGTAGCTTTATCTTGTCAAAAAGTAGGGTTTTCTTTATCATTTCCTCCCAATAAATATAACGAAATTCATTATGTGTTAGCCATGCTCTTATAAGCGGAATAATAACGATCCAAGGGAGCAAATGGGAGAATGTTTGGATGAGCAACGCGCCTTTAAATAACGGTCGCAGGCGTTTTCTAACCGCTACAACGGCAGTTGTGGGTGGGTTAGGGGCAGCTGCCGTCGCCGTTCCTTTTATAAAATCATGGAATCCGAGTGCTAAAGCAAAAGCTGCTGGTGCACCGGTGGAAGTGGATATCAGTAAAATCGAACCGGGCCAATTGGTTCGTGTTGAGTGGCAGGGTAAACCTGTATGGATTGTACGCCGTACTCAGCAAGTGATAGATAACCTCAAAACTATCGACGATAAACTTCGTGATCCTAAGTCTGAAATGGAGCAGCAACCTGCTTACGCTCAGAATGAGTACCGCTCAATTAAGCCGGAGTTCTTTGTTGCAGTTGGTTTCTGTACTCACTTAGGCTGTTCACCTAGCTACCTGCCTGATTCTTTCTCAGAGCAAGTTCAGGGTGTGAAATCTGGCTTCTTCTGTCCATGTCATGGCTCTAAGTTTGATATGGCTGGCCGAGTGTTCCAGGGTGTTCCTGCGCCGTTGAACCTTGTGATTCCTAAGCACATGTATCTGAGTGACACGAAGCTCATAGTTGGTGTTGATGAGGGGGATGCATAATGCAAGCAATGTTAGACTGGGTAGAAAAACGTATTCCAGCCATGAATGCTTATAAAAAGCATTTATCTGAATACCCAATGCCGAAGAACTTCAACTTTTGGTACCTTTTTGGTTCTCTGGCTATGTTGGTTCTTGTCAACCAAATCCTAACGGGTATTTGGTTAACGATGAACTACGTTCCTTCTGGCGAAGGTGCATTTGCTTCTATCGAATACATCATGCGTGATGTTGAGTACGGTTGGTTGTTGCGATACATGCACTCTACCGGTGCTTCAGCATTCTTCGTGGTTGTATACCTACACATGTTCCGTGGTCTGATCTACGGTTCGTACCAAAAGCCTCGTGAACTACTGTGGATCTTCGGTATGTTGATCTTCTTGGTTCTTATGGCTGAAGCTTTCATGGGTTACCTATTACCATGGGGTCAGATGTCATACTGGGGTGCACAGGTAATCATTTCTCTATTTGGTGCGATTCCTGTTATTGGCGATGATCTAACTCTTTGGATCCGTGGTGACTACATCATCTCTGGTGCAACGTTGAACCGTTTCTTCGCGCTTCACGTTATTGCGTTACCAATCGTACTGCTACTGCTTATCGTACTTCACGTATTGGCACTGCACGAAGTTGGCTCAAACAACCCTGACGGTATCGAGACTAAACTACCGAAAGGCACTATGGGCGATGATTACCAAACGCAATTCAAGTTCCACGATTACTACTCGAAGAAATACGACATCATCGACTCTATTCCGTTCCACCCTTACGGTACGGTAAAAGATTTGGTGGGTGTAGCTGGTTTCTTGTTCTTCTTCTGTTACGTGTTGTTCTTCAACCCAGAAATGGGTGGTTACTTCCTTGAGCCGCCTAACTTTGAAGCAGCGAACCCGCTTAAGACACCTGCGCACATCGCGCCTGTATGGTACTTCACACCGTTCTATGCAATCTTGCGTGCGGTTCCAGACAAGCTGTTGGGCGTAATCCTGATGGGTGCTTCGATTGCAGTTCTGTTTGTACTACCGTGGTTAGACCGTTGTAAAGTGCGTTCTTACCGTTACCGTAGCAAACTTCATCTGTTGAATATTATCCAATTCACTATCAGCTTCATTGCGCTAGGTATTTTGGGTGCGTTACCAGCAACGCCAACATACACACTACTAGCACAAATCTTTAGTTTGGGTTACTTCATGTTCTTTGTACTGCTGTTCTTCTACAGCAAAAATGAAGCAACTAAACCATTACCAGAGAGGGTGACATTCAAATGAAGAAGTGGATTGTAATTCTATTTGCTATGTTGCCATCTCTAGCGATGGCAGCGGGGGCCAGTGTGCCGCTTGATAAAGCACACGTGGACCTGTCGGATAAAGCTTCGCTGCAAAACGGCGCGAAGTTATTCATGAACTACTGTTTCGGCTGTCACTCTACGCAGTACCAGCGTTATGAGCGTGTCGCAACAGATTTGGAAATTCCAACAGACTTAATGAAAGAGAACCTGATTTTCAATCCAGAAGCGAAAATCGGTGATCTGATGGTTAACTCTATGCCACCTAAGCAAGCGGCAAACTGGTTTGGTGCTCCACCGCCAGATTTGACGCTGGTTGCTCGAGTTCGTGGTGCGGATTGGTTATACACTTACTTACGTTCGTTCTATGTGGATCCATCACGTCCGTTTGGCGTAAACAACATTGTATTCCCAAGTGTTGGTATGCCACATGTTCTCGAAGAGCTGCAAGGTATCCCAACACCAGTCTACGAGACTCACCACGTTGATGGTGAAGAAGTTAAAGTTGTTATTGGTACTGAAACGGATGGTACTGGCGAACTAAGCACAGGCGAATACGACAAAGCTGTGGGTGATCTGGTTAACTTCCTGGTTTACTCTGGTGACCCGGTACAACTAGAGCGTCACGCAATTGGTTGGTGGGTGATGGGCTTCTTAGTCATCCTGACTATCATCGTTGTGTTGCTTAAGAAAGAGTATTGGCGTGATGTGCATTAATTGTGCTAAAATATCGTGCTAATTCCCAATTTTAATTGACTGTACAATGGAGGCTTAGCCTCCATTGTTTTTATTTGTAAGTGTACTGGAGGGCTCCATGGCTGTAGCTGCCAATAAACGTTCTGTGATGACTCTTTTCTCAAGTGCATCAGATTTGTATAGCCATCAGGTTCGCATTGTACTGGCTGAAAAAGGTGTAAGTGTTGAAGTTGAGCTTGTTGATGAAGCTAACCTTCCTGCTGAACTTATCGAGCTAAACCCATATAAATCAGTGCCAACTCTTGTGGATCGTGAGCTTGCGCTTTACGATTCAAAAATTATCATGGAGTACTTGGACGAGCGTTTTCCTCATCCACCTCTAATGCCGGTTTACCCTGTTGCCCGTGGTAACAGCCGTTTGATGATGTACCGTATCGAACGTAATTGGTACTCACTAGCTGAAAAAGTAATGAAAGGTAACGCTGAAGAATCGGAAAAAGCGCGTACGAAACTTCGTAACGATCTTCTGACTCTAGCGCCAATCTTTGCTGAATATGAGTACTTCATGAGTGAAGAATTCAGCTTGATCGATTGTTACTTGGCACCATTGTTGTGGCGTTTACCTCAACTTGGTATTGAGCTTGTTGGTCCTGGCTCTAAAGAGATCAAGGTTTACATGAACCGCGTATTTGAACGTGATTCATTCCTTGCTTCTTTGACTGAAGCTGAACGTGAAATGCGTCTAGTTCGTTAAGCGATTTAGATACATTATGGATATTGCAAAAATGACTGCCCGCCGCCCGTATATGCTTCGAGCATTTTATGATTGGCTGGTAGACAATGACTTAACTCCTCATTTGGTTGTTGATGCAACCATGCCAGGTGTACGTGTACCTGTTGAGTTTATTCAAGATGGTCAGATTATCCTGAATATTGCCCCTCGTGCCGTTGGTAATCTTGAGTTGGGCAATGATGCGATTACTTTCCATGCTCGTTTTAGCGGTCGTCCGCACTCAGTAATTGTGCCTGTTTATGCGGTTCAAGCTATCTACGCACGTGAAAATGGTGCAGGTACGATGTTTGAACCTGAAGAGGCTTATACCAATATCGAAGAAGAAACGATGGAAGAAGAGCAATCTCCGTCGTTTACTACGGTTAGTGATGACGCTCAAGTTGCGGACTCGGAATCAGGTGACAGCGAAAGTGAAGCACCTCGTCCGAAAGGCAAACCAAGCTTAAGAGTTATTAAATAAAAAAAGCAGCGATTCCGCTGCTTTTTTATTGCTTGATACTTGAGTTGATGCTTTAGTAATCACTGAGTTATCGTGAACACTTCAACATTTTCTTCGTTATCTTCGTCTGTGTCACTTTGAATTGGCTGTGTACCACTATTCGGTAAGTCAACTTCAACGGGCTCTGTCTTTCCGTACTGGAACCCATTAATGACTTGCTTTACACCAGAGACGTTACGTGCGATTTCTATTGCTCTCTGACTCTGTGCTTCTGTTACATAGCCAAACAGAAAAACTTCACTATCTTCAGTAATCACTTTCACTTTAACAGCATTAAGCTGCTCATCAGTAAGCAGTGAGGATTTTACTTTCGTGGTGATCCAGCTGTCATTGCTGATTTGAGTTACTGTCAGCGGCTCTTTTTGCTTCATTTGGTTGTGAATCACTTTCACGCCGGTGACTGCACGAGTTCTTTTCTCAAGATCACTGATTAAGTCCTGAGTTGGAGCCTGACCCATCAGCACCACGGTACCATTGTATGAGCTGGCAAAAACACGAGCCTGGCCTTTGAATGGCTGTTTATTACCAATGGCGGCGACTTCAAACTCAATGTTGTTATCTTGCCAGATCTGTTTGGTAGTACGGGTGTCCGTGACGATATTGGCTGTCGTTGCGGCGCCAGCAATGAACAAACCCGCACAACCACTGAGATTAAACACGGTAAGTAAAAGGATGAGGCTACGTAGCATGATTCTGACTCTCAATCTGAGTTATTCTTCGTGAGCAGGGAAAAGTACTTGGTCTATAAGGTCACATAAGCAATGTAAGGTCACCATGTGAACCTCATGAATGCGTGCCGTACGATGAGACGGAATTCGAATCTCGACGTCATTTTCACCCAGTAACCCCGCCATTTCACCGCCGTCTTTGCCTGTCAGAGCAATAATGGTCATGTCGCGTGTTACCGCCGCTTCCATTGCTTTGATAATGTTCTTGCTATTACCGCTGGTCGACAGCGCCAGAAGAATATCACCCGGTTGGCCAAACGCTCGGACCTGCTTAGAGAAGATTTCCTGATAATGGTAGTCGTTAGCAACGGCTGTAAGGGTAGTATTATCAGCGGTCAGCGCCATCGCTGGCAGGCTTGGACGTTCTGTCTCAAAGCGATTTAAAAGGCAAGAGACAAACTGTTGTGAATTTGCGGCACTTCCACCGTTCCCACAACATAGGATTTTATTACCATTAAGCAAACTCGAAACCATGGCTTGAGCCGCATGAGTAATAGCGTCTGGCAGTGCTTCAGCAGCTGCAATTTGAATTTGAATACTTTCTGTAAAGCTGTCTTTAATGCTATCTAGCATCGCTTATCCTTCAGATATTGCGTTTTGTATCCAGTTAATATCTCGGCCACTGTCATGAATGGCGATAACATCGAACCGGTAATCGATTGTATGTATGGACTGTTTTTGGCGGCTTAGCCAAATGTTGGCGGTTTTTATCAGCTTACGCATTTTGGCGTGAGTGACCATTTCCGCTGCCGAGCCAAAACGATCGTTGTTGCGATATTTGACTTCGACGAAGACGATAGTTTCACCTTGTTGGAAGATTAAATCAATTTCGCCAACTTTTGTCAGAAAATTTTGCTCGACAAAGCGTAAACCCTGGCGAAGCAAGTATTGCTTGGCCAGGGTTTCATATTGATTACCTATCTGACGTTTACTGAAGAGCCCCACGCTCGGTCCAACTTAGCTCACGTTGTACAACACAGTTGTTGTCGAGGCTCAACACACCTGTCTGACCGCGTATCGATAGCCCCGGAACAAGCTTCATCTGAGGCAGTTCGCCAATCAACTTGTAGGCATCCATTCCGAGTGCTTTTAGGCGAACTTCCATATTGGATTGTTCTGCCCACAGCTCTTTCATTTCAGCTGCAACCGTCGGATCTGGGTCAATCAATAGCGGGATGTCGCTGTAAATAATGCCAGTCAAATCATCGTACGTTGCGCCACCGCTATTACTACGAGAGTTAGAGAAGATTTGTGGTGGCTTGGCGTCCGGGTTAATCGCGACTTCGATAAATGGTTTAATCAAAGTCAGCTCTGAACTTCTTGCTACAATGTAAACCGCATCTACGTCGCGGCGGCTACGTGGCTGAGTTTCAAGTTTAATTTTCATCAGCGATTGCATCTGAGCGATACGCTGTTTACTTTCCTGCAGGCCGAATACGTCATTGATGTCTTTTTGCAGCTGGCGTTTATCACCAAAGTAGCTGGTTGCGACTTTGTTTGAGCTGTATTTATTCCACTCTTCATTAAACGCTTCAACTACTCGCTCGCCGTAACTGCCTTTAGGCGCAAGAATTAGCGGGAAATTGTAGCCTTGATTGAACAGGTATTTAGCTGCTTGAGCCACTTCTTGCTCTGGAGAAAGTGCCAGATAGCAGATATTACTGCCCGGTTGGATTTCTTCAGGAATGTTCAAAGCTAGGGCTGGAATCGTCGGGCCAGCTGCAGAGCCATCCATTGAAGTTTGCAGTAGTTCCACATTTTCTTTTTGCAGAGGACCGACAACAAAATCAATATTCTCGTTGATTAGGCGCTGCTTGATTTGCTCGGGAGTGTACGCGTGCGTATCGATAACGGTTAAGCTTGTGCTCTCGTCACGATTCTCATCATTCATCATCGCAAACATGAAGCCTTCACGGATCAGCTGTGCTTGAGGCGCAAATTTCCCCGTCAGCGGCAGTAGTAACGCAGTATTATTTGGCTTAACAATGTTGAGAGACAGAATATTTTGAATTTCTTCAGGCGTGTAAACCGCAGCCGGGTGTGAAGGGTTTTCCGTTAACCAACGATCCAGAGTATTTCTTAGCTGAGAAAGGTTACCCGACATGGCTTTAGAGTAAATCGCCAGTTGCAACCAGCCACTCAAAACTTCTTCGTTTGGAGCGGTGCTTAGCGACGACAATTCTGCTTCTGAGTAACTACCGAAGTTCATCCAAATACGGCTGGAAATCTCACGTTGCTCAGGAGACGAAGAGTAATGACCTAGCATGACCAGTTCACGGTTTGCTTCAAATGACTGGTTCAGGCTTTGGTAAGCGTCTGCACGTAACGCGTAGTAATCCTTCCATTGGTCGTTTGGTAGTTTCCACCAAGGCTTAAAGTTCAGTAGTTGAAGTAACTGAGAGTAATTGCCTTGCTTTTGCTGTATGGTCGCTCGCGCCAGTTGCCACTCTGCCTGTTGCACTTCTGACAACTGTTGGCGAGAAAGTCGCGTGATCAGCAGGTCAGCCTGATCAAATTGGTTGGCTTGAATTGCGGCTTTGGCTGCCATGATCAACCAGTCGTTTTGCACGCTGCCTTCCGAACTGTCAGCTTGAATCATGTAGCTCTGCACTGACTGGGTAGGCTCCAGTGTGACATCTACACCATCAGGTTGTCTCGGACCTGAAGAACAGGCGGCGAGTGTAATTGCTAGTGCAACAGGAGTGAGTATGCGTGGTACACTGAGTCTCTTATGGTTAATCATTGCCGTGAGTTCTCTATAATTTTGTACAAAATTGTCTTTATATTAATCGTTGAAGTGATGGTAAACAAATGACAGATAAAAATAATTTGCCGAATGAGGGGCCAACTCTCTTTATCGTACCGACTCCAATCGGAAATTTAGCAGATATCACCCAACGTGCTATCGAAGTTCTGTCGAATGTGGACATCATTGCTGCTGAGGATACCCGACATACGGGTAAATTACTGTCTCACTTCAATATTCAAACCAAAACTTTTGCGTTGCATGATCACAACGAACAGCAAAAAGCACAGGTTTTGGTAGAAAAGCTACTTTCAGGCCAGTCCATCGCTCTGGTTTCTGACGCGGGTACACCTTTAATCAGCGATCCAGGATACCATCTGGTGACAAAATGTCGTCAAGCGGGCGTAAGAGTTGTGCCTCTTCCTGGTGCGTGCGCGGTTATTACGGCGTTAAGTGCTTCTGGTTTGCCGTCTGACCGCTTCAGTTTTGAAGGGTTTCTACCGCCTAAAAGCAAAGGACGTAAAGACAAGTTCTTAGAAATCGCATCGGTAGAACGCACCTGTATCTTTTATGAGTCGCCACATCGCATTTTAGACTCTCTACAAGATATGTTAGACGTTCTTGGCCCTGAACGAGAAGTAGTTTTGGCGCGAGAGTTGACCAAAACGTTTGAAACTATTCAAGGTATGCCGCTTGGAGAGTTAATCGAGTGGGTGAAAAGCGACGATAACCAACAGCGCGGAGAAATGGTGTTATTGATTCATGGCCATCGTGAAACTGCGGATGACTCTTTGCCTGATGACGCGTTGCGCACACTGGGTATTTTGACCAAAGAGTTGCCACTCAAAAAGGCGGCAGCGTTGGTGGCAGAAATCCATAACCTTAAAAAGAATGCTCTGTATAAGTGGGGTTTAGAAAATCTGGATTAGTCAGGCGACTTCTGTCTAAACAGGTTTACCTAGCAAAATGGATTAGGGCTGATGATTTTCATTAGCCCTTTTTTCTGCGGACCGACGTCATGCTGGGCGTTGTTAGAGCAAAAAAGCACCACTTGATGCATTCCTTACATCATATCTGTGATCTAACTAGACTCTGAAGTGAGAACTCTATACAATCCGCTCCGGAGCTGACTGGGTAGTCGCTGCTTTGTTGATGTCCTTCGGGAGACTGACGTTGAGGTCCTTCGGGAAACTGACGTTGACGTCCTTCGGGAGACTGACAAAGGGGAGGAAAGTCCGGGCTTCATAGAGCAAGGTGCCAGGTAACGCCTGGGGGGCGCAAGCCTACGACAAGTGCAGCAGAGAGAAGACCGCCGATGGCCCGTAAGGGATCAGGTAAGGGTGAAAGGGTGCGGTAAGAGCGCACCGGGCGACTAGTAATAGTTCGTAGCAGGGTAAACTCCACCTGAAGCAAGACCAAATAGGCCTCCACATTGCGTTGCTCGCGTAAGGAGGCGGGTAGGTTGCTCGAGCCAGTGAGTGATTGCTGGCCTAGACGAATGGCTACCGCCGCGCAAGCGGAACAGAACCCGGCTTATGTGTCGGCTCCAACTATTCGAGACCCATCATTACTTTATAGTAATGATGGGTTTTTTGCATTTTATTGACTCAGACTGCGTCATTACCAATAAACTTGGCGTTAAATCACGTCTAACTCTAGACTTGTGGTGGCGATGATGTGGGAAATCAGTACACTAGGAACTATTATTCACTCGCTGATTAAATCAGCATGAGAGAACAACACGCCCTAAAAATCGCTTCAAGATTATTCAACGAGAAAGCTATGACCGAAACCTTTCAACATATTTCCGTGTTATTAAATGAATCCATTGATGGCCTGGCTATCAAACCTGACGGTATCTATATCGATGGAACATTTGGCCGAGGCGGTCACAGCCGTACGATTTTATCTAAGCTAGGTGAAAACGGCCGACTTTACAGTATTGACCGCGACCCACAGGCAATCGCAGAAGCGGGTAAGATTGACGATCCTCGTTTTACCATTATTCATGGTCCATTCTCTGGCATGGCTGAATACGCACAAGACTACGATCTGGTTGGCAAAGTAGACGGTGTATTGCTAGATCTTGGCGTATCTTCTCCTCAACTAGATGACGCTGAGCGTGGTTTTAGCTTTATGAAAGATGGCCCACTGGACATGCGTATGGATCCAACCACGGGCATTCCGGTATCTCAGTGGCTAATGGAAGCGGATTTGGATGACATCACTTGGGTTATTCGCGAATTTGGTGAAGACAAACACGCCCGTCGTATTGCGCGCGCGATTGTGGAATACCGTGAAAACGAAGAAAACGAGCCAATGGTTCGTACAGGCCAGTTGGCGAAGCTAATTTCAGAAGCTGCGCCAAAAAGCTTTAAAGAGAAAAAACACCCTGCGACACGTGCATTTCAGGCATTCCGTATTTACATCAACAGTGAGTTAGAAGAGATCGATACCGCGCTAAAAGGGGCGGCAAGTATTCTTGCTCCACAAGGGCGTCTGTCTGTAATCAGCTTCCATTCATTGGAAGACCGCATGGTTAAGCGCTTTATTCGCAAAGAGAGCAAAGGGCCGGAAGTCCCGCATGGTATTCCACTAACCGAAGCTCAAATCAAAGAGCTGGGCAGTGCGAACATGAAACCCATTGGCAAAGCGATTAAGCCAAGTAAACAAGAAATTGACATAAACCCTCGTTCACGCAGTTCAGTGTTAAGAATTGCTGAAAAGCTTTAATTATTATGACGAAATCCACTCCTAACCTTGCTAAGTTGATTGCCACGGACTTATTCACAGTTGGTCGTTGGCCATTATTGTTGTTGCTTCTTATTCTGGCATCAGCAATGGGAGTGGTGTTTGCTACCCACCATGCGCGTCAAGCGATCACCGAAAAAGACCATACTCTGGTTGAGCGAGAGCGACTAGACAGCGAATGGCGCAACCTGATGTTGGAAGAAACCGCCCTGGCAGAACACAGTCGAGTTCAAGACCTTGCAAAAAAGGAGCTTGAAATGAAACGACCTGATGGCGATAAAGAAGTGGTTATCACACTAAAATGATTAGAAAGAAAACCAGTACCAAACAAGGAAATAAGCGGAAGGTTCCCGCAAAAACAAAAGCTGCAGTCGATGAGAAGAAAATCGAAAAAAAAGCGGCAAAAGTCGAGGTAGAAGAGTCATTTTTGATTCGTTGGCGTTTCCATCTGTTACTGTTTTTCGTCTTTTGTGCGTTTGCACTCCTCATTGGGCGTGTGGCGTACATTCAAATCATCGAGCCTGATAACCTGATCAAGCAAGGTGACCTTCGTTCTGTTCGAGTTAAGTCGATTCCTTCTGCACGAGGCATTATCTCTGATAGAAACGGAGAGCCTCTTGCCGTCAGTGTACCTGTTGAAGCGGTTTGGGCCGATCCGGCGACCATCTTTAAAGAAAATGCTCTGAGTCAGACTCAAAGTTGGTACGCGCTGGCGGACGTTCTTGGCGTTGAGCGCCAAGGTCTTATTGACAAGATCAAGCGCAATGAAAAGCGTCGTTTCATTTACCTGCAGCGTCAGGTAAGTCCCGCCATGGCGAATTACATCCGTGAGTTGAAACTACCGGGCGTAGGGCTTAAATCTGAGTCGCGTCGTTATTATCCGGCAGGTGAGGTTAGTGCTCACTTAGTGGGAGTAACGGGTATCGATGGCCATGGTTTAGAAGGCGTAGAGCGCAGCTATGATGAATGGCTGACTGGCCAAGAAGGTAAAAAAACTATCCGTAAAGACCGTTATGGTCGAGTGGTAGAGAATATAGCCTGGCAGGACAAGCAAGAAGGCAAGTCGTTGCAACTGACGATTGACCAGCGTTTACAAGCCATTGCTTATCGTGCCATTAAACAGTCCGTGGCGGACCACCGCGCAACCTCTGGCTCTGTTGTGATGTTGGACGTAAAAACGGGGGCGGTACTGGCGATGGTTAATGCACCATCGTACAACCCGAATAATCGTAGTGATTGGCAAAGTTACAAAATGCGGAACCGCGTGATTACCGACTCGATGGAGCCGGGCTCGACCATTAAGCCGTTTGTGATTCTGGCTGCGTTAGAAAATGGCATCGCAGATACTGATACCATCGTTGATACAGGGAACGGTGTGCTTCGATTAGGCGGAAGCCGGGTAAAAGATGTCTCTCCCGTAGGTAAAGCTAGCCTGGAGATGATCCTGAAAAAATCCAGTAACGTCGGTGTGACTAAACTGGCGATGCAAATGCCTGTTGAAGCGCTACTGGGCTTATACAGTTCGGTCGGTTTTGGTGAGCTTTCTGGCTTGAATCTGGTGGGTGAAGTGACAGGTATTTTCCCTAGTCGTTCGCGTTGGTCACCAATTGAAAGAGCGACCATTTCTTTCGGGTATGGTCTTTCCATTACACCAATTCAGCTTGCTCACGCGTACGCGACGCTGGGTAATCTTGGTAAATACGAGCCGATACATATTATAAAAAGTAACGACAACAATATGTCTCGCCAGGTCGTTAGCCCTGAGCATGCGCGTCAGGTACTTAATATGCTGGAAACGGTAACTCAGCAAGGTGGTTCCGCTCGCCGTGCGGCCGTGCCGGGCTATCGAATCGGGGCAAAAACGGGTACTTCTCGTAAAGCTTCTGCGGGTGGATATAGTGATGAGTACATTACTTACACCGCAGGTCTCGCCCCCGTTAGTGACCCTAAAATCGCACTCGTTGTGATCGTCAATGAGCCGCAAGGTGATGATTACTACGGTGGTTCTGTGGCATCTCCGGTCTTTTCTGAAATTATGAAAGGGGCGCTACAGATCCTGAACGTGGCACCAGATGAAAATAAATTCCAGCAGTAAGCAAAGTTAGCTTACTGCCAAATAACTTGAGTAAACCTGAGCCAAAGCTCGGAGAACAAATATGACTAAAGCCATCAGTATGGACGCATTGCTGTCCTCTTGGGTTGATTGCCCAAGTTTAGCGTCCGTTCTTGTCTCTGAACTGGAACTCGACAGCCGAAGAGTTCAACCCGGTACCACTTTTGTTGCGATTGTCGGGCACGTCGTGGATGGAAGGAAGTTTATTCCGGCGGCAATTCAGCAAGGTGCGAATGCAGTTATTGCACAAGCCTGTGAGAACAAAACGCATGGCACCATAGAGTGGGTTGATGACATTCCGGTTATTTATTTGAGTGCTTTGGATAAGTGTCTGTCTGAAATGGCAGGTCAACTTTATCGCTATCCAACAATGGATCTTATTGGTGTTACAGGAACCAATGGCAAGACCACCATCACACAACTGATTGCGCAGTGGATTGAACTCATCGGTTCGAAAGCGGCCGTGATGGGGACGACAGGAAATGGTTTCTTAGATAATTTGCAAGCAGCAGCGAACACCACCGGCAACGCGGTGGAAATTCAACATACGCTTGCGTCATTAGCTGAGCAGGGCGCGAAGTACACGGCGCTGGAAGTTTCTTCTCATGGCTTAGTGCAAGGACGAGTGAAAGCTCTGTCATTTTCGGCTGGCGTGTTTACCAATCTGAGCCGTGATCACCTCGACTATCATGGCACGATGGAAGATTACGCGAGCGCTAAATTTAGCCTCTTTACCCAGCACCAGTGTGAAAAAGCCATCATTAACGTTGATGATGAAGTCGGTGCAGCGTGGGCTAAAGATCTTCCAAATCCGATTGCAGTTTCTTTAGTGCCGACAACTGAGTTTACAAACGCATTATGGGCCAGCAACGTCACGTATGCAGAATCTGGTATTACTATCGATTTTGACGGTATGTTTGGCAGCGGCACCTTATACGCACCTTTGATTGGGGAGTTCAACGCGGCTAACTTGATGTTAGCGTTTGCGACTTTGCTAAGCTTAGGTTTTGACAAACAAGCGCTTTTGGCGACGGCGAATCAATTGCAGCCGGTATTAGGCCGAATGGAACTGTTCCAGACAGATAACCGAGCCAAAGTTGTGGTTGATTACGCGCACACCCCGGATGCATTAGAAAAAGCGTTGCAGGCGCTGCGTGTGCATTGTGACGGTCAGCTCTGGGCGATCGTCGGATGTGGCGGAGATCGTGATCCAGGTAAACGTCCAATGATGGCTGAAATTGCAGAGCGTTTGGGTGATAAGGTTGTGTTAACTGACGATAACCCGCGCAGCGAAAGCCCTGAACTCATCATTAAAGATATGCTGGCTGGATTATCGAAACCAGACGAGGCGATTGTTCAGCATGACCGCTTCAAGGCTTTGTCATATGCGCTCGACAATGCCTCAGCCCAAGACATTATCTTGTTGGCAGGTAAAGGCCACGAAGACTATCAAATTCGTAATGGCGAGACGATCCATTATTCGGATAGAGAATCTGCAATGCAGCTATTAGGACTGTCATCATGATTAAAGTAACTTTATCTCAACTTGCAGAAATTACGCATGGTGAATTAGTCGGTGAAGACATCACTATTGCGGCGGTTTCAACCGATACGAGAACAATCGAGAGTGGTTCCCTGTTTGTTGCATTAGTGGGTGAACGATTTGATGCGCATGATTTCTGCCAGCAAGCAGTTGACGCTGGAGCAGGTGCTCTGCTGGTGCAAAAACGTCTCGATGTGAGTGTCCCACAAGTGGTGGTCACTGACAGCAAAATTGCTTTGGGTGAAATCGCAGCCTGGGTTCACCAATCTTGCCAAACTCCAACGGTAGCTATTACGGGTAGCTGCGGTAAAACCACAGTAAAAGAAATGGTGGCGAGCATTCTTCAGTTGAAAGGTCAGGTGTTGTTTACGGCTGGTAACTTCAACAACGATATCGGTGTGCCATTAACGCTCTTACGTTCGCAAGCCGACGATGACTATGCCGTCATTGAGCTGGGCGCTAACCATATCGGTGAAATTGCCTATACCACTCAATTAGTGAAACCGGATATCGCGCTGGTCAACAATGTTGCAGCGGCACACCTTGAAGGATTTGGTTCCATTGAAGGCGTTAAGCAAGCGAAAGGTGAAATCTACCAAGGCTTATCAGCTGGCGGAGTCGCAATTGTTAACCTGGATAGTCAGGGTGATGCGTTATGGCAATCAGTCCTTGCCGATAAGAAGGTGATCACTTTTTCGCAAAGTAACACTCAAGCTGATTTCTATGCTTCCGATATAGTAATGAATGAAGAAGGTAAAGCCAGCTTCACTCTGCACCTAGCCGAAGATGGACAAGAAATTGAACTATCGCTCGGTATTATTGGTCAACACAATGTTGCGAATGCGATTGCGGCTGCAATTATTACTCTACAAATGGGAGCATCGATTGAAGAAATTCAATCTGGCCTGCTGAATCTTAATAAGGTAAAAGGCCGAGTAGACGTTGAGCAACTGAGTCAATCTGTCAAGCTGATTGATGACAGCTATAATGCCAGTGTTCCCGCGATGAAAGCCGCAGTGGACTTATTGGCTGCTTTCAAGGGACAACGTTGGTTGATTTTAGGCAATATGGCTGAATTGGGCGAGGAAAGTCTTGCACTTCATCGTCAAGTCGGGGAACATGCTGCCCCACAAAAATTTGAACACGTTCTCACGTATGGGGCGGACGCAAAGGTAATCAGTGACCTGTGCGACGGCACCCACTTTGAGACACATCAAGATATGATTGACTACATCAAGCAGCATCTAGACCAAACCGTTTCTGACAACCACACTATGTTGGTTAAAGGAGCGAACGGTGCTCGTATGTTTGAAGTCGCTGCTGCTTTGAAGGAGTATTTTTAATGATTATCTGGCTTGCCGAGCTGCTACAGCCATATTTTTCTTTTTTTCGCTTGTTTGAATACCTGTCTTTTCGAGCAATATTAAGTGTATTAACTGCCTTAGGCCTGTCACTTTGGATGGGACCTATCATGATCAAGCGTTTGCAAATGCTGCAAATCGGTCAGGTAGTACGTAACGAAGGCCCTGAATCCCACTTTAGTAAACGTGGTACGCCGACCATGGGCGGTATCATGATTTTGGCTGCAATTTCTATCACCATTCTGCTTTGGGCCGATTTATCAAACCCTTATGTCTGGGCGGTACTTGCAGTCCTACTCGGCTATGGTGCTGTCGGATTTGTCGACGATTATCGCAAGGTAGTGCGTAAGAATACCGATGGTTTGATCGCGCGCTGGAAATACTTTTGGCAGTCGTTAATTGCATTTGTGGTGGCGTTCGCGCTTTACGCTTACGGCAAAGATACTGCTGCAACTCAACTTGTGGTGCCATTCTTTAAAGATGTCATGCCGCAAATGGGCATGTTATACATTATCTTCACTTATTTTGTGATTGTCGGTACGAGTAACGCGGTAAACCTGACTGATGGTCTGGATGGCTTGGCGATTATGCCAACGGTTCTGGTAGCTGCAGGCTTTGCAGTTATTTCTTGGGCGACAGGTAACGTTAACTTCTCTGAATACCTGCATATCCCTTACCTTCCTCACGCTTCTGAACTTGTAGTCGTCTGTACGGCGATTGTTGGTGCTGGTCTTGGCTTTTTGTGGTTCAACACTTACCCAGCGCAAGTATTCATGGGCGATGTAGGCTCACTTGCTTTGGGCGGTGCGCTAGGTACCATCGCAGTATTGGTTCGTCAGGAATTTGTACTGGTTATCATGGGTGGTGTATTTGTGATGGAAACCCTGTCGGTTATTCTTCAGGTGGGTTCTTACAAACTACGTGGTCAGCGTATTTTCCGCATGGCACCTATCCATCACCACTATGAACTTAAAGGTTGGCCAGAGCCTCGTGTTATCGTGCGTTTCTGGATTATTTCTATTGTTCTTGTTCTGATTGGTCTAGCTACACTGAAGGTGCGTTAATCGCGCCTTCTCAGACAAGAGTTACAGTGTGAACAAATATGGAACGTTGGCAAAACATACATAGTGTTGTCGTCGTAGGGCTCGGTATTACCGGGCTCTCTGTCGTTAAACACCTAAGAAAATATCAACCACAGCTGGTGGTTAAAGTCATTGATACTCGAGCTAATCCTCCGGGGGCTGAACGCCTTCCTGAAGGGGTTGAACTGCACAGCGGTGGCTGGAATGCCGCGTGGCTTGCAGAGGCTGACTTGGTGGTGACGAACCCTGGTATCGCACTTGCGACGCCTGAAATTCAGTCTGTACTAGGCCAGGGAACCCCCGTTGTCGGTGATATTGAACTGTTTGCCTGGGCAGTCACTAAGCCCGTCGTTGCAATTACCGGCTCAAACGGTAAAAGCACGGTAACAGATTTGACTGGCGTAATGGCAAAAGCCGCTGGGTTAAGCGTTGGTGTTGGCGGAAATATTGGCGTTCCTGCACTCGATCTACTTGATCAAGAAGCAGACTTGTATGTGCTTGAACTTTCTAGCTTCCAGCTGGAAACCACGTCTAGCCTCAAGTTAAAAGCGGCAGCGTTTCTGAATCTTTCTGAAGATCATATGGATCGCTATGAAAGCATGGCCGACTACCGATCAGCAAAATTGCGTATTTTTAATCATGCTGAGCTTGCGGTAGTGAATCGAGATGATCAGGAGACCTTCCCAGATCATGACATGCCTGGGGTTACCTTTGGTTGCGATGAGCAAGCATTTGGTTTAGAAACCGATGGTGAGAAAACCTGGTTACTTGATCACGGCCAGCGCGTGATTGCCAGTGATGAACTCAAGCTTGTCGGTAAGCACAATTTAGCGAACGTACTGGTTGTATTAGCACTGCTTAAGGCTGCGGGTGTTGATTGTCACAACACATTGAATACACTAAAAAATTACACCGGACTGACACACCGTTGCCAGGTTGTTGAAGATAATCAAGGTGTTAAATGGGTCAATGATTCCAAGGCAACCAATATTGCGAGCACTATGGCGGCACTATCGGGGTTGGAGCTGACTGGCAAGTTGTATCTACTGGTTGGTGGTGTTGGTAAAGGCGCAGATTTCACTCCATTAGAACCGATTTTCGCGACGCTCAATTTACAGTTGTGCTGCTTTGGAAAAGATGGTGATGAGTTTTTACCATTGCATCCATCTGCGACTCGTTTCGATACGATGGAAGATGTGATTCAGCAAATATCTTCACAGTTAAAAGCGGGTGATATGGTGATGCTCTCTCCTGCATGTGCTAGCTTTGATCAATTCGACAACTTTATGGCAAGAGGTGATGTATTCGCCGCGCTTGCTAAAAAATACGCATAACAATTGAAGGTCACTCGTTTCGTGAGTTTAGGTAACGTTAAACACAACATCAGTAATTGGCTCAGGCAGCCTGCACCAGAGGCTCTGTTTGATCGCCAATTGGTGTGGATTGCGTTGGGGTTGATGTTGACGGGATTGATCATGGTAACGTCGGCCTCTTTTCCTATAAGCTCACGCCTGACTGATCAGCCTTTTCATTTTATGTTCCGTCACGCCACTTTTCTTGTGCTTGCGTTGATCACATCAGCGGTGATTCTCCAAGTTCCTTTGGAAGAGTGGTTCAAGCGCAGTCACTATTTGCTTTGGCTCTCTTTTACGTTGCTTATCATCGTGTTGCTAGCGGGTAAGTCTGTAAATGGTGCCTCTCGATGGATCCCTCTGGGGCTGTTTAACCTGCAGCCTGCCGAGGTCGCGAAGCTGGCCCTGTTTATCTTTATGTCTGGCTATTTAGTCCGAAAGCAAGACGAAGTGCGTCAAACCTTCTTTGGCGGCTTTATGAAGCCAATCATGGTGTTTGCATTTTTTGCCGTACTATTGTTGGGACAGCCAGACTTGGGAACGGTTGTGGTAATGCTTGTGACCTTATTCGGCATGCTGTTTATTGCGGGCGCAAAGTTAACCCAGTTTCTTGCACTGATGGTCGCTGGTATCGGCGCCGTCGTCGGTTTGATTCTGGTCGAGCCTTACCGTATGCGACGCGTAACGTCATTTCTCGATCCTTGGGAAGACCCGTTCGGCAGTGGCTATCAGCTGACTCAATCTTTGATGGCGTTTGGTCGTGGTGAATGGTTTGGCCAAGGGCTGGGTAACTCTATTCAGAAACTCGAATACTTACCAGAAGCGCACACTGATTTCGTGTTTGCCGTTTTGGCCGAGGAACTTGGTTTTGTCGGCGTCGTGCTGGTGCTGATGTTGATATTTAGTCTGGTACTGAAAGCCGTTTACATTGGTAAGCGTGCTTTTGAAGACGGCGAAATCTTTGGTGGCTACCTCGCGTTCGGTATTGGCATTTGGTTCGCGTTCCAGACACTGGTTAACGTCGGCGCTGCCGCAGGTATCGTACCAACCAAAGGTTTGACCCTTCCGCTAATCAGTTATGGTGGTTCCAGTCTGATTATTATGTCCGTTGCAGTATCCATATTGCTGCGTATCGATCACGAATGCCGCTTGAAACGCGAGCAACAACAATCAGAACAACAAACTAATGAAGAAAACTAAACGTTTGATGGTGATGGCTGGTGGTACTGGCGGTCACGTATTTCCGGGGCTTGCCGTTGCTAAGCAATTGCAGGAACAAGGTTGGGAGATTCGCTGGTTAGGTACGGCGGATCGAATGGAAGCGGATTTGGTACCTAAGCATGGTATTGAAATCGACTTCATCAAAGTGAAAGGTTTGCGTGGTCAGGGCGTTAAGCGTCTTCTGGCTGCGCCATTCCAAATTATCAATGCCATTATGCAAGCGCGTACTCACATGAAACAGTGGAAGCCGGATGCGGTTTTGGGCATGGGTGGTTACGTGAGTGGACCTGGTGGCGTTGCGGCTTGGTTAAGTGGTATTCCGGTTGTGCTGCATGAACAAAATGCCGTTGCAGGTTTGACTAATCAATGGCTGTCTAAGATCGCTAAAAAAGTATTTCAGGCTTTTCCTGGTGCTTTCCCCAAGGCTGAGGTTGTCGGTAATCCTGTACGTGAAGATGTGACTCAACTGGCTGAACCAGCACTTCGTATGCAAGGCCGCCAAGGACCGATTCGGATTTTGGTAATGGGTGGTAGCCAAGGCGCTCGTATTCTTAACCAAACGTTACCTGAGGTTATGGCTAACTTAGGTGAACACTACTGTATTCGTCATCAAGCGGGTAAAGGATCAGCACAAGAGGTGCAAGCCGCCTATCAGAAACACAATGTGGTTAATGCCGAAGTGACCGAATTTATTGATGATGTGGCGGAAGCGTATGCATGGGCTGACCTGTTAGTGTGTCGCTCAGGCGCTTTGACGGTATCTGAAGTTTCTGCTGCTGGTGTCGGTGCTATTTTCGTACCGTTTATGCACAAAGACCGCCAACAGGCACTCAATGCGGATCACTTAGTCGAATGCGGAGCGGCGAAAATGATTGAACAACCAGTGTTTACGGTTGAATCACTCACTGAGCAAATCCAGCAGTTAGATCGCAAAACTTTACTAGAGATGGCTCAACATGCACGTGGCGCCGCTAAACTGGACGCCGACAAGACTGTCGCACAAGCCATCGTCGCTTTGACTGAAAAGCGTTAATGAATTATCGAGAATAGAAACAGATGACTATTGAACATACACAAGACTTAGCTCAGATTCGCGCCATGGTTCCAGAAATGCGTCGCGTGAAATCAATCCACTTCATCGGTATTGGTGGTGCGGGGATGAGCGGCATTGCTGAGGTGCTCCTAAACGAAGGTTATCAAATTACCGGTTCTGATCTTGCAAAGAATGCGGTAACTGAACGATTAGCCGCTAAAGGCGCAACCATCTATATCGGGCATCAGGCAAGCAATGTTGAGCAAGCAAGTGTGGTTGTTGTTTCTACAGCTATCAACGAAGAAAACCCAGAAGTGATGGCGGCTCGTGAGCTACGTATTCCTATTGTTCGTCGCGCAGAGATGCTGGCCGAGTTGATGCGTTTTCGTCATGGCATTGCTGTGGCTGGTACGCATGGCAAAACAACAACCACGGCACTTGTGACGCAAATTTATTCAGAAGCGGGTCTTGATCCAACGTTTGTTAACGGTGGCTTGGTAAAAAGTGCAGGTACTAACGCACGTCTTGGCTCTAGCCGTATTCTTATTGCAGAAGCGGATGAAAGCGATGCGTCATTCCTGCACCTTCAGCCAATGGTGAGTATTGTTACCAACATCGAAGCCGATCATATGGATACTTATGGTGGTGACTTTGAAACCCTGAAGCAAACCTTCATCGACTTTCTGCATAATCTTCCATTTTATGGTCAAGCGATTGTTTGTATTGATGATCCTGTCGTTCGCGAGTTAATTCCGCGTATTAGCCGTCAGGTGATTACCTATGGTTTCTCTGAAGACGCGGACGTACGTATCGAGAATTACCGCCAAGAAGGCCAGCAAGGTAAATTTACGGTGGTTCGTAAAGGCAGAGCTGATCTTAATATCACTCTTAATATTCCGGGTCGTCATAATGCACTCAACGCATCAGCTGCAATCGCAGTTGCAACTGAAGATGACATTGAAGATGACGCGATCCTGAAAGCAATGGCGGGAACGCAAGGTACGGGACGTCGCTTTGATCACCTTGGTGAATTTGATACGGGCAACGGCCATGCGATGCTGGTGGACGATTACGGTCACCACCCAACGGAAGTCGGCGTAACGATTAATGCAGCGCGCAGTGGTTGGCAAGACAAGCGCTTGGTAATGATTTTCCAACCGCACCGTTACAGCCGAACCCGTGATTTGTATGATGATTTTGCTAACGTACTTGAGCAGGTCGACGTGCTGATTATGTTGGATGTTTATTCTGCAGGTGAAAAGCCTATTGCAGGCGCAGATGGACGCGCATTATGCCGCACAATTCGCAGTAGAGGTAAGCTAGATCCAATTTTTGTTCCAGAAATCGAGCAATTACCGTCAGTTTTGGCTAACGTTATACAAGACGGAGACCTAATTTTAACTCAGGGTGCTGGTGATGTTGGTAAAGTAGCTAAACAGCTGGCAGCTCTTGAGCTAAATGTTAATAAAATGATGGGATAAGCTGAAATTCGTTGTGAGCTTTAAGATAAAGACCTAGATCTCGATTTTGCGCCAACAACGTTGTGATTTATTGTTATCAGTGTTTGATAGTTTATTAGAGCTCAGTATAATCTCAAGGTTAAAGTCATTGCTTTTGTTAGTGTGTTATTAACATGAGCAAGGTAGACGACAAAGGTCAGGAAACGAAGACGTTGTTGAATATTGCACTAAATGAAGAGCGACTGAACACAGATAATAATCGTGGTCGCAAAAATAAAATCTTAGGTGCGCTATTTTTTGTCGTAGTTTTGACTTTAATTAGTTCTGTTTTGTACTCGGCGATCAGTTGGATGTGGGATGACCAAAGACTTCCTCTATCCAAAATAGTGCTCCAAGGAGAGTTGGAGTATATCAAAGCTGATGATGTTCAAACTGCATTCAGCAGAATTGACCACATTGGTACGTTTATGTCACAAGACATCGATGTATTACAGCAAAGTGTTGAAGCCTTGCCATGGGTTGCTCATGCAGCAATTCGAAAGCAATGGCCAGATACAGTAAAAGTTTTTTTGACAGAGCATCATCCTGAAGCCATTTGGAATGGCAACGAGTTGTTGGATAAAAACGGCTTGGTATTCGACGGGGATGTTGGTCTGGTAAAGGAAGATAAAGTTAAGCTGTATGGACCTAAAGATAGCGGCCCTGAGGTTTTACAAACCTACCGTGATTTGAGTCCTAAGTTTCAGCAACTAGGTTTAGCGATATCGTCTCTGGTATTAAATGAGCGACGAGCTTGGCAAATCATCCTTGAAAACGGTATTCGATTAGAGCTCGGTAAAGAGTCTCTTCTTGAGCGTATAGAGCGTTTTTTCTCACTCTATAACAAGCTTGGTAGTGACACGCAAAGAATCAGTTATATCGATCTCAGGTACGATACAGGAGCTGCAGTCGGTTGGTTTCCTGAAGAAGAGTTAGAAGAGAGTACAGATGACTAAGGCCGCAGACGACAACATTATTGTTGGTCTTGATATAGGCACTGCAACCGTATCAGCTCTAGTGGGCGAAATTTTACCAGATGGCCAAATTAATATAATTGGTGCGGGTAGTAGCCCTTCGCGCGGCATGGACAAAGGTGGCGTGAATGACTTGGAGTCGGTTGTAAAATCAGTACAACGCGCAATTGATCAAGCTGAGTTAATGGCCGAGTGCCAAATCAGCCGAGTATTCATTTCGTTGTCTGGTAAGCATATCGCAAGCCGAATCGAAAAAGGTATGGGTACGATATCTGATGAGGAAGTTTCTCAAGAGGATATGGACAGAGCTATCCATACCGCAAAATCAATTAAAATCGGTGATGAACAGCGAATCCTTCATGTGATTCCACAAGAGTTTACCATCGACTACCAGGAAGGGATTAAAAACCCGCTTGGTCTCTCTGGGGTAAGAATGGAAGTAAGTGTCCATCTTATCACCTGCCATAATGACATGGCGCGCAATATCATTAAGGCGGTAGAACGTTGCGGCCTTAAGGTAGAGCAACTTGTATTTTCTGGGCTTGCTGCAAGTAATGCAGTAATTACCGAGGATGAAAGAGAGCTTGGAGTTTGTGTGGTCGATATTGGCGCAGGCACGATGGATGTTGCAATCTGGACGGGTGGTGCGCTACGTCACACAGAAGTATTTTCGTACGCGGGAAATGCGGTAACAAGCGATATTGCTTTTGCTTTTGGTACGCCAGTAAGCGATGCTGAAGAAATAAAAGTAAAATATGGCTGTGCTTTAAGTGAACTGGTCAGTAAGGATGACACGGTTAACGTTCCAAGCGTAGGTGGGCGACCTTCACGTAGTCTGCAACGTCAAACATTGTCAGAAGTGATAGAGCCACGCTACTCTGAGCTTATGGGACTGGTTAACCAAACGATCGATACCGTTCAGGCAAAATTACGCGCAGAGGGCATTAAGCACCATCTGGCAGCCGGTGTAGTACTGACTGGCGGCGCTGCGCAAATGGACGGGGTCGTCGAATGTGCGGAACGCGTATTCCGCAACCAAGTAAGGGTCGGCAAACCGCTCGAAGTCAGCGGCTTAACTGACTATGTAAAAGAGCCGTACCATTCTACGGCAGTTGGATTACTTCATTACGCAAGAGACATGCAGTCCAGCGACGATAGCGATTACAATGAACCTAAACGCTCATCTGTTACTGGCTTTTTCGGTAAATTGCGTAACTGGATACAAAAAGAGTTTTAACCTGAGTTGCAGGATAAACGGAGACAACACATGTTTGAACCGATGATGGAAATGTCTGACGATGCAGTAATCAAGGTCGTTGGAGTTGGTGGCGGCGGTGGTAACGCTGTTGAACACATGGTGCGTGAATCCATCGAAGGTGTGGAATTCATCAGCGTTAACACTGATGCGCAAGCACTTCGTAAGACAAGCGTTGGCAATGTTATTCAGATTGGTGGTGATATCACCAAAGGTCTGGGTGCAGGTGCGAATCCACAGGTCGGCCGTGAGGCAGCTCTCGAAGATAGAGACAGAATTAAAGATTCCATAACTGGTGCCGATATGGTTTTTATCGCAGCAGGTATGGGTGGTGGTACAGGTACTGGTGCAGCTCCTGTTATCGCTGAAGTAGCCAAAGAGCTAGGCATTCTTACTGTTGCAGTGGTAACTAAACCATTCAGCTTTGAAGGTAAGAAGCGTTTGGCGTTTGCTGAACAAGGTATCGATGAGCTTTCTAAACACGTTGACTCATTGATTACGATTCCAAACGAAAAGCTACTTAAAGTTCTTGGTCGTGGCGTGACGTTGCTAGAAGCGTTTGCAAGTGCGAATGATGTTCTTAAAAATGCAGTACAAGGTATTGCGGAACTAATTACTCGTCCGGGTATGATCAACGTCGACTTTGCTGACGTACGTACTGTTATGTCTGAAATGGGCCACGCAATGATGGGTAGCGGTATCGCGAAAGGCGAAGACCGCGCTGAAGAAGCGGCTGAAATGGCAATTTCTAGTCCACTTCTGGAAGACATCGATCTAGCTGGTGCACGTGGTGTTCTTGTTAACATTACTGCTGGCTTGGATATGCGTCTTGACGAGTTTGAGACAGTGGGTAATACAGTTAAGGCATTTGCTTCTGATAATGCAACTGTAGTTATCGGTACTTCTCTAGACCCAGATATGACGGATGAAATCCGCGTAACTGTTGTAGCGACAGGTATTGGTAACGAGAGAAAACCAGATATCACCCTTGTTGCTGGTGGTAAAGCGAAAGTAGCACCAACTACACAAGCTCAGCCACAACAACAAGCAATGGCAACTCAAGCTGAAGAGAAGCCGGCACAAACTCTGCAACCTCAAGTGCAAGAGAAGCCACAGGTAACTCCTCAGCCGACAAATACAGCGTCTTCTGCTCCTGCTTCGTCGAGCCAAAGCTCCGCGGCACCAAAGCAAGAGAAAGAGAGCGGTTATTTAGATATTCCGGCATTCTTGCGTCGCCAGGCTGATTAATCTTTAACCCATAAATTTGACATGGTTCAAAATTATGGTAGCATTCACGGTCGACGTTACAGACGACCGTGTTTTGTAGCACACTTTAGAGAGGCAAGCAGATGATCAGACAACGTACTCTGAAAGAAATAGTGAAAACAACTGGTGTGGGTCTCCACTCTGGTCGTAAAGTCACGCTTACTCTGCGCCCGGCTGCTGCAAATACAGGTATCATTTACCGTCGTACAGATGTAAATCCACCTGTAGATTTTCCAGCTGATCCTGCGTCTGTGCGTGACACTATGCTATGTACTGCATTAGTTAACGACGAAGGCGTGCGTATTTCAACAGTTGAGCACTTGAATGCTGCGCTCGCTGGTATGGGTATCGACAACATTGTTGTTGAAGTAGACGCTCCTGAAATTCCAATTATGGATGGTAGCGCAAGCCCATTTGTATACTTGCTTCAACAAGCAGGTATCGAAATGCAAAATGCTCCCAAGCGTTTTATCCGCATTAAAAAACCAGTTCGTTTCGAAGATGGCGATAAGTGGGCAGAGTTTGTTCCATTTAACGGCTTCCGTATGGACTTCGAGATTGAATTTAACCACCCTGCAATTGAGTCTGACGAGCAGCGCCTGTTGTTTGACTTCTCATCTAAAGGGTTTGTTCGCGAGATTTCTCGTGCACGTACGTTTGGTTTTATGCGTGATATTGAATATCTACAGTCTCAGAACTTAGTTTTGGGTGGTAGCTTTGATAACGCTATCGTACTGGATGATTACCGAATTCTTAATGAAGAAGGTCTGCGTTTTGATAATGAGTTCGTTACTCATAAAGTATTGGACGCAATTGGTGACCTTTACATGTGTGGACACCCAATTATTGGTGAGTTCCGTGCATTCAAATCAGGTCACGGTCTAAACAACCAACTTCTACGTGCTGTTCTGGCTGATCAGGAAGCATGGGAATGGACTACATTCGAAGAAGAAGCGGGTTCTCCAGTCGCATTTGCAGAGCCAAATATGGTATTAGCATAAGCTTAAACTGAATTTAAAAAAACCAGGTCTCGACCTGGTTTTTTTCTATCCAAAATTCAATCTTTTCAGCGCATTATTACTTTGACTTATCAGCCATGTCAGCCAGCCTTTTCAGGCGCTCTTGAATTTTAGGTGGCGCCATATCCGCAATAATCATTAATGATTTGGCCGCTGACTCAGTTAACGGCGGTCGCTTGGGTCTATCGTCTTGCTCGTACCGGTTGCGATAAAGGGATGGATTAATTCGGACATCCACGCTGATCAACTTTGCATAGCCTTGAGTTCGTAGTTTATTGAGGATCATTAGGCGATCGTAGTCGATCTTCATCTTGATGGCAGCGCTAGACACATCGATCAATAGATGACCGTTACGGACATTAGCAACTCGGCAATGATCAGCCGTGCCTTTAGGCAAGATATCCTGTAAGGCTTTGTTGAGCTGCAAGATTTCTCCAGCATGCTCTTGAATCTTCTTAAACTGAGATTCAGCAATAACATCCTCTGTTGAGGTTGGTCGATGATCACGCATAGGTAAAATCTAATTTTGTGGATATACCGCTATTCTAGAGCAGCTTTCTATCTAGGTATAGTTTACATTAGCGTCTTTATTACAATTGATTTGGACGCCGCATAATGAAAGCAAATTGATAGATTTGGAGACTTACAAATAAAAATTTGGCTAATCTATCACCACTTTCAATAAAATTTACAGAGTGCTTCAAACAAATAGGTCTATTTATGGTTGTATCGATTAAAAATCCTTACACTAAGCCCCAATGTTTCTAAATTTAGCCTTGAAATATGGATGTTTGGACTCAATATCATTTGTTAAATGATTTATATCAGTATTCTTAGTACCAAACTGGCAGAGACTGAAGGCATTACGAGTAGATCGGGAACGGTCTGATGAAAGAGAGATTCACGAAAAATGATAACTAAGCTACTGACAAAAGTTATTGGCAGTCGCAACGATCGAACACTGCGCCGCCTTAGAAAAATTGTAAAAGAAATTAATAACTATGAGCCGACATTTGAAGCTCTATCTGATGAAGAACTAAAAGCAAAGACTGTTGAATTCCGCGAGCGTCTGGACAAAGGTGAAACTCTCGATCAACTCCTTCCAGAAGCGTTTGCTACCGTTCGTGAAGCGTCTAAGCGTGTTTACGGCATGCGTCACTTCGATGTACAGCTTATTGGTGGTATGGTCCTGAATGCAGGTCAAATCGCGGAAATGCGTACAGGTGAAGGTAAAACTTTAACTGCAACTCTTCCAGCTTACCTAAACGCACTAGCGGGTAAAGGCGTTCATGTGGTAACCGTGAACGATTACTTGGCTAAACGTGACGCAGAGACAAACCGTCCATTATTTGAATTCTTAGGTATGAGCGTTGGCATCAACGTGCCAAACATGCCACCTCAAGAGAAAAAAGAAGCGTACCAAGCTGACATCCTTTACGGAACCAACAACGAGTTTGGCTTTGATTACCTTCGTGACAACATGGCTTTCCGCAATGAAGACCGCGTACAGCGCGAGCGCTTCTTTGCCGTAGTCGATGAGGTTGACTCAATCCTTATCGATGAAGCTCGTACGCCTCTTATCATTTCTGGTCCTGCTGAAGACAGCTCTGAGCTATATACTCGAATCAACTTGCTGATTCCACATCTTGAGAGACAAGATCAAGAAGATTCAGAAGAATACCGTGGTGATGGCCACTACACGTTAGATGAAAAATCGAAACAAGTTTACCTGACTGAAACGGGTCAAGAGTTTGTCGAAGAGCTTCTGGTTAAGAACGGTTTGATGGAAGAGGGTGACACGCTTTACTCTCCAACCAATATCAGCCTACTTCACCACGTGAACGCAGCGCTGCGAGCTCATGTACTATTTGAACGCAATGTTGATTACATCGTTACTGAAGACGGTGAAGTTGTCATCGTTGATGAACACACGGGCCGTACTATGCCAGGCCGTCGTTGGTCTGAAGGTTTGCACCAAGCTGTAGAAGCAAAAGAAGGCGTTAAGATTCAGAACGAAAACCAAACGCTGGCATCTATTACATTCCAGAACTATTTCCGTCTATACGAGAAATTGTCAGGTATGACAGGTACTGCCGACACTGAAGCGTTTGAGTTCCAGTCTATCTATGGTTTGGAAACGGTTGTTATTCCAACCAACAAACCAATGATTCGTAATGATATGCCGGATGTGGTGTACCGTACAGAAGCTGAAAAGTTTGCCGCAATCATTGAAGATATCAAAGATCGCGTAGCAAAAGGCCAGCCAACACTAGTAGGTACAGTATCGATCGAGAAATCTGAACTGCTATCTAATGCACTTAAGAAAGCTAAGATTAAGCACAACGTACTGAACGCTAAATTCCACGAGAAAGAAGCAGAGATCGTTGCTGAAGCAGGTATGCCGGGAGCGGTGACTATCGCTACAAACATGGCGGGTCGTGGTACCGATATCGTGCTTGGTGGTAGCTGGCAATCTAAAGTTGAAACGTTAGAAAATCCGACTCAAGAGCAAATCGACGCGATTAAAGCGGATTGGAAAGTCGTACACGATAAAGTGCTGGAAGCGGGTGGTCTGCACATCATCGGTACAGAGCGCCACGAATCTCGTCGTATCGATAACCAGCTACGTGGTCGTTCTGGTCGTCAGGGTGATGCAGGTTCTTCACGTTTCTACCTATCAATGGAAGATTCACTACTGCGCATCTTCACTTCAGACCGCATGGCAAGTTTGATCCAAAGTGGTATGGAAGAAGGCGAAGCGATCGAATCTAAAATGCTTTCTCGCTCGATTGAAAAAGCGCAGCGTAAAGTGGAAGGTCGTAACTTCGACATCCGTAAACAGCTACTTGAATACGATGACGTTGCGAACGATCAGCGTAAAGTCGTTTACGAGCTACGTGATGAGTTGATGAGCGTTGACGATATCAGCGACATGATCGAGCAGAACCGCGAAGACGTGATGACGGCGATCATTGATGAATACATTCCACCACAATCTCTGGAAGATATGTGGGATGTTGAAGGTCTGCAAGAACGCCTGAAAGCGGACTTCGATCTGGATGCTCCAATTAAGCAATGGCTTGAAGAAGATGACAAACTTTACGAAGAAGCACTTCGTGAAAAGATCATTTCACTGGCTGTTGAAGTCTACAAAGCGAAAGAAGAAGTCGTTGGTGAGCAAGTACTGCGTAACTTCGAAAAATCTGTCATGCTACAGACGTTGGATACGCTTTGGAAAGAACACTTGGCAGCAATGGATCACTTGCGTCAAGGTATCCACCTACGTGGTTACGCACAGAAGAACCCGAAACAAGAGTACAAGCGTGAATCGTTTGAGTTGTTCGAAGGTTTGCTAGATGCGTTGAAATCTGATGTTATCACTGTTCTATCTCGTGTACGTGTTCAACAGCAAGAAGAAGTTGAGCGTATGGAAGAGCAACGTCGTGCGCAAGCAGAAGAAGCGGCGCGCCGTGCACAAGCTCAACATGCGGCTGCAGAAAACCAGCTTGCTGATGGTGAAGAATCTGAAGGCGCACACCAACCTGTCGTTCGTGATGAGCGCAAAGTAGGTCGTAATGAGCCTTGTCCATGTGGCAGCGGTAAAAAGTACAAACAGTGCCACGGAAAAATTGACTAACAGAGTTTAGTCACATATTGATAAAGAGTCGCTTAGGCGGCTCTTTTTTTAAGTAAATTTTATTGCTCCCCATAGTGCCATCTTAATGCAGGGCGGGAAGCAGTTCATTTTTAGGAAACGTTCTCCATGAAAAGAATTCACATCGTTGCGGCGATCATTTTTAACCAAGATAAATCGCAGATCTTCATTACTAAACGTCCTGACGATAAACATAAAGGCGGATTTTGGGAGTTTCCTGGTGGAAAAGTAGAGCCGGAAGAGTCTGTGGAGCAGGCGATGATTCGTGAGCTGGAAGAAGAAGTCGGGATCAACGTGACAGAACAGTCTTTGTTTGAGCACCTTGAGTACGACTATCCAGACAAATCTCTGAAGTTCGATTTTATCTCCGTCACTTCTTTTGAAAATGAACCATACGGTAAAGAAGGTCAGGAAGGGCGCTGGGTTGATATCAAGAGCTTGCCTGAATATGCATTTCCGGAAGCCAATGTGCCAATCCTTGAGCGTGTTGTACAAGAGTTTTCTTCATAGTTTCGACATTAATCATCTTGTGGTTCGCAAGGTATGTTGTTAGTTTAAAAAGATTGAGCGAAACGAGAGAAACGAGTATAGGTCTCGTTATCCAGAGAAGGAGATAAAACGCAATGGTTCGTATTGCAATCGCAGGAGCAGCTGGCCGCATGGGTCGCAACTTGGTTAAGGCTTCACACCATCATCAAGAAGCGTCAGTAACAGCGGGATCTGAGCGTCCGGAATCATCACTCGTCGGTGTCGATATCGGTGAACTATGTGGTGAAGGCAAATTTGATGTCGTTCTCACGGATGATCTTGCTAAAGACGTGGATAACTTTGATGTCATTATCGACTTTACTGCACCAGTAAGCACTTTGGCTAACCTTGAGCTTTGCAAGCAGCATGGCAAAAGCATGGTGATTGGCACCACTGGTTTTAGTGACGAAGAACGTGCACTTATTGATGAGGCAGCAAAGCAAGTTCCTGTGGTAATGGCTCCTAACTACTCTGTTGGTGTTAACCTAGTTTTCAAGCTGCTGGAAAAAGCAGCCAAAGTCATGGGTGACTACTGCGATATCGAGATTGTTGAAGCACATCATCGCCATAAAGTGGATGCACCATCAGGTACTGCCATTGGTATGGGAGAAGCGATTGCAGGAGCGATGGGTAACAATCTTAATGACGTAGCGGTTTATGCTCGTGAAGGCATTACGGGTGAACGTACTAAAGATGAGATTGGTTTTGCCACTATTCGTGCTGGTGACATTGTTGGTGAACACACGGCGATGTTTGCTGATATTGGCGAGCGCGTTGAAATTACACACAAAGCAACGGATCGCATGACCTTTGCTAACGGTGCGGTGAAGGCTGCGGTTTGGTTGAGTGCTAAACCTGCAGGTTTTTATACCATGACCGATGTACTGGGTTTGAATGAACTCTAATTACATAATTATTCGCCGGCGTAAGCCGGCTTTTTTATATCTCTAGGTATAGATGTAAAATAAATGATTTAATAACGCTACCATTCTCACGTTAGTTTAGTGGTGTTTTTAGCGGTTTTGTTGTCTATGCTGTCTATATGGCTTAAAAAGTATAGTTATTTTTGGTTGGTTAACGTTTGCGTAAAAATCTCATCTGATTTTGTGATCTGTATAAAGTTCAAATTTGTAAAATTCACAAAAAAGTCATCCCTTTCCATATAGAGATGTCTAAAACTTGTTGTTTTGGGGGTTATTCTACCTAAACGTCCTTACTTGCTAGAAAAGCATAATTTATTTTTAATTGCTTGTTGACAGGTTTCCTGTCCGTCTTTAGAATACCGCCAATTTGTCTGAAGTACCTATTTATGTAGATTTTATAGGTAAAGGAAGGCATGTTTGCACTTTGATTTATTTTTTTTGCATTTTTATTCTGGAGGTTGTCTTGGGTAAATTAGCACTGTTAGTCCTAGAAGATGGGACAGTGTTCCGCGGAGTGTCCATTGGGGCAGATGGCGTATCCGTCGGTGAAGTCGTTTTCAATACCTCGATGACGGGGTATCAAGAAATCCTCACTGATCCTTCCTATTCTCAGCAAATCGTTACTCTTACTTATCCTCACATTGGCAATACCGGAACCACTTCCGAAGATGAAGAATCCTCTTCTATTCATGCACAAGGCCTTGTGATTCGCGATCTTCCTCTTATCGCTTCTAACTTCCGTAATGAACAATCTCTTTCTGACTACCTTAAATCTCAAAATATTGTTGGCATCGCTGACATTGATACGCGCAAACTGACTCGTATCTTGCGTGAGAAAGGTGCGCAGAATGGTTGTATTGTTGCTGGTGACAGCTTAGATGAAGCTTTGGCACTGGCGAAAGCAAAAGAATTCCCGGGTCTGAAAGGAATGGATCTTGCGAAAGTTGTGACAACAAAAGAAGCGTACCAGTGGAAGCAAGGCTCGTGGACGCTTGAAGGTGGACTGCCTGAAGCGAAAGATGACAGCGAGTTGCCGTACCACGTTGTAGCATACGACTTTGGCGCAAAGCGAAACATCCTACGCATGTTGGTTGACCGTGGTTGCCGCTTGACGGTTGTACCTGCTGAAACTTCAGCAGAAGAAGTACTGGCTCTTAATCCAGATGGCGTTTTCCTATCAAACGGCCCTGGTGACCCAGAACCATGTACTTACGCGATTGAAGCAACAAAAGTGTTCCTAGAAAAAGGTTTACCTATCTTTGGTATCTGTCTGGGTCACCAAATCCTGGCGCTAGCGTCTGGTGCACAAACTGTGAAAATGAAGTTTGGTCACCACGGTGCGAACCACCCAGTTAAAGATTTAGATCGTAACGTTGTAATGATTACCTCTCAAAACCACGGTTTTGCAGCGGACGAAGCAACGCTACCGGAAAACCTACGTGCAACTCACGTATCTCTATTTGATGGCTCTCTGCAAGGTATCCACCGTACAGATAAGCCAGCATTTAGCTTCCAAGGTCACCCAGAAGCGAGCCCAGGTCCACATGACGCAGCACCGCTTTTTGACCACTTTATCGAACTAATCAAACAACACAGCGCTTAATTCGGAGTAGTAGATAATGCCAAAACGTACTGACATTCAAAGTATTCTAATTCTTGGTGCTGGTCCGATTGTTATCGGTCAGGCATGTGAGTTTGACTACTCTGGCGCACAAGCGTGTAAAGCACTTCGTGAAGAAGGCTACCGAGTTATTCTGGTTAACTCGAACCCTGCGACAATCATGACTGACCCAGAGATGGCTGATGCGACTTACATCGAGCCAATCCAATGGGAAGTGGTACGCAAGATCATCGAAAAAGAGCGTCCAGATGCGGTTCTACCGACAATGGGTGGTCAGACTGCGCTTAACTGTGCTCTTGATCTAGAGAAGCACGGCGTTCTTGAAGAGTTCGGCGTAGAAATGATTGGTGCAACCGCTGACGCGATTGATAAAGCGGAAGACCGTTCTCGTTTCGATAAAGCAATGAAGTCTATCGGCCTTGAGTGTCCTCGCGCAGATACTGCGAAGAGCATGGAAGAAGCTTACAAAGTTTTAGACATGGTTGGCTTCCCTTGTATCATCCGTCCATCATTTACGATGGGTGGTACTGGTGGCGGTATCGCTTACAACAAAGAAGAATTCGAAGAAATCTGTCGTCGTGGTCTGGATCTTTCTCCGACTAACGAACTGCTTATCGATGAATCTCTAATCGGTTGGAAAGAGTACGAAATGGAAGTAGTTCGCGACAAAGCGGACAACTGTATCATCGTATGTTCAATCGAAAACTTCGACCCAATGGGCATCCACACGGGTGACTCAATCACAGTAGCGCCAGCACAAACACTGACTGACAAAGAATACCAGCTAATGCGTAACGCATCGCTAGCGGTTCTGCGTGAAATCGGTGTGGAAACAGGTGGTTCAAACGTACAGTTTGGTATCAACCCAAAAGATGGCCGTATGGTTATCATCGAGATGAACCCACGTGTATCTCGTTCTTCTGCTCTAGCGTCGAAAGCAACGGGTTTCCCAATCGCTAAGATTGCAGCGAAACTGGCTGTTGGCTTTACTCTGGACGAGCTACAAAACGACATCACTGGTGGTGCAACTCCAGCATCATTCGAACCAACTATCGACTACGTAGTAACTAAGATTCCTCGCTTTAACTTCGAGAAATTTGCAGGTGCTAACGACCGTCTGACAACACAGATGAAGTCAGTTGGTGAGGTGATGGCGATTGGTCGTAACCAACAAGAATCTCTTCACAAAGCTCTACGTGGCCTAGAAGTTGGCGCGACTGGCTTTGATGAGATGGTTGACCTAGAAGCGCCAGATGCATTGACTAAGATTCGTCACGAGCTGAAAGAAGCGGGCGCTGAGCGTATCTGGTACATCGCTGACGCATTCCGTGCGGGCATGTCTGTTGATGGTGTTTTCAACCTGACTAACATCGACCGCTGGTTCCTGGTTCAAATTGAAGAACTAGTGAAACTAGAAGAAGAAGTGAAAGCTGGCGGTTACGCGGGCTTGACCAAAGACGTTCTTCGTCAACTTAAGCGCAAAGGCTTCTCTGATGCTCGCCTGTCTAAATTACTTGGTGTTGCTGAAAGCGAAATTCGTCGCGCTCGTGAACAGTTCGACATTCACCCGGTTTACAAACGTGTGGATACGTGTGCAGCAGAATTCTCTTCTGACACGGCTTACATGTACTCATCTTACGATGAAGAGTGTGAAGCAAACCCAACAGACAAAGACAAGATCATGGTTCTTGGCGGCGGTCCAAACCGTATCGGCCAAGGTATCGAATTCGATTACTGTTGTGTACACGCATCGCTAGCACTACGCGAAGACGGTTACGAAACTATTATGGTTAACTGTAACCCAGAAACGGTATCTACTGACTACGATACGTCTGACCGTTTGTACTTCGAACCAGTAACGCTGGAAGACGTACTGTCTATCGCTCGCGTTGAAAAGCCAAAAGGTGTGATTGTTCAGTACGGTGGTCAAACGCCACTTAAACTGGCTCGCGCACTAGAAGCGGCTGGCGTGCCAATCATTGGTACTAGCCCTGATGCAATCGACCGTGCAGAAGACCGTGAGCGTTTCCAAGCTGCTGTTGAGCGTCTAGGCCTTCTTCAACCACAAAACGCTACCGTTACAACGATGGAGCAAGCGGTTGAGAAATCTAAAGAAATCGGCTTCCCATTGGTTGTTCGTCCATCTTACGTACTAGGTGGCCGTGCGATGGAAATCGTATACGACGAGCAAGACTTACGTCGCTACTTCAACGAAGCGGTAAGCGTATCGAACGAGTCTCCAGTTCTTCTAGACCGTTTCCTTGATGATGCAACTGAAGTTGATATCGACGCTATCTGTGATGGTGAGCGTGTTGTTATCGGCGGTATCATGGAGCACATCGAGCAAGCAGGTGTTCACTCAGGTGACTCAGCATGTTCACTTCCAGCTTACACGCTAAGCCAGGAAATCCAGGATAAGATGCGTGAGCAAGTTGAGAAGTTAGCATTTGAACTAGGTGTACGCGGTCTGATGAACACGCAGTTTGCAGTGAAAGGCAACGACGTTTACCTAATCGAAGTTAACCCTCGTGCTGCGCGTACGGTACCATTCGTTTCGAAAGCTACAGGCGCACCACTAGCGAAAATCGCTGCACGTGTAATGGCGGGTCAATCTCTAGAGTCGCAAGGCTTTACTAAAGAGATTATTCCTCCTTACTACTCAGTGAAAGAAGTGGTTCTACCGTTCAACAAATTCCCTGGTGTTGACCCACTATTGGGCCCAGAAATGCGCTCAACAGGTGAAGTAATGGGTGTTGGTGCAACGTTTGCAGAAGCTTATGCAAAAGCAGAACTAGGCTGTGGCAGCGTTTACCCTGAAGGTGGTCGTGCGCTACTATCAGTACGTGAAGGCGATAAAGAGCGTGTGGTTGACCTGGCTTCTAAGCTAGTGAAACTAGGCTACCAGTTGGATGCGACACACGGTACAGCTGTGATTCTAGGCGAAGCGGGTATCAACCCTCGTCTAGTAAACAAAGTACACGAAGGTCGTCCTCACATTCTTGACCGTATTAAGAACAACGAATACACCTACATCGTGAACACGGCGGCAGGTCGTCAAGCAATTGAAGATTCGAAAGTTCTGCGTCGCGGTGCCCTAGCTGAGAAAGTGAACTACACAACGACTTTGAACGCAGCGTTCGCTACGTGTATGTCTCACACAGCTGATGCAAAAGCGTCTGTGACTTCTGTTCAAGAGCTACACGCTAAAGTGAAAGCGAGTCTAGAAGCGTAATAGATAAAAAATCAGTAAGCTCGTTAATGAGAGCTTATATGACAACCTCATTGCCCGCTCATTCGAGCGGGCTTTTTTATTTTTGACGTACGCAATTACAATTGATGAAAATCTGGAATAGGTTGGTATCTTGCCTTTCCTTTTGCGCTTAGTCTGATTAATGCTACCGTTGCCTTCCTTTTGGTATCTCATTGACAAGGAAGCATAAGTGGAAATCACGTTTGAGGTTTTAGTCGCACTGTTTGTTGTAGCATCTGCAGCAGGCTTTATTGATGCTATGGCGGGTGGAGGCGGTTTGTTGACACTTCCTGCGTTACTGGCTGCAGGGCTTAGCCCGACTCAGGCGTTAGCAACGAACAAACTGCAAAGCTCATTCGGTAGTTTTTCCGCGAGTTGGTACTTTGTGCGCAATGGCATCGTCAGCCTAAAAGAGATGCGCATTGCTATCTTGTGTACTTTTGTTGGTTCTGCAATTGGCGCTGAGGCGGTGCAATTTGTCGATGCCGGCGTGCTGACCAGCTTAATTCCGGTCCTTCTCATTGCTATTTCACTCTATTTTTTACTTGCGCCAACAACGAAAAAAACAGGCGGCGAACCAAGGATTTCAGAGGCAATGTTTGCGCTTTGTATCGGTGGTGGCGTAGGTTTTTATGACGGATTCTTTGGCCCTGGAACCGGGTCTATCTTTACGGTTTGTTTTGTTGTTCTCGGCCATTTCTCTTTAGTTGATGCTACCGCACGGACCAAGATCCTCAACTTCACTTCTAATATTGCAGCACTGTTGTTTTTTGTACTAGCTGGTCTGCCCGTATGGGAGATAGGCTTAACTATGGCTGTTGGTGGTTTTATTGGTGCTCAACTTGGGGCAAAGGTGGTAGTGACGAAGGGACAAAAGTGGATTCGTCCCCTAGTGATCACCATGTCGATGTTGATGGCACTAAAACTTCTTTGGCAACAACATCAGCAATGGATTCTATCAGTGTTTTAACCCGTTGGTTTCGATAGGTGTTATGGCGCAGGCAAACGTGAATTGGGCGGATAAGATGCGCTAGCTGTTCGAACTCAAAGCGGTATTTTTCGTCGATTTTGAGTGTGTTGATGATGGATTTTGGAATCAAAGCGGGTGCCATACCCGCTAATGCTAATTGTGCCGCTGCGGTATAGGAGTCCATTTCCATGATGGGTTCAATATTGTACTTAGACAGAATTGCTTGCTGATAAGTATTGGCCGGATTACTCAAATCATTAGTCAGCACTGCTGTTGGTAAAGTGGTCAGTGGATGTTTACTAATGATCGAGAAAGGCTCATCGGCGAGGTGAAAGCTCATCAGGCCGTGATGAGGGGGTAAATAGCCGGCACAGAACCCAAGCGTTGCTTTGCCTGACTTTACATTTTCTATGATTCTTGGCGTATGGTTGGTGGAGATGCGCAGATAGGGATCGTCTGAAAATCGCTCTTCCATGATCAAACTCAGATAGCCCGCAACTAACGTTTCAGAGCAATCTAGCTTAATCAGCGACGTATCTTCGAGCACTTGTTGATCGTGGATTTGACCGATTAACTCGTTGAAGGTTGGTTCAATGGTAGCAATGAGTGCAAGTGCATCTGAGGTCAGTTTGATGTGCCTGCCGCTTGGCTCAATAAGCTTTTTCCCGATTTTCTTTTCCAGGTTGGCAATACGTTTACTCACCGCAGACTGGCTAATGTACAACTGACTGCCAGTTCGGCTCATGGTTTTTTCTCTACTCAGAACAAGTAACGTCTCAATGCCTTCTAGTAACATACCAATTGATGAAAATGAGGAATAGTAGAGCTAATTTAACCAAATATAGAACAGTAAGCGAGCATAACAGGACAAATAAAAAGAGCCGATGTTACGACCGGCTCTTAAAAGTGTTCTTGGAGAAGGGGAGTTAACGATTGATGGCGAACGTAGGCAAAGACAAGTGCCAGCGGATCGCACCAAGACGGATTATCAATGTTGAACTTACACAAGCGATCAGCGCTGTTGAGTGGTCATAGCCCATTGCAATCGCGGTTGTATGGAATATCCCTCCAATAATACAGGCTGTTGCATACACTTCACTCCTCAGTACCATCGGCACCTCTCGCGCCAGTACATCACGTATGATGCCACCACCACATCCGGTTATCACGCCCATAATCACAGCGACCATTCCTGAAGCATTATAAGCCAGGGCTTTTTCTACTCCGATACCGACGAAGACAGCAAGACCAATAGCATCGCAAACGGGCAAAACCCACCAAGGAAGGCGCTTGGGACGGCGGACTATCAACATGGTTAATAGACAGGTGATAAAGATAACCCAGAGGTAGGTCGGGTCAGTGACCCAAAATACAGGTGTGGCACCCAGTGCCATATCTCGGATTGTTCCACCACCAATAGCGGTGACGCTACCGAGTACAATCACGCCGAATGGATCCATCTTTAACCGGCCAGCCAGTAATACACCTGAAATGGCGAATATAGCAGTGCCGAATAAGTCGATCATGTAAAGCAGCATGGAGTCCATGTTACTTGGTACCTTTAAGCAAAGTGATAAAAAATGGGCGCAAATTGTACGGTATTTGCCACGAAAACGTTAGCGTTTTTGGCGTACGCTTTCAAAGTAATCACACACTTCTGTGATGGCGTTAAGTGTTCTCGGTGTCGGACGGTTAATCCAGTCAGCATTCAATGACCAAATATGTCCATCTTTTAAAGCAGGCACTTCATTCTTCCATTCAGACCACATCCCGTCACTACTCATTGCATGACGCGAAGTAAAAATGACGTCTGGTTGGCGAGTGATGATTTGCTCGATGCTGACCTGAGGGTAGGGAGAGCCCGCACTGTAAAATATGTTTTCGCCGCCACAAAAGCTAAACACTTCACTCGGCCAGTTTTTTCCTGCGACCGTGATGATTGGTTTTTCACTGAGCTGATAAAAATAACGGACCTTGTCTTCGGTGTTGTATTTGTCTTTCAAAACATTTAACTGGGTTCGAAAGTCATCAGCGGCTTTCTGACCTATTTGTGGATTTTCGCTGTACTGACTCAATTGTTCGATGTTGTTGGCGATGTCCATCAGTGAGCTGGAAGTAGAGTAATAAATGGGTACATCAAACTGAGCGAGCTTTTCCAATTCTTTGGCTGGATTACCTGAAGGCCAGGCAATGACCAAATCCGGACGAAGCGCAATGATACGTTCGAGCTTTATTCCTTGGTAATTGGAGACTTTCTCCAGCTTATTCGCTTGTTCAGGGTAGTCGCTCATTTCGCTTACTGCGATTAATTTGTCCCCAAGCCCAGCAGCATAGGCAATCTCGGTTGCGTGTGGAGCTAAGCTAATTACACGTTGCGCTGGCTCGTTAGCCAGTACGATTGATGAAAACAAAATTGAAATTGATACGGCAATTTTAGACATCATAATCCTTGATAAATCAGTCCTAGAAGAAGGCTTTGGATAACAATCCAAGCAAAAATACGCCAAACCAAGAGAGCTTGGATCTGCGCGAGATGTATAGCAGACGGCGCAATACGCCCACCTATTTTAGCTCGCTCTGCTCGTGTTCCCTGATAAATAGCTGGGCCACCTAAAGAGAGTTGTAACTTGTTCCCGACGCTACATAGTAACCACGCTGGTCCGGGTAACGGCCAGGATTGTGCTTGTTGGCTTATTCCGCTCATCACAGCAGACAAACTCTTCCCAGATGCGATAAACAGAGCGAACAAGCGCAACGGGATGATTTCAAGTGCAGCGAGAAGTTGAATGGCGGGTTTGCCAAATGGTGAGTATTGTTTTCGGCTTGGTGACCAGGTACGTGCAAGCTCTGCGATAAGTCGGTAGAGGAAAGCACCAATACCACCTGCAAGTGCGTACCAGAACAGAACACAGACAACATTTCGGCCGTAGCCCATAATGATCGTTTCCGCTCCCGCTTTTCCTATCCCTAACAGAGAAAGGCTGTTTGTATCACGATTGAGGTACGGTTTTAATCGTTGGCGACATAAAGGTTTGTCCTCATTGGACATAGCGCTAACGAGCTGTTTGGTTAACCTCTCGCTGCTTCGCCAATCTAACGCGAGCAGCAATAATGCTAACTCGTATAGTGGCGCTTTCCATACCAGAGGCTTTAACGCAATCAAAAGCACCAAACAAGGCAATATCATGATGAGAATGGAAAGGCAGCCTGCCAGTATGCTTTGCGAATAGCTATGATGTCGGTTCACCTTTATGGTCAGCTGCTCTGCTATTTTTCGCCATAAAGTGAAAGGATGAGCGGAGTGAGGGATAGGTAAAACGAGGTGAAACAACAGTGCGCCCCACATGACAAGGAGCGCACCATTGGCGTAAAGTTGCTGAAAAGTTTCTTCCATGAATGGTTCGATTTATTTAACCGACTCGACTTACTTTACTAGCTCTAGCATTTTGAACACCATTTCTGAGGAGCTTTTCGCCGCTAACGGTAAAAACTCTTCGAAGCTCATTGGTGATTCTTTGTCTGCTACGTCTGAAATGGCACGTACCACCACAAATGGCGTATTGAACTGGTGGCAAGTCTGAGCAATTGCTGATGCTTCCATCTCTACTGCGATCACTGATGGGAAGTGCTCGCGGATAAATGCTTGACGTTCAGCGGTGCAAACGAAAGCATCACCAGTACAAATAAGGCCGCGTACCGCGTGTTTGTTTTCCATCTTAGCTAATGCTTTTTCTGCCAGCTCCATCAGCTTTTCGTCCGCTTTGAATGCCGCAGGTTGGCCAGCCATTTGGCCTATTTCGTAGCCGAATGCTGTTACGTCTGCATCGTGGTGACGAACTTCAGTTGAGATGACCACATCACCGAGGTTCAGGCTGGAGTCGAAACCGCCAGCAGAGCCCGTGTTGATTACAACGTCAGGTTGGTATTCATCAAGTAAGATAGTCGTACCCACAGCAGCGGCTACTTTACCGATGCCCGATTGCAGAAGTACTACATCTACACCGTTAATTTGACCAGAGAAATACGTACAGCCTGCTTTGTTAACCGTCTGGCAGTTTGTCATTGCTTCTTTCAGGATGGTCACTTCTTGTTCCATCGCGCCGATGATACCAACTTTCATAACACTCTCTTTGGGTAATAAAATATTCATTCGGGCGAGAGTATAACACTCACCAGAGTCAGTTTTCTATTTGATGAGCCCTGCGTCAGAGAGTTCAGTGCGTAATTGTTTTGCTCGCTTTCTGTTGACGCCAAAATCGGAGTAGCCAATACGCGATTCAGAGCGAACGATGAGCTTATCGTCACTAATTTTTAGCTCAAGATCATCAACAAAGCGCATGATTTTGGAAGTACATTCAATACGTAGGTAATCGCCTTCTTTGACCGCCGTTTTTGCCCCCGGCAGTTTGAGAGCCGCTTGCTCAATCGCATCGAGTGTTGCGGACTCTGTCAGCAGGAAAGGTTCAAGGTAGTGCTCTTCACGAGAATCTTGGGTGGATACGCAATTTGGCTTATTACCACATGGTGTTTGAGAGCGATCGGTCATGGTTGGTACTCCTTGGCTGCACGCGGTTAAGCTGAAAAGAACGATAGAAAGGAGAGCGAATTTTTTCATGGTATTGATTCCTTGTGGTAGGAATTTAGTCGTTAAAATTTTTTGTTATGTAATTATATGTAATAAAAGAAAAAAGGACCCAATAATCGGGTCCTTTTGAGAGATTTAACGTGTTGAACGTTAGACGTCCAGGTAGTCGAGGATACCTTCGGCTGCTTTTCGACCTTCGTCAATCGCGGTTACCACTAAGTCTGATCCGCGTACCGCATCGCCACCAGCAAAGATTTTTTCGTTACTGGTTTGGTACTGAAACTCTTGCTTCAGAGGCGCTTTAATTCGGCCCCACTGGTCAAGATCAACATTGAAAGGTGTTAACCAATCCATTTGATGCGGTTGGAAACCAAATGCCATGATCACAGCGTCAGCAGCTAAAACATGCTCACTACCTTCAACAGGCTCAGGACGACGTCGGCCTGCTTCATCTGGCTCACCAAGTGCTGTTTTCACCACTTTCACGCCAGTTACATTACCCGATGCGTTGACTTCTAGTCCCAGAGGTTGAAGGTTGAACATGAATTTCACGCCTTCTTCTTTGGCATTTTTGACTTCTCGACGTGAGCCCGGCATGTTGGCTTCGTCACGACGATACGCACAGATTACGTTTGATGCACCCTGACGAATAGAAGTACGTACACAGTCCATTGCGGTATCACCACCACCGAGTACCACGACTTTTTTACCGGCCATATCGATATAAGGCTGGCTATTTTTCAGGTTCATCACTTTATAGGTGTTGGAAATCAAAAATGGCAGAGCGTCATAAACACCCGGTGCATCTTCATTTTCCAAACCGGCACGCATGTTTTTGTAGGTACCTACACCCAGGAAGACTGCATCGTAATCATCGATAAGTTCTTGCATCTGCACGTCTTTACCGACTTCTACGTTCATGCGGAACTCGACGCCCATCTCAGTGAAAACGCGGCGGCGATTTTCCATCACCCCTTTTTCGAGTTTGAAAGAAGGGATACCAAAGGTCAGCAGACCGCCAATCTCTGGGTAACGGTCAAACACTACAGGCTTTACACCGTTACGGACTAAAATATCGGCAGCCGCCAAACCCGCTGGTCCAGCACCGATGATGGCGACTTTTTTGTCGGTCCATTCGACCTTAGACATATCCGGCTTCCAGCCCATTTCAAAGGCTTTGTCGGTGATGTACTTTTCGATGTTACCGATGGTTACCGCACCAAAGTCATCATTCAGTGTACAGGACCCTTCACACAAGCGGTCTTGTGGACAAACACGTCCACACACTTCTGGCAAACTATTGGTTTGATGTGACAGCTCTGCCGCTTCCAGAATACGTCCTTCGTTGGCCAGTTTTAGCCATTGAGGAATGTAGTTGTGTACCGGACATTTCCATTCACAGTATGGGTTACCGCAATCCAGACAACGGTCAGCTTGTGCCGTTGCCTGTTGTTTAGTAAACGGTTCGTAGATTTCGACAAACTCAATCTTACGAATTTTAATTGGCTTTTTCGCCGGATCTACGCGTTGAACATCGATAAATTGATAAACGTTCTGGCTCATGATTCAAACATCCTCCATGATTTATTGGGCTTGAACGCGCAGTTCAGCAGCGCTACGACTTTGGTGACCAAGCAGAGTATTCAAATCTGCCGCTTGAGGTTTCACCAAGTAGAACTTCGGAATCCATTCGTCAAAGTTCGCCAAAATATGCTCTGCGTGGCTAGAGCCGGTTTCTTCTAAATGCTCTGCAATCAGACCGCGAAGATGTTCTTGATGTATATACAAGTCAGACAGCGAAATGGCTTCAACCGACTCGTTGTTTACACGGCCTTGGAAGCTTTGGTTTTCATCCAGCACATAGGCAAAACCGCCTGTCATACCTGCTCCAAAGTTCACGCCTGTCGCACCAAGAATCGCGACAATACCACCTGTCATGTATTCACAGGCGTTATCACCTGCACCTTCAATGACCGCGATGGTGCCAGAGTTACGGACACCAAAGCGTTCACCCGCTTTACCCGCCGCAAACAGTTTTCCGCCCGTTGCGCCATACAAACAGGTGTTACCGATGATGGTCGCTTCATTACATTTGAACGCAGTACCTAAATGTGGCTTGATGGCAATCTTGCCTCCCGCCATACCTTTACCGACGTAGTCGTTGGCATCACCAGTAAGGTAAAGTTCTACACCACCAGCGTTCCATACACCAAATGACTGACCTGCAGTGCCATCGAGATGCAGTTTAATTGGTGAAGCCGCCAGCCCTTGGTTACCGTAGCGTTTTGCAATTTCACCTGACAGGCGCGCGCCCACTGAGCGGTCGGTGTTGATCACATTGTAGTAGAAGCTGGCTGAACGACCTTCTTTGACAGCATTAATAGCGTCATCAACGATGCGTTGGTTCAGCTCTGCTCTGTCAAATGGTGCATTTGGCTCAGTCCAGAACAGCGGATGTCCTTCTGGAGAAACTGGTGCTTCGAGAATATTGGACAGATCCAGTTTGGTTTGTTTTGCGGTGAATCCTTCAACAGCTTCAAGTAGGTCAGTGCGACCAATCAAGTCAGTCAGTTTCTCGACGCCAAGCTCTGCAAGCAGACCGCGTACTTCTTCAGCCAAACCAGTGAAGTAATTTATTACCATTTCAGGTAAGCCTTTGAAGTACTCTTTACGCAGGGTTTCATCCTGAGTCGCAACACCTGTCGCACAGTTATTTAGGTGACAGATACGCAAGAATTTACAGCCCATTGCTACCATTGGCGCGGTACCAAAACCAAAGCTCTCAGCACCTAAAATAGCGGCTTTAACCACGTCTAAACCGGTTTTCAGACCACCGTCAACCTGCAAGCGAATTTTATGACGCAGACCGTTGGCAACCAGAGCTTGTTGAGTTTCAGCTAGGCCTAGCTCCCAAGGGCTACCAGCGTATTTCACCGAGGTTAGTGGGCTTGCCGCTGTACCACCGTCATAACCAGAGATAGTGATAAGGTCAGCATAGGCTTTTGCCACACCCGTAGCGATAGTGCCAACGCCTGGTTCAGATACAAGCTTCACCGAAACCAATGCTTTCGGGTTAACCTGTTTCAGGTCGAAGATCAGCTGCGCCAAGTCCTCAATCGAATAAATATCGTGGTGAGGAGGAGGGGAGATCAGCGTCACGCCCTGCACGGAATAACGCAACTTAGCGATTTCCGCCGTGACTTTATGTCCAGGAAGCTGGCCACCTTCACCCGGTTTTGCGCCTTGAGCTACTTTGATTTGCAGCACATCCGCGTTAGTTAAGTAATGTGGCGTTACACCAAAGCGACCCGAGGCAATCTGTTTAATACGCGAGTTACGCTCGGTACCAAAACGGCGAGGATCTTCACCACCTTCACCAGAGTTTGAGTAACCACCGAGTCGGTTCATCGCGGTTGCAAGTGCTTCGTGTGCTTCTGGACTCAATGCGCCGATAGACATCGCAGCAGAGTCGAAACGTTTGAACAGGTCGTTTTTCGGTTCCACTTTATCTAGTAATAACGGGGAATCGGCTTTCTTCAGTGTCATTAAGTCACGCAGCATCGCAACCGGACGTTGGTTTACCTGCTTCGCGTAACTATGATAGTCATTGATGTCGCCTGATTTCACGGCCGTTTGCAGCGTACCGACAACATCTGGGTTGTAGGCATGGTATTCACCATCGTGCACGTATTTCAGCAAGCCACCCTGTTCGAGTGATTTACGTTTCGTCCAAGCTTTACGGGAAAGGTTAGTCAGATCTTGCTGGAAGTCTTCAAAGTTCGCGCCGGCAATTCGAGTGGTCACACCTTTAAAGCACAGGTCTACGACTTGTTGGCTCAAACCCACAGCTTCAAAAAGTTGAGAGCAACGGTATGAGGCGATGGTCGAGATGCCCATTTTCGACATGATTTTGTACAGACCTTTATTGATGCCGTACTGGTAGTTCTGCATCACGTCGCGGTAGTCTTTGTTTAGTACGCCATCATCAACCAGCTTACCTAGCGCTTCATAAGCTAAGTATGGATAAACCGCCGTGGCACCGAAGCCAAGCAGTACTGCAAATTGATGTGGATCTCGCGCCGTTGCTGTTTCGACGACAATGTTTGCATCACAGCGCAAATTGGCATTAGCGAGGCGAGTTTGTACTGCCCCTACCGCCATTGCCGCAGGAATTGGTAGTCTGCCTTTTACTAAGGCGCGATCAGATAGGACGACCAGAACGGTTCCTTCACGCACCACTTGTTCCGCTTGATCACACAGGAAGTTGATGGCTTGTTCGAGGTCCCTTTCTTCCGGATCGTAATTGATATCGAGAATCGTATTGCGATAGTGATCGTCACTCAATCCCAGCAGTTGCTGCATATCCGAATAGAGCAGAACGGGTGAATCGAACGTCACACGATGTGCGTGCCCGTCGGTTTCACAGAAGACGTTCATCTCCTGACCGATGCTGGTTGCCAGCGACATGACGTGTTGCTCGCGTAGCGGATCGATTGGTGGGTTGGTGACCTGAGCAAATTTCTGACGGAAGTAATCGGTTACTAGACGCTCTTTTGACGACAGCACGGCCATCGGAGTGTCATCACCCATCGAGCCAACCGCTTCTTGTCCCATTTCACCAAGAACACGCAGTACTTGGTCGACTTCTTCGTTGGTCATGGCGAATTGCTTTTGATAAGTCTTAAGCAAGTCTTCATCAAAATTACGTTCACCAACCTGATCTTCAGACAGTTCTGAAAACGGCGTTAGTTTGCGGACGTTGTTCGCCATCCATTCACGATATGGGTGGCGACTTTTCAGATCGTTGTCGATCTCGCTTGATTGCCATAATTTACCTTTTCGGGTATCGACAACCAGCAGTTCACCCGGACCTACACGGCCTTTTTGCGCCACTTCATCTGGCGCGTAATTCCAAATACCAACCTCTGAAGCAAGCGTGATCAACTTGTCTTTGGTGATCACATAACGTGCCGGACGCAAGCCGTTTCTATCTAAGTTACATGCAGCGTAACGGCCATCAGATAATACGATGCCCGCAGGGCCGTCCCATGGTTCCATGTGCTTCGAGTTGAAATCGTAGAAAGCACGCAGATCCTGATCCATATCTGGGTGGTTTTGCCATGCTGGCGGCACAAGCATGCGCATCGCACGGAAGATATCCATACCACCTGCCAGGAATAGGTCCAGCATGTTATCTAAGCTGGAAGAATCTGAGCCTGTTTCATTAACAAATGGTGCAGCAGTTTGCAGATCGGGTAACAGCGGAGATGAGAATTTGTAAGCACGAGCTCTCGCCCACTGACGGTTACCTTCAATGGTATTGATCTCACCGTTATGTGCCAGATAGCGGAACGGTTGGGCTAATGGCCAACGAGGTTGCGTGTTAGTAGAAAAACGCTGGTGGAACAGACAAATCGCAGATTCCATACGAAGATCAGCAAGATCCAGATAGAAGCGCGGTAGATCCGCCGGCATGCAAAGTCCTTTATAGACTAACACTTGGGTTGATAAGCTACAGATATAAAAATCTGGATCTTCCGTGATCTGCTTTTCAATGCGACGTCGAGCTATATATAGACGGCGTTCAATATCTCGCTCGCGCCATCCCGCTGGAGCGGAGATAAATACCTGTTGGATATTTGGCACAGAGTGAAGGGCAATCGGGCCCAGCACTTCGGAATTTGTTGGTACTTCTCGCCAACCCGCAACAGTCAGAGTTTCTTGAGCGAGTTCTTTGTTAACGATTTCTCGCGCTTGCTGAGCTTTGATAGGATCTTGGCTAAAGAAAATCATCCCCACGGCATATTGCTTACCAAGGTTAAAACCATTTTCTTCAGCGACTAGGCGTAAGTAGGAATCGGGCTTTTGTAGTAGAAGACCACAACCATCACCAGTTTTACCATCGGCGGCAATACCACCACGGTGGGTCATACGGTCAAGCGCAGAAATTGCTGTACGAACCAGCTTGTGACTTTGCTCGCCTTCCATATGAGCGATCAAGCCAAATCCACAGTTGTCTTTCTCAAGACTTGGATCATAAAGAGCCATTGCAATTCTCCCTTTGCTTATCTGTCATCCCGACAGATACATCAACACTGCTTATGTTGATAGTGATGACTAACTATGCGTCATTTTTTTGTTTTTATGTATATTTATTCAATAAAAGGCGTGAAATATTTAACAATTTTTGACTGTTTTATTTTCATCAACTTCACAAGCTATAGGTTATTGTAAAAAAGGTCAAGTTATTAGTGGATAATCACGCTAATCAGGGATTTACCATTTAATTGGCTGAAATTATTCAATGATTTCAATTAGATATGAATTTGATTGTTACAATAAAGTAACATTTACTACTGGCTGGAATAAAAAAGACCAGCATAAAATGCTGGTCAAAATAAAAAGACTGGAAGGAATTGTTTTCTTTCTTGTTGAACAGCCAACAATATAATTATTGGCTGCTCGCACTCAGAAAGAGGGAGGAGTGCATCTCCTCCTATTATGCTGAAAGCATCAGCGAGTTTGCTTTTGCTTCTAGGTGTGTACCGCCCATCAGGTATTCATCGATAGAGCGAGCACACTCACGGCCTTCGTTGATACAACGAACGACAAGTGATTGACCTGTACGCATATCGCCTGCAGCGAAAACACCTTCTTGGTTAGTCGCAAAGCCCTGAGTTGCTACATTGCCACGATCATCAAGAGCGATGTCTAGCTGAGCCAGCACACCTGTTGGTTCAGGGTGTAAGAAGCCCATTGCTAGGAAAGCCATGTCACATGGAATTACTCGCTCACTGCCTTCGACTTCTTTGAAGCTTGGGCGCTCGCCAGGTTTTGCATCTTCCCATACGATGTCAGCAATACGCAGACCCGTTACTTCACCTTTATCGTTACCAATGAACTCTTTAGTAAGGATGTTCCAGTGACGATCTACCCCTTCTTCGTGAGAAGTTGAAGTACGAAGGATCATTGGGTACTGAGGCCACGGCATATTCGCAGGGCGTTTTTCTGGTGGAATTGGCATGATCTCAACTTGAGTCACACTCGCTGCACCGTGACGGTTTGAGGTACCAACACAGTCAGAACCTGTATCACCACCACCGATAACTACCACATGCTTGCCTGCTGCGTGAATTTCTTCAGTTTTCAGGTCCATGTTGTTTGCACGGCGGTTGTTTTGACCAAGGAACTGCATTGCGAAGTAAACGCCGTTTAGTTCACGTCCTGGTACCGGAAGGTCTCGAGGAACCGTAGAGCCACCAGTCAGTAGTACCACATCGTATTCTTGACGTAACTGCTGAGCGTTCACGTCAACACCAACGTGTTGGTTCACTTTGAATTCCACACCCGCTTCAGCCATCAGGTTGATCTTACGATCAATCACTTCCATGCTGAGCTTAAAGTCAGGGATACCAAAACGTAGCAGACCACCGACTTTTTCGTCTCGTTCAAATACCGTCACTGAGTGACCCGCGCTGTTCAGCTGTTCAGCTGCAGCCAGACCCGCTGGGCCTGAACCGATGATTGCAACGGTTTTACCTGTACGAGAGCGTGGCGTTTTTGGTTTGGCGTATCCTTCACGATACGCCGTTTCCACGATGGTTTTCTCAATGTTACAGATGGTTATTGGGTCTTGGTTAATACCAAGTACACAAGAACTTTCACACGGTGCAGGACATACACGACCCGTAAATTCAGGGAAGTTGTTAGTCGAGCTCAGAATGTTCCATGCTTCTTCCCAGCTATCGCGGTAAACCGCATCGTTAAATTCTGGGATGATGTTACCAATCGGGCAGCCGTTATGACAAAACGGCACGCCACAGTCCATACAGCGAGAAGCCTGAGTATTGATCTTGCTACCAAACTCCTCGTTCAGAACGAACTCTTTGTTGTTCTTGATACGTTCAGCGGGATCGATCTTCTGTGGAAGTTCACGACCATGCTCTAAAAATCCAGTAGGCTTACCCATTACACTGCCTCCGCTTCAGTTTGTTGTGCCTCAGCTTTACGCTTTTGAAGTACCGCTTTGTAATCGCGCGGCATGACCTTAACCATAGAGGCTAGGCTAGCTTCAAAGTTGTCTAGGAAAGACTGAGCAACTTCACTTCCTGTGAATTGAACATGCTTAGTTAACATGTCTAGTAACAGATCTTTGTCTTCTTGTTCGATAGGATCCAAGTCAACGAGTTCTGGGTTCAGTTTGGACTCGAAGTCACCTGATTTATCCCATACGTACGCTACACCACCGCTCATACCAGCAGCAAAGTTGCGACCTGTTGAACCTAGGATGATAGCTGCACCACCAGTCATGTATTCACAGCCGTGGTCACCCACGCCTTCAACCACAACTTTCGCGCCAGAGTTACGAACACAGAAACGCTCACCAGCCATACCGCGGATAAAAGATTCACCAGACGTTGCACCATAGAAACATACGTTACCTACGATGATGTTGTCTTCAGCAACAATGCTAGAGTTCGCATCTGGGTACAGTACTAAGGTACCGCCAGACAAGCCTTTACCCCAGTAATCGTTCGCGTCACCTTCAACTTCGAACTTCACACCTTTCGCCAGGAATGCACCGAAAGACTGACCAGCAGAGCCTTTGAACTTCACGTTCATTGGCTGTGGCAGACCTTGGTCTTTGTACATTTTCGAGATCTCGTTCGACAGCATAGTACCCGCAGAGCGGTCAGTGTTGACGATAGGGAACTCAGCGTTCACTGCTTCACCTTTCTCAAGCGCCGGAATAGCGGCTTGGATAAGTTTGCGGTCTAGTACCGATTCAAGGTTGTGGTTCTGCACTGTTTGGTTGTATACACCATCGGCTTCACGTGGCTGCTCGATGTGTAGAACAGGAGACAGATCCAGGTTCTTGTATTTCCAGTGAGAAATGTCTTGGCGAACACGCAGTTTCTGGCCTTGGCCAACCATTTCATCGATAGTACGGAAACCAAGTTCCGCCATGATTTCGCGTAGACCCTGAGCCATGTACTGGAAGAAAGTCACTACGTCTTCTACGCGGCCATCAAAGCGTTCACGCAGAGTTTTGTTCTGAGTTGCGATACCAACAGGACAGGTGTTTTTATGACACTTACGCATCATGATACAACCTTCAACAACCAATGCTGCTGTTGCCACGCCCCATTCTTCCGCACCTAGTAGAGTTGCGATTGCAAGGTCACGAGGTGTTTTCATCTGTCCGTCAGCCTGAACAACGATACGGTTACGCAGACCATTCTTCAGAAGTGTTTGGTGTGTTTCTGCCAAACCTAGCTCCCAAGGAAGACCAGTGTGACGAATCGAAGAAATTGGCGATGCACCTGTACCGCCATCGAAACCAGCGATCAGTACAACGTCTGCTTTTGCTTTCGCTACACCTGATGCGATGGTACCAACGCCTGCTTCAGATACCAGTTTCACGTTTACACGACCCGCACGGTTCGCGTTTTTCAAGTCGTAGATAAGCTGAGCCAAATCTTCGATAGAGTAGATATCGTGGTGTGGCGGTGGAGAAATCAAACCGACGCCCGGAGTTGAGTGACGAGTCGCACCGATCCAGTCATCGACTTTATCGCCAGGTAGCTGACCACCTTCACCTGGTTTCGCACCTTGAGCCATCTTGATTTGAAGCTCTTCTGCGTTAGTCAGGTAGTAAGACGTCACACCGAAACGACCTGATGCAACCTGTTTGATTGCTGAGCGTTCCCAGTCGCCGTTTTCTTTACGCTCGAAGCGAATTGGGTCTTCACCACCTTCACCTGAGTTGGATTTTGCGCCTAAGCGGTTCATCGCAACAGCCAGTGTTGAGTGTGCTTCGTGAGAGATTGAGCCAAATGACATTGCACCCGTTGCAAAGCGTTTTACGATGCTCTCAATTGGTTCAACTTCGTCGATAGAGATAGAACCTGCTGGGTTCTTAATGAACTCTAGTTGGCTACGAAGCGTAACAGCATTGTCGCCTTGCTTATCTACTGCGCTCGCGTACTGCTTGAACTGAGAGTAGTCTTTGTTACGAGTCGATTGCTGAAGCAGAGAAATCGTTTCTGGGTTGAACAGGTGTTTCTCACCACGTTGTTTCCATTGGTAAACACCACCAACATCAAGCATTTGAATTGGGATTTCACGTTGTGGGTAGCCAATACGGTGACGAACCACGACTTCTTTTGCGATGTCATCCAGAGTCAGACCCTGAATACGAGAAACCGTACCAGTAAAGTATTTGTCTACAACGGATTTGTGAATACCAAGCGCTTCGAAGATCTGTGCGCCGTGGTAAGACTGCAGCGTTGAGATACCCATCTTAGAGAAGATCTTCAGCAGACCACCGTTAACGGCTTTACGGTAGTTGTTGAACAAATCGCTTGGATTTGCTTCAGGATCGAGCTTTTTCGTACGCTGTAGTTCGATGATGCTTTCGATTACCAAGTAAGGGTTAACCGCGTTTGCACCATAACCAAGTAGAGTCGCGAAGTGGTGAGTTTCACGTGCGTCACCCGTCTCTACCACGATGTCACACTTAGCACGCAGACCTTTACGGATCAGGTGGTGGTGAACTGCGCCAACCGCCAGCATTGCTGGGATAGCCGCGTGGTTTGAGTTTACTGCACGGTCTGTCAGTAGGATGATTGAGTAGCCGTCGATCACTGCGTCTTCTGCGTATTGGCAGATACGTTTAAGTGCGCGCTCAAGTTTTCCTTTTTCTTCGCTTGCCTGGAATACGATGTCCAGTGTCTTAGCTTGTAAGTGCTCGTTATCGATAGCACGTAGCTTCTCAAGCTCAGAGTTAGCCAGTACTGGAGATTCCAGTTCTACCTTTTGACAGTGAAGCGGTGTTTCTGTCAGTAGGTTTTGGTCTTTACCCAAGTAGGTGTTCAGGGACATAACCATACGCTCACGGATCGGGTCGATCGGCGGGTTAGTTACCTGAGCAAACAGTTGCTTGAAGTAGTTTGATAAATGCTGTGATTGGTGAGACAGAACGGCTAGCGGCCAGTCAGCACCCATTGCAGATAGTGGCTCTTTGCCATCGTTTGCCATTGGAACGATGATTTCGTTCACTTCTTCTGAGCTTACGCCAAATGCTTGTTGGCGGTGTAACAAACGCTCTGGAGAAGGTTGGCTAAACTGGTTACTTGCATCTGGCAAGTTTTTCAGACTGAGAAGGTTATCTTCAACCCATTTTTCGTATGGCTGAGAGGTAGCAATGGTATCTTTCACTTCTTCATCAGAAATGATACGACCTTGCTCAAGGTCAGCAACAAAGATACGACCAGGCTGCAGACGACCACGGAACTCAACGTTTTCTGGTGCAATGTCGACTACGCCAGACTCTGATGCCATTACCAGGAAGTTGTCTTTCGTTACTGTGTAGCGAGAAGGGCGCAGACCGTTACGGTCAAGCGTTGCACCTACTTGAACACCATCAGTAAAACATACAGAGGCAGGGCCATCCCATGGTTCCATAATGTTTGCGTGGTACTGATAGAACGCACGACGCTTAGGATCCATGTTTTTGTTTTCTTGCCATGCTTCAGGAATCATCATCATCAGCGCGTGAGGCAGGGTACGACCAGAAAGAACCAGCAGTTCCAGAGCCATATCAAAGTTTGCTGAGTCAGACATGCCTTCTTGACAGATAGGCAGCAGCATATCGATCTCAGCCTGCGTGAACAGGTCTGATTCAATAATCGCTTCACGGGCTTTCATCCAGTTCAGGTTACCGCGAACTGTATTGATTTCACCGTTGTGAGCAATGTAGCGGAAAGGCTGAGCCAGACGCCATCTTGGGAATGTATTGGTAGAGAAACGAGAGTGTACCAGTGCCAGTGCAGTCACCATGGTTGGGTTCTGCAGGTCAAGGAAGTACTGTGGTACCTGTTCTGTCGTCAGCTGGCCTTTATATACCAGAGTCTTGTACGACATAGAGTTGATATAAAACTCGTCTTTGATATTCGATACGCTTTCCAGGCAGACACGTACAGTGTAGTTACGCAGAACGTACAGTTTACGTTCCAGTTCCTCAGGTGTAACACCCGGGCCACCTGAGATAAATACGTGTTCGAATTGCGGCTCCGTGCTAAGCGGGTCGGCACCAAGCATAGAGTTATCTACTGGAAGTACGCGGTAGCCGATAACTTCAAGATCCAGGCGCTTGGCATTGCGCTCTAGAATGTCACGGCACTGTTCACGTTTGTATTCGTCTTTCGGGAAAAGAACGACACCAACACCATATTTTTCGAACGAAGGCAGTTTAATGCCCTGTTTAACGGCTTCTTCCAATAGAAATTCATGAGGTTTCTGCAGCAAGATACCAGCGCCGTCACCGCTACATGGGTCACAACCTTGACCGCCACGGTGTTCCATACGCGCCAGCATATCCAATGCTTGCGTTACTACTTCATGAGATTTACGGTTTTTAAGGTGAGCAACAAAACCGATACCACAAGCGTCATGCTCCAGCTCTGGAGTGTACAGACCCTGTGAATTGTGCTCTCTATCTACCATAGATACATCCTTCCAGTTCAATGTAGACGCGAAAACCCCAGACAGACTAAGCCTGTCTAGCGAAATTTAATTTGCGTCTTGTCCTTTATATTTATGATTCGCCACCGGTCGAGGTTGACCAGTCTTGATTCCTTTCCGTATCTCGCAGGAAAAGTGTTGCGAGAAAAACATTCCTTGGTGTTATCTCTTTATTATTTGCCACTTATTGGTGACTTATATAGGTAGGAGTGGGATAACACCGATAATCCCCGCAGTCCGTGTTGTAATCAAAATGACAAAAACCACGTGGATACGTAAGTATCCTACAATTTTGTTACTTCGTAATGCAACGAAAAGTCGACGTTGTGACCCATTTTTTTTGTTTAATTATGCATATTTTGTTTAACAATTACGTAACATTGCCAGTTTTTGTATGTATTTATGCAGGTTTATTGATTTTGACTAGTCTGTGACTCGTTTGGATTGATTAAGATTCTGTGATTTTTCTTGCAGGTATGTAATTTATTTACACTAATCGTAGTGATATTGATTACGATTTTGGTTTGGTGGAATTTTATGCAGTTACATGAGTTGGTCAACACATTAGGCCAGGATCTTCAGCGCCGATATGGTGAAAAAGTTCATAAATTAACATTGCATGGTGGATTTAGCTGCCCAAACAGAGACGGTACGATCGGACGTGGAGGGTGCACATTCTGTAATGTTGCGTCTTTTTCTGACGAGGAAGTACAGGTTAAAAGCATTCATGAGCAACTGAGTGATCGTGCCGGGGAGATCCAACGCGCGAAAAAGTATTTAGCCTATTTTCAGGCGTACACCAGTACGTATGCCGAAGTTCAAGTTCTCAAGAACATGTATGAAGAGGCGCTCAAAGCGGCGGATATCGTAGGTTTATGTGTTGGTACCCGACCTGACTGCGTTCCTGATGCCGTGCTGGACTTACTCTCTGATTACGTCAAGCAAGGTTACGAAATATGGTTAGAACTCGGTTTACAAACAGCTCATGACGACACGCTGAAGCGAATTAACCGCGGCCATAATTTCGAATGTTATGCGGAGATCACCAAGCGAGCGCGTGCTTTAGGCATTAAGGTGTGCACGCATTTGATCGTTGGTTTACCCAAAGAAACGCGCCAACATAACGTGGAAACCATGAGTAAAGTTCTTGAAGTGGGGACGGATGGCATCAAATTGCATGGTTTGCACATTGTTGAAGGCAGCACTATGGCTAAAGCGTGGCGAGCCGGTAAGCTGGAAGCACCTGAGCTAGAAGAGTATGTCGCCATTGCCAGTGAATTAATCCGCATGACGCCGGAGGAGATTGTTTATCACAGGGTTTCTTCTGCGGCACGTCGCCCGACGCTGTTGTCGCCACTCTGGTGTGAAAATCGCTGGTTGGCGATGACCGAGATTGGTCGTGCGTTGGACATAGAAGGTTCTCAGGGGAGTTTAACCGGTAAGCCGTTTATCTATAAAAAGCCTGAGCTTAAACTTAAAGTATCTACTCATCTCTGATTTCTTACTGCTAGCATAAAATTCTACAGGCCCAAGTATTTTATTCCTACTTGGGTCTGTGGTTTACCATTCTACCCTTAGCGCTTCTCATCGCTTTTTAAGTTTTTTCCAATGTCTGTTTCATCGTTCATTATTAAACATACGAACGATGAAAGAGAAGTTATTGTCAACGCTTTGTGACCTCTTGCTCTAAGTTGATAGTGAGAAGTTTAAATCACCGTATCAAACACGTTAAACTGCTGGTACTTGGTGTTTTTCCATTATTACCCTGAAGTTGTATACCAAGGTTCATGTCTAATGTTCAGGGATGATATCTAGCTTTACGCCGTGGAGTCGTGAATGAAACCGATGAAAAATCTTGCCCAGTATTATGTCGACCTTCTGGTGAAACTGGGGATTGTCCGTTTTTCAATTTTGCTAGCACTTGCGCTGGTGGCGTTAGCTGTCGTGGTACAAGTTGGTATTACCTTGGCACTTAAGGGGCGAGTTGACGATATTGATATCGTACGCTCTGTGTTCTTTGGTCTGCTGATTACTCCTTGGGCGGTGTATTTTCTGTCGGTGGTGGTTGATCAGTTGGAAGAGTCTCGCCAAAGGTTAACTAAGCTGGTTTCCAAGCTGAAAGACATGCGCTCGCGCGACCAAGAACTGAACTTCCAGTTACAACAGAATATTGAAAAGCTCAATCAAGAGATTGAAGAGCGTATTAAAGCCGAAGAAGCTCGCGAAGAAGCGATGAAGGATCTGGAAAATGAGGTCTTTCAGCGTGAGCGCACACAGTTAGAGCTTGCGGAGCGAACCGCCTTATTGCGCTCCTTCATTGATGCGTCTCCGGATCTGATTTACTACCGAAATGCGGATGGTGTGTTTTCAGGTTGTAACCGAGCGATGGAAGAGCTGACGGGTAAGAAAGAGCATCAGTTGGTGGGCTTGAGCCCTTGGGACGTCTACAGCAAAGAAATTGCACAGCCAATCGTTGATACGGACCAGAAGGTTTTCACTGATAATCAAGCCATTACCTATGAGCAATGGCTGGAATACCCGGATGGTCGTAAACACTACTTCGAACTGCGTAAAGTTCCTTTTTACAGTAAGGACGGCCGTCACCTTGGCCTAGTTGGTTTTGGTCGTGATATCACCGAGCGTAAACGCCATGAGGAGTCTCTGGAAAAAGCCAGCCGAGACAAAACCACCTTCATTTCTACTATCAGTCATGAACTTCGTACTCCACTCAACGGTATCGTCGGCTTGAGCCGAATGTTGCTTGATACTCAACTGACCGAAGAGCAGCGTAAGTACATGCAAACCATCAATGTCAGCGCGATTACGCTTGGAAATATTTTCAACGATATTATCGACATGGATAAGTTTGACCGTCGCAAACTAGAATTATTACCTGAGCCACTTAATTTCGAAGACTTTGTCGCAGAAATAGAGAGTATCTCCGCGTTGATGGCTGAACAGAAAGGTTTGCGCTTCGACTTAGAACGTTTGAGCGATTTACCGAAAGCGATTGAAGTTGATGCCACCCGTTTACGTCAGGTTATCTGGAACCTGGTCAACAACGCCATGAAGTTCACCAAAGAAGGCGGTGTGGTAATGACGGTGAGTGCGGATGTCGAAGATGATTTCGCGACGATTATTATCGAAGTGGAAGATACCGGTATCGGTATTCCTGAAGAAGAGCTGAATAAGATTTTTGCCATGTATTACCAAGTGAAGTCAGGCAAAGATAACTTACACGCAGTTGGTACTGGTATTGGACTGGCTGTATCTAAACAGCTGATTAATATGATGGATGGTGATATTTCCGTAGCGAGTGAAGAGGGCTACGGCAGTACATTTACCGTTTCTATTCATGTTCCAGTCGTGGCTCTAGAAGAACCTATTATCGACGCGCAACGCGATAATGTTCACTTAAATATCTTTATGATTGAAGATATCGAACTGAACGTGACCGTGGCGAAATCGCTATTGGAAAGCTTAGGCCATTCAGTCACTGTTGCCATGACAGGACAAGAGGCGTTAGTCAATTTCGTTCCGGATCAGTATGACTTGGTTTTACTGGATATTCAGTTGCCTGATATGACTGGCTTCGATGTGGCGAAATACTACCGAGAGCACTACGATAACTTGCCACCGTTAGTCGCGTTGACGGCAAACGTACTGAAAGACCGTAGAGAATATCTGCAAAACGGCATGGATGATGCAATCAGTAAGCCGTTGGCTGTGCATGCTATTCAGTCTGTGATTGATAAGTTTTTTGTGCATAGAGTGGAAAAACCACAGCCGGTTGAGGTTCTTGAAGTTAAGGAAGAACCTGCTCCATCACCAGTGATTGAGACGCATCTGCTTGACCTCGATATGCTGGAGTCTTACGTTGATATTGTGGGGGCGAAGCCCGTTTATGACAGCATCAAAATGTTTGAAGATATGATGCCAGATTATATTGAAGTACTGGACTCCAATATGATCGCGAAAGATAAAGATGGCATCGTCTCCGAAGCGCACAAAATAAAAGGAGCAGCAGGTTCCATTGGTTTGAAACGTATTCAAAGTGTCGCGCAGAAAGCCCAGTCTCCGGATATGCCTGCCTGGTGGGAGAATATTTCAGATTGGGTTGAAGAAATAAAAAATGAATACCTCAACGATATCCAAGTACTAAAAAGTTGGTTAGAACAAAGGAAATAACATGAAGAAACTTGCATCAGTGGCCATTGCTACTGCACTGCTGTCGGGTTGTAGTGCTGTTCCTGAAGTGAATTGGAAACAAGACAGCCAGATAACAATTAATCAAGTCAATATTGAACTCAAGAGTAACCTCTGGGTAAATCTGATGCCGACAATAGGTGAGTCTCAGGAACCCAACCTTCACGGCTCTCTCTCTTTGGAAAGTGATACGGAGTTACCGGCCAATCTGACAGTAGAAGCTTTGATAATTAAACAAGGTGACGAGCAATGGATGCTGGACGAAGACGCTTTAGAAACTCGGACGCATAGCGAAAACCAGTGGGAAGTCGCGTTTACCTGGCAAAATCAACTTAACACTGAAAAGTGGGTTGAGCTGGCAATACTGCTGGATGATGCCGGTAAAAAACGTTGGCTGGTAGAAAAGTATGTAAAGGTAAACAAGGTCTACTAGCGCTTATTCTGCTTAAAAAGCGGTATAGAAAAAGGGCTTACTCCAATGAGCAAGCCCTTCATGTTTCTCGTGGAATGAAGAATTAGTCTTCTAAATCACCACAGAAGCGGTAACCTTCACCATGAATCGTTGCGATGATTTCTGGTGTACCTGATACAGATTCGAAGTGTTTACGAATACGACGAATGGTTACGTCAACAGTACGGTCGTGTGGTTTAAGTTCACGGCCTGTCATCTTCTTCAGAAGATCGGCACGTGTTTGGATTTTGCCTGGGTTCTCACAGAAGTGCAGTAGCGCACGGAATTCAGAACGAGGCAGTTTGTAGCTATCACCTGACGGGCTCACCAGTGAACGGCTATTGATATCTAGCACCCAACCGTTGAACTCGTATTTTTCTACCGAGCGTTTTTCTTCTTGAACAGCACTTGCGCTCATTGAGCGACTCAACAAGTTGCGCGCACGGATAGTCAACTCACGTGGGTTGAATGGTTTAGTGATGTAATCATCAGCACCAATCTCAAGGCCTAGAATCTTGTCCACTTCATTGTCACGGCCAGTCAAAAACATCAGTGCGATGTTTGCTTGTTCGCGCAATTCACGTGCAAGTAGAAGACCATTCTTGCCTGGAAGGTTAATGTCCATAATGACCAAGTTGACAGAGTTGTCTGATAATACTTGGTGCATCTCTTCACCGTCACTGGCTTCAAAAACAGCGTATCCCTCTGCTTCAAAAATACTCTTAAGAGTGTTACGAGTTACTTGCTCATCTTCAACGATCAGAATCTGCGGGGTTTGCATTGGCGGTACCTAAATTTGTGACAAAATTGTGCTAATAGAATAAATTCTAGGCAAAAATATAACATACAGGTAATGAAATTTTGATAATAAATCAAGTTAATCAAAATTACACTTCTTTCAGTTATCCGCCTTCCATGGAGATTTACCAGCTCACCTACATCCCGTGGTGACTTTTATTCTAATGGGATATTTACCTTTCATTTCCAGTTTCTTATTGGGGGAGGAAACGTAAACACCCTAGATATGGGGCGAATTTTATATTGTTAACAGCATGCTAACAATGCTCAAATGTTAATTCCATGCAGTTTGTTGATTTACATCAATTGATGAAATTTAACTGTTATTAATCATTTAAGAGTTATGATAGAAAAAAATAATACGAACATCGACGCATCGTTATGGAATGCTTATGCAAATTCTTTTTTTCGCTTTGAAACGAAATGGAATGTTTTGAGCTATGTTGTGATAACTGCTTGGAACCCTTACAGTAATTTGCGGTCAAAAGAAGATAACTGCATAATTAATCAAAAGCTAGAAAAGCGCCTAAAACACGTTAACTATGTGCCAGTTACTGTAGGTGACCGTACCTTTGAATGGTACGAAGAGAGTTTTGCGGCGGAGATCTCAATAGACGACGCGATTACATTGGCAAACGAGTTTCAGCAGAATGCGATTTATTATATCTCTCATGACGACATCTACCTTATTGTCTGCGGTGATCCGAGCAATCGACACAAAGTAGCTAAAATGAGTGAGCGACTCGTATAACGAAAACAGGATACTACTCGTTGGAGTGTACTCGGACGAGAAAATTCACGGAGGAAATATGAACGATATAACACCAGATATATGTGACCAATTTGAAGACCAAGTAACGTTACTGAATCTGCCACTACAGAATTTTGGGCAACGTTCCGCGTTTTTTGGCGAAATTGTCACAGTGCGCTGTTATCACGACAACTCCAAGGTAAGAGAGGTGCTTGGGCAGGACGGCACAGGCAAAGTGTTAATTGTTGATGGCCATGGTTCATGTCAAAAAGCACTGCTCGGTGATCAATTGGCCATCCTTGGTATTGAGAATGGATGGGAAGGTATTATTGTCTATGGTGCGGTGCGTGATGTGGCGCAAATGTCACAAATGGATATTGGCATTCAAGCGCTTGGCACATGTCCGTTTAAAACAGAAAAGCGAGGCCTGGGTGAGGTCAATGTGACAGTAACGATGCAAAATCAGTTAGTGCAGCCGAAGCATTATGTTTATGCAGACTGGAATGGGGTGTTGATCTCAAAAGAGAAACTGGATTTTTAGAAGCGAAACCCTAACCCAACTTCAAAGCCTTGTTGCCAATCTTGATAATCTAGAGTTGCGTGAATATCTAACTTGTCAGTAATTTTCACACGACTAGACACCTCGGCAGCAAGGCCCGTATCTTCTTCATCGACACGCTCGTTGGTGTCAGCTTTGAAAGAACGCAGCGTACTCTTAACAGTGACACGATCATTAAAGTGGTAGCTAACGCCACTCAAAAAGCCGCTTTGATTTTGGACTGGCGAATTGTTGACGCGTGCACCAACATAAAGATCAACCGAATCAAATAACTCGTACGAGTAACCGCCGTCGATGTTCCATACATCGAAGCTATCGGTTTGATAACTGTCACTTGAGATAAATAACTTGTGTGGGGAAGTTATTGCTGCTCCAGGAAGGGTAGGTAGTTCAGTCGCTAAAGAAACACCAGGCATGGCAAAAAGTAACAGAAAAAGCCATTTTTTCATGCTCACCACTCCTTGTGTTTCAGAACTTTTTATTGGTATGTGCTCAACGCTTCCCAATATTAAAGCATATAATATGAAATGCAGCTCATTTATTTCCCAAATAATTAACTCTCGTGGAGTGTGATCACACTTAAATTGTTGTGCAAGAGTGGTTGCTCTGCATTTTCTTTGATCTTTGCCGTTTTAGCCAAGATCGCCATGAATGTGGGTGGAATGTAACTTTTTCTATGCAAAGCTATTTCGGGAATGAAATACTAAGATAAATTTATTAAAAAAATTGAATTTTAATTTATTTCTTTGTTTTCAGTGATATATAGCAGAATTTATCTCTGCAAGACTGGAAAATAAACAATTTTTTTGTTGACTCTGTTACAGAAACTCGGTAAACGTAGGGTTAAGCAAACACACAATTCGTAGAATATTAATTTATGCCAGTTAACAGCCTCGTTGTAATGACCACCACCATTATTATTACCGACATTACAATTGTAGGGGCAGGCTGCTGAGCGAAAGAAATTCACAAAAAAGGCCTGTATCCAACAAGATACAGGCCTTTTTTTATGCTTTCTTAATACAAAATTTAGACAAGTTTAAGAAGATACACTGGAGGAAGGGATGCGAGTATTGAAGTTTGGCGGTTCATCATTGGCTGATGCAGATCGCTTTTTAAGAGCAGCAGATATCATTGCGAATAATGCTCAACAGGAAGAAGTCGCAGTCGTGCTTTCTGCACCGGGTAAAACAACTAATAAACTGGTTGCTGTGATTGAAGGCGCTTTGCGAAATGGTGAAGCAGAATTACAAATTAACGAGTTAGAAGAATCGTTTAAAACGCTTTTTGCCGATATCCAAGCCTTGGTTCCTAATCTGGATGGGACTGGCTACGACAATCAAGTTAAAACCTCGCTCTCTCAATTACGTCAATTTGTCCATGGCATCAGCCTGTTAGGCATGTGTCCAAACAATGTGAATGCGCGCATCATCAGTAAAGGTGAACGTGTTTCTATTCAACTAATGAAAGCGGTACTTGAAGCAAAAGGTCAAAAAGCCAGCCTAATTGATCCGGTTGAATACCTTTATGCTCAAGGCGATCATCTTGAAGCGATGGTTGATGTTGATATTTCTACACAAAACTTCCGCCAAAAGCCTCTTCCTCAAGGTCATGTCAACATCATGCCTGGTTTTACTGCCGGCAATGAGAAAGGAGAACTGGTTACTCTAGGTCGTAACGGTTCAGACTATTCGGCTGCGGTTTTGGCTGCTTGTCTTCGCGCCGATTGTTGTGAAATCTGGACTGACGTTGATGGCGTATACAACTGTGATCCTCGCTTGGTAGAAGATGCACGACTATTAAAATCACTGAGCTATCAGGAAGCGATGGAGTTGTCTTACTTCGGTGCGTCCGTTCTGCACCCGAAAACCATCGCTCCAATTGCTCAATTCCACATTCCATGCTTAATCAAGAACAGTTTTAACCCGCAAGGTGCAGGTACGCTGATTGGCCAAGATACTGGTGAAGATAACCTGGCTATCAAGGGTATTACTACTCTGAATGACCTGACCATGGTGAACGTTTCTGGGCCAGGTATGAAAGGCATGGTTGGCATGGCGAGCCGTGTATTTGGTGCTATGTCTTCAGCGGGTGTTTCAATCGTACTGATCACTCAGTCATCATCAGAATACAGCATCAGCTTCTGTATCGAAGCAGAAGATAAAGCAAAAGCGCAGCAGACACTGGCAGAAGCGTTTGAGCTTGAACTGAAAGATGGTCTGCTTGAACCAGTAGAGTTTATCGATGATGTTGCTATCGTGACCCTTGTTGGTGACGGCATGCGTACATCACGTGGTGTGGCTTCACGTTTCTTCTCATCTCTTGCTGAAGTAAACGTCAACATTGTTGCAATCGCACAGGGTTCTTCAGAGCGCGCTATCTCAGCGGTAATCCCAGAAGATAAGATCTCTGAAGCAATCAAAGCCTGTCACATGAACCTGTTCAATTCTAAACACTTCCTTGATGTTTTCGTCGTAGGCATCGGCGGTGTTGGTGGCGAGCTGGTGGATCAGATTGAACGCCAACAAGCTAAACTGGCAGAAAAAGGCATCATCATTCGCGTATGTGGTCTGGCAAACAGTAAGGGTCTGCTTCTGGATAGTGAAGGGCTGCCACTGGAACACTGGCGCGACCGCATGTCTTCAGCCACTGAAGAGTTCAGCCTAGCGCGCCTGATTGCACTTGTGCAACGTAACCACATCATTAACCCTGTTTTGGTTGATTGTACTTCGAGTGAAGCCATTGCTAACCAGTACGCTGATTTCTTGGCGGCAGGTTTCCACGTTGTTACTCCAAATAAGAAAGCCAATACAGCAAGCATGGCTTACTACCACCAGCTTCGCGATGTAGCACGCAGCTCTCGTCGTAAATTGATGTACGAGACAACGGTTGGTGCGGGTTTGCCGGTTATCGAAAACCTGCAGAATCTCATTTCAGCGGGTGATGAGCTTGAACGATTCACCGGCATTTTGTCTGGTTCACTATCTTACATCTTCGGTAAGCTAGACGAAGGCATGAGCTTGAGCGAAGCGACCAACATCGCGAAAGAAAACGGCTTCACCGAACCGGATCCTCGTGATGATCTATCGGGTATGGATGTGGCTCGTAAGCTTCTTATTCTGGCGCGTGAAGCGGGAATGTCGCTAGAGTTGGAAGACGTTGTGGTTGATCAAGCGCTGCCACCGGGCTTTGATGATTCAGGCAGTGTTGATGAGTTTATGGCGAGACTTCCTGAAGCTGATGCGTACTTTAAAGATCTTGTCGCAAAAGCCGCTGAAGAGGGTAAAGTTTTACGTTATGTTGGTGAAATCAATGATGGTAAGTGCAAAGTCAGCATTGCTATCGTTGATGAAAATGATCCAATGTTCAAAATTAAAGATGGTGAGAACGCTCTGGCGTTTTACAGCCGTTACTACCAACCAATCCCATTGGTACTTCGTGGTTACGGTGCAGGTACGGAAGTTACCGCAGCAGGCGTATTTTCAGATGTGATGCGTACTTTAGGTTGGAAACTAGGGGTATAACAGTAATGAGTTCAAGTGATATGGATGTAGTGGTTTATGCCCCAGCATCAATTGGTAATGTAAGCGTAGGTTTTGATGTTTTGGGAGCGGCTGTCTCTCCTATCGATGGCACCTTATTGGGTGATCGAGTCCTAGTGAAATCTGGTTCTGAGCCATTTAGCTTGAAAACCGCAGGTAACTTCGTCTCGAAGTTACCTACAGAACCAAAAGAAAACATCGTTTACGACTGTTGGGTTGTATTTGCTCGCGAGCTAGATAGAAAGGGCGCAGAGCTGAAACCATTGGAAATGACACTCGAGAAGAACATGCCTATCGGTTCTGGTCTTGGTTCCAGTGCTTGTTCTATTGTTGCTGCATTAGATGCTTTGAACCGTTTTCACGGGCAACCACTTAATGAAACTGAGCTGTTAGCGCTAATGGGCGAGATGGAAGGTAAAATTTCTGGTGGTATCCATTATGACAACGTTGCACCTTGTTACTTAGGTGGCGTGCAGTTGATGCTTGAAGAGCTTGGTATCATTAGCCAGGAAGTGCCATGTTTTGATGACTGGTACTGGGTAATGGCTTATCCGGGAATCAAAGTGTCTACTGCTGAAGCTCGAGAGATCCTACCATCTCAGTACCGTCGACAAGATATCATAGCTCACGGTCGACACCTTGCAGGCTTTATTCACGCGTGTCATTCTGGTCAACCGGAACTTGCGGCGAAAATGATCAAAGACGTGATCGCAGAACCGTATCGTGAGAAACTGCTACCAGGTTTTGCAAACGCTCGCCAATACGCAGCATCTGCAGGCGCGTTAGCAACCGGTATTTCTGGCAGTGGCCCAACACTGTTCAGTATTTGCAAAGAGAAAGATGTCGCTGAGCGAGTTGCTCGCTGGTTAGAACAAAACTACGTACAAAACGAAGAAGGATTCGTCCACGTTTGTCGTCTGGATAAACAGGGTTCGAAAGTAACAGGAAGTGAGCTATGAAGCTTTACAATATAAAAGAAAATGATGAACAAGTTTCCTTTGGCCAAGCCGTTCGCCAAGGATTAGGTCGTAACCAAGGCCTGTTTTTTCCATCGGAATTACCAAAATTTGATGATATTGATGCGCTGCTAGAAGAAGACTTTGTCTCGCGTAGTACAAAAATTCTTTCTGCATTGATTGGTGATGAGCTGACAGAAGACCAAGTGAACTCTATGGTTGATGCGGCTTTCCAATTCCCAGCGCCTATCAAACAAGTAAAAGATGGCGTTTATGCGTTAGAGCTTTTCCATGGTCCGACACTGGCGTTTAAAGACTTCGGTGGTCGTTTTATGGCGCAATCACTGGCTGCGGTATCTACTGGTGGTAAGATCACGATTCTTACAGCAACATCCGGTGATACAGGTGCTGCGGTTGCACATGCTTTCTACGGTATGGAAGACATCAACGTTGTGATTCTTTACCCTAAAGGCAAAATCAGCCCGCTACAAGAAAAGCTGTTCTGTACGCTAGGTAAGAACATCCATACAGTAGCAATTAACGGTGACTTCGATGCTTGTCAGGCACTTGTTAAGCAGGCATTTGATGATGCCGCTCTGCGTGAAGAAATCGGACTAAACTCAGCGAACTCAATCAACATCAGCCGTTTGATGGCGCAAATCTGCTACTACTTTGAAGCAGCAGCGCAAATGAGTAAACAAGAGCGTGAGAACCTGGTTATCTCTGTACCAAGTGGTAACTTCGGTAACCTAACCGCTGGTTTGCTGGCAAAAGCGCTTGGTTTACCAATTAAACGTTTTATTGCCGCAACAAATGCGAACGATACAGTACCTCGCTACCTAGAAACAGGACAGTGGGATCCAAAACCAACGGTTGCAACGACATCTAACGCGATGGACGTAAGCCAACCAAACAACTGGCCACGTATCGAAGAGCTTTGCCGCGTAAAAGAGTGGGGCTTGGAAACGCTGGGCAAAGGTGCAGTTTCTGATGAGCAAAGTGCCGAGTCAGTAAAAGAGCTGAACTCACTGGGTTACCTATGCGAGCCGCATGGTGCAATCGCTTATCGCGTACTGGATGAGCAGCTTCAAGCCGGTGAGACTGGTTTGTTCCTATGTACTGCTCACCCTGCGAAGTTCAAAGAAGTGGTGGATGATATCTTAGGATCTGATATCGACCTACCAGCACCACTGGCTAAGCATGCTGTGATGGACCTATTGTCTGAAGATTTAGATGCGGATTTTGATGCACTAAAAACAGTACTGCGTCGCGTACAATAAGCTAAATGCAAGCTAAATGAGAAGGTGGAGCTTAGTCTCCACCTTTTTTATTTTATAGAGGCAATAAAAAACGACGCTCAGTGAGCGCCGCTTTCAAAACTTACTGGGGTGTCTCTTTATTATAGAGACTCAGTAAACGTACGTGCGATTACATCACGTTGCTGTTCTGGAGTTAGTGAGTTGAAACGCACTGCGTAGCCAGAAACACGAATGGTTAGCTGAGGGTATTTTTCAGGGTTAGCGACTGCATCTTCTAGTGTTTCACGCTTAAGCACGTTCACGTTTAAGTGCTGACCACCTTCAATTTTAGGTGCCGTTTCGATTGCTACTTCGCGGCTTTCGTATTCACCTAGGTCGCTGATTGCAATAACTTGGTCAGCTTCATAGCCTGCTGATGCTGCAATACAACGAGCTTCGTTTTTTTCACCATCTAGTAGCCAGATAGAGTTTAGTAGTTCGTCATTCGCTGCTTTAGTAATTTGGATACCTTGGATCATCACTGTCTCCTAGTCCACTTACGTGGTGTTTATTGGTGTTAGTTTTCAAACTTTTATTGAGCTGAGTATTATATAGCTAATAACCACTATTTTAATATTGATTTAAGTCAAAAAACAACCAAAAACATTAATTTTATTAAGGTTGTTTTGTTGAGGTAAATCAATAAAGTGTTTAAAAACATACTGATTACACTATTTTTGATAAGATAAAAAATATTTTAAATGCATTTATGTTGTTAATTTACTACATATTGTTGATTTGAATTTAACCTGTGATGTGTAACTAATTGTATTTAGGTACGCACACTGAAAGTCTGAAGTGATTAAATGACAAACATGAAAAACAAGTTTGGGAACAAGATGATCGGCGCTCACGTCTCTGCGGCTGGTGGTGTCGATCAGGCCCCTTTGCGTGCGCGTGAGATTGGCGCTAATGCTTTTGCTTTATTTACCAAAAACCAGCGTCAGTGGGTGGCAAAACCTCTTGAAGCTAAAACCATCAGTGCATTTAAAGCCAATTGCAAAATGCTCGGGTTTGGTACTGAAAGCATTTTACCGCATGACTCCTACCTGATTAACTTAGGTGCACCAGAAGAAGAGAAGCTTGATAAATCTCGAGCGGCATTCATCGATGAAATGGAGCGTTGTAATCAGCTTGGTCTGACACTTTTAAACTTTCACCCAGGAAGTCACTTAAAGAAAGTATCTGAACAAGAGTGTTTAGCGACGATTGCAGAATCAATTAATCTTGCGCATAAAGCAGTACCAGATGTTATTGCTGTTATTGAGAACACGGCGGGTCAGGGTACCAACCTAGGCTGGAAGTTTGAGCATCTCGCTGAAATCATTGAGCAAGTGGACGATAAAGAGCGCGTGGGTGTGTGCATCGATACTTGTCATACTTTTACCGCAGGCTACGATTTAAGAACGAAAGAAGATTGCCAACACACGTTTGCGGAATTCGACCGTATCGTTGGTATGCACTATTTAAGGGCGATGCATTTAAATGATTCAAAAGTCGAATTTGCTAGCAGAGTTGATCGTCATCATTCTCTAGGGAAAGGTGAAATCGGTTGGGACTGCTTTGAGTATATTGCCAGAGACTCTCGTTTTGATGGTATCCCTCTGATTTTAGAGACAATTGATCCTGACATTTGGCATCGAGAAATTGATACTCTTCGTGGTTACCATTTGGAAGAATTCAACAAAAATTAATGCCGTTGTCATAGTTGGCACTTTTCTTTCTTAGTGGTTACTGGGGCCATACAAAGAAGGATTGCATTATGTCTCGACCAAACACTTTTACTCCTTTTTCACATACCAGACGTTCGGTTCGTTTACCTGCACCTAACCGTCATATCACGGGCCAAGGTCACTTCCGAACGCCGCAGAAACACTAAATTCGAATTACCGCTCTCAAGTTGGGGGAAGTTTTTGTCTGTTTAAGTGTTGCTGGTTAGAATAGAGCAACACTTTCGGACAGGAACTTTCTATGAATCAGTCACCGACATGGCACGATGTGATCGGCGAAGAAAAAAAACTCAGCTACTTTGTCGACACCTTAAACTTTGTTGAATCGGAACGTTCGGCGGGGAAAACGATCTATCCGCCAAGCAAAGATGTGTTTAATGCGTTTCGCTATACCGAGTTTAGCGATGTTAAGGTGGTGATTTTAGGTCAGGATCCTTATCACGGTCCGAATCAGGCGCACGGGTTGTGCTTTTCGGTTTTGCCAGGCGTGAGAACTCCGCCTTCATTGGTGAACATATACAAAGAGCTCGCTCAGGATATCGACGGTTTTGAAATCCCTCAACATGGATTCTTGCAAAGTTGGGCCGAGCAAGGTGTATTACTGCTTAATACCGTGCTGACGGTTGAGCAGGGCAAAGCACATTCACATTCGAAAACGGGATGGGAAGCGTTCACTGATAAAGTGATTGAAGCGATAAACATGCATCAGCAGGGGGTTGTGTTCCTGTTATGGGGCGCGCACGCGCAGAAAAAGGGACGATTTATTGATCGTTCCAAGCATCATGTCCTTACTGCTCCTCATCCTTCTCCGCTCTCTGCCCATCGAGGCTTTCTGGGGTGTAAGCACTTCTCTCAAGCAAACCAACTACTTACAGCCCAAGGTAAAGAGCCGATAAATTGGCATTTGCCGATGACGGTGTAAAGCTAACAACAGCGATTAAGGTTTTCTTATCGCTGTTTTTTTGAGCAGGCTCAAGCTGGTAATGCATTTCTCATGTACACTTATTAGAAGCAGGTGTTAAGGAGAGACGCTATGATGATCGAAAGAATTCGACGCGAACACGGCTACATGGTTCGCCTGTTGGCTATATTGCGCCACAAACTTAATGAAATAAAACAAGAACGAGCCATTAACTATGCGTTAGTGGGGGAGATTGTTGACTACCTCTCTACTCATTCAGAACAAGTTCACCATCCAAAAGAGGACATCCTCTACCATCATTTTCTAGAACATTATGGTAAGCAACGAACCATGGAGAACCTAGAGCAGGAACATAAAGATCTCGCCGAAAAGACCAAAGAATTCTCAACGGTGATCGAGATGATTCTGCAAGATGCTGTGGTACCTCAAGATGTGTTTGTAAGACATCTCGAAGATTTCATTGATTCACAGAAACGCCACCTCGAACTTGAAGAGCGGAAGATCCTGCCGTTAATAGAAGAGCTGTTTACGACTGAAGACTGGCAGTACGTAGAAAGTCTCTGGAGTGAAAATGAGGATGATCCGGTATTTGGCGATACCATTGCTGACCGCTATAAACAGTTGGCGGAGCGTGTGCGTCAGAGCGATATGGAATACATCTAAAGTAACATTCGCCCGGGCAAATGTGGAATCTGCTCGGGTTTTCTCACTACTTTTCTTATTTAATAAGAATTAACGAGAAATAAAGTTAAGCCTGAATATAGGTTTAACGTGCTCAAAATTCTCAATATATGAGAACGAAGGCCAAGTGCGTTCTAAGTGCTCTTAGCCCCCTTGATGAATCGCTCTTTTCGAAATAACAAAAGGCACCCGTAAGGTGCCTTTTGTTCGAATTAGAGTTTGATGTCGTCTAGGTTGTAATCGTTACAGACATCAAGTTCACGCAGCTCTTTTAATAAATTGCGTCTGTCGTTCATCTCTTCAATTTCTCGCCATTTACGTTTCATTGGTTTGGCACGAGATTTGGTTGTTGAGGTAGTATCCAGATTAAAAATGTCATCTAGTTGAAAGCCGTCCATAAGCCACCTTACCTTGTTTATCTAAACTGTTGTAACCAGTCCTTGTGGAGATTTTTAATTACCACAATAATTGTGAGAATAGCCATGACATATTTCGAATTTGTGTCTGTATCATGACATTTTCGTGCAAAAACACTTCCACAATCACACTTTAGTTTGTCTTTCTTGCATAAAAAATGCCCAAACGAGCCAGTGAAAACGATTAAATGAAGAGATTTTCTGTGTTAACGAGAAGGCTGGAATTAGAGCATAAAGCCAAGGTAAAAGTTGCATAAAACCACTTTGGTTAAATAGTGGTCGACTAACGATTTTATTAAGGAGGTAACTTTCTGTTACACCTTATGAATACTAGCCTTAAACCGAAAACATGGACTGAAACTCTATTGGTTATAAATTGAATATCATTGTTATCTTTAGGTAAGAGATATGTTGCGTTATGTGATGGTTGAGTCTTCTATTTATGTTATTTTTTGGTGACTTTATAGTGAAATATAACAACATTAAGCATTAAGTTTCATATTGATTTTTGTGTCTCTAGGTTGCATTATCCGCCCGTCAAAAAATACGCTGGTACGTAAAATGGATGCATGAAGCGACATTTACGATTCTAGATTGCCCTTAAAAACAAACACTACTTAATTAGCTAAGCACACTTTGACACTTAGCAGCAATCTGGTGGATGGCTAGGATGCATAGACCGGCGCAACTCACTTTGAGGTACGCATGACAGACTTAATCAATTTGATGAACGATCTCCTTTGGGGTTCGATTCTGGTTTATCTTCTTGTTGGTGTAGGTATTTACTTCACCTTTCGATTGGGATTCATCCAGTTCCGCCACTTCGGGCACATGTTTTCGGTTCTAAAGAACAGTCGCAAAGCAGACAAAGCTGGTATTTCTTCTTTCCAAGCACTTTGTACCAGTCTCGCAGCACGTGTTGGTACCGGTAATATGGCCGGTGTGGCAGTTGCACTAACAGCGGGCGGACCAGGCGCTATCTTCTGGATGTGGCTGATCGCGATGCTGGGTATGGCAACATCGTTTGCAGAGAGTACGCTGGCACAGCTATACAAAACCAAAGATGATGATGGCAACTACCGTGGTGGTCCTGCTTACTACATGGAAAAAGGTTTGGGCATGCGCTGGATGGGCGTCTTGTTCTCGGTTTTCCTAATCATCGCTTTTGGTTTGGTATTCAATGCCGTTCAAGCTAACTCTATTGCTAATGCGATGAGTACGGCATTTGGCTGGAACTCTTTATACGTTGGTATTGGTGTTGTTGCCTTGTCTGCTGCGGTTATCTTTGGTGGTATCAAGCGTATCGCTAAAGTCGCGGAAATGATTGTTCCACTTATGGCACTGCTTTACCTTGCGCTCGCGCTAGTGGTTGTGTTTGCCAACATCGAGAAGCTTCCTGCGGTACTTGCTCTGATTGTTAAGAGTGCCTTTGGTCTGCAAGAAGCAGCGGCTGGTGGTTTAGGTTACGCTATCGCACAAGCGATGATTAACGGTGTAAAACGCGGCCTATTCTCGAACGAAGCTGGTATGGGTTCGGCGCCTAACGCAGCGGCATCAGCAACGCCGTACCCGCCGCATCCTGCGTCTCAGGGTTACGTTCAGATGCTGGGTGTGTTTATGGATACAATCGTGATCTGTTCTTCTACGGTAGCGATCATCCTGATGTCTGGTGAATACGTAGGTCAGGCGACAGAGGTTACCGGTATCGAACTGACACAGCGCGCATTGAGCTCGCAAGTGGGCGACTGGGGTGGCATTTTTGTTGCTGTCGCAATCTTCTTCTTCGCGTTTACTTCGATCATTGCAAACTACTCATACGCTGAGACTAACTTAGTCTTCCTTGAGCATAACCATAAAGCGGGTATCGGTATTTTCCGAATCATCTTCCTGGGTATGGTGATGTTTGGCGCGGTAGCTTCGTTACCAATGGTCTGGTCGTTGGCTGATGTGTCAATGGGTCTAATGGCGATTGTGAACTTGGTGGCGATTATTCTGCTATCGGGCATCGTTATCAAGCTGGCTAAAGACTACAACCGTCAGCTAGACGCTGGTAAGGTACCAACATTTGATGCTAACGATTTCCCAGAGCTGAAATCTCAGCTGGAAGAAGGCATCTGGTACAACGACAAAAAAGACTGAGTGTCATAGTTAAAAGCTATTAGCACTATTTATAAAGCCATGCAGACAATGCATGGCTTTTTTTGTACCCTTAACGGTATATAAAATTAAAAGGATAGAGTCAAAGTCATGCTTATCGTAGTTTCTCCTGCTAAGACACTGGATTATGAGTCTCCGTTAGCAACGGAAAAGTTTACTCAACCTGAGTTAATTGAATTCTCCAAAGAGCTGATCGAAGTTTGCCGTAAATTGACGCCTGCTGATGTTGCGTCGTTAATGAAGGTGAGCGACAAAATTGCAGATCTGAACGTAGGGCGATTCCAAGAGTGGAGTGAAACCTTCACGACTGAAAACTCGCGTCAGGCGATCCTCGCGTTTAAAGGGGATGTTTATACGGGTCTTGAAGCGGAAACCTTGTCTGAAGCTGACTTTGATTACGCTCAGGATCATCTGCGTATGCTATCTGGCCTTTACGGTTTGTTGAAGCCATTGGATTTGATGCAGCCATACCGTCTGGAAATGGGTACTAAGCTTGCGAACGACAAGGGCACTAACTTGTACCAGTTCTGGGGCAATATCATCACTGACAAGCTTAATGAGGCGATTTCAGCGCAAGGTGACAATGTGCTTATTAACCTTGCATCAAATGAATACTTTAAAGCGGTGAAACCTAAGAACCTTGACGCTCAGGTTATTACGCCAATTTTTAAAGATTGTAAGAATGGCCAATACAAAGTGATCAGCTTCTACGCGAAAAAAGCGCGTGGCATGATGGCGCGTTACATTATCGAAAATCGTATTGAGAGTGTGGCTGACCTGACCAAGTTTGATACGGCGGGTTACTACTTTGTTGAAGAAGAGTCGACGCCAACTGAGCTGGTCTTTAAACGAGAAGAGCAGAACTAAGCTCAAACTCCGGACACAAAAAAGGGTTGGCATTGCCAACCCTTTCGCTATTTTAGACTTACAAGCTTACTTCTTTTTAGCGACTTTCTTTTTCGCAGTTTTCTTCTTATCGTCTTTTTTCTTTTTCTTCTTAAACACAGGTTTTTTGTGTTTTGGACGCATCTCTTTGATGAAACGCTCTTTGATGTCTTCTTTAACGTAACGAGCGACGCGATCCATCATCGGCTGGTCGTGCGCTTCTACAATTGAGATAGCGTTACCTTTTTTTCCAGCACGAGCGGTACGGCCAATTCGGTGCAGGTAAACATCTGCTGTACGTGGCAAGTCGTAGTTGATCACGTGTGACACATCAGGAAGGTCGATACCACGAGCTGCAACGTCTGTTGCGAGTAGAACGTTAACCGTACCATCACGGAAACGTGCAATCGCGTTATTACGGCGATCTTGTGGCATTTCGCCTTGGATCCATGAACATGGAATCTGTGCGCTTTCAAGCTGGCTACGCAGTTCAGCCAGACGTTCACGCGTTTTCAGGAATACGATAGTACGTTCTGCCTGCTCCGTGATGATGTGCTTGAGTAGCGCGAGTTTATGCTCTGCGTCGTCCGCTCGGTGATACCACTGTGCGATCTTCTTACGTTCGCGTAGCGGTGACTTCGCATCGATCTCTGCAGGTTCATTCAGCAGGTCCGCAGTAAAGCCTTCAACGCCTCTGCCTTCTAATGTTGCAGAAAACAGAAGGGTTTGCTTACGCCAGCGACACTCGTTCGATAGACGATCGACTGTTGGCGCAAAGCCCATGTCTAGCATGCGGTCAGCTTCGTCTAGGATTAACCATTCAATCGCACGGCAATCAAAGCGTTCAGCTTCAATGTATTCGCGCAGACGACCTGGTGTCGCAACAACGATGTCTTGCGTGGTAGCAAGAATGTCAGCGTGCTCTTGGTACTGAACACCACCGGTGATGGTAAAAATATTGAGCTTAGTATTTTTCGCCAGCGCACGGGCTTGATCCGCAACCTGCATCGCCAACTCACGCGTTGGAGTTAGGATAAGGATACGCGCAGGTCCAGGTTTACGACGTGGAAAATCCTGCAGGTATTGCAGAGCAGGCAATACGAATGCTGCTGTTTTACCTGTGCCAGTCGGTGCTGACGCTAGAATGTCACGACCATCCAACGCTTGTGGGATTGCTTCTGCCTGGACTTTTGTTGGGCGTTCGAAGCCCATTTCTTCAATGGCATCAAGTAAGTTTGAGTCTAGATCAAGTTCAGCAAAGGTTCTGATCACAATGAGTTCTCCACAAGCAAGGCTTGGTTAATGGTTCGCCGCAACAGCTTAAAATACGAAAAGGTCGCACATTATAAAGTGATTGGTGATAAGGATCACATGTTATTTCACATCTTAAGATAAAACTCACGGGTTAGCTGGACAAAATCGTCGCTGTACCCGTCTGATGAGTGAATGATCAAGTGAGATATTTTAGTGTCACAAGGCTGCTTCGCTAACTCAAACAGCACACGATGAACTGGCTTTCTCTCTGATGGCTGCACACGGCAAAGACGAGATAAATACCAGCCCTGTTGTAATGCTAACTCGATAAACTGCTCACCTTCGGTGACAGGTAACACAAAGCTGGCTTTTCCATCCTCTTCTAACAGTTGGTAACAACGATGCAGCAAGGCGTCATGGCGCAGAGAGTCTGTGTGTCTTGCTGTCGCTCGCTGACTCTGTTTGGATTGCTCGCCACTATTGAAATAGGGTGGGTTACAAATGATTCGCTGGAATAACTGAGATGGTGTGAAGGTCAGCACATCGGCATGAAAAACAGATAACCTCTCTTGCCATGGAGAGTGAGTAAAGTTTTTCTGAGCGGCATCGATTGCTGTGGTTTCAATATCTACGGCCGTTATCTTCGCTCGGCTAAAGCGTTGGGCACACATTAATGCCAACAAACCTGTGCCTGTGCCTATATCGAGTATCTCAGCATCTTCAGGGCTTTCAACCCAGGCTCCTAGCATCACGCCATCTGTACTGACCGGCATGCCACTTTCACCACCTTCGATGAAAAACTGCTTAAACTTGAAGCTCTTAGTTTTATGTTTTTCGTTATTCATGTTTATTTTATATATGCTCTATATTTCAGTTCTTTCATCTAATGTTTATTAATTGTGTGGTTTGTTGTGTTGTAGGTTAGTAAATTGTATCGTTGTTTGATCGAGATAAATTTCTAGATTTTTGTTTTATATTGGTTAGATTAACTGGTTTTTAATTCTATATATAAATTAATATGGTGTTTTTTTCTCATAGGTTGCCAAATGATGATTCTTTCGTCATTATGCGGCGCTATTTTATAGATTGAACCACGAGTACTTGTTAATAACAAAGACTCCAAAAGTGGTCGATGCATAACACAACATTCACACATTTTTTAGACAAGGGTTATCTGTGAAACAGACATTAAAACTAACAGATATTATCGCAGTAGGCTTTATGCTGTTTGCGTTCTTTTTAGGTGCTGGCAACATCATCTTTCCACCGTTGGCTGGCCAATTGGCTGGTGAAAACCTAATGCCAGCGATGTTCGGTTTCTTGCTAACAGCGGTAGGTCTACCTCTTATTACTATCGTTGCTATCGCTGTAGCTGGCGGAACTTGGGATCATCTAACGCAAGATCTACCGAAAAAAGCAGCGGTTGTGATGGCAGCGTTGATCTTCATTATTATTGGCCCTGCATTTGCGGCTCCTCGTACTGGCCTTGTGGCCTACGAAATGGCTGTTAAACCATTTTTTATTGAAGCGTCTCAAACAAACCTGACGGCATTCTCAGTGCTGTTCTTTGTTGTCGCGATGCTATTCTCATGGTTCCAGGGACGTTTGATCGACTTGATTGGTAAGGTGCTGACTCCTGTCCTGTTCCTTGGTTTGATTGTTCTTGCTCTTGCAGTATTTATTGATCCTCAAGGTGAAATGATCGGTGCAACAGGCGAGTACTTAACTCAACCGCTAACGAAAGGCTTCCTAGAAGGTTACAACACCATGGATACCTTCGCGTCACTGATGTTCGGTATGCTGATGGTGGATGCGCTTCGTGGTAAAGGCATTACAGAGCGCGCGGCAACAACAAAATACCTGATTTTTGCTGGCTGTATTGCAGCTGCTGGTCTGGCGTTCGTATACATTTCGCTGTTCTACTTAGGCGCAACCAGTGCAACAGTAGCTGCGGGTGCTGATAATGGTGGTTTGGTTCTGAGCCAATACGTTCAGGCACTGTTTGGTCCTTACGGTCAAATCGTACTTTCAGTGATCGTATTACTGGCATGTTTGACTACGGCGATCGGTCTTATCTCTGCGTGTTCTGATTTCTTCAGTTCTAAAACGTCGCTGTCTTACAAACACTGGGTTCTGATTAACGGTTCTGTGTGTGCGTTGGTTGCTAACGTTGGTCTTGCGCAGTTGATTTCTCTGTCTGTTCCAGTGTTGTTCGCACTGTACCCTGTAGCAATTGCATTGGTAGCGTTAACGTTTGTGCGTAGCAAACTGCCTAACACTCGCTTTGCTTACCGCGCAGTACTGCTTGTTTCTTTGTTGTTTGCGTTACTAGATGCAGCAAAAGTAGCAGGTATGGATGTATCGGCTTTCAACATGCTACCTCTATTTGAAATCGGTATGGGTTGGGTTCTGCCAACGCTGGCTGCGATCATTTGTATGTTCTTCATTTCTAAGCCTCAGAATGAGCTGGTAGAAGAAACGGCGTAAGTTTACATAACGACGAATAACAAAAAGCCCGATGAAGTGATTCATCGGGCTTTTTATTTTTGGCGTGGAAACCGAATAGCGATTAAAGCGTATCGTGGAATTCGACTAGAACTTGTTCACACCACTTCTCAATGCGTTCGTCACTCAAGTCGTACTGAGAATCTTCATCTAATGCCAGACCTACAAATTGGCTGCCATCTTCAGTGAGTGCTTTAGAGGCTTCGAATTCATAGCCTTCATTAGGCCAGTAACCAATAAATTGTGCGCCAGTTTCTTTCAGCTCATCATGGAGCAGACCCATAGCATCCAGATACCATTCACCGTAGCCTTCTTGATCGCCCAAACCAAATAATGCGACCACTTTTCCTTTTAATGGCGTCGTTGCGATGTCTTGCCAAATAGCACTCCAGTCCTCTTGGATTTCACCAAAGTCCCAGGTAGAAATACCAATGAGCAATAAATCGTAGTCAGCCATCAAAGCTAGCGGTGTCTCTTTCACATTGTGAATGTCGACAAGATCTTCTCCAATGATGGAACGAATTTTCTCTGCTGCCATTTCGGTATAGCAGGTCGTAGAGCCGTAAAAGAGTCCGATTTTCATTATATTCGTCGTATTTTATGTTGCTGTTATAGAGGATTTTAACCTTAAACTGCCTGCGAATGCAGCGAATATCGTTAGATTAACGCACGAAGCTATTTTTTTATGGTATTCAAACAGGGGCTGTCTTACCCTCAGAGGTTAATTAAAAAAACAAAAAAGGAAGCGCGAATGACAGCACAGCTGCCTGTCAATCAACAAGATTTTGCTTTTGTGGAGCAATTCTTAGACGCGATGTGGATGGAGCGAGGACTGTCTGAGAACACGCTAGCTTCATACCGAAATGATCTAATTAAACTTCTTACCTGGATGGAGCAACAGCGTTACCGTCTCGATTTTATAAGCTTAGCTGGCCTTCAAGAGTATCAAAGCTACTTGGTCGATTTAGATTACAAACAGACTTCCCGTGCACGAATGTTATCGGCGATTCGCCGTCTGTTTCAGTATCTTCATCGCGAAAAAGTACGCGCCGATGACCCAAGTGCATTGTTAGTTAGCCCTAAACTACCGCAGCGTTTACCGAAAGATATCAGCGAAGAGCAAGTCGATGCTTTGCTGGATGCGCCTGATCCTAATGACCCGGTAGAATTGCGCGATAAAGCGATGTTAGAGTTACTTTACGCGACAGGGCTTCGTGTTACTGAACTGGTAAGCCTGACGATGGAAAACGTCAGTTTGCGTCAGGGCGTGGTCCGAGTGACGGGTAAAGGCGGCAAAGAGCGCTTGGTACCGATGGGTGAGAACGCCGTGGACTGGATTGAAACTTTTATTCAGCAAGGTCGGCCAGCACTGCTGGGAGAGACCTCTTCGGATGTGGTTTTCCCAAGTAAACGCGCACGGCAAATGACTCGTCAGACGTTCTGGCATCGTATTAAATACTATGCTGTGATAGCGGGAATCGATACCGATCAATTATCGCCGCATGTGTTACGTCACGCTTTTGCAACACATTTACTGAACTATGGCGCAGATCTCAGGGTCGTACAGATGCTACTAGGGCATAGTGACTTATCGACCACGCAAATTTATACTCACGTGGCGACTGAACGACTGAAGCAGATCCACAGTCAACACCACCCAAGAGCATAGTGATGGTTTATTCATCCCTTCTCATTGGACGAAAGAACGTATTTTTAAGGTGATTTTAATGAGCGTATTACGCCGACTAACTCTGCTGACTTTACCATTTTTTGTTACCGCTTGTGGGGCGGAAGAAAGTCAGGCTAAAACGGAAACTCCAGCACAACAAGTTGCCCCAATGGCGCAACAACACTTTGATGAAGCAGCATTAAAAGCAAAGTTTTCAAAACTTGGCTTATCGATTGTGGATATCAAACCATCAGACGTCACAGGTTTGTTAGAAATCCAAACCAATGGTGGCATTTTATTCGCGTCTAATGATGGCAATCACTTCATCGCTGGCACCTTGTATGCGATTGATGAAAATGGTGGTTATAAAGATGTGCTGGCCGAGCGTCAGGCACCACTCAATGCTGCGAAGATTGCAGAATTTTCTGACAGCATGATTGAGTTCAAGGCTGATAATGAAAAGTATGCAGTGACCGTATTTACCGACATTACATGTGGTTACTGCGTGCGTCTGCATAACCAAATGCAGGGCTACAATGATTTAGGTATTACCGTCCGCTACATGGCTTACCCACGCCAAGGCGCGACGGGGCCAGTTGCTGATCAAATGGCAACAATTTGGTGTGCAGATGATCCGAAAGCCGCTATCCACAATGCGAAAGTAAATCGTACTTTCGACAACCCTGCGAAGGACTTGAATCAGTGTAAAGAAACGGTTCAGGCACATTACAATGTAGGTCGACAGCTTGGTATTTCTGGTACGCCAGCAATCTTCCTACCTGGCGGTGAAATGGTAGGCGGCTATCTGCCTCCTGCTGATCTACTAAACCGTTTAGAGCAACAATAATCCTTTAGGAGCAGAGCCAGCCGCACCGCTGGCTCTTTTCAAGCATGATAGAAATTCAACGACGTCCGGAACCGGATCTTTCCCTTCTGCCGGATTCCATCCCCCCGATTTTGAAGCGCATCTATATCAATCGTGGCATCACGGATATGGCACAGCTGGAAACCTCAGCACGTGGTTTACACTCGTATCAAAAACTGGGTGGTATTGATCAGGCGGTTGCACTTTTGTTCCAAGCTATTAAAGAACAAAAGCGCATTATCGTCGTAGGGGACTTTGATGCCGATGGCGCGACCAGTTCCGCATTGTCAGTGATGGCGTTACGAATGCTGGGCAGTGCCAATGTGGATTACTTGGTGCCAAACCGTTTTGAAGACGGTTACGGCCTTAGTCCGGAAGTGGTTGATCAAGCTCTGGAACTTGGCGCTGAGATGATCATGACCGTGGACAATGGCGTCTCTTCGATTGAAGGGGTTCGCTATGCCAAAGAAAATGGCATCACGGTACTCGTCACTGACCACCACTTGCCAGGGCAAGTTCTTCCTGACGTGGATGCTATGGTCAACCCAAACTTGGAAAGCTGCGCGTTCCCATCTAAAGCTTTGGCTGGGGTTGGAGTTGCGTTCTATCTGATGATGGCGCTGTGCGTTCACATGCGCAAACTGAACTGGTTTGCCGAGCAAGGGATGCAAGAGCCTAAACTGATGGAACTGATTGATCTTGTTGCATTAGGCACGGTGGCGGATGTTGTGCCACTGGATGAGAATAACCGTATTCTGGTTCATCAAGGCCTGCAACGTATTCGTGCTGGTAAAGCTCGTCCGGGAATTCAAGCGCTGATTGAAGTGGCTAAACGCGACGCCCGTCGTCTGGTTGCGTCGGATTTTGGATTTGCTCTTGGCCCGCGGATTAACGCGGCAGGTCGTTTGGACGACATGTCTTTCGGGGTCGAGCTGCTGATGTGTAACAACATCCATGCCGCACGCCGAATGGCCAGTGAACTTGATGGCCTCAACCAAACCCGTAAAGAGATCGAAGAAGGAATGAAGCAGGAGGCCATGGCCTTTTGTGAGCGCCTGCAGTTTGGTGAAAACAGTGAGTTACCTTATGGCTTGGCTCTGTTTCAGCGCGACTGGCATCAGGGTGTGATTGGTATTCTTGCCTCGCGTATTAAAGAAAAATTCCATCGCCCAGTGATTGCCTTTGCCGACGGTGGTGAAGGGACGATCAAAGGGTCTTGCCGTTCGATCCCTGGTCTGCACATGCGTGATGCGCTCGATTTTATCGATACACAAAATCCGGGGTTGATCATCAAGTTCGGTGGCCATGCGATGGCGGCTGGATTAACCATTAAAGAACAGGATTTTGAGCGCTTTAGCCGTTTATTCGATGAAGTGGTTAAGAAAGAGCTTGATGACGCCGCGTTAAAAGGCGTGATCCTTTCGGACGGCGAACTTAAGCCGGAAGAATTTTCGATGCATGTTGCTGAGCTTCTGCGCGCTGGTGGCCCGTTTGGACAGGCGTTCCCTGAACCGGTTTTTGATGGTGAGTTTAAGGTATTACATCAAAAGTTGGTGGGAGAAAAACACCTGAAATTAATGTTAGAGCCACTGCATAAAGGTCATCCAACCAACGTGATGATTGATGGAATCGCGTTCAATGTCGATTTGCGTCGCTGGCCGGATGCGTCGGTAAAAACGGTGCGTTTAGCATACAAATTGGATGTGAACGAATTCCGTGGAAATCAATCTCTGCAACTTATGATTGATCACATTGAAGCTAAGTAAGAACTAAGTTCTTCTCAGATATCGAGTACGGTCTCCTTTACGCGCGGGACCGTACTTTTTCTTGACTTAATCTGCCTTTCCATTCGAAATTTTCCTGTATCTCCGTCACATTTTTCAGTAGAATTCCTCGGTTAAATTCTATTCTAAAATGTTGAGTAAACATGTTTGAAATCAATCCAATTAAAAACCGTCTACAGGACGTGTCTGAGCGCACAAATGTCCTGAGGGGGTATCTTTGACTATGACGCTAAGAAAGAGCGTCTAGAAGAAGTAAACGCAGAACTAGAACAACCAGATGTATGGAACGAGCCTGAACGTGCGCAAGCACTAGGTAAAGAGCGTGCATCGCTAGAAGCGGTTGTTGAAACCATTGATCAACTTGAGCAAGGTGTGGAAGATGTTGAAGGTCTTCTGGAGCTTGCGGTTGAAGAAGAAGATCAAGAAACGTTTGACGAAATCGAACCAGAACTTGCTGAGCTAGAAGAGAAGCTAGAGCAGCTTGAGTTCCGTCGTATGTTCGCAGGCGATCACGACAGCTCTGATTGTTACATCGACTTGCAAGCTGGCTCGGGCGGTACAGAAGCTCAAGACTGGACCAACATGATGCTACGTATGTACTTACGTTGGGCTGAAGCAAAAGGCTTTAAAGCGGAAGTGATCGAAGTATCTGAAGGTGAAGTTGCGGGTCTGAAGTCAGCAACGGTTCGTATCTCTGGTGAGTACGCTTACGGTTGGTTACGCACAGAAACGGGCGTTCACCGTTTGGTTCGTAAATCGCCATTTGATTCAGGCGGCCGTCGTCATACATCATTTGCTTCTGCGTTTGTTTACCCAGAGATTGATGACAACATTGATATCGACATTAACCCGTCCGATCTACGTATCGACGTTTACCGAGCGTCTGGTGCGGGTGGTCAGCACGTTAACACCACAGAATCTGCGGTACGTATTACGCACGTTCCAACCAACACTGTGGTTCAGTGTCAGAATGACCGTTCTCAGCATAAGAACAAAGATCAAGCAATGAAGCAGCTTCGTGCAAAACTGTTTGAACTTGAACTTCAAAAACAGAATGCCGAGAAGCAAGCAAATGAAGATGCGAAATCTGACATCGGTTGGGGCAGCCAGATCCGTTCTTACGTACTGGATGACTCGCGTATCAAAGATTTACGCACAGGCGTTGAAAACCGTAACACTCAGGCGGTTCTTGACGGCGACCTAGACAAATTTATTGAAGCTAGCCTGAAGTCAGGTCTTTAAGCTTTTCACCGACACTCAAATCGAAACAGGATACATCGAAAAATGACTGATGCTGTTCAAAACGACAACGTACAAGAAGAAAACAAGCTGATTGCTGAACGCCGCGCGAAACTGGACGAGATCCGTAAGAGCTGCAAAGCAAACGGCCACCCAAACGACTTCCGTCGTGACGCACTAGCGGGCGACCTTCAAAAAGAGTTCGGTGAGAAGACTAAGGAAGAGCTAGAAGAGCTTAACCACGTTGTTGCAATCGCTGGCCGTATCATGGCTAAGCGTGGTCCTTTCCTAGTAATTCAAGAGACTTCTGGCCGTATTCAAGCGTACGCTGCAAAAGACGTACAGAAAGAGCTTAAAGCTAAATACCAAGGTTTAGACATCGGTGACATCATCGGTGTGAAAGGTGCCCTACACAAGTCTGGTAAAGGCGACCTATACGTAAACATGGAAGAGTACGAACTGCTAACTAAAGCGCTGCGTCCTCTACCAGAAAAATTCCACGGTCTGACTGACCAGGAAATGCGTTACCGTCAGCGTTACGTAGATCTAATCGTGAACGAAGATTCACGTAAAGCGTTCATCATTCGCTCTAAGCTAGTGTCTGCGATTCGTAACTTCATGAGCTCAAAAGGCTACCTAGAAGTGGAAACGCCGATGATGCATGTGATCCCTGGTGGTGCGACTGCGCGTCCATTCATCACTCACCACAACGCTCTGGACATCGACATGTTCCTACGTGTTGCTCCTGAGCTGTACCTGAAGCGTCTGGTTGTAGGTGGTTTTGATCGTGTATTCGAAATCAACCGTAACTTCCGTAACGAAGGTCTGTCTCCTCGTCACAACCCAGAATTCACAATGATGGAATTCTACCAAGCTTACGCTGACTACAAAGATCTGATGGATCTGACTGAAGAGATGCTAAGCACAGTGGCGATGGAAGTTCTGGGTTCTACATCAATGCCTTACGGCGAAGAGACTGTTGAATTTGGCGGTACTTACGCTCGCATGAGCATGTTTGAAGCAATCAAACACTACAACCCTGAGCATGCAGAAATCCAAGCACTAACAGAAGCGGATCTACAAGACCGTGAGAAGATGGTTGCGATTGCGAAATCAGTACACGTTGAAGTGGAAACATTCTGGACATGTGGTCAGCTTCTTGAAGAAATTTTTGGTGAAACGGCTGAGCCTCAACTGATTCAACCGACTTTCATCACTGGCTACCCAGCGGATATTTCTCCACTGGCACGTCGTAGCGATGACAACCCATTCTTCACTGACCGTTTCGAGTTCTTTATCGGTGGTCGTGAAGTGGCGAACGGTTTCTCTGAGCTTAACGATGCTGAAGACCAAGACGCGCGCTTTAAAGCACAAGTTGACGCGAAAGACGCAGGCGATGACGAAGCAATGTTCTACGATGCAGACTACATCACTGCACTTGAGCACGGCCTTCCGCCAACAGCTGGTCAAGGTATCGGTATCGACCGTCTGGCAATGCTATTTACTAACACGCACACCATTCGTGACGTGATTTTATTCCCAGCGATGCGCCCACAAGCGTAATTGATTGAGAAATAAAATAAAAACCACCTTAGGGTGGTTTTTTTTTGCCTTTAATTTAAACCAATTCAGACAATTGCATTAAATTCTTTATAGGATATGCAAATAAACATTCGCCAAAACTCAATCTATTGCATAGTCTTAATATTGAGACAGACTTGAGCGATCGGAGTCTCGATAATGTTACCCGTTCGCACAGATGGGCTTTTCACAAATATTTTATCAACAATAAATAATAAGGGTTAGAGAATGGCTGGGCAGTTTAAGATGGATTCCATTCCGGGGTCGCTTGTCGTCGTTGGCGGCACGTATGAGCCTTGGTTATCAGTATTAGAGCAAGTTGGCTGGAAGTGTCACCAGGTAGGTGATTTACGTAAAGCTAATGCGTTGTTGGAAGATATTGGTCCCTGTATTGGTATCGTAGACCTTAGCCATGATGAGTTCAGCTTAAACGGTTTGGCTAATTTGGTGAGCTCTCATAAGCACGTGCGTTGGCTGGCATTCATCAGAGAGTCTCAGCTGGGTGCTGATACGATCTGCCAGTTTATCGTCAACTTTTGTATCGACTTCTTCACTGCTCCAATTCCTGACGCGCAACTATTAAGCACCATCGGTCACCAGCTTGGTATGCTGAAATTAGAAAAGAAAGTGTGGCCAAGTTTTGGTAACAGTCTTGATATGGGCCTGTTGGGAGAATCAATCCCAATGAAACGTTTGAGAGATCAGGTGAAGCGTATTGGTCCAACAGACGTCAGTATCCTTATTTCTGGAGAAAGCGGTACCGGAAAAGAAGCGGTCGCCCGAGCGATTCATAAGGTCTCTTCCCGTTCTCACAAACCGTTTATGTCGATTAATTGCCGAGCTTTGAACGAGCAGAGATTCCAAGCGGAAGTGTTTGGTATGGCAGCGAACAGTTCAATAGGTCCAAGCTTACTGGAACAGGCTGATGGTGGTACCGTTCTTTTTAATGACGTGCTTACCATCTCTAAGCAACAACAAATGAATTTGTTGAGATTTTTGCAAGAAGGCACTGTCGAAACCGCTGACGGTGTGAAAAGTGTTAACGTTCGTATTCTTGCGGCGAACTCATCTGATGTAGAGAAAGCGCTGATTAACGGTGACTTCAACGAAGAGCTTTATCACTACATTAACGTGTTGCGAATTAGTGTTCCTAGCCTTAAAGAGCGTGCCAGCGACATTGCGTTATTGGCGCGTTTCTACTTGCAAGAGTTTTCAAAAGAGTACAACTCTCAAGCGAAAAGCTTCTCAGAAGATGCCCTAAAAGCTCTGACGCGTTACTACTGGCCTGGCAATGTGCGCGAGCTAATGAATCAAGTCAAACGTGCAGTATTAATGTCTGACAGCGTTGTGATTGACGAGCATCATTTAGATCTGCCTCAACGCAATGACTCCAAACGAAGCCTGAAATCGATTCGCGAAAAGAGCGAACGTGATGCATTGCTTGTAGTTTTGGAGTCGCACTCAGGCCAAGTGTCGAATGCTGCTAAAGAGCTGGGTGTCTCGCGTGCAACCATGTACCGCCTTCTCAACAAGCATAATTTAATTTCAGACCAAACTATCTAAGCCATATGTCTTCATTGATTCGGAATAGATTGAAATAACAAGAGCGGCCAATGGTCGCTTTTGTTTTTCTATATTTATGATTTATAAAATTCGATGATTTATATATTCCCTAGATGAATATGTTATTCAAAAAAACATATGCAACTTGATTTCAGGTTATTGATTTGTTTTTTATCGAGACGGCAAAAATTGTTTGATAAATAAACACCAGAGCTTACAATTTAACCGTAACTCAAAGAGTTATATCACTTCATAAACGGATTAATTTTTTAGCTAGGAGGCGCAAGATGAAACATTACGTTGATAACACCATGACTTGCGCTGATTGTATTTCTATCGCACCGACACCTCTAAAATCGGCAGATACCAATACTACCACTGGCTCACGAGATAAAAATTAACCCGTAACCTATCTTATTTTTTACTAGGCTGCGGAAAAATGGCGGTTTAGTACCACAGTTCAATCTGTTTCTCTGCGCACTATTTTTCCCAGTCGACCTCTATTGATACTTGGAGAAAATATTATGCGTCACTCTATTTACTTGAAACTTGCCACTCTACTTTTGAAAGCAGACTTAAGACGTGAAGAAAAGGAATGGCAACGCAAAGTTCGCCGCTCTGCTCATGATATTCCGTGGACTAATGTGCACTTATTGAAGGATATTGGTATGGATCCTGAAGGTCGCTCTACACGCGTAAGTGTTCCTGACACTGTTATGGTTGAGCGTCGAGTTCGTCATCTTCGTCGTGTTTTAACTGCGCGAATACCGACGTAATTTATAGCGTGTTGGGCTTTGTCTGTTGCTATCTATGAGACGTAAGTTCGGCACGCTATAAATACAGAACTTTGAAAGAGTTAATCCAAATAGAACGAAACAGGCTGACCTTTATGGTCAGCCTGTTTGCATTTATGGACAAGGGTTGGAATAAGTGGTGCCTATGGTTTGAATTTCAGTTAGCAGCTCTTCACTGAGTTGGAGATCAATACTATCAATGTTGGCTTTTAGCTGATCTAGGTTAGTGGCACCAATAATATTTGAAGCGACAAACGGACGCTGATTAACGAAGGCCAGAGCCATTTGAGCCGGATCTAAACCGTGCTCTCTCGCCAGATTCACATACGCTTCGGTTGCTTTGAGGCCCTGAGGCGTAAAGTAACGAGCAAAGCGCTCCCATTTAGTACAGCGGGCGCCTTCTGGTTTCGCTCCGTTGAGATATTTACCGCTCAGGCAACCAAATGCGAGAGGGGAATAGGCCAGTAGTTGGACGCCTTCGTAGTGGCTAATTTCGGATAAGCCCACTTCAAAGCTGCGGTTGAGTAAGTTATACGGGTTTTGAATGGATACGATACGTGGCAAGTCGTGCTTTTCTGCTAAGCGTAGCAACGACATTACGCCCCAAGGTGTTTCATTTGATACGCCGATATAGCGAACCTTACCCGCATTGACCAGCTCGGTTAATGCTTCTAGTGTTTCGATTAAGGTCACTTCTTCTTGTTTGTCTGGGTAAGGGTAATTCAGTTGTCCGAAGCAGTTAGTTTGACGTTGTGGCCAGTGCAATTGGTATAGATCAACGTAATCCGTTTGTAGTCGTTCCAGGCTTGTATCAATGGCATCGTGAATATTACGACGATTCAGGCTCATGTTGTCGCGAATATAGGGAACGCTTCTCGGTCCGGCGACTTTTGTTGCCAGTACGACTTTTTCTCGTTTGCCTGATTTTGCTAGCCAATTTCCAATGTATTGTTCGGTCAGTCCTTGTGTCGATGCTTGTGGTGGCACAGGGTACATCTCAGCGGTATCGATGAAGTTCACCCCATGATCCAGGGCAAAGTCGAGCTGCTCAAACGCTTCTTTTTCTGTATTTTGTTCTCCGAACGTCATGGTCCCAAGACAAATCTTACTTATCTCGAGCGATGAGTGCGGTAGTTTGGTGTATTGCATTTCACTTCCTTGAGTTACCGACTTAATAAGTTCTTCCAATATAGGGGATTTTTAGGCGCTCTCGCAAATGATTTACGTTTAACCATATCGATGACTCGAAAGCTATTCATACCGTAACTACACTTAGAGCAAGTGGTAAAGGAGGTGAATCATGCAGAAGCATCAATTGGACATGTGGTTACATGGTCAGCACAAAGACAGCTATAAAATGCCTAAGGTCTTTGTGATAGGTTGCTCTGATGTCTCTGACTATTTGCTAGCAGTGGAATACAAACACCAACTGGAACCGATCAAAGATGGCGAAGAACCTATTCATTTCGGATCGTTAGAATTGGTGAAAGAAGAGCTGCTCAGGTTGGGGTTCGACAAAGCATATTTGAGGTTGCACAATGCGTACGACGAGTGCGGCAGTGATGAGGTCGCTTCATATTGTGATATTGAATTGTCACTCATCACACACTAAATGTCGGTAAGCTGCCTTACTCCGATTGGGCGTTGATGTAGTGCTTCAACAAAATCTGCTCGGTAAATTGTGTTCTTAGGTAGAAACCTCGGGGCAGAGTTTTTATCGGCTTGCCATTTGAGCTGTAAGCTTCTGTTTGTGCTTTGGCATTGGCGGCTTTTGGTCTCAGATGCAGTGCCTCTCCGTGTCTGGCGGATATTTGATCAAATTTGCCCAGTACGATCATTTCCATCAATTCTTCCCAGTCGCAACGTAAAATGCGCTCTTCTTCTTCATCGGGCGACCAAATCAGAGGGCTGCCGACACGACGCTCAGCAAGAGGAATTTCTCGCTCTCCTTCAACGGGCACCCAAAGTACACGAGAGAGCTTGTTTCGTACGTGGCTTGTTTCCCATGTCAGGCCTTGCACGCCAGTTAGGGGGGCGACACAGACGAACGTGGTTTCTAACGGTCTGCCTGAATAACCAATTGGAATACTTTTGAGTTCGATCCCCAGTTTGGAAAAGTCTTGTTGGGGTTTACTGCCCGCTGGTGCGCCTAAATGCCATTCAAGTAACTGACCCACCCAGCCTTTGTCCCTCTTTAAATTCTCAGGAACGATCATATCGGCTTCTGCTGCAAGTTCCGCAAAGCTGAGACCGGCGATATCGTGAGCACGCTCCATAAGCTCTGATTCTGTTTGTGGTTCTGGTTTCATAATGAATGGGGATTATTTCAAAACATACAGTTTAACAAATTCCGCAAAAAAGCACTGTTTAAGATTTCATCGAGGTGGATTAAGAATGATCAATTCATAACTTATCCACAGGTAGATGGGGTAGTGATTGGATCTAAGCCGGTGCTGGATGAATTAACAGGGGTTTTAAACGGTTTTTAGGCTTGATTTTATTAGGATGTCGTGAAGCTACGCTGGATAAGTGTGGATAAATTGCAGGTTGGTGGATCTTTAACCGATCTGTTTTTGATGAAAAGATCATCAGTTGATTTTTGATCATTTAATCATCGAGTTTGGGTTTAAAGTGATATTAATCAAATATTTATTTTCAGTTGTCATTAATATTAACCAAGTGGTTTGCGAATGTTTTGAACAGAAATACTTTTTGCTATCGAATTCTTCACAAAGTTATTCACAGAAAAGGTGAATAAATGTGGGCAATGTCTCACTCTTGTGTTGATAAAGTATTTTATGGCTAAAAGATATCCAATGATGGTGGAAAAGTAATAAATCTTGCTCATATCACATCAGTAAGTTTGCTAGTCATGGGGATATGTGGAAAAATCACGGTAATAAAAAATTATTCATAGAGGTTAGCCAGTGATAGATGGCGATGGTTACCGACTGAATGTTGGTATTGTGATATGTAATAACCATGGTCAGGTCTTCTGGGCTAAACGATACGGGCAACACTCATGGCAATTTCCACAAGGTGGAATTGACGAAGGTGAAACACCTGAGCAAGCAATGTTCAGGGAGTTATATGAAGAAGTCGGTTTAACGAAAAAAGACGTTAAAATCATTGCAACAAGTCGTCATTGGTTAAGATATAAGCTACCAAAGCGACTGGTGCGTTGGGACTCCAAGCCTGTTTGTATCGGCCAAAAACAGAAATGGTTTCTGTTGCGATTGGAATGCGATGAATCTCGCATTAATATGCAACGTGGGAAATCCCCTGAATTTGATGGTTGGCGGTGGGTAAGTTATTGGTACCCGGTTAGGCAAGTTGTTTCTTTCAAGCGAGACGTATACCGTCGAGCAATGAAAGAGTTTGCTTCTTTAGCCATGCCTTTTCGAGAAAGAAAAGCGAAAGGGAAAAGAAAAAAGCAACGTAGAGGATAGTCATGCTCAGCCAGCTAAGGGAAATAGTTGAAAAAGTCTCCAGAGTCGACGATGTCCATCTGGCTCTCGATATATTGGTTAAAGAGACTTGTGCTGCCCTTCGCACAGAGTGTTGTACTATTTATCTTGCTAATGAAGAGATGCAGCGCCTTGAGTTAATGGCAACTCAAGGCCTGACTTTTGAAGGTGATAGCATCCATATCAACTTCAATGAAGGCTTGGTCGGGTTAGTAAAACGTAGCGCTGAGCCGCTCAACCTTGCTGAAGCGTCTAAACATCCCGAGTTTAAATTTTTCCCTCAGCTCGGAGAACAAATTTTCCACTCCTTCCTAGCCACTCCTATTATCCATCGCAAACAAGTTCTGGGTGTTTTAGTTATTCAACAGAAAACGCCGCGTTTGTTCAGCGAGATGGAAGAGTCATTCCTCGTGACGCTCTCCGCTCAGTTAGCGGTATTGATTGCTCATGCGCAAAGTCTTGGCCATTGGCAGTTAGCTTCTAAACCTACTGTTCTTAAAGGCGTACCAGCGTCTACTGGCGTGGCGATTGGCGAGTTCTGGTTTGATAATACTCAACCTAGCTTGTCCGATGTTTTTCCTGCCTCTACGTTAGACAAAGAGCGAGAATATGAACTCTTGCTGGTGGCGATCGAAGGCGCCTTAAATGACTTCCGCCGAATGCGTAAGAAGCTGGATAGTGAAATCAATAAAGACGCGTTAGCTATCTTCGATTTGTTTACTCACTTGTTGAACGATCCGATGTTGCGCGGTGATCTCAAGAAACAAATTGAGAAAGGCGACAGAGCTGATTGGGCATTGCGCCAAGTGGTGGAGTCGTATTCAAATCGATTTGCCCGAATGTCTGATGTGTATATGCGCGAGCGAGCGCAGGACATTAGAGAGTTGGGCCAAAGATTGCTTTATTTCTTGCACAATAGTGAACAAGAGAATTCTGCCATTGACCGACCAGTCATTATGGTGGCGAATGAGCTTACTGCAACCTTACTTGCGTCGGTTCCTAAAGAACACTTATTGGCGGTGGTTTCGCTAGAAGGGGGAGCAAACTCTCACGCGGCGATTCTATCTCGCGCACTAGGTGTGCCTGCTGTTATGGGCGCAAACATCAACACAGAAGTGGTCAATGGTAAGTTGGGCATTGTTGATGGTTATACCGGAGAGATTTTCCTCGAGCCAAACCGTCAGTTATTACGTGAATACCGCAGTTTAGTCAGCGAAGAGACTGAGCTCGCCGCAATGGTGAACAAAGATCTCGCACTACCTGCGATTACGCAAGATAACCACCAGATTGAAGTGATGCTCAATGCGGGTCTCAGCGCGGACAGCAATATTGCGATCAACACAGGTGTGGATGGGGTAGGGTTATATCGAACTGAAATTGCATTTTTACTTCAGCATCACTTTCCATCTGAAGATGAGCAGTATCATCAATACAAAGCGATACTAAACAGTTACGCACATCAGCGTGTGGTAATGCGTACATTAGATATCGGTGGGGATAAACCACTGCCGTATTTACCGATCGATGAAGACAACCCATTTTTAGGTTGGCGCGGTATTCGCTTTACCTTAGATCACCCGGATATTTTTCTTATCCAGTTACGCGCGATGTTAAGAGCAAGCGCTGATAGCGGTAACTTAAGTATTTTGTTGCCAATGGTCTCTGGTGTGAAAGAGTTGGATGATGCGATTACTTTAATTAATCAGGCATATACTGAAGCCGTGTTGATTGATGATCGTATTCAGGCACCGAAAGTCGGGGTTATGATCGAAGTGCCATCGATGGTGTATTTGTTACCGACCATCGCGCATCGCGTTGATTTCGTTTCAGTGGGTACCAACGACTTAACACAGTATTTATTAGCCGTGGACCGGAACAATTCCCGTGTTTCTGATGTCTATGAATCCATGCACCCAGCCGTGTTGCTGGCGCTAAAGCAGATTCATGACGTTTGTCAGCAATATCACGTACCGGTTTGCATCTGTGGTGAGTTAGCTGGTGATCCGTTTGGTTCGCTCTTGTTATTGGGCTTGGGCTATACATGTCTGAGCATGAACACGTCTAACGTCGCTAAGGTTAAGTATTTGATTCGTCACAGCCAACAAGAAGAACTTAAAAAATTAGCGGAACAAGCTATGACACTTTCATATGGAGAAGAAATTCATCAAATGATGCATGATTTCTTTATCCAACAAGGATTCGCTGGCTTTATTAGGGCAGGCAAAAAGTAGTAGGTAATCGTGACTGTCTCTTTATTTTTGTTATTGCTGGCATTGGGCGCGTTTGTCGGTGTCATGGCGGGTCTGTTAGGTATCGGCGGCGGGTTAATTGTGGTACCTGCCTTGCTGTATCTTCTTCCTTTTGCAGGTATTTCGCCTGAGCTGAGTATGCATATTGCGCTGGCAACCTCACTGGCGAGCATTATTATTACCTCTGGCTCATCGGCCATGCATCATCTCAAACTCGGTAATGTCGATATGTTTGTGGTCAAGTGGTTGATGCCGGGAGTGGTAATTGGTGGTTTTGTCGGTGCCAGTTTAGCTGAATTAATTCCCACGCATTATTTGCCAAAGCTCTTTGGTGTGATTGTGCTGCTTCTTGCAGTACAAATGTTCCGCTCAATAAAAGTACTGAAATCTAAACCCATGCCGAGCAGCCCGGTTACCGTAATGTATGGCGCTGGCATTGGTGTCGTGTCCAGTTTGGCTGGGATTGGTGGTGGTTCACTGTCCGTTCCTTTCCTCAACAAACATGGTGTTGAAATGCGAAAAGCGGTGGGCTCGTCTTCGGTGTGCGGCTGCGTCATCGCTATTTCAGGTATGATCGGTTTTATCTTGCACGGCTACAAAGCTGAGAATTTACCTGCGTACAGTATTGGGTATGTTTATCTTCCGGCTTTATTAGCGATTGCCATGACCTCTATGCTCACCACCAAAGTTGGCGCGAAGCTGGCGACCCGTCTTCCTACAGCAGTATTAAAAAGAGTTTTTGCCGTATTTTTGATTATCATTGCGGCGACCATGTTACTGTAAATTTTATCCGTTTTATTTGTATTAAGAAGAGAATGATTTATGTCTCAGGGATTCATCGAATTTCCCAATATTGATCCGGTTTTAATCTCTATTGGTCCTGTCTCAATCCGCTGGTACGGCTTAATGTATCTGGTTGGCTTTATCTTTGCCTTATGGCTGGCGAACCGCCGTGCTGATAAACCGAACAGTGGCTGGACGAGAGAGCAGGTGTCCGATCTATTGTTTGCGGGCTTTCTCGGCGTAGTGATTGGTGGCCGAGTAGGTTACGTGATTTTCTACAATTTTGAGTTGTTCCTGGCTGATCCTTTATACCTGTTTAAAGTCTGGACGGGTGGCATGTCATTCCATGGCGGCTTACTCGGCGTGATTACCGCAATGTTCTGGTACGCACGCAAAAACGGCCGTACTTTCTTTGGTGTGGCCGATTTTATTGCTCCACTTGTGCCGTTTGGTTTGGGAATGGGGCGTCTGGGTAACTTCATGAACAGTGAGCTGTGGGGGCGTGTCACCGATGTGCCTTGGGCGATTATCTTCCCGAACGGTGGTCCTCTGCCTCGTCACCCTTCCCAGTTGTATGAAATGGCGCTGGAAGGCGTGGTTCTCTTCTTCATTTTGAACTGGTTTATCAAAAAGCCGCGTCCTCTCGGTTCAGTATCAGGGCTATTTTTAGCTGGATATGGTACATTCCGCTTCCTAGTAGAGTTTGTACGTGAACCGGATGCTCAGCTTGGTCTGTTTGGTGACTTTATTTCGATGGGACAAATCCTGTCTACGCCGATGATCGTGCTGGGAATCCTGATGATGGTTTGGGCGTACAAACGTGGTCTTTACCAAGATAAAGCTCCAATTAAAACGAAGTAAGGTATTGGTGTGAAACAGTATTTAGATTTGTGTCAGCGTATCGTTGACCAAGGTGTTTGGGTTGAAAATGAGCGTACAGGCAAGCGTTGTCTGACGGTGATCAACGCGGATTTGACCTACGATGTTGCGAACAACCAATTTCCTTTAGTGACGACACGTAAAAGCTTCTGGAAAGCGGCTGTTGCTGAGCTACTGGGTTACATCCGTGGTTATGACAACGCAGAAGACTTTCGCAAATTGGGCACCAAAACCTGGGATGCAAATGCTAACCAGAATGACGCATGGCTGAATAACCCTTACCGTAAAGGTGAAGACGACATGGGCCGTGTATACGGCGTTCAAGGTCGTGCATGGGCTAAGCCTGATGGCGGCCACATTGACCAACTGCGTAAGATTGTTGATGATTTAACGCGCGGCGTAGACGACCGTGGTGAGATCCTTAACTTTTACAACCCTGGTGAATTTCACATGGGTTGTTTACGTCCATGTATGTACAGCCATCACTTTTCACTTCTCGGTGACACGTTGTACCTCAACAGCACACAACGTTCATGTGATGTGCCGTTGGGGCTGAACTTCAACATGGTTCAGGTTTATGTTTTCCTGGCTATCATGGCGCAAATTACCGGTAAGAAGCCGGGTCAGGCGTATCATAAGATTGTGAATGCACATATTTATGAAGATCAGCTGGAGTTGATGCGTGATGTGCAACTAAAACGTGAACCACTTAAAGCACCAACTTTCCACATCAATCCTGAAATCAAATCTCTGGAAGATTTGGAAACTTGGGTCACGCTGGATGACTTCTGGGTCGAAGGTTACGAATATCATGACGCAATTCGCTACCCATTCTCTGTGTAGTCTGCTCTGTTGGTCATAAGATGAAAAAGCTCCGAATGGAGCTTTTTTTCGTTTACGGCAATTATTTTAGCGCGCTGACTATATACCGGTGTATTGGGTCAGTTTGCTGAGGATGAGACAGTGCAGGGCTGATGAATTCTGGTTGGGCAAAGATGCCTTTGTTAACCAGTGAGCGAATCATATCGAAGTATTTCAGCTCTGTTTTACCACACAAGAGTAATGAGAAATCGTTCCCCAGATTATCGTAAGCGTTGAGCACTTCTCGAAACCCACGTAGGTATAAGTAGTCTTTTGTCAGGCCACCACCGCGGTAAACACGAGCGGTAATCGTGAAGGCTTGTGTATCGGAAGTATGGTATTGCTCTTTAAGCAGCCTGAAGGTTTGGCGGAAATCACGTTCTTTGATCATTGATTCAACCGCTAACACACGAAGAGCCAGTGTACGTAATCGCTTGATGCTAAAGTGCCCGGAAAGGTACTCACATAAAATCGCTAAACCTTCCTGCGTATTGGTATTGGCAGGGCAACCTAAACTTAAGACGTTAAGTGGTTGTCTACGGCCGTTAATGGTTGTCAGTAAATGAACCCCCATCTCGTGATGAGCCAATGCTTCTAGCTCGTCAGTCGTGATGTATGCAGCACTGTTTATTTTTACGCGTAAGCCAGAAACAAGGGCATTTGCTAGCATGCCATCAAGCACCTGTATTTCACAATCATAGCCATGTCTATCTGCAAAGCTCCCCATGAACTGAGCGATGGAATGGCTGTCATGCTCTGGCTGGCTTTCTTCTTCCGTTGGTAAGTGCAAGATGAAGTGTGCATTGGCGATATCCTTTGCACTAGGCTCACCGTAGTAACGCAACGAGTTATACAGAAAATCTTGGGTACCAATGGTATCTACCTGATCAAGCTTATCGGCATAGGATTGAATCACGTCCGCATAAAGTTTTTGCAGTTGTGTATCCTTGATATTTTCTAATGGTAACTCATACAAAAGACGTTTGGATTGGTGGGTGATAAGAGGCGTCTTTTGGTATTCAAAGTTAGGCTCTTGAGAATACTTGTTGTTGATGAAGCTTTCTCTTTCTAATGCGTAATTGAGAGGGTTTACGCTACTGAGGATATCAATATCACTAACCAATTGGGTTAGTTGTTCGTCTATTGCTAATAGCTGGCTGGAAATCGATTCGTGAGCTTGAGCCATACTGTTTAACTCCGTGTAAAGGCAACACCAACCGTCATCGTGATTGATTCGAGTGGTAAGGCTCAAATTATCACCAGGCACGTGACTTGAACAACAAATATTTGTTGTTCATCCTCTTTAACATTGAACAATACTTGTGAAAATGGCGGATACAAAAAAGGCTCCACAATGTGGAGCCTAAAGTAAAGCGATGGTAATTCGTTATTATTATGCAGTCAGAGCAAGAATCGCACCTGGCAAAATAATGAATACAGACATCAAGTAGCCACCAACAACGGCTTTGTTCTTAATTGCCATCTCTGAAATCATTTCAGCGCCTTTCAGTGGTAGTTCACGTAGGAACGGAATACCGAAGATAAGTAGCGTTGCTGCAATATTGAATACTAGGTGTACCAGAGCGATTTGTAGTGCAAATACTGCGAACTCACCAGATACAGCCGTTGCTGCCAGTAGAGCTGTGATACATGTACCAATGTTAGCACCTAGTGTAAATGGGTAGATATCACGTACTTTTAGCACGCCAGTACCCACTAGTGGAACCATCAAACTCGTGGTTGTTGAAGATGATTGCACAAGAACAGTAACGATAGAACCAGAAAGGATACCGTGGATTGGACCACGACCAATTGCGTTCTTAAGAATGTCACGAGCTCGGCCAACCATTAGGCTCTTCATCAGTTTACCCATCACAGTGATAGCAACGAAGATAGTTGCAATACCAAGGATGATAAGCATCACGCCACCAACTGTGTCACCGAATGTTGAAAGAGGCTCTTTGATTGCACTCACAACAGGTTTCGTCATTGGTTTAATGAAGTTAAAGCCTTTAATGCTCATGTCGCCAGTTGCAAGTAACGGCGAAACAAGCCAATGAGAAATCTTCTCTAAGATGCCGAACATCATTTCCAAAGGAAGGAAAATCGCCACAGCAAGTAAGTTGAAGAAGTCATGGATGGTTGCACTAGCAAATGCACGCTTGAACTCTTCTTTACAACGAACGTGACCTAGAGAAACAAGAGTATTAGTAACCGTTGTACCAATGTTGGCACCCATTACCATAGGAATCGCCGTCTCTACAGGCAAACCGCCCGCAACTAAGCCCACAATAATAGAAGTTACAGTACTAGAAGATTGGATTAGGGCTGTCGCTACCAGACCGATCATAAGACCAGCTACAGGGTGCGATGCAAATTCAAACAGTACTTTTGCTTGATCGCCAGTGGCCCATTTAAAGCCGCTACCAACCATCGATACTGCTAGAAGAAGCAGGTATAGCATGAATGCCAAGTTAGCCCAGCGTAACCAGCGAGTCGTACTCGAGATCGGCGCCGCTGTTGAAGTAGCTTGGTTCATCATAATTTTCTCCGTGACCTTTCAGTTCTTTCTTGGTCTTTAGTTGAAACTGAGGGCGATGTTAGAGAAGAAATATTTCAGTAATATTACAGATTGATGGCGGTTTGGATTTTTTATTGTCATTTTTGACAGTTGCAAGTTTGTGGTTGTTTTTGTTATTTTAAGTTGCTGTTTTTAAATGGTTTTTATTTTTGATTTCTGGTGGCGTTATGCGGGGCTAATTTCGTAAAAATGGGTTTTATCGCAAGTTTTATGACAATGTGAATATTACATATTCGGTAAAACCTGAGTTTAAATGATTATTTTGTCGGTTTTGCCGAGTTAATTGTCTATCCCTGTCACATTTGATATAAAAACATCACCATCATTTCGGGAAATGGGTATGTCACATCTAAATTATAATCATCTTTACTACTTCTGGATGGTCTGTAAACAAGGCTCTGTTACTAAAGCAGCAGATGCGCTCTTCCTCACACCGCAAACGGTGACCGGACAAATTAAAGCGTTCGAAGAGCGAATGAAAGGGAAGCTGACAAAGCGCAATGGGCGAACCGTTGAGCCCACAGAATTAGGTCAGCTGGTGTTTAAATACGCCGACCGAATGTTCGGTTTGAGCTATGAGATGCTAGATATCGTGAATTATAGCCAGCACTCCAATATTTTGTTTGAGGTCGGTGTGGCTGATGCATTGTCAAAGCGTCTGGTTAGTAAAGTACTCATGACAACCGTTCCTGAAGATAACAGTATCCATCTGCGCTGTTATGAATCGACCCATGAACTCTTATTAGAAAGATTATCTCAACACAAACTGGATATGATCTTATCTGACTGCCCGGTCGACTCAACTCAAAGCCCAGGCCTCTATAGTAAGAAACTCGGGGAAAGCCGCATGAGTTTCTTTGCCTCGTTTGAAATTGGAGAGGTGAATTTCCCCGAAATATTGGAACAGAAAAAACTGTTGATACCAGCAAGTCGTACAGCAATGGGGCGCAAAGTCATTCAGTGGTTTGACCGACAAGGTTTACAGCCTGATATTTTAGGTGAGTTTGACGATGTTGCCTTGATGAAGGCCTTCGCACGATACCATGATGATGTGATATTTCTGGCTCCGACCATGTACATGTCCGAAATTGAAGACGACCGAAAGTTACAACTAATCGGTCATGTGGATGATTTAAAAGAAGAGTATTATGTTATTTTTGCGGAGCGGATGATCCAGCATCCCGCAGTAAAGAATGTTTGTGACGCTGATTTTAGCCAAATGTTTGAATAAACACGTATCGTTGCGCAAATAAATAGATTACTATCGACAAAAATATAAACCTAAATCTAAATGAGACTTAAATAACTTCGACTGGTTTTTTGAACGTGCAAATGGCGTATCGAGATAGGGTGAATGAACGCTGGTGGTTAAGACTTACTAGCTTTACCTGTAATCGAGAACCTAGGTTAAAGTTATCAATATTGAGACTCTGATTATTTATCTGGATGTCACGAGAAAATTTTTGTATCACAACTAGCTAGCCCGAGTTGGAATGAGTAAGTTGTAGCTAGAGGTCCAACACATGAATTTACAAGACATGGAGAAAAACTCCGCTAAAGCTGTCGTATTGCTTAAAGCGATGGCGAACGAAAGACGCTTACAAATTCTTTGTATGCTGCATAACCAAGAGCTTTCTGTTGGAGAGCTGTGTGCAAAATTGGAGCTGAGCCAGTCGGCGTTGTCACAGCACCTTGCTTGGCTACGACGTGATGAGTTAGTGGCAACAAGAAAAGAAGCGCAAACGGTGTATTACACCTTGAAGAGTGACGAGGTCAAAACACTGATCAAAACGCTTCACGGCCTATACTGTGCCAATTAATCATTTTGATTAAAGAATGTGACATGGTGATTTCAGTCTGGCAGCGTTGAGAAGCCACTAGATTGGTCATCAGAAAAAGAAAAGCTGGCAGTGCCAGCTTTTTTTATCTTGATATCGATTTTGACGAATTTCAGATATAAAAAAACCGACATAAAGTCGGTTTTTTCTTCACTTTAAAATCAGGACTCTATTAAAGAGCTTTGATTTGTGCAGTGAAACGAGACTTATGGCGAGCTGCTTTATTCTTGTGAATAAGGCCTTTAGTTGCCATGCGGTCTAGGATAGGTGTAACTACAGCGAATGCAGCAGTTGCAGCTTCTTTGTCGCCTGCTTCGATAGCAGCAACAGTTTTCTTCATGTAAGTACGCATCATTGAGCGACGGCTAGCATTGTGCTGACGACGTTTCTCAGCTTGGATAGCGCGCTTCTTAGCAGATTTACTATTTGCCAAGGGTCTAACTCCCAAAAACTTAGTTCTGTGACAATTTAAGGGCGAGGAATATCCCTCATTTGCGCTTAAATGTCAAATGATTTGTGCAAAAACCGTTCTAAACCAAAACAAGTTTTGGTAAGAGAGGTCATCGCGGTTAAGATGGCGGGGATTCTAACAGCATTTTTATACCAATGCTAATAATTATCCACTCAGAACTAACAATAGGTGGATAAATTTTTGACGTCTATTTAGAGCCTCCACAAGCTTAACGGTATAGGGTTGGCTGTCTTATAGTGATATTCCGAGGTTACAGTGAGTAAACGACTACTCAAGTCAGGCATGATCGTCAGTGCTATGACTCTTATTTCGCGCGTTTTAGGCTTAGTCCGTGATGTGGTAGTGGCGAATTTAATGGGGGCAGGAGCAAGCGCAGACGTCTTTTTCTTTGCTAATAAAATTCCAAACTTCTTACGTCGTTTGTTTGCAGAAGGTGCATTTTCTCAAGCATTTGTACCAGTACTAACCGAAAGCCATGCTCAAGGCGATATGGACAAAACACGGGAGCTCATCGCCCGAGCCGCGGGGACTCTCGGGGTCATCGTTTCGGTAGTGACCCTGCTTGGCGTACTTGGCTCTGGCGTCGTCACCGCACTATTCGGCTTCGGCTGGTTTTTAGATTGGATGAACGGCGGGCCATCTGCCGAAAAGTTTGAGCTCGCTAGTATGATGCTCAAAATTACGTTCCCATATTTATGGTTCATTACTTTCGTCGCACTGTCTGGCGCGATCCTCAATACACTCGGTAAGTTTGCCGTTTCGTCATTTACCCCCGTATTTTTGAACGTCATGATCATACTGTCGGCTTGGTTTATTTCGCCGCAGATGTCACAGCCTGAGATTGGCCTTGCGATTGGTGTTTTCTTAGGTGGCTTAGTTCAGTTCCTGTTTCAAATTCCTTTCCTTATTAAAGCAGGCGTGATGGTCAAACCTAAATGGGGTTGGCGCGATCCGGGGGTAGTAAAGATACGTACCTTGATGATCCCTGCTTTGTTTGGTGTTTCAGTCAGCCAGATCAACTTATTGTTTGATACCTTTATTGCCAGTTTTCTCCAGACAGGGTCAATCAGCTGGCTGTATTACTCAGATCGCTTGCTGGAGTTTCCTCTTGGGCTCTTTGGTATTGCTATTGCAACCGTGATTCTACCGGCACTTTCTCGTAAGCACGTTGATGCCCACAGCGAAGGATTTGCTCATACCATGGACTGGGGTGTACGCATGGTTACGCTACTCGGTATTCCAGCCATGTTGGGGTTGATGGTGTTGGCGAAACCAATGCTGATGGTGCTATTTATGCGTGGTGAGTTTTCGCCGCAGGACGTACACCAAGCTTCACTTTCTCTGTTAGCCTACGCATCTGGCTTACTGAACTTTATGTTGATCAAGGTACTCGCACCGGGCTACTACTCGCGTCAGGATACTAAAACGCCGGTGAAATACGGCATCATAGCTATGGTGACGAACATGGTATTTAATGCCATTTTCGCTTATTTCTATGGCTATGTTGGTTTGGCTATCGCAACCGCGTTATCTGCTCTCGTCAATATGGTGCTGCTATACCGAGGTTTGCACTTAGCTGAGGTTTATCAGATAACTAAGCGCACTGTCTTCTTTATTATACGCTTGGTGATTGCCGGGGCTGCGATGGTTGCAGCGATTTTGTGGCAATTGGAAGATATGTCTGTCTGGCTCGAGTGGAGTTTTGCATACCGTAGCGGTGTGTTAGGAATGTTGATCGCGTTGGGAGCGGCGGTTTACCTTGTCGTTCTATTTTTAACAGGTGTGCGCTTAAAAGACCTAAAAGCTGGGACAGAGTAAGGGTGATTAGTATATAATCCGTCAGTTTCACACAGTGCAAAGTAAAAACAGAGGCAAAAAGCAGTATCCAATGGAACTGATCAGAGGCATTCACAATATCACATCGCGTCACTATGGGTGTGTTCTGACTATTGGCAATTTCGATGGTGTCCACAGAGGACATCAGCAAGTGTTGCAACAAGTGTCTGAACAGGCAAAGGAACTTTCGTTACCTTCGGTTGTGATGACCTTTGAACCTCAACCAATGGAGCTGTTTGCTAAAGGCAAGGCACCAGCAAGGTTGACACGACTGCGCGATAAGTTTGTCCAGTTAAGTAAACTAGACATTGATCGATTGCTGTGTGTCAATTTTAATCGACATTTTGCCAGCTTGACGGCGGAAGAGTTTATCCGTGACTTGTTGGTAGAGCGATTGGGTGTTAAGTTTCTTGTCGTTGGTGATGACTTCTGCTTTGGTAAAGGCCGCAGCGGGAGCTTTGCCATGTTGCAGGAAGCTGGGGAAAAGTACGGCTTTGAAGTCGTCAGTACCCAAAGCTTTTGTTTACAACGATTACGAGTGAGCAGTACCGCTATTCGGGAAGCCCTGGCTCGTGATGATTTGCATTCCGCACATGAGATGCTGGGAAGAAATTACAGCATCAGCGGTCGTGTTTCTCATGGAAGAAAGCTAGGCAGAACCATTGGTTTTCCTACAGCGAATATTCCTTTGAAACGCTGTGTATCTCCGGTATCCGGAGTCTATGTTGTTCAAGCGCTAGGCATTGGTGATAAGCCAATTGATGGCGTGGCTAACATTGGCCAAAGACCAACGGTAAATGGCGTTCGCCAACAGTTAGAAGTACACTTATTTGACTTTCATGCCAATTTGTATGGCAAGCAATTAGAAGTGGAACTTTTGCACAAACTTCGAGATGAGCAAAAGTTTGAGTCGTTTGAAGCACTTAAACAACAAATCGAATTGGATGCTGAAGCAGCAAGGGTGTGGCTGCGTCAGCTTAAGAGTTGAGCGGTTTATTCCACCGTTCAACATAATGTCTAATTTTCGCCCAATATAACGGAATTAAGAATCGATGAGTGAGTATAAAGATACCCTGAACTTACCTGAAACAGGGTTTCCAATGCGCGGCAACCTGGCCAATCGTGAGCCAGAAATGCTTAAGCGTTGGTACAAAGAAGATCTTTACGGTGAAATCCGTAAAGCTAAGAAAGGCAAAAAGTCATTCGTACTGCACGATGGCCCTCCTTACGCAAATGGTGACATTCACATTGGTCACGCACTAAACAAGATTCTTAAAGACATTATTATTAAATCCAAAACACTTTCAGGTTTTGACGCACCTTACATCCCAGGCTGGGACTGCCACGGTCTACCTATCGAATTGATGGTAGAGAAGAAAGTGGGCAAACCAGGCCAAAAAGTGACTGCAGCTGAATTCCGCGAAAAATGTCGTGAATACGCAGCAGGCCAGGTTGAAGGTCAAAAAGAGAGCTTCAAGCGTCTTGGTATCTTGGGTGAGTGGGATAAACCATACCGCACTATGGATTTTGATACTGAAGCGAACATCATTCGTGCGCTTGGTAAAATCGCGAGCAAAGGTCACCTGCTAAAAGGTTTCAAACCGGTTCACTGGTGTACAGATTGTGGTTCTGCTCTTGCTGAAGCAGAAGTGGAATACAAAGATAAAGTTTCTCCGTCTATCGACGTACGTTTTAAAACTGCGGACGAAGCGGCACTTTTATCTAAGTTTGAGCTGACTGAAGGTCATGAAGGTAAAGGTGACATCTCTATTGTTATCTGGACGACAACACCTTGGACTCTGCCAGCAAACCGCGCTGTATGTCTACGTGATGATCTTGAGTACGTGCTAATCCAAGTTGAAGGTGACAACCCTGAGCGTATCATCGTTGCCGCTGAACTTGCGAAAGATGTCATGGATCGAGCTGGTATCGAGCATTTCCACAACCTTGGCTTTGCTAAAGGTGCGGATCTAGAGCTTTCTCAGTTCCAACACCCATTCTACGATTTCACTGTACCGGCGATCCTTGGCGATCACGTTACAACTGACTCAGGTACGGGTGTTGTTCACACTGCGCCTGGCCACGGTCAAGAAGACTTCGCAGTTGGTCAAAAATACGACCTAGAAGTAGCAAACCCAGTGGGCTCAAACGGCGTTTACCTGCCGGACACTGAGCTATTTGCTGGCCAGCACGTATTTAAAGCGAACGATGCTGTGGTTGAAACGCTAAAAGAAAAAGGCGCGCTACTACATCACCACGCTTACGAGCACAGCTACCCACACTGCTGGCGTCATAAGACTCCAATCATTTTCCGTGCAACACCTCAGTGGTTCGTTTCTATGGACCAGGCTGGTCTACGTGCAAAAGCACTAGAAGCAATCAAAGGCGTGCAATGGATGCCTGAATGGGGTCAAAGCCGTATTGAAGGTATGATTGAAGGCCGCCCTGAGTGGTGTATCTCTCGTCAACGTACCTGGGGTGTGCCAATCGCTCTGTTTGTACATAAAGAGACAGCAGAACTTCATCCAAACACGCTTGAACTGATCGAAAAAGTAGCGAAGCTGGTTGAAGAAAAAGGCATCCAGGCATGGTGGGATGTAGACGCAGCAGAACTATTAGGCGACGAAGCAGAGCAGTACGAAAAAGTACTGGATACGCTAGACGTTTGGTTTGACTCTGGTGTTACGCACTTCTCAGTTGTTGATGCTCGTGAAGAGTACAACGGCCACAGTGCTGACCTATACCTAGAAGGTTCTGACCAACACCGTGGTTGGTTCCAGTCTTCTCTGATTTCATCTATCGCGATGAAAGACGAAGCGCCGTACAAACAAGTACTGACTCACGGTTTCGTTGTTGATGGCCACGGCCGCAAGATGTCGAAATCTATCGGTAACGTTGTTGCGCCAAAAGACGTAACTAACAAGCTAGGTGCAGATATCCTGCGTCTATGGGTTGCTTCTACAGACTACACTGGTGAAGTTGCAGTTTCTGATGAAATCCTAAAACGTAGTGCAGATGCGTACCGTCGTATCCGTAACACGTCACGTTTCTTCCTTGCTAACCTAAACGGCTTTAACCCAGAAACAGACATCGTTCCTGCAGAAGAGATGGTTGCGTTGGATCGTTGGGCTGTAGGTCGTGCACTTGCTGCTCAAGAAGAGATCGTAAAAGCATACGGCGAGTACAACACGCATGCGGTAATGCAGCGTCTAATGCACTTCTGTTCAATCGAAATGGGTTCTTTCTACCTAGACGTTATTAAAGACCGTCAGTACACAGCAAAACGTGGCGGTCATGCGCAACGTAGCTGTCAGACTGCGCTTTACTACATCGTAGAAGCTTTGGTTCGCTGGATGGCGCCTATCATGTCGTTTACTGCTGACGAAATCTGGAACGAAATGCCAGGTAAGCGTGAGAAGTTTGTACTTTGCGATGAATGGTACGAAGGCTTGTTTGGTCTGAATGAAGGTGAAGAGCTAAACAACGACTTCTGGACTGAAATCCAGAAAGTTCGTGGTGCGGTGAACAAACTGCTAGAAGCAGCACGTGCAGAGAAAACCATCGGTGGTGCACTGCAAGCTGAGTTGACGCTGTTTGCTGATGACGCGCTAGAAGCGAAAATCAATAAGCTGGACGATGAACTACGTTTCGTACTACTAACTTCTGCAGCAACAGTGAAGCCACTAAGCGAGAAGTCAGACGCAGCACAAGCGACAGATATCGAAGGCCTGTTCGTTGAAGTGAAAGCAACAGAGTCTGAGAAATGTGACCGTTGTTGGCACCACACTCCAGACGTAGGCACAATCGCTGGTCACGAGAAAATCTGTGGTCGTTGTGTATCGAACGTTGAAGGTGAAGGCGAAGTACGTAAGTTTGCATAATTAGCAAAGTAACGACTGAACTTTTTCACAATTTTATAGCCCCAGTATCTACTGGGGTTATTTTTATTGCCCAATTTCGCATTATCCTTGCAAGAGGATAACCAGCGAATTAAAACTCTTTGGTATTAATGACGGATTAGGTTCCTTATCGTACTCGTTCTCTATTTAGGGGATGGTCTGAGTGCAATGGGTTAGTTGATTGAGATAGGGATAGAAATGAGTCATATTCCATTAAAGCAATCTGGTGTACGTTGGCTATGGCTGGCGATTGTGATTTTTTTAGCTGATATTGGCATCAAGTACGTTGTGATGAACAACATGGGGTTCGGTTGGGCAAACCGCATTGAAATTTTGCCTTTCTTTAACCTTCTATATGTCCACAACTATGGTGCAGCATTTAGCTTCTTGAGTGATCAAGCTGGCTGGCAACGTTGGTTTTTCACTGGCATTGCCTTCATCGTGTCAGGTCTGTTGACCTACTGGATGAGCAAGTTACCAGCGAATGAAAAGTGGAATAATATTGCGTATGCCATGATTATTGGTGGCGCGGTAGGCAATGTCTTCGACCGAGTGATTCATGGCTTTGTGGTTGATTATCTAGATTTCTACTGGGGTAATTACCATTGGCCAGCATTCAACCTTGCAGACATGGCGATCTGTATAGGTGCTGCGATGATCATTCTTGATGGTTTTCGTAAAAAAGATGCTGAGAAGTAACGCTTGCCGACAATATTAAAATAACCCTAAGCGTCGCCCGTTGATTCGAGCGGCGCTTTTTATTATGTTGGAGCGCAAACTGGCGCATCTTAATAAATAAAGTGAAAAGCGCTTAAACCGATCACAGTAAATAAGTGACCAGTTGTTTACCGTGGATTGGTATTATCCAAGAAAAAGGAAGCAGTAACGTGACAACAATTACTAAAGAATCTGTAGTAACTCTACACTTCACCATTAAAATGAAAGATGGTTCAGTTGCAGACAGCACCCATAACATGGGTAAGCCCGCTAAATTTGTAATGGGTGATGGTAGCCTGAGCGAAAACTTTGAACAATGTCTGGTTGGCCTGCAGTCTGGTGAGCAAAAAGCGATTGAACTAAAAGCGGAAGATGCGTTTGGTATGCCAAACCCAGATCATATCCACCACATGGATCGCACCAAATTTGTCGGTGACGCAGAAGTGGAAGTGGGTACCATCATGGCATTTAGTGGCCCTGATGGTATGGAAATCCCAGGTATCATCACTGAAATTGCTGGTGATTCAGTAACGGTTGACTTCAACCATCCTCTGGCAGGGCAAGACGTGACTTTCGAAGTTGAGATTTTGTCAGTAGAATAGCGAACCCAAGTAAAGATAACTTCCATGAGCAATGAAATGAAAATCCTATTAGCTAACCCACGCGGTTTTTGTGCTGGCGTTGACCGTGCGATTAGCATCGTAGAGCGTGCGCTTGAAATGTATCAGCCACCGATTTATGTCCGTCATGAAGTGGTGCACAACCGTTTTGTCGTTGAAGGGCTAAAACAACGTGGTGCGATCTTCGTAGAAGAGTTGCATGAAGTGCCTGATAACAACATTGTGATTTTTTCTGCTCATGGTGTATCGCAAGCGGTTCGCCAAGAAGCCAAACAACGTGACCTTACTGTGTTTGATGCAACGTGTCCGTTGGTGACTAAAGTTCATATGGAAGTGGCTCGCGCCAGCCGTCGTAATATGGAAGTAGTACTGATCGGCCACGCCGGTCACCCTGAAGTGGAAGGCACGATGGGTCAGTACGCGAGTGAAACTGGCGGTATGTACTTAGTGGAAACACCTGCTGATGTAGAGAAGCTAAAAGCGATTGTTAAAGATCCTTCCGATCTGCATTACGTAAGCCAAACCACGCTTTCCGTTGATGAGACGGCAGACGTGATTGAAGAGCTGCGCCGCGTATTTCCTGATATTCAGGGGCCGCGAAAAGACGACATCTGCTACGCGACTCAAAACCGTCAGGATGCCGTTCGAGAAATGGCAAGTGAAGTGGATGTGATGGTCGTTGTTGGTTCGAAGAACTCATCAAATTCGACCCGTCTAAAAGAGCTAGCAGAGAAACTGGGTACACCGGGCTATTTGACGGATTGCCCTGAAGACATTAAACCTGAATGGTTTGATGGCAAAACGAAAGTCGGTGTTACTGCTGGTGCTTCAGCGCCCGAGGAACTGGTTAACCAAATCCTTGAGCGTATTAAAGAGATGGTCGGTGCGCGCGCTGTGGATGAGGTTTTAGGCCGCGAAGAGAACATGTTCTTTGAAGTACCAAAAGAGCTGCAAATCAAGCAAGTAGACTGATATCCAGTTTTCGAATAGGCAAAAGGCGACCTCAGGGTCGCCTTTTTTGATTAAATAGCTTGGTGCTTAATGGCTGATACCGAGCATCTCTTTGAGTACTTTCAGATAGCGACGACTCACTGGGATCTCAAAGCCAGTTTTAGTGATGATTTCCGCTAAGCCATTTTCTAATAATTTTATTTCGCTAATCGCTTTGATACTGACCAGGTACTGACGGTGACATCGCACCAGTGGCGTTTTTTCTTCAATTGTTTTCAGTGTTAACTGCGTACTGGCAGTTTGGTTAATTGAGCGAACGTGTACACCGCTGATATCACTATAGGCGCATTCCACTGTGTCAGTTGCCATGATCACTATGCGGTTGTGACCAATACAAGGTATTTGGTCTAACGTATCAGGCGTTATCGCGGAGAGCTGTTGAGTCAGTGTCGACTGGCTAATGGTCTTATGCAGACGCTTCACTGTTTTGTTGAGTCGCTCTGGATCGACGGGTTTCAGCAAATAATCAAACGCGTTGTCTTCAAAAGCCTGAATCGCATACTGGTCATAAGCGGTCACAAAGACCACGTAGGGCATGGTTTCCGGATCAAGCATACCAAGCAGCTCAATGCCCGTGACTTGTGGCATTTGAATATCCAGGAACACCACATCTGGTTTAAGCTCATTGATTTTCTTCAGGCCAAGAATGGCGTTGGAGGCATCACCTATCACCTCTACCTGGCCTGTTTCGGACAACAATTCGGCCAATTCTTCACGAGCAAATTGTTCATCATCAATGACGAGTGCGGTTAACATCCATTCTTACCTTGTAGTATTGCGACTGACCTTTACGAAGTTGTGGGAATAATAAAACTCATTTTAGTAAATTGATGCTTCTCGCACGCAATTTTTAGCGCTGAATCACGCCCAAACTGATTTGTGAGACGTTTGTCGACAATCTCCATACCTAAACCAGAGTGGTTGTCTTTAGGTGGCTCAAAACTGCCTGCATTGTCTTCCACGGTAATCAGATGACCTTGTGGATGCGCTTGGCTGTATATTCTCACCTTGCCGCCTTCCAGCATATTAGAGACGCCGTGTTTAATGGCATTTTCTACCAAAGGCTGAAGTGTAAAGCTTGGTAACTTGATGTCCAGTAATTCTGGTTCAATATCTATCTCGACTTCGAGTCGGTCAGTAAAACGAGCCTTTTCAATACTCAGGTAAGAATTCACATGAGCAAGCTCTTCTTTTAGCGTTACCGTGTTGATGTTCTGTTTTAAGTTACTGCGGAAGAAGTGCGATAAGTTTTGGATCAGTTCTCGAGCTTTATCCGGGTCACGTCGTGTAATCGCGCTGATGGTATTGAGCGCATTAAACAAGAAATGTGGATTAACCTGCGCGTGCAGCAATTTGATTTCTGCCTGAGCTAATAAGGTTTGTTGTTGCTGATAATCTCCATATAAAATCTGGCTGGATAACAGTTGTGCAATCCCTTCTGCCATCGACATGTTTGCCGTCGAAAACAGTTTTCGCTTCGGCTCGTAGAGTTTGATAGTACCGATTACTTCCTTGCCCGCTCTAAGTGGAATAATAAGCGCTGAACCCAGTTTACAGTCTTTCGCAATGGAGCACTGATAAGGGCGCTCGGAGCCATCCAGATAAATAATGTCGTTCTTTTCCATCGAGTCTAAGGTACTTTGCGATGAAATCGGGGTGTTGGGTTTGTGGTGATCATCACCGATACCAACAAAGGCGAGGATTTTCTCCTGATCGGTAATCGCGACCGCGCCTACTTTTGTCTCTTCATAAATAATACGGGCGATTTTTTCTGCGTTTTCAGTGTTAAAACCGTTACTTAAAATGCCCACTGAGCGGTCGGCAATGGTTAACGCTCGGCGTGAAAAGGTTGCCGAGTACTTTTCAAAAATGGTTTTTCGGTCTTGAAGAATGCTCATGAACAGAGCAGCACCAAACGAGTTGGCAATGATCATCGGAGCAGCAATCGCTGATACCAGTTCATAAGCCTGGTCGAACGGTTTTGCGACCGCGAGCAGTAAGATCATTTGTACAACTTCAGCCACAAAAGTCACGCTGAACACGACGCTTGGGTTAAATAGCAGGGCACCTTTGTTGCGTTTGATTAGGTATACGTGAAGCAGGCCACCGATAACCCCTTCAGCCGTGGTTGAGATTGCACAAGCCAGATCGGTAAAACCACCGAGTGTGTAGCGGTGAATACCACCAGTAAGTCCTACCGCGAAACCAACCACGGGGCCACCAAATAGCCCGCCCATGACTGCACCGATAGCACGAGTATTGGCAATTGCATCGTTAATATGCAGACCAAAATAGGTGCCGAGAATACAGAAGCCCGAGAAAAGTACGTAACAAATTAAGCGGTGGCTTAAGCGAGAAGAGATGCTCAACAGAGGCAATATAATGGGTGTTTTACTCAGCATGTACGCCAGTACTAAGTAAACACACATTTGCTGTAATAGAGAAATAACCAGTTCCATAGCGAACCTAACCTGAAATCAATGTTGTTATTGTATACCTAAGTAACCTCAAGATGCTTGGTTCAGCGACAAGGCTCTAAGCCAGTATGTTGAAGTCACTTGGGTATAAAACAAAAAGAGCCTGCATCGGGCAGGCTCTCTAACTTAATCAGTCGATGAAAATGCGCTGATATTAAGCAGTTTCAGATACCGCTTGTGGTTTCTCTTCGTCAGCCAGTTCAGTTTCGCCTTTACCTTTAGAGGTTTTGATAACGTAACCCGTAACAACTAGTGAGAAGATGATACCCGCGATAGTCGACACTTGCATTGGCAGACCGAAACCTAGTGAGCTGTTGTTCAGAATGAACGTTACACACACCGTTGTCATGAACATTGCAGGGATAGTAGTAATCCAGTGCAGTTTGTTGTGACGTAGTAGGTAAGCCGACGCAGTCCAAAGCATCATTACTGCTGTAGTTTGGTTTGCGAAACCGAAGTAACGCCAGATGATACCGAAGTCAACTTGAGTCAGGATACCACCGATAACGAACAGTGGAAGCGCCATTAGTAGACGGTTGCGCAGTGTTTTCTGTTCCATGTTGAAGTATTCAGCAAGGATCAGACGGCTTGAACGGAACGCTGTGTCACCTGAAGTAATAGGTAGGATAACCACACCTAGGAACGCGATGATACCGCCGAACACACCTAGTAGACCAAATGATGCGCTGTAAACTACGTTACCAGGGCCGCCGTTCTTCACTGCTTCTGACAGTGCGTCTAGAGAGCCGAAGAAAGACAGTGCGATAGCACACCAGATTAGTGCGATAACACCTTCACCGATCATTGCACCGTAGAATACGAAGCGACCGTTTTTCTCGTTTTCCATACAACGCGCCATCAGTGGAGACTGAGTCGCGTGGAAGCCAGAGATTGCACCACATGCGATAGTGATGAACAGTGCTGGCCATAGAGGCATGTCATTCGGGTTTAGGTTGCTGAACATGTCTGAAACTTGGAAGTCACCCATTACCGTGTGCTCGCTAGAGAATGCTACAGCAGTCATCAGGCCAACAGACATGAAAATTAGTAGTGCGCCAAATAGTGGGTAGAAACGGCCGATGATCTTATCAACAGGAACGATAGTCGCAATGATGTAGTACGCAAAGATTGCGATAACCATTGTAGTCATGCTTACGTTTAGGCTTGTTTGATCGTTGATTAGGTTTGTGATCATGCCAGCTGGTGCTGATACGAATACAACACCTACAAGAAGCAGTAAGACAATGGCAAAAATGTTCATAAAGTGTTTTGCGCCATTCCCTAGGTAACGTCCAGTAATGGTTGGTACAGAAGCACCGCCGTTACGAACAGATAGCATACCTGAGAAGTAATCGTGTACCGCGCCAGCAAAAATACAGCCGATAACAATCCATAACATTGCCGCTGGGCCGTATAGCGCACCCATGATTGGGCCAAAGATAGGACCTACGCCAGCGATGTTAAGTAGCTGAACTAGGTAAACTTTCTTGGTTGACATTGGAACATAGTCAACACCATCTGCTTTAGTGTGAGCAGGCGTTTGGCGTTTTTCATTGATGCCGAAAATTTTCTCGACGAAAGCGCCGTAGATGAAGTATCCGCCGATTAGGGCTGCGACACAGGTTAGAAACCACATCATAACTATTGTCCTTGGTTAGTAGGATAGGGTAATTGTTTTAATTTCAGGATGCATGTTAAGGGCTGCTTTTGTTAATTGCATTCGCTTAGTCGGTAAGTGGTCGAATAGGACTACGAGTGGTCGATATGGCCTTTGAGTGGTTTTGGGCAGTGTTCAGTGGTTGCTCTTAGCCGTGAATGGTATTTGGATGGGATGAGTGGTTCTGATTTCATGGTTAGCGGTGGTTACCACTGTCAGGGGTTAAATACGCAGATAAACGGTCAAAGTGAGAATTTAGTGGTAAGCTTATTTTGAAAACAAATTTTTAAAACAAAGAGTTAAGGGGAAATATGAAAAAGGCAACGTTAGGGTTAGCGCTGGCTTTACTGGCAGGGTGTTCCGCTACTACAGAAGATCTCGCTCAGTCAGGCGACTGGTATCAAATCGGTTATCAGGATGGCATCGCGGGTCATACATCACGCACAGTGAAAGAGCTAAGCGCCATGGGCAATGTAAAACAAGGAGATTACGACCAAGGTTATCTCGAAGGTTTGTCTGAATACTGTAACCCTGATTTTGCGTATCAGATTGGACTATCTGGTCAGTATTACGAAGGGGTGTGCGAAGGGACGAAACAAGCCCAAAAATTCCGAATGGAATGGCAGCGTGGCTGGAACGAATACAGTAACTAACGCAGTTTCATAATCAAGACGACAGTCTGACTTGTTAATCTTCTGACAAATGGGGAGGGTTTGTTTGGTCTACTTTTGCCATTGAATTTTAATTCAGAGTGATTCCGACGATGAAAAAGTACCTCCTGCTCACCTTAGTTTTATTGCCGCTGACCGCCAGTGCATCTAATGCGCTAAAGGATACCATTAAAGCTAAACGTAAATACGAGCATAGCAAAAGCCATATTACTAATACGCTTGATAACACTAAGCGTGATATCGAAGAGATCACCAGTGGCACCTACGTACAGAATCAGGCCAAACGTGAGGCCAAGAAAGCGACGAGCAAGTACACCAATAAAGTGGAAAACGTCAAAAACGCCACCGACCCCGAACATATTAAACGTAAAGCGAATAATGAGCTCAATCGCCAGTTTGATGAATGGCTCTATGAAGATTAATCAACGTTAAATAGACGAGTAAAGGTGACACGAAGTCACCTTTTTTATGCTTACCTGTTTGTGATTATTTCGGCTGGTGGTTTTCTACCGCTTTACGCAGGAAGCCATCCTGATGCGCCAGCTGCTGGCGAGCGGAGTCGATATCAAGATCGGTCAGGATCATTAAGATCGCCAATTTTACCTCATAGTCTGTTTGTTTGAGCACGGCAGTTGCCTGATCTTTACTGCAGTCCGTCGCTTGCATCACGATACGAGCGGCGCGTGCGACCAGTTTGTCATTGGTGGCTTTCACATCCACCATTAAGTTTTGGTAGCTCTTACCAATGCGGATCATGCTTGCTGTTGTCAGCATGTTCAGCACCAGTTTCTGTGCCGTTCCTGACTTCAGGCGGGTCGAGCCTGTTAATGCCTCGGGGCCGACGACTGGACTGATTGCAATGTCAGCGATATCGGCAATAGGAGAGTCAGGGTTACAAGACAGTGCTACTGTTGTTGCGCCAATCTCATTGGCATACTCTAATCCACCAATCACATAAGGCGTTCTGCCACTTGCTGCGATGCCGACAACCACATCACTTTTATTGAAGTTGATATTCTTTAAATCTTGCTCGCCGAGCAAAGGAGAATCTTCAGCACCTTCTTTCGCTTTGAGAATAGCTTTTGGTCCGCCTGCTATTAAGCCAATGACCATTTTGTCTGATACCCCAAACGTTGGCGGGCACTCTGATGCATCCAAAACGCCTAAACGACCACTGGTACCAGCACCCATATAAACCAGCCTGCCGCCCGCTTTAAATGCTGCTGTAATCTTATCGACCGCCAATGCTATCTCAGGAAGGACCTTTTCTACGGCAAGAGGAACCAGTTTGTCTTGCTGATTAATGCGCTGAACAATATCCAGTGAAGGCAGCAAGTCGATATCCATTGTTTCTGGGTTACGACCTTCAGAAACGAGCTGTGATAAAGCGGCAATAAGTGCGTCGTTTGTCATAATTAAGCCTTCATTATTAATTTTTTGAATACAGTACACCGAGTGAAGCCAGTCGGCTTGCTCCGGTGACTTCCGGTAAATTGCTCGGCAAACCGTGAATATGGCGCTGAGCTAACCAGGCAAACGCCATTGCTTCCATATAGTCGCCATCAACGCCTTTTTCGTTGGTTGTGGTCACTTGCCATTGAGGCATTAATTCGCTTAAGCGTTGCATCAACAGTGGGTTTCTCGCTCCGCCACCACAAACCAGCAGTAGCGGAGATGTGCCGTAAGTAAATTTCTCTACTTCACTGGCGATGGTGACGGCGGAGTATTCACATAATGTGCGCTGAACATCTTCTGCAGAGAGTGAATGCCCTGTCAGTTGGGATTGTAACCAGTTGATATTGAATAGTTCGCGGCCGGTACTTTTGGGTGCTGCGCGTGTTAAATAAGGCTCTTGAAGTAATTGATTGAGCAGTACCGGATTGACTGTACCTTGCAGTGCAAATTGTGCGTCTTTATCGAACCCTTGCGTCGTATGCTTCTCACACCAGGCATCCATCAACAAATTACCAGGCCCAGTATCGTAACCAATCACCGGTTGCTGTGGGTGCAAAACGGAAACATTGGCAATACCACCGATGTTTAAAACCACGGTTGTCGAGTCTTGCATCGCGAAGATACTTTTGTGGAAAGCTGGTACAAGAGGAGCGCCTTGCCCGCCGAGTGCCATGTCCTTACGACGAAAATCCGCCACGGTGTCGATACCGGTTTTCACCGCGATAATATTGGCATCACCCAATTGAGTGGTAAATGGATACTCGCCAGTTGGCTGGTGGAAAACGGTTTGACCATGGTTGCCAATAGCCCGAACTTGCTCAGCGGAATAGCCTGATTTATCCAACAGCTGGAGAACGGAATTTGCAAACAGGTGACCAAGCTGGTGGTCGAGTTCACCAATGGCTTTCAGGTTCGTCTCCTGACCAGTGCAAACGGACAATAAAGCCTGTTTCAGCTGGGCAGGCATTGGATAATCATCGTGGGCAATAAGCTGAACGTGGTTTCCTTTAATCTCAACCAAAGCCGTATCGACACCATCCATACTCGTGCCAGACATCACGCCAATGTAAAGTTCGTTAAAATTCACAGCCGATCTCGTCAATTCTTCATTCGCTTATTGTAAAGCAAATCTGAAGCGAATAACCTCATTTGGTACCAGATATTTGAGGAGAAAACATGGGTCCGTTATGGGTTGACGTTGCAGGCTATGAGCTGACTGCTGAAGACAAAGAAATTTTGGAGCATCCAACGGTTGGTGGCTTGATTCTGTTTACACGGAATTATCATGATAGCGAGCAACTTCAGGCGCTTACCCAGTCTATCCGCAAAGCGGCGAAACGTCCGCTACTGATTGGTGTCGATCAGGAAGGAGGGCGCGTACAGCGATTTCGTGAGGGCTTTTCTCTTATCCCTGCTGCTGATGAATATGCAAAACATCAAAATAGTGAAGAGCTTGCTCGAATGGGCGGCTGGCTTATGGCAGCGGAGCTGATTGCTCATGACATTGATTTGAGCTTCGCCCCTGTATTGGATAAAGGCCATCAGTGTAAAGCGATTGGTAGCCGAGCCTTTGGGGAAGACGCCAATACCATCCTTCGTCATAGCACTGCCTACATGCAAGGGATGAAAAGTATCGGCATGGCGACAACAGGCAAACACTTTCCCGGACATGGTGGCGTGATTGCTGACTCTCATCTGGAAACGCCCTATGACGAGCGCAGTGATATTTTTGAGCAAGACATGGCGATTTTCAAAGCTCAAATCGAGGCGGGTATTTTGGATGCCATGATGCCAGCCCACGTCATTTTTCCGAACTACGACTCTCAACCTGCCAGCGGTTCCGAATATTGGCTGAAAACAATTCTGCGTCAGCAACTTGGTTTCAAAGGCTTGATCTTCTCTGATGATTTAACCATGGAAGGCGCAGTTATCATGGGCGGTCCTGCAGAACGCTCCATTCAGGCTTTGAATGCAGGGTGCGATATGCTGTTGATGTGCAATAAAAGAGAGGCTCAGGTCGAAGCTCTGGATAACTTACCTATCACGAGAGTGCCGCAAGCCAGCGCGTTACTGAAAAAACAGAGCTTTTCTCTGAGTGAGCTCAAGTTGTCACAAGAGTGGAAACAAGCCAGCGAAGCGATGAAGCGTTTAACTCCATAAACTTCAATACTTGTAAGCACGTAAACTGCTAAAAACACCGAACTCAAGCCAAACTTAAGTTAAGTTTGGCTTTTATTTTGTGTAAAATTAAATTTACAGTAAATGTTTTTTAAAATGTACACTTGTTTTTATCGTTTAGCCTGTTATCTTGTCGTTAAAGCTTAGTTGTCTCACCAAGGATTTGGTTGGGTGTAAAAAATAATATACAGGTCAAGGTTATGAAAAAAAGTGAATTGAGCGACATTAACATCGTCGAAGAACAGGTTCTTATCACTCCAGATGAGTTAAAAGCGAAATTGCCTCTGAGTGACAAAGCACGCCGCTTTATCCAAGAATCTCGTCAAACTATTGCTGACATCATTCATAAGAAAGATCACCGTTTGCTTGTTGTGTGTGGACCTTGTTCTATCCACGATATTGATGCGGCGAAAGATTACGCAAAACGTCTTAAAGCGCTTTCAGAACAACTAAGTGACCAACTGTATATTGTAATGCGTGTTTACTTTGAAAAGCCTCGTACTACCGTTGGCTGGAAAGGTTTAGTTAACGACCCGCATCTGGATGGCAGTTTTGATATCGAACATGGTCTGCATGTTGGCCGTGAACTGCTGGTTGACCTGGCAGAGATGGAAATTCCGCTAGCGACAGAAGCTCTTGACCCAATCAGCCCGCAGTACATCGCAGATACCTTTAGTTGGGCTGCAATTGGTGCGCGTACTACCGAATCGCAAACTCACCGTGAAATGGCGAGTGGCCTGTCTATGCCAATTGGTTTTAAAAACGGTACTGATGGTAGCTTGGCGACAGCAATCAATGCGATGCAAGCAGCATCATCTAGCCACCGTTTCATGGGTATTAACCGTGAAGGACAAGTTGCACTGCTCACGACTCAGGGCAACGCGAATGGTCACGTGATTCTTCGTGGCGGTAAGCAGACGAACTACGATTCAGTATCCGTGACTGAGTGTGAACAAGAAATGGCGAAGTCAGGTCTTGATGCTTCACTGATGGTGGACTGTAGCCACGCGAACTCACGTAAAGACTACCGCCGTCAGCCACTGGTTGCTGAAGACGTGATCCATCAAATTCGTGAAGGCAACAAGTCTATTATCGGCCTGATGATTGAAAGCCACATCAACGAAGGCAACCAGTCTTCTGACTTGAAGCTTGAAGAGATGGAATACGGTGTATCTATCACCGATGCATGTATCAATTGGGAGTCAACTGAGGCACTATTACGTCATGCACACGAAGAGCTGGTGCCTTTCTTAGAGAATCGCCTAAAAGGCTAAAAAACGGAACTTATTTAAAGGAACATCAATGGCAGTTGAACTTAACGCATTACGCGATCAGATTGATGCAGTCGACAAGCAAATGCTTGAGCTTCTAGCCCAGCGTTTATCGCTGGTAGAAAAAGTGGGTGAAGTAAAAAGCGAACACGGTTTGCCAATTTATGCCCCCGACCGAGAGGCCGCGATGTTAGCGTCTCGTCGAGCTGAAGCTGAAAAAATTGGGGTACCCCCACAGCTAATCGAAGACATTCTTCGTCGTACTATGCGTGAGTCTTATGCCAGTGAGAAAGATTCCGGATTTAAGTGTTTGAACCCAGAATTACGCTCAGTTGTGATTATCGGTGGTAATGGTCAACTGGGCGGTCTGTTTGGCCGCATGTTCAAATTGTCGGGCTACCAGGTCAAAGTTCTGGGCAGTAAAGATTGGGATCGTGCGGATGAAATCCTGGACAACGCGGGTTTAGTCGTGGTCACGGTACCGATTCATCTGACGGAAGGTGTTATCGAGAAGCTGGGTAATTTGCCAGAAGATTGCATTTTGTGTGATTTAACCTCGATTAAGTCGAAGCCACTGCAAGCGATGCTCAAGGTGCACGCTGGCCCGGTTGTTGGTCTTCACCCGATGTTTGGTCCTGATGTTCCTAGCCTTGCGAAGCAGGTTATTGTGTACTGTGATGGCCGTGGGAACGAGCATTACCAATGGCTACTCCAACAATTTGGTATTTGGGGCGCAAGTTTGTGTCAGATTGACGCAGAAGAGCACGATCATGGCATGACTCTGATTCAGGCACTGCGCCACTTTACGTCGTTTGCTTACGGCATGCACTTAAGTAAAGAGAACCCGAATATCGATCAGTTGCTCAAACTAAGCTCGCCTATCTACCGCCTTGAATTGGCGATGGTTGGACGACTGTTTGGTCAGGACCCGAATTTGTACGGTGATATCATTTTCTCTTCTCAAGAGAATATTGACATGATCAAGCGATTCCATCAGCGTTTGGGTGATGCGGTAGCGATCCTGGATAGCAAAGACAAAGCGCGATTCATCGAAAGTTTCAAGCAGGTGAGCGATTGGTTTGGTACTTACTCTCAACAATTTATGAATGAGAGCCAGAACCTGCTCAAGCAAGCCAATGATAATATTCATCGTGGCTAACAGCCTGATATAAAAAAAGAGCAGCGTTGGCTGCTCTTTTTTTATTTGAAGAAAATTAGTTAACGGCTGTCTCGTTACCTTCTTCACTGGACACGGTGTTGATGCTGGTGTCTCGGTAAGGCGAATTAGTTAAGTTGATTTGCAGACGAACAACGTTGTCAATCAACTGAACTAATGGACCCCATTTAACTTTATTCTCTTTTTCAAACACGTAGTTGAAATTCTCTGGTGTCCAGTCCATCAAGTATTGAGGATTCAATGCTCGCCCGAGGAAGCGCACTTCATAATGCAGGTGAGGTCCGGTCGAATTACCAGAGTTACCACATTGAGCAATAACATCCCCTTTACTGACAAATTCCCCGCTTTTCACTTTGAATTTTTGCAGGTGCGCATAAGAGCTCATAAAACCGAACGAATGGCGTAAAGTCAGGTAGTTGCCATAGCCTCGATTACCCGGACGAACCGTCTCTACAACCCCATCGGCAGGAGCCAGCACCTCTTCACCACGCTTACAGGTTAGGTCGATACCAGTATGAACGTGTTTTTTCCCTGAAATCGGGTTGATTCGAGTGCCATAAGAGGACGAGATGCGCTGATAAGTGATTGGGCTGTCGTTAGGAATAAGGCGGAACATGGTTGCACGTACGGCAGAATCTATTGCCGCAGCGTCAATTCTCTCTTCCAGTGCCAAATTGTTTTCATCAAGCATCAGCTCTTCGTCGGCTAATCCAAGTACCGACTCGACATCGAATACACGTTTACCCAGCAGCTGAATTTGGTTATTTCTGTCAGTCAAAGATTGAGATAACGAGTGGTTGGTATCAAGCTGTTCTTCGTAAAGTGCGGTGATTTCGTTTTTCTCACTCTCCAGTTTAGCGACGGCTTGAACCAGTACATCTTGATCATAGCGCTGTTGCTGGTTCATATACCATGCACCACCAATAACGGCAGGTAACGCGATGACCGAAGCCAGCACTGTGACGACCGAAATGCGGCCAAAGTAAAATTGCTGATCGCCGTTTTTTGTCGGGATCTGAATGATGATTTTTTTAGACATAGTGATAGTTACTTAAGTAGGCATTTGATTATTTATTTCCTAAAGCGAAAGCAGCGTTAACTTTCGTATGGAAGTTCGTTATTGCCTACATTCAATTCTGAAAATTACTTTTGTTGGCTGTACTTTCAATGAGCATCAGCCTAATTAGTTGGTTCGATGGGCAGAGGAGTTTGGTCGACAATTGATGAAAAAAGTCGTCTCTCCACTTTATTATTTTTCTTACCAATGACTCGAACGGACTGAATCATATATCAAAAAGCACAAAAAGTGTGCGAATATTATCTGAAAGTGTCGGGATAGCTAAAAAGTGATGTTGGTTCAGCCTTCAGAAAACGAAAGGCCGCTATGATAGCGGCCTTTGTTCAAATTACAATCGGACTTTCCTGACTGTTTCAGGTAGCGACCATGAATCTGTAGAGATTACTTCGCGATACGTTTGTATTTGATGCGATGAGGTTCTGCAGCTTCAGGACCAAGCGTCTTCTTCAACCAGTCCATGTACTCGGTGTAGTTGCCTTCGTAGAAGTTAACCTGACCTTCGTCACGGTAGTCGATGATGTGTGTTGCGATACGGTCAAGGAACCAACGGTCGTGCGAGATAACCATTGCACAGCCCGGGAATTCAAGTAGCGCTTCTTCTAGTGCACGTAGCGTTTCAACGTCAAGGTCGTTGGTTGGTTCATCGAGTAACAGTACGTTGCCGCCCGCTTTCAGTAGTTTCGCAAGGTGTACACGGTTACGCTCACCACCAGATAGCTCACCGATTACTTTCTGTTGATCAGAGCCTTTGAAGTTGAAACGTGAACAGTATGCACGTGCAGGGATTTCGAAGTTGTTGATCTTAATGATATCAGCGCCTTCAGAAATCTCTTGGAATACAGTGTTCTTGTCGTTCATTGAGTCACGGAACTGCTCAACCGATGCCAGTTTCACAGTATCACCCAGTTCAATAGTGCCTGAATCTGGTTGCTCTGTGCCGCTTAGCATTTTGAATAGCGTTGACTTACCTGCACCGTTGGCACCGATAATACCGACGATCGCACCTTTAGGGATGCTGAATGACAAGTCATCAATCAGTACACGGCCGTCGAACGATTTCGTCAGGTTATTCACTTCGATAACCTTGTCACCTAGGCGCTCACCTGGTGGGATAAATAGTTCGTTGGTCTCGTTACGTTTTTGATGGTCAGTGTTTTGAAGCTCTTCAAAACGAGCCATACGCGCTTTCGATTTCGCCTGACGACCTTTAGGGTTTTTGCGTACCCACTCAAGTTCTTTCTCGATGGTCTTTTGACGAGCACTTTCTTGTGATGCTTCTTGCTGTAGACGTGCATCTTTTTGCTCTAGCCAAGAGGTGTAGTTACCTTCCCATGGAATACCTTCACCACGGTCAAGTTCAAGAATCCAGCCAGCAGCGTTATCAAGGAAGTAACGGTCGTGGGTAATCGCTACAACAGTACCTGTGTAATCAACCAGGAAGCGTTCTAGCCAAGCAACAGACTCAGCATCCAAGTGGTTGGTTGGTTCGTCGAGAAGAAGCATGTCTGGCTTTTCTAGTAGAAGACGACAAATAGCGACACGACGACGCTCACCACCTGACAGATGGGCAATCTTTTGATCCCACTCAGGAAGACGCAAAGCATCCGCTGCACGTTCCAGAGCATTATCAAGATTATGGCCATCTTTCGCTTGAATCAGAGCTTCCAGCTCGCCTTGTTCTTTTGCCAGAGCATCGAAATCCGCATCTGGTTCAGCGTATGCTGCATATACCGCGTCCAAACGTTGAAGCGCGCCTGCAACGTCTGATACCGCTTCTTCTACGATCTCACGAACGGTTTTTGATTCATCAAGTACCGGCTCCTGAGGCAGGTAGCCAACATTAAGCCCAGGTTGTGGACGTGCTTCACCGTCGATATCCGTGTCGATACCCGCCATGATACGTAGCAGAGTTGATTTACCTGCACCGTTCAGACCTAAAACACCGATTTTCGCACCAGGGAAGAAGCTCAGAGAGATGTCTTTAAGAATTTGACGCTTAGGTGGCACGATTTTGCTCACCCGCGACATGGTATATACGTATTCAGCCATTGCCGATCGTTCCTAAATTAACTGTTATTCAAACCCACTATTTTATACCAACTGCCTGATATACCCAAATGACTTCAGGATACCCAATTCAGAGCCTTGTCACTGACTGGCATAAATCGTTTACCTGGGGCTATTTGTTACCGCGCTGCAAGAATTTTACCTGTTATACGATTTCTTATTCTCAGCTGACCGGAAACTTACATGGTTACGGTATACACTTTTGTTATTCGCTTGAAGTGAAGAATGGATTTCTTTGCACATTATGAACTTCTCGTCCTCATTGCTGCAAAAGTTAACGAGTATAAATTTTAATACATCAATTCACTTTACATTGGTTGCATATTTCTGTGTAAATGTATGCATATACTTAAAGTGCCTTTGAAACATAAACTCTAAGAAAACTAGGCTTTGAGGCAATAAATGTCTGGGGAAAAATATACAAATGAGATTCAACGTTACGGAATTGGCTAAAAGTGTATGCTGTGCTGCTGCTTTATGTGCGGTTAGTCTGACAGCGAACGCCGCGCTTAGCTTAGAAAAACAGCGCGAAGTGTATGAGCAGGCCCAAAATCTATTAGATAAAAATGACATCAACGGGTACTTAGTGATCCGTCCCAAAATTGCGGACTATCCGCTGACACCTTATGTGGACTACCGTACTTTCATTCGACAGTTACCGAGTAAGTCCCCAAAACAAGTTAATGACTTTATCTCCGAGTACGAGACTTTTCCTTTTTCTCGCCGTGTTAGCGCTCCTTATCTGAATCATCTCTACAAAGAGAAAGATTGGAAGGCCATTACTGAGTTTCAAAAAGTGATACCCAGTGGCGAGCGTTACCAGTGTATTTTTTACCAGGCGAATTTGAAGCAGGGTAAACAAGTTGCGGCGTTTAAAGGCGCGGAAGATATGTGGTTAAGCGGTTCAAGTATCGCTTCTGAGTGTGACCCGCTATTTTCTGCCTGGGATAAAGCGGGCGGAAGAACTGACGATTTGATATTACAGCGAATGTTACTGGCGTTTGATGCACGTAACGGCAGCCTGATTAGTTATCTGCAAAAGCTACCAAAGTCGGCCAAAGCGAAACAACAAGCCCAAGATATGAAGGCGTTGTTTGATAAGCCTGCCACGGTCGCTGAATTTGCCAAGAAAAAGCCCGCGAACGATTTTAATCGTGCTCAGAGTCAATATGCGTTAGAAAAGTTAGCTCGCATGAATATCGAGCAGGCACAACAAGCGTATGACTCGGTGGTAAAAGGGCAGAAATTCTCTCCTGAAAAAGCACAGTCTTTGGCGGATTACATTGCCTTCAGGCTGACGCGTACAGAGTCGGCCAGTCTGGCTAAATGGCGAGATGACAAGACAAAAACCAGTCAGGACCTGCCTCTCATCGAGACTCGTATTCGCCTCGCGGTGCAAAATGCAGACTGGAAAGGGGTTCAGGAGTGGATAGCGGTTCTTAACAAAGAAGAGCAGGCGACGCTGCGATGGCAATATTGGTTGGGTCGAAGTGAGATTGCACTGGGAGATGACATTGCGGGTAAGAAGCGTTTAGCAACATTGGTTGGAGAGCGTAACTTTTATAGTGTCGCAGCCGCAAACGCGATAGGGCAGTCGATCAAATATCCAAGTCACCGAATCAAATTAGACATTAAGGCAGTTCAGCCTTATCACGATGCTCTGGCCCGTATTTCGGAGATGATCGCGACAGACAAGATTTCTGCAGCAAAAAGCGAATGGGCGCATTTGCTCCGTCGAGTGAATAAAGACGACAAAGCCATGCTAGCGGCTTATGCCTCTTCGAAGCATTGGCATCACCTGACTGTTACCGCAAGTATTCAAGCTCAAATGTGGGACAATATTGAATTACGGTTCCCTGTTGCGCATCAGTGGTGGTTTAATTTCTATGCGAAGAAGCATGACATCGACCCGGTTACTATGATGTCTTTGGCAAGGCAAGAGAGTGCGTTGGATGTAGAGGCTCGTTCACCCGTTGGTGCACGCGGTATCATGCAGATAATGCCTGAAACTGCAAAATACACCGCACGTAAGTACAAGTTAAAGTATCAAGGTACTGAAGAGTTGTATAACGTCGGTAAAAATATCGAAATTGGCAGCCATTACCTGCAAGGTTTATTGGAGGATTACGATAATAATCGTATTTTTGCTCTAGCGGCTTATAATGCTGGCCCTAACAGAGTGAAAACGTGGCGAGAGCGAACCCAAGGAAAAGTGGATGCTTATGCCTTTATCGAGGCGATTCCATTTAAAGAGACACGTGGTTATGTTCAGAACATCTTAATGTTTGAAACTTACTACCGTGATCTTTTGGGTATCGATGGCGCGTTCTTGAATCAACATGAGATCAATACCAAGTATTGAGTGAGGTAACTTGATGTCACACGAACCCGAGTACACAGACTGGCAGCAGATTCTTGAGCTAATTCGAACAAGTGTCGATAGTCAGCAGCATGAAATGTTTTTAACGATGCTGATGACGCCTGATGAACGAGATTCATTAATTGCCCGAGTGAACATTCTTAATGAACTGCTCAAAGGCGAGTTATCTCAACGTCAGATCAGCCAGATGCTGGGCGTGGGCATTGCAACCATCACACGTGGCTCAAATGAGTTGAAATCCAAATCGGATGAAGAGAAAGACCAGCTCAAGGCATTATTAGAGCCAACAGAGTAAAACAAAAGGGCGGAGATTCCGCCCTTTTTTATTATCACTAGAATAGGAACGTCAGCTTTAAAGGTTAGCTGGAAAGTGCTCTGTGTTGGTAAAAGGAATCAAAGCCAGAATTAAGGCTTGATGATATACCGAGCTGCGCGTCAATTGGTTTTGGGTCAATAGACTAATTGCGCCACCCTTCTGTTTAATATTTTCTGTGCCAAACACGCTGTCCATAACATCGCCAAGTTCGTTGGCATGTTCAAGTTGCGCCAACACTTCTGGCGGTAACATCAAACTTGCTGAGCGGGATTCGCCACGATGAGTCTGCGACTCGATCACCATCCAGGCGAAGGTAACATTGCCTTCGATACCAGCTTCTAGTCCAACATAAAAATCCCCGCCTAGAGCTTCGACTTTGGCATTTTTTACTCTATTCAATGCGCCTGTATACGTTTCTTCGTTGCTCATCGGCTGATCCGCAACTTCGCTGGGTACACTTACTCCCTCAAACTCAAAAGCCTGATTTGGAAATGCACTTTGAAACGCACTCTTAACCGCATTGATTTTTGCTGGATTTAAAGAGGCAATAACGACTTTTTGGGTTGCCATGATCTTTTTGCTCACAGGTGTCTATTAACTCAATTTAACTTGGGTTGGTTTTACGTTTTCGCTAGGGTAACAACCTAGTACTTTCAGGTGCTTAGTGATCTTAGTGAGCTCTTGTAACGCTTGCTGCATCTCTTGCGAATCCAAATGAGATTCTAGGTCAACGTAGAACATTTCTTCCCATGGATTGCCCATAATAGGACGCGACTCAAGCTTGGTCATATTGATGCCATAGCGTTGCAGTACCAGTAGTGTTTCAACCAGTGAACCCGCTTGTTGAGACGTGGACATAATCAGCGTCGTCTTGGCTGGTATTTGGGTAGAAACCTCGACTGGTTTACGAGCTACTACAATAAAGCGAGTATGGTTTTCTGTTTGGTTGGCGATGTTGCCCTGAATCGCTTGTAGGCCGTACAACTTACCGCTTGATGCATTACCGATAGCAGCTACATCATCTCGGCCTAGCTCTTGTACCTTCTGCATTGCATCGGCTGTGCTGGCACACGACTCTAGTTTCACGCCTTTCATGCGGCTAAGGAACTCACTGCATTGTTGATGTGGCTGAGGGTGAGAGTAAAGCGTTTTGATGTCTTCGAGACGGATGTCTTTTGTCGCAACCAAGCAATGTTCAATAGGCTGCGTTAACTCACCAACGATGTACAACGTGGTGTGCTGCAGCAAGTCATACACTTCGTTAATAGAGCCAGAACTCGTGTTTTCAATCGGTAGGACACCGTAGTCGGCGTGACCTGATTCTACCGTCTGAGTTACTTCCCTGAAGTGTTCACAGTTCAGTTCAATCAGTTCAGTATTTTTACGGCTAAAATATTCGCGGCTTGCCAAATGTGAATATGAGCCTTTCGCACCAAGGAAAGCAACACGTGCGAGAGGTTTACGGCTTTGTTGAGGATTGACTAGATTCTGGAGATAACTTTGCTGCAGAAGAACTGAGTCTTCAATAATTGTGTGGAAAAGTTTGGTGATGTACTGAGCGTCTAAATCATATTTTTCGCGGCCATTAGAAATGAGCTTCACCAACAACTGTTGTTCACGGACAGCATCGCGAACCGGCTTTGAGGTTTGTACTTTGCTCTTGGCGACTTCAATGCTGAGTCTGCGGCGCTCAGACAACAAGCTAAGTAGCTCGTCATCAAGTTCGTTTAAACGTACACGAATATCTTCCAGAGAAATGGGTTGGTCAGTCATCAATTCTTTCCTTATAAAAAAGCCTCCCGGTTTGGGAGGCTTTCTGTTTGTTTTTGACTTTTCTTTCACAAACGAGTTCGCCCCTCCATCTATGGGAGGAAAAAGAAGTCAAAAATAAACAGAGGGGTTAAATGCATAATTAGTGCGCAATTTATGAGTGTTTAAACACAATAAGCAAGCAGGCGTAGAGCGTCAAGCAAAAAAATAGCGCCTTACGGCGCTATTTCCTCAATCTGGTCTATTTACTCTTCTTCTACTTCAAGCTCTGGCTTGGTAGCTCTGCGAGCTTCAGGCTTGTGGGTCAGCTTATTCAATTGTCGTTCTAGTTTTTGCTCCACTTCATTGATAGCTGCGTAAAGATCTTCGTGAGTCGCTGAGGCGATAAGTTGGCCTTTTGGAACCTTGATAACCGCTTCGAATTTTTTCTGTTTATTTGGTTCCTCACTGAAAGTTGCTTGGCATCCAATTAGGTCGACTTGCCATTTCTCCAGTTTTTTAAATTTGCTCTCAATATGAGCTCGGATTGCAGAGGTGATTTCGATGTTTTTGCCAGTGATATTCATTGTCATAAGTATTTTTCCTCTGTTGCATCCCTCATGGGTTAAGTTCAGATTACTGCTTTATGGATAAATAAATGTGATCTAAATCACTATTTGGTTCGAGGTTTTTAAAAGGAAAAATGAATGTGATCTCACTCAAGAAGTATCGAGATTTATCGTTAAATAGCTTGTTATCGGTTAGCAAATCATTAGATTGGATAGAGTACTCAGCTGAAAACCACCTCGTTTTTAGGGGCGTTGTACAGCCCATAATTTAGTTTGGTCAAAAATTAACTGAACAAAATACGTGATTGAAATCACGCCAGAGTATGTAATCAAAGAGAGTTTTGAAAAGCCGCTTAGTTAACAAGCGGCTTTTTGCTTTCTGGTGTTTGACTCACCTTGAGTAATGGGGTCATGAAAACCGGATCGTCCGGAGCCAACAAAACATTCTTTAACGATTTAGCGTGGTCCAAACTCTCTAATTGTTTGTATATGACGTAGTAACGGTTGATGGTAGTGACATAACCGACGGTTGCGCTGATGTTCTTTCTCATCACGACTTCAACATTATTGAACCACACATTTGGGTTATATCCCTGTCTGGCGGCGAGCTTACGCATTCTCTCGACGTTGCCCGGCCCAGCGTTATAGGCGGCCAAAGTGAAGTAGATTTTGTTTTCGGCGGATATGGCCTTGTCGTTGAAGTATTGCCGACGTAAAAACGCCATGTACTTCACGCCTGCATGAACGTTGTTTTCCAATTGTCGAACATTTTTGATGTTGATATTCGGATCTTGTGCGGTACTGGGTAGGATTTGCATAATGCCCACCGCGCCTCGACTGCCGACCAGATTATTATTAAAGCCCGATTCTTTATAAGCGACGGCCGCTATCAGCAGATAGTCAAAGTTGTACTTCTCCCCATAGCGCGAAAACAACGCGGACAGTTTTTCTAACTGAGCAATTTTTTTCGGGTTGAGCGCTTTATTGAGCCAGTTGGTATTGTCAATGTACTTGCCGTAGATGACGTTTCCGAGCAGGGTGCCGGAGCGTGATTTCTTGATGAACTTATTGACCACAGCTTTCAACTGCGGGCTGTCTTTACGCATTGCCCAGCCGATTTTGCCACTTTTACGCAGTGGAACCTTTTTGTGTACCCGAATGTCATCCATTACCTTGAGCCACAGGCTTGCTTTGTGGCTATCTAACACGATGGCTTTGACGTAGCCATTATTCACCATGCCAACCAGTTCGTAGTCTTGGAGGGTTTCTTCAACGAAGTGGACAATGACGGGGGGCAATCCTTTCTTGTTTAAAGTTTTATTAAGAGATTGAATGCTTTCAAAATAACTGGAGCTAGCTCGGACCCATATCTCTTTTCCACTCAGTTGCTCTAGCTTTGTGATGGCAGGTGTTTTTTTGTTGGTAACGATCCACTCTTGAATTCCCGAGATTATTGGGGAACTAAAATCGACTTTTTCTTTACGGCTATCAGTAATCGTCAGGTTTGCGACAATTAAGTCGCCAGAGCCTTTGTTTAGAGCGGGAATCAACTGGTCACGAGCAAGAGGGATAATTTGTACGTTTAGTTTCGGTTTGATTTTGCGTAAATCTTTCTCGAAATGAGCCAGAAGCTCTGCACCAATTCCTTTAGGAGTTCCGCCTTCAATGTAGTAAAAACCCAGGTCAGCAGAGACAAGCACGCGTAGCAAGTTCTTCTCTTTTATGACGTCTAAATCACCGGTATACGGTGGCTGTTTCAACGGTGAAATTTGTAATGCGCAAACGGATGCTGACAGCAGGATCAGTAATATTGCCCATAGCTTAGATAATCTCACGTTCACGTCCAGGTTAATGGTGGGGGAGCTTTAAGCATATATTGTGCTCAAAAAACCATCAAGTGAGGGCGGGGGGAAGTGACTATGATAGAAAAACGCCACAGTTGTTGAGACTGTGGCGAGAAGTTTTGCGGCAGTTTGGTTTAATCGACTGGATTAAGCTTAATCAACTCTTCCGTTCTGGCGATAGAGTCTTCCAGACCAAGCTGCTTGTAAGCTTCTAGCTGTATATCAAGCGACTTACGCGCTGCTTCTGTATCAGGGAAGGTCTTTTGCAGTTCTTGGCTGCGGTTGATCGCGGCAATCCACGCTTCACGGCGTAGGTAGAAATCTGCCGTTGCCAGATCATAATTGGCCAAACGGTTTTTCAAGGCGATCATGCGTTTTTGCGAATCTTCCGCATAATGGCTGTTTGGGTAACGTTGAAGTAGCTTTTTGAAATCATCAAAGGCTTGTTTAACTGGCTCTGGATCTCGGTCGCTACGATCAATATTAAACAGATCGTGCATAAAGTTACGATCTTGCGCCATATGAGTTAGGCCGCGCATGTACAACACCCAGTCCATTTTTTCGTGAGTTGGGTTTAGGCGCATAAAGCGTGAGATGGTTGCCAAGCCAAGTGCTAGGTCGTCGTTTTTGTAGTACGCGTAAATGAGATCAAGTTGTACCTGCTCGGAGTACGCACCAAATGGGTAGCGTGAGTCTAATGCTTCCAGTTTTTCAATCGCAGTAAGCCAATTGCCGGTTTGAAGCGAGGTTTGTGCGTCTGCATACAGTTCCGAAGGTGGCACATCAGGAACGATTTCTTCTTTGCTTGCACATCCAAACAGAAGGGATACCGCTAAAAGGCCTGTTAAAGTCTGACGTTTCATATCAGGAGTCTGTTCCTTGAATCTAAATATTTCTTAAGCTGCCGTTACTTTCTTTCCAGTAACAGATACAATGACGTAATAGTCTATTTTTCCACAGTCGTGAGCATTAGTCTCACAGTTTTTAAAAAAGTTCGATATGGCTCAGCAGATAGTATTAACAAATACCGTAAAAGATAGTCAATTAGGTCAGCGTTTAGACCAAGCTATCGCAGAATTATTCGCGGACTTCTCTCGCTCTCGCCTGAAAGAATGGCTTCTTGAGGGGAAAGTTCAAGTGAATGGTGAAGTTGTCACCAAACCTCGCACCAAAGTCATGGGCGGCGAGGAAATTACATTGCAAGCCGAGCTGGAAGATGAAGAACGCTGGGAAGCGCAAGATATCCCGCTAGATATCGTCTACGAAGATGATGACATCATCGTAATCAATAAGCCTCGTGATTTTGTTGTACACCCAGGTGCGGGTACGCCGGATGGTACGGTGCTAAATGCATTACTACATCATTACCCAGATATTGCTGAAGTACCGCGTGCAGGTATTGTTCACCGTCTTGATAAAGATACTACCGGTTTGATGGTGGTAGCGAAAACGGTACCAGCGCAGACGCGTTTAGTTCGTGCACTTCAAAAGCGTAATATCACTCGTGAATACGAGGCGATTGCTATTGGCCGTATGACTGCGGGTGGTAAAGTCGATCAACCGATTGGCCGTCACTCGACTAAGCGTACATTGATGGCAGTAGCGCCAATGGGTAAACCAGCGGTTACTCACTACCGTGTTGCGGAACACTTCCGTGAGCACACGCGTATTCGCCTGCGTCTTGAGACAGGTCGTACTCACCAGATCCGTGTTCATATGTCTTACCTTCAGCACCCACTTTTGGGCGATACGGCTTACGGTGGTCGCGCACGTATTCCTACTGGAGCATCGCAAGAGCTGACAGATATGATCCGTGGCTTCGACCGTCAGGCACTTCACGCTGTGATGTTACGTTTCGAACATCCTGTCACTGGTGAAGAGTTGGAGTTCCATGCTCCAGTGCCAGATGACATGGTGGCAATGACCGAAGCATTGCGTAAAGATACTGAAGAACACGGTTTACCGGACGAATTCTAATATGAAGATCATTGTTCCTAACTGGCCAGCGCCTAAAAATGTAAAAGCGTTTGCTTCCACGCGAGTGGGAGGCGTTTCGACGGGAGCCTATCAAGGGCTTAATCTTGGCGCTCACGTTGGGGACGATTTGTCATTAGTAGAACAAAACCGTGACTGGTTGATGAAGCAGGCCGAAATGCCAAGTGCGCCGGTTTGGTTGAATCAGACTCACTCTACCGTTGTCACTCAGGTTTCAGAGCCAACGTCTAAAGTGCTCGATGCCGATGGCGTGTTCACCAATTCTGGTTACGTGGTATGTTCTGCGATGACCGCAGATTGTCTGCCGGTGATTTTAACCAATAGTCAAGGCACACAAGTTGCGGCAGTCCATGCTGGCTGGCGAGGTTTAGCCAATGGCATCGTCGAAAATGCTTTAGAGATGTTTTCTGGCGATGTTATGGCATGGCTTGGACCTGCTATCGGTCCAGAAGCATTTGAAGTCGGTGAAGATGTTCTGCAAGCTTTTGTTGATTTTGATCCTAAGGCTGAGCAAGCGTTTATTCCGCGAGACATTCAAGGCAAGTGGTTTGCTGATATGTCCAAGCTCGCAACGCAGCGTCTAAACAAAGCTGGAGTCTCCCAAGTGTTTGACTCGGGTTTGTGTACATACCAAAACGGTGATGATTTTTACTCTTATCGTCGTGACGGGGTGACCGGGCGCCAAGCGACCTTTATCTGGCTGGAAGATTAGGTTTTAACCAGTAATTGAAATGGGTGATGCATTCCCTGAGTTTGCATCACTGTTTATATTTATTTACATCCTCCCTTGAAATTCCCCTACTGAGTATCCATCTTTCTACTGTTATTAGTATTCTCTTATATGAGGTTAGGAAGGTCGATATGCGTCTTGATAGATTCACAAGTAAGTTTCAAATCGCTATCTCTGATGCTCAATCATTAGCGTTGGGGCGCGATCATCAATATATAGAGCCAGTTCACCTGATGGTGGCTTTGCTTGATCAAAATGGCAGTCCAATTCGTCCATTGCTGACAATGTTGGATGTGGACGTGACACATTTACGCTCTAAGTTGAGCGAAATCCTTGATCGATTACCAAAAGTCAGCGGCATTGGTGGTGATGTGCAGCTTTCGGGTGCAATGGGGACTTTGTTCAATCTTTGTGACAAAGTCGCTCAAAAACGCCAGGACTCGTATATTTCGTCTGAAATCTTCCTCCTAGCCGCCATTGAAGACAAAGGTCCGCTTGGTCAATTATTGAAAGAAGTCGGTTTAACCGAGCAGAAAGTAAGCCAGGCGATCGAAAAGATCAGAGGTGGTCAAAAGGTCGATGATCCGAATGCGGAAGAGCTTCGTCAGGCTTTGGAAAAGTTCACCATAGACCTTACCGAAAGAGCAGAGCAGGGTAAGTTGGATCCGGTGATTGGCCGTGATGATGAAATCCGTCGTACGATCCAAGTTCTGCAACGTCGCACCAAGAATAACCCGGTTATCATTGGTGAACCTGGTGTGGGTAAAACAGCGATCGTTGAAGGTCTGGCACAGCGCATTATTAACAATGAAGTGCCAGAAGGTTTACGTGGTCGTCGAGTGCTCGCGTTAGATATGGGCGCACTGGTTGCCGGTGCAAAATACCGTGGTGAGTTCGAAGAGCGCTTGAAATCAGTATTGAATGAGTTAGCTAAAGAAGAAGGCAACATCATTCTGTTTATTGATGAGCTGCATACCATGGTGGGCGCTGGTAAAGGTGAAGGTTCTATGGATGCGGGTAACATGCTGAAACCAGCATTGGCTCGCGGTGAACTTCACTGTGTTGGTGCGACAACATTGGACGAATACCGTAAGTACATTGAGAAAGACGCGGCATTAGAGCGTCGTTTCCAAAAAGTGCTGGTGGATGAGCCAACCGTTGAAGATACGGTCGCCATTTTACGTGGTTTGAAAGAGCGTTATGAGCTGCATCACCATGTAGAAATTACCGACCCGGCTATCGTTGCGGCAGCAAGTTTGTCACATCGATACGTTTCTGATCGTCAATTACCTGATAAGGCGATCGACTTAATCGATGAGGCGGCATCAAGCATTCGTCTGCAAATCGATTCGAAACCAGAGTCTTTGGATAAGCTTGAGCGTAAAATCATTCAGTTAAAAATTGAGCAGCAAGCGTTAAGTAACGAGCATGATGAAGCGAGTGAAAAGCGCCTGACGACTTTAAATGAAGAGTTGACTGAGAAAGAGCGCGAATATGCTGAGTTAGAAGAGGTATGGAATACAGAAAAAGCCGCACTATCGGGTACGCAACACATTAAATCCGAGCTTGAGCAAGCACGGATGGATATGGAGTTTGCTCGCCGTGCTGGTGATCTAAACCGTATGTCTGAGTTGCAATACGGTCGTATTCCTGAGCTTGAAAAACAGTTGGACTTGGCTGCACAAGCCGAAATGCAAGAGATGACGTTGTTGCGTAACAAAGTTACTGATAACGAAATCGCGGAAGTGCTGTCCAAACAAACGGGCATTCCGGTCTCGAAGATGCTTGAAGCAGAGAAAGAAAAACTGCTTCGCATGGAAGATGTATTGCATCAACGTGTTATTGGCCAGGTAGAAGCGGTTGAAGTGGTTGCGAATGCGATTCGCCGTAGCCGTGCCGGGTTGTCGGATCCAAACCGACCAATTGGCTCTTTCTTGTTCTTAGGTCCAACGGGTGTGGGTAAAACCGAGTTGTGTAAAACACTGGCAAACTTCATGTTTGATAGTGAAGACGCAATGGTGCGTATTGATATGTCTGAGTTTATGGAGAAACACTCTGTGGCGAGACTGGTTGGTGCGCCTCCGGGTTACGTTGGCTATGAAGAGGGCGGTTATCTGACAGAAGCGGTTCGTCGCAAACCTTATTCGGTCATTCTATTGGATGAGGTAGAAAAAGCGCACCCAGATGTGTTCAACATTCTGCTTCAAGTGCTGGATGACGGACGTCTGACCGATGGCCAAGGTCGTACGGTGGATTTCCGTAACACTGTGGTGATCATGACTTCAAACTTAGGTTCTTCGAGAATTCAGGAAAACTTCGCAATACTGGATTATCAAGGCATTAAGAATGAAGTGATGGAAGTGGTCAGCAAACACTTCCGCCCTGAGTTCTTGAACCGTGTTGATGAAACCGTGGTATTCCATCCACTTGGTAAAGAGCACATTAAGTCGATTGCCTCCATTCAGTTGGAACGTCTGCATAAACGTCTGGCTGAGAAAGACTACGATCTGGAAGTCGGTGACGAGGCGTTAGAGTTGATCGCACAAGTCGGCTTTGACCCGGTGTATGGCGCACGTCCTTTGAAACGTGCAATTCAACAAAATGTTGAAAACCCACTAGCGAAATCGATTCTCTCTGGGCAGTTCTTGCCAGGAAAACCGATTGTCCTGGGTGTCAAAGACGGCAATATCATCGCCAACCAATAGTGATTCACCAATAGAACGAAATAAAAGCCATGCATCTGCATGGCTTTTTCGTCTTCGGAGTATTGGAATAACAGGGCTCGAACTGTCATTCCAATTGCCGAACTCTTTAAGAGAAGTTCGCGTTAATGCGCATCTTCAAGTAGTCTTCAGCCGTAATCGGCTCGTAAACCTTCAGTGGACCCTGAATGATTTGGTCTCGGTTCGCTTGGCAGAAAAACGCCATGCTATAACGAGAGTCTTGGTTCTCTTCGGCTGTCGGCATACGCACGCGGTGCAGGGTTGATTTTAATAAGTCGTCACTCCAGCGCATCAGCATGTCGCCAATGTTGCAAGTGATGACACCTGCTTTTGGTTCAACCGTGCTCCACACCAGATTGTTTTTGGCGTCTTTCCCAGCAGCAGCTTGCAAGCCGCCCTGATTCTCCTGCTGGAATACCATCGTCAAGCAATCGAAATCTGTATGTGCACCAGCGCGCCAGAATGTACCTGTTTCTGGTACTTCTTTCATCGGTAGGTAATGCAACATACGTAAGGTGCTCAAATAGTTTTCTGACTCTCTTAGGTGTGCTTTAGTAAAAAAGTCACGTTCAAACCCCAACTTATCGGCAAAGCAGGAAAGAATCTTCATCCCGAGCTGCCACGCCTGATGCTCGAATGACAACAGATGCGATTCAAACTCTTCCACTTGAGCATTGCTCGGCCACAAATCACTCATATGAGGCAACGTAATTTGATACGACTCTTTTTGATCCGCTGTGCCGGTGGATGGACGAACTTGTTGTTTGAACTCCCAGCCTGCGTTTAAGCCTTCTTTCAACGAGAAGTTTTGCTTTGTTTCCATTGGCAGGGCAAAGAATTGCTCACTGAGCTTAAAGGACTTTTCAATGTCCGCTAAGCTGATCCCGTGATCAGCCAGCTGGAAAAAACCGACTTGAGTGGCTGCCTCCCAGAGTTGTTCTGTGATCTCTTCGCGACGGTTTTCAAAATCGTGTAAGTTGATCAAAGGGATAGCGGTATCGTTTGATTCTAAACCTTGTCCACCAATGGTCGTTTCAAAGTTAAGTTCATCTAAAAGGTATGATTGAGTCATTGTTTTTCTCCAATTAACAATTAAATACGTGCTTGTTATTGGAGCAATGTCCAGCAATAGCTTGAGAGTCTCAATGGCTCGCTATTACAGACCGCTTCTACTCCTAGTTAAGTTAACCTCAATGAACTCAAACCCTAAGCTGGAGTGAGTTCACCTTGTTAAATTTCTTATTAAACGCCGTCTTGTTTCCTCGCCCGGTGATTGTGAAAGCCATTGCGTTGTTATTTACGGTTTCTATCTTTGTTTTTCTTCTTCGGTCAGGCTCCATGAGAAGCAAGCTCGTTGCACCCAGCTAACGGCTTTAAACAGCAACATACTCACCAAAGACAAGAACACCAGTGCAGCAAAAGCTTGAGGGATCTTGAAATACGACGTAGAGAATTGAACCAGATAGCCTAAGCCTTTTTCCGCAGCGACGAATTCAGCAATCACAGAGCCGATCACGGCTAAAGTAATAGCGACCTTTACACCACTGAAGATATGTGGAATGGCGTAAGGAAGGCGAATTTGCCAAATTGTTTTGCTGTTTTTTACGCTCAACGAGCGAGATAGCTCAATCAACTCCGGTGGGGTTGCTAGCATTCCAGTTGTCGCGGATACCACAAGTGGGAAGAAAGTGATCAGGCAGGTAATGGTGAGACGCGGCGCATCACCGGTCCCCAAAATAACAATCAACAGTGGAGCAATCGCCACTACGGGTGTTGATTGGATAACAACTAATATTGGAAACAGCGCTTTAGTGAGAAATTTAGAGTTCACCATCATGATGGCCAAAGGAATACTCACTAAAAATGAAATTCCAAAACCAAGCAGGGCGATGCGTAGTGTTGCCCATAAATTGTCTAACCACCTTTCCATCGGAACTTGGCTGAAAGCCAGTGCAATATCTGATGGCGCGGGGAGTATAAATGTTGGTACCGAGAAGATCCGGCACGTCGCTTCCCACATAGGAATGAGTGCTAGTATCGCGACGAGCGGAAGCCAGTTTTGTGACCATTGTGACAAATACTGTTTCATATCTATTCCTTTAGATAAATTCGATTACGCAACCGTTCTGCGTATTGGTTCAACGTTGCCTGTATCCTTGCTATCCGCCTCATTCTTTTTCTCTGAACGATAAAAGTATTCGCGAATTTTGTTGGTATAAGAGCCAAACGTTGGATCTTGCAGTGTGTGAATGTCACGTGGGCGATGCAAGTCAATGTTGATTTCCTCTAACACCATACTTGGTCGTGGGCCCATGACTAATACTTTATCGGCGAGTAGCACCGCTTCGGAGATCGAGTGAGTAATGAATAAGACGGTTTTCGGTTTCTCCATCCAAATTTTTTGCAACTCAAAGCCCATCTCTTCACGAGTCAATGCATCAAGCGCGGAGAACGGCTCATCCATGATCAAAATATCCGGATTAAGTAGCAAAGCTCTGGCAATCCCGACTCGTTGTTGCATCCCCCCTGAAAGCTGGTTTGGCATGCTGTTTTCAAAGCCAGCCAGACCTACCGTGTCTAAGAGAACTTCGGCATGCTGCTTTTCTTTTTGACTGACATAGTTGAACTTGTGCTTGAGCGGAAATAACACATTGTCGAGGATGTTTCTCCAAGGCAATAGCGTTGGTTTTTGAAACACGATACCGATATCTTCTCTTGGCTCAGTCACTGGCTGACCAAAAACGGAAATCTCACCTTGGGTTGGCAATATCAGGCCTGACAGCAGGCGCAGCAAGGTAGACTTGCCGCAACCTGAAGGACCAACGATGGCAACAAATTCATGCTTATTAACATTGAAGTTGACATCGTTGAGAACCGTAACCGAATGTTTGTCAGAGTGATAGGTATGCCCTATGTTCTTGAACGAAACAAATGGCTGCATTAGTTCACCTCTTGGAAAAATTGACGAGCAACGGCGCTTTCAGGGTCTAACTTACCAATATCAAGGCCTTGAGCTTCCGCTGTCCACGCCCATGTTTCACTCAGGCGATCTGGAGTAAATACACCCACGCCATCTTTTTCCGAAACTTCGTTCATCACTAAACCACGAATGGATTTAATCGTATCGGTCGCTTGGGCAGCATCGACATCTGGAACGATTTTGTTGACGGCAGCGCCACTTTGCTCTGGATTTGCCCAGGTGTATTCAACGGCTTTCGCGTAAGCTTTTACGAATCGCTTCACTACGTCAGGACTTTGAGACATGAACTTATCGCTGGCGATAATAGATGAAGAATAGAACTCAAGGCCGGCGTCATACCAAGGCAGTACATTCAGCTTTTTACCCGCTTGTTCTGCCTGCTCCGTATTTTTCACTCGATCTGTCATCCAGGAAATCATCACATCAGACCGCCCTGTAATCAGCATTGGGTTGAGTGCGCCTGGATCTGCTTTGAGGACTTTTACACTGTTTTCATCGATGCCATTTTTCTTAAGCATGATTGGCAGGAAAACGTTCGCAGAAGTGAAGGGAGAGGTGACGATGGTTTTGCCTGCGACATCTTTAACCGACTCAACACCAGAATCATCCAGTGCGTAGAAAGCATAAGGTGCTTTATTGAAAATTGAGTAAATGGCTTTTACCGGCACATTATCATTCGCTTTTGCAACCATCAGAGCAACAATATCAGCCGAGCCAATGTCGGCGGTACCCGTCGCTACTTTGGTGATTGCATCTGTAGAACCTTTACCACCAAGAATGGTGACATCCAGATCCTCTGCTGCAAAAAATCCTTGTTCAACCCCAACGAATACTGGTGCTTTGTCTCCCCCTGGTAACCAGTCGAGCTGGAAAGTTACTTTATCTGCTGCAAGGCTACTTCCTGAAGCGCATAGCAAAGATAACGAAAGGGCAAGTTTGTTGAATTTTGAAATAGTTTTCATAGTTACTCCGTGTCTTCCTTTTCACTTCCCTAAAGACGCGACCGTATTGTTGGGTACGCATCTTTAGGTTAACTATGAGCAATGTCCCGACACCTTATGTTTAGGTATCTAACCGCTTCTACTCACGCTTTCAATTAACATTTAGCAAACACTGTGCCATTCGTTGATAACTTGCTTTCCCACGTAATGTAACTTGTAAGTAACGAATGATTAACCTTGGGTTTGAGTGAGAAATTACAAAATCAGTGTTGTATACAATAAATGTTAATTCGAGGAGATGATATGGACTATGTTGCACTAAAGGTGTGCATTTTGGCCTCAAAAAAAATATTTTGGTGCATTTGAACGGTACTAAACATTGAGGATTACATATTCTGAATATGGTTCAGTTATTGCATTGTATACAGAGTAGGGGGGAGTGAGTTCTCATACCCTCATTATTAGTTGAGTAGAAGCGGTTAAGAGTTGAATCTCTGGGACATTGCTCAAAGGTTAATCCATTCTAGTTGTTTGAACTTAGATACCGATTGTTCATTAAAAAGGATCTTTATATGAACTACTTAATTAAAAATGCCAATAGTGTGTTTTCTCCTCAACAAGATGTAAAAGATATTCGAATTCAGAATGGTGTCATTACTGAGCTGGGACAGAACTTACTTCCTAATGAAAGCGAAAAATTGGTCGATGCGACAAATTGTGTTGTTTACCCGGGAATGGTTAATACGCATCACCATATCGCTCAATCCATATTAAAAGGGATCCCGGCAGGCATGAATCATGGCTTAGGTGATTGGCTAGCGAGCGTTCCATATCGCTATTGGCCTCAAATTACACCGGAGATCATGTATTCCGCTGCTAAGTTGGGTTTCTATGAGTTACTTCGCTCTGGTGCGACGACCTGTGCTGACCACCACTATCTTTATCATGCGAGCTCCAGCCAAGAGTTAGAAGATGTTCTTTGGCAGGCTGCTGACGAAATGGGAATACGCTTGGTCTTATGTCGGGGAGGGGCAACAGTTAAAGGCACGCACAAAGGGTTAGCGAAAGCTGGTGTTGTTCCAGAATCTGCAGAGCAAATGATTTCACGTTTAGAGCATACTCGTAGTCGTTACCATCAAGAAGGTGGATCTGCGATGCGTAAGCTGGTCGTTGCACCAACCACAATCGCTCATTCTGCAACGCCTAGCGATCTCAAATTAATGGCTGAGTATGCCAGAAGTCAAAAATTGAGAATGCACTCCCATCTTCTAGAAGTGGACTTTGATAATGAGCAAGCATTCGCTAAGTACGGAATGAGTGCGGTTGAGTTTGCACAGAGCTGTGACTGGCTGGGTGATGATGTATGGTTTGCTCATTTGGTCCAAGCGAGTGAGGCTGATATTCAGCGGTTAGCGGAGACGAAAACGGGAATCGCTCATTGCCCAACATCTAACTGCCGTCTGGGGAGTGGCATCGCACCAGTCATTGATATGGCCAAAGCGGGCATGCCTATTTCACTGGGAGTCGATGGCTCCGCGTCTGCTGAATCAGGATCGATGCTGCAAGAGCTCAACCTGACTTGGTTAATACACAGAGCACAAAATGGTCCAGATGCGACAACATTGGAACAAGTCCTGGAATGGGGCAGTAAAGGAGGAGCTGATATCTTAGGTCTTACCAATGTGGGGGAAATAAAAGAAGGTTACGCGGCAGACCTCGTCCTTTATGATCTCAATCAGCCTCGTTTGTCAGGCTGTCACTCTTCACTAATGGCTCCAATTATGTGTGGTGAACCTGCGTCGGTTAAAGTGAGCTTTGTCAATGGGCGCATTGTCTATCAGCAAGAGCAAGATGCGCAGTACGGCTATTTAGTCGAAGAAGTAAGAAATTCGATCGCTGAACTCAATCAACGAGTGGCGAAATTAGAGTCATAAGCCCATTAATCGGCTATACAATCCTCAAATTGATGCTTATTTAAACGTTCAGTCTAAAAATGTCTTTTTTAGGCTGAATTCCCCTTGCCAAGTTAAATTTTCTCCCTATAATTCGCCTCCGTTGTCTAGCAAAGCAATGCGAGATAACAAGACGGTTGAGTTAAAAAATAACTCACAGAGAAATAACTGAAAAAAGTGTTTGACACCAAAAGTTATCTCGCTAAAATGGCCGTCCGATTTGAGCAAGCCTCAGTCGAAACGCTCTTTAAAAATAAGAACCTATCAATCTGTGTGGGCACTCGTTGATGATAATCCAATTAGATACCTCGGTATCAAATTAGGTTTCAATGATACGAAGTGACCATTGAATCTTCGGATTCAGCACAGTCAATTCAAACATTACTTTATGTAATGTTCAGTATTCATTGAGCCGACAAAATCTTAAATTGAAGAGTTTGATCATGGCTCAGATTGAACGCTGGCGGCAGGCCTAACACATGCAAGTCGAGCGGAAACGAGTTAACTGAACCTTCGGGGAACGTTAACGGCGTCGAGCGGCGGACGGGTGAGTAATGCCTAGGAAATTGCCCTGATGTGGGGGATAACCATTGGAAACGATGGCTAATACCGCATGATGCCTACGGGCCAAAGAGGGGGACCTTCGGGCCTCTCGCGTCAGGATATGCCTAGGTGGGATTAGCTAGTTGGTGAGGTAAGGGCTCACCAAGGCGACGATCCCTAGCTGGTCTGAGAGGATGATCAGCCACACTGGAACTGAGACACGGTCCAGACTCCTACGGGAGGCAGCAGTGGGGAATATTGCACAATGGGCGCAAGCCTGATGCAGCCATGCCGCGTGTGTGAAGAAGGCCTTCGGGTTGTAAAGCACTTTCAGTCGTGAGGAAGGTTTATGCGTTAATAGCGTATAGATTTGACGTTAGCGACAGAAGAAGCACCGGCTAACTCCGTGCCAGCAGCCGCGGTAATACGGAGGGTGCGAGCGTTAATCGGAATTACTGGGCGTAAAGCGCATGCAGGTGGTTTGTTAAGTCAGATGTGAAAGCCCGGGGCTCAACCTCGGAATAGCATTTGAAACTGGCAGACTAGAGTACTGTAGAGGGGGGTAGAATTTCAGGTGTAGCGGTGAAATGCGTAGAGATCTGAAGGAATACCGGTGGCGAAGGCGGCCCCCTGGACAGATACTGACACTCAGATGCGAAAGCGTGGGGAGCAAACAGGATTAGATACCCTGGTAGTCCACGCCGTAAACGATGTCTACTTGGAGGTTGTGGCCTTGAGCCGTGGCTTTCGGAGCTAACGCGTTAAGTAGACCGCCTGGGGAGTACGGTCGCAAGATTAAAACTCAAATGAATTGACGGGGGCCCGCACAAGCGGTGGAGCATGTGGTTTAATTCGATGCAACGCGAAGAACCTTACCTACTCTTGACATCCAGAGAACTTTCCAGAGATGGATTGGTGCCTTCGGGAACTCTGAGACAGGTGCTGCATGGCTGTCGTCAGCTCGTGTTGTGAAATGTTGGGTTAAGTCCCGCAACGAGCGCAACCCTTATCCTTGTTTGCCAGCGAGTAATGTCGGGAACTCCAGGGAGACTGCCGGTGATAAACCGGAGGAAGGTGGGGACGACGTCAAGTCATCATGGCCCTTACGAGTAGGGCTACACACGTGCTACAATGGCGCATACAGAGGGCGGCCAACTTGCGAAAGTGAGCGAATCCCAAAAAGTGCGTCGTAGTCCGGATTGGAGTCTGCAACTCGACTCCATGAAGTCGGAATCGCTAGTAATCGTGGATCAGAATGCCACGGTGAATACGTTCCCGGGCCTTGTACACACCGCCCGTCACACCATGGGAGTGGGCTGCAAAAGAAGTAGGTAGTTTAACCTTCGGGGGGACGCTTACCACTTTGTGGTTCATGACTGGGGTGAAGTCGTAACAAGGTAGCGCTAGGGGAACCTGGCGCTGGATCACCTCCTTATACGATGATTACTCACGATGAGTGTCCACACAGATTGATATGGTTTTAATTCAGAGCAAAAAATTGGTTCTGCATAAAATGCAAAGCAATTTTATGTGGGGCTATAGCTCAGCTGGGAGAGCGCTTCGCTGGCAGCGAAGAGGTCATCGGTTCGATCCCGATTAGCTCCACCACTGACTTTCTGTGTCCCGTTCGTCTAGAGGCCTAGGACACCGCCCTTTCACGGCGGTAACAGGGGTTCGACTCCCCTACGGGATACCATCTTTAAGCGTATTAGAAATAGTGCTTTTAAAAATGGTTTTCATCAGAAAATCTAGCTCTTTAACAATTTGGAAAGCTGACAAAATAATCTTTAAGATTATTTGTAAAGTTCTCAAAGTATTCATGTATTTGAATACAACTAAAAACACATTCAAGTGTTCTTGGAATTTGAGTCCGGCAAAATCGAAAGCTGTCTCGCTCATTCAAATAATGAGACAGCAACTTTGGTTGTTTAACTTCAATTCGAAACTCCTTCGGGTTGTATGGTTAAGTGACTAAGCGTACACGGTGGATGCCTTGGCAGTCAGAGGCGATGAAGGACGTATTAACTTGCGATAAGCCCAGATTAGGCAGTAAAAGCCACTTGAGTCTGGGATTTCCGAATGGGGAAACCCACTTACATAAGTAAGTATCCTGTTGTGAATACATAGCAGCAGGAGGCGAACCGGGGGAACTGAAACATCTAAGTACCCCGAGGAAAAGAAATCAACCGAGATTCCGAAAGTAGCGGCGAGCGAAATTGGACTAGCCCTTAAGCTTTACACACGTTAGACGAACGGTCTGGAAAGGCCGACGATACAGGGTGATAGTCCCGTAGTTGACGATGTGTGTTCAGTGAAATCGAGTAGGGCGGGACACGTGATATCCTGTCTGAATATGGGGGGACCATCCTCCAAGGCTAAATACTACTGACTGACCGATAGTGAACCAGTACCGTGAGGGAAAGGCGAAAAGAACCCCTGTGAGGGGAGTGAAATAGAACCTGAAACCGTGTACGTACAAGCAGTAGGAGCAGGCTTTGTCCTGTGACTGCGTACCTTTTGTATAATGGGTCAGCGACTTATATTCAGTGGCAAGGTTAACCATCTAGGGGAGCCGTAGGGAAACCGAGTCTTAACTGGGCGTTCAGTCTCTGGATATAGACCCGAAACCAGGTGATCTAGCCATGGGCAGGTTGAAGGTTGAGTAACATCAACTGGAGGACCGAACCGACTAATGTTGAAAAATTAGCGGATGACTTGTGGCTAGGGGTGAAAGGCCAATCAAACCTGGAGATAGCTGGTTCTCCCCGAAAGCTATTTAGGTAGCGCCTCGGACGAATACTACTGGGGGTAGAGCACTGTTAAGGCTAGGGGGTCATCCCGACTTACCAACCCTTTGCAAACTCCGAATACCAGTAAGTACTATCCGGGAGACACACGGCGGGTGCTAACGTCCGTCGTGGAGAGGGAAACAACCCAGACCGCCAGCTAAGGTCCCAAATTACTACTAAGTGGGAAACGATGTGGGAAGGCTCAGACAGCCAGGATGTTGGCTTAGAAGCAGCCATCATTTAAAGAAAGCGTAATAGCTCACTGGTCGAGTCGGCCTGCGCGGAAGATGTAACGGGGCTAAGTAGTAAACCGAAGCTGCGGCAATATACTTTTGTATATTGGGTAGGGGAGCGTTCTGTAAGCGGTTGAAGGTGTGTGGTAACGCATGCTGGACGTATCAGAAGTGCGAATGCTGACATGAGTAACGATAAAGGGGGTGAAAAACCTCCTCGCCGGAAGACCAAGGGTTCCTGTCCAACGTTAATCGGGGCAGGGTAAGTCGACCCCTAAGGCGAGGCCGAAAGGCGTAGTCGATGGGAAACGGGTTAATATTCCCGTACTTCTTACAATTGCGATGGGGGGACGGAGAAGGCTAGGTGGGCCTGGCGACGGTTGTCCAGGTTCAAGTGCGTAGGCTTGAGAGTTAGGTAAATCCGGCTCTCTCTAAGGCTGAGACACGATGTCGAGCACCTACGGGTGTGAAGTCATTGATGCCATGCTTCCAGGAAAAGCCTCTAAGCTTCAGATTGTAAGGAATCGTACCCCAAACCGACACAGGTGGTCGGGTAGAGAATACCAAGGCGCTTGAGAGAACTCGGGTGAAGGAACTAGGCAAAATGGTACCGTAACTTCGGGAGAAGGTACGCTCTCGACGGTGAAGTCCCTCGCGGATGGAGCTATTGAGAGTCGCAGATACCAGGTGGCTGCAACTGTTTATTAAAAACACAGCACTGTGCAAAATCGTAAGATGACGTATACGGTGTGACGCCTGCCCGGTGCCGGAAGGTTAATTGATGGGGTTAGACTTCGGTCGAAGCTCTTGATCGAAGCCCCGGTAAACGGCGGCCGTAACTATAACGGTCCTAAGGTAGCGAAATTCCTTGTCGGGTAAGTTCCGACCTGCACGAATGGCGTAATGATGGCCACGCTGTCTCCACCCGAGACTCAGTGAAATTGAAATCGCTGTGAAGATGCAGTGTACCCGCGGCTAGACGGAAAGACCCCGTGAACCTTTACTACAGCTTGGCACTGAACATTGACCCTACATGTGTAGGATAGGTGGGAGGCTTTGAAACAGGTACGCCAGTATCTGTGGAGCCGTCCTTGAAATACCACCCTTGTAGTGTTGATGTTCTAACGTTGACCCCTTATCGGGGTTGCGGACAGTGCCTGGTGGGTAGTTTGACTGGGGCGGTCTCCTCCCAAAGCGTAACGGAGGAGCACGAAGGTGGGCTAATCACGGTTGGACATCGTGAGGTTAGTGCAATGGCATAAGCCCGCTTGACTGCGAGAATGACAATTCGAGCAGGTGCGAAAGCAGGTCATAGTGATCCGGTGGTTCTGAATGGAAGGGCCATCGCTCAACGGATAAAAGGTACTCCGGGGATAACAGGCTGATACCGCCCAAGAGTTCATATCGACGGCGGTGTTTGGCACCTCGATGTCGGCTCATCACATCCTGGGGCTGAAGTCGGTCCCAAGGGTATGGCTGTTCGCCATTTAAAGTGGTACGCGAGCTGGGTTTAGAACGTCGTGAGACAGTTCGGTCCCTATCTGCCGTGGGCGTTGGAGAATTGAAAGGGGCTGCTCCTAGTACGAGAGGACCGGAGTGGACGAACCTCTGGTGTTCGGGTTGTGTCGCCAGACGCATTGCCCGGTAGCTAAGTTCGGGATCGATAACCGCTGAAAGCATCTAAGCGGGAAGCGAGCCTTGAGATGAGTTCTCCCTGATACTTTAAGTATCCTAAAGGGTTGTCGTAGACTACGACGTTGATAGGCAGGGTGTGTAAGCGTTGTGAGGCGTTGAGCTAACCTGTACTAATTGCCCGTGAGGCTTAACCATACAACACCCAAGGGGTTTTGATGGACTCAATGTAAGAACGTTGAATGTGTAAAAACGAGAATTAAAAACAGCTTTCCGAATTAAAGAATTTGCTTGGCGACCATAGCGTTTTGGACCCACCTGACTTCCATTCCGAACTCAGAAGTGAAACGAAATAGCGCCGATGGTAGTGTGGGGTTTCCCCATGTGAGAGTAGGACATCGCCAGGCTTTAAATTTTGGACGTTCGCTTTAAAGCGGATGATACCACTGCGGAGTGGTAGTTCAGTTGGTTAGAATACCGGCCTGTCACGCCGGGGGTCGCGGGTTCGAGTCCCGTCCACTCCGCCACTTATTTGAGAGTCGTCTCATTAAACACGAACTACAGGGGTGTAGCTCCAATTGGCAGAGCAGCGGATTCCAAATCCGCGTGTTGGGAGTTCGAATCTCTCCACCCCTGCCATTATTAAGAAGCCTCGTTCGAAAGAACGGGGCTTTTTTGCATCTGTAGTTTGGAGATTGTAGAGTCGCTCCAATTGGTAGAGCAGTGGATTCCGCCAATACCAAAAGATCAGCGCATGTTGGGAGCTTGGAGGCAAGTCCCATCGAATCTCCCTCACTGCCATTATTAAGAGCCTCTGGCTGGGCATCCCCGACGAAAGTCTGGGGCTTTTTTACGTTTGTAGGTTGGGGGGTGTAGAGTCACATAGGGGGATGTCGAATATAGCTATTGTCAGAGCATTCTTTCCCGACTAGCTGAACCAGATATTACCGATCGTGTCCTAGCGGTTTAATCTCAACCTTTCTTCTTTTTGTTCTTCGCCATACTATCGATACCGCGGTGGTTTCATTTCCCCTTTACCTAAATAGTTCTAAACTTAGTCTATTCTTTGCTCTACTTGGAGCTTGAATGAGACCATAGTGTGTGCCGGGTGATAAAAAACGGACTTCTTGTTATGATCACGGCTTAATTCTAATAATGGAAAGTACGTTTATGCCACATTTTCGATTTCGTGCTGTAGAGCCTCAAACGGTTCAGGCTCTATCAAAACCTCTCACTGATGAACTGCAACCTCTGATGGAATGTCCACGTGAGGACTTTACTTTTGAATACATCTATACGACGTTTTTTAGTGAGGGAGAAGTTAGCGCGGCATACCCTTTTGTAGAAGTGCTTTGGTTTGATCGTGGCCAGAATGTTCAGGATAAAGTTGCTAAAACCATTACTCAGCAAGTCAGAGGTATCGTGGGTGAAGATATTGATGTCGCAGTGATATTCACAGCACTCTCTCCTAAGGCTTACTATGATAATGGTGAGCACTATTAAGGAGTGAGTTCCATGAAGCTGAGAGTTTTTTCCTGTTTGAGTTTGATTTTCTCAGCATCACTATATGCAACTCCGTGGGAGCGGGTGTCGACTCCCACGCATAATTCCTCTTCTGCTATAGGCAGCTATGCTAATGGCTGTTTGGATGGTGCCTATCCCTTACCTCTAGAGGGAACTGGGTATCAAGTCCTGCGCAGTAGAACGAACCGCTACTATGGTCATCCTAACACGATCTCATTTATTGAAAGCCTCGCCTTGAAAGCGAATAAAGAGTTAAGCACTAATTTGTTGATCGGTGATTTATCGTTACCTCGAGGAGGGCGTTTCTCTTCTGGCCACTCGAGCCATCAAACTGGCTTAGATATTGATATATGGCTTCGTTTAGCCGACCAGCCGCTTTCTTATAATGAATTACAACTTCCCAAGCCAATGAGTGTGGTAGACCTTCAAGGGTACTCGATACTTGATCATCGCTGGGATGAACGACATTTTGAACTTATTCGTTATGCGGCTCAGAGTAAAGGCGTTGCACGTATCTTTGTACACCCTGTCATTAAAGAGCAACTATGTTCGCAGGAAGAGGGTAAAGATCGCTCTTGGCTGCGCAAGGTTCGCCCTTGGTGGGGGCACCACTATCACTTTCATGTCAGATTATCTTGCCCGGACTCCAGTCGAAACTGCGTTGACCAAGCTCCTCCGCCAGCTGGCGATGGTTGTGGCTATGAGTTAGCGAGCTGGAAACCTAAAGCGGTAGTGCCTGCAACCCCTTCAGCTAAAAAAGTGGTGGCAAAACCAAAACGGGCAAAAGTGATTCCATCGCAATGTCAGCCACTTATTCGCACTAATTAAAAGACTGTTTAGCTTCTTATGACCTTGAGCGAATCTCCGTTATGAAACTGGAGAAACATCATACTTTTGTCTACAGTGAATAATACGAATACAAAAATTAACCTAATTAGTTTGGGTGGCATGTTATAGGAATCTCAAATAAACAAAGGGTTATGGATTTTACTAGTACCTCTGTTTTTTTAAGTTCTTTTGTCGCGATACTCTGATTTCTGTTCAATATGTCTGTCGCTGGTAAAACGAAAAATAGCAACGCAGACAATTGTATTGAGGTGGGCCTAGTGGTGTTACCCACCAATAGAGTTAATCAAGGATAAAACCATGACTATGATTTGTGCAAAAGAGTTTGCAGAGTGGTTAAGACACAGATTTAGCAGTGAGACCAAGGGAGTCTTCTTGACTCGAGAGGATTTGAATCACCTGACAGGGCGTCAGCGTCTTGATCCGGGGTTTGTTAATGATGTGCATTACGAACTGATGCAATACGGGATGGCTTTCGTTACCGATACGAGCCGAGAGAATTTCTATTTAGTTCCGGTATCTCAAGCGGAAAACTGGCGTGAGAGGCTAGAGTATCATTTTGAGAAAGAGTTATTCTGCAATATCTATCCCATCGAAAAATCGGGCTAAAATTAAGGTTCAACTTTGAGAGCAAAGTTGAACCTTATTGATTTATGCCAACCCTTGGATAATCACGAACTTCTCTAGCAATTGCTCTTCTGTTTCAACGTGATTCGGATCGGTGATAATGCATTTTGTTATAGGACAAACGGACTGACACGTCGGCTTATCATAATGACCCTTACACTCAGTGCATAAATCCGGGTCGATTTCGAAGATGCTGTCTCCCATGCTGATCGCGCCGTTTGGGCATTCTGGATCACACATGTCACAGTTAATGCATTTATCTGTAATGAGTAATGCCATGATTACTTACCAGTTGGGTTACGGGTATCCTGACCAGAGTTTAGGTTACGCATTAACAGGCCGTATTCTAAGTCCATATCTTCTGGTACTGGGATAAATACAAAGTGGCCGTTACCTTTTGCGTCTTCGATTGATTGTGACTTACGGTTTTCCATTGCTTCCAGAGTGAAAACAACGTTACCTTTTGGCGTCATTAGCTCAAGGCTATCACCAACAAGGAACTTGTTCTTCACTTCTACTTCAGCCATGTCGCCACGACGCTTACCTGTAAACTCACCAACGAACTGCTGAGCATCAGACACTGAGTAGCCGTAGTCGTAGTTTTGGTATGTGTCATGAGTATGACGGCGAAGGAAGCCTTCTGTGTAGCCGCGGTGAGCCAGGCTTTCTAGCGTGCCCATTAGGCTTTCATCGAATGGTTTGCCTGCGACAGCATCATCGATGGCTTTACGGTAAACCTGAGCGGTACGAGCGCAGTAGTAGAACGATTTAGTACGGCCTTCAATCTTAAGAGAATGAACTCCCATCTTAGTCAGACGCTCAACGTGCTGGATGGCACGAAGGTCTTTAGAGTTCATGATGTAAGTGCCGTGCTCGTCTTCGTAAGCGGCCATTTTTTCTTCTGGGCGGTGAGCTTCAGAAAGAAGAACCACTTCGTCAGTTGGTTTACCACGACCGATCGTGGTTTCAGGGCGTTCGTCTTGAACTTCTACAGGCTGCGCTTCAGACGGATCAAATTTCTCAACGATATCGCCAGTGTCGTTTTCTTTGCCTTCTTCAACTTTGTACTCCCAACGACATGCGTTAGTGCAAGTGCCTTGGTTCGGGTCACGTTTGTTGATGTAACCAGAAAGTAGACAACGGCCAGAGTAAGCCATACATAGCGCGCCGTGCACGAATACTTCGAGTTCAGTTTCAGGGCAGTGCTCACGAATTTCTTCGATTTCTTCCAGAGAAAGCTCACGAGATACAATTACGCGCTCTACGCCGTTTGCTGCCCAAAACTTAACCGTTGCCCAGTTAACTGCGTTAGCCTGAACTGAAAGGTGAATTGGCATTTCTGGGAAAGCTTCACGAACCATCATAATTAGACCAGGATCAGACATGATGAGTGCATCTGGGCCCATTTCTACGACTGGTTTTAGATCGCGAATGAAAGTTTTTAGCTTCGAGTTGTGCGGCTGAATGTTACATACCACGTAAAGCTTTTTGCCTAGGGCATGCGCTTCATCAATACCGATTTTTAGGTTGTCGTGGTTAAACTCGTTATTACGTACACGAAGGCTGTAGCGAGGTTGGCCAGCGTATACAGCATCAGCGCCATAGGCGAACGCGTAACGCATGTTTTTAAGGCTGCCCGCAGGAGACAGTAGCTCGGGTACGAATGCTTTCTCAGTTGTCATTGCTCAATTCTCTTATATCTGATCACAAGTCAGGCCAATTCCACCTTATGGAAATGGGGCGCAAATTTTACGTCAAAATGTGAACTGTGACTAGGGGAATTGTGCTTTTGGTGAACAAACGCCCCATAAAAAGTAGGGGCGTAGCGAGTGAAAAGTAGGGTTATTTTAGGCGTTCGGGTTTGGTAGCCCGCCTAATGCGTCATACAGACTTGGTAGGAACGCACTGAATTCACCACACATCAGTGAAAAGTCGGCATCGAATCGAGCGGCTTGATCTTCACGTGGGATGTCATCATTTTGGTCTTTCAACTCATCGGAGAACTTCAGACGTTTGATGCCTGAATCTTCTGCCATGATGAATTCGATTCGATCTTGCCAGTTAAGTGCAAGCTTAGTAACAACTTTGTCTGCTGCGATGTGATTACGGATTTCATCCGTGGTTAGCTCTTGTTTCTTACAACGGATCACACCGCCTTCTTCTAATACGGATTTCAGCTCAGCCTCGTCCATCATAGTGATGCCTTGTGGCGTATCACCGGTTTTCACCCATTCAGTCAATGTTGTTTCAATTGCTACTTCTGGAATAGCAGGAACAACTGGCAAGCTGCCCATAGTTTTACGTAGCAGTGCAAGAACATCCTCTGCTTTCTTGTAGCTGCTAGCATCAACAAGAATAAAACCTTCCTTTGGCATGATTAACACATGAGTGTGGCTGCTGCGGCTAAATGCACGAGGCAGTAAATCCATCACGATGTCATCTTTGAGGTTGTCTTTCTCTTTTTTCTTTAGCGGGCGACCTTCTTGCGCTTCCATCGCCTCTACTTTCGCATTTAGAGAATCTTTGATCACGGATGCTGGCAGCATCTTTTCTTCTTTCTTGGCGCAAATCAGAATGCGGTTTTCTGATACGTGAGTCATCATGTCGCCATGTCTACCCATTGCGCTGACCCAGCCAAACTTCTGCTTATCCTGGCTGCCACAAGGGGTGAATTGAAACTCAGCAAGTTGAGTTTCTAGTTGATCTGCATTGAAGTTAATCTCGCGGTTAACGCGGTATACCAGACAGTTTTTAAACCACATAAATCTTCTCTAGGCTTGATGACAAGGGACTAATCATAGGGAATTTTTTTGCTGATGTCTTAATAGAAATGAAAAATATCAGGATGAACCCCAAAAGAAAGTTATATGAAAATTTGTTTTCAAAGGTCACAAAAGTGTCATAATTGGTAGTGATAATGCTTATGCATCGAGGGGCGCTTTGTCTCTTAAAATTCATTAGCTCAACAAACATAAGGTTATTCAATTATGTCTAGAAGGATTCTGGTTGTTGAAGACGAAGCTCCGATTCGTGAAATGCTCTGCTTCGTACTTGAACAGAAAGGTTACCAAGCGGTGGAAGCAGAAGATTACGACACTGCAGTAACCAAACTGGCTGAACCCTTCCCTGATTTAGTTTTACTGGATTGGATGCTACCAGGCGGTAGCGGTATTAACTTTATCAAGCACATGAAACGTGAAGAGCTGACGCGCAATATTCCTGTAGTCATGCTGACGGCGCGTGGCGAAGAAGAAGACAAGGTTCGTGGTTTAGAAGTGGGCGCAGATGATTACATCACTAAGCCTTTCTCGCCTAAAGAGCTGGTCGCTCGTTTGAAAGCTGTCATCCGCCGTGTCACTCCAACTGCACTAGAAGACGTAATTGACGTACAAGGCTTGAAGCTTGATCCTGTATCACACCGTGTGACTGCTAATGACGGTGCTGTTGATATGGGTCCGACTGAATTCAAAATGTTGCACTTCTTCATGACACACCAAGAGCGTGTTTACAGTCGTGAACAGCTACTGAACAACGTATGGGGTACTAACGTGTATGTTGAAGATCGTACTGTTGATGTGCACATCCGTCGTCTACGCAAAGCTTTAGAAGCCGCAGGCCATGATAAATTGATTCAAACGGTTCGTGGTGCGGGTTACCGTTTCTCGACTAAGGCATAAGTTGGTAGTCAGCTGATCGGTCCCATTTTTGGAGTAATGAGTGGTTGAAAGATTAACGTGGAAAAAGCTGGCCTGGGAGCTGGCTTTTTTTTACACCCCCTGGGTGATAGTAGGTTGGATATTCGGTTATATGCCGTGGTTGCTATTAGCAGCGACGGCGTTGCAGCTTGTGTGGCATTTACATAATCAAGTTCGGTTGTCCTCTTGGTTATGGGACGAAAAGCGTCTTACGCCTCCTTCTGGTAGTGGCAATTGGGAGTCGCTCTTTAATGGCTTATACCGTTTGCAACAACGTCAACGCCGTAAGCGCAAAGAGCTAACTAACCTCATTCGTCGTTTTAGAAATGGTGCAGAATCACTGCCGGATGCTGTGGTGGTATTCCGTGCGGAAGGCAATATTGTCTGGTGTAACAAACTTGCACAGCACCTTTTGGGTTTTCACTGGCCAGAAGACTCCGGTCAACCGATTTCAAACCTGATTCGCACGCCCGACTTCATTAAGTACCTCAATAAACAAGATTTCTCTGATCCTCTAGAAATGCGTTCACCTATCAATGTGGAGCGTATGCTAGAGCTGCGTATCGTACCTTACACTGAAGGCGAGCACCTGATGGTCGTGCGTGATGTCAGTCAGTTAAAACAACTGGAAGGCATGCGCCGCAACTTTTTTGCCAATGTTTCTCATGAACTGCGCACGCCAATGACGGTTCTGCAAGGTTATCTGGAGATGACGGAAGATCCAGATATGATCGTAGGTCCAATGTGGACCAAAGCTCACGGTGTTATGACCGAACAGCTTAACCGCATGAACGCATTGGTTAATCAATTACTAACGTTATCGAAAATCGAAGCAGCACCGATGCATGAACTCGAAGATATCGTCAATGTTCCTGCAATGCTCGAAGTACTGGAAAAAGAAGCGGCAAGCTTAAGTGGCGACGATCATCATAAACTGAAGTTCGATGTAGACGAAAGCCTGCGCGTGTTCGGGGATGACGACCAGCTTCGCAGTGCAATTTCTAACTTAGTGTATAACGCCGTGAAATATACCCCTCCAGGCGCCAATATTAATGTGCGTTGGTATCAGAATGCTCAAGGAGCCTGTCTGGAAGTGGAAGACAGTGGTGATGGTATCGAGCCTCAACACTTACACCGACTGACGGAACGTTTTTATCGTGTAGACAAGGCTCGATCGCGTGATACGGGTGGCAGTGGCCTGGGCTTGGCGATTGTGAAGCATGCTCTCAGCCATCATGACTCTCATTTAGAAATCCAGAGTGAGGTCGGCGTAGGGAGTAAGTTCTCGTTTGTACTTCCTGGCCGTTTGGTGGCGAAGTAATGGTATACCGAGTGAGTAAATCAGTACTTGTGGCGTTAATTGCATTGATGAGCTCAGGTGCGTCTTTAGCAAAAGATAAGCCGTTGCCTAGTTACCAGAAAACAACGGGTATTGTCGGCAATTTGTTGTCTGTTGGGTCCGATACATTAGCGGGCATGACGACGCTTTGGGTCGAAGAGTTCAAGTCCATTTATCCAAACATTAATGCCCAGGTTCAAGCTTCAGGATCGTCAACTGCGCCACCCGCTTTAGCAGAACAAACTGCCCAGTTTGGGCCGATGAGTCGTCCTATGCGCTTAAGAGAAATTGAAGCGTTTGAAAGTGGGCACGGTTACAAGCCGACGGCTTTGCGTGTTGCGATTGACGCTATTGGTATCTTTGTCCATCAGGATAACCCAATATCGGGGCTGAACTTTAAGCAGCTGGATGCGATGTTTTCAGCAACGTTGCGTTGTGGTGAAAGCCAATTCATCACTAACTGGCAACAACTCGGAGTACAGGCGGAATGGGCCAAGCGTAATGTGCAATTATTTGGTCGTAACTCGGTGTCGGGTACTTATGGCTACTTTAAAAGCAACGCCTTGTGTGGTGGTGACTTTAAAACCCGTGTTAATGAGCAGCCAGGCTCTGCTTCTGTAGTGCAGTCTGTGGCATCCACAATAAGTGGTGTCGGTTATTCTGGTGTTGGCTACCGTGTATCGGGAGTACGCCTGATACCTATCGCTAAAACGGGCACAGACTACATCAGTCCAACTCGGGATAACATCGTGACGGGTAAGTACCCACTTTCGCGCTTTCTCTATGTCTACGTAAACAAGCATCCGGATTTTCCGCTCTCACCTATCGAAGCAGAATTCATCCGGTTTATCTTCTCTGCTCAAGGGCAGGCGCTAGTTGAGAAAGATGGTTACGTGCCAATCACGGCTGATTTTGCAAAAGAAGAGTTAAAAAAAGTCGGCTTATAAGCCGACTTTTTAGTGATGAACTTTGCTTTATTTTAAAAGGTGAGTACCCACTTCGCGTTTTCCCAACGCTGTTGCTCTTCTTGTAAGTCTGCATGAAGCAACTTGTTGTTTTCCAGCCACTCTTCATCCGTACAGGTTAACGTCCAGACATCATCTTTGATCGACAGAGTGATGTCGGGTAGTGGCTCGTCGTTGCGTTGGCCATTTAGCACGATCGAAATCCGCAGTATTTTAATCAAGCTAAGCACATCACTTTGTTTGTAAAGATTAAACTCAGGCAATTCATTGAGCTTTAAAGCTTTGCGCTGAAAGCGAGCCAGCGTTGCTAACACCAACTGCTGCTCTCGGTTAAAGCCCTGCAGTGTTGAGTGCAAGAGGATATAGAATGAATGGCGATGAAAACTGCGTAGGTTAATACTCAGGCCGACTTCGTGTAGTAGTGCTGCCCACTCTAATAAGTCAAACAGATCACTTTTCTTCTTAATACCCAGCTCGGAATGAACGTGCTCTAACATGTCTCTGGCATGGCCTTTAACACGTGCCGCATGTTCAAGGTCGACTCGATGTTTCTGAGCTAAGTTTTCAGTGGTGCGCATGCGAATGTCAGAACGGGCAAAGCGCTCTTCCATCTCATACAACAATCCTTCTCTTAGTGCCCCATCGGAAAAGAACATCTGTTCGATTTTTAATGCCTGAAAAATGGCGGTAAGAATCGCGACACCAGCTGCAAAAACGGGCTTACGCTCGTCAGTTAATCCGGTGAGTTCAATGTCATCAATGGAGGAAAAGGCGCATAAAGCCTCAATGAGTTTATTGAGACGTTTTAACGTAATTAGTCCGTCTTCATAGCCCAGACCAATCAATACTTCTTGAATGGCTTTTATCGTCCCCGATGAACCAAGCGCAATGTCCCAGCCTTTTTTGCGATACTTACTCGCGATAGATTCGAGCTTTTGTTCAGCAGCCAGCATGGCTTTGCTAAAGTTTTTCCCCGATAACTTACCGTTTTTGAAGAACTGTTCAGTAAAGCTGACACAGCCCATTTGTTTACTGTTGAGCAGCTCAGGTTCAAAGCCCTGACCGATGATCATCTCGGTACTGCCGCCACCGATATCAACAACGAGTTTAGAATTTGACTCGACCTGAGTATGTGCCACGCCCAAATAAATCAGGCGTGCTTCTTCCTCTCCCGGGATGATTTCAATCGGGAATGGCATCACCTCTTTGGCGCGGTTGATAAACAAGTGTGCGTTTTTGGCTCTTCTAAGCGTATGCGTCGCGGCAATGCGCACGTTAGACTCGTCAAAGCCTTGCAGACGTTCGGCAAACATAGCCAGGCACTCAAGAGCGCGCTCCATCGATGCATGGCTTAAGTTCAGCTCATTGTCCAGGCCCGAAGCCATACGAACTCGTTGTTTGTGACGGCTGACTAATTGCAGGTCAGTACCGACAACTTTTGCCACCACCATGTGGAAACTATTCGAGCCGAGATCAATCGCGGCAATATAACGTTCATCTTGTTCAAGTATCTGAGACATCTGGCCTTTGTCTTCTGGTTTGCTTTTCTATATTTTTAAGATAGTCATAGATGGCAACTTGTGAGCGAACTTTTTTGCGGTTACCGCGAGGTACGTAGCTATTGCTCATCTCTTTATCTATCAAGCGTGCCTTTACGGTATCAGTAAAGTGAATGTTAATTATATCAATAATTCTTTGCTTCAAGCGAGGATCGCGGATTGGGGTCGTGACCTCGATGCGGTGATCGATGTTACGAGTCATCCAGTCTGCCGACGAGATGTAAACCTGAGGATCGCCGTCATTGTGGGCGATGATCACCCTTGGGTGTTCCAAAAAACGGTCCACGATACTGATGATACGGATATTCTCACTCACTCCTTCGAGCCCCGGTACTAGAGAACACATGCCACGAATGATCATATTTATTTTTACGCCAGCATTACTTGCCGCGTAAAGTCGGGTGACGATGCCCTTGTCGACCAGATTGTTAATTTTGATCGTCAGGCTGGCTTTTTTTCCTGCTTTTGCATTGGCGATTTCACCATCGATGAGACGATAAATTTGTGAACGCGAGTTTCGTGGAGACACCATCAGATGATTGAATTTTACCGGACGATACGGGTTCTCTATATAACCAAATACATTACGAACTTCTGTGGTGAGTTCTTGGTCAGCGGTAAGTAGCGCGAAGTCGGTATAAATTCGCGCCGTTTTTTCGTGGAAGTTACCCGTACCGATGTGTGCATAGCGAACGATGTCGTCATCTTCACGACGGCTGATGAGCAATAACTTAGAGTGTATCTTCAGGCCCGGAGCGCCAAAGATAACGTGCACGCCGGCTTCTGTGAGCACTTTAGACCATTCAATGTTGGCCTCTTCATCAAACCTTGCTTGCAGCTCAACAACCACGGTAACGTTCTTTCCGTTATGTACGGCGTCGATCAATGAGTTCATTAATCGTGAATCTTTAGCGACACGATACACATTGATTTTGATGCCAATGACTTTCGGATCGAACGATGCTTGGCGAACCAGTTCCGTGATGTGGTCGAAAGTATGATACGGGTAGTAAAGCAGAATATCTTTGGCTTTAATCGCCTCGAAACTGTTGGGATAACCTTCGAAATCAGCACACTTCATTGGCGGCATGGGTTTGTTTTCTAAGTAGTCACGTCCAACGTTAGGGAAGGATATAAAGTCTTTGAAGTTCTGGTAACGGCTGCCAGGAATAAGGTTATCGTAGCTCGAAATTCTCATCTTACTGCACAAAAAGTCGAGCATATTCTGGGGCATTTCCCGCTCATAGACAAAACGCACTGGCATTGCAGTAAGGCGCTGATTCACACCTTCTGACATCTGTTCCAGCAAGCTGTATTCGATCTCATTACGTAAGTCATACTCCGCATCCCGTGTCATCTTCATGGCATAGCCACTCAACTCGTCATAGTCGAAGAAGCCCTTAAACAGTTCGTCTAAGCAGTAGCGAATAATGTTATCGAGTAAAATGATGGTCTTACGGCGTTTGCCTTTTTGCTCAGGAACCATCACGAAGCGAGGCAAGTGATCGGTTGGAATTTCGATCAGTGCGTACTGTGAATGTTGTTCTTTGCGCAACTCTACGGCGATATAAGCGTATTCGTCCTTGAGGAATTGCAGGACGTCGATTTCGTCTTTCATCAGAAGCGGCGTAATATGTGGCATAACTTCGTTACGGAAGTATTTGGTTATCCACTTTTGTTGCACTTCATCAAGTTGCTGTTCGTTCACCAAGAAAATGCGACGTCGAGCCATTTCTCGTATTAATTCACTGTAAAGTTCGTCGAATTTTTCGTTAAGCTTGAAGGCTTTCGCTTGCATCCTTGATAGCAGGCGTTTGGAACTGTCATTTCCTCCTCGCTCCTGATTGATTAAGATTCTGCGTTTTACGTCCGCAAAACGGACTTTATAGAATTCATCAAGGTTGTTGGAAAAGATCCCCAGAAATCGAATTCGCTCGATCAATGGAACCGTTTTGTCTGCGGCTTCTTGCAATACTCGTTCATTAAAAGACAACCAACTAAGCTCTTTTTCTACATATAGTTTTTCAGTGCTCATTATCTTACCTAGCCAAAAGGTGAAATTTGCATATTCATCAAGGAAAATATAGTTGAATGAGAACATTATGAGATTTTTGTTACAGTTTTATTTCAGCATGCTTGTTGGGTTCCAGAGTTGTTTTCTTTTCAGTTGGTTAATGTGATCTGTAATATAATTGTCATCTAAAAGACATATTCTGGTACTGAGTAAAAAAAGGTAGAGAGATAAATGGCACAAGCCGAGTTTTCATTGCAGGAAAAAGATAAGAAGCGACTGATTAAAGATCGTTTGGTCAGGCTTGCAGTGACGACAGGTGGAGTGGGCGTACTGGCTGCGCTGATTTTGATTTTTGTTTATCTCGCTATGGTTATTATTCCTCTGTTTTCGGATGCGAAAATAGAGACAAATCAAGCGTCCAGAAGCGTTCAGGTAGGTAAGCCGTTAGCGATTTCTGTTGATGATTATGCCCAACTGGCTTTTGTTCTTTCCGATGATGGTGTGGCTCAATTCCTCTCGATGGATGAGAGTGCATCGTCTCCAGTGTATTCGAAGAAACTCGTCACTCATCCTAATTCTTTTTCTCAATCAGCGCCGGGCCGAGGTTGGTACGGTCTGGTCGATGAAGAAGGGCAAGCACATATATTCAAACCTGAGTTTAATGCGACTTTAAAAGAGAATGCGCGTCCACCAGAGATCGTCGCGTTCCACACCAGTATGAATCTGGCTTTAACCGACGCCTCCGATCCAGTGGTTCAGTTTGCTTTCAGTGCTTCCGAACAAGCACCAACGATTGTCTGGCAAACACAAAGTGGTCAGGTTCACGCACGTTGGCAGTTCTCATCTTCTTTGTTGGGTGACGAGCCAACTACGATTGATTTTACCTTTTCTGCCGGCTTCAACTCTCCCGACCAAATTTTGCTAACACCGGGTGGTGAGACGCTGTATCTGCGAGATGGTTCAGAGCTGATCATTTTGAAGAAAGAAAAGTTCACGTTTGTAGTACGTGAGGTCATTGACCTGACACAAGGTGATAGCAAGCATTCGGTACGAAATATCGATTTGTTATCTGGCGCCTATTCTTTGCTCGTCACTCACAATGATGGCACGGTTTCTCAATGGTTCGATACGCTTCAGGGAGACAATCGAACGCTGACTTACATTCGTAGTTTTAAGCTGGCTTCAGAACTCAAGTATTTGTTACCAGACTCTCACCGCAAAGGGTTCTATAGCTTTTACACCAATGGCACCGTGCAAAGTCATTACACCACCAGTGAAAAATTGGTGTTATTTAAGCGCGCCTATCAGCAAGCGCCCGCTTTAGCCGCGATGTCGAGTAATGAACGTTACTTAATTACTTGGCAAGATGATGAGCTTGATATTGCCGTTGTAGACAACCCATATCCGGAAGTGTCGCTTTCTTCTCTGTGGCAAGAGGTGTGGTATGAAGGGTATCCCGAACCGGAATTTGTCTGGCAATCGACGTCGGCAAGTGATGACTTTGAAGCGAAGTTCAGTTTAGTACCCATCGCGTTTGGTACAATTAAAGCTGCGATGTTTGCCATGTTGTTCTCAGTGCCGCTGGCAGTATTAGGGGCAATTTATACCGCTTATTTTATGTCACCGCGCATGCGAAGAGTGGTTAAGCCGTCTATAGAACTAATGGAAGCGCTTCCGACCGTGATCATCGGTTTCCTTGCCGGACTCTGGTTTGCCCCAATTGTCGAAGACCATTTGATTACGGTTGTGGTGATGCTCTTTATATTGCCGCTGAGTACTATGATCATGGGTGGGCTTTGGGCTTTACTCCCGCAGTCGCTAAGAAACAGGCTGCCAAATGGTTGGCATGCTTTAGTACTGATGCCGGTATTGTTAGTGCTGATTGTATTGGGAGTATGGCTATCTCCAACTATCGAGCAGAGTTTCTTCGGTGGTGATATGCGCTTGTTCTTGACGGAGCATGGTGTTGGTTTTGATCAGCGTAATGCATTGGTCGTCGGGCTTGCGATGGGGTTTGCGGTTATACCAACGATTTTCACTATTGCTGAGGATGCGATTTTCTCGGTGCCAAAGCACTTGTCGGATGGCTCTTTAGCCTTGGGAGCGACACCATGGCAGACCCTGATTTATGTGGTTCTGCTGACAGCGAGTCCTGGTATTTTCTCTGCCATTATGATGGGGTTAGGGCGTGCTGTAGGTGAAACCATGATCGTGCTAATGGCGACGGGCAACACACCACTAATGGATTGGAACATCTTAGAGGGAATGCGCAGCTTGTCGGCAACGATTGCGGTTGAGTTGCCAGAATCAGAAGTAGGCAGTACGCATTTCCGCCTGCTGTTCCTTGCAGCATTAATATTGTTTTTATTTACTTTTGCGGTGAATGCGCTTGCCGAGTTTGTCCGCCAAAGATTGAGAGATAAGTACCGTGCGTTGTAATAGTAGTTTGAACAAAGAGCGAGTAATCGCGTGTTAAATTGGATTCGTTCAGGCGCACCTTGGATATGGCTAACGGGTGGAGCGGTGAGTATCAGTTTGCTCTCCGTTTTAGGTTTGCTCCTGCTTATAGGCTGGAAAGGGTTAACCTTTTTCTGGCCTGCACCCTTGTATCAATGGAATGTAGCGGCGCTGACACCTGTGCAAGGGGAAGTGTTGCAGGAAAACAGTAAACTCATTGGTCAGGTTTACGAACGAAGCTTTGTTCCCAAAAGTTACTTACCAGATGAGGCCGCGCAAAAACTCGATGAAGATGAGGATTTTGCCACTCGTTTGAGTATTAAAATTGCCAACCGAGAGCTTTATCCAGCGGACTTCATTTCAGTTTTACAAATGCAGTTGGATGAACCGACCACACCTGAAGAGTTAGCGGTTATCGAACGCAGCAGCGGGGGATATTTCTTTGGCAAAATGCTTGCCTTCCAGGATGGAGACAAGCGATATGACAAAGATATTCGGACGATACTTGACGAAAAGATAGATGACGCGGAAACATTGCGTCATGAGATTGATTCGCTGGTGGTCAATCAACTCCAGGATCTCGGCTGGCAGTTGGAACAATTGCGCCTGAACAAGCGCAAACATGAACTGAACAACTCTATTACCGATGCGTTTTTAGCGGATAACCAGAAGCAAAAGGAACAAATAGAGCAAGAGCTGGCTAGTCTGGACTTGCAGCTTGATGGTCTTCGTTTACAGCTATCTGGCTATGCTCTGATTGTCGAAGACATGACTGGTGAACAAGTCTCGATTCCACTCGAAGATATTCTGGACTACTGGTATCCAAACCAAATGTCGCTGCCAGGAAAAGTCGCTCACTGGGGCAAGCAGGTGTGGAAGTTTTTATCGGACGATCCGCGCGAGTCTAATTCGGAAGGCGGTGTTTTCCCTGCAATTTTTGGCACGGTTTTCTTAGTGCTCATTATGTCGATCATCGTCATGCCGTTGGGCGTGATTGCGGCGATATACCTTCATGAATACGCCAAGAACAATGCGTTGACACGAGTCATTCGGATTGCGGTTATTAACCTGGCTGGTGTTCCGTCGATTGTTTATGGCGTCTTTGGTTTAGGGTTTTTCGTTTACACCATCGGTGGTTCGATCGATAACCTGTTCTATAGTGAGAAGTTACCAGCACCGACCTTTGGTACGCCAGGCTTGTTGTGGTCTGCGTTAACCTTAGCCGTGTTAACGCTTCCAGTCGTGATTGTGACGACAGAAGAAGGATTAACTCGGATTCCAAGCTCAGTTCGTCATGGTTCATTAGCGCTTGGGGCAACTCAATTTGAAACGCTTTGGCGTGTAATTTTACCGATGGCGACGCCGGCGATTATTACCGGACTCATACTGGCAATCGCTCGTGCAGCGGGTGAGGTAGCACCATTGATGCTGGTGGGGGTCGTGAAGTTAGCGTCGAGCTTACCCGTTGATGGACAGTTTCCGTATGTACACTTAGACCGAAAGTTCATGCACTTGGGCTTCCATATTTATGATGTCGGCTTCCAGACCTCCAATATTGAAGCAGCGCGTCCGCTGGTGTATGCCACCTCTTTCCTGCTCATTACTGTGATTGTCGGACTAAACTTAACAGCAATCAGTATTCGTAATGACTTACGTGAAAAATACAGAACGTTAGGACAAGATTAAGTATGTTTAATTTTGATAATACATTGGGTTATGAGCCGCCGTTAGACGTGCATAACCTGACGGATGAACAGACAGCCATCTCAATAGAGAACCTTAATCTTTTCTACGGACAAACGCAGGCGTTACATGATATCTCAATGCGCATTCCTAAAGGCAGAGTAACGGCGTTTATCGGACCATCAGGCTGTGGTAAATCGACTCTGTTGCGTTGTATTAACCGTATGAACGATTTAGTTGAAGGCTGTAAGGTCACTGGCGAAGTGCGTCTGCATGGCAAGAACGTCTATCATCCTAATGTGGATGTAGCAACGCTCAGACGCCGGGTTGGTATGGTCTTCCAGCGACCAAATCCATTCCCTAAATCGATCTACGAAAATGTGGTCTATGGACTTCGCTTACAAGGAGTGAAGAATAGCCGCTCTTTGGATGACGCGGTTGAACGTTCTCTGCGTTCAGCGGCTTTGTGGGATGAAGTGAAAGACCGTTTGCATGAGAACGCATTTGGTTTGTCTGGCGGTCAGCAGCAACGTTTGGTCATCGCTCGTGCAATCGCGATTGAGCCAGAAGTCCTTTTATTGGATGAACCGACATCAGCACTTGATCCAATCTCCACTTTGACTATTGAGGAGCTTATCAATGAGCTAAAAACTCAATATACTGTGGTTATTGTTACCCACAACATGCAGCAAGCGGCGCGAGTTAGCGACCATACGGCATTCATTCACATGGGTAAGCTAATAGAGTATTCCGATGCCGACTCAATCTTCACGTCGCCGGTCAAGACTCAGACTGAAGATTACATTACCGGTCGTTATGGCTAAGGCCTGCGACGAGATTAAACAGAAGGACAATTATGCACTTTGGACGTCATATTTCAGGACAATTTAACGTAGAGCTAGAATCGATTCGTACTCATGTTTTAACTATGGGTGGTTTGGTTGAGCAGCAGCTGTCGTATGCTATTCAAGCCTTAAATAAAGAAGATATCGAGCTTGCGCGAAAGGTTGTGCGTGATGACCACAAAGTGAATGCGATGGAAGTGTCTATCGATGATGCGTGCACTCGTATTATCGCCAAGCGTCAGCCGACAGCGAAAGACCTACGCTTAATCATGGCTATCATCAAAACGATCACCGATTTAGAGCGCATTGGGGATGTAGCAACGCGCATTGCTTATGTCGCCATCGAAAGCCCTTCGTCTAAAGAACGCCAGTTCCAGGTGTCGTTAGAGCCACTTTGCCGTCAGGCGATTCAAATGCTGCATCAGGTACTTGATGCGTTTGCACGTATGGATGTGGAAGCCGCTGCCGAAGTACACAAGCAGGATGATAAACTCGATGCGGAATATGAAGCGGTAATCCGTCAGTTAATGACTTATATGATGGAAGATCCAAAAAACATCCCACATATTCTGCAGGTGATGTGGTCAGCACGTGCTATTGAGCGAGTGGGAGACCGCTGTCAGAACATCTGTGAATACATCATCTACTTCGTAAAAGGTAAAGATGTGAGACACCTTGGTGATCAGAGCATTGATGATGTCTTGAAGTAAATGAAATCAAATAAAAAAGACCAGCGTAGAGCTGGTCTTTTTTTATCTTAACTGAAAGACTAATACTTATCTGGCACAAAGGTTTGATCGTCGATTGGCGCTCTGACGTAACCTTCTTTGTTGAGCTCAGGAAGCTCAACGGGTGGATATTCGAGCGATTTGTAATCAATCTGACTCAAAAGATGGCTGATGCAATTTAGCCGAGCTTTCTTTTTAGAATCGGACGGCACAACCCACCAAGGACAGTTTTTAGTGTCGGTATAGGCAAACATCTTATCTTTCGCTTCTGAGTATTCCGCCCAGCGGTGACGGGATTCTAAATCCATCGGGCTGAACTTCCAGCGTTTTATCGGCGTGTTAATACGCCCAAGGAATCGCTTCTCCTGTTCTTCATCTGAGACGGAGAACCAATATTTGATCAAGATGATGCCTGAGCGCTGCAGCATACGCTCAAATTCAGGACAAGAACGCAGGAATTCTTCGTATTCATCCGCAGAGCAAAAGCCCATTACTTTTTCAACGCCAGCGCGGTTATACCAACTGCGGTCAAACAAGACTATCTCCCCGGCGCAAGGCAAATGCGTGACATAACGTTGAAAATACCACTGTGTTTTTTCTTTCTCTGTTGGAGCAGGCAGAGCGACGACTCGACATACACGTGGGTTGAGCTTCTCGGTAATTCGCTTGATGACTCCACCTTTTCCCGCTGCATCTCGACCTTCGAACAGGACAACGACTTTTAATCCTTTGTGTTTCACCCATTCCTGGAGCTTAACCAGTTCGATTTGCAGCTTTTTGAGCTCTTTTTCGTATTCCTTGTTTTTCAGCTTAGACATACTTTATTCCTCAATCCTTGATTATCAATATGTTAGCATTCAATTGCGGGTGGTGGAGTATCTAGGCTTTTATTTGAGAGCTGAGACCACGCTGGCAATGGCGGCAGTACTGGTGACAGGAATCGCAAAGTCATCAACATCGGCTGCGCCCATTTTGCTCTGATCGGCGATAAAGTTCATCTCACTTGGGCGTGTACTCTTGCCTGAAAGGTGCACTTCTTGTACGAGAGTCCTCTCTACTAAAGCGCGCACGTTATCAGAATTAATGCCAGCGCCAGCCATGATATGAATGCGTCCATTCGCTTGTCGTACTAATGATTTAATCACTTCGCTGCCTGCTGGCGCTGATGGTGCCAGCCCAGATGTCAATATACGCTCACAACCTAAGCTTATGACATCCTCCAGAGCTTGCTCTGCGTTACGGCACTGATCAAAAGCTCGGTGGAATGTAACGCCTAGTCCCAGTGCCCGCGCAAATTCACACAAAGCTGTCGCATACTGAATATGAATATCACCGTCTTGAGTCAGTACGCCGAGAACCACCCCGTTTAAGCCTGCCTGGTATGCCGCTTCGATATCCCAACGCATCATTTCGATTTCTTGTTGGTTATAGAGAAAGTCTCCCTGACGCGGGCGAATCATGGCGTAGACGGGAACCGTGGAAAGCTTTGCTGCTTGCTGCATAAAACCGCAACTCGGGGTTAGTCCGCCTAAAGCAAGTGAGGAGCAGAGTTCAATACGCGTAGCACCGCCAGAAATGGCATGGTGAAGAGATTCAATGTTGTCGATACAGACTTCTAATTGAGTAATCATGTGGTTTTCTCAAATGCATGTTCTCGATAAATAGTAACAAGGACAAGAGCGAGAATCTGTACGGTCGCTTCGGGAAATAGAGGTAAAGTTAGCGCTAGGGTATTACCTCGTTTGTGTTTATAAAGTGAAAAAAGAAAGCCCAGAGCAGATGCCCTGGGCTTTTATAAGACTTTACTTAGACTGATTGGCGTTTGCGGTTTTCCGCTATAGCTTTTGCTTTATATATATCCAACCATTTCACCCGTTGAGCTTGGGTGAGGTCTAGTTGATTACGCTAGGTCACCAGCGTACTCAGATAGGAACGCTGCAACACCTTTTGGAGATGCGTCCATACCTGCTTTACCTTCTTCCCACTGTGCAGGACATACTTCGCCGTGCTTCTGGTGGAAGTTAAGAGCGTCAACCATACGTAGCATTTCGTCGATGTTACGGCCTAGTGGTAGGTCGTTAACTACTTGGTGACGTACAGTACCTTCTTCGTCGATTAGGAAAGAACCACGGAAAGCAACGCCTGCTTCTGGGTGCTCAACGTCGTAAGCTTTACAGATTTCGTGCTTAACGTCAGCAACTAGTGGGTACTTAACTTGACCGATACCGCCATCTGCGATTGCAGTGTTACGCCATGCGTTGTGAGAGAACTGAGAATCGATAGAAACGCCGATTACTTCAACGCCTTTAGCTTGGAAATCAGCTAGACGGTTGTCGAATGCGATTAGCTCAGATGGGCAAACGAAAGTGAAATCTAGTGGGTAGAAGAACACAACGGCTTTCTTACCTTTAGTGAATTCTGCAAAGTTGAAGTTATCAACGATTTCACCGTTACCTAGAACAGCTGCAGCAGTAAAATCAGGGGCTTGACGACCTACTAGTACCATTTTTTTGCTCCTAAAAAGTATGGTTTGTTCCAAGACGAATAGAGTTATGCCGTCCTGGTCCGTATTAAATCGAGACAAACTATAGTACAGATTGTAGTATTGAAAAAAGCGAATTAAATAGATTGAGTTAATCGAAAAAAGCGATAATCACAAAACTCTTAACTTGATCACTTCCGTAGTGGTAGGTAGTAATAAAATTATGAATAAGTGGCCTAGTTTAAAGCAGCTGTATTATCTGGTGACATTACATGAAACACGTCATTTTAGCGATGCGGCGGTGCGTTGTTTTGTCAGCCAGTCTACCCTGAGTAAAGGCATTCAGAATCTAGAAGATTTGATTGGCTGCCCTTTATATGAAAAGAAAGATAAAAAAAGCCCGTTGGTTTTCACTCAAACCGGTGAAATGGTCGTGAAGCGCGGTCGTGAACTGCTGGCGAAAGGACAGGACTTAGTTGAGCTAGGACGGATGTGCCAGGGCGATGATATGCAGGGGCAGCTAAAAGTCGGTTGCATCCCAACCATTGCTCCCTTTTTGCTGAGTGATCTGGTTCAGGAAGTTAATTATCGTTTCCCACAACTCAACCTGCTACTCAGAGAAGATACGACAAGCAACTTGTTACAGGCCCTCAGGCATGGAGAGTTGGATGTGCTGATATTGGCGTTACCAGTAGAAATTGAGGGAATGGAAAGCCGAGTGGTCGGTAAAGACCCATTCCGCATGGTGATCAGTGCAAGCCAAGCGTCATCAGTACCGGTACCTATTCGTTATGCGGATCTGCCAGATGAGTCGGTATTTCTTCTAGAGAAAGAACACTGTCTCACGGAACATGCGGTCTCTGCGTGTAAATTAACGGACAAAGAAAAAATCAATCCATTCACGGCGACAAGTCTACATACCTTGGTACAAATGGTGGCTAACGGTCTGGGGACGACTTTTATTCCTCAGATGGCCATTGAGCACGGACTGCTACATAACCAAAATTTAGTGGTTATCGACCCACCAGGTACACAAGCCTATCGAGAAATTGGTTTGGTCTGGCGTCCAAGTTCGTCACGTACGAACACCTTTAATCAGCTTGCAGATGTCGTTTCTGAACTGCTTTAGCTATTAGTATTAGCCTAATCTGTCCTGATATCCTTCCAAAAGCACACTGTAAATGGTGTGCTTTTTAGCATTTTATGCTGTTCGTAAACTTTGACTTGTAAAATTTTACAGCTTTTCTTTGATGAAGATTTCATAAAATAGTGAAATTTTACAATGTTAATTTTACACATCTACTTATGCATAGTGTTTAATCTTTGTTTGAATTCTTAGCGCCCACCCTTGTGAATACAAGGATCTCCTCCCTACCAAACTATTCATACACCTGTTTGAAGTGACATTTGTATCAAAAAAATCATGTAATTTAATTACGTAATAACTTACAAAACACCATCAAAAATCAACCGTTTGATCCGCGCCGAATAAAACTTCGAATTTCAACTTTTGTTTATCTTGGGGGTTCCTCTAAACCCTTTGTTGATATAGCTTAATTAACGGCCGGTAAGACTTATGTCTAGATTGCAAACGCACTCATTTTTACGCAATCTCTAGACACGGCCTCAAGAGATGAACACAAATATTCAGGATGTAGTTTGTTGTTCGTAACTTACAAATGTAGCTTTTCGCTGACTGCCCAAGATTGATAAAGCACGTTAAGGATGAATGATTATGCTTGCTCAGACAGAACAAAAAACACAACCAACGAAGCAGACCCAAGGCATGCTTGAGGTTACTGGTGCACTTGCTCCGGAACATCAGGCAATTTTCCCTTCAGAGGCCCAAACCTTCTTATCACTGCTTTGTGAAAAATATGCCGGACGTGTAGAACAACTGCTGCAAGCTCGAGAAGAAAAACAAGCACGCATCGATGCGGGTGAACTGCCAGACTTTTTGCCAGAAACACAAGACATTCGCGAAGGAAGCTGGAAGATCTTAGGGATTCCGCAAGATCTGCAAGATCGCCGAGTAGAAATCACAGGTCCAACGGATCGTAAAATGGTGATTAACGCTCTGAATGCGAACGTAAAAGTATTTATGGCAGACTTCGAAGACTCGATGTCTCCAGCTTGGACCAAGGTATTGGATGGTCAGGTGAACCTGCGTGATGCCGTAAATGGCACCATCAGTTACACCAATCCTGGCAACGGTAAGCATTATCAGCTGGCAGACGACCCAGCGGTGTTGATCTGCCGTGTACGCGGCCTTCATTTAAAAGAAAAACACGTTACGTGGCACGGTCAGATCATTCCAGGCGCACTGTTTGATTTCGCGTTGTACTTCTACAACAACTACAAAACGCTACTACAAAAAGGCAGCGGCCCTTACTTCTACATTCCTAAGCTGCAATCTCACCACGAAGCGAAGTGGTGGAGTGAAGTGTTCCATTTCACCGAAGAATACTTTGGTCTAGAAACCGGAACGATCAAAGCGACGGTGCTTATCGAGACACTGCCTGCTGTGTTTGAAATGGATGAGATTCTGTTCTCGCTTAAAGAGCATATCGTAGGTCTGAACTGTGGCCGCTGGGATTACATTTTCAGCTACATCAAAACATTAAAGAACCACCCAGACCGCGTACTACCTGACCGTCAGGTTGTGACGATGGATAAGCCGTTCCTAAATGCCTACTCACGACTACTGGTACGTACTTGTCATAAACGCGGTGCGTTTGCGATGGGCGGCATGGCAGCTTTCATTCCTGCAAAAGACCAGGAAGAGAACCAGAAGGTTCTGGATAAGATTCATAACGATAAGTCATTAGAAGCGAACAATGGCCACGACGGAACTTGGGTTGCTCACCCAGGCCTGGCAGATACTGCAATGGAAGTATTCAGCAATATCCTTGGCGAGCGTTCAAATCAGCTGGAAGTCAGCCGCTCTGAAGACGCGCCTATTACCGCTGCTGAATTGCTTGAGCCTTGTGAAGGCGAGCGTACAGAACAGGGCATGCGTCATAACATCCGTGTTGCGCTTCAGTACATCGAAGCTTGGATTTCAGGCAATGGTTGTGTGCCAATCTACGGCTTGATGGAAGATGCCGCTACCGCAGAGATTTCTCGCGCTTCGATCTGGCAGTGGATTCAACATGGTAAGTCGCTGGATAACGGCCAACAAGTTACAAAAGAGCTGTTCGAATCCTACCTGAAAGAAGAAGTAGAAGTTGTGAAACAAGAAATTGGAGAAGAGCGTTATCAAGCCGGTCGCTTTGAGGAAGCTGCGCAATTGATGGCGAAGCTGACAACCAGCGATGAGCTAACGAACTTCTTAACCATTCCAGGTTATGACTACTTGGACTAAGAATACGAATACCAGAAAACAATACAAAACCAATAACGTGAAGAAATTTGACGGCAGATAAGGATGTACTGCCTGAGAACGAGAACTCAACGCACATACAAAAAGTGCAAATTATAAAGAGGGATAGACCAATGACATTAACTCGCCGCCAACAAATTGAAGCTCTAGAAAAAGACTGGGCAACGAATCCACGCTGGAAAAACGTGAAACGTACTTACACTGCTGAAGAAGTTGTTGAACTTCGTGGCTCTATGGTTCCTGCAAACACAATTGCACAGCGTGGTGCAGACAAATTGTGGTCACTGGTCAACGGTAGCGCGAAAAAGGGTTACGTAAACTGTCTGGGCGCGCTAACTGGCGGCCAAGCGGTTCAACAAGCGAAAGCAGGTATCGAAGCGATTTACCTTTCAGGTTGGCAGGTTGCTGCAGATAACAACACTGCATCGACAATGTACCCAGACCAATCGCTATACCCAGTAGATTCAGTACCTTCTGTTGTTAAGCGTATCAACAACTCTTTCCGTCGTGCTGACCAAATTCAGTGGGCTGGCGGCAAGTCTCCAGAAGACGAAGGTGGTATCGATTACTTCCTACCTATCGTAGCGGATGCTGAAGCGGGCTTTGGTGGTGTACTAAATGCTTACGAACTGATGAAATCTATGATTGAAGCAGGTGCGGCGGGCGTTCACTTCGAAGACCAACTTGCTTCAGTGAAGAAGTGTGGTCACATGGGCGGTAAAGTACTGGTTCCGACTCAAGAAGCGGTACAAAAACTGGTTGCGGCTCGTCTGGCTGCAGACGTAGCGGGTACAACAACACTCGTTATCGCTCGTACTGATGCGAACGCAGCAGACCTACTAACGTCAGATTGCGACCCATACGATAAAGACTTTATCGAAGGTGAGCGTACTCAAGAAGGTTTCTACCGTGTACGTGCTGGTATTGACCAAGCAATCTCTCGTGGTCTTGCTTACGCACCATATGCAGATTTGATCTGGTGTGAAACAGCAACACCTTGTCTGGAAGAAGCGCGTAAGTTTGCAGAAGCAATTCACGCAGAGTACCCAGATCAGCTGCTAGCTTACAACTGTTCGCCATCGTTCAACTGGGAGAAAAACCTGGATGCAGAGACAATTGCTAAATTCCAGCAAGAGCTTGCAGACATGGGCTACAAGTACCAGTTCATTACTCTAGCGGGTATTCACAACATGTGGTTCAACATGTTTGAACTAGCACATGCTTATGCTCAAGGTGAAGGTATGCGTCACTACGTTGAGAAAGTACAGCGCCCTGAGTTCCAGGCTGCAGAAAAAGGTTACACATTCGTAGCTCACCAGCAAGAAGTTGGTACAGGTTACTTCGACAGAATGACCAATACGATCCAAGGTGGTAACTCATCAGTTACGGCACTAACGGGTTCGACTGAAGAAGACCAATTTTAATTAGTTAGGCAAATTTCTTACTTAGGCAAAATTTCGATTTCCCAAAACGACGCCAGTAGTGGCATATTGAGCGGCATTAATTGCCGCTCTTTTTTTTAATTTATGAGCGGATCGATTCTCAGCCCCACCAACTTAGACACAATGCAGGTGTTATTGTGTTTCTTCGTCTGGCTCGATTTCTTCTGGTTCAACTTCTTCTTGAAGTTCGAGCAAATTAATTGCAATGGTCACAAAATCACTGTCTGTGATAATGCCGACTAATTGCCCTTTATTCACAACAGGTAAACAGCCAACTTTGTGCTTTTGCATATAGATAGCACTCTCTTTTAAACCGGCACGCGGTTCAGCAGTCATGATATTGGTGTGCATCATTTTTTCGAGAGGCGTATCGAGGGTAAAAGATTGTTCAGCCTGATCCGGGTGTAAACTAGATTCTTGAGCCGCAAGAATATCGCGTTGAGTTACCAAGCCTTGTAAATGTGTATTGGCATCAACAACCGGAATGTGTCGAATATCAAGCGCCTCCATCATCTCTTTTGCGTCACGCAAGGTATGCGCTTTCGACAGGGTATGAGGGTGGCGAGTCATCATGTCTTCAACCTTGATCATAGAAACCTCCAGCAGCATTGTCCTTACTTAAATATAGAGAATATTTTGCTGTATATCTGAGAGCCACCCCGTTTTTTATCAATTAAATAGAACGATGAAATAACATCATATTTTGGCTAAGTAATGGACGAATTATCTATAATTTTGTCACTTGTAGTTGGTTGATTTCTGTGCGACCGAGTTTGCATTTCTACCTGATATTGAATGTGCGGAAAATGTAATCCAATGAATTGAATCGCACATTTGTATTTGTCCGATGTTCCCTGTTTGGTCTGTCGAAGAAGATAAGCTCAGGCTTACTAAATTGAAGACGACTATGTACAAAAAACTATTTGCGATAGTGGCTACTGCACTAAGTGTGCAATCGGCGCATGCCATTATTCTGGGGCAAGAGGAAACCAATCCGGCTGATCGAGTGTCAATTCGCGCCAGCAATATGGCTGAGTTTCCGATTTGTGGTGGCACCCTGTTAACCGAGCAATGGGTGTTGACTGCAGCGCACTGCGTGGTGATGGGGGAGGGAGCCAACGAAGCGAGCTACTACGTTACTCAGCCAGGAGAACTCGCCGTTACCGCGAAGGTCCATGATCTAAACGACACCAGTATCGATAACTATTACTCGGTTTCTCACGTAGTCGTGCATCCCAAATACACTCGTATAGCGAAAGCTGAAATAGACAGTGATGGTGACACCAAACCTATTCAGACCGCATTAGACAGCGATATTGCGTTGTTGTATCTGACTCGTCCCGTTAACAACGCCACCTTTGCGAAACTGGCGACCAAAGAAGATATGGTCGACATAGAAGCTCGGCTTACGGCCGATTGGAACGACAACTATGAAACCAATCAGCGAACCGCCAATGTGCAAGTCTTTGGCTGGGGGGCGACAACGCCAATGGCAGATGAAGCTTCAATAACATTGAAAAAGACGGCGATTGGCTTTTTGCCAATGGATAAATGTTATGAACGTTTGGAAATTGGCAGCAGCTTTCCTGGGACCATTAACTCCCGAAAAAACGTTACAAAAATCTGTACGCTGCCCACTTTCAACAACGTTCTGGAAGAGGAGAGCCGCACTCAATATGGAAATTCGGCGTGTAAAGGGGATAGCGGCGGTCCGCTTGTGGATATTACAACTGGAAAACAAATTGGCATTGTCAGCGGTGCGCCGTTGATTTTGCCGACCTGTGGCTCACTGACTATTCCGAGCTTTTATACCAAAGTCAGTCAGTATTATGACTGGGTGCAGTCATACATTACGGCTGATGGCCCTCCAAGCCGTTACATTATTGCACCTGAGTTTATTACTGATATCGAAGACGGTAATACCGATGACTGTAACGACGGTATTGCGACCAATAATTGTAACTTCAGAGACACGAGTGACGGCGGTGGGAGTCTAAACTTTGGCTTCTTATCCTTGTTGGGGCTGCTAGCATGGCGTAGACAACAAAACACCTAAAGCTTGTTCTTCAAGCTTCAATCGAAAAGCAGCGATGAACGCTGCTTTTTTATTGCCTGCATAACTTCTAATTTCACTGTTTATTACACTCTTTAGGGCAGCTTTTACAGCGATATTCTGGGGATTCACTTGCTATTGCAGCATCTAACCATATACTAGTCTGCTGCGAAAAACTCGTCGCAATTTTATCGTCGTATTAGACGTGATTTGACCAATATATAAGACAAGTAACATGCAAGTATCAGATTTCCATTTCGACCTTCCAGATGAACTCATCGCTCGCTACCCACAGCCGGAGCGTACTGCCAGCCGACTACTACAAATGGACGGCAATACTGGTGAGATTGTTGATGGCACATTTACCGATGTGTTGGATCAAGTTCAACCGGGTGACCTAGTGGTTTTCAATAATACCCGTGTTATTCCTGCACGTATGTTTGGCCGTAAAGAGTCTGGCGGTAAGTTAGAGGTGCTGGTGGAGCGTATGCTGGATGAAAAGAGCATCTTAGCGCATGTTCGCTGCTCAAAGTCACCAAAGCCAGGCACAACCATTATTGTTGGCGAGAACGATGAATATGCTGCTGAAATGGTGGCTCGTCACGACGCACTATTTGAGCTGAAGTTTAACTCTGATAAGACGGTTCTGGAGATTCTGGAAGAAATCGGCCACATGCCGCTTCCACCGTATATCGACCGCCCAGATGAAGACGCCGATAAAGAACGCTACCAAACGGTTTATAACCAAAAGCCGGGTGCAGTTGCAGCGCCAACAGCAGGTCTACACTTTGATGATGTGCTTTTAGACAAAATCAAAGCAAAAGGTGCCGAGTTTGCGTATGTTACCTTGCATGTCGGTGCAGGTACGTTCCAGCCAGTTAAAGTCGACAATATCAATGATCACCACATGCATGCAGAGTATGTAGAAGTACCGCAAGAAGTGGTGGATGCTATTCATGCAACTAAGGCTCGTGGCGGTCGCATCATTGCAGTGGGTACGACTTCAGTTCGCTCGCTAGAAAGTGCGGCGCAAGATGCGCTGAAAAAAGGTACCGAACTGGTTCCGTTCTTTGGAGATACCGAGATCTTTATCTACCCAGGTTACGAATACCAGCTGGTAGATTGTCTGATCACTAACTTCCACCTACCAGAATCAACCTTGATCATGTTGGTGAGTGCGTTTGCAGGCTATGACAACACCATGAATGCCTATAAGCATGCGGTAGAAAATAAATATCGCTTTTTCTCATACGGTGACTCAATGTTCATCAAGAAGAAAACTGCGTAGTTAAAAATAGATTTACGAGTGCTAGCAGTAGGCTAGGAAATAAAGCAGAACATCGGCTTTGTCTCTCGCAAGGAAAGGCGACCGCTCCTTAGTGGGGATTACCCCGAAAATATCGTCAGACTGTTTCTCTGACATCCGGAGGCATCGTGAAATTAAAATTCGATCTTAAAAAGAAAAACGGCACTGCTCGTCGTGGTCAATTGACTTTCGAACGTGGCACTGTGCAAACTCCAGCGTTTATGCCAGTAGGTACATACGGTACCGTTAAAGGTATGACGCCTGAAGAAGTAAAAGGTACAGGCGCAGAAATTCTGCTAGGTAACACATTCCACCTATGGCTACGTCCTGGTCAAGAAGTAATGAAAATGCACGGTGACCTGCATGATTTCATGAACTGGCATGGTCCTATTCTTACTGATTCAGGCGGTTTCCAGGTATTCAGCCTGGGTAAAATGCGTACCATCACTGAACAAGGTGTGCATTTTCGTAACCCGGTAAACGGTGACAAGATTTTCATGGACGCAGAAAAGTCGATGGAAATCCAAAAAGACCTGGGCTCTGATATCGTGATGATCTTCGATGAGTGTACGCCATACCCAGCGACACACGACGAAGCGAAAAAATCGATGGAAATGTCACTTCGTTGGGCTCAACGTTCACGCGACCATTTCGATAAGCTAGAAAACCCGAATAACCTGTTCGGTATTGTTCAGGGCGGTGTTTACGAAGATTTGCGCGATGTTTCTGTAAAAGGCTTAACAGAAATCGGTTTTGATGGTTATGCGGTTGGTGGTCTTGCCGTTGGTGAGCCGAAAGAAGACATGCACCGTATTCTTGAGCATACTTGCCCACAATTGCCAGAAGACAAACCTCGTTACTTAATGGGTGTTGGCAAACCAGAAGATTTAGTAGAAGGTGTACGCCGCGGTATCGACATGTTTGACTGTGTAATGCCAACGCGTAACGCGCGTAATGGTCACCTGTTTGTGACTGGTGGTGTGATCAAGATCCGTAATGCGAAACATAAAACGGATACAACACCGCTAGATCCGCACTGTGACTGTTACACTTGTCAAAACTACAGCAAGTCGTATCTTCACCATCTAGAGCGTTGTAATGAAATTCTGGGTGCTCGTCTGAATACCATTCACAACCTGCGCTACTACCAGCGCTTGATGGAAAGTATTCGTAAGGCGATTGATGAAGATCGTTTCGATGAGTTCGTTGAAGAGTTTTACGCTCGTCGTGACCGCGAAGTTCCACCACTAAGCAAAGCTTAAAAGAATTAAAGCCTTTGGCATGTCGCCAAAGGCTTTTGCTAATAAAGTAGGCTAACGCACGTTATTTTTGAGAGAGTGATCTCTATTAGTCACATTCAGACTTGAATCTTAACTGCGAAAGCCCAATTTGTTGGATTATCAATAAAATATAATGAGGATGTATTAATGTTTATTTCTCAGGCTCACGCAGCAGCAGAAGGCGCACCAGCAGGCGGCGGTTTTGAAATGCTAATCATGCTTGGCATGTTCGCAGTGATCTTTTACTTCATGATTTACCGCCCGCAAAGCAAGCGTGTAAAAGAACACAAGAACCTAATGTCTTCAATGGGCAAAGGTGACGAAGTCCTAACAAGCGGTGGTCTAGTAGGTAAAATTACTAAGATTGCTGAAGACAATGATTTCATTTCAATCGAGCTTAATGCAAACAATGAAGTTGTAATCAAAAAAGACTTCGTAACTGCAGTGCTGCCTAAAGGTACGCTTAAGTCTCTATAAAACAGCTAAAGGGTCCTCGCTGTGCTAAACCGTTACCCATTATGGAAGTATTTGATGGTGTTTTTTGCCATCATTACCGCTGCATTATATGCACTTCCAAATATCTACGGTGAAGATCCGGCTATTCAAGTTACAGGGGCGCGTGGCGCCTCTGTAGATATGTCAACGCTGGATGCTGTCACTACTGCTCTTGATAAAGAGCAACTCTCTCATAAATCCATTGCTCTAGAGAATGGTTCAATTCTTGTCCGTTTTACCGACACTGATACTCAGATTAGTGCCCGTGATGTCATCAGCGAAGCGCTTGGCAAAGACAAAATTGTTGCACTTAACCTTGCTCCTTCTACTCCAGACTGGTTAGAAGCGATTGGCGCGTCTCCACTGAAACTGGGTCTTGACCTGCGTGGTGGTGTTCACTTCTTAATGGAAGTGGATATGGATGCCGCTATGGAAAAACTGGTTGGTCAGCAAGAAGAAGCGTTTCGTAGCGAACTTCGCGATGCCAAGATTCGTTACCGTGCTATTCGCCCTTCAGGAAATGAATCAGTTGAAGTACTACTTCGTAATGAAGAGCAATTGGCTGAAGCGAAAAGTACATTAGAAAAGAATCACCCTGACATGAACTTTGTCGATTCTGATTCTAATGGTCGTTTTGCACTTGTCGCTACTTTCACTGAGCAACGTCTACAAGAGATTCGTAACTACGCAGTAGAACAAAACATTACTATTCTACGTAACCGTGTAAACGAACTCGGTGTTGCGGAACCACTTGTTCAACGTCAAGGCGCAAGCCGTATCGTGGTTGAGCTTCCTGGTGTTCAGGATACCGCTCGTGCGAAAGAAATTTTGGGCGCGACAGCAACACTGGAATTCCGCGAAGTTGATGATAAAGCTGATTTATCAGCGGCAGCCAATGGTCGTGCGCCAGCTGGCAGCGAAATCAAACAAGATCGCGATGGTCGTCCTGTTGTATTGAAAAAGCGTGTTATCCTGGGTGGTTCAAGCATCACGGATGCAAGCTCAAGTGTTGATGAATATGGTCGTCCTCAAGTTAACATCTCGCTAGACAGCGAAGGTGGTAACAAGATGTCTGCGTTCTCGAAAAAGAACATCGGTAAGCTGATGGCTACCGTGTTTGCTGAGTACAAAGACAGCGGTCGTAAGACGCCTGAAGGCAAAGTAATCCTGACTAAGCACGAAGAAGTCATCAACCAAGCGACGATTCAGTCTGCGCTTGGCCGTAACTTCCGTATTACCGGTATCGACTCTGCGGCAGAAGCTCACAACCTTGCGCTACTACTGCGTGCTGGTGCTCTAATTGCACCTATTTCTATCGTTGAAGAGCGCACCATTGGTCCATCAATGGGTCAGCAAAACATCGATATGGGTATTCAGGCATGTATCTGGGGTATGGTAGCGGTAATGCTATTTACTCTGCTTTACTACCGTGGTTTTGGTCTGATTGCCAACATTGCACTGATGGCTAACTTGGTACTAATTATCGGTGTGATGTCGATGATTCCAGGTGCAACGATGACGCTGCCAGGTATCGCCGGTATCGTATTAACCGTTGGTATGGCTGTCGATGCAAACGTGCTGATCTTTGAACGTATCCGGGAAGAGATTCGCGATGGCCGCAATCCGCAGCAAGCGATTCACCAAGGTTACGCGAACGCGTTCAGTACCATTGCCGATGCGAACATCACGACACTTATCACTGCAATCATCTTGTTTGCCGTCGGTACAGGTGCAGTGAAAGGTTTCGCGGTAACGCTATCCATCGGTATCTTAACTTCAATGTTCACCGCTATCATTGGTACACGTTGTATCGTGAACCTACTGTATGGTGGCAAACGCGTTGATAAACTGTCGATCTAAGGCTGGGAATTAATATGTTTCAAATTCTAAAAGCAGAGAAGACGATCGGCTTTATGCGTTGGTCGAAAGTAGCCTTCGTATTCTCAATCTTTATGATTGCTGCTTCTATCTTCACGTTGTCAACCAAATGGCTGAACTGGGGTCTGGACTTCACAGGCGGTACGCTGATTGAAGTTGGTTTTGAAAAGCCAGCTAATCTGGAAAAAATCCGTACGGCTTTGGATGCACAAGGTTTCGGTGACGCAACAGTACAGAACTTTGGTAGCGCACGCGATGTGATGGTTCGCCTTCGTCCTCGTGATGATGTATCTGGTGAAACGCTGGGTAACCAAATCATTGGTGCAATCAAAGATGGTACCGGTGAAAGCGTAGAGATGCGCCGAATTGAGTTCGTCGGTCCAAACGTTGGTGATGAGCTGACAGAAGCAGGTGGTCTGGCAATACTTGTGTCGCTGATCTGTATTCTGATCTACGTATCAATGCGTTTTGAATGGCGTCTAGCGGCGGGTGCAGTATTGGCACTGGCGCACGATATCATTATTACGCTTGGTGTGTTCTCGTTCATGCAAATCGAAGTTGACCTGACTATCGTTGCAGCACTACTAACGGTTGTCGGTTACTCGCTCAACGATACCATTGTTGTATTTGACCGTATCCGTGAGAACTTCCGCAAAATGCGTAAAGGTGAACCAGCTGACATTATGGACGCTTCCATCACCCAAACATTGAGCCGTACATTGATTACTTCTGGTACTACGTTGTTCGTAGTTATCGCACTGTTCGTTCAGGGCGGCGCTATGATTCACGGCTTCGCAACCGCATTGCTACTTGGTATCACGGTAGGTACTTACTCTTCTATCTACGTTGCATCGGCACTAGCGCTAAAACTGGGCATCCAGAAAGAGCACTTAATGCCACCTCAAGTAGAAAAAGAAGGTGCAGAGTTCGACGAAATGCCATAAGGCAGATTAAGAATCGAAGTTTAAAAACCGCTGAGCAATCAGCGGTTTTTTTGTACCTAAAGGAAAAACTATCGGGGAAGCTTTTAGATGGCCAGCCCTAAATAGTGATATTCAGATATAAAAAAGCCCCGCTCAAAGAGCAGGGCTATTCAAAGTCATCAGCGTGACGGGCTTAGTATGACTTCAAAATCTATTACTTAAGGATCGCGCTGTTACCGTTTTCGCGAATGTGTTTAAGGATAGATTTCACGCCACGAGCGCTAGAAGCAACAATGTTGCCAGACTTCATGTAGTCAGTGCCGCCAGAGAAGTCAGTTAGGATTGCACCAGCTTCACGAGCAATAAGCTCACCAGCAGCCATATCCCAAGGTTTTAGACCTAGCTCGAAGTAACCATCAACACGGCCAGCAGCCACGTAACATAGGTCAAGTGCAGCAGAGCCGCTACGACGGAAATCAGAACACTCAGTGAATAGAGAGCCAATGATCTTGATGAAAGACTCAGAGTGTTGCTTCTGCTTGAATGGGAAACCAGTTGCTAAAACAGTACCTTGAAGGTCTTTTAGCGGAGTAACACGGATACGTGCGCTGTTTAGCTGTGCACCAGCACCACGTTGAGCTGTGAATAGCTCGTTTTGCATTGGATCGTATACACAAGCAACTTCAGTTTTGCCTTTGATACGAACTGCAATAGAAACAGCGAAGTGTGGGTAACCTTTTACAAAGTTATTAGTGCCATCCAGTGGGTCGATGATCCATTGTACGTCTTTATCTTTACCTTCGATAAGACCTTGTTCTTCAGCAACGATACAGTGCTCAGGGTAAGACTGCTTGATTGTATCGATGATGATGTATTCTGCTTCTTTGTCTACGTTAGTGACAAAGTCATTAGTGCCTTTAAGTGTAGATTCTACTTTATCTGTGTTTTCTAATGATTTAGCAATATGATTGCCTGCCTTTCGCGCAGCGCGAATAGCAATGTTTAGCATTGGATGCATACGAATTTCCCAACGGATGTTAAAGAACGAATAAAAGCGGCGGCGAGTATACCAAAGATAAACGAAAAAGGAAGTGGTTATTTTTTGCGCTAAAAAGCAACAGGGAAGAGTTGTTATTGTTTGGTATACGACATCAATTAACGAGAATGCGAATAGGGCACGGCTTCGCCCTAGGGTGTGTTAAAAAATTATGTTAATATCCTGCGGTTTTTAATTAGGTAGCAAACACAGATGTTGGATCAAGTAAAAATCGTACTCGTAGGTACCTCTCATTCAGGCAATATTGGCTCTGCAGCCCGTGCAATGAAAGTCATGGGGTTAAGCCAGCTTGTATTGGTTGATCCGCAATGTGAAGTGGATGAACAAGCGTTGGCGTTAGCGGCCGGAGCCGGTGATATCGCTCAAAATGCGACGATTGTTAGCTCGCTGGATGAAGCCGTTCAGGATTGTGGACTGGTCGTAGGATCAAGTGCGCGCTCACGTACCTTAGAGTGGCCAATGTTGGAGCCGCGAGAGTGTGGTGAGATGTTCGCTATTGAAGGTCAAAAGCACCCAGTAGCGCTGGTATTTGGGCGTGAGAGAACAGGCTTGACCAACGAAGAGTTACAGAAATGTCACTATCATGTTTGCATTCCAGCTAATCCGGAATACAGTTCCTTGAACTTAGCTATGGCGGTGCAAACCCTCAGCTATGAAGTTCGCGTTGCTCATCTTAATCTGGAAAAAAGTCAGTTTTCTCCGGCTGAGCAAGAAGAGTACCCACGTCATAAAGAACTAGAAATGTTCTTTGAACACCTTGAAAAGGTGATCGTGGAAACCCAGTTTATTAGTAAAGAACAGCCGGGGCAGGTGATGAATAAACTGCGTCGCTTGTTCAATCGAGCTCGACCTGAAGCTCAAGAGCTTAATATTCTTCGAGGCATCCTGACCTCAATAGAGAAGAAGCGCTGAGTGAAAAATAGCCACCTATAGTGTAAGGGTAAATACCTGAGTAAAATGGTCAGATAAATACTTGACTAAAACACTCGGGTATGGAAAAATCATAATCATTACAAACCATGTGGATACGGTGTGGTATGAAACTTACATCTAAAGGAAGATATGCGGTGACAGCCATGCTGGATGTGGCACTGCATTCGCAACAAAACCCTGTACCTCTTGCTGATATTTCAGAACGTCAGGGGATCTCGCTCTCTTACTTAGAGCAGCTGTTTTCGAAATTGCGTAAAGCGGGCCTTGTTGCCAGTGTTCGCGGTCCTGGTGGTGGTTATCGACTTGGTACTGACGCAAACGACATCGCAATTGGTACTGTGATTGCTGCTGTAGATGAGTCAGTCGATGCAACTAAATGCCAAGGTAAAGGAGACTGCCAAGGCGGTACTCGTTGCCTTACTCATACACTTTGGCGTGACTTAAGCTCTCGTATCAGTGACTTCTTGAATAACATCACGCTCGGCGAGTTGATGAAAGACAACGAAGTACTAGAAATTTCTGATCGTCAGGATATTGATCTGGCGGTGACTAATGGGCTTTCCAACAAAAATACAACTACCGCGCCCATCGGTATCAACGTCCGCTCTTAGCGGTCAGCATTTTACATTGGAGTAGAGAATGAAACTGCCGATTTATCTTGATTATTCCGCTACATGTCCAGTTGATCCACGTGTTGCTGAAAAAATGGTTCAGTACATGACAATGGATGGCACATTTGGCAACCCAGCGTCTCGTTCGCACCGTTACGGCTGGCAGGCAGAAGAAGCAGTGGATACTGCTCGTGAGCAAATTGCTGACCTTCTAAATGCAGATCCACGCGAAATCGTATTCACATCTGGTGCGACTGAGTCTGACAACCTTGCAATCAAAGGTGCAGCTCACTTTTACTCTAAAAAGGGTAAGCACGTAATCACTTGTAAAACAGAACACAAAGCCGTTCTTGACCCATGTCGTCAACTAGAGCGCGAAGGTTTTGAAGTGACTTACCTAGAGCCAGAATCAAACGGCCTAATCGATCTAGAAAAACTTAAAGCAGCAATGCGTGATGACACCGTACTGGTTTCTATCATGCACGTGAACAACGAAATCGGCGTTATTCAAGACATCACAACTATTGGTGAGCTATGTCGTGAGCGTAAAATCGTATTCCACGTCGATGCGGCTCAATCTGCTGGTAAATTGCCAATCGACGTTCAAGAAATGAAAGTTGATTTGATTTCACTATCAGCTCACAAGATTTACGGCCCTAAAGGTATTGGTGCGCTTTACGTACGTCGTAAGCCACGTATTCGCCTTGAAGCGCAAATGCACGGTGGTGGTCACGAGCGTGGTTTCCGCTCTGGTACACTTGCGACTCACCAAATTGTTGGTATGGGTGAAGCTTTCCGCATTGCAAAAGAAGAAATGCAGAAAGACTACGATCACGCACTTGCACTTCGCAACCGTCTTCTGAATGGTGTGAAAGATCTAGAAGCTGTGACAGTGAACGGCGACCTAGAGCAACGCGTACCACAAAACCTGAACATCAGTTTTGCTTTCGTAGAAGGTGAATCACTGCTTATGTCGCTAAAAGATCTAGCGGTATCTTCTGGTAGTGCTTGTACTTCTGCGAGTCTAGAGCCATCTTACGTTCTACGTGCCCTGGGCATGGACGACGAATTGGCTCACAGCTCGGTTCGTTTCTCATTCGGTCGTTTCACGACGGAAGAAGAAATTGATTACGCAATTGAACAGATCCGCGTTGCAGTGACTAAGCTACGCGACATGTCTCCTCTATGGGATATGTACAAGGAAGGGGTTGATTTGAGCACAGTTGAATGGGCTCACCATTAATCTCAGGGATAGATAGAGGATTCGAGGTAATTTATCATGGCATACAGCGAAAAAGTAATTGATCACTACGAGAACCCACGTAACGTTGGTTCATTTGACAAAGAAGACCCATCAGTAGGTAGCGGCATGGTTGGCGCTCCAGCTTGTGGTGACGTGATGAAACTGCAAATCAAAGTGACACCAGAAGGTATCATTGAAGATGCGAAGTTCAAAACATACGGTTGTGGTAGTGCAATCGCATCAAGCTCACTAGTAACTGAATGGGTTAAAGGTAAGTCTGTTGATGAAGCAGCTGCAATCAAAAACTCTGAAATTGCAGAAGAGCTAGAACTTCCACCTGTGAAAGTTCACTGTTCAATTCTTGCTGAAGATGCAATCAAAGCAGCGGTTGCAGACTACAAGAAAAAACACCAACAATAATTATTCCGTAATATAATGGGAGCCTTTAACGCTCCCATTCCAATCGAAATTTAGACAGACTAAGGTGCAGTATGGCCATCACAATGACAGAAACAGCGGCAAGTCGCGTAAAAGCATTCCTGGATAACCGAGGTAAAGGTATCGGTTTACGTCTTGGAGTGAAGACGACTGGTTGTTCCGGTATGGCGTATGTGCTTGAGTTTGTTGACGAGCTTAATGCTGAAGAAGATGAAGTATTTGACCTCTCAGGGGTAAAGATCATCATCGACAAAAAGAGCTTAGTGTACCTAGACGGTACCGAATTGGATTACGTGAAAGAAGGGTTGAATGAAGGTTTTGAGTTCAACAACCCTAACGCGAAAAGTGAATGTGGTTGTGGTGAAAGCTTCAACGTCTAATTGATTGTCCTTCTGGGCAAACGAGTCCGGAAGGCTTTACTAGGACCCGAACTTAATGAATCACTTTGAATTATTTGGGCTACCAAGTCAGTTTAAGCTGGATGGTAGCCTTCTTTCTTCTCAGTTCCGAGAACTACAAAAACGTTTCCACCCGGATAACTTTGCTACTGCGTCTGAGCGTGATCGCTTGATGGCCGTGCAAAAAGCGGCGCAGATTAACGATGCGTACCAAGTCCTGAAAAACCCAATCTCTCGAGCGGAGTACATCTTGGCTGAGCAGGGTACGGAAATTCGTGGCGAACAACAAACCATGCAAGATCCTATGTTCTTAATGGAGCAAATGGAACTGCGTGAAGAACTGGAAGATATTGCTGGCGGCTCTGATCCTGAATCAGCGCTCTTTGACTTCGATTCTAAGGTCAGCAAAATGTACAAACAGCATTTGGCAAGCGTCGAGCAAGAGCTCAATGACGGTCTTTGGGCAGAAGCCGCAGACCGCGTCCGTAAGCTGAAATTCATTGCCAAACTAAAGAACGAAATTGAGCTGGCTGAAGAGAGACTCCTCGGCTAGTTAGTGTGACAAGGACCAATCATGGCACTACTTCAAATCGCAGAACCGGGCCAAAGCTCGGCACCTCATGAGCATAAGTTAGCTGCAGGTATCGACTTAGGCACGACCAACTCATTGGTTGCTTCCGTGCGCAGTGGCGATGCAACGACTTTACAGGATGAGCAGGGCCGCAGCATTCTGCCGTCCGTGGTGAACTACTCAGCAGAAGCGACCATCGTAGGTGATGACGCAAAATCGAAGGCAGAGTTTGAACCAGAAAATACCATTATCTCGGTAAAACGTTTAATCGGCCGTTCATTGAAAGACATTCAATCTCGTTACCCGTCGTTACCTTACCAGTTTAAAGAGAGCGATAACGGTCTACCAGTTCTACAAACGCCTCAAGGTGATAAAAACCCGATTGAAGTCTCTGCTGATATCCTAAAAGTTCTTGGTAAACGTGCTGAAGAATCATTAGGCGGTGAGCTTGCTGGTGTGGTGATCACAGTGCCAGCATACTTTGATGATGCGCAGCGCGCGGGTACCAAAGATGCCGCTAAATTGGCTGGTCTGCACGTTCTTCGTCTTCTTAACGAACCAACCGCAGCGGCAATCGCCTACGGTCTCGACTCGGGTCAGGAAGGCGTGATTGCGGTTTACGATTTGGGTGGTGGTACCTTTGATATCTCTATCCTGCGTCTGTCTAAAGGTGTCTTTGAAGTATTGGCAACTGGTGGTGATTCAGCGCTAGGCGGTGATGACTTTGACCATCTGTTTGCTGACTTCCTAATGGAGCAAGCTGGTCTTGAAGCGCCTCTTTCTGCAGAGAAAAACCGCACACTGCTGAACATCGCAACCGCAACTAAAATTGCATTTTCCGAGCAAGACAGCGTAGAAGTTGATGTATTTGGCTGGAAAGGCACAGTGACTCGTGAGCAGTTCGAAGAGCTGATCCGTCCGCTAGTGAAGAAGACACTCATGTCTTGCCGCCGTGCACTGAAAGATGCTGACGTTGATGCCGACGAAGTACTTGAAGTAGTCATGGTTGGTGGTTCAACTCGTACCCTATTGGTTCGCGATATGGTTGGCGAATTCTTTGGCCGTACACCTCTGACAAGCATTAACCCGGATGAAGTCGTTGCAATTGGCGCAGGTATCCAAGCGGATATTTTGGCAGGTAACAAGCCAGATTCTGAAATGCTGCTGCTGGACGTGATTCCATTGTCATTGGGCATTGAAACCATGGGCGGTTTGGTTGAAAAAATCATTCCTCGCAACACCACGATTCCTGTTGCACGCGCACAAGAATTTACCACATTCAAAGACGGTCAAACGGCAATGAGTGTGCATGTTGTGCAAGGTGAGCGTGAAATGGTTGATGATTGTCGTTCACTGGCTCGTTTCTCGCTTAAAGGGATTCCACCAATGGCGGCAGGTGCGGCGCACATTCGTGTAACCTACCAAGTCGACGCCGATGGCCTTCTTTCTGTTACGGCAATGGAAAAGAGCACTGGTGTGCAATCTGAAATTCAAGTGAAGCCTTCATACGGCTTGAGCGACACAGAAGTGGCTAACATGTTGCGAGACTCAATGAGTCATGCGAAAGAAGACATGCAAGCACGTGCGTTAGCAGAGCAGCGCGTCGAAGCTGACCGCGTTATTGAAGGTCTGATCGCTGCAATGCAAGCTGATGGTGATGAACTACTATCAGAGCAAGAGAAACAAGATCTAATAAAAGCCATTGAAGCACTGATTGAGCTGCGCAATGGTGATAGTGCTGATGCGATAGAGCAGGGCATTAAAGATACCGATAAAGCGAGCCAAGACTTTGCATCGCGTCGTATGGATAAATCGATTCGAGCTGCGTTGTCAGGTCAATCAGTAGACAATATATAAGAGATAAGTAGTTATGCCTAAGATTATTGTATTACCACACGAAGATTTGTGCCCAGAGGGTGCTGTGCTGGAAGCTAATACTGGTGAAACGGTTCTAGACGTAGCGTTAAAGAATGGTATCGGTATTGAACACGCGTGTGAAAAATCCTGTGCTTGTACCACTTGCCACGTGATCATTCGTGAAGGTTTTGATTCTCTTGAAGAGAGTGAAGAGCTAGAAGATGACATGCTAGATAAAGCATGGGGTCTTGAGCCTGAATCTCGTCTTGGTTGTCAGGCAAGAATTGCGGATGAAGACTTAGTTGTAGAGATTCCGAAATACACGCTAAACCACGCGTCAGAAGATCACTAAAAACTATCCCTTAAGTTATAAGGGAAAGAAAAGGAAGATGAGCATGAAATGGACAGATTCTCGCGATATCGCGATTGAGCTTTGTGACAAGTTTCCAGATGTGGACCCACAAACCGTACGTTTTACCGACCTTCATCAATGGATCATGGAGCTGGATGAGTTTGAGGATGACCCAAACCATTGCAACGAAAAGATTCTGGAAGCCGTTATTATGTGCTGGATGGATGAAGCTGACTGATGCTCAATTCGGCGGTAAAACGTAGCCGAGTTAACAATTTTTACTAAAAAAAGCGGACCCTTCGGTCCGTTTTTTTATCATTTTGACATTTTTGCCCTACATAATGCTAACATCCGTGAGTTACTAAAAAACAAGCGGCGTAGGCAACGCCGTTATAAGACAAGGAGAAACCATGTCTACACAGATGTCTGTATTTTTAAGCCAAGATTCTGCAGCTCCACATTGGGGTGAAAAGGCCCTGCTTTCGTTCGCCGAGACAGGCGCGACTATTCATTTAGGTGAAGGCCATGATCTTGGTGCAATTCAACGCGCAGCTCGTCAGCTCGATGGTCAGGGAATTCATTCGATTCTACTTTCTGGTGACAACTGGGATCTGGAGAGTATCTGGGCTTTCCATCAAGGCTACCGTAACCCGAAAAAACACGGCTCTCTAGAGTGGGTTGCGTTATCTGAAGACGATCAAGCTGAGCTTCAGGGGCGTATTACCGCTACTGATTTCACTCGCGATATCATCAACAAAACAGCCGAAGAGGTTGCACCTCGTCAACTTGCGACCATGGCGGCGGAATTTATTAAATCTGTCGCGCCAGAAGGCACCGTTACCGCACGTATCGTTAAAGACAAAGATCTTCTAGCAGAAGGCTGGGAAGGTATTTATGCCGTTGGCCGTGGCTCTGAGCGCACTTCTGCAATGCTGCAATTGGACTACAACCCAACTGGCGATGAAAACGCACCAGTATTCGCATGTTTAGTTGGTAAAGGCATCACTTTTGATTCGGGCGGTTACAGCCTAAAGCCTTCTAACTTTATGAGCGCAATGAAAGCGGATATGGGCGGCTCTGGTACCATCACCGGTGGTTTAGGCCTAGCGATTCTGCGTGGTTTGAATAAACGTGTGAAACTGATCCTTTGCTGTGCGGAAAACATGGTATCAGGTCGTGCCCTTAAACTGGGTGACATCATTACCTACAAAAATGGTAAAACCGTTGAGATCATGAATACCGATGCGGAAGGTCGTTTGGTATTGGCAGATGGTCTAATCTACGCAAGCGAGCAGAACCCTGAACTCATTATTGACTGCGCAACATTGACTGGCGCGGCGAAAAACGCACTGGGTAATGATTACCACGCGTTAATGAGCTTCGATGACGAGCTGTCCCATCAAGCACTGACCGCGGCAAATCAAGAGAAAGAAGGCTTATGGCCACTGCCTCTGGCTGATTTCCACCGTGGCATGCTGCCATCAAACTTCGCGGATTTATCAAACATCAGCTCTGGTGATTACTCACCTGGCGCAAGTACCGCTGCGGCATTCCTGTCTTACTTTGTTGAAGATTACAAGAAAGGCTGGCTGCACTTTGACTGCGCGGGCACGTACCGCAAATCAGCGTCTGAAAAATGGGCTGCTGGTGCAACTGGTATGGGTGTTCGCACTCTTGCTCGCCTTCTTAACGAGCAAGCTGACAAGTAATTAATGTGCGGCATTGGGCTTGCCGATGCCGCATTAATCAGTCACTTTGATATAAAACTATTATTACAAGTACAAAAAAGGAAACTTTATGGCTCTAGAAAGAACGTTTTCAATTGTTAAGCCTGACGCTGTGGAACGAAATCTAATCGGTGAAATCTACAATCGTATTGAAAAAGCGGGTCTGCGTATTGTGGCTGCAAAGATGGTTCATCTGACTGAAGAGCAGGCGAGCGGTTTTTACGCAGAACATGAAGGCAAAGAATTTTTCCCTCCTCTAAAAGAGTTTATGACCTCTGGTCCTATTATGGTTCAGGTTCTAGAAGGAGAAAATGCAATTGCACGTTACCGTGAACTGATGGGCAAAACTAACCCAGAAGAAGCGGCTGCTGGCACACTTCGTTGTGATTACGCGCTAAGCATGCGCCACAACTCAGTACATGGCTCTGATAGCCCTGAGTCGGCGGCTCGTGAGATTGAGTTCTTCTTCCCTGAGTCGGAGATTTGCCCACGTTAATCTTGGATTAACCTGTGCTCGTAAAGATAGTAAGCCTCGGATAATTCCGGGGCTTTTTAGTTTATGAAGGAAGACCCGCTTTAACGGTAAAATTGTTTAAATTTTAATCAGAATAATTTTAATGCCTTAGCAAACTCAGGGTTTTAGACCCCTTGTTGTAGCTGCATAAAGGCTGTACAATTCGCGCCCTTATTCTTGTTTCAGTCATTGAGAGGCAACATGACTACTGAAAAAATTAATCTACTCGACTTTGATCGCAAAGGCATGCGTCAATTTTTCGCGGAAGAACTAGGCGAGAAAGCGTTTCGTGCTGATCAGGTTATGAAGTGGATCTACCATTTCGGTGTTGATGACTTCGACAACATGACGAACATCAACAAGAAACTACGTGAAAAACTGCAGCACAAGTGTGAAATCAAAGCACCGACTGTAGCTGAAGCGCAACACTCTTCTGATGGCACTATTAAATGGGCTATGAAGGTTGGCGATCAAGACGTAGAAACGGTTTACATCCCTGAAGATGATCGCGCTACATTGTGTGTGTCTTCTCAGGTTGGTTGTGCACTGGAATGTAAGTTCTGTTCAACGGCTCAACAAGGCTTTAACCGTAACCTTAAAGTGTCTGAAATCATTGGTCAGGTGTGGCGTGCTGCACGTGAAGTTGGCCTTGAGAAGGAAACAGGACGTCGTCCAATTACCAACGTGGTAATGATGGGCATGGGCGAGCCTCTTCTGAACATGAAGAACTTGATCCCTGCGCTGGAAATCATGTTGGATGACTTAGGCTTCGGTTTATCTAAGCGCCGTGTGACGGTATCGACATCGGGTGTTGTATCTGGTCTTGATCAGATGACAGGTAAAATCGATGTTGCATTGGCAATCTCTCTTCATGCGCCGAACGATAAGTTGCGCAGTGAAATCATGCCAATCAACGATCGTTGGGATATTCAAGATTTCTTAGCCTCTGTGCGTCGTTACATCGCTTCGTCTAACGCAAACCGTGGCAAAGTGACGGTAGAATACGTATTGCTTGATCATGTCAATGACGACATGGACCACGCGCGTGAGCTTGCTGAACTGATGAAAGACACGCCATGTAAGATCAACTTGATTCCGTTTAACCCGTACCCAGGTTCACCGTATAAGAAGCCAAGCAACTCTCGTATTGACCGCTTCCAAAAGACTCTGATGCAGTACGAGCATACTGTTACCATTCGTAAGACTCGTGGTGACGATATCGATGCGGCATGTGGTCAGCTTGTTGGTGACGTTATTGACCGTACCAAGCGTACCGCTGCGTTAAAAGCGGCACGTGGCGCGGATACCATTGAAGTCAAAGCAGTATAAGCTGTGTGAATTTTAAAATAGCCAGAGCCTTTTGCTCTGGCTATTTTGTTTAGAGAGATTGCGATAAGCAAATAGCTGTCATGATAGGTGATGCATAGTTTTTTCAACTACATTAATAGTGGGAAAATAACGATGCTGAGGCGGTTACTGAAGGTTGTTTCGCATCATAACCCTGTGCTTAGAGTGGAATTGCGTATAATTTCCAATTACAGTGTCAAAGTTTGGACAAAAGCTTGAGCAATCTGTTAGTTTGAGTGGAAAGAGTTTTTGTCTTTGTTATACATTGTCTTATCATGTTGTATAGCATTTACGACAGCATCGGGAAATCTCGGCTTATTCTCTCATACGTTTTGCAGATATCGGCAGGGCGAGTATTCACATTCAAAGCTCAGAGAATTTCTTAAAATTATTACTTTGGTTAACACGATTAGGCTGGCTATCTTTAAGTGAGTCTTAAGAAAAATAACGAAAATAAATAACAGTGTTAGCCACTAAAACAGACTAAAAACCATCATTATGACAGAACACGAAAACACGAATGAAGTACCGCTTTCCATTGAAGCGGGCACACTATTGAAAAACAAACGCGAATCTTTAGGAATGACACAAAAGCAAGTTGCTGATCGCCTGAGACTTCGCGTTTCTGTTATTGAAGATATTGAAAACAATCGATTTGAATCACAACAAGTAGCGACCTTTACTCGTGGTTACTTGCGCTCGTATGCCAAAGTGGTTGGTCTTGATGAAAAAGTAGTACTAACAGCACTAGAGCAAACCGCCGATATCCAGCCGAAAGATCAAGAAATCGAAATGCAGAGCTTTTCTCGCAAAACTAAGCATGAAAAGCACAACAGCCGTATTATGTTCCTGACCTGGGTTATCGCCATCGTGATTACCGGGATCTCTGCTGCCTGGTGGTGGCAGAACCAACAAGATAATAGCCTGACTCAGGTTGTGACGGATTCCAGTGTAGAAGGGCCAGAGCCTAGCGCACAAGAGTTGGCGGACATAGATCAGATGAGTGCCGATGAATTAATCGCAAGCGCTCCCGCTGATATTACAGTTTCCGCTGAACAGCCTGTAGCAGCAGATGAAGCGTTAAGTTCTGCTGAAGCAACGGACTTATTGCCTAGTGATCAACTGGCAAGTACAGATATTGAAGAGCCTGTAGCAGTGATTGAAGAGGCTGAGGTCGTTGAAGAGCCAGCTATCATCGTGCCGGAGGGAATGAGCCTTCTCACTATGACATTTAAAGCAGACTGCTGGATTCAGGTGAAAGATACCAATGGCAAAACTCTGGTGAGCGGCACCCATAAACCAGGTCAGGATGTAGAACTTACCGGAAAAGCACCATTTAAAGTGATTTTGGGCGCACCGGAAGGGGTTACAATGACATTTGCGAGTGAACCTGTCGACCTTTCTGGGTATACTTCAGGCAAAGTCGCTAGATTCACTTTACCGTTATAAAAAATTATGCAACACGAATCTCCTATTATTCGTCGTAAATCGACGCGTATTTATGTGGGTGATGTGCCAATTGGTGATGGTGCTCCAATTGCTGTACAGTCAATGACCAACACTCGCACGACTGACGTGGAAGCGACAGTCGCACAAATCCGAGCACTAGAAAAAGTGGGCGCAGACATCGTCCGTGTTTCTGTACCTACAATGGATGCAGCTGAAGCCTTCAAACTGATCAAACAGCAAGTGTCTGTTCCGTTGGTTGCTGATATTCATTTCGATTATCGTATTGCGCTTAAAGTAGCAGAGTACGGTGTTGACTGTCTGCGTATCAACCCAGGTAACATCGGCAATGAAGAGCGTATTCGTTCTGTAGTTGATTGTGCCCGTGACAAAAACATTCCAATCCGTATTGGTGTCAACGGTGGTTCTTTAGAAAAAGATCTGCAGATGAAGTACGGTGAACCAACCCCAGAAGCGTTGGTTGAGTCGGCAATGCGTCATGTGGATCACCTAGATCGTCTTAACTTTGATCAATTCAAAGTAAGCGTGAAAGCATCTGATGTTTTCCTTGCGGTAGATTCATACCGTCTGTTAGCTAAGAAAATTGACCAGCCTCTCCACTTGGGCATTACCGAAGCCGGTGGTGCGCGAGCAGGTGCCGTGAAGTCTTCTGTAGGCTTGGGCATGCTGCTGGCTGAAGGTATTGGTGATACTTTGCGTATCTCTCTTGCTGCGGATCCTGTCGAAGAAATCAAAGTAGGTTTCGATATTCTGAAGTCCCTACGCATTCGCTCACGTGGAATCAACTTCATTGCGTGCCCGAGTTGTTCTCGTCAGGAATTTGATGTTATCGGGACTGTCAACGCACTTGAAGAGCGTTTAGAAGATATCATCACCCCAATGGATGTTTCGATTATCGGTTGTGTCGTCAATGGCCCAGGTGAAGCGGAAGTTTCTCATTTAGGCTTGGCGGGTAGTAACAAGAAGAGTGCTTTTTATGAAGATGGTAAACGTCAGAAAGAGCGCTTTGATAACAACGACCTTGTGGATCAGCTAGAAGCTAAAATCCGTGCGAAAGCGTCTATGATGGACAGCGAAAGTCGCATCGAAGTAAAAGTACAAGATTAATCTCAACGAGAATTACGGTAAGTATTGTGGCAAAAACAATTCAAGCAATTCGAGGCATGAACGATTGCCTCCCAACTCAATCACCGCTGTGGCAAAAGCTAGAAAACACAGTGAAAAATGTAATTAGCGCGTACGGTTACAACGAAATGCGCATGCCAATCGTTGAGATGACCCATCTATTCAGCCGCGCTGTTGGCGAAGAGACAGACGTGGTTTCGAAAGAGATGTACACGTTCGAAGATCGCAATGGCGATAGCCTGACGCTTCGTCCGGAAGGTACTGCAGGTTGTGTACGTGCTGGGATCGAAAACGGTCTACTGTACAACCAAGAACAACGCGTTTGGTACATGGGCCCGATGTTCCGTCACGAGCGTCCTCAGAAAGGCCGTTACCGTCAGTTCCACCAGTGTGGCGTGGAAGTATTTGGCCTGAATGGACCTGATGTAGATGCTGAACTTATTATGATGACCGCTCGTCTGTGGCGTGAACTTAGCATCGACAAGCACGTTCGTCTTGAGCTGAACTCTATTGGTTCGCCTGAAGCTCGTGCAAACTACAATGAAGCTTTAGTGTCGTTTCTGGAACAACATATCGATGTACTGGATGACGATTGCAAACGTCGTATGCACACTAACCCTCTTCGTGTTCTTGATTCTAAAAACCCTGATGTTCAGGCTATTTTAGGTGACGCTCCTCGTCTTTCTGAGCACTTAGACGAAGAATCTAAGCAACATTTTGCAGGTCTGTGTGAACTTCTTGATGCTGCAGGCATCGAATACACTGTTAACGAACGTCTTGTTCGTGGTCTGGACTACTACAACCGTACTGTTTTCGAGTGGATCACTGAAAGCTTAGGTGCACAAGGTACAGTATGTGGTGGTGGTCGTTATGACGGTCTGGTTGAACAGCTAGGTGGTAAAGCAACGCCAGCAGTTGGTTTTGCTATGGGCCTTGAGCGCCTAGTGCTTATGCTGGAAACACTAGAGTTAACGGAAGTACGTCGTAGCGTTGACGTATACGTTGTGACCGCGGGCGAAGGTACCATGATGGCAGGGATGAAACTTGCCGAGCAGCTTCGTGAAGAAGTACCTGGCGTACGTGTGATGAATCACTTTGGTGGCGGTAACTTCAAGAAACAGTTTAAACGCGCAGATAAAGTTGGTGCTGTAGTAGCATTGGTTCTGGGTGAGAATGAAGTTGCGGATAACACCGTAGTATTGAAAGACTTGGCTGGTGGTGAGCAACACACTTACAACCAAGCAGAAGTTGCTGAAAAGATCGCAGCACTGATTTAAGTCTTTTAGTAAGCTAGTAATTTTATCCTGGTTCGTTATTTGAGGCTCCCACATGTGGAGCCTTTAAACGAGATGGGAACAATGGCAGCTTTGCTGCCATTTACATGTTTTAAGAGGACAGGAAGTGGAACTTTACGATACTGAAGAACAACAAGTTGAAGCCATTAAAGACTGGTGGAAAGAGAACGGTAAAGCCGTCATCATCGGTGCTGTTGTTGGTTTAGGTGGTCTATTTGGTTGGCGTTACTACCAGGATTCAGTGATTCAGGCGAGTGAAGCAGCTTCACAGAGCTACACAACAGCGATTAGTGCATTGCAAGAAAAAGGTGTTGATGCACAGGCTGAAGTTCAGGCATTCATCGATTCAAGCGAAGTAAAAGAATATTCAGTATTGGCCGCTCTGCAACTCGCGAAATCACAAGTTGAAGCACAGGAGCTTTCTGCTGCGCTTGAGCAACTAAAGTGGGCACAAAGCAGCACTAAAGATGCCGCATTGTCACCACTTATCAGTTACCGCATTGCTCGTATTGAAGCGGAACTGGGTAACTTTGATGCAGCAACGTCTGAACTAAGCAAAGTAACCGATGCCGCATGGAATGGTCGTATTGCGGAGCTTCGAGGTGATATCGCGCTTCGTCAAGGTGACGAAGATGCCGCTTATGCCGCTTATACTGAAGCGCAGCAAGCGACAGATGCAAGCCCGACACTGCAAATGAAATTGGACGATCTGGCGAAATAAGGACCGCATTGGATGAAAAGAGTCTTTAAAAAAGCCTTGTTAGGGGCGTTAACGATGGGCATCCTCGCAGGTTGTGCGAGTGAAGAAGATACCATTGTTATGGCGCCGCTACCTCAAGTCGATAGTGAGTTTACGACTCATACCGAATGGAGCACGTCGGTGGGTGATGGCGTTGGTCATTACTTCTCTAAACTGTCTCCAGTTTATGCCAACGGTACTTTATTTGTTGCAAGTCGTGACGGTGTTGTCAAAGCGCTGGATCCAGAAAACGGCAAGCCGCTTTGGGAAGTTGATCTAGAAGAGAGCGTTGTTGCTCGTCTATCTGGAGGTATCACAGCCGCTTACGGAAGCCTATACATAGGTTCTGACAACGGTGATGTTATTGCACTTTCCCAAGAGACTGGTGAAGTGAACTGGCGTGTTAAGGTCGGCGGAGAAGTACTCGCAAAACCGGTTGCTGACTCTGGTTTGATCATCATTAATACCAGCCGAGGCACGCTTGTTGCTCTTAACGAAAGCACTGGTGAACAACGCTGGGCATTGAGCACTGAAGTTCCTAACCTGACTCTACGTGGTGACAGTACACCTGTGGCGATTGGTGGTGGTGTTTTCTGGGGCACGGCAAATGGCCGATTGGCAGCAGCGATTGTGGAACGTGGTCAGCTTATTTGGCAACAACCAATCGGTACGCCAAAAGGTGCAACGGAAATCGACCGTCTGGTTGACGTTGACGCTTCACCAATCGTACTTGGCGGCACTCTTTTCACCATCGGTTTTAATGGTCAGCTAGTTGCGGTTGACTTGCGCTCTGCAAACCCGATTTGGAAGCGTAATTACTCATCGGCGAATGACATGGCAACGGATGGTAGCCGTCTGTTTGTCATTACTGAAAAAGATCATGTTGTCGCCGTTGATGCGCGAAGTGGCACTGAGTTGTGGGAAAACAGCTTGCTAGAGCACCGTCAACTGACGGCGCCTGTTGTGATAGGTAACTATCTGGTTGTTGGTGACACATTGGGTTACCTGCACTGGATGGATCGCTCAACTGGTGAATTCGTAGCACAGCAATATATTGATGACAGTGGTTTTGCTGTTGGTCCAACGTTGCTGTCTGATGGTTATGTCCTTACTACTCGCAACGGCGATGTAAAGAAACTAACCATTAACGAATAATATCGTGATATAATTCACATTCGGCTCCTGGCTGGTGACAGTTAGGAGCCGTTTTGTTGTTTGAAATTATTGTTTATTTATTAAAAGTTATTCCTGACGTGGTTATAGGTAAAACCTGGTTTGATTTGGCATTGGGCAAGTCGTTACCTATAACTACAGAAGAAAGATTATTGTAGAGGTTGTTATGGTACCTGTTGTGGCCCTAGTCGGGCGTCCGAATGTAGGTAAATCTACACTATTTAACCGATTGACACGCACTCGTGACGCTTTGGTTGCGGACTTTCCTGGCCTGACGCGAGACCGTAAATATGGCCAAGCTAAACTTGGTGAAGAGCACGAATTCATCGTCATCGATACCGGTGGTATTGACGGTACGGAAGAAGGCGTTGAAACAAAGATGGCGGAGCAGTCTTTAGCGGCCATTGATGAAGCTGACGTTGTGCTATTCCTAGTTGACGGTCGTGCTGGTCTTACGCCTTCTGATGAAGCGATTGCGGCGCACCTGCGTAAAATTGAAAAGCCAGCCATGCTGGTAGTAAACAAAATTGACGGTATTGATGCCGATGCTGCTTGTGCCGATTTCTGGCAGTTGGGTGTCGACGACATGTACCAGATCGCTGCCGCTCATGGCCGTGGTGTGACTGCTCTTCTTGAGCGTGCTCTTGCGCCGTTCTTTGATGACTTGCTGGGCAGCGAGTCAGAAGAAGGTGAGATTGAAGATCTGACTGAATTTGAAGATGCGGAAATCCTAGAAGAAGAGTACAGCGAAGAAGAAGCGGAACAAGAGTTTCAACGTTTGCAAGATCAGCCAATCAAGCTTGCAATCATTGGCCGTCCAAACGTTGGTAAATCAACGTTGACCAACCGTATTTTGGGTGAAGAGCGTGTTGTTGTTTACGATATGCCAGGCACCACACGTGACTCTATCTACATTCCAATGGAACGTGATGGGCGTGAATACGTACTTATTGATACAGCGGGCGTACGTCGTCGTGGTCGTATCAATGAAACGGTTGAGAAATTCTCAGTAGTTAAAACGTTGAAAGCTGTAGAAGATGCCAACGTGGTTCTGCTGGTTATCGACGCGCGTGAGAACATTTCGGATCAAGACTTGAGCCTGCTTGGTTTTGCTCTGAACGCTGGTCGTTCTATCGTACTTGCTGTAAACAAGTGGGATGGTCTAGATAACGATGTGAAAGAGAACGTGAAGAAAGAGCTAGACCGTCGTCTGGGCTTTGTAGACTTCGCTCGCATTCACTTCATCTCAGCGTTGCACGGTACTGGTGTTGGTCACTTGTTTGAGTCAATTCAGGAAGCCTATAAATCGGCAACGACACGTGTCGGTACTTCAGTGCTGACTCGTATCATGAAAATGGCCGTTGATGATCACCAACCACCTATGATTCGCGGTCGCCGTATTAAATTGAAATACGCGCACGCTGGTGGTTATAACCCACCAATCGTGGTCATTCACGGTAATATGGTTCGTGAGCTACCAGATTCGTACAAGCGCTATCTGATGAACTATTTCCGCAAGTCTCTGGAAATCATGGGTACACCAATCCGTATTAACTTCCAGAACAGTGAGAACCCATTTGAGAACCGTACCAACAAACTTACGCTTTCTCAGGAACGTAAGCGCAAGCGTATGATGTCTGCGGTTAAAAACCGTAATAAATAATCGAGTTCAAAAATACCCAAGTTTTGCTTGGGTATTTTTTTATCTTCAAAACACAGAACAACAACTATGACGATTACTGCGACTAAAATTCGCTTCTGTCATCAGACATGGCAGCTAGAATCTCCTGTTCAACTCATCGAGCATAACGATGAAGTAAGCTATCTGGTGACTGAAACCACGCCTTTTCATCCCGTAAGCCACATTTGGCCCGATCACCCTGCTGATAAAGGCTCGATTGAGATAGACGGAACGTTATTCACGGTTCTCGACTGTCAGGTTGGTGCGGTAGAGCAAGCCACAAACACACTGTATGTTGGAACTGCAATTCCTGTAAAACGAGATACAGCAGGCTGGACGTTTGTTGTCGTGCATGTGCTACCGAGAGTCGAGTCACTTGAGCCAGATATGATGATTGCTTTGCAAGTGGATAAACCCTATCAGCTTTCTCTGAGTCGTGGTCACAGTGCCGGACATCTTGCTTACTTAGCATTAAATAAAGTACTGGCCGATGGTTATTGGCGTAAAGACGCCGACCGTAAAGACCCTCATGGTTATTATGATTTTAACAGCTATGCTCAGGAGACAAGCTTCGTTACGCCGGACAAGTGCGTGGATACGTATCGTTTAGGTAAAACACTCCGAAAAAGAGGGCTAAACAGCGCAGATATGCTGTCGGACCTTAGTGACATAGAACATAAGGTCAATGCTCAGTTGTCAGAATGGCTTCAGCGCAAAGAGACGATCATTATAGAGTGTCATGGTGATAATCTTACCGATTCTCGCTATTGGAAGTGCGATCTGGGAGAAGGGGAAATCGCTGTGATCCCTTGTGGCGGAACGCATGCCAGTCATTTAAATGAGTTTGCCTCAATACAAGTAACCTTAATAGAATGTGACCCACAAACCATTGAAATGCACACCGAAGTAAAAGCGTTTTCAGACAATTAGATCTTTTTATTAAATTCTTTTTATCTGGTTTTTTTACTTTCCATTTGGGTTTTTTATCTAATTTAAATTGAAATGCAGAATATGTAACTTATGCTTTCGGTGTGTGGTTATATAAATATTCTTTTAGGGGGTGATCGCTGATCAAGTGGGTAATATCCGACGATCAGAATAAGATCTTTATATGCCTGAACGAATGACGCATCAATCCGAGATCTCAAAAGCAGTGACGGCGATCATTGTTTAGTGTGGCAAATTTTGAATAATGAGATTAAGAAATGAGTAAGGTAAAGGCGTATGCAGCAGAATATTTGTCCGACTTGTGACGTTGAATTAGAGTGGACGGGTCAGTATCACTGTAACCAGTGTGAGTCCGATTTCAAAAAGGTAGGGTTTTGTCCCGATTGTGACGCTGAACTGGAAAAGCTTCAGGCTTGTGGGGCGGCGAATTACTTCTGTAATACTTGTAATGAACTCAAATCAAAATCTCGAGTTCGATTTGAGTTTCAAAAGATAGACTAACGTTAAACTGGGTTAGTTCACGGTCGAGCGAATCTCGCCATTTGCTAAACGGGTGACCAGACGGTCGCCCGTTTTCACATCTTCAGCTTGTGTAATCACCTTGCCTTGCTCTGTTTGCGTGATGGAATAGCCACGTTTGAGGGTTGCAAGAGGGCTCACTGCCTCCAGCTTTTCTGCAGCCATTGCCAATTGATGACGCACAGTCAGTAATTTGCGATCCATGGCGTCCAACAGCTTTTGCTCGACACGGTCTAGTCTCGATTTTTGTTGAGCTAAGTGCCTGACAGGAGAATTCAATTGCAGACGATGGTGTTTACGCTCAATCGCTTGCTGACGAGTATCGATGAAGCGTTGCATTGCTCTGCGCAGTCGTACATCTAGTTCATCTAATTGCTGCGATTGACGCTGCAACTGATAGCTAGGATGTTGACGCTCTAAACGGTGGAGAAGTTGCGCTGCTTGCTGTTTTTGTTCCGCCAAATAGTAACGCATTGCGCTCGCCAATTTATGTTGACGAGTAACGAGGGCTTGATCTTTATGACTATTATCGCGGCTCACCAGCTCCGCAGCTGCCGAAGGCGTTGGTGCTCGAACGTCGGCAACAAAGTCAGCAATCGTTACATCGACTTCGTGGCCTACGGCACTAATGATTGGGATTTGGCTGGCCGAGATCGTACGTGCAAGGATCTCGTTGTTAAAGCACCATAAATCTTCTAATGAACCACCACCACGGCCAACAATAAGCACGTCACATTCATTACGGCTGTTTGCACGACCAATTGCTTGTGCGATTTGAATAGCGGCATCTTCTCCCTGAACCATAGTCGGATAAATTACAACGGGAAGAGAAGGGTCACGGCGTTTTAATACATCGAGGATATCGTAAAGTGCCGCACCGGTTTTAGAGGTGATTACGCCCACGCGTTTTGGGTGCTCTGGCAAAATCTGTTTGTTCGTTTGGGCAAACAAACCTTCTGCTGCCAGTTTCATCTTGAGTTCTTCAAACTCTTGCTGCAGACGACCATCGCCTTCTGGCTGCATACTTTCGATGATAAGTTGGTAGTCGCCACGAGGCTCATACAGAGACAGGCGTGCTTTTACTAATACTTGGTTACCGTTTGCTGGCTTGAAAGTCACACGACGATTGTTGCCACGAAACATGGCACATTTAACTTGCGCGCGAGAGTCTTTTAGCGTGAGGTACCAATGACCAGAGACAGGGGCTGAGAAGTTTGAAATCTCTCCGACAAGCCAGACGATCCCCATTTCATTTTCCAACAGGAGGCGGACTTCTGCATTAAGACGAGAAACGGTGAAAATGTTTTGATTGGTCTGGGAGAGCACAGCTAATCTCGTAGACGTGAGTATGGAAATTAGCGGCAATATAATACATAGCAAGGGGGTAATTGCAAGAAAAAAATTAAAAAACTTGTAGTCAATCGATTGTCTTGAACGTATAATCCCTCCGCAATATCTAATCCAAATGTAACTCGTTGACCAAAACGGTTACCCTCATTATGCGAAACGATGAGACTTTGGATTGTTTTTTTTTACTCCTCTAATTGTGAGATATTGCAAATGCTAAGAATTGCCAAAGAAGCGCTGACATTCGACGACGTACTGCTAGTGCCAGCACACTCCACCGTTCTCCCAAACACAGCTGATCTTCGCACTCAGCTAACGAAAAATATTGCTCTGAATATTCCAATGATTTCTGCGTCTATGGATACCGTGACGGAAGCTCGTCTCGCTATTGCGCTTGCGCAGGAAGGTGGCATTGGCTTTATCCACAAAAACATGTCTATTGAGCAGCAGGCAGCTGAAGTTCGTAAAGTTAAAAAATTCGAATCAGGTGTTGTTACAGACCCTGTGACAGTAAACCCTGATGCAACCATCGCTGACGTAGTCGCACTGACTGAAAAACACGGTTTTGCTGGCTTCCCTGTTGTCACTGAGCACAATGAACTTGTTGGTATCATCACTGGCCGTGACGTTCGCTTTGTTACTGACCTTTCTAAGAAAGTATCTTCTGTTATGACGCCAAAAGAAAAATTGGCGGCTGTAGAAGAAGGTGCGACTCGTGAAGAAGTGCAGGAAAAAATGCACGAAGCACGTGTAGAGAAAGTACTGGTTGTAAATGATGATTTCAAACTGACTGGTATGATCACAGCGAAAGACTTCCACAAAGCAGAGCGTAAACCAAACGCATGTAAAGATGGACGTGGTCGTCTACGCGTTGGTGCAGCAGTTGGTGCTGGTGCAGGTAACGAAGAACGTGTTGCTGCACTAGTTGAAGCTGGCGTTGACGTACTGCTAATCGACTCTTCTCACGGTCACTCTGAAGGCGTTCTACAACGTATTCGTGATACTCGTGCTGCTTACCCAGATCTAGATATCATCGGCGGTAACGTTGCAACAGGTGCTGGCGCGAAAGCTCTTATCGAAGCTGGCGTAAGCGCAGTAAAAGTTGGTATCGGCCCTGGTTCTATCTGTACGACTCGTATCGTAACTGGTGTTGGTGTTCCTCAAATTACAGCAATCGCAGATGCGGCTGAAGTAGCGAATGAATACGGTGTTCCTGTTATCGCAGATGGCGGTATCCGTTTCTCAGGCGACATCTGTAAAGCAATCGTAGCTGGCGCATCATGTGTGATGGTTGGTTCTATGTTTGCAGGTACAGAAGAAGCACCGGGCGAAGTGATTCTTTACAACGGCCGTTCTTACAAAGCTTACCGCGGCATGGGTTCTTTGGGCGCAATGTCTCAAGGTTCTTCTGACCGTTACTTCCAGTCTGACAACGCTGCAGACAAGCTTGTACCTGAAGGTATCGAAGGTCGTATCGCATACAAAGGTCGTCTGAAAGAGATCGTACACCAGCAAATGGGTGGTCTACGTTCAAGCATGGGTCTAACGGGTTCTGCAACTATCGAAGATATGCGTACTAAAGCTGAATTTGTACGTATCTCTGGTGCAGGTATGCAAGAGTCTCATGTACATGACGTTCAGATTACTAAGGAAGCGCCAAACTACCGCCTAGGTAACTAATTGCCTAGAGTAAACGTTTGCTTTTTCCTTGAAGCATTAAGAAGAGGCGAGTACACTCGCCTCGGTTTTAATCACTTAGCCTAAAAAGACTGCTCAAAATGACTAAAAATATCCATGACCAACGTATTCTGATCTTGGACTTCGGTTCTCAGTACACTCAATTAGTTGCTCGTCGCGTACGTGAAATCGGCGTTTACTGTGAACTATGGAGCTGGGACGTAGAAGAAGCGGATATTCGCGAATTCAACCCAGATGGCATCATCCTATCTGGCGGTCCTGAAAGCGTAACGGAAGAAAACTCTCCACGCGCTCCTCAATATGTATTTGACTCAGGTGTTCCTGTTCTTGGTGTATGTTACGGCATGCAGACCATGGCAGAGCAGCTAGGTGGTAAAGTTGCAGGCTCAAACGAGCGTGAGTTTGGCTACGCACAAGTTAAAGTTTCTGGCGAATCTGCACTATTCAAAGATCTTGAAGCAACTCAAGACGTATGGATGAGCCACGGTGACAAAGTAGTAGAAATCCCAGCAGACTTCGTAAAAGTAGGTGAGACAGATACATGTCCTTACGCTGCGATGGCGAATGAAGAGAAGAAATACTACGGCGTTCAGTTCCACCCAGAAGTAACGCACACAAAACAAGGCCTACAAATTCTAGAGAACTTTGTTCTTGGTGTATGTGGTTGTGAGCGTCTTTGGACTTCTGAATCTATCATCGAAGACGCAGTCGCTCGCATTAAAGAGCAAGTAGGTGACGACGAAGTTATCCTTGGTCTGTCTGGTGGTGTGGATTCATCGGTTGTTGCTATGTTGGTTCACCGCGCTATTGGCGACAAGCTAACGTGTGTATTCGTTGACAACGGTCTGCTTCGTCTAAACGAAGGTCAGCAAGTAATGGATATGTTTGGCGACAAGTTCGGTCTAAACATCATCAAAGTTGACGCAGAAGATCGTTTCCTTGACGCGCTAAAAGGCAAGTCTGACCCAGAAGATAAGCGTAAGACAATCGGTCACGTATTCGTAGACGTATTCGATGAAGAGTCTAAGAAACTGGCTAACGCAAAATGGCTAGCGCAGGGTACTATCTACCCAGACGTAATCGAATCAGCAGCTTCTAAAACTGGTAAAGCGCACGTGATTAAATCACACCACAACGTGGGCGGCCTACCTGAAGATATGGAAATGGGTCTGGTTGAGCCTCTACGTGAGCTATTTAAAGATGAAGTTCGTAAGATTGGCCTTGAGTTAGGTCTTCCTTACAACATGCTTTACCGCCACCCATTCCCGGGTCCTGGTCTAGGTGTTCGTGTTCTTGGCGAAATCAAGAAAGAGTACTGTGACTTGCTACGTCGCGCTGACGCTATCTTTATTGAAGAGCTTCACGCAGCAGACCTATACAACAAAGTATCTCAAGCGTTCACGGTATTCCTACCTGTACGTTCAGTTGGCGTAATGGGCGATGGCCGTAAGTACGATTGGGTTGTATCTCTACGTGCAGTAGAAACCATCGACTTCATGACAGCACATTGGGCACATTTACCATACGACTTCCTAGGTAAAGTTTCTAACCGCATTATCAACGAAGTTGATGGCATTTCACGTGTTGTTTACGACATTTCTGGTAAGCCACCAGCGACAATTGAGTGGGAATAAGTAAGAACACAGTTCTTAATCTCTAACGCTTAGTTAAAACCCTCTGCTAGTCAGAGGGTTTTTTATTCTTTCAAGAGATGTTCACCACCAGTGTGTTTATCATCGCTCTGCTCTAGTCGATTAAATGGGCAAATTGAAGGATCTCTACCGACGGATAGATACTCAGCCTTCGAGCTACCTTCATATTGATCAGATAGCTATAATGGCTAACAGAGCGTACTGGAATATCCCCAGGTTTCTTGCCTTCTTTCAGAATGAGTAGTGCCTGATTGGCTGCTAGCTGGCCAATATCTTTATATCTGGCGGCGACAGAAAGTAATGCATGAGAATCGGTGACTGTATTGTGATAGGGGCTTAGAACAGGTATCCCCCGGTTCATAGCTGATTGAGTAAATAAATCCTGGTGACTTCGTAAGAATGAACTAGATCCCATATAAATAAAATCGACCTCTTGAGACTTAAGCTTTTCCATTTTGACAGCAATGTCATTTTTGCGGGGATTACCATCCATATCGAGAGCGAGAGGAAGTGCTATCACTACAAAATTCATGCTCTTTGCGAGATCTTTAATTTGTTTTACTTTTAGCTCTGAATTTGGCTCATTACTATTGTAAAGCATGCCAAGCTTATTAAACCTCGGAAGATAGGAGCGAATCGCGTTTATATAAACGATGTCATCAGGTCTGTTTCGAGTTCCAGTGATATTATCTCGACCAGTCTGTGCAAAACTTTTAATAATACCCGAACCAATAGGGTCTGAAACGATCATAAATACCAGCGGAATTTTAGTTATGAAGTCTTGTTTTTTTTCCTTATTGATTCTACCAGCCATACCCAGTGTCGCGCTCGTTCCCCAAGTGACAATAAGGTCGGCATTGAGTTCTCTTGCTTCTTTGACCCACTTTGGGAATTGAGACTTATCGCCTTTCGCGTCTCTCTGAATGATCTTGGTTTTTAAGTCATTGCTTTTTAGGGACGCAATGAACGAGGTACATGCTTCTTCACAGCCTCTCCAAAGCACCATATAAATCAGTTTGTTATCTTCATCATTAGCCGTCTTTTCTTGCGCAGATAAAGGAAAGTATGCACTGATAATAACTAGTATCAAAAGATGCAGATGATAACGAGCCATCTAATCACCATTGTGTATTGGTTTTTCAATAAGATGTGTCAATGAGAACAGTAAGACACCGCAAAGTGACAAAGTGCCTAACAGGATTATAGTACTTCGGTAACCAATTACACCGGAAAGCCATGCTGCAATCAGTAAACCAATGATGCTTCCACCGCGCTCAATGGTTCGTGTCGCGCCTAGTACTACATATTGGCTGATCTGAGCCAATGAGGATTCGGTAAGTTGAATTAACACCGGGAGCTGATGACTACGAACTAAACCGTGACCTAAGCCTACTCCCAATACTGCAAGGAGGAACTCCTGCTGAGTATTTGCGATGCCTGCAAACAATAGTGCAATACCTGTAATTAGTGCTCCGATAATAGTGATATTAGAGGGTGATACTTTATGTTCAGAGTACTTTGTCGAAGCAGGGGCGATAAAGTATGTCATAAGAAAGTAGCCCATTAGTGTGCGACCTGTCTCCGCTGTGGTAGCTCCCAGTTGATTCATATATAAAGCAACAATAAAGGCGATGAAAGCTTGCATGATAACGTTACATGGCATCGCAATTCCTACTGCGAATGAGAAGAACCTTTTGTTCGTTACGAGATGAATAATTGAAGAAAGTTTGAACTCGTGATGCTGTCTGTTCACTGTGGATAGCGTATTTGCAGGGAGTAGAAATATAATTAATAGGCATGCGAGAGCCACAAGTGCAGAACTGATTAGAAATACCGAATGTTGCCCCAGTCTGTCAGCTAAGATTGCGCCAGTCGCCGTACCGCAAAAAATGCCACCAACTAACACCGCGGTAAAGCTACCCAGTGACCGAGTTCTGCGTTGTGGGGAGATCATATCGATCACGTAATCTTGATAAGTTAAGGTGGCGATGGCATAGCCTAACCCAGACAGTGTTCTAAGGAAAATTATCTCTGTAACGCTGGTAGAAAAATATAAACCGATTTGGATAAATATCGCTGGTACCATGGCCCATAATAAGAGTTTTTTATAGCCGAATAGTAACGTTAGGCGTTTGGCAAATGGGGAACAGATGAATATGGCGATCAAGTAACCGACTAACGGAAGACTGATAATGATACTTTGATCTACCCAGTCCCAAGGGTTTTCTGCCGCTCTGGTAAACAACGGAAAAAAAGAAAGTGGCAATTCATCGGCTACAATAAACAGAAACAGAGGCCAGCGGATATCATTAAGGTGCGAGAACGTGAGCAATTGTGGTTTAGTCAGTACTGTGTAATGCTGGTTTTGGCCGTCATGTCTCGCTGATAGATGGTATTGATATTCTGGCTGGGAGGAAAGTGTTCGCCGTTGTGACAGGTGATATAACTCAAATGAGCGTTGAGATAGCACATCCATAATGTGTTCAAAGCTGTTGTTACTTTTGCTTATCACAAATTTGGAAAAGTCGCCCAAAGCTTGCTGAGAGGCCAAAGTATGCAACTTCATAATAGGAGAAGTAACGGTTCGCCAGATCATGACCACCATCGACTCAAACGTTATCATTATCGTCACGATGATAATGACGAAGATATCGAGGTAAACTTCGTTGAATTGCTTGCGAATAAAATGAGAATCGATATCGATGATGATCCTTCCCACACTTCTTTCAGCATAATTGATAATGTATTGAAGGTCAGTTTGTTCAATGTTCGTCGCGGAGAAAGAAGAACTTTCTTTGTTACCTGATTCGATAACATTCCCATCACTAAAAATACCAATATAAGACACTTCCTTGAAGTCCTGAATCAGTGCTGACAGGTACTCTTCGGCCCCGGCTATTTTGCTGATGGGGATACCCGCGTTGACGGCCCGCTGTATGTCACTGTTGATGGTTTTTCCAATTAACTGGGTTCGATTGATAATTTCTGGTTCGATGAATTGACTCATATATCGAATAGAAAGCGTCCCTAGTATGGCAACCGCAAGTATCAGTAAAAGTGTTATCAATGGGAGCAGTTTTTTAGCGAATGTCTCACTGAGGTTACTTTCATCAATCGCAGGAGCGTCTTTTTTATGTGGGAGAGCAAGGCTAATACCACTCGGTGGTTGAGCTCTTTTATGTGTTTTTCTATGTGTGGTTAAAGCGATCCTAGTTGAATTAAAGTGTGCATTAGCTTGTTCAATTTGAGCATCCAAACTGGAAATAATGGGAGCCAACAGCCCAAAGTTTTCTTTTTTATGATTTACATATCTGCTGCTGAAAGGGCGGCGGCTTCGGTCTGAATGCAATACTTTAGAAATAGTATCCAGATATCTCATCCCTCTGATAGCTTTGGATAACATTAACTTGAAAATAACGAATGAAACGATTGCAAAGCTACAAAATATCAATATTGAAGTGAATAAAACGAAGATGATTAACTTCTGATTGTTCGAATTAAAGTTGTGTTTGGGGTAGTCAAGGACAATACCTCCAACCAATTGGTAATGGCGATTATAAATTGAAGAACCACTGAATATTGTATCTTGGGTTTCCAGTCTCCATTCTTGATGATCTGCATGGTGTAGTGTCTGTAATACATGCTCGTTAATTACGGTATTAGGCCGTTGAGCGGTCGAGTAAATAATTTTTCCAGTAGGAGTAAAGGTGTGAATGTCTCTGATAGTGTCATCAGTTTCTTGCGCATGGTTTAAGATCGCTTGGGCGTTATTCATCATCTCCAGCGGCAAACCAAGATCTGTCACTGACTTAAACGTGGTTGCTGTAGTATGGGCAATGACTGACAGCCGGTGTGCAATGAGTTCAGATAAAGTCGAGTTAAATTGAAGACAGAAGAGCAGCGAGAAAGTAGACAGAATGACAGCAAGGATAGTTACAAACGCGAACCAGCTTCGCCATAATATAGCCATCTCCACCCTCCGTAATTCAATATAAATGTACGGTATAACCTCCATCTAATGATTAAGTATTGAATCATAAACCTTCAAAATCAATTTACGGCCAACAGTTATGCTTAGTCAGAGTTTTGACTGTATTTGTGAAATCTAAGTTTCCAGTAACGGCTTTTCTCTTTTGTGACTGCCTCCATTAAAATTTGCGCGCATTTTTTATCAACTTTTTTTAAAGGTATTTGTACATGTCGACAAAACTGGCTAACCCAGCACCGCTAGGTCTAATGGGTTTCGGTATGACCACGATTCTGCTAAACATTCATAATGCAGGATTTTTCCCACTGGACTCAATGATTCTAGCGATGGGCATCTTTTATGGTGGCCTTAGTCAAGTTATCGTTGGCATCATGTGCTTTAAGCGCGGTGACACGTTCGGTACAACTGCATTTACATCTTACGGCCTATTCTGGCTGACTCTAGTAGGTCTGATTGTTATGCCTCACATGGGACTACCAGCAAGCCCAGCGAGCTTCATGGGTTGGTACCTAGCGCTATGGGGTATCTTTACTGGCTTTATGTTCATTGGCTCTCTTTGCTACCCAACAGCAAAACAGGTTGTGTTTGGTTCTCTGACTATTCTGTTCTTCTTGCTTGCCGCGCGCGATTTCACTGGTAGCGAGCTGATCGGTACAATTGCTGGCTTTGAAGGTATTTTCTGTGGTGCTAGTGCGGTTTACTTCGCAATGGCTCAAGTACTAAACAATGAGTTTGGTCGTGAAGTTCTACCTGTTGGCAAAGCTAAAATCGCTCGTAAAGTTGAAGCGGTTGCAATGGCTTAAACGCTACATTTTGCAGATTTCAAAAGCGGACCTCAGGTCCGCTTTTTTATTGTCTGAACTTAACTGCACAAAGTGGGAATTATCTGATTTATATATTGTTGTGACATTACGCGAGCTTTTTCTCAAAGAATAATTCATTATTTACGTATCCATATACAACGAGTTACATTCTATGAAAAAGCATTTGTCAGTTATTCTCACATTCGCCTTTGCGGTGATCTCATCTCCACTCTTAGCTCAGAGTAGCGATCCATTACCTTCTTGGAATGAAGGTTCGACAAAACAAGCTATCATCCAATTTGTTAGCGAAGTTACCGACTCAGATTCTGCTAATTTTGTTGCTCCAGCGGATCGCATTGCTACGTTTGATAACGATGGAACACTATGGTCCGAAAAGCCGATGTACTTCCAGATACTGTTTGCTCTGGACCAAATTAAAGCACAAGCTGCGGACCATCCAGAGTGGAAAACCACTACGCCTTACTCCCTCGTATTGAACGACCAGTTGGATAAATTGACGGCAGACGATCTCATAAAATTAGTGCTACAAACTCATACAGGTGTGATCAGTGATGAATTTACCGCTGTGGTTAAAAGCTGGATCAATACGGCAAAACACCCAGTAACAGGCGCGCCATACACCGACATGGTTTTCCAGCCGATGTTAGAGCTTTTAGATTTCTTGGAAGATAATGGATTCAAAAACTTTATCGTTTCCGGCGGAGGAAATGCTTTTATGCGCGCTTGGGCTTCCGATGTCTATAACATTCCGTCGGAGCGAATTATTGGGACCCAACTTGCAACTGAGTTTGTGAATGTGGACGGAAGCTATCAAGTTAAGCGAATGCCGGGCGTTGTGGTGAATAATGACAAAGTAGAAAAACCACTGCAGATTTATCAACACATCGGTAAGCGTCCAATTGCTTCATTTGGCAACTCGGATGGTGACCTGCAAATGCTGCAGTGGACCACCTCTGGTCCGGGACCGCGTCTTGCAATGTATGTTCACCATACTGATGAGAAACGAGAGTGGAAGTACGATCGTGAGTCCAGCGTAGGCAAACTCGATAAGGGTCTCGACGAAGCAAAAGAGAAAGGCTGGTTAGTTGCGGATATGAAAAATGATTGGGTACAAATATATCCGTCGAAATAGCTTGTGCTATCTCTGTATAAGAAAGGGGTTATCCATAGGGTAACCCCTTTCTTTTTTTTATCAGTATGAGTTTTAGTTAATCTACTGCGCTTTAGTTTTTATTTTGTGTTTTTGTTTATTTTGCTGTTTTTATTTTGCTTACACAGATTTTTCTTCTGTTGCTCTATTGGGTTTGCACCGTTCAAGAGCGCGTGATCACTGAGCGATCATTTAGAAGAGTATTTGTTTTTTATGTTTGGTTATGAGGATAACTTTTGGTTTGTGGTGAGGCTTCTTGTCTTGGCTATTATCTAGACAGTCAATGTCGAATGAGTCGCCATTAGTACAAGGAAGGGAAACCATGAGTAGCACACTATCAAGTTCACTGGAACCAGAATTGACCACCGTGGCTGGTCAAGCCGATAAGTCTTCTTCAGAACCTCGTAAAGCGATCTTTGCCATCTCACTTGGCAATGGATTAGAGATGTATGACTTTACGGTCTACAGCTTTTTTGCCGTCATTATTGGCGAGTTATTTTTTAACGTCGGTGGTGCAGCGGCCGGGTTATTGTTATCACTGGCTACGTTTGGTGTTGGGTTTGTTATGCGTCCACTCGGTGCGGTACTGATTGGTAACTATGCGGATAAACATGGACGTAAAGCCGCTCTGACCCTCACGATTGCTTTAATGACGATCGGTACTGGCATGATTGCACTGACGCCTACCTATGAAAGTATCGGTATAGCCGCAACCATTATTTTGGTGGTTGGACGCCTGTTACAGGGCTTGTCTGCTGGTGGTGAAATTGGCGCTGCGTCTGCGGCATTGATGGAGTCAAACAACTACAAGCGCCGTTGTTACATGGTGAGTTGGCAGCTCGCAAGCCAAGGTGCAGCCGCGCTGTTTGGTGCACTCGTTGCTTTTGCAGTAAATGGTCTGCTCACACCCGAGGATGTACATAGCTGGGGTTGGCGTATTCCATTTATCCTTGGTTTATTGATCGGTCCTGTAGGTTGGTACATCCGTCGTCATCTAAAAGAGTCACATCAGGCAGATTCCCACGCGAATGATACTCCATTTAAAACCGTTCTGCGTAAACAAGGCCGTACGATCTTAACTGGCATGTTAATGATTTGGGGTGGTACTGCATGTATGTATATTGAAGTGTTCTACATGCCAACTTACCTGATTAAAGAGTTGGGCTACGCGCCGACGACGGCTTTTGCGGTCTCAGTGATGGCGGGTTTTATGTTGATGATGCTGATGCCTTTATTTGGTAAATGGGCGGATCGTTTGCAAAGTCGTAAAACCTTGCCGCTGGTTGGTATGTTTGGTGCTTTTGTCTGTATTTATCCTGCGTTCGCGTTGCTTGGTGGTGAAGCCTCTCTACCTAAAGCATTACTGATCATCGGTGGTTTAATCACGTTATTTGCTCTGGCTAATGCCTCTCTACTTGTGCTGATTATGGAAGCCTTTACTCAGCAGTACCGCGCGAGTGGCATCTCAATGATTTATGGCTTTGGCGTGACCGTTTTCGGTGGCTTCACTCCACTGTTAGTCGCTACTTTGATCGAGTTTAGCGGCAATAAAATGGCCCCTGCGTTTTATCTGATGACTGCGATTGTGGTGAGCTCTTTGGCTATGTGGCGTTTCCCTGCGAAAGCGCCTCAATAATCCTCTCTGCTAAAAGAAACGAATTAATAAAAGGAATTGATGATGACATTACCTGAATTATCGCTACTCAAAAACGCCGATTTTGTTGCCAGTTGTGAGCCATTTATTCAGACTCGCCATGCCATTCATGCCCATCCAGAGCTGGGAGCAGAAGTTCCTAACACGGCTAAGCTGGTGGCGGAACTGTTAACAGAGTGGGGCTATGAAACTCATACTGGTATTGGCGGGTATGGTGTGGTCGGTGTGCTAAAGCAGGGCACTTCGCAACGCTGTATTGGTATCCGTGCAGATATGGATGCTCTGCCTATTCAGGAAGAAACAGGGTTACCTTACGCCAGTAAGATAGATGGACACATGCACGCTTGTGGTCATGATGGTCATACCGCAATCTTGCTGGCAGCTGCCCATTATATCGCGAAGCATGTTTCTTTTGACGGCACGATTAACCTCATCTTCCAGCCTGATGAAGAAGGGTTATCGGGAGCAAAAGCGATGATTGACGATGGTTTGTTTGATCGCTTCCCTTGTGATGCGGTTTTCGCTTTGCACAATATGCCGGGCAACGAGGTCGGGCAGGCAACCGTACGAAGTGGAGCATCGTTAGCATCATCAGATAAGGTGACTATTCGTCTCACAGGTAAAGGTGGTCATGCAGCAATGCCTCATCTATCAAATGATGTCACCATTGCCATTGGTCATATCATTCTTGGGTTGCAAAGTATTGTGTCGCGCAATATAAACCCAGCTGACCAAAGTATTATCAGTATTGGTCAGATTGAGGCAGGAAAAACAGCGAATGTGATTCCAAATGATGCGTTAATGAAGCTTTCAGTACGTAACTTCAGTGAAGCGAATCAGGATTTGATTGAGCAGCGAATTCGTGAGGTAGTGGCTGGACAGTGTCAGGCGTTTGGTATCCAGGGAGAAGTTGAATACCTACGTCAGGTGCCGTCAGTGTTCAATTCATCAGAGGAAACTCTTCGAGCTCGCAAAGTGGTCAAGGCTGTGCTTGGTGAAGACAATGTTGCTGGCGATGAAGCACCAGTTGTTCCGGGCAGTGAAGATTTTGCCTGGATGCTGAAAGAACGTCCGGGATGTTATTTCTTCCTCGCTAATGGGGTAGGCGACTGGCATGGCTGTTCTGTACACAACCCTGGCTATGATTTTAATGATCAGCTAGTTACGATTGGTGCGGCTTGTTGGGTTGAGCTGGTGAGTGAATACCTGAGCACCGAATAAGTGGTGTAGAATGGCTTTGATTAAGGACAATGAGGGTATATAACAGATGAAGTTACATCAAGTTAGAGCATTTCTGGCTGTGAGTCAGGCGGGGAGCCTGAAAGCAGCAGCAGAACAACTGCATCTGACGCAGCCCGCCCTAAGCAAAGCCATTAAAGAACTGGAACAGCAATATGGTGTTGCTCTATTCGAGCGTTCTGCTGGTGGGTTAACTCTCACGCCATATGGTGAGCGCTTGATGGGATACGCACGTTTAATGAACGAAACCGCCCGACGAGCCAAGCAAGAGATTGACACCATGCGCGGGGTTCCCAACGGCAGCGTGACTATAGGAGTGACACCCGTTGCTTCACTACTTAAATCATTGGCTTCCAGTTTGAACACGTTCATGCAGCGTTATCCTGAAGTTTCTCTGCGTATCGTAGAGTTGCGTCCTGCTCCTCTACTGACACATTTGCGTCAGGGAGAAGTGGATTTTGCTATCACATCGCAAATACCGGTGATTGATAGTGCGCTGGAGTGGCAAGCGGTTTGTCGTATCCCTAATGTCGTGGTGACCCGTAAGTCCCATCCGCTGTGTAATACTCGGTCGTTGAGGACATTACATCAGAGTGACTGGCTGACGCTGGACTCTCCCGATGATCCGAGTACCTATTTTTACCAGTTGTTTTCCGTTAATGGCCTACCATTGCCATCGCGTATTCGTGAATGTACTTCGATGACGTTAGCCCGTTCACTGATTCAAAACGCAGATTTTGCCGCCCTGTTTTCTACGGAATCGCTTGATTTGGATTACATCAAAAATGAATTTGCGGTAGTGCCACTGCTGGACAATATCCCAGATAGCGTCATTTCAGTCGTACGTCCGAAGAGGGATATTATGACGCAGAGCGCGACAGCACTGTTTGATGGCATTTTGCAGGATATGCGAGATATCTACCCCGACTTCTAGTCTGCCGGTTTCTGATGAAGAAAATAAAAGGGCCAGCGAATTGCTGGCCCTTGTTGTTGTGTAATGCTGTATTTATTTTTGTAAATTTATAGAGACGTTTCTTCTGCTGTTTTTTGTGTCGCTTCAACAGCGGCAGTGTGAGCAGATTTACCTGTCTTACGTTTGTATTTCTCTTCCCAGTAATCAGCACCTTTGATACCAAGCGCTACTGGGTTGAACGTGTATTCAGCCACGCCTTCTTTCTGTTGTCTTTCGTAATCGGTCAGCGCTTTAAGTGCTGGCTTAGACATGAAGAAGATAATCAGAATACCGACGATGTTTAACCATGCCATCAAGCCTACGCCTACGTCACCCATCGCCCATGCCAGGTTTGCGGTTTTCACTGTTCCGTAGAATACCGCTGACAGAAGGATTAGCTTCAGAACAAACATTAGACCATCCACTTTAAACGTGCGGCGAATGTAAGCGATGTTTGTTTCTGCGATGTAGTAGTACGCCAGAATCGTTGTAAATGCGAAGAAGAACAGAGCAACAGCAATAAATGATTTGCCCACGCCCGGAAGCGCACTTTCAATCGCCATCTGAGTAAATACAGGACCGTTAGCGCCAATATCTGCTGGTAGGTTTTGTACCAGGAAGGCACCTTCCACTGCACCGTGAACGTTGTAAGCACCAGTGATAAGAATCATGAATGCTGTTGCTGAACAAACAAGCAGTGTATCGATGTAGATAGAGAACGACTGAACAAGACCTTGTTGAGCTGGGTGCTCTACGCTTGCTGCTGCCGCTGCATGAGGACCAGTACCTTGACCAGCTTCGTTAGAGTAAACACCACGTTTTACACCCCAACCGATAGCTGCACCGATACCTGCCATTGGTGTGAACGCGTCACCAATGATCATACCGAAGATGCGTGGAACCTCACCGATGTTCAGAAGAATAATAACAAAGGCAGTAACGATGTAAGCCAGTGCCATAAACGGAACAACGATTTGAGTAAAGCTTGCAATACGTTTTACACCACCAAAGATGATGAAAGCAAGAATGACACAGACAACCGTACCAGTTAAAATTTTAGCAAAACTGATGGTACCGATAGCGGTTTCGATCATGTCACCAGTGCCGAATGCTGCTTCTACTGCGTTACCAATGCTGTTCGATTGAACGCCTGGAAGTAGAACACCACACGCAAAGATAGTCGAGATTGCGAAGACCCAAGCGTACCATTTTTGTCCCATTGCTTTTTCAATGTAGTAAGCAGGGCCACCACGGAATTCGCCTTCGTCTTCTTCTTTATAAATTTGAGCTAGTGTTGATTCTGCGTAAGCAGTTGCAGCACCGAAGAACGCAACTACCCACATCCAGAATACGGCACCCGGGCCACCAAAACCGATAGCGGCTGCAACACCGGCAATGTTACCTGTACCTACACGGCCAGATAGCGATACGGCAAGTGCCTGAAATGATGAAATCCCCTTTGTTGAACTCTTTCCTGATAGCAATAAACGCCACATTTCGAAGAAATGACGAACTTGAACGAAACGAGTCATGATTGAATAGAATAAACCAGCACCAAGGCACAAGTAGATAAGTACTGGGCTCCAGATAATTCCATTCAGAAAATCAACTAATGACTGCATGAGTATTTTCCCTGTTAGTTGTGTTTGCGGTTATTTTCCCAACAACACATTACCTTTTTTTGTAACGTAATTGTTAACCTTTTTAGCTTAAAATCCTTGATAGCGTGACGGTGAACACAGAATGATAGACTACCATTCATATCTGGTTACCATTGCTTATTCAATGTATTTCCTAGCTAAGATTCCTTGTTTGACTAAGTATGCAGTATATCTTTATTAAAATTTACTCAAAAATGCAAAAGTTAATTATGCTAACGTAAATGCATATTGTGGTTTAATAGGCTATTTATTAATCAGGCGTAACGGAATAAGTTAAGCTCTGATTGTTCAATAACCTTGGAGTTTTCTTTCGTCATTATGCTTGCTAAAAGCTGGCCTGAACCACATGCCATTGTCCAGCCTAATGTACCATGTCCGGTATTCGTAAACAGGTTCTCGTACGGCGTTGCTCCAATGATTGGCGTGCCATCTGGTGTCATCGGTCTGAAACCTGTCCAGAATTCAGCTTGGCTAAAGTCTCCGCTACGAGGGAATAGATCACGAATGACCATTTCAATCGTGTTCTTTCTTTTCTGTGGGATAGAGCCATCAAAACCAGCAAGTTCTGCAGTACCTGCAACACGAATTCTGTCGTCAAAACGTGTCATGGCGACTTTGTACGTCTCATCCATTACCGTAGAGCGAGGTGCGTATTGCTCGTTTTCGATTGGAACCGTCAGTGAATAACCTTTGACTGGGTAAACCGGAATATTCACATCTAGCTGTTTAAGCAACGCTGTTGAATAGCTTCCTGAAGCCACGACAAACTGGTCCGCTTTGAACAGGCCACGGTTCGTTTGGACACCTGTGATCTTTTTGCCTTCAGTAACCCAATTGCTCACTTCAGTATTGAATTCAAATCTAACACCATGTGCTTTTGCCAGCTCAGTAAGCTGTTGGCAGAACTGGAAGCAGTCACCCGTCTCATCATCTGGAAGGTACAAACCACCCACGATCTTCTCTTGCACTAGAGCAAGCCCAGGTTCTTGTTTAATGCACTGTTCAACGTCCATCAACTGGAAACGTGTGCCGCTTTGCTCAAGTAGTTTGAGGTCTTTTTCAATAGCTTTTAGCTGCTGCTCTGTACGGAATACTTGTAGAGTACCGAACTGGCGACCTTGGTATTCAATTGCATGGTCTTTACGTAGCTGCTCAAGACAAGCGCGGCTGTGATTCGCGATAGAAAGCATACGCGCTTTGTTAACTTGATAACGTGGCAAAGTGCAGTTAGCGACCATTTTTGATGCCCAGCTGATCATGTCCGAATTTAGCGTTGGCTTTATTTTCAGCGGAGCATGCTCTTCCATTAGCCATTTGATCGCTTTAAGCGGAATACCCGGCGCAGCCCAAGGCGAAGAGTAGCCATAAGAAATTTGCCCAGCGTTGGCAAAGCTGGTTTCCATAGCACTGCTTGCTTGACGGTCAATGACAGTTACTTGGTAACCTGCCTGAGATAAATACCAAGCCGATGTTAAACCGATAACGCCGCTGCCTAATACGATGACTTCCATTTTGCACTCCACACACAATAATTATTTGTCGCTAGTTTCTTTTGCTTACCTTTTGTTAACAATCGATATAAATTACATATAGAGTTTAGAAAAACTATAGGGTTGTGTATGAGAGGTAATCTAGTAAGCGGTTTGTGGTTATTTAGTCAAGTTGCTGAACATAGCAGTTTTACTGGTGCTGCAAAGTCTTTGCACCTGACGACGGGGGCAATTAGTCAACAAATTATTCACTTAGAAGAGACATTAGGTTTTAATCTATTTGAACGCCACTCTCGTGGTATCCGCTTAACGGCAAAGGGAGTTCAGTTGCAACAAGCGGCTCAGTTTCACTTTAATGAGCTGGGAAAACTGCTTGATGAGTTGAAAGTCGACAAGCAAAACAATGAAATTAAACTCAAACTGACGCCGTCGTTTGCCTTCAAATGGCTGGTGCCAAAGCTAGAGAGTTTCCATCTGGAACACCCAGATATCCAAGTGCAGATCTTTGCAGAAGTGGCATTGGTTAACAGCGATTTGAAAGATTACGACGTCGCTATCGATTACGGGTTACACCCTTACCGACATAAAGACGCTGAATTGCTGTTAGACGAACAGTTATTGCCAGTGATGAGCCCTAAATACCTTGAGGATCATGCATGGCTGAAAGCTACGTCAGATAAAAATAATACTTTAGCTTCAAGTGCTCAGTGGAAAGAGGCGACGTTATTGCATGATGCTCTGCCGTGGGACAAGGCGACCCGTGATTATGAGTGGCTTTATTGGGCTTCGGCAATGGGGCTCGATTTTAAAACCGATGTCGGACACTTTTTTAACCGTACTGACATGGCCATGTCTGCGGCTGAAGCGGGGGTGGGAATCGCAATGGCAAGGATGGCGCTAATCGAAGATGAATTGGACACTCGACGCTTGGTATCGCCTTTTGACCCAATACCTGCCAACGCCGGTTACTATTTGATCACCAATACCAAAAATGACTCGACAGAAAAGTTTCGTCATTGGCTACTACAGCAAGTGGCTACTGGGTAAGTGATTTTCTGCCGCCCATTACCATAACAGTGACAGGGTTAATGATATGCATTGTGACCAATAGCGAGGTTCTTTGAGCGAAAAATAGGCATGATAAATACCGCTATTTTTAGAGATAACGCACAAGGAAGAACATGAAAGACGAAACGCTATCGATCCATTTTGGTTATGAAACGGATCCTACCACTAAGTCCGTGGCGACCCCAATTTACCAGACCGTCGCTTATGAATTTGATAACGCTCAGCATGGTGCGGATCTTTTTAACCTGGAAGTACCTGGCAATATTTACACACGTATTATGAACCCAACCAATGATGTTCTGGAAAAGCGTATGGCCGCCTTGGAAGGTGGTATTGCAGGTTTGGTTGTGAGCGCAGGCAGTGCAGCGATTAACTATGCGATTCTGACCTTGGCACAGGCGGGCGATAACATCGTATCGACTCCACAACTTTACGGTGGCACTTACACCTTGTTCGCCCACATGTTGCCTAATCAGGGCATCCAAGTGAAGTTTGCCAAAGACGACAAACCGGAAAGCCTGGCTGAACTTATCGATGAAAATACCAAAGCTGTGTACTGCGAAAGCATTGGTAATCCTGCCGGTAACATCATTGATTTAGAGCATGTAGCCGATCTTGCTCACGCACAGGGTGTACCTGTGATAGTGGACAACACCGTTGCAACGCCGGTTCTGTGTAAGCCAATCGAATTTGGAGCCGATATTGTGGTGCACTCTCTGACCAAATATGTCGGTGGTCATGGTACGACATTAGGTGGAGTGATTGTCGATTCGGGTAGGTTCCCTTGGGCACTGCACAGCAACCGCTTCCCGGTGTTTAATCAACCTGAACCGTCCTATCATGGTGTGGTGTATACCGAAGCATTTGGTGATGCGGCCTTTATCGGTCGCGCGCGAACGGTACCACTGCGCAATACGGGGTCGGCGCTTTCTCCTATGAATGCATTTATGTTGATGCAGGGATTAGAAACCTTATCTTTACGTATGGAGCGCCACACCGAAAACGCGCTGAAAGTGGCGGAATATCTCAACCAGCATGAGAAAGTCAGTTGGGTCAGCTACGCAGGTTTGCCAGAATCAGAGCACCATGAACTAGCGCAGAAATATATGAAAGGCAAGCCTTCAGCGATTTTGTCGTTCGGGCTCAAAGACGGTTACGAAGCGGGCGTTCGTTTTTATGATGCACTAAAAATCTTTAAGCGCTTGGTCAATATCGGTGATGCCAAATCACTGGCTTGTCATCCGGCATCTACGACTCACCGCCAATTAAGCGAAGCAGAACAAAAGCAAGCCGGCGTGTCGCCAGAGATGATTCGCCTGTCAGTGGGTATTGAGCATATTGATGATATCTTGGCCGATTTAGAGCAGGCACTAAACGCCTAACATCGTACCTGAACAGAGCTTTTAGTCACCCATAGGCCAGCCTTTAATAAAGCTGGCCTTTTTTTGTTTTTATTTTTTATTTTCAATGAATTAATGGCTTTTGGTTTCCTGTATTCCAAAAGCTCATACCGGTCGAATTTTATTCCCTTGTGAGAATCTCGTTTGTTCAAGATGATGTGACGAGACGACATTCACTTGAAGGAACTCACATGTCTTATGTTTTTCATCGTCATTGTCACAATACGTTGCCAGTAATCGACCGCGGAGAAGGGGTGTACCTGTTTGATAAACAAGGTAAACAATATTTAGATGCGTGTGGCGGCGCTGCGGTATCGAACCTTGGTCACAGCCATCAAGCGGTTAAACAAGCGATGCTAGCGCAGATAGAGCGAGTTCCTTTTGCTCATACGGGCTTTTTTACCAGCGAAAGCGGAGAGCAGCTTGCTGAGTTAATTTGCCAGCACATGCCAGAACAATTCAACCATGTTTACCTTGTTAGTGGTGGTTCTGAAGCGGTGGAATCGGCGCTAAAAATGGCGCGCCAGTACTTTGTTGAATCCGGCAAGCCAGAGAAAAAATATTTCATTGCCCGCCAACAGAGTTACCACGGCAATACCCTCGGGGCATTGTCGGTAGGAGGGAATGAGTGGCGACGTGAACCGTTCAGGCCAATTCTTCACTCTGGCCAACATATTGCGCCTTGTTACGCTTACCGCTATCAGAAAGCGGATGAGTCAGAGCTGGAATATTCACTGCGCGCTGCGAACGAGTTAGAAGTCAAAATTCTTCAACTGGGCGCGGAAAATGTGATGGCGTTTATCGCTGAGCCAATCGTGGGGGCGACTGCCGGGGCGGTACCTGCAACCGACGGTTACTTCAAACGTATTCGAGAAATCTGCGACCAATATGATGTGCTTCTGATCATGGATGAAGTCATGTGTGGCGTTGGTCGTAGTGGTAGCTTCTTCGCTTTTGAACAAGAGCAAGCCGAGCCAGATTTAGTCTGCATGGCAAAAGGGTTAGGTGCGGGCTATCAACCAATTGGTGCTGTTGTGGCTAACGACAGAGTGTACCGGGCGATTGAATCGGGGAGTGGTTTTTTCCAGCACGGTCATACTTTTATGGCTCATCCCGTTGCTTGTGCAGCAGCGGTTGGGACGGTTAAAACGATCTTTGAGGAAGAGCTACTCACTGCCGTGAATCGACAAGGTACGTTATTGCGAAATGAGCTCAGCTTAGCGCTTTCTGAGTTGCCTTTTATCGGTGATATTCGAGGTAAAGGTCTATTCTTAGGGATTGAGCTGGTGGCGGATAAAGAGAGCAAAGCACCTTTAAACAAAGCCACGATGGCAGATAAGCGAATTAAACAGCGAGCGATGGAAAATGGCTTAATGTGCTATCCCATGGGCGGCACTATTGACGGCGTAAACGGACACCATATTTTGCTCGCTCCGGCTTTCATTTTTCAGCCAGCTCACGTCGATGAACTGATAGAAAAACTGACCCGCACGTTGAATGAGGTATCAAGTACATGGCAATAGATTCAGCACCTCATCGAGAGGCCGTCGCGATAATAGTGGCACCGAATGGCGCGAGAAAGACCAAGCAAGATCATGCCAGTTTGCCGATGACCACTGAGGAGTTGATTACTGAAGCGCGAGCCTGTCAGTCGGCAGGAGCTGCGATGATCCATTTGCATGCGCGTGATGGTCTCGGTAAACACTCTTTGGAGGTTGAGGATAATGAGCCGCTTTATCATGCCGTGAAAGAAGCGGTTGGTGAGAAAATGCTGGTTCAGTTAACCACAGAAGCGGTCGGTCAGTATTCCCCAAAGCAGCAGATAGCGTTGATTAAAGCGGTGCAGCCGGAAGCGGCTTCATTTGCATTAAGAGAGTTGTTTCCTGACAAGCAGAGTGAAAGAGAAGGCAGTGCCTTTTTCCACTGGGTTGCTGAGCAAAATATACTCAGCCAAATTATTCTCTACGATGAGGCGGATATTGAACGTTATTTTCACCTACGTAAATTGGGCGCGTTGCCTAATTTTAACCAACATGCGCTTGTTGTACTGGGTCGGTATCATAAACAGCAACAGTCTTCAGCGTGGGATTTACGAGGACTGAATTTAGAGCGATTTAAACAAGAGAGCATTCGCTGCGCCGTTTGTGCTTTTGGGGCAAAAGAATTGGATTGTTTGACGTCTGCGATGCTGCTTGGTCTCGATGTTCGGGTTGGTTTTGAGAATAACCATCTCGACGCTAATGGAAGATTGGCCGAGAGTAATGCGGCTCAAGTCAGCCTGCTCAGCGAACTAAGCCAACTCTTGAATATTCCTCTGGAAGATGCCTGTAGCTTGAGATCTTCTATCTGCAGTTAAGCAAAGATATTCTATCAGAATGAAAAAAGGCTCCTGTTGGAGCCTCTTCTGAATTTGTCGTTATTGTTCGGTTTGCGCTTCTGGCTGTCGAGCTTTGTGCTTCACAAATACTGCAGCAATAGCGGCAATGGCCAGTGCAAAACAGTAGTAAGAATTCGCTACCACTTCCAGCGGTGACAAATTAAATACTGAGCCTAGCAGCAGCACCTGCGCACCGTAAGGTAAGACACCTTGCACAACACACGAGAAAATATCCAACAAGCTTGCTGAGCGGCGAGGAGAGACATTGTTCTCTTCGGCTAACTGACGTGCAACGCTACCCGATACAATAATCGCCACCGTGTTGTTCGCGGTACAACCGTTAACCAGAGAAACTAGTCCGGCGATACCCAGTTCACTTGCACGGCTGTTTGCATGCTTAGAGTGGCTTGAACCAAAAGTCTTGATCATGCTGCTTACTAAGTTAGTCAAGAATGCAAGACCACCTTGGCGACGCATCAGTTCACTCAGGCCACCAATAAGCATCGACAACAGGAAGATCTCCTGCATATTGCCGAAGCCAGTGTAAACATCTTGCGCCATATTCGTCAGGCCATAACCATCGATAGAGATAAGGCCAACACCACCCGCCAGTAAAATGCCGATAGTCAGAACCACAAATACATTCAGGCCAGATACCGCTAACACCAAAATAGTGACGTATGGCAGCACTTTCAGCCACTCAATTGGTCCCGCTTCTGGTACTTGTGTTGCTGTGCTGTTGTAAGCAAAAATCGCAATCGCAACCAGTGCTGCTGGCAGGGCAATACGGATGTTCTCTCTGAACTTGTCTTTCATTTCACAGCCTTGAGAGCGCGTTGCTGCAATGGTGGTATCAGAAATGATCGACAAGTTGTCACCAAACATGGCGCCACTGAGTACGACACCTGCCGTTAATGGCAAGCTCATTCCCGCCGATTCCGCAATACCTAACGCAACCGGAGCCACTGCCGCAATGGTACCCATCGAAGTACCCATTGACGTCGCAATGAATGCCGAGATCAGGAACAGACCCGGCAAGATCATGCTGGTCGGAATCGCTGACAACCCCAGATTCACTGTTGCATCAACACCACCAGAGGCTTTAGCTACCGCCGCAAATGCGCCCGCAAGCAGGTAGATCATGCACATAGCAATGATGTCTTGGTGACCTACACCACGCATAAAGTGTTCGATAGAGCGATTGAGCTTATCTTTACTCAACAAAAAGGCGATGATGATCGCTGGCAACACAGCGATTGGCGCTGGTAGTTGGTAGAACGCAAATTCTACGCCTTGTAGCGATAGGTAGGTACCTACACCAATAAATAGAGCAAGAAAGACAAGAAGTGGAATGAGTGCGACCGCAGAAGGTGCAACTGCTTTAGTAGTGTGCTGAGAACCGGACATGTAAACGACAAATCTTAAAACGAGAAAGGCGTGAAGACTAATCTCACAGCCAAGAGAAGTCAACGTCTAGACGTCTAAATGGCTGGGTAAATGTGTGCTCAGAGAGAATAGAACATAAAGATTTGGAGTTTATCTTATTGATACTATTCGTTTTAATTATGAGTCTAATTATTCAGCAGTTTTTGATTTTTTTCGTTTAATAATCCAGAGTACCATCCATACAAATAAGGCGGCAGTTATTACCCAGACAAAGTACTTGTATTGAGTGTAAAGATGGCTGAGTGAACTCATGTGCTCAAACGCAAAGTGCGCAAGCAAGCTAAATACCATAACCCAAATGGTGGCTGCGAGGGCATTGCCAAGTAAGAACTCTTTACGGGGCATTTTGGCGATACCACAGGCCAACGGCATAAACTGCTTCATACCTTCAATAAATCGGCTGACGACCAGACAAGCAGGCCCGTATTTTAGTATCGCTCCTTGAAGTTTCTGCATTTTTGGTCCAGAGATATAGCCTTTTTCATCTAACCAGCCTTCAAAGTAGTAGCCAATTAAGTAACCACAGGTATTACCGATAAAGCAGCTCAGCCAGGATACCGCCATCACTAAAGTGAGGTTCATCACTTGTTCTGAAGAGAGAATCGAAGCCGCGACCATGAGAGACTGACCGGGCATAGGAATTCCGATACCTTCAAGGAAAATACTGACAGAAAGCGCTAAGTAACCATACTGCTCAAGCAGGGGCTTCATAGAGATGAGTAGTTCGTTAATCTGTTCCAAAAGCTTTCCCGTACTGTCTCGGAATAAAGACAAAGGCCGCGAAGCCTTAGCGTCTGGTTGTCATAGTGTGTTGGCATCGCGTCTCGAAGACAGGCCGATAAAGTTTGCAGAGAATATCCGCCAGCCGCTTTAAGTAAAAGAAGCTGGCGTAAGTTTGTTATTGATCTTTTGCTTTGGTAAAACCACCGTACAAATCCAGTCGGCGATGACGTAAGTTCGTCACTGAGCCTTCCGTATTGAGTTGCTTCAGCTTAGTTAAGTCTACATCTGCGAAAATGATCATTTCGGTATTCGCGCTTGCTTCTGTCAACGTTGCATCGTGTGGGAAATAAATGTCAGAAGGTGAAAATACGGCTGACTGGGCGTATTGAATATCCACGTTGTCGACGCGAGGCAAATTACCTACACTGCCGCCAATCGCCACATAACACTCGTTTTCGATCGCACGAGACTGAGAACAAATTCGTACGCGCTGATAGCCGTTTTTGGTATCCGTCCAAAATGGCACAAATACGATTTGAGCGCCTTGCTCGGCCAACATTCGACCCAATTCCGGGAACTCACTGTCGTAGCAAATCAGAATGCCGACTTTACCTGCATCGGTTTCAAATACCTGAACATTGTCACCCCCGTCGATGACCCAGTCTTTTTGCTCGTGGGGTGTGATGTGAATTTTGTATTGGGCGTTGATCTCGCCGTCGCGCTGGAGCAGGTAGGCGACATTGTAGAGTTTTCCGTCCTCTTCAATTACCGGCATGCTTCCCGCAATGATGTTGATGTTGTAGGTGACCGCCATTTGTGAGAAGCGATTTTTAATTTCTTCTGTGAAGCTGGCGAGAAAACGGATTGCCTCGACGGAGTTTTGATCTTTTTGTAGGCCCATCAGCGGGGCGTTAAAGAACTCAGGGAAGAGCGCAAAGTCAGCTTTGTAATTAGCCAAAGAAGAGATGAAGAATTCCGCTTGATCCAGCAAATCTTCCAAATCGTTCATTGCGCGCATTTGCCATTGCACAACACCAATACGAATCAGCGTTTTTTCGACATCGTGGACAGACTGAATATCCTCTTCGTAGAAAAAATTGTCCCATTCAAGTAGCGTCGCGTAGCCCATGGACGCATCGTCCTCCGGCAGATAACCACGCATAATACGCTTTACATCAAAATCGTTGGCCAGTTGGAATGACAGAATCGGGTCGTGAAGTTCACGTCGCTTAACTTTATCGATGTACTCGGCAACGCTGAGTTCATCCGCGTATTTATGGTAATTAGGAATACGCCCACCGGCTAATATCGCTTTAAAGTTTTTACTGCGACACAACTCTTTACGCGCATCATACAGACGACGTCCTAAGCGCAATCCGCGATAATCTGGATGGACAAACACATCAAGCCCGTACATGGCATCGCCAGTGACTTTGTTTTGAATGACGTTGTTTTCAGTGATGATGTCACTGTAAAGGTGAGGGAGTGAGATTCGATTGTAATCGACTTTCATCGTCAGCGCGGCACCGACAATCTTACCGTTATCTTCAATACAAATTTGCCCATCAGGAAACTGATGAATAAGATCCATGATGGTCAGACGCGGCCACGAGCCTCCAACATCCGGAAATACCAGGTCCATCAATTCCGCGAGCTCTGGGTAGTCCGTAGGCTCAATGGTGCGTAAAGAGAGTTTCGGCGTGTTGCTGTCCATATACTACTTTCCATTTATCCTTTTCAAACAGTATGGATGAGAATGCCATATTTTTAACCATACATACACCCGACCACGGTTAAGGTTATGTAATCACTGCCTTCGCTTTTAGACGTTGTGCATCAATTTACTTTTTAGCCAATCGTAGAACAGCGACACTTTTCTGGTGTTTAAGCGGTAACTTGGAATGACCACATAATAGCCGTACCCGCTTTGCAGGGTCATGTTCTGGATATGCTGAATGTCGCCGCGCTGAATAGAAAATTGCGCCATAAAATCAGGCAACAGTGCCAGACCTTTTTCCATCCTTACGGCTTCACAAGCTAAATAGAAATGCTCAAATCCGACCGAATGATAGGTAATCGGGTTTTCTAGTGCGTGTTCAATCTTGAACTGTTCCCAAAGCTGAGGGCGAGTGGTTTGGGGGATAAACGGATAATCACTTACCGCTTGTTGGCTTTGCAACGGTGGCATGTTGGTACTGCCAACCAGTAGTAAGGTTTCTTCACACAATAAGTAGCTGTAATCATAGTGTGTTGAAAGCGGTAGGCACCTCACGTTGAGATCGCTGTCATTGTTGAGATTCGTGATGGCACCATCACCCGTGCGAATTTTGACTCTTATATTCGGATGTTGCTGGTGGAAGTCGTCAATATTGGGCACGAGCCACAAACTGGCAAAAGAAGGCGTAACATCAACTGTCAACAGCTCCTGTTCCGTATTGAACTGAATAAGGCTCGCAGTGGCATGCTGAATGATCTCCAGCGCTTCCGTTATCTGTGGTAAGTACCGTTTACCTTCAGCGGTGAGTTCCACGCCACTCAGACCACGTTTAATCAATGGTAATCCCACCAGCTGCTCTAACGAGGCGATTTGTTTGCTTACCGCACCTTGCGTCAAACACAGTTCATCTGCGGCTTTGGAAAAGCTTAGGTGGTTAGCGACGGCAATAAAAGCTCTTAATGCTCGGATGGAAGGGTACTCACTGCCTTTTAACATGCCTTCAGGTCCATTGAGAGGTAATTATTCACAGAGTAGAGGATTTGTCTGTTGAAGCAAAGTAACTGAATCAGACATTGGAGTGTCAGTAGAGGTAAATAATGAGGGAGGCTAAAAAGCAAAGGTCTGGATAAATACCAGACCTTGCCCCCTACGCTTCAACGGATGTTGATGGTTTGCTCTCTGTGCCCCTTACATCACCAAGAGCCAACCTTAACACCTTATAGGTTGAATTCTTGCTTCAGGATTTCCATGTTTTCTTTAGTGACACCTTCTGGCTCATAACCTGCTGAGGTACACATCAGGTACAGCTTGGCACCTTTGTTTGCTACATCAATGTAATCAAATGCTTGTAGTACATCTGCGCCAGAAGCGGTCGCACCGTGTTTTTCCCAGATAGCGACATCATGTTCTTGCAGTGACGCGGTTGTGCCATCTGCCATCTCTTCTGAAGAAGGCAGGCAGTACGGAATCATACCGATACCACGAGGTACGAATGCGCGTACTTCTGGCAGCATTTTCCAGCAGGTATGCGTGAACAGTTCGCTGCTCTTAGAGATATCTGGATGATGAGATAAAGCGATCAGCTCTAGTGGGTGAGTGTGAACTACTGATCTGTGGTCAGAGCCTGCTTTGATTTTATCAACCAAGATCTTGATGTGGCTGATGAACTCAGAGGTCGGTGCGAAATCCTCACTCGCTTTACCACCCCAAAGAATTTGGTAGCCGTTAGCTGCTGAGTTGATTTTAAGCACGCAACCCGCGTAGGCAGGATCACGTAATTCACGGATACGCTGACCAGTACCTTTTACGTAGTAAATACGGTTCGCACTTTCGATTGGTAACTGCATTGGTAGTGCTTTTTCTTGCACGTCGACTTGAGGAATTTCATCGAACAGATCAGTCACATCAACAGAGATATTACCACCGTTGCGCTCTGCCCATTCACGTTGCCAAAGGTATTGAGAAACTTCGCTGACTTTCTCGATTTCGAGCATTACTGCATCGTTTAATTGAATCATAGTATTAGCCTCTTATATCTAGTTAACCAAACAAGCCAGATAGTGAATCTGACTTGTTTGTTGTTGAGCGATTTGAATTAACGTGTTTCCAGAATGGTTGCTTCGTAGTCCTTCACGTCATTGATCCAATCAAAGCCAACAGGGACTTCGTTTTGTAGGCAGTGGTAGTTCCATACTGCTGCCCATGGTAGAGAGTGTGTTTCTTCGATTAGACCCAAACGAGTGGTGTAGTCGAATGACTCTTCTGCCGCTTTTAATTGCGCTACTGGTTCTAGCAGGGCTTTTAGCAAAGCTTTTTGCGCGTTACGGGTGCCGATAACCCAAGCAGCGACGCGGTTGATTGATGCATCAAAGAAGTCCAGGCCGATAGCGACGCGGTCGAGCAGGTTGTTACGTACGATTTCACGCATAATCGCCTGAGTTTCATCGTCGAAAGAAACTACGTGGTCTGAGTCCCAGCGTACCGGACGCGTAACGTGCAGTTGCAGGTCGTTTACGTACAGTGAACATGCACTGATTTTGTCACTGATGACTTCTGTTGGGTGGAAGTGGCCCGCATCCAGACATAGAGCCGTACCGCGAGTTGCTGCATAAGCTAAGTAGAACTCGTTGCTACCAACCGTATACGCTTCTGCACCGATGCCGAACAGTTTGCTTTCTACTGCATCTTTATGGAATGCCGTGTCGATTTTCTCAGCCAGAGCTTTATCCAGAGAGTCTTGTAGACGAGCACGTGGAGACAGGCGGTCAACGGGTTGATCTTTCATGCCATCAGGAATCCAGATGTTCATGAATGAAGCCGAGCCAAGCTCACGACCGAAGTATTCAGAAATCTTACGGCTCGCTTTTACGTGGTCGATCCAGAACTGACGGATCTCTTCATTTGGGTGAGACAGCGTCAGGCCGTCATCCGCTTTCGGGTGAGAGAACAGAGTCGGGTTAAAGTCCAGGCCCAGATCTTTTTCTTTTGCCCACTCTACCCAACGTGCAAAGTGTTCAGGTTTGATTTGATCACGTTCTACGTATTCATCAGCGTCGATGTAGATAGCGTGCAGGTTGACACGTTTTTTACCTGGAATTAGCGAGAAGGCTTTTTCCATGTCCGCACGTAGTTGCGCTGGTGTTTTTGCCGCGCCAGGGTAGTTACCTGTTGCTTGGATACCGCCACTTAATGCCGTATCTGGAGATTCAAAACCACGTACATCGTCGCCTTGCCAGCAGTGCATAGAGATTGGCGTTTGGTTAAGTAGTTCTAGTGCGTTGTCTGTATCCACACCGTACTTTTCGAAAACCGCTTTTGCTTGCTCGTAAGCTGAAATGATCTGCTCTTTGCTCATGGTCAGGTACCTTATTTAGTAATTTGTTGGAATTGGGATTTGATTTGTTCCAATCCCTCAATAGGGTTTGCAGTAAAGTTCTTCACATCAGAAGAGGCATCGATAATTTGGCGGCCTTCTTCCAGTGAGGTAATAATGTCGGACGCGATAAATTGGTTAATCACGTTGCCTAATGCGGAGGCTTCTGTCGGTTCGGTCGAAACCTTGATTTGACAGACATCCGCACAAAGTTGGTTAAGGAACTGGTCTTGTGTACCGCCACCGACGATGCGTAATTCAGTAATTGGTTTGCCGGTGACTTCTGATAGCTCAGTCAATACCTTGTCGTAAGCCAGAACTAAGCTGTCGTAGATACAGCGAATGACTTCGGACAGGGTTTCTGGCGCTTCAAGGTCACGTTTTTTAAACCAGTTTTTAATCGCTTGCGTCATGGATGCCGGGTTTAAGAAATCGTTGTCATTTGGGTTCACGATGAACTTAAACGGCTCGGCTTGACGAGCAAGACTGGCAATATCAGGGAAAGTCAGTGATGGGTTTTCTGCTTTAATACGCTGAATCAGCCATAAACCCATGATGTTCTTCAGCACGCGATAACGACCGTCGACACCACCTTCATTAGTCAGGTTGTATTGATAAGCAAGCTCACCTGTGTACGGTTCGAAGCTTTCAATCCCTACCAGAGACCATGTACCTGAGCTCAGGTAAGCCATGGTGTCATGTGCGATTGGCGTTGCTGCCACCGCTGAAGCAGTGTCGTGACTTGCTACAGAACACACAGGGATTTGTACGTCGCCTACATGGTATTGGCCAATAATGCGGTTAGGCATTTTAGGTGGCAGGAACCATTCCATCTTCGCGCCACAAGCATCCAGTAATGGCTTGTTCCAGATCTTATCTTTGCATTCCAGCAATTGGCTGGTGGACGCATTGGTATACTCACAATGCTTAACGCCACTGAGCTTGTAGTTCAGGTAATCTGGAATAAATAGCAACGTATCGATTTCTGAGAACCATTCCGGTTGCTGGTCAGCAATCGCTTTTAACTGGTAAAGTGTGTTGAACGGTAAAAACTGAATCCCAGTTTGCTGATAGATTTGCTCACGGGTAAGTTGACTGTCTTCAAGTAGTTTCTCTAACGTACCTTCAGTTCGTGCATCACGGTAGCTGACGAACTCGCCAAGGTGGCGGCCAAACTTGTCCAGCAAGACAAAATCTACGCCCCAGGTATCAATGCCCAGAGAAGTTATTTCTACACCCGTCGCGAGTACTTTATTGATGCCTACTTTAATCTCTTCCAAGATTGAGTAGAGATCCCAGCACGACTCATTACCATGCATCACTTGCTGGTTTTGAAAACGGTGAAACTCTTCGAGTTCGATTTTTCCGTTGTTCAGATAACCGACCATGACACGTCCACTTGACGCCCCAAGGTCTATTGCAATCACAGCCTTCATCATGATTAACACCTCTTGTTCTTTAGAGGTATTACACCGTTTTTCCGCACTAAATAACTTCAAAAATCCCCCTGAAAAAACGTATTCGATGCGTTTTTCTCAAGAAGCTCTTGCGGTAATTCAAACTTTTGACAACTCGTGCGTGAGGCCAGATAAAACCTGGGTTTAAGTGAAGTGGAGTAGGCGTGTAAAAGGTGTGGTTTTTCTTATTTATTCAAGCTATTTACTGTTTGAAATAACGGGGAGGGCGTAACATTTGGCTGGCTAAAAATAATAAGCCCCGCGAATTGCGGGGCTTGGTTATTAGAGTGTGTCTCAGGCAAGATAGAAAACGGAATCTAACTCAATCGATTGAGGAGAGTTGTCCGGGTTGGTTGCCATAATGTCCTGCATGAAGGACCACCATTTTTGACAGGCTTCTGTTTCGGCAACTTGCTGCCAGTTTTCCTCGTTCTCGATTTCGACATAGCCAAACAGTTGGTTGGTATCTTCATGGAGAAAGATGGAGTAATTGTGACCACCGTGACTTTTTAATACATCCACCAACTCTGGCCAGATCTCGTCATGTCTCTTTTTGTATTCCGCCTTACAGCCTTCATTTAACTGCATGACAAAGGCTTTTCGAATCAGATTTTCCACTAGCTGAGTCTCCTATGCTTTATCACGTAGCGTGATCCAGGTGGTTGCGGTGATAAAGTAAATGATGGTCGGATAAATCGCGAAAGATTTAAAGGATTCGAAGGCGACTTGATAGTCAGCGCCTGCTCCCCACACGTTCAGCGCAGAAATCACGATGGCAGCCAAGGAAGCCAGGGCAACTGCGCCAGATACCTTCTCCAGCATACTGGCTGGTTTCGCTTCTGTTTGCTGTGCTTCTTCGCGTTTCGCTAGCTCCGCATGGTACGTTTCACGCTGTTTTAGCTCTTCTTGGTACTCCGCTTCCTGCTGAGTGTAGTCATCGCCTGCGCCCATTGATTTTGCTAGCATGATGTAGATCGCCATCGATAGCAGGTAAGTTGGGACGAATAGGAAGAACAGGTGCAAGAAGCCTAACTGTTCACAAGTCACGGCGAAGACGACGCCAATTGCCCAAGTGATAAGAGCGGCTTTGTTTAGGTCGTTACCTTGGTATTTTGACCATAGTGGCGTCAGACCAATTTTCTTAAATACCCAATGCTCCGAAACGATGATCGCGCCAACTGGTGCAAGCAATAGGCCCATGTAACCTACAAAGTCTAATAGGCGAGTAAATACAAATGGGAAACAAGCAATAACCGCAGTAACTACACCAACGATAGTCGTGATGTATGCACGCGATTTATTCGGGAAGATACTTTGAATTGCTAAGCCTGCACGATAGATAGTTGGGTTTGATGTTGTCCAGCCTGCGATAATTACAGCAATAATACCCGTTGAACCAAGCACAGCGTACGCGATACCGCCTGCGTCTAAGTTAGACATGCTGGTTTGCATCAGTAGCATGGCACCTGCGCCCATTACACCAGCACAAATCCATGCAATGTAGTGGCCGAAGAACATACCAAATGCTGAGAAGTAACCGTATTTTGCGCTTTTCGCAAAACGTAGCAGCGCCATATCACCCAGAGAACCGTGCATTGCCAGGTTACATACCCAAGCGAAAGCTGCGATCTGCCAGAACGTCATTGATGGTGAGCCATCTGGTGTTTGTCCTGTCCAGATGTATTGATCCGCCAGAGAAAGGAACTGACCAAACCCAGTAAAGGTTTCACCATTGCCAACGTTGCTCAGTGCTGGAAGGGCGACCATGCCACCAGTCACAAAGATAATCAGCAGCCAAGGTGAACAAACCGTTGCGAACTGAGCACATTTTTGAAAACCCAGTACCGCAATGGCGACAACGATAGCACCCACAGCGAGTGCAACTGCAATAAACGCAGCACTATTTGGATACCAGTGAGTTTGCGCTGGAATATCAAATAAAATACGTACTGCAGAGGCTGACACGGTAATCATTGCCCCGCCTAATGCACAGAACAACACGGCGTTGACCACGTTGTAGACTTTGTTAAATCCAGGGCCAGCCACTCTGCGCAGATATTCGTAAACTGTTAATCGAGATTGGGTTGCGATAGGCGCGGTGATCAATGCCCAGGTAAGTACTGCCATTAGGTTACCAACCAGCAGACCCATCAGGATATCAAAGGTACTTGCTCCCCATGCGACAAAAGCGGCACCGATAACAAATTCGGTACCCGCTACGTGTTCGCCGGAATAAGAGCCGAGAAAGTGCCGCCAACCAAGTAGTTTATGTTTGGGCACTCGCTCTTGTTCATATTCATTTAAGGCAGCTTCTGTTTCTTGTGTTTGTGTAGAGGTAATAGTTTCAGACATGATTGTCTCCTTGCTATTCGTAAGCTTTTGTTTCTTATGTCTTTATATTTATTGTTTAAACTTTTATTTTACGTTTCCCTCTGAAATGCTGACGTTCGTAATGTTTGTCATCAGAAGGATTAAGGTCAGCTTACAAACCTGGCAAATTTTAACCTTGGAGAATTAACATAGATAAGAGGGTATTTTGGTGAGTTTTTTAAGGTGAGCAACTTTGCCTTCACACTTTTGAAAATATCAATAAAAGAGTGAGCAAAAGTGAGATGTTAGACTAGGTAAACAGAAGTCTAAGCCTCTACATTTAGCCCGTAGAATAAAGAGGTGTAAAATGATCTATCTTAAATCGAGAGAGTTCTTTATGAACTCAAATAGTCCGGTCACTACCGAGCTTAGAGCTCCTCAGGAACCTTATCCTGAGCATGCGCACTCCTTTGAAGAAATCATTATTGTTTCAGAGGGTTGTGGTACACATGTCATGAATGATGTGCCTATGAATCTGAGCAAAAATTACGTCTGCTTTGTTAAGAAAGAAGACCGTCACTTATTTGATTCCGTCGATGATCTGTATTTGAGTAATATCCTGTTTGAAAAAGAGAAACTCCAAGTTTGCTCGGAGCTTAAGCGATTTATGCCTAGTGAATCAGATAAAGAAACGGGCTGGTTTATTAATCAAAAGACGGCACAGCAAGTGAGTCAACTAATAGATCGATTGCATATTGAGTCTCATATTAATAGTGAAGAGTCGAGAATGATTGCTCAATTCATTTTCCAGCAGATTATTGTTGAGCTTTGGCGAGGAAAAATAAAAGACGTCGATCTGTTAAATAACAATGATAAAGTGATTTATGCCTTATCCCATATTCAACAGCATTACGCTGGAGTGAATGAAATAGAAGAAGTAGCGGATGCCGTTAAGCTTTCATCGCGTCAATTAACAAACAGTATAAAAAAACTGACAGGAATGAACTTTAATCAGTACTTACATTATACGCGAACCAGCAAAGCGTTTTCAGATATTCTATACACTGATCAATCTATTACAGATATTGCTTTTGGGGTTGGGTATCAGGACAGTAATTACTTCTCGACTAAATTCAAGCAAGTTTTTAATCAGACTCCACGAGAAGCACGAATGCGCCATTCCGGTAATTAATCTTTTATCCTAGCCTCTAATTGCCTGAGCTTAATTATAAAATCCGGATGTAAGACAATGAACAAATAAAAAGACCACCCTAGGGTGGTCTTTAGTTTATGTGGGCTAAATAATTGGAGCGGATTGTGATAGCCGGGGTAACTATCAAATGAAAATAGAATTGAGCGTCATTGCCTGACGCTCAGGTATCTTTACTCAAATGAGACACTTGACGGATTTGAACAGTTACCGCTTGATTGGTCACATACTTTATATGTGTACATGCCGAAGGCGTCACTTGTTAATGTATCTGTAAATGAACCATCATTACCAGTTGTAGATACAATCACACCGTTACGGTAAACGTCTACTTTACGTGCTGTAGCGTTTGACCATTCTAGGTTAACTTTCTGACCCTGTTTTGCAGTGTAAGTTGACGTAGCCAGTTCAATGTACGCTGCTGCCTGTTGATCACAGCCATTCGCTAACAAGTATTCGTTAGCATCAGCAACTTTCACAATGCCATAACCGAAGTAGTTATCTCGGCCTGACGCACCTGCATCAAACGCAGTTTGTTTTAGTGCATCACGGATTTGAGTACCAGTACATTCCTGATGATTTGACCAAAGTAACGCAGCCATACCCGCTACGCCAGGTGTCGCCATTGACGTACCGCTCATAAAGCCGTAATCAGAAGTGCTAACCTCAACACCAATAGTCGAAGATGCATGCAATAGAGCACGATCTTTTAGGTCGGTACCCACAGCTGGAATAGAGGTCGTGGTTGCCTCACCCAATGTACCGTTAAGCATGCCATCAACATTGTTTACGACAACGGCACCAATACCACCTGAGTTTTCACAGTTAAGTACTTTTTCATCAAAGGTGATTTCACCACGGTCCATCAAACAAATCTTGCCGTTAGCGTCGGTATCAACCGCGTTGCCTAGCCCCATGTAGTGAACTTCACCTGAAACATCACCCTGACCTGAAAAGGTAAAACTAGAGGAAGCAATGATTTGCTCACCCGCCGCTAAGACTGACGTAGAGGCCATGTTTGCCGGGTAAGTTGAAAGTGTGTTCACGCCGCCTGCTGTGACTTCAACACAGGTAGAATCAATGATTTCCTGGCTGTTTTTGCCTTTCTTGCCGTTGTACACGATGGTACATTCAGGGAACTGAGAAAATGCCGCGATTTGATCGTTATTGTCGTTTGCACCGACCATCATGACTGACTGGTATCCTGCCGGGAATGAAAGAACATCATTACCAGAGTTACCTGCTGCTGCGAGGACTAAACCGCCGTCGTTAGTGAAGGCTTTGAACGCATTCTCTTCTGCCGTTGTTGGCGCACCGCCACCCAAACTCATGTTGATGATATTCGAACCAGCATCCGCACATTTTTCTGCGGCGTACGCCAGATCTGAAGAGTATCCCCAACCATCAGAGTTAAAGACTTTAACGATATGCATTGGTACGCCTGGTGCCATACCAATAATACCAAAGCCGTTGTCTGCCGCACCAATAGTACCAGCTACGTGCGTGCCGTGTGGACCGCCGTTTTCATCCCAGTTACCAGTGCCAGAGTCGTTGTCGCCAGTAATATTTGTCCACTCAAAGTCATTGTTTGAACGGTCTAAGCCCGAGTCAATAACACAAACTTTAATGAAGTCATTAGGCTGTAAAGTGAGTTGATCAGCTTGAGATTGGTATACGGCATATGGTGTTAGCTGAGTTTCACGTGCGTCACCGATGTCATCGCTGTAGCTAAGCAGCTTACGCTTAGCGTCTTCTTCGATAAGTTGGATATGTGGGTTGTTAAGCAGCCCTTTAACGGTTTCTAAGTCTTTGCCAGTGAAGGTAGCGGCAAAAAACTCTTCACCTTCGACATTGATATCTGCACCCAGTTTTTTGGCCAGGTTTTTAACAACGCCTTTATTTGCGCTATCAACTTGAATGATGTAACGGTCATCGGCTGCATGCGCGCTAAAAGATAAACAAATACCCATTGCAATTAGCGACTTATTTAATATTTTCATAATCATCCCTAAAGATTGTAACGTCCAGTTATCCGCTTGATCTTTAATCAAAGCGGCTTGGTGTGTTTCTTCTATTCATTACTCCTTTTCTAAGGAGTAATAAGGTGTCCGTCGAAATTATTTCTTTTGAAAAAGGTGGCTATCAATCTGTTAGCCACCTTGCTATTTCATCGTAAAATTAATCGTTTAGATGCTCACAGCGGCCAAATTCCGCGCCAGAGTTCATCTTGTTAATTAATCCGTTCGGGAAGCCTGTTTTGACAGAAGCACCGTTTTCACAAACGTATACGTGAGACATATCGACATGGAAAGCAACAGAATAACCAGTTACACCACCTGTCATTTTTGCGCCAGAGCCAGAAAGTGACATAGGGTTATCCATGTAGGCGTCTTGAGCTTCTAATACACCTTGTTTTGCGTAGAACTCATCCAGTTTCATCCAGCCTAGGCCTTTGATATAGATTGCACCTGTGAATCCAGTACGGATATCACCAGCACGGCCGATGATTACGTCGCCGTTGTCGCTCATGTCAGCAGGCATTAATCCAGTGTATTTACCAATCGCAGCATGAACCCAATCAATACCTCGCGTTTCACAGAAGTCACTGCCTAGCATGACTAGCGGTACATCTTTACACCATTCTAAGCCGCCAATATCAGTAAATGCTGCATCGCCTTCTTTAGTGTGATCCCACAACAGAACGTTACCTGTTCTCGTTTGTAGTGCTACTTGCTTGCCATCGTGAGAAGAGGTGTACGCGCCCATTGCACCAACAGCGTCATAAAGGTTGATCATTTCACCTTCATTGACCCATGCAACTGCTTTGTAGCCGCCAAGAGCGCCCATTACCACTTCACCGTTACCTGAAACAGCATGTGCACGAGCCCAAGCTGCATTTGACCAGTCAACATTTCTGGTATCTAGTTCGCGCATGCCTTCCTTAGGTGTCCAGATGAACGGCACAACATCACCGGTAAAGTAAGTAGTACAGGTTCCATTACCATCAGCATCTTTATAAGCGGTACCAACTACCGTATTTCCTGATGCATCAATATCCCAACCTGTTGCTGCTGATTTACCTTGCTCACTTGAACCACCACACGCATTGCCCGTAAGGTCACCTAATGGCATTACACCATTTGCATCCGTCCAGATAACTGGTGCATTAATCCCGTTTCTGTCGTGATCTGAGTTGACCAGAAGTTTGTTACCATTCGCGCTCATTTTGGCTGAGCCAGTGCTTAGATAATCAGGAAGAAGCTTAAAGCCTTTACTTTCATCCCAAATAAATGGAGTGCTGCCTGCCATACCTATTGAAGACTTACCATTTTTTGCTAAGTCACTTAGGTGTGCATAAACCACTTGTTTGAAGTCAACACCATCTTGATAGCCGTTAAATACTAAATCCGCGGTTTTGGTTTGGCCTGCTTCCGCAACGATTGGTGTTACGTCACATGGATCATCAGACGCTGGGTTACTGCTTTCGTTGTCGTTCCAGTATTCTGCTACCGATAGGATCTCAGATGTAGCGGTAGGATAAGCACCGCTGTTGATTTCTTCGGTGTAAAGCACATAGCTTTGGCCAGGAGTCAGACCGTTAATTTTAAAGTAGCCATCAGGACCGACTTTACCTTGTGTCAAGTTACCTGACTGTGCTGATACCGCATCAAATAAAGGATCATCGATGTTACGAGCGATGATATTTACACCGCTGTATTCAGTAGAGCCGTCTTTTAAGCGAAGCGTACCTTCAATAGAGCCAAATTGGCTCAAGTACTCTTGAGTAGGGTAAAGGTTAGAGATAGCCACGCGGTCATCAGTGATGTTAACGGTACTTTGTGCTACCGCTCCTGCACCGTGGTGACCGATGAACGGGTACATAGTCTCAATCACTTCTGGGTCGGCGCGGTTAATCTCACCTAAATACCAGTTACCCGTATCATGTGCATGAACTGCTTCTACGTTACAGCCTTTCACACCTGGGAATAATGGTGTAGAAGGGTTACTTCTGTAACCAATATGACCGTTGGTTTGAGAGTGAGATAAGTTAATTGCGTGCCCGATTTCATGAGTGAACACGCCAGCAATTTGGAGACCCGCATTATCGTTGGCGTACACGTTCCAGCCATTGATTACCGCGGTTGCTTCGATAATCACGTTGTTTCCGTCCGCAATCTCAGGGAAGGCGATACCCAGTACTGCTGTTTTAGGAACACCGAACACGTTTTCTAGGATGCTGCCATCTGTATCGTAAAGCATCCAGAAGCCGTAGCCATTCTGCTGAGTATAAAACTGAAGGGCGTTAGATCCATCTACGTCAGCGATACCCGTTTGTTCTTCAATGGTGCCAGCTACATCTGCTTGGAATGTAGAAGTTTTAACATTATTCCATTGACTGAAAGCAAATTGAGTTATTTGCTGTGCTCGCTCAATCGATAAAAATACTGAACCGTCGTAGTCGTAAGTAAAAGCGTCGCCGCCGTCAACATAGACTGGAATAGAGCCATTAGACGTGTCCCATAGGAAAGGAGTCGGGTTACCATCCTCGGTCGTATATAGTGGACCACCTGCTTGAACGGCACCTGCAGAGAGTAGAGCGGCAATCGCAACTGTTAATGTACTGTGTTTCATTATTTCATCTTCCCATTGCTGATCCATTGCTCTGACACTGCTTTACCTAGTAGGCTCATGAAAGCCACTGCGTTGTAAGCACCTTCTGTATTCACCATTTGTTGCTCAGATGGAGCAAGCGCGCCTTCAGCAAACTCTAGGTTTTCGAAAATGCCTTGGTTATCAAACTCGTTTGCTACTTTGCCACCTTGGATGACGAATTTACCGTTAGCCATGCCTGCCGTTGTTTGAAGACCAGTCAGTGATGCTGGTTTATGCATAAATACGACAACGACTTCATCTTGGTTCCAGCGAGGGAAACCCTCTGGCGCTACCGCTAGCATTTGGTTGCCATTTGGCAGAGTGCGAGGCTTTAGTAAGCCAAATTGACGAAACGTGTATTCAGAACCTTCGGCGTGTTTACCTAATGCCGCGTCGCTAACTTTGATAGTAACTTCTGTGTACGGTAAGCCCTGCTCAGAAATACCATCAGTGACGGTTTGAACCTGACCTGAAATAATGCTTTCAGATTCGGCAATGAGTTGCTTAAGGTTTTGCGATTGGAGTTGGGCTGCTTGTGCGATAGGTGCAAACAGCGTAAACGCTGATAGCAGCACAGCCATCTTTGATCTGAGTTTCATTAGTTATCCTTGACTATATATTTTTTAGCAATTTATTCAGGTAGATCCTCTACCATCGAATCAAAATAGCGAATGGTATTAAATTGCGATATCAGGGATTCCCTGATTTTTTAAAAACTACATAACCATGATGGCTTTATTTACAAAGGGATTGTTTGAAGGGTAGATGGGAATATTACGGGCTACATATGCACTGTTATTAGATATATGCTTGTTTTTGAAAGGGATAACCGTTATGGTGAATTTTCCTCTCTTTTTATCTGCTTTTTAAGGCTAGAGCTCTTGCTCAGATTTTACTCTACGCAAGTGTTGACCTTGCTTCCATAAAATAGCGATTACCAATTGAAATTTGAGTGTTATAAATATCTATTTTTCTCCCTATAATTAGTTGGAATTATCAAAAATTATTTATTTCAGGGAATAGTAGTTCTATAAAAATAGATTTATCACTACTTATTGCTGTGACAATAATGGTTCTTCTTCTATTTATTTAAGTTGATGTAAAAAAATAATGGTGTTATTCAAATGTTAATCAATGCATTAAAGGATTAATGCATCACTCTATAGATACATATAATTTGTAAGTGTACTAGCGCACTAGTTTAGTAGAGTGTTAAGTTTTTTGCTAGTAAAATGGTTCTATGAATCGGGGTAAGAGCCACATGGATTGTGTAAGTTTTGAAGATCCAGATAGATGGATACGTTTTCTTAATCAAAAATTACAAAACAGTAAGGAGGAAGAAAGAGCAAGTATATCTAGGGAACTGCATGACGATCTCGGGCAGATATTAACCGCTATTCAAATCAACTTACAATTGCACCGGAAGGAGTGTTGTAATCGTAGTGACCACGTCAATGACTCAATAGAGTTAATTGAAGACATTATAGAGAAAGTTCGCCATAAATCTGCCGAGTTAAGACCCGGTGTTATTAGTGAGCTATGTTTTATTGATGCAATTAAACGTCTTCTTGAAAAAATGTCTATATCTCAAGAGAATAAAATAGATTTTAAATATAGAGATAACTTCCCTGATGTCAGTCAACAATTAAAGGTTGACGTGTTCAGAATAATCCAAGAAGCCGTAAATAATGCAATCCGCCACGCTAAAGCGACAAACATCTTCGTTAATTTAGACTTTGACAGAGAAAAAGTAACAGTATCTATCTCGGATAATGGTAATGGTTTTGAAATAACCAAAATAAAACGCAAAGTAAACACCAACCTACACCTAGGATTGCTGGGAATGGAGGAAAGGGCTGGGCGTCATAACGGAAAAATCCATATCCAATCAGAGCTAAATACTGGAACAAGAATATTGGCGGAATTTAAATATGATCTATAAGAGTAGAGTATTTATTGTTGATGACCATGATATCGTCAGAGCGGGTATATGCAGTATTTTAAACACCTTATCAAGTGTTGAAGTGGTTGGTGAAAGTGGAACGGGGCTCAACTTGATCCCAAATCTGAAAAAGTCTAAACCAGACCTACTTATTCTGGACGTCTCAATTAAGGGGATTAATGGAATAGAGCTGATTAGTATGATCCGAAAGCACAAGATACCGATTAACATCCTTATGCTATCGATGCATAAAAATATTGAGTATGTTGCAAGGTGCTTAAGAAATGGTGCTCAAGGTTATTTACTTAAAGATTCTGCAGTGGAAGAGCTGGAGCTAGCGGTTGGATCCGTTATGAGTGGTGGAAGCTATATCAGCCAAAAAATCGACAAGCCTATGCTGAAGGACTTGCTAGGAAAAACGCAAGATGCAGTACCTTTGGATTTACTGACAAGCAGACAGCGGCAAATACTTCAGTTAATCGTCGAAGGGTATTCCACAAACAAAATAGCTGACGATACATGCATTAGTATCAAAACCGTTGAAACACACAGATCCAACATCATGAAGAAGTTGAATATTAAAGATATTCCAAATCTTGTTCGCTTTGCCATTGAGAACAAACTCTTGGTTCCAACAACGTGAGTACCAGGCTGTGAATCATCCCTCCTAATGCAAAGAGTATGATGTTTTTGGTAATAGGGGGAATGTTAAGAACAACAACGAAAAGGGCGCTACTGAGAGCAACGCTGCCACCCAGTGGATGCAAAGTATTTCGGTAACCCTTTTAGTTCAGTTGGCACAAAACAATAATAAAAAAACAAAAAGGGCGATAACTCTAAGAGTTATCGCCCTTTCCAAACGTTTGGTGGAGCTGGGGGGAGTTGAACCCCCGTCCGAAAACCTTTCATCATTGGTACTACATGCTTAGTCGATCTTTAAATTCACCACCCACCTGCGAACCGACACGCTAATGAATGACTATCCTGAATTATAATTCGCCGTTCATCTCTCAGGCGGGAGAATCCGGGCTAGCTAGTTTGGGTTTGACTCTTTGTAATTCCCCGTCTTACAAGCGGAAGCTAGGGCAAAGAGGCTCTGAGCAGGGTATTAAGCTGCTAGTGCGTAGTTTTCGTCGTTTGCGACTATTTTTTTGCGGTTTGTTAACGAGGCCTACCGCACCTCGGCATGCACCTCAGACTTCTGAATTCCCGTCGAATCCTAAATCAGCCCCAAGGTATTGTTCGCATAGTAACAGAAAAGTATTAGCTGTCCAGCACTATGCGTTTAAGTGGTCAAGATTAACGCAGTGAACTCTTCATTACGCGCGCTTTTTCTCTTGCCCAATCTTTTTCTTTTAAATCCGTACGTTTATCGTGCAGCTTTTTACCTTTTGCTACGCCGATTTTTAGTTTCACCCAAGAGCGAGACCAGTACAGAGAGAGTGCCGTTAACGTCATACCTTCACGGTTAACACGTCCGAGTAGGTTATCAAGTTCGCGACGACTCATGAGTAGTTTACGCACACGAGTAGGGTTCGCCACTACGTGTGTCGATGCCTGATTCAAAGGAGTGATTGTCATGCCACTCACAAAGGCTTCACCGTCACGCATAAATACGTAACTTTCAGAAATATTGGCTTTACCTTGGCGAAGGGCTTTCACTTCCCAACCTTGGAGCTCCATGCCAGCTTCGATTTCATCTTCGATAAAATATTCGTGGCGAGCTTTTTTGTTCAGCGCGATAGTGTTACTACCCGCTTTTTGTTTTGATTTTTTCTTTGCCATAATGGCGTCATTATACGGCCTGGATATCGGTTAGGAAATCCTTTTATTTGCGCAATCGCGGAATAAAAGTAAAATTGGGGCTCGCTTTTCATCTGGACATGTATCGATAGGAGTAAGTATGAAGCAAATCAGCCGTTCTGCGTTGGTGTCGTTTAGTGCAGAGCAGATGTTTGATCTGGTCAATGATGTTGCTAAGTACCCAGAGTTTCTGCCTGGTTGTTCAGGTTCCAGAATCATTGACGCTTCTGGCGATGGTATGGTGGCTTCTGTGGATGTCGCGAAAGCTGGGATCAGTAAAACCTTTACCACGTCTAATGAACTTATTCCTGGTCAGTCCATTATGATGAATCTGGTCGATGGTCCTTTTAAGACGCTACGTGGTGGCTGGTTTTTTACTGCACTAGATGAGCAAGCATGTAAGGTTGAACTTAAGCTTGAATTTGAATTCTCTAGTAAAATGATTGAAATGGCTTTTGGTAAGATTTTTAATGAGTTAACCAGTAACATGGTCAATGCTTTTACAAAACGCGCGAAACAGGTATACGAGTGTTATGAGTATTGAATCAGACATGATTCATGTTGAGGTCGTTTACGCCTTACCGCATGAGCAACGTGTTTTCAATTTAGTTGTGAACAAACACGAAACGGTGGAAGAGATTATTAGTCAATCTGGCGTACTTGAGTTGTACCCTGAGATTGATTTATCGAAGAATAAAGTTGGTGTCTTTAGCCGAAATGTAAAATTGGATGCTACTGTACGCGACAGAGACCGTATAGAGATTTATCGTCCGCTTCTCGCCGATCCCAAAGAGATTCGCCGTAAACGTGCTGAACAAGCTAAAGCCGCAGGTAATGCTGATCCCGTTACAGGTGGCAAGCCTAACGCTATGCGTAAAAGCGATTAACTTGTAAATGCCAAACATTAAAAAACCTCCCAGATGGGAGGTTTTTTTGTATAAAGGTTTTGTTATTGAATTTGCTCGTAAAACGCGTCACTTTTCGGGAAGTCGCCAGCAATATCAGCAAGTGTGCCTTGATCATCAAAATTAACAACAAGGTCTTTTTGCACTGGATCGCCATGGCCCGGAGTATGGTGGTATATGTAATACCATGTGTTTGGATAGCCGTTTTCGATAAGCATTGGTGAGCCAAGTACGAAGCGAACTTGTGCTTTAGTCATCCCAAACTTTAATTTATCTACCGCACTTTGTTCTACATAGTTGCCTTGGTTGATATCAATGCGATAAACCAGTTTTTCTACTACCGAACATCCTGTAAGCAATGTCATTGCTAATGGTACGGCAACTAACCACTTCTTTAATTGCATAATAATTTCTTACTAACCTTTAAAATACTGCGCTGATAATAAACAAGCTCGACGCAGATGTAAAAAGCTATGCGTCGTATGGTAGGGAATCTGACAACGAATTTTGAGTTGAGTTGCATTTATTGGCAGATATTCATTTGTGTCTATTCTGTCAGATAATTTGAATGCAAGACCAAACCAAAGTTCAAAGTGAGTAGAAAGCAAAAAGCCATGGATGTTTTCTCCATGGCTCCAGGGAATGTTTTTTAAGCGGCGATAAGTAGCTCTTTAGCATTTGCAAGGGTCGAGTCGGTGATCTGGCTGCCACCTAGCAGACGGGCTAATTCTGCCACGCGTTGTTGTTCATCCAGAGCGTGCATCTGGGTTTCCGTCTGACCTTTTTTAGTCTGCTTCGCTACAAACATTTGCTGATGTCCACAGCCTGCCACTTGAGGAAGGTGAGTGACACATAGTACCTGAGTTGACTCTCCCAATTTACGCAGCATTTTACCTACTACGGCGGCGGTCGGGCCACTGATACCTACATCGACTTCATCGAAGATGAGGCTTGGAGTATCGACTTTCTGAGCGGTGATAACCTGAATCGCTAACGATATGCGTGATAGCTCACCACCGGACGCGACTTTAGCGATTGGTTGCAGTGGCTGGCCCGGGTTTGTTGAAACTAGGAAACAAACGCTGTCCATACCCAATGGAGAAGGATGGGCATTATCGTTATTGACTGCAATGCTGAACACGGCTTTTTCCATGCTTAGTTCGTGCATGCTTTGGCTAATTAGTTTATTCAGTTCTTTAGCGTAACGACTGCGTGATTTATGTAATTTTTCCGCTGCAGTTAAGAAGCTTTGATACTTTTGTTCCACTTCCTGTGCGAGTTCATCCAATCGTTCATCAGAACAATCTAAGGCTTCTATTTGGGCCAGAAGGTCTTGATGATGCTGGTAAAGTTCCTCTGGCATAACATGATGTTTACGTGCCATAGACATGACTTTGGAGAAACGTTCTTCCACATAAGCCATGCGACCCGGATCGACATCAATGCCGTCAAGGTAGCTGCGGAGTTCGTTTTTGGTTTCTTCCAACTGAATCATGGCTTCTGCCAGCATATTTGGCAGTTCTGCTAATTTTTCATCTAACTCAGCTAATTGAATCAGGGAGTGATTGGCCGATTGCAAAATACCAAGCGCATTGACTTCTTCACCTTCGTAAATAAGTTCGATGGCTTGTTGACAGGTAGCGGCGAGTTCACCGCTATTGGACAGTCGTTTGTGCTCTTGTTCGAGTTCTGCAAATTCTTCTTCACCTAGCGATAACTCATTCAGTTCTTTGATTTGGTATTCAAGCAATTGCTTTTGTGCCTGATTCTGTTGGCTGTTTTCCTTTAGTTGCTTGAGGTTGTTGTCAGCTTGACGCCAGTGCTGATAAGCACTGCGAGTACTTTTTAGTAGATTAAGGTGACCCGCATATTGATCCAGCATGGCCATTTGATGATCACTTTTCATCAACTGGTGGTGGGCGTGTTGACCATGAATATTGATCAGAAGCTGCCCGAGAGATTTGAGTTGTGAAAGTGGTACCGGACTGCCGTTAATGAAGGCTCTTGAACGGCCTTCTTTTGTAATGATGCGACGTAAAATACACTCACTGCCATCGAGCAGATCATTATCTTCTAGCCAACGCGTTGCATGTAAGTTGTTATCCAGTAAAAAAGCGGCACTCACTTCGGTTTTTTCTTCACCTTGTCGAACCATGCCTGCATCAGCACGCCCACCTAAGCAGAGACCGAGCGCATCAATAGCAATAGATTTACCCGCACCTGTCTCACCCGTAATGGTGGTCATGCCCTTAGACAGCTCGAGTTGTAAAGACTTAACAATCGCAAAATTATTAACACTTAGATGAGCCAGCATTTTTATTTACCTGTATAACTGAACAATACTGTATAAGAAAACAGTATATACTGTTTGTTCATACAGTAAAGGTGGTCTTTAAATTTTTTGTTGGTGAAATGGACTTTTGTGATGGATTAGGAAAAACGAGTCTATGAGAGGCAACGACTTATTTAAATTGAAAGAGTTAGGGGGATATTGAATAAAAGGACTTAGGAAGATAGGCGACGGTAATTGGGAGGTTTTAATGCTTTCTAACTACAGAGATTAAAAAGCAGGCATGTGGATACCTGCGTTTGTAAATAGAATAACAGAGGTTAAAAGAGCTTGCTCGACCAGCCTAGTTTGTTTCTCAGAACGTGGTAGTAACTGTAGTCTTTTGGATGAACAAGTTTTAGCACATTAGGGCTCTGGTAAATGTGGATCTCGTCGCCCGGAGAAACAGGCAAAGATACCTGACCATCACAACTGACTTCTTGCGTGCCACGGTTTTCTGGAGATACCAGCAATTTGATACGGCGGTTACCATCGACGACCAAAGGTCGGCTGGAAAGTGTGTGCGGGAACATCGGTACCAAAGAGATCGCGTTCAAGCTTGGTGAAAGAATTGGACCTCCACCAGAAAGCGAGTAGGCGGTAGAACCTGTCGGAGTCGATACGATCAAACCATCTGCACGCAATGAAAAAGCAAAGCTTTCATCGATATAAACTTCAAATTCAATCATATGTGCGATTTGGCCAGGGTGGAGTACAGCTTCGTTTAAAGCGGCGTTGTGACTTTTAATTTGGCCATGTCGATGCACTTCAGCTTCAAGTAGAAAGCGCTCTTCTTCAATATACTCACCGTCCAGTACAGCTTTAAGAGCGGCTTGGAAATCGTCTGGGTTTAAATCCGTCAGAAAGCCTAAGTTACCTCTGTTGACTCCAATTACGGGAACGTCAAAACGAGATAAAATTCGTGCGGCTCCGAGCATATTACCGTCACCACCGACCACAATCGCCAGATCTGCGTTTTGTCCTAGCTCAACTAAGCTCGCAAACTGCTTTGGCGGGATCTCGTCTAAAATTGCAGTAAGACGATCGTCAATAAATACTTGGTAACCTTCTGATGTCAGCCATTGGTACAGCTCACTATGAGTCTGAATAGCTTGTTGATCTCTAGGTTTACCGATAATCGCGATCACGTTACATGGATTTTTCATAGCATTTCCGCATTAAAGAGGCTTGAATCAGGAATCTTCATCCCCATAATAATGGCAAGTTACCTAAATATGCGAATTTTTATGTGTTTAAAGCCCGCAAAAAACGCATGGCTTGAAGGGCATTACGTTGAATTCTGGAGATATCATGAGCAACGAAGAAAACAAAGTTACAGAAGAAGAGCTTGATCAAATCATCGAAGAGGCTGAGAAAGTGGAAGCAGCAGCTCAGGAAGCTGAAGCGGAGCTGGAAGAAGTTGGTGACGAGAAAGACGCTAAAATTGCTCAACTAGAAGCAGCACTACTGTCTAGCGAGACAAAAGTGAAAGATCAGCAAGACGCGGTTCTGCGTGCAAAAGCTGATGTCGAGAACATGCGTCGTCGTACTGAGCAAGAGATCGATAAAGCGCGTAAATACGCTCTGAACAAGTTCGCAGAGGAACTGCTTCCTGTTATTGACAACTTAGAGCGCGCAATTCAGGCGGCAGACACAGAAAATGAGGTCATTAAGCCGATCCTTGAAGGTGTGGAACTGACTCACAAAACCTTCGTTGATGTGGTTTCTAAATTTGGCCTGAAGGAAATTAATCCAGAAGGTGAGGCATTCAACCCTGAATTCCATCAGGCTATGTCTATCCAAGAGAGCCCAGATCACGAATCAAACACGGTTATGTTCGTTATGCAAAAAGGTTACGAACTAAACGGCCGTGTTGTTCGTCCAGCAATGGTTATGGTTGCTAAGTAAGCTTTTTACTACCGCTGAAAACAATTTGAAAATGCCCATCACATTGATGATGGGCATTTTTTATTCCATCAGTTGCACTGTTTTATTTTTCCCCTAGAAATTGAAAGTTGATCTTCTTCAAATATTTTCTTATTAGGGATTATTTCTCTTATAGTGAAAATTTGTTCAGTTTTTATTCTGTGTTTCGAACTCAAGCTTCATAACTTCCTGTAATTACTTACTTTGTGAAAGCTTGTGCTGGATGTTGGGGAAGTATCTAGTGATTTTTGCTGATATTCAGCGTTAACAAATTTGTAAACTTTCTCTTTATTTTGTAACTTCTCTGTGTATGATTTGCGACGAATGCTTTAAAAGTAAGCATATATAACTACAAAAGCGTTAATAGCAAACACAACATATCGGAGATTTACGATGGATAAATCGCTTTCTAGTAAGATTTTTGTCGGCTTGTTTGCCGGCCTCATTTTGGGAACTGCAATCCAATACTTATTTAACGGTGTTGCGATTTTTGACACTTACTTACTTGGAACGGCAGAAGGTGTGGGCGGCATGTTCGTCTCGCTGATTAAATTGTTGGTTGTTCCTTTGGTTTATGTCTCAATCGTATGTGGCATTGTTGATCTTAAAGATATCAGCGCGTTTGGTCGCCTTGGTGGTAAAACCTTTGCGCTTTATATCGTTAACACAATTATTGCGATTACAGCTGCTCTGACAGTCGGCCTTATTTTCCAACCTGGTGCAGGTGCTAATTTAGCCGGTACCGTTGCTGAAACCGTTAAACTGACCACAACTGAAACGCCAGATATCTTTTCTCTCGTAGTTAACATTGTTCCTAGCAATCCAGTTCAGGCATTTGCTAATGGCGACATGCTACAAATCATTTTTATGGCAATTCTGACCGGTTTGGCGATTCAAGCTTTGGATTCTCGTGGTGGTCCTGCTATCCGCACCTTTAAGATGGCTAATGAGATCATGATGAAGCTTGTTGGGTTGGTGATGAGCCTTGCGCCTTACGGTGTATTCGCGCTGATGATTCAATTAGGTGCGACGCTGGATGCAAACACGCTAATGTCCGTTGCAGGTTATGTTGCTTTGGTTGTGACTATGCTTGTGTTCTGGATTTTCGTTTTCTATCCAATGGCGGTAGGTATTGCTACAGGCACGTCTCCGAAGACATTTCTTCGTGCGACTCGCGAGCAGATTTTATTTTCTCTATCTACGGCAAGCTCAAACGCGACCATTCCTGTAACGATGCGTACTCTGACAGACAAGCTACAGGTGTCTAAATCAGTTGCTGGTTTTGGTGTGCCACTAGGCGCGACAATGAACATGTCAGGTGTGTCTATCTATATTGCTCTGGCTACATTGTTTGTCGCGAACGCTTTTGGCCAGCCAATTAATACTTCGGACATTTTCACCTTAGGCTTGACGATTCTTCTATTATCGATTGGTGCGGGTGGCGTTCCTGGCGGTGGTGTTGTGATGGTTGGGGTTCTGCTTCACCAACTCGGTTTGCCACCAGAAGGCCTGGCAATTATTGCTGCGGTTGACCGTATTAATGACATGTTCTGTACCTCATCAAACGTGGTGGGTGATACTGCAGTCAACACTATTGTTGCAAAAACAGAAGGTGAGATTGGTAAAGAGGAGAGCGTTGATGCTGAGCCAGTACAGGCAAATGCATAGTAGCGTTACTCAATAAACAAGAAAGCGAGCTATTACGGCTCGCTTTCTTGTTTTCTGGGCCATGAGTGCCCATTTTCTCTTGGTTAGTGTTGCTTTATTGAACGACAGTGATGTGACCTAATCCTAACTAATCAGAAAGAAAGCGATTAAATCAGAAAAAAAACGCTTTTTTTCAATTCTGCCCTTGAAAAGCATTTTACCGCCCTTATCTATGTGGCATAGAGAAGCAAACATTGATTATTTTTGTTTGTGAGCAAGGGTTGAAACCCGATTCTCCTCCCCCCACATTGGGGTTATAACCAAACGAAAATAGAATTTATTCGGAGATAGCCAGATGGGTAAAATCATTGGTATTGACTTAGGTACTACTAACTCATGTGTTGCTGTATTAGACGGCGACAAACCTCGTGTAATTGAAAACGCAGAGGGTGAACGTACTACTGCATCGGTTATTGCTTACACTGATGGTGAGACACTAGTAGGTCAGCCAGCAAAACGTCAAGCAGTAACTAACCCTGAAAACACGCTATTTGCAATTAAGCGTCTAATCGGTCGTCGTTTTGAAGACGAAGAAGTTCAGCGTGACATCGAAATCATGCCTTACAAAATCGTTAAGGCTGACAACGGTGACGCTTGGGTAGAAGCGAAAGGCCAAAAAATGGCTGCTCCTCAGGTTTCTGCTGAAGTTCTTAAGAAAATGAAGAAAACTGCTGAAGACTTCCTAGGTGAGGAAGTAACTGGCGCAGTTATCACAGTACCTGCTTACTTCAACGATGCTCAGCGTCAAGCAACAAAAGATGCTGGCCGTATCGCAGGTCTAGAAGTTAAACGTATCATCAACGAACCAACTGCAGCAGCGCTAGCTTACGGTCTAGACAAGAAAGGCGGTGACCGCACTATCGCTGTATATGACCTTGGTGGTGGTACATTCGATATCTCAATCATCGAAATCGATGAAGTTGAAGGCGAGAAAACTTTCGAAGTTCTAGCAACTAACGGTGACACTCACCTAGGTGGTGAAGACTTTGATAACCGTCTGATCAACTACTTAGTTGACGAGTTCAACAAAGAGCAAGGTATCAACCTTAAGAACGATCCACTAGCAATGCAGCGTGTTAAAGAAGCAGCAGAAAAAGCGAAAATCGAGCTTTCTTCTACTACTCAAACTGACGTAAACCTACCTTACGTTACTGCAGATGCGACTGGTCCTAAGCACATGAACATCAAAGTAACTCGTGCGAAACTAGAATCTCTAGTTGAAGACCTAGTACAACGTTCTCTTGAGCCTCTAAAAGTAGCTCTAGCTGACGCTGACCTATCAGTAAGCGAAATCACTGATGTAATCCTAGTTGGTGGTCAGACTCGTATGCCTATGGTTCAAGCGAAAGTGGCTGAGTTCTTTGGTAAAGAAGCTCGCCGTGACGTGAACCCTGATGAAGCAGTAGCGATGGGTGCTGCAGTTCAAGGTGGTGTACTTGCAGGTGACGTTAAAGACGTACTGCTTCTAGACGTAACTCCACTGTCTCTAGGTATCGAGACAATGGGTGGCGTAATGACTAAGCTAGTTGAGAAGAACACAACTATCCCAACTAAAGCGAACCAAGTTTTCTCTACAGCAGAAGACAACCAGAGCGCGGTAACTATCCACGTTCTACAAGGTGAGCGTAAGCAAGCGATGTACAACAAGTCTCTAGGTCAATTCAACCTAGAAGGCATCCAGCCTGCACCACGTGGCATGCCACAAATCGAAGTAACTTTCGACCTTGATGCGGACGGTATCCTACACGTATCAGCGAAAGACAAGCAGACTGGTAAAGAGCAGAAGATCACTATCCAGGCTTCTGGCGGTCTAAGCGACGAAGACATCGAGAAAATGGTACAAGAAGCAGAAGCTAACAAAGAAGCGGACAAAAAGTTCGAAGAGCTAGCAACTGCACGTAACCAAGCAGACCAAATGATTCACGGTACTCGTAAGCAAGTGGAAGAAGCGGGTGAAGCACTTCCAGCTGAAGAGAAAGAGAAGATTGAAGCTGCAATTTCTGAGCTAGAAGAAGCGCGTAAAGGCGAAGATAAAGAAGCTATCGACGCTAAAGTTCAAGCGCTAATGACTGCTGCTCAAAAACTGATGGAAATCGCTCAGCAACAAGCTCAAGCACAACAAGGTGCTGAAGCTGGCGCTCAAAAGTCTGCAGATGACGATGTTGTAGATGCAGAGTTCGAAGAAGTTAAAGACGATAAGAAGTAATTCAACATTAGGGTAATTTGATACTTTGGTAGAAAATTACCCTGTTGGAAACACTTATTGGAATCTTTGCGGGCGTTTGAGGTGACTCTAACGCCCGCATGTTTGTAAATAGCCCAGTCTTTCTAGCTAAGCGCTTTTCAGAGAAAGCTTTTATCTAAAACGATATTAACACCAAGCGGCAGCGGCCGTTTGCAGTACTACATTGGTGACGAAGAACATGTCAAAACGTGATTTTTACGAAGTATTAGGCGTAAGCCGTGATGCATCAGAACGTGATATCAAAAAGGCGTATAAGCGTCTTGCAATGAAATTCCACCCAGACCGTAACCAGGGTGATGATTCTGCTGCGGATAAGTTTAAAGAAGTAAAAGAAGCGTACGAAATTCTCACTGATCCTCAGAAGAAAGCGGCTTACGACCAGTACGGTCATGCTGCTTTTGAACAAGGCGGCGGTTTCGGTGGCGGCGGCTTTGGTGGCGGCGGTGCTGATTTCGGCGACATCTTTGGCGATGTTTTCGGTGATATCTTTGGTGGCGGTCGCCGTGGTGGTGGTGGCGGTCATCGTGCACAACGTGGTGCTGACCTTCGTTACAACATGGAACTGACTCTAGAAGAAGCCGTTCGCGGTGTAACAAAAGAAATCGAAGTTCCAACACTGGTACACTGTGATACTTGTGATGGTAGCGGTGCGAAAAAAGGCACGTCAGCTGAAACCTGTGGTACTTGTCATGGCCACGGCCAAGTACAAATGCGTCAAGGTTTCTTCGCGGTTCAGCAAACCTGTCCAACCTGTCATGGTAAAGGTAAGATCATCAAAGACCCTTGTAATGAGTGTCATGGTCAGGGCCGCAAACAGAAAACTAAAACACTTAACGTTAAGATCCCTGCCGGTGTGGATACGGGTGATCGCATTCGTCTGTCTGGCGAAGGTGAAGCGGGAGAAATGGGCGCACCAGCAGGTGACCTATATGTTCAGGTACACGTAAAAGACCACCATATTTTTGAGCGCGATGGCAACAATCTATACTGTGAAGTACCAGTAAGTTTTGCCATGGCAGCACTAGGTGGTGAAGTAGAAGTACCAACATTGGATGGCCGAGTTAGCCTGAAAGTACCATCAGAAACGCAAACTGGCCGTATGTTCCGTATGCGCGGTAAAGGTGTGAAAGGTGTTCGTGGCGGCGGTATCGGTGATCTCATCGTTAAGTTGGTTGTAGAAACTCCGGTGAACCTAAGTTCACGTCAGAAAGAGTTGCTAAAAGAGTTTGAAGAATCTTGTGGTGGCGAAGCGGCGACAAAACACAAGCCTAAGTCAGAAGGTTTCTTCAATGGCGTTAAAAAGTTCTTCGATGACCTAACGAGCTAAAGCGACCCACAATTCAAAATCACAAAGGCTTGCAGAGATGCAGGCCTTTTTGTTTTTAGACGAAGCTCAGTTCCAGCATGTACTTGGTGACTCAACATTGGTTGCAGTAAGTTTGAGTGCATTGATTCCTGAGGGGAAGCAACTGTCCTCATCTTGGCCAAGATCGGATTTCGCTGTTGCCGTGATGGTATAAGACGTGGTTGCGGAACTCACGATAGAAAAAGTAAAGCGATCATTTGCAGAATCACAGATCGAGCAATTGCCTCCCGAAATAATAGAGCTCCAGTCATACCCTCCATCATAAGAGGTTTCCAAAGCCAGTTGGATACGGCTGATATCGCTCAGTGCCACCGTTCGGTGCGACTTAATGACATGATTTGTGTACGAGGGATAAGCGATAGCAGAAATGATCCCGACAATCACGACCGCTATCAGTAATTCGATCAATGTCATCCCACTTAATCTTATTTTGTCTCTGTTACAACAATATATTCGAATCATTACGAGTAGTTCCCTTTTCACTTTTACGGCTATTTTTCGCAGGTGATAGCATCTGTGCAAGATGAATTACAGTTGACTAGATGTTTGCATAGGAATTTGGGAAATGCCTCGCGGGTTTACGTTATTGGAGCTAATTATTACGGTATCGGTGTTGAGTATTTTGCTGGCTGCTGCTGCGCCAAGGTTTAGTCGTGTTTCGCAAACAGTACAGATGCAAGGCCTTGCAACAGAACTATTTGGTTTTCTGAATCAAAGTAGGTCAGAAGCGGTCATGAGAAATAAAAAGTTGTATGTACATTTTTCGATGGATAAAGACAACACCATCAATGAAGGCAATTGGTCATTTAACTTGACGGATTCCTCCGTTGCTGGCGGAACGAGCATTTTACATTTATCCGGTTCACCTTATTCAGAGCTATCGATAAATCATAACTATAACGCGAAATATATTAGCTTTGAAGAAGTAAGAGGAAGGCCGAACTCTGGGAATATAGAGTTCTTTTCGACTAACAATCAGAACTCCAAACTGAAAATCAAACTTTCTAACCCTCCTGGTCGTATTAAAGTTTGCAGTATGTCGGGAGCAAAATTATATGACTACTCTAAATGTTAGGCTGCGCTATCAAAGAGGCAGCTCTTTAATCGAGTTAATGATCAGTTCTTTAATTGGTTTAATTCTATTAGGTGTGATTGGCTCGGTCTTTCTTAGCTTGCAAAAAACAGCAAGAGATAAAAGTTTGGAGTTGCATCTCCTACAGGGGATTAACCTTACTTTTTCAATGATGAAAGAAGATATTCAACGAGCTGGTTACGATGGCGGAAACGGTAATTCGCTCAAGGTATCTGGCTCTATAAATACAATAACGTTGAGCGGCGCTTCTTCTGTTGGTTTTGTTTATTTCAAACAAGGCTCTCCGGATAACAAAGACTATCGAAATATTAAGTATGAGAAGCGCGATACTCGACTTTTAATATGCGAAAAAGGTGTGGTTTCACAAGCTCAAATATTAACTTTTGATGGTATAGATTTTTGTCGATCTTTATTTGATGAAGATATTTTGCACGTCACTCAATTTTCAGTGAGTTCAGGAACCGTTACGAATGGAAAAACGACAAGTGCATTAACCGACATCCAATTAGGTTTACAAACGGTTGATGGCTCTTTTAGCAAAGTGGAAACAGTCTCAATTAAGCAAAGGAACTGGCAATGAAATTTAAGTCTAATCAATCAGGCTATGTCGCACTGCTGGTGACTTCCATTCTTTTGCTGCTTGCTTTGATTGTGGTTCTTGCTTCATCAAAAGGTATCTTTTTTCAAATCAAAGTTGCTCAGAATGAGTTAAGAGCTCGACAGGCACATTGGAAAGCTGAGGGTGGGCTGGAATGTGCATTTTCTAAAGCTAAACTAGAGAAAAAGATACCCGCCACGGTAGATGATTGTAAAACTGCAATGGAACTCAATGGATTAACTTTTTCTGCTGGAGAATTTAGTGTCGTTACTTCTGAATTAGAAAACGCAAGGCTTCGGAAAATCATCAAGTTTCCAGCTGTTGGCGGGGCTGGGGCTATAAAATCTACTTCTGATCTTGTTATTAATGGTTCCTATACGAGTTCTGCTGATCCCGGAAAAAGTCTCGGAAATAATTTATGGAAATGCACGTCGGTTCTCTACTCCAATTATTTCTATGCTACAAGCGTGAGCACACGTCATCCCTATCAAATGTCTAAAAAGCCTTATGCAAAATTTCCAGATAGCAATCCTGGACAATTGCAAGAATGTGCTACAACTCATTACAGTTGGGCAAAGAGCGTTGCTAACTCTGAAGATGACTATCGAAAATCTTCAAGCATGGATCCTTTTAAGGATGTATTTGATGTGCCACGAAGCGAATGGTTTGATGTGATGTCTGACAACTCGCTGTTTGGTTATGTGCCACTCTCATTAAACCCTGCCAAATTGGACTCTGAGAAAGATTTACCTAAGCCTAGTTTCAACGACAAGTGTGCGGAAAATATCGTAGACAACATTAAAGCCGGCAAAGATCTGGTTTGGGTCTACGGTGGATGTGAAATAGATACGGCGGGCTTTTCCAGCATCAAATCTGCTATTGATAAACACTTAAGTGGTAGTGGCATTATTTTAGTCGTTCAAGACGGGATTTTATCTACGAGAGGAACTCAGGACTTTACTGGCATGCTCTATCACTTTATTTCCCCCCTGTATGCTGATCCGAAGGGGGTTGTTCCGGACTTTGCTGGTTGGGATAAACTTGAGAACCATAAAGATTTAAAAGGGGTGATTTCTTCACTTGCTGCTACCGTACCAATGAAAAAGGAAAGAGTCGGCTACTTCCAACATGGCTCTTTTAACCCTCTAGGAGGTTTTGTAATGGATGCTCCTGGCACTTTCGCTCTTTTCAACGCCGCATTAGATTTTCAGTACAATCGTGATGTGATTGATGAACCATTGAAAAAGATCAAAAAAGTATATTGGAAAAAAGGCTCCTGGAATGATCTCTAAACAGCAAGGATTTAGTTTACTCGAAGTCTTGATTGCTTTTTTGCTTCTCGGAGTAGGGGCATTAGGTTTAACAAAGCTAAATGTGTACTTAGAGCGCGAATCGGACTATGCGATTCAAAGTATCGAGGCTCTTCGTCTGGCCGAAAACAAACTCGAATGGTTTCGCACCCGAGGTGCATCTTCTGCCGTTTCTGTAATACCTATCGCCGATTTCGATTCTATCGCAACGGGCTCTTCAATTTCAGGCGCTTACAGTCTTCAATGGCAGGTGCCTTCCGCAACAATCTCTGGGTCGCTTAAAACGATTACTGTTACTTCAAGCTGGGAAGACAGGATGGGGCAGACCCAGTCTGTTCAGTTGAAAACGATGATCTCTCGTTATAGTGAATTTGATAAATAACGCTTCTCCAGTGCGTCATCATCGCTTTAAAAAGTATCGTCGCTTTTTTCCTACGTCCTTTTCAGGTTTATTTCCATCAGTTAATGGAGGGTTTTAGAACTGTTAACGTGAATGATGTGCTGCTGTTTTTATTATGTTTCATCCGGTTGCCATTTTTGCAAAATGTGTCTCCAAATATGAAAAAATACTAGCATCTTGTACTTTTTATCTTGGTTTTAACTAGAATACTTGGCTGAAAACAGGCCGCAATAAATTATTCCAAAAGGCCATAGCACCAACATCATTCATTATGGAGTTACCATGAGTAACCAAGCAATTAATAAGGCGCCATCTTCTAAGCCGAGTGGGATGGATCGCTTTCTAAACTTTATTGAGCGTGCAGGTAACAAAATTCCTGATCCTGCGATTTTGTTTTTTTGGGCACTAGTCATTACCTGGGCGGCATCTGCACTTTTATCGAATGTCTCTTTCGACCTTGTAAACCCTAGAACTGGTGAAACTTTAATCATCACTAACTTGTTGACAGGGGAAGCGTTGGCTAGCTTCCTTGCAAATATGGTGACGACATTCACTGGCTTTGCACCACTAGGTATCGTATTGGTCGCTATGTTAGGCGTGGGTGTTGCTGACTCTTCAGGCTTTATCACCACGGGCCTTAAGAAGATGCTGAGCTTTACACCTGCGAAGCTTCTTACTCCAATGCTTATTCTGGTTGCTATTGTATCGCATACTGCAGCAGATGCTGGCTACGTTCTGGTTATCCCTCTGGGTGGTATTATTTTCCATGCAGCAGGCCGTCATCCTCTAGCGGGTATTGCGGCAGCGTTCGCGGGTGTATCTGGTGGTTTCTCTGCAAACTTTATTCCTTCTGGTATCGACCCACTGTTGGCTGGTTTCACGCAAACAGCAGCACAAGTTCTCGATCCTGAATACGTTGTTAACCCTCTAGCAAACATCTTCTTTACTGGTATCTCATCAGTAATCATTGTGGCTATCGGTTGGTACGTTACTGAGAAAATTATTGAGCCACGTTTAGCGAAAACCCCAGTAGATGAAGATGCAGAAGCCGCTCCTGACCTAGGTTCATTCTCTGAAATTGAATCAAAAGCATTCCGCTACGCGGGTTGGTCGATGCTGGCTGGTATTGCTCTTCTTGTTGTGGCGTTAATTCCTGAAACTTCAGCATTACGCTCACCTGAAGGCGAGATTACAGCATTCTCAGCACCAATCATGAAGTCGATCGTTCCACTGATCTTCATTCTGTTTATCATCCCTGGTTACGTATACGGTAAAGTTTCTGGTACATTCAAATCCAGCAACGACATCATTAAGGCGATGGCAGACACCATGTCGACGATGGGTGCTTACATCGTTATGTCTTTCTTCTGTGCTCAGTTCCTATCAGCATTTGCTCAGTCAAACATTGGTACGATGCTGGCGCTATACGGTGCTGAAGGTCTGAAAGCAATGAACCTTCCGGGTGAAGCTACGATCATTGGTATGATTCTGCTAACGGCTTCGGTAAACCTGCTTATTGGTTCTGCGTCTGCGAAATGGGCTCTAATTGGTCCAATTCTGGTTCCTATGCTAATGGCGGTTGGCATCTCTCCTGAGTTGTCTCAGGCTGCATACCGTGTTGGTGACTCTGTATCGAACATCATTTCACCTCTGATGGTATTCTTCCCACTAGTGGTGGTGTACTGTCAGCGTTACGTGAAGTCGACCGGTATTGGTACGCTTGCATCACTAATGATGCCATTCTCGATCGCTATGCTGATCGGCTGGTCAATCTTCCTGATTGTTTACTGGATGATTGGTATTCCTCTAGGTATTCAAGCGCCGTACACTTACACCATGTAAGTCGCAACAGCTTAAATTTGAAAGCGCAGATCGCAAGGTCTGCGCTTTTTTTATTCTTTCTTTTTTGATGGGGAAAGAGGAACATGTAATCTCTAACGTGACTGTAGCGTGTCGAAAGTTAGTGGTAATATTGGCCCGTCGCACATTCACTAATCTGGAGTCCCTTTGTCAGACCTTCAATTTACTCCCCAAGACGAACAATTTATGCGTAGAGCCATCGAATTGGCTGAGCTGGCTGAAGCGGAAGGAGAGGTGCCTGTTGGGGCCGTCTTAGTAAAAGATGGAGAGGTTATTGCAGAGGGCTGGAACCGCTCTATTTGTACTCATGACGCGACTGCCCATGCAGAAATTCAGACTCTGCGCAAAGCGGGACAAGTATTAGAGAACTATCGTTTATTGGATACTACGCTTTATGTGACATTAGAACCTTGCCCGATGTGTGCTGGAGCGCTGTTACACAGCCGTGTTAAGCGAGTGGTATTCGGTGCGCCGGACCTGAAAGCCGGGGCAGCAGGGACAGTGTTAAACCTGTTCGAAAGTCAGGCCGCATACCATTATGCAATGGTTGAAAAAGGGCTGTTAGAAGCCGAGTGCCGAGATCAGCTCCAAGCTTTTTTTAAACGCCGCCGTAAAGAGATTAAGGCAAAGAAGCAGGCTGAAAAAGCGTTACAGAGTGATCAGACAAAGAATGGGAATTAAGGAAGAGAGATTCAGCAAACATCTACGTTCGGGTAGATGTTTGCTTCTTGTATCAGTGATTCACTAAGTGAATGAAAACACGATGGCGTTCACTGATTTTCTTTTTCATGCTCGTCAGTTTGCGCTTACGACGAATTGCCGCCACTGTATTATGCAAACGCTTTGACTGAACCTTACGTCTTCTCATATTCTAAACCTCTAGCAGACAAGACTACGAACACCCTCAAGTAGACACTGATTGTGTCTAACTAACCTAAACTCATCGTTATCACGTGCAACAATTCACTTTTTCATGCACAACGTAATCAACCCCACTTACACAAAACGTGGTGTGTAGTCGGCGTCCAGTTAGGCATGGGAAATTGCAACACTGATAATGGGCCGAGCGTCATCGATGAAATTTTCAATCGCAAAGACGTTCATATCCCGACCTCAGATTAGTGGACAACCATTAGCTGACATTCTAATAATCAGCGTCATGTTTAATCGGGAGAGGGTAGCCAGCCGAGTATATTGCGCTCAAAATATCTAACTAACGTTTAAATATTAAGGGGTTACAATATTGGTCATTAAGTTTGTTTGCACTTACTTTATGATGCTGACCGAACTCGGAAAGATCGATTCTAGATAAGTTTGTTCAAAGACTCAACAAAAAATGACGAGCTATTCACTCGCCATTTTTAATTCGATGTTTGAGCCTTATTCGGGAATGACTTCTAACGCTGTTTCGTTTTCTTCTGTCGTACCAGAAGCGCCTGAAACCTCGGTCTTTTCATCCTCTATCTGCTCTGTTGTTGGTTCCGATACACTCTCAACTGCGCCCGATACTGTCTCAGCGATACTTTCTACTGCACCTGACGTGAGGGTGTCGGGATTGAGCGGTGGGATGACTTGCAGATCTTCAGTGCTTTCATCGGTAGCTGGCTTCTGACTGACGTGGCCGATAATTGACTGATAGTAACGACGAATATTTTCAACGTAATTACGAGCCTCATCTCCTCGGGCATAGCCGTAACGCGTTTGGCTGTAGAAACGCTTTTGACGCAATAATGGTAGCCTGTCTTTTACGTCCGCCCACGCATTTGGATCGCCGCCCTGAGCTTTTGTCAGGCGCCGAGCGTCCAGCATATGACCATAACCAATGTTATAAGACGCCAGCGCGAACCAAATCTTTTCATGATCGCTAATCGTTTCGGGTACGCGAGCGACAATCCGGCGCAGGTACTCGACACCACCACGGATAGATTGCTCAGGATCGAGACGGTTGGTCACGCCGACGCTTTTCGCTGTAGGTAAGGTGAGCATCATCATTCCGCGCACGCCAGTTGGAGACTTCGCTTTTGGTTTCCAGTGAGATTCTTGATAAGCCAACGCTGCGATTAAGCGCCAATCAAACTCTTCGCTGTACTTTTGGAATAGGGGAGACCATTTAGGGAGTTTGTCATCCAGTGCACGAATGAAGGCCCGAGTATCCACATAATCAAAGGCTTCAATATGGCCAATGTATTTTTCTTCTAAGGAAGCGAGTTCACCTGACTGCTTGATGTTGCCGAAAAACTCTATCAGCATCGCGTATAAGCTTTCATCTTCGGAACGACGGGTAAACCAAGACACCGGTTGGTCTTCCGTTAACTCAAATGCTAAAGCTAAATCTGGGTAAAGGCGCTGGGCCAGTGAAAGCTCAACTGAGTCCGTCACCGTGAAGCGCAATTCGCCTGTGGATACGCGTTTCAGCAAATCTCTGGTATCTGCATTGCCAACGATTTCGAACTGTAGCTCAGGATACTGCTTTTTTAATGCCGTTAGTGTCGGAACATATTGTGATTGCTCGACGATTTGCAGTGTATTAGCTGCCGCGTTGCTATCGGCATCGGCTTCGTCAGCCTGAGTCGCTTGATATTTTATCAATCGCTCAATACTACGAGGCCTCAGCTGCCCCTTTTTATACACGACTTGCTGGCTGACATAGTAGTAGGCAGGGCCAGGTCGAAAACGCTTTACCGCTTGAGAAGTCTGGTTCAAACCTGTGGCAATAATATCAATGTCGCCTTTCTTGAGTGCCGGAAAAAGATCGGCTTGGCGAAAAGCGGGTTTAATTTCTAGCTTCACCCCGAGTTCTTCTGCGAACTGACGTGCAAGCTCATAATCCAGGCCGGCAGGGCCATCGGGACCAATGTAATAAGAGAGCTGGTTATTCAGTGTGCCAACTCGAAGAACGCCACGTTCCTGGATTTTTTGGAATTCACTTTTTGGGGTCGACTCAATTTGGCAGGCAGAAAGTAGTAGCACAGAAGCGAAAAGTAGGACGCTGCGCTTAAGTCGGTTGAGCTGGCTAATTTGCATTAATTGGTACTTCTCGAGAAATTTCTAACTACCTTTATATCAAAGGGAAGTGGTGGGGCAAAGGGAATCGCACACATAGAGTGCGACATTGCGTGTTTTATCGACATTTTGGTTATAATTCAAATTTGATAAAAAAATTGACGCAAACGGTTGCTTTTGGTGTTACATCACAAAAACAATTGCTATATAATGCGCTCGCAAAGGAGAGGTGGAATCGGTATAAGTTCGGGTTTTTACGCCTAAGTGGCTGAATTTATTCCAATATCACCTTAATCAATTGCATAAGAGACCTAAGCACATGAGAATTTTGCGTGGCTCCCCAGCTCTTTCTGAGTTCCGTGTTAACAAACTATTGGAACTTTGTCGTGAACAAGATCTGCCTGTAACCGGCATTTACGCCGAGTTTATGCACTTTGCGGATCTAAAATCTGACCTTGATGACCAAGAGTTAGAAAAGCTTGAAAAGTTGCTGACTTACGGTCCAACGATCGAAGAGCACGAGCCTGAAGGTCTTCTACTTCTTGTTACGCCTCGTCCTGGCACTATTTCGCCTTGGTCTTCTAAATCTACCGATATTGCTATCAACTGTGGTCTGGACAATGTTAAGCGTCTGGAGCGTGGTACAGCGTACTACGTAGAAACGTCTGCGACACTTTCTGATGCTCAAATCGACACAGTTAAAGCCCTAATCCACGACCGCATGATGGAAACGGTGTTTACCGAGCTTGAAGCCGCTTCTGCACTATTTACTGTGGCAGAGCCAGCTCCAGTGGCGCACGTTGATATCTTAGCTGGTGGTCGTCTTGCGCTTGAAGAAGCAAACGTTTCACTTGGCTTAGCGCTAGCAGAAGATGAAATTGATTACTTAGTGGAGAACTTCACTAAGTTAGGTCGTAATCCAAACGACATCGAGCTGATGATGTTTGCTCAAGCGAACTCAGAGCACTGTCGTCATAAGATCTTTAATGCAGACTGGACTATCGATGGCGTAGACCAAGAGAAGTCTCTGTTTAAGATGATCAAAAACACATTTGAAACGACGCCAGACCACGTTCTGTCTGCTTACAAAGATAACGCAGCGGTAATGACAGGTTCTAAAGTGGGTCGTTTCTTCCCAGATCCTAAATCACGCCAATACACTTACCACCATGAAGATGCGCACATCTTGATGAAGGTAGAGACGCACAACCACCCAACGGCTATCTCTCCATGGCCAGGCGCATCAACCGGTTCAGGTGGTGAAATCCGTGACGAAGGCGCGACAGGTATCGGTGGTAAGCCTAAAGCGGGTCTGGTTGGTTTTACAACGTCTAACTTGCGTATTCCTGGTTTTGAACAGCCTTGGGAAACGGACTTCGGTAAGCCGGGTCGTATCGTAAACGCACTAGACATCATGCTTGAAGGCCCTCTGGGTGGCGCGGCATTCAACAACGAATTTGGTCGTCCAAACCTCCTAGGCTACTTCCGTACCTACGAAGAGAAAGTGACTTCCCACGCGGGTGAAGAAATTCGTGGTTACCACAAGCCAATCATGATTGCTGGTGGTATGGGTAATATCCGTGACGAGCACGTTCAGAAGAAAGAGATCCCAGTTGGTGCGAGCCTAATCGTACTTGGTGGTCCGGCAATGAACATCGGTCTTGGTGGCGGTGCGGCGTCTTCAATGGCGTCTGGTCAGTCAGCAGAAGATCTGGACTTTGCTTCAGTACAGCGTGAAAACCCAGAGATGGAACGTCGTTGTCAGGAAGTTATCGACCGTTGTTGGCAGCTAGGTGAAGAGAACCCAATCGCATTTATCCACGATGTGGGCGCGGGCGGTATCTCTAACGCACTTCCTGAGCTTTGTGACGATGGCGAGCGTGGCGGTAAGTTCCAGCTACGTGATGTACCAAATGATGAATTGAGCATGAGCCCGCTGGAAATCTGGTGTAACGAATCTCAGGAACGTTACGTTCTTGCAGTTGCGCCAGAACATATGGAAGCATTCGATGCAATCTGTAAGCGTGAGCGTGCACCTTACGCAGTAGTTGGTGTGGCAACAGAAGAACGTCATCTGACACTAGAAGACTCTCACTTCGACAACACGCCAATTGATATGCCAATGGATATCTTGCTTGGTAAAACACCGAAGATGCACCGTGAAGCAACGACATTGAAAGTAGATAGCCCAGCGATTGCACGTGACGGTATTGAAATCAACGAAGCGGCAGATCGCGTACTTCGTCTTCCAACTGTAGCTGAGAAAACGTTCCTGATTACTATCGGTGACCGCTCAGTAACAGGTTTGGTCGCTCGTGACCAGATGGTTGGTCCTTGGCAGGTTCCTGTAGCGAACTGTGCAGTTACGGCGGCAAGTTACGACACATACCACGGTGAAGCGATGTCGATGGGTGAGCGTACTCCGGTTGCTCTACTAGACTTCGGCGCGTCTGCTCGTCTGGCTGTTGGTGAGTCACTAACTAACATCGCGGCGACTGACATCGGTGATATCAAGCGCATTAAACTCTCTGCGAACTGGATGTCTCCAGCGGGTCACCCAGGTGAAGACGCAGGTCTTTACGAAGCAGTGAAAGCTGTGGGCGAAGAGCTATGTCCGGCGCTAGGTTTGACTATCCCTGTTGGTAAAGACTCAATGTCAATGAAGACCAAGTGGGAAGAAAATGGTGAAAGCAAAGAAGTTACTTCGCCACTATCGCTAGTAATCACTGCGTTTGGCCGTGTTGAAGACGTACGTAAGACAGTAACGCCTCAGCTACGCACTGACAAAGGTGATTCTTCACTTGTTCTTGTTGACCTGGGTAACGGCAAAAACCGTCTGGGTGCAACAGCACTGGCACAGGTTTACAAGCAACTTGGTGACAAGCCTGCAGACGTAGACAACGCAGAGCAGCTAAAACGCTTCTTCGATGCAATGCAAACACTGGTTGGTGATGACAAGCTTGTTGCTTACCACGATAAAGGTGACGGCGGTCTATTTGTAACACTTGCTGAGATGGCATTCGCTGGTCACTGTGGTGTGAAAGCGAACATCGAAGGTCTGGGCAAAGATGCGCTGGCAGTTCTATTTAACGAAGAGCTAGGTGCAGTTGTTCAGGTTAAGAACGAAGAGCTGGATTCAGTTCTGTCTACGCTAGCAGCGAATGGCTTAGAAGCATGTTCACATGTGATTGGTTCTGTTGAAGCTTCAGACGACTTTGTTATCACGTCTGGTGATGCAGTTGTACTTGAGCGTTCACGTACTGAACTACGTGTTATCTGGGCAGAAACAACGCACAAAATGCAGGCGCTACGTGATAACCCAGCATGTGCAGACCAAGAATTTGAAGCGAAGAAAGACAACACGGACCCAGGTCTGAACGTATCTCTAAGCTTTGATGTGAATGAAGATATCGCAGCACCTTACATTGCGAAAGGCGCGAAACCTAAGATGGCGATTCTTCGTGAGCAAGGCGTAAACTCTCACGTTGAAATGGCAGCAGCCTTTGACCGTGCTGGCTTTGAAGCAACCGACATCCATATGAGCGATATTCTGACAGGCCAAGCGGTACTTGATGAATACCAAGGTCTGGTAGCGTGTGGCGGTTTCTCTTACGGTGACGTACTAGGTGCGGGTGAAGGTTGGGCGAAGTCTATCCTGTTTAACGCACAAGCTCGTGAGCAGTTCCAAGCGTTCTTCAATCGTGAAGAGACATTCTCTCTAGGTGTTTGTAACGGTTGTCAGATGCTTTCTAACCTGAAAGAACTTATCCCGGGTGCAGACTTGTGGCCACGTTTTGTTCGCAACGAATCTGAGCGTTTTGAAGCACGCTTTAGCCTGGTTGAAGTACAGAAGTCTGATTCTGTGTTCTTCGACGGCATGGCTGGCTCACGTATGCCTATCGCGGTTTCTCACGGTGAAGGTCGTGTAGAAGTACGTGACGGTGAGCACCTAAACGCAATTGAAGCGTCAGGTACTGTGGCACTACGTTACGTTGATAATAACGGTAACCCAACGCAACAATACCCGAACAACCCGAATGGTTCGCCAAATGCGATTACCGGTCTGACTACAGCAGATGGCCGTGTAACCATTATGATGCCTCACCCAGAGCGTGTATTCCGTACGGTTGCAAACTCTTGGTCTCCAGAAGGCTGGGGTGAAAACGGCGCTTGGATGCGTATGTTCCAAAACGCACGTAAGAACATCGGTTAATTCTGTTTTTATATAAACAGCTAACAAACCGTAAAGCGCAGATCGAAAGGTCTGCGCTTTTTGTTTTTACCAACAAAACTATTCACCAATAGTATGCTCGATAGTTTCGTTGCAATTTTGATGGTGATGACTTCTGCTTCTGTGTATGAGTGACTGGTTTACAGCGTATTTTCTAGTTGTTACGCAATAAAAAATGCCAGTAAGCAATTGCTTACTGGCATTTAAACGCGGCTGTTAGCTAAATGGAGCGAAGGAAATCTAAGAGTAACTGTTTGTCTTCTTCAGTAAGCTCTACAAACGCTTGTTTAGCGGATTGCGCTTCTCCTCCATGCCACAAAATGGCACTTTGCAGATCTTCGGCGCGACCATCATGTAAAAATCGGCTCTGACCATCACCTTCGATAAGACCAAGTCCCCATAAGGGTGGGGTTTTCCATTCTGCTGGTTCTGCACTGCCTTCTTTCACACCATCGCTTAAGTCAGCTCCCATATCGTGCAATAACAAATCTGTATATGGGTAGAAGGTTTGATTGCTTAAAATAGGGAAACGAGTGACTTCACCTGTCGTCAGTGACTCTCGATGGCAAGCGTTGCAGCCTACATCCATAAACAGCTTTCGACCTTGCTGGAAAGCAATGCTGCTTCCGTTGCGTCGTTCAGGCACTGCAAGAATGGTCAAGAAGTCATTAATTGCTTCGAGTGAAGCATCGGATACTTCCGGCGAACCGCCAGATGGCATCAATTCGCAAACCTCTTGTTGTTCAGTACAAGGCTCTGCAGGGTTGTAGCTGGATGTGAGTCCCATATCCTGATGGAAAGCACCTGCTACTTGGCTTTCTAAAGTACAGTGAACGCCTTTCCAGCCGAAACGTCCGATACATGTTTCTAGCTGATGTGCCCGTCCTGAAATACCATCAGAGTTACTGTCTTCGATATCTTGATAGTCAAGAATGACTGATTCTGGAACCAAATCCAGCAACCCCATGCCAATCAGCTGTGGTGAGAGGCGAGGCCCTAAAGACACCCCTTCCGCTAGAGGATTCATTGCATCATTTAGATGAAAGAGAATTTCGTCACTGCTGCCTTTAGTCCAAGTCACGGAGCCTTCTGGAGACCCATCGGCAGAAAAAGTTTGCAACTGTCCACCAAGGAATGGGTCGACGGCACCGTTTTTATCTGCCAAGCGGAATAAAATGCCGTCTCCCGTACTGCCATCACTTTTCAGTGATTCAGCTCTGGCTGATGTTTCATGACAACCTGTACATGAATCCGTTATTGCCAAAGGGCCGAAACCATCGAGCAGTTCACGGCTTCCGGGAGCAGGAAGCCATGTAGCGATAAACAGCTCCCTGCCTTGAGAGGCCCCGTGATAGTCTTGGAGGTCTAATTCAGGAATAAATTGCAAAAAGCCGTTGTTTGCATCATAGCTAACAGTGGCTACGCCACCTGCAGGCCCAAGTTCAACGTATGCTGGCTGATCTTCTGATTGTGACGATGAACCGTCACAACCAAAAAGCCAAATACTGCACAGAAATAATAAAGACTTTTTCATCATTTCACTTTCTGTGGCAGAGAGTAGCCCCAAGCATTTATTGGATCAGGGATCCCTAATGACCCTTCAAAGCTCCAGCCCCAAGTGAACAATACGCTGTCAAATCTTAGAGCCACGGTGTGTAATGCGCCAGCACCGATGTCTAATACCGAAGACAGGTCTGTAATTGCAACCGTCGGAGCGATAGGGCTCTCATCAGTTTCTAGTCCTAATGTACCCATACCATTGTTACCCCACGGGTATATTTGGCCATCTGATCTTTCAACAAAGCTTTGGTTGCCGTTTGCCCAAACCATGACGCCATCTTCAACCCAAGGTAATACTGTTGCTTCATAAAGCTCTCTTGGCCATGATTCGTCCTCATCATTACCTAATTGATTGCTTGCGTTCAGACCCCAACCATAAAGCTGACCACTTTCTCCAATTGCGATGACATGTGCTTTACCTGCTGAAAATGAGGTGATTTTCTCAGGTAAGTTAATCAGAGTAGGGATAAGGATATCTTCAACATAGTCTTGTCCCTGTCCAAGCTGACCATTGTTGTTTTGCCCCCATCCGTATAGGTTGCCGTTAATATCCAGTGCGTAAGTACTGTCTGATCCAGCTTCAATTTGAATAATATCTGATATCTCAACTTTTACCGGGAAGTCGGAGTCCTCTAGCGAGTTGTTACCTAATTGTCCTTTGTCGTTTTCACCAAAGGTATACACTTGGCCTAGTTCGTCGAGAACTACAGTGTGGTCATATCCACGAGCGACAGAAATAATATTCTCCAAAGAGGATATTTTTTGCGGACTTAATACATCTTCTTCGCTCAATATGTCATCGTCTTCACCCAAACCAAGTTGGCCTCCGTCGCCGTCACCCCAAGCCCAAACCTGACCTGTGCTATCAAGTGCAATAGAGGCATTTTGGTTGAATGCCAATGATACAAATGAGACGGCTTGTTCCTCGCTAATAACGGTCAGTTCCGTTGGAGTAGTTGGGTGGTTTTCTTCATCAAGAGTACTGACATACCCGTGGCCAGTTTGTCCTTTGTTATTACGACCCCAAGTCCATAGTTTTCCGTCTAAGATAGCGCCACTATGAGCGCCGCCAGCAGATACTTGATGACCGAAATAGACTTGATCTTCCAATGATGTTTGATTGCCTAGCGAATCCGTTGCCGTCACGGTGTAGTTATTTAAGCCCGGTACCAAGTTGATCTTCAGTGAAAAGTTTTGGCCATCGAAGTCAGCATAATGAACAGTACCATTGATTGAAACGGTCACTGACTCCACACCGTCAGTGTCGCTACTGGTCCCGGAAACGGTTGTCTCCGAAGCATAGGTACTATGGGCATCCCACGATTTGGTTAGTTGAGTATCTGGTCCAGAGTTAGCAGTGGTCGCTTCGTCATTAGAATCGCAACCTGCAAGGGCAGTAACGAGTACTGCCAAAAGTGTCTTTGTTAATTTCATTTGATAATCTAACTGAGAATTGTTTTTATTACGGTTGGTTATATATGTTTTTTAGAGTAATTAATCCATATGGATGATGGTTTATTGTGTTTCTCTTCACATTTTTAACCTGCCTTTAACTCGGTTGGGTTAAATTTAACCGTGTCAGTCTTACTCGTTTCTGCATATATTCCCTTGATTACATCACTGCATCTGTATGGACACTGAGAACTTAAAGCGGTTAAAGTGAAATTACCTTGTGGGTTCTAAGCGGGGCGTATACGGAATTGCGGAGTGGCGTATCTCTTTGAAAAAATCAAATGAGCTTGAGTCGCGTTGTTATCATGGCTATTCCCCATGAATCGCTGAAGTTAAAAAGTAAGGAAAAAATTTGCAGCCAACAACGGTGATTTATGCTCTAATACCGCGCTTACCAAGGGATGGTGTTAAACAGCTCAGCTTAGATGGAGTTATCAAGTTGACCGAATCCCTGATTAATCCCTTAGGAAATGAATTAAATGTCAAAAAATCAAAAATTTGCTATCCGCGTAACTGAAAAACGTAACGGCTGGAGCGCAGAGATCACTCGCCAAGTAACTTCTCGTAAAACTGTAGTATCAAAGCGTGAAACTGGTTTTGAAAGTGAAGAGAAAGCTCAAGCTTGGGCTGAACAAGAGCTGGCTGGTTTTGTTCAAAACCAAGTAGTTCGCAACGAACGTAAAGCAGCTCAACGTCAAGAGCGTGAAGCTGAGCAACTTGCAGCTAAAGTTCGTAAAGAAGAAGCTCGTAAAGCGCGTGATGCTGAAGCAGAAGCTGACGAAGAATAAGACTTCGATTTAGACAAGTTAACTTGTGATGTTAAAAAGCCCTGACGTATTGTTCAGGGCTTTTTTATAGGTGTTATGTTAGTCAAAAACAGTCCGATGAGATTGAAAGGCTGATTGAACCTTCTGATGGTGTCGAGAACTGCTGGTTGCCTGGCAATAAATTTGGCGAATTGGCATAAACGCGATGCGATACTTTTATATTGGGTGAATGTACTGGCGGTAAATCGAAATGATGTAAGCCATCGGACAGATCGGTCGCTTCACCGTAGTCAAAATTATCTATAGCTGTAGATCGGTTTTTAACGTATTGACAGTGATCTGGTTTGCCATCTTCGCGCCAGATTACCCCTGTGGATTTAGCCTCTGTATCTAACTGCGCTGCAACGGGATGGGCGTAGTGATCGTCATAAGATGACTGCTGGTTTTGTTCTTGTAAGTATTGGGCGATAAGGTCTGATGACTGGGCAAAACTGTACGTAGAGAATACGAAACTCATCAGAGTAATAGAAAAGGTTTTGTACATAGTATGAATGCAAGCAAATACAGGTATCATACAAATAAATAAAACACTGTGCAATTGTGTTTCTTTGCACGAGGTATCTCTGTTGGGAGTTGAGAGCTAGTCAGAGGCTAACTTTTGTTTTAATAGCTTGGCAATCTGATGAGGAAGCATAGTTTTACTTTTGGGAGGGAAAAGCCCAGCGTTAACACAACTAGGCTTCGATTTTCTAACTTTGTACTTTACTGAACGTCGAGTGGGATTTGACCAGTCGTGACTTGTTCAACATCATACTCGTTCAGCTCTTCAATATAGTTTTCCACGGCTTGACCAACTTCATCGTCACCATGTTTGAAGTAAGACAGATGGAAAATAGCATCACCTTCATTTACTAAAGGTAGCGTGTGTTGGCCAATGACCAGACCGCTTTTAGGCGCGGTGAGTTCCAGCTCAATATGCCCAAGGGGAGAACTGATATAGGCGAGAGTTTCACCTTGTTCAACTTTATCTCCCAAATTCACCACAGTACGCAAAATGCCATTTCCTGGTGAACGAACCCAACTGGTGGATTTCGCGATCACTGGCTCTGGGAATTTTTTACGGCTTGCACGCAGCATACCTATTGCCTGCATAACACGGCGAATACCCAACACACCTGCACTGATTGAGAGAGGATCAAAGCGTAACGCTTCGCCGGCTTCGTAGGTGAGCACCGGAATATCACATTTTTCCGCTTCACTGCGCAAAGATCCGTCGCGCAATGCTGAGTCGATGATGACTGGGGTGGAAAAGGCTTTCGCTATTCGTAATGTTTCCGGGTTACTAAGATTCGCCCGTACTTGTGGCAGGTTGGTACGATGGATAGCACCAGTGTGTAAATCAATAATATAGTTGCAACGTTTTGCGATGTTATTAAAGAAGCCATATGCCATTCGCGATGCTAGTGCGCCTTTCTCACTACCCGGAAAGCAACGGTTGAGATCGCGTCGGTCTGGTAAGTAACGAGACTTATGGATAAATCCGAATACGTTCACTATTGGAACAGCGATGACTGTGCCTTTCAGCTTCTGTGGATCTAATTGGTTAATCATCTGACGTACTATTTCAACGCCGTTGAGCTCATCGCCATGAATGGCAGCGTTAACCATCAGTACTGGGCCGTCTTGTTTTCCGTGGATGATTTCTACGGGAATCGACAAAGGAGAGTGCGTATAAAGCTGTGCAGCTTCGAATTCGATCTCTAATCGCTGACCTGGTTGTACTTGATATCCGAGGAGCTCAAAGGTTTTGCTTCTTTTACTTCTAACCATAAAACCATCTCTTTCCAATAGTTTTTCAACAATGTAACAATCGCGTCATAATCAAACTAATCATTTTGATTAAGGATACGACAAATTATTTTAATTAACGCGAGTAATCACTCTTGTGTGAGATTTATGTTGTAAATATGACGCCAGTTATAACGGTTTTATCTTGTTATTTCTATATATTGGCAGGTAACTATTTAGCCTCTAACTAATTGAGTCTTAAAAGTAATAATAAAACTTTTAGTGACAAAATATGGCTTTTTTCCTCATTTTTATTTAGCTAATATCCGCGCCGGATTTTGACCGAATAAACTTTACTCTGAGGTTTTGATGAAAAAGGCAATAGCTAAAATTGGCGTAATGACTGCTGTGGCAGTTGCGCTTTCAGGTTGTGTGGGCAGTAATGCAGTGACTGGTTATGTTATGGGCTTTAACTTAAAAGCTGTTGATAACCGTTATGCTCGTGGTGGTCTGAACATGCTTATGGCACCCGTTTATGGTGTAGCGATCGCAGCTGATTATATCGTATTTAACTCATTGGAATTTTGGACAGGTAAAAACCCGTTAAACGGTAAGCCGCATATTTTTGATTCTAAGGTGGACACTTACATTGATGTAAACCACCAATTAGATAAGTCTCTGACTACTGCTCCAATTAGCCCTCTGGCGAATAATCGCGTGATTGAGCAAGGCCAAATGGAACAAATCGACGAAAACACCATTCAAATGGACATTACTTACAGTAATGGTGACAAAGCATTGTTGACTGGCGTACGTGAAGGCGACTTTGTTACTTACTACATTGATGGTGAAGTGGTAGCTAAGACTTCAATGGATGAGTTGGCAGCCTACGCACAAACGCGTGTGTAATCAGCTAGCATTATCTGCAATAAAAAAGGGTGCGATTGCACCCTTTTTTTGACTTTATCTTATTTTCACGCAATAAGTGATTATGCTTTTTCAGGAATCGCTTCCAGTAGAGCGACCATTTGATCCCAAAATAGCTGAACGGTATCGATCTTCACTTTTTCGTCAGGAGAGTGAGGGAATTTGATCGTAGGACCAAAAGATACCATGTCCATATTAGGGTAAGGCTCTTTAAATAGGCCACACTCCAGACCTGCGTGGATCACCATGATGTTTGGTTTGTGACCGTAGATACCTTCGTACATGTCGCGGAAGATTGCCATGATCTCTGAATCCGCATCTGGTTTCCAGCCAGGGTAGGCACCTGAGAACTCGATTTGAGCGCCAGCCAGTTCCGCAACAGAATGCAGCATACCAACCACTTGGCTACGGCCAGAATCAATCAAAGAACGGATTAGGCAAAGTACGGTTACTTTGTTCTCTTCGGTGGTGATGACACCCACGTTCAAAGAGGTTTCTACGACACCTTCAATTTCGTCACTCATACGAATAACGCCGTTTGGACATGCATTAAGCGCCGCGATAAAGCGCTGTTGGTCTGCAGAAGCAAACGCTTGAGCGTCGGTTGCAATCTCTTCGTTGAAAGTAACAATACCGGTTTCTACTTTACCTAGCTCTGCTTTCAGTAGCTCAGTGTAGTAGTTGAATAACTCTGCAAGCTTGTCTTGGTTTTCTGCTGGAAGTGCAACAGTAACGAATGCTTCACGAGGAATCGCATTACGCAAGCTACCACCGCGGAATTCAACCAAGCGAAGGTCTAATTCACGAGCGTGACCTGCCAGGAAGCGACCCAGTAATTTGTTGGCATTGCCGCGACCCGTGTGAATATCACAACCAGAGTGGCCGCCTTTTAAGCCTTTTAGTGTGAGTTGGCGAGTGACAAAGCCTGCTGGGATCGCATCACGAGTAATATCGAATGTCATTGCACCGTCGATACCGCCAGCACAACCCATGTAGACTTCACCTTCTTGCTCAGAGTCGGTGTTTAGCAGAATTTCACCTTCTAACCAGCCAGATTCAAGCCCGAATGCGCCTGTCATGCCTGCTTCTTCATCAATGGTCAGCAGTACTTCAATCGGGCCATGCTTAATGTCGGTAGAAGCAAGAACCGCAAGACAAGATGCCATACCGATGCCGTTGTCAGCACCGAGAGTTGTGCCTTTTGCGGTTACCCATTCACCATCGATGTATGGTTGAATTGGATCTTTAGTAAAGTCGTGGTCAGTGTCTTCGTTCTTTTGCGGCACCATGTCGATGTGTGCTTGAAGAACCACACCTTTTTTGTTTTCCATACCTGGAGTGGCTGGCTTTTTGATGAAGACGTTACCAGTAGGATCACGGCGTACGTCAAATCCTTGCTCTGTTGCCCAACCGATAATGTATTGTGCCAGTGCTTCCTCATGCTTCGATGGATGAGGGATAGAACAAATCTTATCGAAAAAGCGCCAAAGTGGAGTGGGTGACAAGGTACTGATTTCAGAATGGAATTCAGACACGGAAAGCTCCTTTTTATCTATATTTCCAGATATGCATTGTGAAAATTACATATGGTTAGCATAAACTGCTAGTGCCATCTGGCTTGAATAGCCCAAGGATACCACCTGAAGAACGCGACTAGTAGTCGGTGACCGCACGATTTCTTTCAGTATTGTCACAGTTTATGAATGAGAATCACGACACAATGAGATTTTTGTCATATTTCCTCACACGTTTATTTATAAAAGTGTAATTTAGTTACATTAATCGCAATTTATCTGTGTGTTGGACTAATTTTTGTGATTTGAGTCACTAAAGATCTTGTAATAAAATTTCTTGGTGGTATATTTATAACCATCTTCAGAGAGAAGAATAAAATGCTCAAAGGATGAGTCCGTTAATCGCCTCCAAGGAACTGAGAATCAACGACTGCATTAATTGATTAAGAAGGTGATAGTTATGAAAGGTTTACCAAGTACAATGTTCTGGAATAGCAAATCTGTATATACCGGTAACTTTGTATACCCAACAAGCTTTGGCTACTAAGTAAGTTGTCAACGCATGTGACTTGAACAGTTTGTTCACCCCTATAATTTGGAATTTTTTTTCAGTAATAGTTCTGACATGATTCGCCGCCACTCATTTTGAGTGGCGTTTTTTTATGTTCTTTTTCGTGGCTTGTCTAAAAATTCATCACTAAGTGCCAATTCCCTTATCGCTTGTCCTGTCTAATGCGATATCTTCACGCAATACGCTCTAAAAGCTAACTAGAAATCGAGCTTTCCTTTTGAAAGTTTAGAACATTGTTCAGTTTGTATTCTTTGTACGTTTTGTATCCTAACTCGCTAGTCATTGTTTATTAAGTCTTAATTTTTTTTCGTGTGAAGAATCCTAGCGAATGGGTTTCATATCCTGCAAAAAAATCCATTTAGAGTGAAGATTCTATCTAGAATTTGCTATTTGATAACTTTATAATTCACACAATCGATTACGCAACCGTTTACTTTTTACCTTTAACAGGATTCGATCATGCTCGAAAGGCTCTTTAAGCTCAGTGAAAATGGCACAAATGTGCGCACTGAGATCATCGCAGGTGTTACTACCTTCCTGACCATGGCTTACATCATCTTTGTAAACCCAGCTATCCTATCTGACACAGGCATGGATCGTGGCGCTATTTTTGTCGCAACCTGTCTTGCTGCGGCCATTGGCTGTTTCATTATGGGTCTGGTAGCAAACTACCCAATCGCACAGGCTCCGGGTATGGGGCTTAACGCGTTCTTTACCTACTCTGTAGTATTGGGAATGGGTTACACATGGCAAGTGGCACTGGCTGCCGTATTTGTCTCTGGTGTTTTGTTCATTCTATTAAGTGTGTTCAAGATCCGCGAATGGATCATCAACTCAATTCCTCACTCTCTACGTACAGGCATTTCAGCGGGTATCGGCCTGTTCCTTGCGTTTATCGCACTCAAAAATGCAGGTATCGTAGTTGATAACCCAGCGACACTGGTTTCGATGGGTAATATTACGTCGTTACCATCAGTACTTGCTGCAATCGGCTTCTTCCTGACGATTTCGCTTGTTCACCGTGGTGTGAAAGGTGCGGTAATGATTGCCATTCTTGGTGTGACTGCATTAGGCCTACTTTTCGGTGACGTTCAGTGGGGCGGTGTGATGTCGACACCACCAAGTATTGCTCCTACGTTTTTACAACTAGACTTCTCTGGCTTGTTTGAAGTTGGCATGATCTCCGTTGTATTTGCTTTCCTATTCGTTGACTTGTTCGACACTGCAGGTACGCTGGTTGGCGTTTCTCAAAAAGCAGGTCTAACCGACGAAAACGGTAACATTCCTCGCCTGAATAAAGCTTTGCTTGCTGATTCAACTGCAACTTCGGTAGGTGCTCTACTGGGTACATCAAACACCACTTCGTACATTGAGAGTGTTGCGGGTGTAGCTGCTGGTGGTCGTACTGGTCTGACGGCTGTGGTTGTTGGCGTACTATTCCTACTGGCTCTATTCTTTTCACCTCTTGCAGGTATGATTCCAGCATACGCAACATCAGGCGCTCTATTTTACGTAGCGATCCTAATGCTGTCTGGCTTAGTAAGTATCGATTGGCGCGACCTGACTGAAGCGTCACCAGTGGTTGTTACTTGTCTGGTTATGCCACTGACTTTCTCAATTGCTGAAGGTATCACTCTAGGTTTTATCGCTTACTCTGCTATCAAGCTATTTAGTGGTAAAGGCCGTGATGTATCGCTCAGTGTTTGGGTGATGTCAGCCATCTTTATCGTGAAATACCTTGTAGGTTAATTCTATTTGGTTCCAAGCCAGTGAGGACATCTGTTCTTACTGGCTTTTTATTTTGAATTTGTTCACCGAAATCGATGTTTCTGCGCTCTATGTGGAGAAATTTGATATCACCATTGGTATTAATATTAGCTTTCGGTAGAATAATCGTTTGCGCTGCTTTAAACCCCGCCTCAAATTTAGTTTGAGAGCTTAGTGAATATGTCGTTTATCCGCCTTTTTCACTGAATATTGGGGATACATATTTTTAAATTATTAGGTTATTACAATGAGTAAAAAATTCATTATCACTTGGGATGCGATGCAGACTTACTGTCGTGAACTGGCTGAAAAGCAAATGCCAGCTGAGCAGTGGAAAGGTATCTGGGCAGTAAGCCGTGGCGGTCTGGTTCCTGGTGCAATTCTGGCTCGCGAACTGGGCATTCGTTACGTTGATACTATCTGTATTTCAAGCTACGACCATGACCATCAGCGTGATATGTCTGTGCTTAAAGCACCAGAAGGTGACGGTGAAGGTTACCTAATCGTTGAAGACCTAGTAGATAGCGGTGATACAGCACGTCAATTGCGTGAAATGTACCCTAAAGCAAAAATGATTGCTGTATGCGCTAAGCCATCAGGTAAAGAGCTTCTTGATGACTACGTTGTTGATATTGAGCAAGATACTTGGATCGAGCAGCCGTGGGATATGTCTATCCAGTACGTTGAGCCGGTAAACCGCAAGCAAAAATAATTGCAGTCAAAGAATATTGAGAAATGCCCCTGTTTAGGGGCATTTTTTTTATTATCATTGTAAATATTGCAAATAGTCTAGAGCGCTTCGTATGCCGGAAGATATCAGTAAAAACCTATCCGAAACTTTGTTTGTCAAACACAAGCAAGCCAAAGAAACCTCGGCATTGACTCAGTACATGCCAACTAGCCAGAAAATCCTCGATGAAAGAGAAGAGCAGGGAGATAGTGCCTGGTATCGTCATTTACTCCGTCTGCAATGGGCATGGCAAGGTGTACCTCCTATCGATATAGAATCGGTATTATCTAAAATAGCGTCATCAAAGCACTCTCGTACTAAAGATGAATGGTTAGATACCGTTATGGGTTACCACAGTGGAAACTGGACGTTCGAGTGGATCAAGTTGGGCATGGAGCATCAAAAGCGCTCTGAAAATTTGCAAGGAGAAGCAGCTGCTGATGAGCTTTTTACTGCCTCTTTGTGTTTCAGTATCGCTGGCTACCCGCATTTAAAGAACGATAATTTAGCGTTGCAGGCTCAAGTACTGGCCAACAAAGCGTATTCGGAAGGGGCAGAGAAAACCCAATACACGATCAAACAAATTGAAGTGCCGTACCAGAATCGCAAAATTATTGCGAATTTACATCTGCCTAGAACGGATAAACAATTGCCTGTGGTGATGGTTAGTGCGGGGTTGGATAGTCTGCAAACTGACATGTGGCAACTGTTCCGTCATCATTTTGCGCCGAAAGATATTGCGATGCTAACGGTTGATATGCCTTCGATTGGACACAGTTCACACTGGCCTCTAACTGAAGACACAAGCTGTATCCATCAGGCAGTCTTGAATGAGCTCTATTCGATTCCTTACGTTGATCACCATAAAGTGGGTTTAGTTGGATTTCGCTTTGGCGGCAATGCAATGGTTCGTCTCTCATTTCTTGAGCAGGAAAAGATCAAAGCCTGCGTTGCGATGGGCGCGCCTGTACACGATCTTTTTACCTCGTCTCAAAAATTACAGCAGATGCCGAAAATGTACCTGGATTTATTGGCATCACGATTAGGCAAGAGTGCGGTAGACATCAACAGCATGGCAGGGCAAATGAAGGCCTGGTCGTTGAAAGTTCAAGGCTTTCTAACCAACCGTAGAACGAAGGTGCCAATTCTGGCATTGGGCTTGGAAGGCGATCCGGTCTCACCACATAGTGATAACCAGTTAGTTGCATTGTTTAGTCAGTATGGGCAGGCGAAAAAAATCAGCGCCAAGTCTATTTCAAAAGGTTATGAGCAATCCCTCGATTTGGCCATAAAGTGGTTGGAAGATGAATTATTAAGATGACAAACCTTCCCATTGAGTTAAAGTGAATACCTGAGCAAAAATTAAGCTCATGATAATCAAATAATAATCATTCTTGAGTATTCACTTTTTATTATGGAAACGGAGATTCATATGCCAGAGACGACTCAGGGGCCAACTCACTTTCGCTTGATGTCTAAGTTAAAGGCGATAGGGCCTTATCTACGAGAACCGCAATCAGAAGAAGGTCGTTACTATTTTGATTGTTTGTCGGTGTGCGTCGACGATAAGAAATCACCAGAAAAACGAGAGTTTTGGGGCTGGTGGATGGACTTAGAGGCCATCGAAGGGGGCTTTACTGCCAAATACCACATTGGCAAATACAATAAAGAAGGGCAATGGGACTCGGAAGCATTGCCTAAAAAATCGGTAGAGGAAGTTTACTTAACACAAAGTACCTTCCATCAGAAACTGGTCGATACCCTCGAAGAGCATTTCAAATTAGAGGTTGAATACCATACAGAGTCGTTTGACTTTGCTTGATTCAGCCCTTTTTCTTCGCTGAAAAACAAAAAGGTGCGTTTTCGCACCTTTTCTCTTGTTAAATCCCAATTTGATTGTTAAAACTCTCCTTTAATTTGTTTTTCACTTCAGAAGACATCATGACAACGAATCAACAAAATGCAGTCGTTTCACATCCAAAAACCGTCGTTGTGAAACTGGGTACAAGTGTGCTTACAGGCGGGACACTCGCGCTAGACCGTGCTCATATGGTTGAGCTGGCGCGCCAGTGTGCTGAACTTAAGAAACAAGGCCATTCAGTGGTAATGGTTTCGTCTGGTGCAATTGCAGCAGGCCGTGAGCATCTTGGATACCCCGCATTGCCCAACGAAATGGCGAGTAAACAATTACTTGCTGCAGTCGGGCAAACTCGTTTGATTCAAACGTGGGAGTCTCTGTTTAGTATTTACGATATCAAGATCGGCCAAATGCTACTGACTCGTGCAGATCTGGAAGATCGTGAGCGCTTTCTAAACGCGCGCGATACGATTAACGCTTTAGTCGCAAACGATATCGTTCCGATCGTTAATGAAAATGACGCCGTAGCGACAAGCGAAATTAAAGTCGGAGATAACGACAACTTGTCGGCTCTAGTGGGAATTTTATGTGGTGCAGATAAATTACTGCTCCTTACAGACCAAAAAGGACTGTTTACTGCCGACCCACGTAAAGACCCAAATGCCGAGCTGATCAAAGAAGTTAAGACGATTGATGACACGCTACGCAAAATTGCAGGTGGCAGTGGCACGACGCTGGGTACTGGTGGTATGGCGACTAAGCTTCAAGCGGCAGATATCGCTCGTCGCGCAGGGATTGAAGTTATCATTGCTGCGGGTAGTGCCGTTAACGTGATTTTTGATTCATTGAGCCCACAGCCACATGGCACACGTTTCTTACCTTGTTCTGAAGCTCTGGAAAACCGTAAGCGTTGGATCTTGGCTGGTCCTGCTGCATCAGGCGATATTATTATCGATGATGGTGCAGTAAACGCAGTGATTGGCACAGGCAGCAGCTTGTTAGCCAAAGGGGTGACTAAGGTCAGTGGCGATTTTGCCCGTGGTGAGGTGGTACGTGTTACCAATACTCATGGTAAGTTAGTGGCTCGTGGTATTAGTGCTTACTCAAGCGAGGATTTAACTAAAATCTCTGGTAAGCACAGCAAAGATATCATCACTGTCTTGGGGCACGATTACGGCTCAGAAGTCATTCACCGCGATGATCTTGTCGTCATTCAGGAATAGAAATTAAGGGAAGCACAGTGGATTTAACGAACATGGGTAAAGCTGCTAAAGATGCAGCTTTTGAATTGGCGACAGCGTCAACATCACAGAAAAACCAAGCTCTGGCTATCATTGCCGATGAGCTGGAAGCAAACTCAGCGGCTATTCTGGCTGCGAATGCAAAAGACATCGCACTTGGCCGTGAAGCAGGTCTGACGGATGCATTACTGGACCGTCTGCTGCTGAATGAAGAGCGCTTAACGGGTATCGCGAATGACGTACGTAACGTGATCAGCCTTAACGATCCTGTTGGTAGCGAAATCGACAGTAAAGTGCTAGAAAATGGCATGTCTTTGGCTCGTCGCCGCGTTCCCCTTGGTGTTGTTGGTGTGATTTACGAAGCACGTCCGAACGTAACGATTGATATCGCAGCCTTGTGTCTGAAAACCGGAAACGCCAGCATTTTACGTGGTGGTAAAGAGACCTTCTTCTCTAACATGGAGCTGGTCAAAGTTATCCAGTCTGCATTAGCTAAAGCGAACCTGCCTGCGGCTTCCGTTCAATACATTGAAAAGCCAGACCGAGAGCTTGTTTCTCAATTGCTAAAATTGGACGACTACGTGGATATGATCATTCCACGTGGTGGTGCTGGCCTACACAAAATGTGTAAAGAAAACAGTACCATTCCCGTTATTATTGGTGGTTTTGGCATCAGCCATATTTTTGTTGATGAATCGGCGGATCTTGAGAAGTCACTTAACGTGGTTGAAAACTCAAAGGTACAGCGTCCATCGGCATGTAACTCACTTGATACCTTATTAGTGCACAAAAAAGTGGCGGCTGAATTCTTGGCCTTGCTGGTTGAGCGCATGAACGAGAAGGTTACTTTTGTTGCTGAACCAAAAGCCAAAGCGCTGATGGCAAACGCGCAGCAAATTCGCGATGCGGGCGAAGGTGATTTTGATACAGAATGGTTGAGCTACACGCTTGGTGTGAAAGTCGTTGATGATGTAAAAGATGCCATTGACCACATGCGAGTACATAACGCCAGCCACTCAGATGCGATCATGACTAACAGCTTAGAAAATGCAGAGCTGTTCATCAACTCTGTGGGTTCTGCGGCAGTATACGTTAACGCGGCAACACGCTTTACCGATGGTGCACAATTTGGTCTCGGCGCTGAAGTTGCCGTTTCTACTCAGAAGCTTCATGCGCGTGGTCCAATGGGCTTAGAAGAGCTGACCAGCTACAAATGGGTAGGTAAAGCCAACTACTTAGTACGTAGTTAACATATTCCACTCGATATTGATTGAAAAAGGGGCGATAACGCCCCTTTTTGTTTTCTCTCGCATACCAATTCCGCTACACTAGTTTGGCTTTTAAGAGCGCATTGATTGGAGGTGATATGCATTGTCCTTTTTGTTCGGAAAACGAAACAAAAGTTATTGATTCTCGCTTGGTTGCAGATGGCCATCAGGTTCGTCGTCGTCGCCAGTGTCTGACTTGTAGTGAACGCTTTACGACGTTTGAAACCGCTGAGCTGGTGATGCCTAAGGTGATTAAATCCAATGGCAACCGCGAACCGTTTGACGAAGATAAAATGGTCGGTGGCATTCAGCGTGCATTAGAAAAACGTCCGGTCAGCGCTGATGCAATTGAGCTGGCGATCAGTATGATTAAATCCCAGCTACGCGCTACGGGTGAGCGTGAAGTACCAAGTGAGATGATTGGCAACTTGGTGATGGATCAGCTGAAAGAACTGGACAAAGTGGCTTACATCCGTTTTGCGTCTGTTTATCGCAGTTTCGAAGATATCCGCGAATTTGGCGAAGAGATTGCCCGTCTGGAAGACTGATTAAACATGGATCAAAACACGCCTCAAATTACCTTCTCCCCTCAAGATTTCTCAATGATGTCGCGCGCCATCAGGCTCGCTAAGCGCGGCATCTATACCACGGCTCCTAATCCAAATGTTGGTTGCGTCATCGTTCGTGATGGACAGATAGTCGGAGAAGGTTATCATCTCCGAGCTGGAGAGCCACATGCCGAAGTCCATGCCTTGCGAATGGCTGAAGGTAAAGCCGAAGGCGCGACTGCCTACGTTACTCTCGAGCCTTGTTCTCACCATGGGCGAACGCCTCCTTGTGCCGAAGGGCTGATTAAAGCGAAGGTGGCGAGAGTTGTTTGCGCGATGCAAGACCCGAACCCCAAAGTCGCAGGGCGAGGCATTCAAATGCTTCGCGATGCAGGAATCGAGGTTCAGGTAGGATTACTGGAAAGCGATGCTCTCGAGTTGAATCGAGGATTCATCAAATTTATGCAGACGGGTATGCCTTTCATCCAATTAAAGATGGCGGCCAGTCTCGATGGTCAAACCGCACTCAGTAATGGACAGAGCCAGTGGATTACCTCCCCACGGGCTCGTCAGGATGTTCAGCGTTATCGTGCCATGAGTGGTGGGATATTATCGACCAGCAAAACGGTGATCGACGATAATGCCTCATTGAATGTTCGCTGGGACGATTTGCCTCAAACGATACGAGAGCAGTATCAACCTGAAGCTGTACGTCAGCCAGTACGCATCATTTTAGATCGCCAATGCCAGCTGACAGATGATCTCAAGTTGTTTAATACCGATGGTGAGCGCATCATTGTCAGTCAAGACGGTGATATCGCCCCTCAATTGAATGAAGATGGCCAGATTGACCTCGCGACGATGTTGAAAGCCGTTGCCACTCAGCATCAAGTCAATCATTTATGGGTTGAAGCGGGAGCGACGCTCGCGAGTGCACTCATACAGGCTAATCTTGTAGATGAATTGATCGTTTATCTTGCTCCAAAGTTGATGGGCAGTGATGGTCGCGGGCTGATTGGGGCACTTGGTTTAACGTCAATGGATCACGTTATCGATCTGAACATTACCGATGCTCGTATGGTTGGGTTAGATATTCGAATTACCGCAACGCTTATACGAAAATAGATAGAAAAGAAGCAATTATGTTTACAGGCATTGTAGAAGCAGTAGGTAAACTTACTGCGATTACGCCGAAAGGCGAAGACATCACCGTAACCGTCGAAACGGGCAATTTAGATATGTCTGACGTTAAGTTAGGCGACAGCATCGCGACTAATGGCGTTTGCTTGACGGTTATTGATTTTGGCAGCAATTATTACAGTGCGGATCTGTCGTTAGAGACACTGAAAATGACGGGTTTTGCACAATATCAAGTCGGTGACAAGGTTAATCTAGAAAAAGCCATGCTGCCCACCACGCGCTTTGGTGGACATATCGTGTCTGGTCATGTTGACGGTGTTGGCGAAATTGTAGAACGTAATCAAGTGGGTCGAGCAATCGAGTTTTGGGTGGCGATGCCTGCCGAAATCAGCAAATATGTTGCAGGAAAAGGCTCGATCACCGTAGACGGTATTAGTCTTACGGTAAATGACTTACGTAAAAATGCATTCAAGTTAACGATTGTTCCTCACACGAGCGAAGAAACCACGATTGATCAATTTCAGGTCGGTCGCAAAGTTAACTTAGAAGTGGATGTATTAGCTCGTTATATGGAGCGATTACTTCAGGGGCAGCAAGAAGAGAAGCAAGAGTCGCGTATTACTATGGATTTCTTGCAGCAGAACGGATTCGCCTAAGACAGTATTCACAGAACATCCGTGGGGCAATTGACTTACCGTTTGTAAAGCTCAAACTATTGCCGTAAGTTTGCTTGTACTCAAGCCCCAACAAATTGTTGCCGAAAATAAATTTAGAATAACGGGAAACAGAATATGCCAATCAGTACACCACAAGAAATTATTGATGACATTCGCGCAGGTAAAATGGTCGTCTTGATGGATGACGAAGACCGCGAGAATGAGGGTGATTTGATCATGGCTGCCGAGCATATCACGCCGGAAGCGATCAATTTTATGGCTACCCATGGACGTGGCTTGATTTGTCTTACAATGACTAAGGAGCGTTGCTCAAGTCTTGGTTTGCCGCCAATGGTGCAAGACAATAACGCGCAATACACGACAAACTTTACGGTTTCTATTGAAGCAGCAGAAGGGGTAACAACGGGTATCTCGGCTGCGGATCGAGCACGCACTGTTCAAGCGGCTGTAGCGCCAAATGCAAAAGCAGCGGATTTAGTTCAACCAGGCCATATCTTCCCACTAGCGGCTCAAGATGGTGGTGTGTTAACGCGCGCTGGCCACACTGAGGCAGGCTGTGATTTAGCTCGTCTTGCTGGTTTGGAACCTGCGTCGGTTATTGTTGAGATTCTAAATGATGACGGCACGATGGCTCGCCGACCAGATCTTGAGATCTTCTGTGAAAAACACGGCATCAAGCTGGGTACGATCGCTGATTTAATCGAATACCGCAACAATACCGAGACAACCATTGAGCGTGTTGCTGAATGTAAGCTGCCGACCGAATTTGGTGAGTTTAATCTGGTGACTTACAAAGACACGATTGATAACCAAGTCCATTACGCGATGTGTAAAGGCGATTTGAAAGCAAACACACCATTAGTTCGCGTACATCTTCAAGATGTGTTTACCGACTTACTTCGCAGTGACCGCAATGCTGAACGCAGCTGGACACTGGATAAAGCGATGAAGCGCATCGGCGAAGAAGGCGGTGTTTTAGTTGTGCTTGGTCATGAAGACTCCAGTGAGCTTCTTATCCATCGCGTGAAGATGTTTGAAGCGCAAGATAAAGGTGAAGCTCCGACGCTTGCGAAGAAACAAGGCACTTCTCGTCGTGTAGGGGTAGGTTCTCAAATTCTTGCTGACCTTGGCGTGAATGACATGCGTCTGTTATCGTCAAGCAATAAAAAATACCACGCGTTAGGCGGTTTTGGCCTAAATGTCGTTGAATACGTCTGTGAGTAACGACTGAACGATAAGTAACTGGTCTTGAATAGTCTTATGCTGTCCTAGGCCAGTAACTCGTTGCTCCCGCCAATTTCCATTAGATATTGCTCACACAATTGTGCTAGAATCCGGCGATTCTCACTTGATGAACATATTTCACTTAAAAATAGAGTTAAAGGAAAGCTTATGAAAGTGATCGAGGGTGGCTTCCCAGCGCCAAATGCAAAAATTGCTATCGTTATTTCTCGTTTCAACAGTTTTATTAACGAAAGCCTACTTTCTGGTGCGATCGATACACTAAAGCGTCACGGGCAAGTAAGCGATGACAACATTACCGTTGTTCGTTGTCCAGGTGCCGTAGAACTACCTCTAGTAGCTCAACGTGTTGCTAAAACCGGTAAATTCGACGCTATCGTATCTTTAGGGTCAGTTATTCGCGGTGGAACGCCTCACTTTGACTATGTTTGTAGTGAAATGAACAAAGGTCTGGCACAAGTGTCTATGGAATACAGCATTCCAGTCGCATTTGGTGTTTTGACTGTTGATACTATCGATCAAGCGATTGAACGCGCAGGAACCAAGGCTGGTAATAAAGGTGCAGAGGCTGCACTAAGCGCACTTGAAATGATTAATGTACTATCTGAAATTGATTCCTAATGGGGGCCAGTGTGAAACCAGCCGCACGTCGTAATGCACGTCAATTCGCTCTACAAGCGATCTACTCATGGCAAATTACTAAAGAGAATGTTGCCAAGATTGAAGAACAGTTTTTGTCTGGTGACAAATACGATGAAGAAGAACTTCACGCATCAGAGCCAGCTCTAGCAGCGCCAGAAACTGACGTAGAGTACTTTCGTGAACTACTAGGCGGTGTTGTACTTAGCCACGCTGAGCTAGATAGTAAAATTCGTCCATACATTTCGCGTCCAATGCAGGATCTGGATATGATGGAACTTGCTCTTCTTCGCCTTGCTATGTACGAGATGACTCGTCGCGAAGATGTGCCTTACAAAGTCGTGATCAACGAAGCGATTGAACTTGCAAAAGTGTTCGCTGCCGAAGACAGTCACAAATTTGTGAATGGTGTGCTGGATAAAGCAGCACCTCACGTACGTAAGAAATAACGATTTCTTCAGTAAAAAGGTCAGCATATGCTGACCTTTTTTATATCAAAAGCGTTTATATAAAAAGAAAAACAAATTATGTCTGGTGAATTTAGCTTAATAGACAAGTACTTTGTTGGTCGTCAAAACCAACGAAAAGATGTTCACCTTGCTGCAGGGGATGATTGTGCACTGGTCAAAGCACCAGATAATGTGCATATTGCGATCAGCACCGATACCTTAGTTGCGGGGACACACTTTCTTCCTGACGCGAACCCTGCTTGGGTCGCGCACAAAGCACTCGCTTCAAACATCAGCGACTTAGCCGCGATGGGCGCGACGCCTGCGTGGGTGAGTTTTGCGTTAACGATGCCGGAGCCTGACGAAGAGTGGCTTGCGCCTTTCTGTGATGCCTTCTTTGAACTTGCTGATTATTTTGGTATTCAACTTATCGGCGGGGATACCACCAAAGGGCCTTTGAGTTTAACATTGACTGTGCAGGGATTTGTCCCGCAAGGAAAAGCGTTAACTCGTTCTGGGGCGAAAGTAGGCGACTGGGTTTATGTAACAGGCTGTCTTGGCGATGCGAAAGCTGGACTGGATGTTATCTTAGACAACTCTCTTCGTACACGCGTAGGTGCGGAGAGTTTGGAAAAAGCGCATTACTTGAGTACGCCACGTGTTTTAGCGGGACAAGCACTAGTTGGTCTTGCATCTTCTGCTATCGATATCTCCGATGGCTTGATATCCGATATCAAGCACATACTGAAGCGGTCACAGGTCGGTGTCAGTATCGATGTCTCTCAATTGCCTATATCTTCGGATCTGGCGCAGTTTTTAGATGATAAGGTCAGCGCACAGCAGTATGCTTTATCGAGTGGTGAAGAATACGAGTTGTGTTTTACCGTCTCAGAGCAAAACCATGGCTCGTTACAAAGTACTCTGTCCCATATTGGCTGTAAGGTGACATGCATTGGTCAGATTCGACCGAATGGTACTTTTGAGCTTCACGACAACAATCAACCTCTTGACTGGGACTTAAGCGGTTTCGACCACTTTAAGTAACCACGATTGAAACCAAACTAGCAGTTATAGGTTTAAGGATATGACCAACCCTCTTTCTCTTATTTCGTTAAAGAATCCGTGGCATTTATTGGCAACAGGGTTTGGTAGCGGTTTGTCGCCTGTTGTTCCGGGAACGATGGGGACATTAGCTGCGGTACCTTTCTTTTTGTTGTTAGCTCAACTGCCGTTTTCTGCTTATGTCGTCGTGGTACTCATATCATGCGTAATTGGCGTGAAAATCTGTCAGGTGACGTCTGATGACATGAAAGTTCACGATCATGGTTCGATCGTCTGGGATGAATTCGCTGGCTTTTGGATTACGATGAGTATTATGCCGGCACTGAATATCCCGGTAACCGAATGGAAGTGGCTACTCACTGGTTTCATCTTGTTCCGTTTCTTCGACATGGTTAAGCCTTGGCCTATCGGCTGGCTTGATAAGCGAGTGCATGGTGGATTAGGCATCATGATCGATGACATTGTCGCGGGCATTATGGCGGGCATTGTACTGTTTTTAGTCGCCCACTACGCAGGTTGGATGAGTTAGTCAGTCATTAAACGCAAGTGAATTAAAAAGGGATGCGATAGTGCATCCCTTTGTTTTTATATGCTTCAGTGAAGATTACTTCGCCAGATAATCGTTGATGGATTGTTCAATCCCTTTCGCATCCAGACCAAGCTCTTCATGCAGCTCATCCTGAGTGCCTTGATGAACAAACTTATCAGGTAAGCCAAGGTTGAGTACTGGCTTGATGATTTTTTCTTTCATCATGAATTCAAGAACACCTGCACCGGCACCGCCAGCAATCGCATTCTCTTCCAGTGTCACGAGTACATCGTGTTCGCTCGCTAGCTGACGAATCAGTTCTTCATCTAACGGCTTAACAAAGCGCATGTCAGCAACCGTTGCATTAAGGTTTTCAGCCGCTTCTAACGCATTCCCCAAGAAGGTACCAAAGCTCAGGATCGCGACTTTCTCACCTTGACGCACTATTCGGCCTTTACCGATCTCAAGTGCGGTAAATTCACTTTCGATGTCGGTTCCCATACCGTTTCCACGAGGGTAACGAACTGCGCTCGGACCCGTGTGCTTGTGACCAGTGTATAGCATTTGACGACATTCATTCTCGTCACTCGGTGCCATGATCACCATGTTTGGAATGCAGCGCATGAAGCTCAAGTCAAACGCACCTTGGTGAGTCTGACCATCAGCACCAACCAAACCTGCTCGGTCGATAGCGAACATGACAGGCAAATCCATAATTGCGATGTCGTGGATGAGCTGATCATAACCGCGTTGTAAGAAGGTCGAGTAAATGGCAACGATTGGGTTATTGCCAGCAATCGCCATACCAGTAGCGAGCGTCACTGCATGCTGCTCAGCGATAGCAACATCGAAATACTGTTCTGGGAACTCTTTAGAGAAACGCACCATGCCAGAACCTTCACGCATTGCTGGCGTAATCGCCATCAGCTTAGGATCTTGCGCGGCCATATCGCATAGGAAGTCACCAAAGATCTTTGAGAACGTTGGTTTACCACCGCTGCTCTTTGGCAAGCTGTTATTTGATGGTGCGAACTTTGGTACAGCATGGTAACCGATAGGGTCTTTCTCTGCTGGCTCATAACCTTTGCCTTTTTTGGTCATGATGTGCAGGAATTGAGGGCCTTTCAGCTCACGCATGTTCTTCAGAGTCTGAACCAGTTCATTGACATCATGCCCATCAATTGGGCCGATGTAGTTAAATCCGAACTCTTCGAATAGCGTGCCAGGGACAACCATGCCTTTGAGGTGTTCTTCAGTACGGCGAACCAGCTCTTTGATTGGCGGAACGCCAGAAAGCACTTTTTTACCGCCTTCGCGAATCGACGTATACAGGCTACCAGACAGTAATTTCGCTAAGTGGTTGTTTAGCGCACCAACGTTTTCTGAAATCGACATTTCGTTATCGTTCAGAATCACCAGCATATCTGGATGAACATCGCCAGCGTGGTTCATTGCTTCGAATGCCATACCCGCGGTAATGGCGCCGTCACCAATAACACTCACGACCTTACGCCCTTTACCTTCTTTCTGTGCACTGATGGCCATGCCAAGTCCAGCACTGATTGAAGTGGAAGAGTGACCAACCGACAGCGTGTCGTATTCGCTCTCTGAGCGCCAAGGGAATGGGTGAAGCCCGCCTTTCTGACGGATGGTCGGCATTTTGTCACGACGTCCGGTCAGGATTTTATGTGGGTAAGCCTGATGACCAACATCCCAGATTAACTGGTCTACTGGTGTGTTATATACATAATGCAGGGCAACTGTGAGCTCTACTGTGCCTAAGCCAGACGCTAAGTGTCCGCTTGATTGGCTCACTGAATTTAGCAGATACGTTCGAAGCTCATCACACAGAGCAGGTAATGTTTCTTTAGGAAGAAGACGCAACTCTTCCGGTGTATTTGCTAACGCCAGTGTTGGGTATTTTGAAATATCAAGAGTCATATAAATGCGCGCTTATAGTGTTAATTTTTGCGCTCGATGACATATCGGGCGAACTCTTCAAGTAACTGAGTATTGTATGGGATAGCTTCCAATGCTTGAAGTGCTTCCTGTAACAGAGAGTGAGCTTTCTCTATCGCTCCCTCTAAACCCAGCAGGGAAGGGTAAGTGCTCTTATTGAGTTCTTGATCAGAACCCTGAGGCTTACCCAATGTTTCTGTGTCACTAATGATATCAAGAATATCGTCTTGAACCTGAAACGCCAAACCAATTGCTTTCGAATAGCGCTCTAAATGAGGTAAAACTGCGATACCCTTATCACCAGCGGCCAAAGCGCCTAATTTAACCGCACAGTCAATTAGGGCTCCGGTCTTTTTACGATGGATTTCTTCCATTTCTTCGAGAGAAATTTGACGATTCTCTGCACTTAAATCCAGTGCTTGTCCGACACACATGCCGTTAGAGCCAGACGAATGAGCCAGAGCTTTTATCATATTGATACGCTGGCTTTCTGCTTCTGGATTTAAAGGACCATCTGCCAAAATAGTAAAGGCGAGCGTTTGTAGAGCGTCACCAGTCAGTATTGCGGTCGCTTCATCGAACTTAATATGGCAAGTCGGTTGACCACGGCGTAACTCATCGTCATCCATCGCTGGCAGGTCATCATGAATAAGTGAGTAAGCGTGAATGCATTCAATCGCTGCGGCTGGTGTGTCCAGATCTTCAGGTTTACAACCGAACATTTGGCCTGTGATGTAAACAAGAAAAGGGCGAACGCGTTTCCCGCCTAGCAAAAGGCCATATTTCATTGCATCAATCAATGGAAGTTCTTGATAAGGAAGCTGTTCTAGCCACAAGTTTAATTGCTGATTGTTTCTTTGTTGGAAAGAAGTCAATGTCTGTTGCATCACATCGCTCACTACTAATAATTATTCTGAATCTGGATTGAAGTCACTCAGTGGTGCTTCATCATCTTCGCTGAGAAGAATACTTACGCGTTGTTCAGCGTCGCTTAGCTTTGTTTGGCCAGCACGAGCTAAGGCAATACCTCGTTCAAATTTACGTAAGGCATCATCTAGAGCAAGATCGCCATTTTCTAATTGATCAACCAAGCTATCAAGCTCTTCAATGGTTGCTTCGAAGGTCATGTTTTCTGGTTTCTTAACCGCCATCTCTTCTCTGCCTTAAGTCAGCCTCTCATAAGATGCACGAAAGTTACCTTAGCCTAGTAACTTGGTCAAATTTAACCTTACATAATTGTCACAAAATTGGCTCTAAATGTGTCTAAGCGACGAAAGTGCCCATTTTACTAAAGATTACTGGTATCAATTTGTGATCTGCTAGCTAAGATTTTTCTAAAAGTTCTCCGCAAGTTGTCGATACAAGGAGTAATTCGTTAGCAATAGATAAAAAGAGCGAGAGGAGTGCTTTGTGGATTTAGCAACCCTAATAGGTTTGATAGGTGGTATTGCATTCGTTGTGATGGCGATGGTGCTCGGTGGCAGCATCGGTATGTTCGTCGATGTAACATCAATCCTTATCGTTGTTGGCGGCTCTACCTTTGTCGTGCTGATGAAGTTCACCATCGGGCAGTTCTTTGGGGCGGCAAAAATTGCGGGTAAAGCATTTCTTTTCAAGGCGGATGAGCCAGAAGACTTGATTGCGAAAATTGTAGAGATGGCAGATGCGGCACGTAAAGGTGGCTTTCTCGCATTAGAAGAGATGGAAATAAATAACAGCTTTATGCAAAAAGGCATCGACCTGTTGGTGGATGGTCACGATGCTGATGTGGTTCGTGCTGCTTTAAAAAAAGATATTGCGCTGACTGGTGAGCGACACACACAAGGTACTGGCGTATTCCGTGCATTTGGTGATGTTACGCCCGCGATGGGAATGATTGGTACGTTAGTGGGTCTGGTTGCGATGCTGTCTAATATGGATGACCCTAAATCCATTGGACCCGCGATGGCCGTTGCTCTTTTGACCACGCTTTATGGCGCTATTTTATCCAACATGGTGTTTTTCCCGATAGCTGACAAACTCTCTTTACGACGTGATCAAGAAACGTTGAATCGTCGTCTTATTATGGATGGAGTTCTCGCCATACAGGACGGTCAGAACCCGCGAGTCATCGACAGTTACCTGAAGAACTATCTCAATGAAGGCAAGCGCGCCCTAGAGATAGGTGAGTAATCAGGAGCGTTGTGATGGATGATGAAGATAATAAATGTGATTGTCCGCCACCAGGACTTCCTTTGTGGATGGGGACATTCGCTGACTTAATGTCACTATTGATGTGTTTCTTTGTACTGCTGCTCTCGTTCTCGGAGATGGATGTGCTCAAATTTAAGCAGATTGCAGGCTCAATGAAATTCGCCTTTGGGGTACAAAGTCAGCTCGAAGTAAAAGATATCCCGAAAGGAACCAGCATTATTGCTCAGGAGTTCAGACCGGGACGTCCAGAACCAACGCCGATCGACGTGATTATGCAGCAAACCATGGACATCACGCAGCAAACATTGGAATTCCATGAAGGTGAATCGGATCGTTCAGGTGGAAGTAAGCGTGATCAAGGAAAATTAACCGGTGGCCAGTCACCGGAGACATCGACAAGAGACAACCAGGCAGCAGAATCCGACGTGCAACAGCAGCAGTCGCAGATGATGTCGCAAGAGATGGAAACCTTGATGGAGAGCATCAAGAAAGCGCTAGAGCGAGAGATCGATCAGGGGGCGATCGAAGTCGAAAACTTAGGTCAACAGATCGTGATTCGCATGCGTGAAAAGGGCGCGTTCCCAGAAGGCTCCGCGTTCTTACAACCTAAATTCCGTCCTTTGGTACGCCAAATTGCTGAACTGGTCAAAGACGTACCGGGCATTGTGAGAATCTCTGGCCACACCGATAACCAAGTGCTGGATTCTGAACTGTACCGCTCTAACTGGGATCTCTCCTCTCAACGTGCAGTCTCTGTCGCGCAGGAGATGGAGAAGGTGAGAGGGTTTTCTCATCAACGTTTACGAGTGCGAGGAATGGCTGACACTGAACCGCTGGTTCCAAATGACTCCGATGATAATCGTGCCCTTAACCGACGTGTGGAAATCAGCATTATGCAGGGTGAACCACTCTACAGCGATGAAGTGCCGGTTATTCAATAACTCGGCTTGGCTTTAAAGTCAGCGGAGAGATAAGAAAGCGAGCAGATTGCTCGCTTTTTTTGTCTTTCCAAACCGCTTGGGTGTATACCCAAATGGCTTCAAGATACAGGTTTCAGAACGTTGTCACTGACTCAAGTTCAAGGAAAATAACGCAGTGGAATAGCGAGCTCTTTCCTAGTTATTTGACACAGAAATTGTGTCCGTGACACGCTCCCGAAGGGCGAGCTGACTAGGTCCACAGACTTTGTTAACGCTTTTTGATTTAGAACCACTAGATCTTCAAATCGTTGCCGCGCCTGTGAACCAAGTCAATCTCGCTGAACCTAGCATCTTGAGGCTATTTGGGTATATAATCTTGCGCCTTTGAAGTGAGCTCAGACAATCTTTTGTGACCAAGACGTGGTGTTACTGCGTATGAAGTATCGAAGTTGAGTATCACTCTCTGTTGATTGCGAAACTAACCTGCGAACAAGACTATGAAATTTATTGTAAAGCCCCATCCAGAAATTTTTGTAAAAAGTGAATCTGTGCGTAAGCGCTTCACAAAGATTTTAGAGTGTAACATTCGTAATATCGTCAAGAGCCGTACGGAATCTGTCGCAGTATTTAACCGTCGCGATCACATTGAAGTGACCTCTGAGAGCAACGAATACTACGCGGAAGTGCTAGAAATTCTGACTCACACTCCAGGTATCCATCATGTACTGGAAGTAAAACAGTCTGAGTTTAAAGATCTGCACGATATCTTTGAGCAAGTGCTTGAGCTAAGCCGTCCTCTGATTGAAAACAAAACTTTCGTGGTTCGCGCTAAGCGTCGTGGCAAACATGACTTTACCTCGATTGAGCTGGAACGTTACGTTGGTGGTGGTTTGAACCAAGCTGTCGAAAGCGCGAGCGTGAAACTGCGCAACCCAGACGTAACCGTTAAGGTAGAAGTGTCGGGTGACAAACTGAACCAGGTTCTTGCGCGCCATAAAGGTCTTGGTGGCTTCCCGCTAGGTACACAAGAAGATGTGTTAAGCCTGATCTCGGGTGGTTTTGACTCAGGCGTATCAAGCTACCTGCACATTAAGCGTGGCTCAAAAGTACATTACTGCTTCTTTAACTTAGGTGGTCCTGCGCACGAAATCGGTGTTAAACAGGTTTCCCACTACCTATGGAATAAGTACGGTTCTTCAGCAAAAGTTCGCTTTATCTCGATTGATTTCGAACCTGTTGTGGCTGAGATTCTTGAGAAAGTAGATGATGGCCAGATGGGCGTCATTCTGAAGCGTATGTTCATGCGTGCCGCAGGTATGGTTGCTCAGAAATTCAAGATTGAAGCTCTGGTAACAGGTGAAGCATTGGGTCAGGTTTCTAGCCAAACGCTAACAAACCTTCGCCACATTGATAACGTGACAGACACTCTGATTCTGCGTCCTCTGATTAACTGGGACAAAGAAGACATCATCAACCTGGCGCGTGAAATTGGTACTGAAGACTTCGCGAAGACGATGCCTGAATACTGTGGTGTCATTTCTAAGAAGCCGACAGTTAAAGCAGTCAAAGCGAAGCTGGAAGCTGAAGAAGCGAATTTTGATTTCACCATTTTGGAAAATGTGGTGAAAGAAGCGCGTGTTATGGATATTCGTGATATCGCGAAAGAATCTGAAAAAGCGGCACCAGAAGTCGAACAGGTTCAGGCTGTTGAAGAGCATGCGATTGTTCTTGATATCCGTAGTCCTGAAGAGGAAGACGACAACCCTCTCGAAATCGACGGTGTTGATATCAAACACATCCCGTTCTACAAACTGGGTACTCAGTTTGGTGACTTGGACCAAGACAAGACTTACCTGTTGTACTGTGACCGTGGTGTGATGAGCCGACTGCAAGCGCTTTACTTGCAAGAGCAGGGCTTTAACAACGTGAAGGTTTACCGCCCATAGTAAGGCGAAAACAAGAAGACTTTCTAAACGCAAACTGAGTGATCAGTTTGCGTTTTTTTATGTCTTTTATTCAGTCTTTGGAAAGGTTTCCGAGTCGTTAAATTGAAGTGACTCGCAATCTTTATCATGACTACTGATATAACGTTAATTAATCCGAACAGAGCGAAAAACGATGAGCTCTATTCCAAGGATGAAGTCGAGAGAGTTTTATCTAGGTAGGAGAGATGCTAGGTTGTTCAGTATCTATCACAATGCTAGTTAGTGTAATGACGCTGTGGGGATAGTTGAAGTGTCACTAAGGCAGCCTTGCAAGGTTGAGTTGACCAAGCAGTGAATCAAACTGACATTATTTTATGGATTAGTTTGTTATTTTGTTAAACTTAGATAATTCAGATAAAAAAACACCGCCTAAACAGGCGGTGTAAGAAATTTGACAGACAGGTCAAAAATAAATACAGGAAGTATTGTTTTGTCCCAGGGATAGTAGACAAAACATTTTGGTAGAAATCTACCTAACTCGAAAAACGAGTTTGCAAACACAACATCGCAACAACGAAGCCAATTGATTTATAGAGAAATCAAGCCGTTCAGGCCCGTGTTGCGGGGTGAAATATAGAATTTATCTGGCTGTTCGGCAACGGAGATTTTATAATGTTTCAGATAAAAAAAACTAATCCTATTTGAGGTTCCTTATGTCTCGCAGATTGCCTCCTTTGAATTCTCTTCGAGTATTTGAAGCAGCAGCACGTCATCTTAGTTTTACTCGTGCGGCCGAAGAGCTTTTCGTCACCCAAGCTGCAGTGAGTCACCAGATCAAAGCGCTGGAAGAGTTTCTATCACTCAAGCTATTTCGCCGCAGAAACCGCTCTTTGCTACTCACGGAAGAAGGGCAAAGTTACTTTTTAGACATCAAGGATATTTTTACTTCTATTGCAGAAGCGACCGATAAAGTATTGGAACGTAGTGAAAAAGGTGCTTTGACGATCAGTTTGCCGCCAAGTTTTGCTATTCAGTGGCTCGTGCCACGGTTGGCCGACTTTAACGCTCAGGAGCCAGACATTGATGTCAGGATTAAAGCGGTAGACATGGATGAAGGCTCACTGACCGACGACGTCGATGTCGCTATCTATTACGGACGTGGTAACTGGCCTGGTTTACGTGCAGACAAGTTGTATCAAGAATTTTTGATTCCGCTTTGTTCGCCTTCATTACTATTGGGGACGAAGCCGTTAGAATCTCTCAATGACCTTAGATTACACACTTTGTTACATGATACTTCGCGTAAAGATTGGAAGCAGTTTACTCGCCACTACAACATCGAAGGCATCAATGTAAATCATGGCCCTATTTTTAGCCATTCAACAATGGTGTTACAGGCGGCTGTGCATGGACAAGGTGTTGCGCTAGGAAATAACGTGTTAGCTCAGCCAGAAATGGAAGCAGGACGACTTATCGCACCATTTGATGAGGTGTTGATATCGAAGAATGCGTTCTACGTGGTTTGTCATGAGCAGCAAGCGGACATGGGGCGTATCGCAACGTTCCGTGACTGGATGCTTGCAACAGCGAGAAAAGAACAAGAGGAAGTATTGGATGAGCCAGTGGATAGTTGAGGGGCCGGAAAGTGGACCGTTATTTATTTTTGCCCATGGCGCTGGGGCAGGGATGGAGCACGACTTCATGGCCGCAGTTGCTAAAGGATTAGTCGAACAGGGCATTCGTGTCGTCCGGTTTAATTTCCCTTACATGATGAAACGTGCCGAAGATGGCAAAAAGCGTCCGCCAGATCGTGCGCCAAAGCTGCTCGAAGCCTACGAAGAATTGATCACTCACTTTGCTAGTACACCAGTTGTTATTGGCGGTAAATCTATGGGCGGGCGTATGTCGAGTTTGTTGGCTGAAAATACGCTGGTGGCGGGTATTGCCTGTTTAGGTTTTCCTTTTCACCCACCGGGCAAGCCAGAAAACTACAAAGGTGAACATCTGGCAACGCTTGAGAAACCAACACTGATTCTTCAAGGCGAGCGAGATACCTTTGGAAAGCGTGAAGAGTTTGAAAACTTCACGTTATCTGATCAGGTGTCAGTCACTTTTGTACCAGATGGTGACCACAGTTTTAAACCACGCAAGCGCTCGGGGTATACCGAAGAGGGCAATATTGCTTTAGCGGTTGAACACTTAGCGCGTTTTATTAACGAGGTGTACAGTGAAAAGTAAGTGGTTACTCTCCTTTACAGGTTTGTCTGGATTAGTTTCTGTTGCGCTAGGGGCATTCGCTGCCCACGGTTTAAAAGCAATACTTGCGCCGTATCTTCTTGATGTATTTCAAACGGGTGTGCTGTATCAGTTCATCCATACTTTAGCGATCGCATTTTGTGCCATTCTACTGTTGGTGAATTTAGAACAAAAAGCGCAAAAGTATTTTTTCATCGCTGCAATTTGCTTTATCATCGGCATCTTTTGTTTTAGCGGCAGTCTATACGCGCTGGCGCTGACAGGCATTAAATGGTTTGGACCGATTACTCCATTGGGAGGGTTGATGTTCATGATCGGCTGGTGTTTGTTCTTTTTTGCTGCGTTTAATATCAAAGAGGTCTCCAAGTGAAACAACTAATGCTCTATTGCCGTTCAGGCTTTGAGAAAGAGTGTGCTGGTGAAATTCAGGACAAAGCGACACAGTTGGAAGTGTACGGCTTCCCTCGTGTGAAGAAAAACTCAGGTTATGTTGTCTTCGAGTGTTACCAAGATGGAGACGCAGACAAACTGGTAAAAGGTCTCGACTTCAGTTCGTTGATCTTTGCTCGCCAAATGTTTGCTGTTGCAGCCGAATGTGAATCTTTGCCAAGCGAAGATCGTATCAGTCCAATTCTTGAGGCGTTGTCTGAAGTCGAAGACTTCCCTCGCTGTGGTGATCTGCGTATTGAAACGCCGGACACCAATGAAGCGAAAGAGCTACTAAAATTCTGCCGTAAGTTTACTGTGCCGATGCGTCAGGCTATGCGTGGAAAAGGCCTGATGTGGGATAAAGACAACGCTAAGAAGCCAGTATTACATATTTGCTTTGTTGCACCGGGTCATTGTTACGTGGGTTACTCATTCCCGGGTAATAACTCACAATTCTTCATGGGGATTCCTCGTCTGAAGTTCCCAGCAGATGCACCAAGCCGTTCAACGTTAAAGCTTGAAGAAGCCTTCCATGTATTTATTCCACGTGAAGAGTGGGATGAGCGTTTGGCTCCGGGTATGTGGGGTGTAGACTTAGGTGCGTGTCCGGGTGGCTGGACCTACCAACTGGTCAAGCGCTCGATGTTTGTGCACTGTGTTGATAATGGCATGATGGCAGACAGTCTGATGGAAACTGGCCAGATCAAACACCACATGGTGGATGGCTTTAAGTTTGAACCAGACCGCAAGAATGTCACCTGGATTGTGTGTGACATGGTTGAGAAACCAGCGCGCGTGGCACATCTTATGGGACAGTGGTTACTAAAAGGTTGGGCAAAAGAAGCCATTTTTAACCTCAAGCTGCCAATGAAAGGTCGTTATGACGAGGTTTTGCAAGATCTTGAAAACCTGAAAATGTTCCTGATTGAGAACAAGGTGAAGTTCAAGCTGCAAGCTAAACACCTGTACCATGACCGTGAAGAGATCACTATTCACATCCAGTGCTTATCGAACATCTCGCCATACTAATTAAGCGAGTTGAACGGATATTAAAAAAGCTCCTATTTTCAGGAGCTTTTTTATTGGCTGGAACAATTTTATTCGGCTTTGTTTGGCCCGGTAAAGCGAATATCTTGCAGATTGAAGCCAAGCTCAATATCGCATTTTAGTGCTGCGACCTTCTTACATAGGCGGGCCGACTCGATATGCTCATCCAGTTTTTTTCGATACTTTGGTACTAATTCGTCACTGGCGTAAGCTGCTTCAATATCGTCGTATTGGGTCAGAATTTCTTTTGCGGCTTTAGGCCCGATACCCGGAACGCCCGGAACCTGACTAGAGCTGATGCCAGCCAGCCCCCAATAATCAGCCAACTGACTTGGTTTCACCCCAAACTCTTTTTCAATGAATGGCTCATCTAGCCAACGGTGCTGGAAGTAATCACGGATTTGTAATGTCGGAGAAAGCAGTTGGCAGTAGCCTTTGTCGGTCGAAACAATGGTGACCTTTTCTCCATGCCCAGCGACTTTGGTTGCCAGTGTTGCTACTAAGTCATCGGCTTCATCGCCGTCAGACAACAATGAGTCAATACCTTGTTCCCACCAAGCTTGCTGAATCGCATCGAGGCCCTGCATTAACGGCTCCGGCATTGGCTTTCGGTTTTGTTTGTAGTCCGGCAGTATCTCGGCACGCCAACCTCGGTCTTGCTCATGATGATCAAATACCGCAATGATATGGGTTGGCTGCGCCTCAGACAGGATCCGAGTCAGCGTTCTTTGGGTAGTGGTAATGGTTCTTGCTATGTCAGTGGGATCGGGTTGAGCGGAGTGCACTCGACGGATCAGATTTAGGGCATCAATAATAACAAGATGAATAGACATAATGACTTAGCAGTAAAAAAGGGGCGTAATGCCCCTAGTGTAACGAATGCTAGCCTGACTATCGACCATCATTTTCAGGATGAGCGATTCGGTAGCAAGGTTCATAATCGGTGCCACCGGGTAATTTCATCCGATGTTGATCGACGAAGTCTTGCAGTAATTTGTCGAGCTTCTTCATCAGTATTGGTTCCCCATGGATGGTGAACGGACCTTTCGCTTCGATTTCTTTAATGCCTTCCGCTTTTACGTTACCAGCAACAATGCCTGAAAACGCCTGACGTAAGTTTGCTGCGAGAACTTGAGGTTCCTGATCCATATGCAGATCCAATTGTTCCATTGCGTCATGATTTGGCTCAAATGGTAACTGGAAGTGCGGCTCGATTTTTAGTGACCAGTTGAAACTGTAGGCATCGCCTTTTTCTTTTCTATGTGTGCGAACATCATCCATGCCGCGCTTCATAATCCGGGCAACTTCTGACGGATTATCAATCACGATCTGGTAATGTTTACGACCTTCTTCTCCAAGCGTGTCACGAATAAATTCATCGATCGCAAGGAAGTAGTCCTCACTTTCCTTAGGCCCAGTCAGTACGATTGGCATTGGTTGATCGGCATTTTCTGGGTGCATCATAATACCCAGAATGTAGAGCAGCTCCTCTGCGGTTCCAGGACCACCCGGAAATATCACAATGCCATGTGCCATACGGACAAAGGCTTCCAGACGTTTTTCAATGTCTGGCATGATCACCAACTCATTCACGATCGGATTTGGCGGTTCAGCCGCGATGATAGACGGCTCGGTCAGGCCTAAGTAGCGCTGCTCGGTATAACGCTGTTTAGCATGGCCGATGGCTGCCCCTTTCATTGGCCCTTCCATCGCACCAGGTCCACAACCGGTACAAATATTCAGTTCTCGTAGGCCTAACTCGTTACCCACTTCTCGGGTGTATTGATACTCTACTGCGTTGATAGAGTGTCCGCCCCAGCAAACCACCAGATTAGGGGCGATGCCTGGCGTAAGTGCTCTGGCATTGCGTAAGATACCAAATACCAGGTTAGTAATATGAACAGGATTCGTCAGGTTTAAACGTTGACTGTCAGCCAGGTGCATATTCACATACACGATATCGCGTAAGACTGAAAACAGATGCTCCTGTATCCCCTTAATCATTTCACCATCGACAAAAGCGTGCTCTGGTGGATCGGTCAACTCTAATTTGATGCCACGTTCACGGCGAAGCACATCAACATCAAAGGATTGGTATCGGTCTAACAGCTCTTTTGAATTATCGGTATGGCTGCCTGAGTTCAAGACCGCTAATGTACAGTTTCGGTAAAGTTGGTAAAGATCACTCGATGCGGTCTTTTTTAAACGCTCAACTTCCAGTTGGGATAGCAAATCCATGCTACCTGCGGGGCTGATATGGGTAATCATAGCGCCTCCTTGTTGTGATTATATTTGAGGTAAAGTACTCCATCACCTTTGGTTTATACGTGTCGTTTGTGAGTGGTGATTGGAAGGCTGGATAATTGAAGCTTAGCAGACTGGAATGGAAGAAATGTGATAACTCGTTGAAAAATGGTGGATATAAGTAAACTTAAGGGATGAAATCTGTTTGTTTGCTTATATTTTGAACGATTCAGCTCCAGTTGAGCTGGTTTTTTCCAAGCTTTTTAGTTTCGCGTACCATTTTTCCGAGACGACCGAGTACCTGCTCCGGAGAGTCAGACTCTCGAAATGAAGTAGAAACCGCGGTTAGGGTGATCATGATGCTTTGCTCTCGGAATTTAAACGGCAGCTGGCCGATTTCACGCTGGATGCTTTTCATTAATTCTAATGTGTACTCTTCCGACTGCTCCGGAATAAGCAAGATAAACTCTTCTCCGCCGAAGCGAGCAACCGTCTCTAATTCGGAGACTCGTTTACTGATGGTACGGGCAATGATTTTGAGTGCTTTGTCGCCGGCGGTATAGCCATAGCTATCGTTTACAGCTTTAAAGTTGTCGACATCAAACATGACCAGACGTAAGTTTCTTTGAGAACGTACCCAGCGTCGATATTCCAGTTCGAGGCGATCGTTAAATGCGGTGCGGTTGTATACCTTGGTCAATGGATCAAGCAGCAGGCGCTGAGTCTGGTCATCCAAGCGGCGGCGGTAGTCTTGTGTGGTTTCAAAGACGGCTTCCAGCTGGTTTTTGCTGTAAGTCATTCGCTCTTGCAATGCTTGTTCACGAGCTTCCGTCATTTCCAAACGTTCCGATAGTGATGCCATTTTAGCCAGCAGTGGTGCCATCTCTTTCTTGAGCTCTGATAAATCCTGAGCTTGATTCAACGAGCGTTGACTGCGCTCAACCAAACTATTCATTTCCGAGTTTAGCTCGTGGCGGTGCTCAAAATAGGTTTGATGCTGATCGGCGTTTTGATGGATAGTTTTCAGGTTACTTGCAAGGGCTGTATTGAGTTGGTCGAGAAATTGACTGGAGGTTTCTCGTTCAAATTTAGTGGCTTCTACCACTAACTTTAAGGTTACCAGAGTTAGTTCCACTAAAGACTCTGCATTCACTCCCATCAGGAGCTTAGCGCGGATATCGAGTAGTTTTTCGCCACACTCACCCTCAAAATCCAGCTCCGTAATGGTGTGCTGCAGATCGCTCGCAAGAGACTCAAGCTGAGACTTCTCTGGAGTATTCTCAAACTCAGTTAAATGCAAACGTGAGTTAGAAGCGATGATTTTCAGCGCACGTTCATAAATACTGAGCAGTTTGGTCGCTTGATCGACATTGGTCACAGAGTTCGCTTCAGAAAAGCTCATCAGATTACGCAGTTCGCGCTTTAGCTGGGCGGGTAAACCAGTCACTCGTTGCAGCGTTTCACCACTGCGTTTGATCTGTTCGTCGAGATGGTCGCTCTGTTTTTCCATGGCTCTGGATTGCTGTTTAAGCTTTCTCTCTAATATCGCTAAACGAGGGATTAACGCACTGATATCCGTTTTATGCTGTAGCTCTTGCTGAATTTCTGATAAGTAGCTGGATAGTTGCGCATCAGAACCGGGACATGCAGACGACAAAGACGCCAGAACGCGTTTAAGGATTTGTTGCTCACGTTTAAACTTCAGCGAACTATCGCGATGTGTCAGTTTAAGTTGATCAAGTTGACAACTTAACTGATGCAGCTGTGCCTGAATATCGGATTCCAAGATTCCCATGAAACGACTACGTTTAAATCCATGTGAGATGACGGTCACTTGATAATAACAAAAAACCTTATAGCGTCATCAGTTATTAATCCTAAGTGGCGCTTAATTATCCATTTTTTAATATTTTCTTGATGTCATCCTCATTCTTGTATGAAGAGTGAATCTTGATTAACCCTTGATTGATAGCGTGCTGACACGCTTTTCTTATGTCGCCGGTTGCAAAGCTCGCTGCTGGCGCGTTATCAATAGCTTTGAGGAATACCCAATGGCTTTGTTTATCTTGCAAGCTGATTTCTCGCGCAATATGCGTTGCCAGTAGGAGTAAATCCAGCAGCTCTGCATCATTAATTGCCGTGTAGGCTCGTGGCAGGAACGGGTAGTCACTGATTCCCATGCGAATAGTACGATTAACATTATGCTGATTAGCAAAGTCATCCACCCAAGCCTGAAACTTATCAAACATCATTTCTGCTGACGCGTCTCTATCAGCGTTGGGTTCGATGTAAAGCAAGTTCGCATCTGAGAAGTGATACAAACGAGCGGGCTTTTTGATCTTTTCTGCCAGGAACTCACCAAACGCTCGCTCTAACTCCAGCCCTGCTTTGTAACCATTTTGAACGTACATACTGCGTAAGAAAGGCAGGTCGATCATCACAAAGCGCAGACGGTCATTGAGAGGCTCGTGGATTAACTCGCCAAGCTGCCACTGTTCGAAGGTGTCACTCGATTTCTTCAAAGAGCGCGACAGTTTTACATTCAACATGCGCAAGTTATTCAGGCGAGAGCGTGAGTGTGTGAACAGGTCATTACGTAGTTTATCTATCTGACCTGACTGGCGCTGAATGATGACGCCACGGCGCATGATGAACAAAAACATCACTAAGACGGTAATAAATAGAGCGAAAGAGATTTTTTGGAATTTACGGTGTTCTCCTTCGACTTGTGCCAAGCGTTCAGTTAAGCCAACGTAGTGAATAGTCTGCTCTGCGAACTCTTTTTGCTGACGGAATGCATCTTCGCTGATCTGGTTTAACTGCACCTGCTCCAGTTTTACTAAGTTGGTGTATTTTTTATATGCCTGTAACGAAAGCTGGTATTCACCGGCTTGCTCGTAGCCAAGCCCAAGATAACGGTAAGACTGCTGCTTGATAAAGTTATTTCCTGTAGCCGTCGCGTCAATGAACATGAGCGCTTTTTGCGCATTTTCAATTACGCTTTTACTGTCATTCTGATGATAAGCAAGACCCGAGTGAAGCAGGGCAGCTTTGGCCTTAAGCGCTGGAATGTCGGCATATTCGAGCAGTTCAGTCGAGCTATCCAGATATTGCCCCGCCAGAGCGTAGTTATAGAGTTGAAGGTAAGTCGCGGCAAGGCTCAGACGAATATTGATCATGCGGTTGATACTTTTACTCGTACTCTCGTGATCCAATACATTGAAGTAGTGGACCAGTGCCAAGTTAAATTTACCCTGATAAAAGTAAATGTCACCCATCTGCTCAAGCACATCCGCCAGGATAGGTGAGTTTGGGTAAGAGTCGTAAAAGTCTGCAGCCTGAGATAAGTACTCGACTGCTTTATCGTATACGCGTCGCTCTTGGAATAGTCTTGCCAGTAATCGGTTTACTTTGGCCAGCCTGGCCCCACTATCGCTTTCAATCGATTGCCAGTAACCGTATAAAAGCTCAGAAAGCGCAAGATTGTATTTTTTCTCGTTGAGGTAAAACTCGCCAACCGTGGTGTAGTAATCGATGAGTGCCAAGCTGGAGCGAGTTTGTTCCAGCATCTCTTTTGCTTCGGCATAATAACTTTCTGCTTTGACACTATCACCACGATAGGACGCTAAAAGCGCACGTTGCATGACCAAGCGATAACGAATGCTATCAGCACGCTGTAAAACGGCATCTTCTTGATTAAGCGTATTCTCTATTTGGTCCAGAGCTTCTTCCGCAGCAGCGTAATTTTTATTTCCAGTCCAGATCATCTGGTTTCGGATCAGTTGCACATCCAGATACAGGTATGGAAGCTCGTATTTTTGTGCCAGAGTTTGCGCTTCATTGAGGCTTTTGATTGCTGCACTGACATCCCCCAAAGCGAAGTTTGCTTGGGCAATAATTTTATGTGCTTCGATGGTGCTGTTTGGGGTTCGGATGCTACGGTCGGTTTCTTCACGGGACATGGCAGAAGGACCATCACTTTCACTGCGTTCTATCAACTCTCGCTGCAAAAGGTAGTTGGTTGCTGCTTGTCTTGCTTGTGAGGGATCGATTTCCGCCAGTTGTTGGGCTTCATTAAGTAAAGTTGAAGATAAAATGGTCGCGTGAAGCGGCTGTGCCAGCAGTAAGCAGAAAAAGCCAATCAATTTGAATATACGCGATCTGTCCCAAAACATCCTTTCGTTCCCTCGAACTGGTTTAGATTTTTTGATAATACCATGCTTAGGTATTAAAAACGTTCGGCAATCCAATAGATTGCCGAACTTGTTTTTACCACTGAATAATTACTGACGAGCCATGCGGTGGTTGTGCTCTGGCTTGGCGTTCTCGGTGGAGCGGTAAGGGTTGATATCCAAACCACCACGGCGAGTATAGCGAGCAAACACGGTCAGTTTGCTTGGGTGACAATATTTCATCAGGTCAGTGAAAATACGCTCGACACATTGCTCATGAAACTCATTGTGCTCACGGAAAGAAACGAGGTAGCGCAGCAGCTTCTCACGGTCTAGCTTCGCACCCTGATAGCGAATTTCAACGCTGCCCCAGTCTGGCTGGTTGGTGATCAGGCAGTTTGATTTCAGCAAGTGGCTATGTAGCGTCTCTTCGACTTGCTCTTCACCAGCAGCGCCTTCCAGTAAGGATGCATCAAAATCGTAGCTGTTGATTTCGATGTCTTGATCATCAATACATTCACCTTCCATCGTGACGATAGGCTGATTGGTGTAATGAGTGACCGGATTTACTTCAACAATGACTTGCTCACCAGCGCAAGCCGAAAGATCTTGTACTAAACGCTCGGTCACCTCTTGCCAATTTGCAAAGCGAGTTTGGTTGTAACTGTTCAGGTACAGCTTAAATGACTTGGACTCAATTAAGTTAGCGCTGGTCGCAGGAATGTAAACTTCTGCAACGGCCACTTGTGGCAGGCCTTTGCTATTGAGCCACGACAGTTCATACAAGGTCCAGATGTCATGACCCATAAACGGCAGGGATTCACCTAACTCAAGGTCATCGCGGTTAAGGCTACGCGGTACAGGTTGCAGCAAGCTCGCATCATATTGGTTCGCGTACTCGGTCTTTTTACCCAGAGTCAGCCCTGCAAGCTCTTTAGCGTTGGAATATTTGCTCATACTTTGTGGTCGTTTTCGATTAGAATGGAGAGAATTTTACTGAATCCGCTGATTAATTGCTATCTGGCAAATATTGCAGGCAGATAAACAAGGAATAGGAGACCTTCATGACCCAAACCGTTACTCAGGCGCTACAAGATTTTAGCCTACGCTATCAACAAGCTTGGCAAAATAAGCACAATGAATTGCCATTCAGTGAAGAGCTTGCTGATCTTGTATCTCCATGTGTTGAAGAGAAACGAGATGGGGCGGTCTTATGGAAAGCGTGTCTGCGTGAAGAGCAAGCTGATTTCACCAATGTTGAAAATGCGATTGAGCTGACGTTGCATGATGACATTAAAGCTTTTTATGGTTCGCAATACAGCGCAGACATGGAAGCGATCTGGAAGGGTAACGAACTGACATTGTTGCAGGTGTGGAGCGACGACGATTTCGACCGCCTACAAGAGAACATTCTTGGTCATCTGGTGACACAGCGTCGTCTCAAGCTTAAACCAACCGTTTTTATTGCTGCAACAGACGCAGAGCTGGATGTTATTTCTATCTGTAACTTGACGGGCAATGTCATTCTTGAGCGTCTGGGTACTTCTCAGCGTGATGTTCTTGCCGATAATGTCAGTGAGTTCCTGACCAATTTAGAAGCTGCGGTGTAAACATGTACGTTGTTGAATTGCAGTTTGAGTGTTTTGATAACACTACCGTAAGCGCGGTTGATAAGGCGATTAATGGGTTAATGGACGCACTGCGTTATAACGGCCAGGTACTTGGTCGTGAGTTTCCTATTGTGATGGGCGATGGCGAGTTTTTTGTACGTGTGGTTTGCCCGGAGCAGGACAGCCTACACCCGCGTTACCATTCAGACTTTGTCAAAGTGTGTATGAATCGTTTGTCGGAAGCCTCTTTGCTCGCGCCGAAAATGCGCTTGCTTGGTCGTGATCTGAACTCTGAACAAGCAGCAGAAGAAGAGACACCAAGCTGGCAGGTGCTTTATACCACTTACGTACATACTTGTTCGCCACTGCGAAGCGGTGAAACCTTATTACCAATCCCTTTGTACCGCAATGATCCAACACTCAACGGCGACCATAAAGCGGTCATTAAGTGGCAAACGGAATGGCAGGCGTGTGATGAAATTCAAATGGCGGGCGGATGCCGTGCTGAGCATGCCGCGCTGCACGAGATATGTGATTCTGACAGTGTCCTGTTTCGCCGTGGTTGGGATTTACGTGGCCGTATTGAATACATCACTAAAATTCCGACGTACTACTATCAATACCGCGTTGGTGGCCAGTCACTTGAAAGTGAAAAAGCACGTAAGTGTCCTAAGTGTGGTGGTGACTGGCTATTAGACGAGCCCTTGCATGACATCTTCTACTTTAAGTGCGATGACTGCAGAATTGTTTCGAATATCTCTTGGGACCATCTCAAGTAACGGTTTTTGTATCTCCTGCTGAATCGAAAAGAAAAAGGGCTGATGTTTTCACATCAGCCCTTTCTGCAATGGTCAGCAGAGATGTTTGCTAAGACGGGTTATATTACCAGCCTTTTACAACGCCGCCTTTGAATAGCTCTTTCGCTGCTTCGTAAACTTCTTCAGTTTGGTAAGCTTTCACGAAGTTTTGTACGTTCTCAGCGTTAACGTTCTCTTCACGCGCTACAACTAGGTTTACGTATGGAGATTCTTTGTCTTCAACGAACACACCGTCACGCTCTGGAGACAGATCGATAGAGCTTGCGTATGTTGTGTTGATGATAGATAGCGTTACATCGTCTAGTGAACGTGGAAGTTGTGGCGCTTCAAGTTCGATGATTTCGATGTTTTTAGGGTTGCCAACGATGTCACGTACCGTTGCAAGCAGACCAACGCCGTCACGTAGTTCAATCAAACCTTGTTGTTGTAGAAGGATCAGTGCGCGACCTAGGTTAGTTGGGTCGTTTGGTACTGCGATACGCGCGCCATCTTGGATTTCATCAACAGATTTAACTTGCTTTGAGTAACCAGCGATTGGGTAAACGAATGTGTTACCTGCGATAGCCAGTTTGTAGCCACGGTCTTTAATCTGTTGATCAAGGTATGGCTTGTGTTGGAATGCGTTAGCGTCAACTGAACCGTCGTCTAGCGCTGCGTTTGGTGTAACGTAATCAGTAAATGTCACCAACTCAACGTCTAGGTTGTACTTTTCTTTTGCGATTTTAGCTGCAACTTCCGCAACCTGTGCTTCAGCGCCAGCAATAACACCCACTTTTACTTTGTTCACATCAACTTCTTTATCACCACAACCAGTAAGTGCTAGAGCAGAAGCGGCTGTTACGACAGTCAAAAGACCTTTAAGGCTAAATTTCATCGGTATCTCCTTATAATTTATGTAATTTGATGCTTATCTGTGATCCACGCGGCGTACCACTGCGTCGCCGATAGACTGAATAATTTGTACTAGAACAATGAGCATGACGACGGTAACAGCCATGATTGTCACATCGTAACGGTGGAAACCGTAACGGATTGCAACGTCTCCCAAACCACCGCCGCCAACGGTACCTGCCATTGCAGAGTAGCTGACCAAGGTTACGAGTGTAATTGTCACTGAGTTAACAATAGTCGGCATTGCTTCAGGTAGCAGAACTTTTGTAATGATTTGTACAGGTGTGGCACCCATAGATTGTGCCGCTTCCACTAAGCCAGTTGGTACCTCAAGTAGGGCACCTTCGATAAGGCGCGCAACAAACGGAATGGCACCAATGGTGAGCGGTACGATTGCTGCGGTTGTACCAATAAAGGTGCCGACCAGCATTTTAGTCACTGGGATAATCGCAACCATCAGTACAAGGAATGGCACAGAACGGCCCACGTTAACAATCGCGCCTAGAGTGCTATTAAGCTTAGTATTCTCTAGCAGACCACCTTTTTTAGTGATGTGCAAAATAACGCCTAAAGGAATACCAATAGCAAAGCCGACAATACCCGCAACTGCAACCATGTATACCGTTTCCCAGGTTGCCCCAAGAAGTAGATTGCTATTTAGGCTCAGCCATTCAGAAGCCGTATTAAAGGACATAACCAAGTACCTCTACTTTCACGTTGTGTTCACGCAGGTATTCGATTGCTGCGTTGTCATCTTGTTCATTACCAAACAGTTCAGCGACCATCATGCCGAATTTCACGCCACCGGCGTAATCAAGATCTGAACTTAGGATACTCACATCAATATTGTATTTGCGTGAAATCTGAGACATCAATGGAGCGTCAACCGTTGCGCCAGTGAACTCCATACGGACTAGCGGGTAGCTACCCTCAACACGGCTTGATTGAAGTCGAGCCTGGTAATCTTCAGGAATAGACAGATCCAGAGTCGAGCGAATGAACTCGTGCGCCAGTTCTGTTTTCGGGTGAGCAAAAATTTCACCCACGGTGCCTTTCTCAACCAGTTCGCCACCACCGATGATCGCCACTTCGTGACAGATGCTTTTAACCACTTCCATTTCATGAGTGATCAGCAAAATAGTGATGTTGAGTTTACGGTTGATCTTCTTTAATAACTCAAGGATTGATTGAGTCGTTGCCGGATCTAATGCGCTGGTGGCTTCGTCACAAAGTAGAACGCTTGGATCAGAGGCTAATGCACGAGCAATGGCTACACGCTGCTTTTGGCCGCCACTTAAGTTCGCTGGGTAGCTTTCATGTTTGTCTTCTAATCCTACTAGTTTCAGTAGTTCAGTGACTTTCGCATTGATATGCGATTTATCTTTACCTGCGAGTTCAAGAGGTAGGGCAACGTTGTCGAAAACGGTACGAGACGACAGCAGGTTAAAGTGCTGGAAAATCATGCCGATGTTACGACGTGTTTCTACTAGTTGTGTTTTGCTTAGTTTGGTCAGGTCAACGCCATCTACGATGATGGAGCCAGAGGTCGGAGCCTCTAACATGTTCACACAGCGAATCAGAGTACTTTTACCAGCACCTGACGAGCCGATCACCCCAAAGATGGTGCCCTTGGCGATATGTAGGTTAATGTCTTTCAGAGCCAGAATTTCTTTGCTGCCCTGGTAGAACACTTTATTGACGTTTTCTATTTCTATCATGTTTCAACCTGCATAGAGATATGGGGAACTTCGTTGTCAAAAACGGCTTTTGACAGAACTTAATTTTGAGCTCTATCTCAATTTTCAGTTGATGCTATGGGTTAAGATGATTTAAGTCAATAGATATTTTTACGTCTAGACGTCTAAATGTGCAAACGTTCTGATATCGGAACTTGGTTCTGTCAGAGGTGTATTTTCGAACATAAGATGAAAGCCCCCGAGATTCAACGATTCTTGAGACGTAGCGTGCTGATTTGTCTCAATGTCAATCTAAATAGATAGTGTTGAAGCTTATAAGGTATGTAATAATCTGCTTAAACCGAGCTAATAGAGAAATACGTTTTGGCAAAACCTGCTGTTTTTATCGACCGTGATGGCGTGATTAACGTCGATCATGGTTACGTTCATGACGAACATGATTTTGAGTACATTGACGGTGTGTTTGAAGCGACGAAAGCGCTGAAAGACCAAGGTTACATGTTGGTTCTTGTGACGAATCAATCTGGTATCGCACGCGGTAAATTCAGTGAAGACCGATTTTTATCTCTGACTCAATGGATGGATTGGAACTTTGTTGATCACGGCGTTGAGTTTGACGGCTTCTATTACTGCCCGCATCACTCTGAAGAGGGCATTGGCGAATACAAGCAAGATTGCGACTGCCGTAAGCCAAAGCCGGGTATGTTCATTTCTGCACGTGACTTCCTGAAGATCGACATGGAAAAATCGGTCATGATTGGCGATAAAGCGGAAGACATGATGGCAGCAGAAGCCGCTGGCGTAGGGACCAAGATTCTTGTACGTACCGGCAAACCAATTACTGAGCAGGGTGAAGCGCTAGCGACTGTAGTATTGGATAGCATTGCTGACGTTCCTGCATATTTAAACAAATAACATCATCGCTATATTTTTAAAGGGAAGCACTGGCTTCCCTTTTCTCTATTTGTTGTTAAAGTTCATTTACCTAAGTTTCTACCCACTTTATTTGATCACCTATGAACAAAAAACTCACCATTCTTGATATCGCAAAACTGGCTGGCGTTGGTAAGTCGACGGTAAGTCGTGTGCTCACGAACGATCCCAAGGTAAAGCCAGAAACGCGTGAGAAGGTTGAAAAAATCATTCGTGATTCAGGTTATGTTCCTTCCAAATCCGCTCAGTCGATGCGTGGAGGAAGTCAAAAGGTGGTGGGCGTGATCATTTCTCGTTTAGATTCACCATCAGAAAACCAAGCCGTAGGCACCATGCTTCGTGAGTTATATTCTGCTGGTTATGATGTGGTGATCATGGAAAGCCAGTTTGATCGCCAAAAAACCATTGAGCATCTTGAGGTTCTTAGACGTCGCAATGTAGATGGCGTGATTGTATTTGGTTTTACAGGTTGCGATGAGAAGGCCCTCGCTGAGTGGGGCAGTCGTATTGTGGTGATTGCCATGGATACGAATGAGGTTTCCTCTATTAATTATGATAACCAGGGCATTATCGATATGGCGCTCTCTCACCTAGAGCAGCAATCGCTTTCTCGTATTGCCTATATCGGTGTAGATTCTGATGACAGAACCACGGGGTTTGCCCGTTTGAATGCTTACCAGTTGTGGTGCCAGAGCAGAAATATCCAGCCTTGCTTTAAGACCGGAGCACTTAGCCATGAGAGTGCTTATCAGTTGGTCGATCACGTATTACAACAAGACACCCAAGCCATTGTTTGTGCCAGTGATACGCTTGCACTTGGGGTTATTAAACGTCTACAAGAGTTAGGACGTGAAGATGTTGTCGTCACTGGCGTGGGCGGCAATGAACTCCTTTCTTTTCTTTTCCCGAATATCTTCAGTGTCGATCCTGGTTATACGCATGCAGGCAAAAAAGCCGCTAACATGCTGATTAATCAGTTGAGCGGCAATGACTCTTTACTCCACTTCACCCAGAAACCTGTCAGCCACCACGGCTAGATGTATATGCCATAGTCGCATAATGAGTGTTCTGCTCTAGACTTAGTTTGTGATCCTTTTCAATTAATGGGACTGTTCCCATTTTGTTTTTTATCTTCAGGTGGCAATATAAAACCACTTCGTGGGAATGTTCCCATTAATAATAAATACAAAGAAAAGTTAAACATATCCAATACAGGGTGGGCAAAGTTATGAGTAAGATTGCGCGTCAAGATGTACAGCGTCTTATTGAGCTGGTCGGTGGGCCAGACAATATTGCAAGTGTGAGTCACTGCTTAACTCGTTTACGTTTTGTACTTAATAATACTGAGCAAGCTGACATCAAGCAGTTAGAAGCTCTGTCTATAGTAAAAGGCTGTTTTACCAACGCAGGTCAATTTCAGGTCGTTATCGGTACTGAAGTCGATGAAGTGTACAAGGTACTGATCGAGATGACGGGTAAAAGCGAAGCCAGCAAAGATGAATCAAAAAATGCCGCGCGTCAGAACATGAACATCGTTGAGCGTGGCATCTCTCACCTTGCTGAAATCTTCGTGCCTCTGCTACCAGCTATCATCACTGGTGGTCTGATTCTTGGCTTCCGTAATGTGATTGGTGACATCAAGATGTTTGATGGCCAAACGCTGACCGAAATCAGTCAGTTCTGGGCGACGGTCCATTCATTCCTATGGCTGATTGGTGAAGCGATCTTCTTCTTCCTGCCTGTTGGCGTCTGTTGGTCAACAGTGAGAAAGCTCGGTGGTACGCCGATTCTGGGGATCACGCTCGGTGTGACTCTGGTCTCTCCGCAGTTAATGAACGCCTATTTGATTGGTAAACAAGTACCGGAAGTGTGGGATTTCGGTTGGTTTGTGATTGAAAAAGTGGGTTATCAGGCACAGGTGATTCCTGCCATGCTCGCGGGTATCGCACTGGCGTATATCGAAAAATACCTTAAACGTATCACTCCGTCTTACTTGTATCTGGTTGTGGTGCCATTTGTTTCCATCATTATTTCGGTGATTCTTGCACACTCTATCATCGGTCCATTTGGCCGCATGTTAGGTAACGGTGTGGCATTCGCTGCTAAGGCTGCCATGACGGGAGACTTTGCCATCATTGGCTCGACAGTCTTCGGTTTCTTGTACGCGCCATTGGTTATCACCGGTATTCACCACACCACCAACGCCGTGGATTTACAGTTAATGCAAGAGCTTGGCGGCACCCCAATCTGGCCTTTGATTGCACTTTCAAACATTGCTCAGGCATCAGCAGTGGTTGGCATCATTATCATCAGTAAAAAACAAGATGAGCGTGAAATCTCCGTTCCGGCGGCAATCTCCGCTTATCTGGGTGTGACTGAGCCTGCAATGTACGGCATCAACCTGAAATACAAATTCCCAATGCTAAGCGCAATGATTGGTAGTGCTTGTGCGGCGGCAGTTTGTGGTAGCGCCGGCGTAATGGCGAACGGTATCGGTGTGGGTGGTTTGCCGGGCATCTTATCTATTCAGCCTCAGTTCTGGGGTGTGTTCGCATTAGCAATGTTGGTGGCGATAGTGGTCCCAGCTGGCTTGACGCTGATTCTTTATAAGCGCGCAAAAGCGAAAGGTGAACTTGAAACGGCAAACGCATAACAAACTTAAATCAGCGATGGCAATGGAGAATGTCATGCCATCGCTTTTTTCCCAATTTAAAACAGCCATTCCTGACTACGTCCTTTTGAGCTCAGGAGTGCTTGATCTTTAACCATGACTGTCATGGTGACTTTTTAATTTAATGGTAAGTGGGTGTTAGAAATGGCAATGACCAAGCAAGATAACAGCTGGTGGAAAACCGCAACAATCTACCAAATTTACCCGAAGAGTTTTTGCGATAGTGACAGCAAAGGCACGGGTGATATCAAAGGGATCATTTCTAAACTGGATTATTTAAAACACCTTGGTGTGGATGCGATTTGGCTAACGCCTGTATATGCATCGCCAATGATCGACAACGGCTACGATATATCCGATTACTACTCGATCAATCCTGACTTCGGCACAATGGCTGACTTTGATGAGTTACTGGTGGAAGCGCACCAGCTGGGTATCCGAATTATCATGGATATTGTCGTCAATCATACCTCGACTGAGCACAAATGGTTCCAGTCTGCGCTGGGTGATAAAAATAGCCCATATCGCGATTATTACATCTGGAAAGATCCGGTAGAGGGGGCAGAGCCCAACAATTGGCAATCCAAGTTTGGTGGAAACGCATGGGAACTGGATGAAGCAACCGGTCAGTACTACTTGCACCTGTTTGCCAAGGAGCAAGCGGATTTAAACTGGGAAAACCCAGTAGTGCGTGAAGAAGTCAAAGACGTGATCAGCTTTTGGGCAGAGAAGGGCGTGGATGGTTTCCGTCTTGATGTCATTAACCTGATATCTAAACAGCAAGACTTCCCGAATGATGAGCGTGGCGATGGACGTCGTTTTTATACCGATGGTCCACGAGTGCATGAGTATTTACAGGAAATCAGCCAAGCGGTATTTCAGAAGTACGGCAGTGTAACGGTTGGAGAAATGTCTTCGACAACCCTTGAGCACTGTCAGCAATACTCCTCTTTAGACGGTAAAGAGCTTTCTATGGTGTTCAATTTCCATCATTTGAAAGTGGATTACCCCAATGGTGAAAAGTGGACCAAAGCACCGTTTGACTTTCTTCAGCTCAAACAAATCTTTAATCACTGGCAGACAGGGTTAAACGGTAAAGGTTGGGGAGCGCTGTTCTGGTGTAACCACGATCAACCACGTGTGGTCAGCCGACTTGGTGATGATCAGCACTACCGTGTTGAATCGGCGAAGATGCTGGCTGCGTCTGTTCACATGATGCAGGGCACGCCTTATGTTTATCAGGGTGAAGAGATTGGCATGACCAATCCGGGTTATACGGAGATCAGTCAGTATCGCGATGTCGAAAGTACCAACATGTACGACATCATGGTGAATCGTGATGGTGTTTCACACCAAGAAATGATGGCTATTCTGGCTCAGAAGTCCCGTGATAACTCGCGAACGCCTATGCAATGGAATGGCCAACCGCATGCTGGTTTCACCAAAGGAACGCCTTGGCTCGAGGTCGCGCAGAATTATCCGCAAATCAATGCCGAGTCTGCTGTAGCAGATTTAAACTCCGTATTTTATTTCTACAAGCGCTTGATTGAACTGCGCAAACAGATCCCGGTCATCACGGACGGCAGCTATGAAGATTTGCTGCCAGAGCATTTGCGTATTTTTGCTTACGCTCGCCAGAATGAATCCCAGACGTTGTTGTGTATCAATAATTACTATGGGGAAGAGGTGGAATGTGTCTTGCCAGAGCGTTTTGAGATAGCGAAAGCGAAGTGTTTGTTGTCCAACTACCATAATTCGGTAAGTTCGGTTGCCTCTCGACATCAGACACTGCGTCCGTATGAAACACGAATTTTATTGATTGAAGAGTAACTTAAATTTTCCTGAGATTATCTCCCCCACTAAAGGCTTTGGAATGCTCCCCAAAGCCTTTTTTCGTAGAGGTTACTGAGAGCCGTAGGTAACAGAGTATCGATGTGGTTTGTGGTTCATGGCGAGTACCAGATTGAGCGCAAACGCCCCTAAGGCTGACAAAGCGATTACCCAAGGTGAGACGAAGAACATCGACGCCAATACAATACACACATCAATCGCCATCTGACTCTTGCCGACAGAAATGCCAAATTTATCTTGGATAAACAAACACAAAACATTAAAGCCGCCCAGGCTAGAGCGATGACGAAACAAGATTAGCATGCCTAACCCCATCAGTAGCCCGCCCGCGACAGCACAATAGATTTCATTGACTGACTCTAATGAAATCAGTAAATAAAGATGATCGGCAAAAATTGAAACTAAAGCACCAGAAATAACACTATTGATGGCAAAGTGACGTCCAAAGCGTTTCCAAGCTAACAGATAAAAAGGGCAGTTAGTTAAAAAGTACAGCACACCAAAGGTAAAAGGTGTAAATTGGCTAATGAGCAAAGCCAACCCGGTGGTTCCTCCAGTAAGGAGTTGCGCGGATTGGAGAAAGAAAACGCCTTGAGCAACCAAAAAGGTACCTGTGAGAATTGCTATCCAGTCTTCTTTTAACGAGTGTTTTTCCATCAATTTACAGTCATAGGTGAGAAATAAGGCTGGCATCATAGTAAAAAGATGATCTTTTCGGTAGCTAGAGGCTAAAATTTACGGTAAACCTATGTAATTGCTGTTTTACAGGGTGTAAAGCACAAAATTGACAGTAATGACTGTTGTTTAAATGATTGCAACATCGACATGATATTTATTACTTGTCATCATGAAGAAACTGCATGAGAAAAATTTAAATTTTCTCTTTATGACCCAGATCAAATTATGTAGAATGCGCGCCATTAGGGTGACGGAAACGTTTGCGCTCGGTCATTAAACAGTTTTTTTGCCAATTTCAGTACTAATCTGAGTCAGGAGATACAGATGCTTAAGCGTGATATGAACATCGCAGATTACGATGCGGAACTGTTCGCAGCTATCCAGGAAGAAACTCTTCGCCAGGAAGAACACATTGAACTTATCGCTTCTGAAAACTACACAAGCCCACGTGTAATGGAAGCTCAAGGTTCTCAGCTAACGAACAAATACGCTGAAGGCTACCCAGGCAAGCGTTACTACGGCGGTTGTGAGTACGTAGATAAAGCGGAACAATTAGCAATCGATCGTGCATGTGAACTATTCGGTTGTGAATACGCAAACGTACAGCCTCACTCTGGTTCTCAAGCAAACAGCGCAGTATACATGGCGCTTCTGAACCCAGGCGATACAGTATTAGGCATGAGCCTGGCACACGGTGGTCACCTGACTCACGGTTCACCAGTAAACTTCTCTGGTAAGCACTACAACGTTATCCCTTACGGTATCGACGAAGCTGGTCAAATCAACTACGACGAGATGGAAGCGCTTGCGATTGAGCACAAGCCTAAGATGATCATCGGTGGTTTCTCAGCTTACTCTCAAATCGTTGATTGGAAACGCATGCGTGAAATCGCAGACAAAGTTGATGCTTACCTATTCGTAGATATGGCTCACGTTGCTGGTCTTATCGCAGCAGGCGTTTACCCAACACCAGTACCATACGCACACGTTGTAACAACAACGACGCACAAAACACTAGCAGGTCCACGTGGTGGTCTTATCCTGTCTAACGCTGGCGAAGACATGTACAAAAAGCTGAACTCAGCTGTTTTCCCTGGTGGTCAAGGTGGTCCTCTAATGCACGTTATCGCTGGTAAAGCTGTAGCGTTCAAAGAAGCTATGGAACCTGAATTTAAAGCATACCAAGCTCGCGTTGTTGAAAACGCGAAAGCAATGGTTGCTCAGTTCCAAGAGCGCGGTTACAAAATCGTTTCTAACGGTACAGAAAACCACCTGTTCCTAGTTGATCTAATCGACAAGAACATTACTGGTAAAGAAGCTGACGCAGCACTAGGCGCAGCGAACATCACAGTAAACAAAAACTCAGTACCAAATGACCCACGTAGCCCATTCGTAACGTCTGGTATCCGTGTAGGTACGCCAGCAATCACTCGCCGTGGCTTCACAGTAGAAGACGCAAAAGAGCTAGCGAACTGGATGTGTGACGTTCTTGATAACATCGACAACGAAGAAGTTATCGAAGCGACAAAACAGAAAGTGCTAGATATTTGTAAGCGTCTACCAGTTTACGCATAATTGTTCTTCATAGAGTGAGCCGATTTCGGTGTCGAACATACTCATTTGCTCGCGCAAACTCCGTGTGTTCTCCTAGAACTCGACTCATCTACTTTGAACATTGATATATTAAAGGTCCTCAATTGAGGGCCTTTTTGTTTGTCTGGCGTTTGGAATGGCTTTTTATCATCATTTGCTAGATACAAAAAAATGCCAGACACAAAAAAAGGTTGGCGAAGTGCCAACCTTTTTAACTTTCAGAATCAATGGATTACTTGATTTCTATACCTTGAGCCTGCATATCGGCATGGTATGAAGAGCGAACAAATGGGCCACACGCTGCGTGTGTAAAACCAAGTTCCAGCGCGATCTCTTTAAGCTCATCAAACTCTGATGGTGGAACGTAACGTTCTACTGGCAGGTGGTGACGGCTTGGCGCCAGGTACTGACCAAGCGTTAGCATCGTTACGCCGTGTTCGCGCAGATCTTTCAGTACTTCGACGATCTCTTCTTTAGTCTCGCCAAGACCCATCATCAGACCTGACTTAGTCGGTACATCTGGGTGCTGTTCTTTGAATTTCTTCAACAGTTGTAGAGACCACTTGTAGTTTGCACCCGGACGAGCTTTGCGGTAAAGACGTGGCGCAGTTTCCAAGTTGTGGTTGAAAACATCTGGCGGGTTATCTTTCATCAGATCAAGAGCGACGTCCATACGGCCACGGAAGTCAGGAACCAAAGTTTCAATCTTGATGTTAGGGTTCAACGCACGGATCTCGCGGTTACAGTCAGCGAAGTGTTGTGCACCACCGTCACGCAGATCATCACGGTCTACAGAAGTGATTACTACATACTTCAGCTTCATATCAGCGATGGTTTTCGCCAGCTTTTGTGGCTCTTCCGCTTCTGGTGGTAATGGACGGCCATGAGCAACATCACAGAAAGGACAACGACGAGTACAGATTGCGCCCAGAATCATAAAGGTCGCAGTACCGTGGTTAAAACATTCAGCCAGGTTCGGGCAAGATGCTTCTTCACATACAGAGTGAAGCTTGTTCTTACGCATTGCTGCTTTAATGTCTTGGATTCGTTGGCTATCGGCTGGTAGCTTGATCTTCATCCAATCAGGCTTACGCAGCACTTGTTTCTGCTCTGTAGGCATGTTCTTTACTGGAATCAATGCCATTTTGTCGGCGTCACGATATTTAACGCCTTTTTCCATCTGGATTGGTTTGCTCATGCTTTATTACCTTGAGAAGGTGCTTCTGTGCTGAATTCCACTTGCTCGTAGTCGAGCAAAGTAACGAGTTCTTCTATTAGTTGCTTTTCTACAGCTTCCACATCGTCCGGTCCACCAAATTGGCTTACCTGAACCATTTCCATGCCTTGATACCCGCAAGGGTTAATGCGCAGGAATGGTGTTAAATCCATATTGACGTTTAAGGCGAGGCCATGAAAGGAACAGCCTTTACGAATACGTAAGCCGAGAGAGCATATTTTTTTACTATCGACGTAGACACCAGGAGCGTCTGGTCTTGCTGCAGAGTCGATATTGTATGCTTTTAGCGTGTTGATCACGAGGTTCTCTATGTTGGTAACGAGATCTCGTACTCCTAATTTTTTGCGACGCAGGTTAATCAGGAAGTATGCGACTAACTGGCCCGGACCATGGTAAGTCACTTGACCGCCGCGGTCGCTTTGCACGACAGGAATATCACCAGTGTTGATCAGATGCTCGGCTTTACCTGCCTGACCTTGAGTAAATACTGGGTTATGTTCCACCAACCAAACTTCATCAGGTGTTTCTTCTGTACGTTGGTCTGTGAACTCATGCATTGCCTTCCATACGGGCTCATAGTCCTGGCGGCCAAGTCGTTTTACAACAAGTTGGTGTTGCATGGCATTTCCTGTCGCGATTATATAAAGTGTTTGGATTATAAACTGGATAATCCTTCTACTCTACCATTGAGTAACAGTTTTTTAACTCAAAGGTAAGTATTTTTCTACTATCTTGTTGATATGTAAAAAGAAAGCAGCCGAAGCTGCTTTCAAAAAAAATTTAATTTATCAAATTTTTATAGAACCATACGAACGATGTCGATTTCGCCCAGTTCTTTATATAGGACTTCAACCTGCTCGATTGAGGTCGCTGTGATATTGATAGACACCGAGTGGTAGTTGCCCTTCGCACTAGGTTTTACTGTTGGGCTGTAGTCACCAGGTGCATGGCGCTGAATCACTTCAAGAACAAGTTCTGGAAGCTCAGGCTTTGCATGACCCATTACCTTGTAAGTAAAAGAACAAGGGAACTCAAGCAGGTCTTTTAATTTAGCATCAGAGTTGATGGTTAGCATATCGGTAACTCCAGTTGGTATTCGTTGCGGTGCGAAATAGTACAGTCAATTTAAGGTGAACTCAAGGCAAGGATTATTGACTTAAAAAGCCGCCATAATCGGCGGCTTAATGAATCGGTTTGTTAATCTTTAGCTGTCTTTAGAAGAAGCTCTTAACTAACAATACGATGTAATCCCACATACGGCTGAATAGGCTGCCTTGTTCTACGGTTTCCAGTGCCATTAGCGGGTATTCGGCAATATCTTCACCATCGATTTGATAGTATAGCTTACCAACTACATCACCTTTATTAATTGGGGCTTCTAGCTCTTTTTCAAGTACGAAGCTTGCTTTTAGATTCTTAGCTTCACCACGTGGAAGGGTTACGTAAGTATCTTTATCCAGGCCAAGTGCAACCGTGTCTTTGTTACCCATCCATACTTTTTCTTCTACGAATGTTTCGCCAGCTTTATGTGGAGCAACAGTCTCGAAGAAGCGGAAGCCGTAACTTAGCAGCTTTTTACTCTCTGATTTACGAGCGTTAGCATCTTTAGTGCCCATCACTACCGCAACCAGACGCATTTGGCCTTCAGTTGCAGAGCTTACCAAGCTGTAACCAGCGTTACTTGTGTGGCCTGTCTTGATACCGTCAACGTTCATGCTCTTATCCCAAAGCAAGCCGTTACGGTTGTATTGGGTAATGCCGTTGTAGGTGAACTTCTTCTCAGCGTAAACGCGGTACTCGTTTGGTACATCACGGATAAGCGCTTTACCTAGCAGTGCCATGTCGTATGGCGTTGAGTAAAGTTCTGGGTTATCTAAACCGTGCACGTTGGCAAAATGAGAGTTACTCATACCCAGCGTGTTTGCCCATGCGTTCATTAGATCAACGAAAGCATCTTCCGAACCGGCGATGTGCTCTGCCATTGCCACACATGCATCGTTACCTGATTGGATGATAATGCCACGGTTCAGGTCTTTTACTTTTACAGTGGTGCCAACTTCGACGAACATCTTTGAAGAGTCCGGGAAGTTTTTCGCCCATGCGTTTTTACTGATGGTTACATCATCATCTTCTGAAATATTACCACGCGCTAGCTCTTGGCCAATAACGTAGCTGGTCATCATTTTGGTCAGACTAGCAGGAGACAACTTTGTGTTCATCTCTTTCTCTGCCAGTACTTTACCTGAATGGTAATCCATCAGTACGTAGCCTTTCGCTGCGATTTGAGGAGAGTCTGGTACCACGATCGGTGCGGCAAGAGCTGATTGAGCAAAGGTTGCTGAAAGAACAACGGATGAGACGAGAATAGATTTCACAAACTTATTTTTATTCATGGTAATTCAAATTTTTGGGTTTAACTGCGGACATCTTATCAGAATCCCCAGCGATAATCAGAGGGGATTCAATGAGAAATCCATGAACCTACGTCATTTTACAGTGTTGTGTTTTTTAATAAATGCAGACGAATAGCCGAGCAATTTTACTTTATCCAGTGTGGCTTGCGTCAGGGAATAGTCACTAAACGGGCCTAATAACAAGCGATACGACTCTTTCGCATTTTCAAGGAAAGTATCCGTATCCAGCTTTTGACCGAGTTCTGAGCCTAAAGTTCGGGCGCGATTTTCATTTTTTGAAGATGCGACCTGAATTACGTATTTAGGATGCTCGTCCAAAGACTTTTTGTCGGTCGGTTTATCTACGCTGATGACTTCAATTTTGACATTCGCGGTGCCTGTTTTAAGTACATCTAACTTATGTGCCGCCGCGTAGCTTAAATCAATAATTCGGCCATCATGGAATGGACCTCGGTCATTCACGCGTACTACCGTTGTTTTGCCGTTATCGGTGTTGGTCACTTTGACGTAACTAGGCAGAGGCAGTGTTTTGTGTGCCGCTGTCATTGAGTACATGTCGTAGATCTCACCGTTGGACGTCAAATGACCCTGAAACTTCTTACCATACCAGGACGCTCGTCCTTGTTCGGTAAAGCCTTTCGCGTCGCGTACAATTTGGTAGTTCTTACCAAGGAGATGGTAATCTCTGTTGCCGCCTAAGCTGTATGGTTCGTACTTAGGGTAGGCGTCTTCAATATGATCCACTGAAAGTGGTGTGTCTGGCGCGACATCAGACTCAAGTTCGTAGCGGCCATCTTGCTGAGTTTTCTGGCTGGTTGATGAGCATCCAGCCAAAATAACTGCAGAAAAAACTAAGGAATATAAAGCGCGTTTTTGCATGTCTAGGTCGCCTTAGAGAATGCTTTTCTGTGCGTATGAATTGACATTAAAATACCAAAGCCAGCCATCAAGGTCACCATTGAAGTGCCACCGTAACTGATGAGAGGTAACGGTACGCCTACGACGGGCAGGATGCCACTTACCATGCCGATATTTACGAAAATATACACAAAAAAGCTAAGTACAATACTGCCTGCCATCATTCGTCCAAATGCGGTCTGTGCTTGGCTAGCAAGGTACAGGCCTCGACCAATAATGAAGAGATAGATGGCTAATAAGCAAAGAAAACCAATCATACCCCATTCTTCAGCAATTACTGCAAAGATAAAGTCAGTGTGTCGCTCTGGCAAAAATTCCAACTGAGATTGTGTCCCGTGTAACCAGCCCTTACCTGAAATACCACCGGACCCAATCGCAATTTTACTCTGGATGATATGGTAGCCCGCACCTAAGGGGTCAGACTCTGGGTTAAACAAGGTTCGTACACGCGTTTTCTGATACTCACGCATCAGGAAGAACCAAAGAATTGGAATAAAGCCACCCAGAGCAACAGCCGCAGCCGCAATGATTCTCCAACTGATGCCCGCAAGGAAGATAACGAAAATACCGGATGCCGCGATCAGGATCGAGGTGCCTAAATCAGGCTGTTTCGCAATCAATATGGTCGGTACACACACCATGACTAAGGCAACCATCAAGGTTTTGAAGGTTGGCGGAAGTGGCTGACGACCAATATAACGAGCCACCATTAGCGGCACGGCCAGCTTGAGTAATTCAGATGGCTGGAATCGGACGAAACCAAGGTTTAGCCAACGTTGGGCACCTTTGGACGCTTCACCAAAAAACAGCACGCCAAAAAGCAGGATGACTCCTGACGCAAACATCAAGGGCGCGAGACTCTCGTAGGTGCGTGGAGAAAGTTGTGCAAGCACTACCATCACCACAAGAGAGAGCACCATACGCATGGCCTGACGATCCATCATCGCCAGACTTTGGCCGCTCGCGCTGTACATGATCACCAAGCCAAATGCCATCAACGCTAAAATGCCAAGTAAGAGTGGCAAGTCAATATGGAAGCGTTCAAACAGGGCTCGGTTTTTACCTGTAGAGGGATCCATTTTCATTATTGCGTTGCCTCTTGCTTAACGTTGTTTTCATCTTCTTCAGGCTCGATTTTTTCCGGGCCAAGTACGACACGGTCAAAGATTTTTCTTGCTACAGGCGCACCATTACTTGAGCCGCCACCCGCGTTTTCAAGAACCACAGTCACGACTACTTTTGGATCATCAAACGGTGCAAAACCAGTAAATAAGGCGTGGTCACGCAAATGTTCGGCGACTTCATCTGCCTTGTACTCTTCGTCTTCAGCCAGTCCGAATACCTGAGCGGTACCGGATTTACCGGCGGTTTCGTAGCTCATGTCGTAAAACGAACGACGAGCTGTACCTCGAACCCCATGGTTTACACGGCGCATGCCTTCTTTCGCCATATCCCAGTACTTTTTCGGTACGTCTTTAATCGGCGGATAACTCAGGTATTCCTCTGAGTGCTGCTCGTCGAAATCGCCACCATTGTTGATGGAAGCTTTAAGCAAGTGTGGGGCGGTAACGGCTCCGTCGTTGACCAGCACTGAGGTCGCTTTAGCGATTTGCATCGGCGTTGCAGTCCAGTAACCCTGACCAATACCTACCGGGATCGTATCGCCTTTATACCAAGGTGTTCTGTGGCGAGACATTTTCCACTCACGAGTCGGCATGTTGGCTTTACTTTCTTCGTAAATATCAATTCCGGTGTAATCACCAAAGCCGAACATCATCATCCAGCTGGAAATTCGATCGATGCCCATATCGTAAGCCACTTGGTAGAAGAAGGTATCCACGGACTCTTCAATTGATTTGATGATATCAACACGGCCATGTCCCCAACGCAGCCAGTCGCGGAAAGGGCGAGTGTCGGAATTTGGAATACGCCAGTAGCCAGGATCATTACGGGTTGTTTGTGGAGTCACAACGCCTTCTTGCAGCGCGGCAACGGCCATAAATGGTTTGATGGTTGACGCTGGTGGATAAATACCTAATGTCGTTCGGTTAACCAGAGGTCGGTTTTTATCGTTAAGTAGCGCACGATAAGCCTTACCAGAAATACCATGAACGAAGGCATTGGGATCGTAGCTCGGGCTAGATACCATCGCTAGCACACCGTTATCTCTTGGGTCGATAACCACGGCACTGCCGCGACGACCATCAAGCAACTGGTGCACATAAAGCTGCAGATTAATGTCCAGGTTCAAAACAATATCTTTGCCAGGAACGGGTGGGACATATTTCAGTGTGCGGATCACCCGACCACGACTGTTCACCTCGACCTCTTGGTAGCCAGCAGTTCCATGGAGAATATCTTCGTAATATTTCTCAATACCGAGCTTACCGATGTCACGGGTCGCTTGATAGTTCGAGGCTTTTTCTTCACGAATCAGGCGTTGTATGTCTCGATCGTTGATGCGAGAAACATAGCCAATCACGTGGGTAAGCACTTCACTAAATGGGTAGTAACGTTTTAGGGTCGCACTGATTTCTACGCCGGGAAAGCGATATTGGTTGACTGAAAATACGGCAACCTGCTTTTCATCCAGCTGAGTGAGAAGAGGAACAGATTTAAAGCGACGGGTACGCTTTCGCTCACGATGAAAGCGTTCAATTTGCTCTGGTGTGATTTCCAGAATAGTTTGCAGCTCTTTGATGGTCTCATCAATGTCTTTCACTTTTTCTGGAGTCAGCTCCAGGTTAAAGACAGGGCGGTTTTCCGCCAGTAACACACCGTTGCGATCGTAAATAAGCCCGCGGTTGGGCGCAATTGGTACGATTTTAATACGGTTGTCGTTAGAGCGAGTTTGGTAATCTTGGAACTGGTTCACCTGAATGTTGTACATGTTGGCGACCAGGGCTCCCATCAAAATGACGATACCGATAAATGCAACGATAGCGCGGCTGGCAAACAGGCGCGCTTCGGCTTGATAATCTCGAATTTGACTGCGGCGTCTATGAATCATTAACGCTTGGCTCTAAAGTTAAACAGCGATTATTCGCGATGGTAAGGGTGGTTAGCGGTAATGCTCCACGCTCGGTATAAGCTTTCAGCCATAACAATACGTACCAGAGGGTGTGGTAACGTTAAGGCTGATAATGACCAGCTTTGGTCTGCGGCTGCTTTACATGCTGGAGCCAGACCTTCAGGGCCACCGATTAAAATCGATACGTCACGCCCATCGAGTTTCCAGGCTTCCAGTTGTTCAGCCAGTTGTGGGGTATCCCACTTTTTGCCAGGGATATCCAGAGTGACGATACGGCTCCCTTTTGGCACTGCGGCCAGCATCGCTTCGCCTTCTTTTTGCAGAATGCGCGCTATGTCGGCGTTCTTGCCACGTTTTCCGGCAGGAATCTCCACGAGTTCAAGTGGCATATCGTGCGGGAAACGACGGCGATACTCTTGAAAGCCTTCCTCGACCCACTTTGGCATTTTTGTACCAACAGCAATGAGTTGAATTTTCAAAAGATTAACCCCAGAGTTTTTCTAGTTGGTACAGCTCGCGGTGTTCTTCTTGCATCACGTGCAGCATGGCATCGCCCATATCCAGAACTACCCATTCACCTTCGTTCTCACCTTCCATGCCCAAAGGTTCAAGACCTGCTTTTTTTACTTCAGTCGCAACGTGATCAGCGATGGATGAAACGTGGCGTTTAGATGTGCCCGTGCAGATGATCATGTAATCTGTCACGCTTGATTTGCCTTCCACATTCAGGATGATGATATCTTCCGCTTTCATATCGTCGGCTTTATCAGCTAGAAAGTCTTTCAGTTCTTCGCGAAGCACTCGGTTTTCCTCGGTTTGTCTCTTATCTCTAAATAGTTTTGCGCTAATCTGGCAAAACGGGTCGCGCACTATATCACGCTTTGGTTTTTAAATTGCCAGCTTAATATCAGGAGAGCCGGTTTCCAGGCTCAATTGATGCATAGTTGGCCAGACGGATTCGTCATATTGGGTTTTAGCTTTTATCTCTGCCTGAGTAAGAAGAGACACAAGCTTAAAGATTTTTCTGGCTGAAAGACGAGTCAAGGCTGCGTTATACAAAGGGCGTTTATTTTGCCACACACGGTATTTTTCAAACACTTGGTTTATGTTCATCTTGGTCAAATCCTGATGCATGCTCAGCAGTTGGTTGAACTCTTTTTGCACGCTACGAATAAGAATCACCGCCTCCACGCCTTCAGCTTCAAGCTGACGTAAGATACGTTGGGCACGGTTAGCTTTTCCTGCCAGCAAAGCATCAATCCAGTTGAAGGTTGTAAAATGGTTGTGCCGACTTAACGCTTCCTCTAAACGCACGATGGTGAGTTCGCCATCAGGGTAAAGTAGAGCGAGTTTCTCTAAGCTTTGCGACAGTGCAAACAGGTTGCCCTCGTGCCACTGAGCGAGCATTTGCAGCGATTGCTGGTCCGGTTTTACTCCAAGTTTGCGACAACGAGCCTGAATGAACATTGGCAGGCGCTGGAGGTCTGGTGTCAGGCAACTTACCCAGTCACCTTTCGCGCTGAGCGATTTAAACCATTTACTGTTTTCCTGCGCCTTAGTCAGCTTACTACCGATGATGACCAGCATGATGTCGTCATGCATCATGTCTGACAGTGCCTGCAGTTCTTTGCTTATTGCGGTGTTGATGCCACTTTCTGGTATTTCGAGCTCAATGAGTTGGCGGCTGGAGAACAGGCTGAGCGCTTGAAAGCAGTCATAAACCTGATTCCAATCTAAGCTCGCATCAACCGCAAAGCGATGCTTTTCTTCAAAACCGTGTTGGAATGCGGTTTTTTGGATTGCTTGACGGCTTTCTTGAATTAATAGTGGTTCATTACCAAAGATCAGGTAAATCGGCTTGATGTGCTTGGCTAAATGATCCGCCAGCTTGTCAGCATATACTCGCATGTTACTTAAGAATTCGTGTTCGCAGTTGGCTGGTTAATTTCGCCAGACTCGTATTCTGCACGCACTCGTCCTAACTGACGCATCATTTGCTTGGCAGCTTGTAAGTGCATTTCATCTTTAATCACGTCGCGTTCAACCGACTTAGCCAAGGCTGTCAGTGGGTTATCCAGATAGTTGCGATTGACTGTAGTGGTGTAGTTCTTCGTGCCATAACCCGGGATCGTGACACGGTATTGTACAACGTAAGTCAGTTCTTTCTCTGCCGCACGGCTGTTTTGGTAAAGCGATAGCGTGCGCTCTTCAAGGCTTGTCTCAATCAGATGTAAGTTTGGTACGCTTGACGATGGTTGAACTAATTCTACTTTATTCAGCGTGAGCTGAGATTTCACGTAGCGGGTTAGCTGGTTGTATTCATCGTAACTGGTGAATGACATGGTGTGCAGCTCTTCCGGTACAGAGTATTCGCCGCGAAGGTGAAAACCACAGGCAGAGAGAAGTCCGGCTAATACCAATACCACAGGTAGTTTAATCAAAGAGAAAAAGCGCATTGATTGTATTCATCCTAAATTGCATAAGGGGGATATTTACCTTAAACCACTCAGTGGGAATGGTTTGAGGTAAATAAACAGGGTAGAGGACTACCCTGTTTAATGACTCTTGGTTAGCGAATAAGTTCGCTAAGCTGAGAGAAATTGCAGACTATGATTAGTTTGCAACGATGTTCAGAAGTTTACCCGGAACGTAAATGACTTTACGGATGGTTTTGTCTTCGGTGAACTTAGTTACGTTCTCATCGTTCAGACCAAGCTCTTCAACTTGCTCTTTAGTTGCGTCTGCTGCAACTGTCAGTTTCGCACGTAGCTTACCGTTAACTTGAACAACGATTGTTTTTTCGTCTTCAACCAGTGCTTTCTCATCGAAAGTTGGCCAAGTCGCGTTGTCGATGTCAGTCTCACCCAGTGCAGTCCATAGCTCGTATGAAATGTGCGGAGTGATAGGGTAAAGCATTGCAACTACTGCTTTAAGAGCTTCATCAAGGATAGCACGGTCTTGTGCTGACTCTTGAGGCGCTTTCGCTAGCTTGTTCATCAGTTCCATGATTGCTGCGATAGCCGTGTTGAATGTCTGGCGACGAGCCACATCATCGGTTACTTTCGCAATGGTCTTGTGAACGTCACGACGTAGTGCTTTTTGATCACCAGAAAGTGCATCTGCGTTAACCGCTTCTGCTGCACCTTTTGCTGTGTGCTCTTTCACTAGTTTCCAAACACGTTTCAGGAAGCGGTTTGCACCTTCTACGCCAGACTCTTGCCACTCAAGCGTCATGTCTGCTGGAGAAGCGAACATCATGAACAGACGTACTGTGTCAGCACCGTACTTGTCTACCATCTCTTGAGGGTCAATACCGTTGTTCTTCGACTTAGACATTTTGATCATGCCTGAGTGCTCAACGTTGCGACCTTCGTTATCGGTAGCTGAGGTGATACGGCCTTTACCGTCACGCTCAACTTTCACGTCAGTTGGTGCAACCCACTCTTTGCCGCCTTTCTCGTTCTCGAAGTAGAACGCGTCTGCCAGTACCATGCCTTGACATAGTAGCTGCTTGAACGGCTCATCAGACGTTACGTAGCCCGCATCACGCAGAAGCTTGTGGAAGAAGCGTGAGTACAACAGGTGCATACAAGCGTGCTCGATACCACCGATGTACTGGTCTACTGGTAGCCAGTAGTTTGCTTTTTCTGGATCCAGGATGTCGTCTGCTTGTGGTGAACAGTAACGCGCGTAGTACCAAGAAGATTCCATGAACGTATCGAACGTGTCAGTCTCACGTAGAGCTGGTTCGCCGTTGAATGTCGTCTTCGCCCATTCTTTGTCTGCTTTGATTGGGCTCGTTACGCCGTCCATCACCACGTCTTCTGGAAGAATCACTGGTAGTTGGTCAGCTGGTACTGGGTGAACTTCACCGTCTTCAGTCGTTACCATTGGGATTGGTGCACCCCAGTAGCGTTGACGAGATACACCCCAGTCACGTAGACGGAAGTTAACAGTCTTAGTGCCTTTACCTTCTGCTTCTAGTTTCGCTGCGATTGCATCGAATGCTGCTTGGAATTCAAGACCGTCGAACTCACCAGAATCGAACAGAACGCCTTTCTCTGTGTATGCTGCTTCAGAAACATCTAGCTCGCTACCGTCAACTGGTTTGATGACAGGAACGATGTCCAGACCGTACTTAGTTGCAAATTCGTAGTCACGTTGGTCGTGAGCAGGTACAGCCATAACCGCGCCTGTACCGTAGTCCATCAGTACGAAGTTTGCTACGTATACTGGTACTTCACGGCCGTTCAATGGATGAATCGCAGTAAGGCCAGTCGCCATACCTTTCTTCTCCATTGTCGCTAGCTCAGCTTCAGCAACTTTGTTGTTCTTACATTCGTCGATAAATGCTGCAAGCTCTGGGTTGTTCTCTGCTGCTAATGCTGCAAGAGGATGGCCTGCTGCGATACCCACGTAAGTCACACCCATAAGTGTGTCAGGACGAGTTGTGTAAACTTCTAGATCTTGAGCTTGATCTTTCACTTGGAACTTAAGCTCAACGCCTTCAGAGCGACCAATCCAGTTACGCTGCATGGTTTTCACCATTTCAGGCCAGCCGTCAAGGTTGTCTAGATCGTCTAGTAGCTCTTGAGCGTACTCAGTGATCTTAATGAACCACTGAGGGATCTCTTTTTGCTCTACAGGCGTGTCACAACGCCAGCAGCAGCCATCTTCAACCTGTTCGTTCGCTAGAACGGTTTGGTCGTTTGGACACCAGTTCACTGATGAGGTCTTCTTGTAAACCAGGCCTTTTTCGTAAAGCTTAGTGAAGAACTCTTGTTCCCAACGGTAGTATTCTGGCGTACAGGTCGCGAATTCGCGGTTCCAGTCGTAACCAAAGCCTAGAAGCTTAAGCTGGTTCTTCATGTACTCAATGTTTTCGTAAGTCCATGGCGCTGGTGCTGTCTTGTTTTTTACTGCTGCGTTTTCTGCAGGCAGACCGAATGCATCCCAACCGATAGGTTGCATCACGTTTTTGCCTTGTAGGCGTTGGAAACGAGATACTACGTCACCGATGGTGTAGTTACGCACGTGACCCATGTGCAGTCGACCACTTGGGTATGGGAACATAGATAGACAGTAGAATTTTTCTTTATTTGGGTCTTCACTTACAACAAAGGTCTTGTTGTCATCCCAGTGCTTTTGAACTTTCTGTTCAATGTCTTGTGGGTTGTATTGCTCTTGCATCGATGATATCCGGTTATCTTGGAATTTGTGAGTTCGGTTAGAACAGACTTAAATAGATCGTCATAGAATACCTAAAGCTAGGGATCACAACAATAGCCAATCTGTACCCTTGCGTACTCAAGTCACGCAGGTAGGAGAAAGATGGAGGTCAGTTATGCCTAAACGTAAAACAGGTTATGAGGAAATGCTCGAGGATGTGATCGAAACCTTGAAGCACAGTCCTGAAGAAGTTAACAAAGCGATAGAGACGTCAGGCAAAGTGGTGGAAGCCGCGAATGACCTGACCAAAGATGAGTTGGCTTTGATTAAAGCGTACGTCAAATCTGACTTAAAAGAGTTTTCAGAAAATTACGAAGACAGTAAAAGTGGCCCTTTTTACCTAACGATTGCAGATTCAATCTGGCAAGGATTGTTAGAAATTACTGACCGGACCAAGGTTGAATGGGTTGAGTTATTTGATGACCTCGAGCATCAAGGCCTGTATGAAGCTGGTGATGTGATTGGTTTGGGTACTTTAGTGTGTGATGAATGTGGTCATAAAACCACGTATAACCATCCAACCGTTATTATTCCGTGTATCAAATGTGGTCATACTGGCTTTAGTCGTCAGTCTTTAAAACCTTAACAAGTATGAAAAAAGAGGCCGTTTGGCCTCTTTTTAGTTGATTAGTTTTTCTTTCTTGGTATCCACCAAGCGAGCATCAAACTTAATGCTACCCAAATATACAATGGCCAGGTGCCAACGAGTCGATAGGGCGTTTTCCCATCGGTTGGAGTCAGTTCTGCACGCAGCACTGCCGTTTTAAACTGCGGTACCTGCTCGATAATCTTACCTTTGTGGTCGGTGACGGCAGTTAATCCGTTATTCGTTGAGCGGATCAGAGGCTTGCCTAGCTCCAGTGCACGCATACGGGCGATTTCCATATGCTGAAGTGGACCAATCGAATGCCCAAACCACGCATCGTTAGAAAGCGTGAGGATGAAATCTGTTTCGTCGTTGACGTTTTGACGAACCTGCTCGTTAAAAATGATTTCATAACATAGCGCAGGTGCCATATGCATGCCATTCGCGACGATGTTTGGCTGCACAAAATCCCCACGACTGAATGAAGACATAGGCAAATTAAAGAAAGGCGCAAGTGGGCGTAAGATGTCCTCAAATGGCACAAACTCACCAAATGGCAGCAAATGATGCTTATTGTAGCGCTCATTCAAATCAAAACTGTAATCACCGTAAGGAGTTTCACCGAGAGAAAGGATGCTGTTGTAGAACTGGCGATCTTCCGCTTGATTTACTACCCCTGTAATGATGGCGCTATGATTTATTTTCGCAGCACTATCCAGATTCTGCAGGAATGAAGGCACTTCAATCTCAAACGCCGGAATCGCGGCTTCTGGCCAGACAATGATGTCCGCATCCCAGTTTTCGCGAGTCAGATCGGTGTACTTCATAATGGTTGGCCAGCGCTGTGTTGGCAGCCATTTCAGTTTTTGGTCGACATTGCCTTGGATCAGCGCGACTTTGGTGACGTCCTGAGAACGAGGCGTCACCCAATCATACTGACGGATACCAAAACCTGTGCTCAAAAGTACAGCCGGTATTACCACCACTAGCCACTGTTTATGTAACCAAGCGTATGCCAATGCGCCAGCAGAGATGATAATAAACAGAGTCAGAAGCTCTACACCGCCAATTGGAGCAAAGCTCGCCAGCGGGGCGTCAATCTGGCTGTATCCGAGCCATAGCCATGGGAAACCTGTCATTACCCAGCCACGAAGCCAATCGGTAATCAACCAAAGAGCAGGCGCGGCAAGCAGTGCGGTAGTTAAGGTGAATTGAGGAAAGAACTTGTTTTTCAGCCAGGCAAACAGACCCGAGTAGATCGCCAGATAGGCAACTAACAGACCCATTAAGAATAGATTGGCAATCAGCGGCATACCGCCAAAGCCAGCAATACTGACGTATACCCAGCTGACGCCGGTAGCAAATTGGCCAAGGCCCCATGAATAACCAATCCAAAGTGCGCGTTTGGGCGTTTGGTTGGCAAGAAGGATAAGCAGTATCGCAGGGCTAAGAATAGCGATAGGCCATAGTTGGTAAGGAGCAAAAGCCAGTGTTGTGGAAGCGCCAACAAAAGCGGCCACTAAAGGCCGCTTGAGGCGATGAAAGAGTACATTCATCATTATATTTTTCTGATATTCCCGGTAGGGTATCGCGTTACTCTTGAGTGGCTTCAACCAGTGTTTCTTCGTCTGGAATAGTCACTTGGAGTTGAATGACACGACGGTTATCGGCAGCGGTGACTTTGAAGTTATAGCCTTCAATTTCAACCAGTTCACCACGAGAAGGCAGGTGACCAAAGGCAGTCATTACCATACCACCTACGGTATCCACCTCTTCATCGCTGAAGTTGGTGCCGAATGTCTCATTAAACTCTTCAATCGTTGTCAGAGCTCTGACAGCAAACGTATGTTTGCTTAGCTTACGGATGTCAGTCTCTTCCGACTCGTCAAACTCATCTTCGATATCGCCAACGATTTCTTCAAGGATATCTTCAATGGTTACGAGGCCTGAAACGCCGCCGAATTCATCGACAACAATCGCCATATGATAGCGTTCTTCGCGGAACTCTTTTAGCAGGCGGTCGACCCGTTTGCTTTCCGGAACCACGACTGCAGGTCGAATTACTTCTTCAATATCAAATGGGTTGCTGCCTGAGCCTAAGTATTTGAGTAAGTCCTTCGCAAGTAGAATGCCTTCCACATGGTCTTTATCCTCGCTGATAACAGGGTAACGCGAGTGTTGAGCATCCGTGATTAGCGCGATTAGCGTATCTAAATCGTAAGTGCGCTCAACAGTAACCATTTGCGAACGCGGGATCATAATGTCACGCACGCGCATTTCGGAGATTTCCATAACACCTTCGAGCATATCGCGGGTGTCGTGGTCAATCAGGTCATTTTCTTCTGAGTCGCGGATAACATCCACAAGCTCTTGGCGGTCTTTAGGATCGCCCTGGAAAAGTTGACCTAGACGTTCAAAGAAGGACTTTCTACTCGGACCTTCTGCCTTTTCTTTCTTACCTTCGCTAGAAGAGGGAGAATTATCTTCGTTCATTGTTTCTCAATTAAGTAACGCTATCAGAAGTGTGATAGCTCACGTAGAAAGACGAACACGAGGGTAATGTAGGTGATTCGCCTTTCCCTGTTGAGCAACCGAGGTTACTCTTTTTCAGCAATGTAAGGGTCTTCATAACCCATACCCTGCATGATTTCTGTTTCGAGGGACTCCATCTCTTCGGCTTCGTCATCCTCGATATGATCATAACCTAGCAGATGCAAGCTGCCATGTACAACCATATGCGCCCAATGTGCTAACAGAGGTTTATTCTGTTCTATCGCCTCTTTTTCAACTACTTGACGACAAATAATCAAGTCACCAAGCAGATCCATTTCCATACCCGGAGGGACTTCAAATGGGAAAGATAGCACATTAGTCGGTTTATCTTTACCACGATAGTCGTGATTTAAAGTGTGACTCTCTTGCTCATCGACAATACGAATGGTGACTTCTGCCTGCGGCTGAAACAGAGGAATAGTCTTATCCAGCCACAGTTGAAAGTCTTCCTGAGAAGGCAAGCCTTCTTCGTTTTCGACTGCCAGTTGAAGATCAAGTTCAATCGCCATCTTTATTCCTTAGTCGCAGTAACTTGAGCGCTTAGCTCAGCTTTTGCCGCTTCAAGCAGTTTGGCATCACGCTCTTCACGACGACGCTTTTCAAACTCTTTACGCTCTTTCTGGTCTTGCGCTTCCCATTTCTCGTACGCGTTAACAATACGAGCCACAACAGGGTGACGCACAACGTCATCTGCCTGGAAGAAGTTAAAGCTGATGTCGTCGACTTCGCTCAGTACCTCAATGGCGTGACGAAGGCCTGATTTTGCACCGCGTGGCAAGTCAATCTGAGTCACGTCACCAGTGATGACTGCACGTGAGTTAAAACCAATACGCGTCAGGAACATTTTCATCTGTTCAACCGTCGTGTTTTGGCTTTCATCCAGAATGATAAAGGCATCATTCAGGGTACGACCACGCATGTAAGCCAGCGGTGCAACTTCAATCACGTTACGCTCAATCAGTTTTTCCACGCGCTCAAAGCCTAGCATCTCGAACAGTGCGTCGTACAGTGGACGAAGGTATGGGTCAACCTTCTGGCTGAGATCACCAGGCAAGAAGCCCAGTTTTTCACCCGCTTCAACCGCTGGACGAGTCAAAAGAATACGACGGATTTCTTGACGCTCTAAAGCATCAACCGCTGCCGCTACTGCAAGGTAAGTCTTACCTGTACCTGCCGGGCCAATACCAAACGAGATATCGTGAGTCACCATGTTAACCAGGTATTGAGCCTGGTTAGGAGTACGTGGTTTGATCACGCCTTTTTTGGTTCTCACGAACACTTCTTTACCGTGTTCAATGTTTGATTCAGTGTTTTGTTCTAAAACGCCTGATTCTTTAATCGATAAATGGATCTGCTCAGGTTCGATGTCTGGGATCTCGCCACGCACAGGTGCGGTATCGACATAAAGTGATTTCAGGATATCCAGAGCAGCAGCAGAAGTGTGTGGTTTACCAACAATGGTAAAGTGGTCACTACGGTGGTTGATTTCAACGCCCAGACGGCGTTCTAAATGCTTGATGTTGTCATCGAAAGGACCGCACAGGCTAGCTAGTCGGCGGTTGTCTGAAGGTTCTAGGTTGATTTCTAGAGTTACTATTTTATTGCTCAATGTTGCCTCTCATTTTTGCCATTTACTGAGAGCCTGATAACGACCAGGCTCTCCATGGCTATTTGTACGAGCTTAAGGCGTAAAAGTAGCTACACCCAGCTCATCTTCGCGACGTGTTTTCGCCATCATTTGCGTTGGTGAAATCACACTACGAAGGTCCATGTCTTTTTCAGTACGTACTAGCTCACCACGCAATGAGTTTGCAAATACGTCTACAATTTTCACGTCTACGAACTGACCAATTAGGTCGGCGCTACCTTCAAAGTTTACTACACGGTTGTTTTCTGTACGAGCGCGCAGTTCCATTAGGTTTTTCTTAGAAGGGCCTTCAACCAGTACACGCTGCTCTGTACCAAGCATTAAGCGAGAGTAACGCATAGCTTGTTGGTTAATCGTTTGTTGAAGTTCGTATAGACGCTCTTTCTTCTCTTGTTCAGATACATCACATGGGTAATCCGCTGCTGGTGTACCAGGACGTGGAGAGAAGATAAAGCTGAAGCTCATGTCAAAGTCTACGTCTTTGATCAGCTTCATCGTGTCTTGGAAGTCTTTGTCTGTTTCACCAGGGAAACCAACGATAAAGTCAGAACTGATCTGAATATCAGGACGCGCTTTACGCAATTTACGGATGATAGACTTGTACTCGATGCCTGTATGCGGACGTTTCATCATGGTTAGGATACGGTCACTACCACTTTGTACTGGCAAGTGCAGGAAGCTTACTAGCTCTGGTGTATCTTCATAAACAGCAATGATGTCGTCTGTAAACTCTAGCGGGTGGCTAGTCGTGAAACGAATACGGTCGATACCATCGATAGATGCAACCAGACGAAGCAGTTCAGCGAATGAACAAATCTCACCGTCGTGCATTGGGCCGCGGTATGCGTTTACGTTTTGACCTAGTAGGTTAACTTCACGTACGCCTTGTTCCGCTAACTGAGCGATCTCGAACAATACGTCATCCATCGGACGGCTAACTTCCTCACCACGTGTGTATGGTACTACGCAGTAAGTACAGTACTTAGAACAGCCTTCCATAATTGAAACGAATGCCGTTGCACCTTCCGCGCGTGGCTCAGGCAGGCGGTCGAACTTCTCAATTTCTGGGAAAGAAATGTCCATGACTGGAGCATCGTCAGATTGAGACTGTTTGATCATCTCTGGCAGGCGGTGCAGAGTTTGTGGACCAAAAATAACGTCAACGTATGGTGCACGTTCACGAATGTGGTCGCCTTCTTGTGTTGCTACACAACCACCCACGCCGATGACTACGCCAGGTTTTTTATCTTTTAGTGTTTTCCAACGGCCAAGCTGGTGGAAAACTTTTTCTTGCGCTTTTTCACGGATCGAACAGGTGTTAAGTAGAAGTACGTCTGCTTCCTCTGGCTCTTCCGTCAGCTCATAGCCGTTTGCAGCATTAAGCAGGTCGGCCATTTTTGATGAATCGTATTCGTTCATCTGGCAGCCCCAGGTTTTAATTAGCAGTTTCTTACTCATCTCACTTTCGCTCGTTCAGTTGTACTTAAATCGGAGAGCTATTGCTCAAATTATAGCCGCCATCACGGCGGTAAGCGGCGTATTGTACTGCTTTAAAAAGCACCTGACTAGTGATCTGGCTAATTCTCTGCAAAGCCTGATGAAATCTAGGCTTTTGCCTTATATCGAACAAGGTTTTTTAGCTCGCAAATCAGGCAGAAACACTCGGTTTACAAATGGGTAAATTTACGCAGAGTCCGCATCTTTAGGAAGAGGGAAAATAAACCGTTTTGTAAATGGATTGGCTGAAAGTACAATTGAAAAGGCAATTTAATCAAGATAATGAAGAACAAAAAATGAACAGATATGACATCGCCGTAATCGGTGGAGGCATGGTTGGAGCGGCAATCGCGATAGGGTTCGCACAGCAGGGCAGAAGTGTTGTTGTCGTCGAAGGCTCAGAGCCAAAGGCGTTTGAACCGTCACAAGCGATGGACATTCGTGTATCCGCCATCTCACACCAATCCGTTAAGTTGCTTGAATCACTAGGTGCATGGGCATCGATCCAAGCGATGCGTGTCTGTCCTTACCGTCGTTTGGAAACATGGGAGCACCCAGAGTGTCGCACACGATTCCATTCCGATGAACTGTCTCTAGAGCAACTTGGTTATATTGTTGAAAACCGCCTGATTCAGTTAGGTTTATGGCAAGCCTTCGATAACCATAACAACCTCACTGTAGAGTGTCCTGAACGCCTAAAAACAATCGAATTTGGTGACGTTAATCGAGTGACTTTAGAGAGTGGTAAGCAATTTGAGGCCCAATGGGTGATTGGCGCCGATGGTGCTAACTCAAAAGTGCGTCAGCTTGCCGGAATCGGGATCACGGCTTGGGATTATCGCCAACACTGTATGCTGATCAACGTAAAGACCGAGTTGCCTCAACAAGATATTACCTGGCAACAGTTTACGCCAAGTGGTCCCCGCTCTTTCTTACCTTTATGTTCACTTACTGAAGATGGTCAGGAAGTAGGCCAAGGCTCTCTGGTTTGGTATGATTCGCCAAAACGCATCAAGCAACTTGGTGCCATGACCAAGCAACAATTAAAAAACGAAATTATAATTTACTTCCCGAAAGAATTAGGGGATATAGAGGTTCTGCAGTTTGGTTCGTTCCCTTTAACTCGCCGTCATGCTCAGTCATATTCGAATAGAGGCTGCGTACTCGTCGGAGATTCCGCTCATACCATTAACCCGTTAGCTGGGCAGGGTGTGAACCTAGGCTTTAAAGATGTTGATGTGTTGTTGTCGGTTACACAAGGTCAGGAAGAACTCACTGAGCCGCTTTTGGCCAAATATGAGCGAGCACGTCGTCCTGATAATCTGTTAATGCAAACGGGTATGGACTTTTTCTACAAAGGCTTTAGCAATGATTTAGGGCCTTTGAAGCTTGCACGCAATGCGGCATTAAAGTTGGCTGAACATTCAGGGCCAATTAAAGCGCAAGTGTTGAAATACGCGTTGGGTATGTGATCAGAAATAAATAGCAGATAGAAAAAAAGCGAGCCAAGAGCTCGCTTTTTTAATTCGACAAATCAGAGATTCATCGAGTCCAGAAACAGAAAAAAGAAAAAACCCAGCAAACTAATGCTGGGTTTTCCGATAATGGTGCGGAAGGAGAGACTTGAACTCTCACACCTTGCGGCGCCAGAACCTAAATCTGGTGCGTCTACCAATTCCGCCACTTCCGCAACTTAATCTGTAGATATCAAGATAATTGGTAAAATCTCAATATCATTTTGTATGGCAGGGCTACCTGGATTCGAACCAGGGAATGGCGGCATCAAAAGCCGCTGCCTTACCGCTTGGCGATAGCCCTACAGGTATAGTCATGAGACTATGTCTTTCTAAAAAGAAAGAATGGTGCGGAAGGAGAGACTTGAACTCTCACACCTTACGGCGCCAGAACCTAAATCTGGTGCGTCTACCAATTCCGCCACTTCCGCATATTTTGATATTGTAGATGAGTTTAAGATGGTGCGGAAGGAGAGACTTGAACTCTCACACCTTGCGGCGCCAGAACCTAAATCTGGTGCGTCTACCAATTCCGCCACTTCCGCATCTTAAATCTACATGACTGTAAGCCTAGGCTTTCAATCTAATCAATGGTGGCTACGACGGGATTCGAACCTGTGACCCCATCATTATGAGTGATGTGCTCTAACCAGCTGAGCTACGTAGCCAACTCAAATTGTTTAATCAAGAATGGTGCGGAAGGAGAGACTTGAACTCTCACACCTTGCGGCGCCAGAACCTAAATCTGGTGCGTCTACCAATTCCGCCACTTCCGCATCTTGATCTTTAGATATTCAGATAATTGGTAAAATCTCAATATCATTCCTGTATTTCAAGGAAAATAATGGCAGGGCTACCTGGATTCGAACCAGGGAATGGCGGCATCAAAAGCCGCTGCCTTACCGCTTGGCGATAGCCCTACAAATAAATAGTCAACAACTACTTATTATGAATAAATGGTGCGGAAGGAGAGACTTGAACTCTCACACCTTGCGGCGCCAGAACCTAAATCTGGTGCGTCTACCAATTCCGCCACTTCCGCAACTTATTCTGTAGTTATAAAGGTAATTGGTAAAACCTAAATAACGTTATAAATGGTGGCTACGACGGGATTCGAACCTGTGACCCCATCATTATGAGTGATGTGCTCTAACCAGCTGAGCTACGTAGCCAACTCAAATTGTTTAATCAAGAATGGTGCGGAAGGAGAGACTTGAACTCTCACACCTTGCGGCGCCAGAACCTAAATCTGGTGCGTCTACCAATTCCGCCACTTCCGCATCTTGATTTTTAGATATCAAGATAATTGGTAAAATCTCAATATCATTTTGTATGGCAGGGCTACCTGGATTCGAACCAGGGAATGGCGGCATCAAAAGCCGCTGCCTTACCGCTTGGCGATAGCCCTACAGGTATAGTCCTAAGACTATGTCTTTCTATAAGAAAGAATGGTGCGGAAGGAGAGACTTGAACTCTCACACCTTACGGCGCCAGAACCTAAATCTGGTGCGTCTACCAATTCCGCCACTTCCGCAACTTAATCTATAGACATCAAGATAATTGGTAAAATCTCAACGTCGTTGTATATGGCAGGGCTACCTGGATTCGAACCAGGGAATGGCGGCATCAAAAGCCGCTGCCTTACCGCTTGGCGATAGCCCTACAGGCAGTAGTTTTCACTACTTTAAATATGGTGCGGAAGGAGAGACTTGAACTCTCACACCTTACGGCGCCAGAACCTAAATCTGGTGCGTCTACCAATTCCGCCACTTCCGCATAATTACTGAGAAAACTCAATAATTTAAATAGTGGCAGGTCTACCTGGATTCGAACCAGGGAATGGCGGCATCAAAAGCCGCTGCCTTACCGCTTGGCGATAGACCTGCAGGCAGTAGTTTTACAACTACTTAAAATATGGTGCGGAAAGAGAGACTTGAACTCTCACACCTTGCGGCGCCAGAACCTAAATCTGGTGCGTCTACCAATTCCGCCATTTCCGCATATATTCTTCAATAGAGTTAAATCAAGATGGTGCGGAAGGAGAGACTTGAACTCTCACACCTTGCGGCGCCAGAACCTAAATCTGGTGCGTCTACCAATTCCGCCACTTCCGCGTCTTGAACTCTATAAACCATCAGTTAATTGGTAAAAACTAATAGTTGTTTTTCTTTATCACAAAGATAGTTCTTTCAAAAAGAAAGAATGGTGGCTACGACGGGATTCGAACCTGTGACCCCATCATTATGAGTGATGTGCTCTAACCAGCTGAGCTACGTAGCCATCTTTTTGAGCGAGACAATATAAACCTTCGCGCTCTAAGTGACAACCCCTTTATCAAGGAATCGCCACTTTGAATAGTGGCAGGTCTACCTGGATTCGAACCAGGGAATGGCGGCATCAAAAGCCGCTGCCTTACCGCTTGGCGATAGACCTGCAGGCAGTAGTCTTACAACTACTTAAAATATGGTGCGGAAGGAGAGACTTGAACTCTCACACCTTGCGGCGCCAGAACCTAAATCTGGTGCGTCTACCAATTCCGCCACTTCCGCATCTATTCCTAATCACTCTTTCAAAGAGTATTTAGGAATGGTGGCTACGACGGGATTCGAACCTGTGACCCCATCATTATGAGTGATGTGCTCTAACCAGCTGAGCTACGTAGCCAAAACCATATTTTTCGTTCTCAACACTTCGTTGCCTTGTTGTCGGGAACGGCGCGCATTATGCGAAGTTGAGTAAGATCCGTCAACAGTTTTTTTAAATAAATCTCGGAAAAAACCTCGTTCGCTTCCTTTTTAAACAAAGAGGCGTGTTTATGATCTAAAACTGGAAAAAAAATCGCTTGCAGCTGGGTAGTTAACTTCAGGTCTTTTGTTGAAGGGATAAAAAAAGCCAGCAATCATGCTGGCTTTTTATGTAAATGAAGTGTTTAAAATTCATTCATTTAATTAAACGTTGAAGCGGAAGTGAATAACATCACCGTCTTTTACGATGTATTCTTTACCTTCTAGACGCCATTTACCTGCGTCTTTCGCACCACTTTCACCGTTGAATTCGATGAAGTCGTCGTAACCAACAACTTCCGCACGGATGAAGCCTTTTTCAAAGTCAGTGTGGATCTTCGCTGCTGCTTTTGGCGCGGTTGCACCGACAGGGATTGTCCATGCACGAACTTCTTTTACGCCAGCGGTAAAGTAAGTTTGTAGGTTTAGCAGTTCGTAACCTGCGCGAATCACGCGGTTCAGACCTGGTTCTTCGATACCTAGATCAGCCAGGAACTCTTCACGCTCGTCATCTTCTAGCTCAGCCATTTCTGACTCGATAGCCGCACATACAGGAACAACAACGTTGTTTTCTTTTGCTGCAAATTCACGTACAGCATCTAGGTATGCGTTGTCTTCAAAGCCATCTTCGTTCACGTTAGCGATGTACATGGTTGGCTTTAGCGTCAGGAAGTTTAGGTAGCCAATTGCAGCTAGCTCTTCTTTAGCAAGCTCAACGGTACGCGCTGAACCGCCTTCTGTTAGCACTGGAAGCAGCTTTTCAAGAACAGTTAGCTCGAATTTCGCGTCTTTATCACCACCTTTTGCTTTCTTTGCGTTACGCTGGATCGCGCGCTCACAAGAGTCAAGGTCAGCCATTGCTAGCTCAAGGTTGATAACTTCAATATCTTCAATTGGAGATACTTTACCTGCTACGTGAACGATGTTGTCGTTTTCGAAACAACGTACAACGTGACCGATCGCGTCAGTTTCACGGATGTTTGCCAGGAATTTGTTACCTAGACCTTCACCACGTGATGCACCCGCTACCAGACCTGCGATGTCGACGAATTCCATTGTAGTAGGCAGCACTTTCTGTGGGTTAACGATCTTTGCTAGTGCATCTAGACGTAGATCTGGCACAGGAACTACACCAGTGTTTGGTTCGATCGTACAGAACGGGAAGTTTGCTGCTTCGATGCCTGCTTTAGTTAGTGCGTTAAACAGAGTTGATTTACCAACGTTAGGTAGACCAACGATGCCACATTTAAAACCCATGATAGTAACCTTATTCAGCTTTGAACGTGTGGAGGCGATTTTGTGCTTTTGATAGGCCATCCTTGATCAGAATGTCTAGACAACGTACCGATTCATCGGTCGCGGCGTCCAAAAGCTCTTGTTCTTTAGCTGGAGCTTTACCTAGTACAAAACCTGCCACTTTATCTTTGTGTCCCGGATGGCCAATGCCGATACGAAGACGATAAAAATCTTTGTTGTTGCTTAATTTGCTTATTGTGTCACGCAGGCCATTGTGACCACCGTGACCGCCACCTTTTTTAAACTTAGCGACACCTGGCGGTAAGTCTAGCTCGTCATGAGCAACCATGATCTCTTCTGGTTTTATTTGGTAAAACTTCGCCATCGCAGCGATGGATTTTCCCGAAAGATTCATGAAAGTGGTTGGGATAAGCAAACGGAGATCCTGTCCGTTGACCATGATACGTCCGGTCAATCCGAAGAACTTTGGTTCGTTCTTCAGCGTAATGTTGTGAACGCGTGCTAATTCTTCTACAACCCAAGCGCCCGCATTATGGCGAGTTTTGGCGTATTCTGGTCCCGGATTAGCAAGACCAACGAGAAGTTTGATTGGTTGACTCAAGGTTAGGATCTCTCTGGAATCTCAAAAAGCGCAGTATGATAGCACAGAAAACTGACAGTGGGGGAACTCGGTTGAGATTGATCATTTCCTCAATGAGCTACCATTGGCTGTGTCCTGCGCACAAATAAAAAACACCCCAAAAGGGGTGTTTTAAAAATCAGTGTAACTGAAATGTCCGAATTAGTTGAACATTGCAGAAATTGACTCTTCGTTGCTGATACGACGAATCGCTTCAGCCAGCATGCGAGATAGGCTTAGTGTAGTTACTTTACCTGTCGCTTCCATCTCTTTAGACATAGTGATTGAGTCAGTTACAATCACTTGGTCTAGTACAGAGTTGCCGATGTTTTGTGCCGCGTTACCTGAGAATACAGCGTGAGTTGCGTAAGCGAATACACGCTTAGCACCGCGCTCTTTCAGCGCTTCTGCTGCTTTACATAGTGTGCCGCCAGTGTCGATCATGTCATCAACGATCACGCAGTCGCGACCTTCAACATCACCGATTAGGTTCATCACTTCAGAAACGTTTGCACGTGGACGACGCTTATCAACGATAGCGATATCGATATCACCTAGCGCTTTTGCCGTTGCACGAGCACGGACAACACCACCAAGGTCAGGAGAAACCACTACAGGGTTTTCCAGGCCACGAGCTTGCATGTCTTCTAGTAGTACTGGAGTACCGAAGATGTTGTCTACAGGTACATCGAAGAAGCCTTGAATCTGCTCTGCGTGTAGGTCGATAGTCAGAACGCGGTCAACACCAACGTTAGATAGGAAATCAGCAACAACTTTTGCAGTAATTGGCACACGAGAAGAACGTACACGACGGTCTTGACGAGCGTAACCAAAGTAAGGGATAACTGCAGTGATACGGCCTGCTGAAGCACGGCGCATTGCATCAATCATAACAACCAATTCCATTAGGTTGTCGTTAGTCGGTGCACAAGTGGATTGAATGATGAAAACATCGCTACCACGAACATTCTCATTGATTTGAACTGCAACTTCGCCATCAGAAAAGCGAGAAACAGATGCATCACCAAGAGAGATGTAAAGACGATCAGCAATACGTTGGGCTAGTTCAGGTGTTGCATTACCAGCAAATAGCTTCATATCAGGCACGGTGGAAACCTCGGGTTTGCGTCCAGTTTTAATTAGGTCGGTGTGTGGCTGATTGGTATTCAGCCAGAGTCTCTTTTAATGGCGAAATATTGCGCCCTTGAGCGACAAATGCCGAGACATCATCAGAGAGTTGCGCAAGGAGAGTTTCTGCTTCTGATTTGCTCGAAAATTCAGCAAAAACGCAAGATCCTGTCCCAGTCAATCTTGACGGCGCGTATTGTAGCAGCCAAGAAAGTTGCTTATCAACCTCCGGATAGAGCATTCGGACAATTTTTTCGCAATCGTTTACGTTTGGTGTGTCCAAAAGTGTGGCTAGATCTCGTTTTGCGGTGTTTCGTGTTAAATCTGGGTGACGAAATACGTCAACGGTCGCGATCGAGACGTTAGGTCTTACGACGAGGTACCACTTTTCTTCCGGATAAGCCGGAGAAAGTTTTTCTCCGACACCTTCAGCAAAGGCAGCAAACCCACGTACAAATACTGGCACGTCAGCGCCAAGTTTCAAGCCAATTTGAGCAAGTTCATCATCACTGAGATTCAGTTGCCAAAGGTAATTAAGTGCCACCAGAGTTGTCGCGGCGTTCGATGAACCTCCACCAATCCCACCGCCCATCGGCAAAACTTTTTTAAGATCAATGTGCGCACCTAAATGACATTGTGCGTATTCTTGCAGCGCAGTCGCGGCCTTCCAAATCAAATTATCTTGAAGAGGAACACCTTCAATTTCCGGAGTTAGAGTGATGTTTCCTGTTTTATTGGCTTGAATGGTGAGTTCGTCACCATGATCCACGAATTGGAAAAGCGTTTGGAGTTCGTGATAACCGTTTTCAGTTCGGCCATTGATGTAAAGAAAGAGATTCAATTTCGCCGGTGAAGGCCAGCGGGTTGAAATGTCGATCATTGGGTGATGTTCCATTTGGTGATCAGGAGGTTTATTTTAACGTCCGACGTAGTCAGCTTTAATCGGTTTGGTAGCGGCAGTGCTTGCTCATGCCATTTTACATCGCTGTAGCGTTGGTAATCGATGTTCCAGTCGTTTAAGCCAATCTGCTTATTCAAGGCTTGCAGTGTATTGGTTGAGGAGAGTTTGAACGTGTCTGCGTTGGTTGGTAAACCGAGTAGCCAGTCAGGCATATGCTCTACCGGCATCATTAATCCGGTCAATTGGAATATTAGTTGGTTGGCATGACGCGCAGAAAGCACCTGGTCATCGTAAGTCTCTACCGTAGCACCGTCTGGAGTGATGGTTAGGTTTAATGCGGTTTGACCAAGAATCGTCGTCAAACGCAGTTGACTGAGTGCCGTTGAGTGTTTCCAGAAGAAATTAAGGTTTTGTCTTTGGTCTGGCCCAATATAGCCAAGTTTGCCAGTTACTTGAAAATCATGAATCGCTTCAAGTTTTTTTTCGTGTGTTTGCCATTCCACGCTGGTGATACTTTCCGGAACAGAGCTACAGCCAGCGAGTATCAGACTCGACAAGACAAATATTATAAAGGAGCGTAAGGTCATGTTTGATGGCTTATTAATCAGTTTCATCGGTATTCGCTCACAACTATAGCATTGAAAAGTCGCAGTTAGGAAAACAAATCCGGCTTGCCCTTTCAATAAATGCGTGCTTACAGTAAAATTCTGAACCTATTTCATAATCGATCTCAGAGATACCACGTTAGATGTCCTTGCTTGCTATTGGAATTAATCACAATACAGCGTCTGTCGACTTGCGCGAGAAGGTGGCGTTTGGACCGGATAAACTCGGCCCGGCCCTCGAGCAACTTAGAAAGCACGAAGCGGTAAACGGCAGTGTTATTATTTCAACCTGTAACCGAACCGAGTTGTATTGCGACGTAAAGCAAGGGGCACGTAACAAGTTAATCGATTGGCTGGTCGAGTTTCATGACGTGAGCCGAGAAGAGCTGATGCCAAGTTTGTATGTGCACGAAGAGCAATCTGCTATCAAGCATTTAATGCGCGTCTCATGCGGTCTCGATTCTCTGGTATTGGGTGAGCCGCAGATTTTAGGACAAGTGAAGCAATCTTTTTCCGACTCGCGTGAACACCAAACGGTTGATGCGTCGATTGATAAGCTTTTCCAAAAAACTTTTTCTGTTGCGAAACGTGTGCGTACAGAGACGGATATTGGCGGCAATGCCGTGTCGGTGGCCTATGCGGCATGTACACTGGCGAAACATATTTTTGAATCACTGTCTGACTCTACGGTTCTTTTGGTTGGTGCGGGAGAAACCATTGAACTGGTTGCCAAACACTTAGCCTCTAACGGCTGCTCTAAAATGATTGTGGCTAACCGCACCAAAGAGCGTGCGCAAGGCCTCGCAGATGAATTTGGAGCAGAGGTGATCAGCTTAAACGAAATTCCTGATCACCTTGCCAGAGCAGATATTGTTATTAGTTCTACGGCAAGCCCGTTGCCTATTATTGGTAAAGGTATGGTCGAAACGGCGCTGAAAAAACGTCGTCATCAACCTATCTTACTGGTTGATATTGCGGTACCGCGCGACGTAGAGCCTCAAGTTGGTGAGCTTAATGACGCTTACTTGTACTCTGTTGATGACCTGCAGTCGATTATTGACAGCAATATTGAGCAGAGAAAAGTAGAAGCCATTCAGGCAGAAGCGATTGTGAGTGAGGAAAGTGCTGCGTTTATGACGTGGTTGCGTTCACTACAAGCGGTCGACAGTATTCGCGATTATCGCGAGTCAGCAAACAATATACGTGAAGATTTATTGAGCAAAAGCCTGCAATCATTGGCGGCTGGCACAGACCCGGAAAAAGTTCTGCGCGAGCTCAGTAATAAACTCACCAATAAACTGATTCACGCCCCAACTCGAGCACTTCAGAGTGCAGCGGAGCAAGGCGAACCAGCAAAATTAACGATTATCCGCCAAACACTCGGTTTGGATGATCTATAACTCACGCTTTTTATTAAGAAAACGACACTATGAAAGCCTCTATTCTGACTAAGCTAGAAACGCTAGTAGAACGTTACGAAGAAGTTCAACATCTTCTTGGTGATCCTGACGTAATTGGAGATCAGGATAAATTCCGTGCTCTATCTAAAGAGTACTCTCAGCTAGAAGAAGTAACTAAGTGCTTCCAGGCTTATCAACAAGCGCAAGATGATCTTATCGCCGCTGAAGAGATGGCTAACGAAGACGACGAAGAAATGCGTGAAATGGCGCAAGAAGAAATCAAAGAGGCGAAAGCTACTATCGAGCGCCTTGCTGATGAACTGCAAATTCTTCTTCTGCCAAAAGATCCAAACGACGATCGCAACTGTTTCCTAGAAATCCGTGCAGGTGCCGGTGGTGATGAAGCGGGTATTTTCGCGGGTGACCTGTTCCGTATGTACAGCAAGTACGCGGAGAAAAAAGGCTGGCGCATTGAAGTGATGTCTTCAAATGAAGCTGAGCACGGCGGTTACAAAGAGATGATTGCCAAAGTAAGCGGCGATGGTGCTTACGGTGTATTGAAATTTGAGTCAGGCGGCCACCGTGTACAGCGTGTTCCTGCAACTGAATCTCAAGGCCGAGTGCATACTTCTGCTTGTACCGTTGCGGTTATGGCTGAAATTCCTGAAGCTGAAATCCCAGAGATTAAAGCAGCAGACCTTAAAATCGATACTTTCCGTGCATCTGGCGCGGGTGGTCAGCACGTTAACACCACAGATTCTGCAATCCGTATTACCCACTTACCAACGGGTACCGTGGTAGAGTGTCAGGACGAGCGTTCACAGCACAAAAACAAAGCGAAAGCGATGGCCGTTCTTGCTGCACGTATTATTCAGGCTGAAGAAGCGAAGCGCGCGGCTGAAGTGTCAGACACGCGTCGTAACTTGCTAGGTTCTGGTGACCGTAGTGACCGTATTCGTACTTACAACTACCCTCAAGGTCGCGTTTCAGACCATCGCATCAACTTGACGGTTTACCGTTTGAATGAAGTGATGGAAGGTGACCTACAAAGCTTGATCGACCCTGTTGTTCAAGAGCACCAAGCAGACCAACTAGCGGCGCTAGCTGAGAACGCTTAATCGATGACTCAAGTTCAATCTATTGAGCAAGCACTGAAAAGTGCCACAGCAAAACTGACAGAGGGCGGCAAAGAGTCGCCTTCTCTCGATGCGGCAGTCCTGCTTTGTCATGTCCTTGGCAAACCAAGAAGTTATCTACTTACCTGGCCTGAACGAATCCTAAAAGCTGAACAACAAGTGCAGTTTGATGCTTTGCTTGATAGACGTTTAGCAGGTGAACCGGTTGCTTATATTATTGGTGAGCGTGAGTTCTGGTCTTTGCCACTGAAAGTTTCCCCTTCTACTTTGATTCCAAGACCGGATACCGAGCGCTTGGTGGAAGTCGCCTTAGATAAAACTTTTGAGCAGAGTGGTTCTATCCTAGATTTGGGTACTGGGACGGGTGCTATCGCTTTAGCTTTGGCTTCTGAGATGCCAAATCGTCAGGTGATGGGTGTCGATCTTAAGCAAGAAGCGAAAGAGTTAGCCGAGTACAATGCTGAGCAACTCAATATCAAAAATGTGACGTTCGCTCAGGGAAGTTGGTTCGAACCTGTTGCTCCGGGAACAAAGTTTGCTCTTATTGTTTCTAATCCCCCGTACATCGATGAGAAAGATCCGCATTTAGCTCAAGGTGATGTGCGTTTTGAACCCAAATCTGCACTTGTGGCTGATGAAGGCGGGTTGGCGGATATTCGTCATATCTCTGATGCTGCTCGTCAGTACCTTGAAGAGGGTGGTTGGCTTGTTTTCGAGCACGGCTACGATCAGGGGCAAGCGGTGAGGGACATCATGGGTAGCTTTGGCTATCAACACGTCGTTACTGAACAAGATTACGCTGGCAATGACCGGGTGACCCTTGGTTGTTTTGCCGCTGAACAATAACGAGAAAGTCAGCAAATTTAAACTAAGAGAAGAAAAATGTACGTAGCTCTAAAACATATTCACCTCGTGACCATTGCACTTAGTGCGACATTGTTGTCGATTCGCTTTGTGTTGATGATGATGAACTCGCCAAAACGTAACAACCGTTTTTTGAAAGTGTTCCCGCATATTGTTGATACTGCGCTACTACTATCGGGTATCGCTCTGATCTTCGTAACTGGCTTCATTCCATTTACTGACGCAGCGCCTTGGTTAACCAACAAGATCACTTGCGTGTTAGCGTACATTGCTCTGGGCTTCTTCGCTTTGAAGTTAGCCAAAAACAAACTACTACAAATTTTCGGTTTCTTCGGCGCATTAGGCTGGTTAGTGATGGCCGCTAATATTGCAGTGTCTAAGAGTCCGACTTTATTTGGGTAACAGTCATGGTTGAGTTTTTTGACGAAGATTTTGACAATATGGCGTTGGTGGAAGGCGCGTTAGAGCTTAACAAGTCTGTCGATCCTGAGACGAATGTACATTGGGCAAAACAAGAGCTGGAACGCCTGTACCAAGAAGCCGAAGTGGCTTTGGTTCATGAAACGAATGAAGAGCAGCGCTTCGATTCGTTTTTACGCCTATTCTTCCAGGAGTGGGGCTTTAAAGGCGATGACCAAGAGTATTTTAACTCTGACAACAGCTTTATCGATAAAGTGTTAGAGCGTAAAAAAGGCATTCCAGTCAGTTTGGGCTCGATTTTATTGTATCTGGGTAACAAGCTCGGTTTCCCGTTAAAAGGCATTACTTTTCCAACGCAGTTTTTGCTGAAAATTGATTGGATGCACAAGACGCCAGATTACATTAATCCGTTTAACGGCGAATACGTAGGTGAGCGAATTCTTCAGGCTTGGCTAATTGGCCAAGACGGCCCACTCGCGCAGCTCAAGCCGGAGCATTTCGAAGAAGCGGACAATCCGACCGTTATTGGCCGTTGGCTTGCGCTGATCAAAAGTGCCATGCTGCGTGAAGAGCGCTACACGCTGGCACTGCGTTGTACCAACCTCGCACTGACGTTTGTACCAGATGACCCATATGAGATTCGAGATCGCGGGTTTATCTTTCAGCAGTTAGAGTGCCATCAGGTCGCGGCGTCTGATTTCCAGTACTTTATTGACCAGTGCCCGGATGATCCGGCTTCAGAGCTACTAAAATCACAAGTAAACGTGATGACTGAGAAGCACACCACACTACACTAATGTTACCGATAGGCGCTCTGAAGCTTATCGTGAATAGAAAAAGAGAATCAAAATGGAACAGAAAATCGTTAATATTGGCGACATTCAGGTTGCTAACGACAAGCCATTCACCCTATTTGCAGGTATGAACGTTCTCGAGTCTCGTGATCTTGCGATGCAGATCTGTGAGCACTACGTAAAAGTAACTGAAAAACTGGGTATTCCTTACGTATTTAAGGCGTCGTTCGACAAAGCAAACCGCAGTTCTGTTCACTCATACCGTGGCCCTGGCCTTGAAGAAGGTATGAAGATCTTTCAAGAGCTTAAAGACACCTTTGGCGTGAAAATTATCACGGATGTTCACACTGAAGCTCAGGCACAGCCAGTTGCAGACGTTGTGGATGTTATTCAGCTTCCTGCATTCCTAGCACGTCAGACTGACCTTGTTGAAGCGATGGCAAAAACAGGCGCGGTTATCAACGTGAAAAAGCCTCAGTTCATGAGCCCAGGTCAGGTGGGTAACATCGTTGAAAAGTTTGCAGAGTGTGGTAACGATAAAATCATTCTATGTGAACGTGGTTCATGCCATGGTTACGACAACCTAGTGGTAGACATGCTTGGTTTTGGCGTAATGAAAAACGCATCAAAAGGCAGCCCAATCATTTTTGACGTGACGCACTCTCTACAGATGCGTGACCCATCAGGTGCGGCATCTGGTGGCCGTCGTGAACAGACGGTTGAGCTGGCAAAAGCAGGCCTTGCAACGGGTATTGCTGGTTTGTTCATTGAAGCGCACCCGAACCCAGATCAAGCACGTTGTGATGGCCCTTCTGCGCTGCCACTGGACAAGCTAGAACCATTCTTGGCGCAAATGAAGTCACTTGACGACCTTATCAAGAGCTTTGCGGACATCGACATTAAATAATTAATGTTACCAAACGAGAAAATAGCCAACTCTATGTTGGCTATTTTTTTGTCTGGAATAACAGAAGTCTCAAACTATCATTGTTAAATTTGAGATCAGATGACAATTGGCCATAATTAAAAATCAATACGTTAGAATAGCCCACTTGTCGTTTCGTACTTTCGTGAAGTGGCCGATAAACGTATTTAATAAAGTACAACAGCAGTGGATTCATAAAAGAAAAGGTAAAACAATGAAGCAGCGTCTGATGGTAAAAACCGCCTTGAGTGCGGTCATTCTGGCTACTCTTGCCGGATGTGCAACCCAACCCGCCCATGAATGGAAAACAGATATCACTTACCGGTTAACGGTACTGCATACTAACGATCACCATGGTCGTTTTTGGCAGAACAAATATGCAGAGTACGGTATGGCAGCACGTAAAACACTGATTGATGATTTACGTGAAGAGGTAGAAGCGGAGGGGGGAAGTCTTTTGCTTCTCTCTGGTGGTGATATTAACACGGGTGTTCCTGAGTCAGATTTACAAGATGCGGAACCTGACTTTAAAGGCATGAGCAAAATTGGCTATGATGCGATGGCACTCGGCAATCATGAGTTTGATAATCCGTTAGACGTTTTGTTTAAGCAGCAGGAATGGGCGACTTTCCCAATGTTGTCCGCCAATATCTATTCGAAAGAAACCGGTAAACGCATGTTCCAGCCTTATGCGATGTTCAATAAGCAAGGCATTAAGATCGCCGTTATTGGCCTGACAACAGAAGATACTGCGAAGTTAGGTAACCCTGAATACATAGGTCAAGTGGACTTCCGTGATCCAAAAGAGGAAGCGAAAAAACTGATCGCTGAGCTGAAAAAGACCGAATATCCTGATTTGATCTTTGCTGTCACTCATATGGGACACTATGAAAACGGCAACCGTGGCATTAATGCGCCGGGTGATGTAGCGTTAGCGCGTTATTTAAGTGAAGGTGATTTGGACATGATTGTCGGCGGCCACTCGCAAGAGCCTGTTTGTATGGAAGGCCCAAACGTCATGAAGCAAAACTTCAAGCCGGGTGATGAGTGCCAGCCAGACCAACAAAACGGGACTTACATCGTTCAAGCCTATGAGTGGGGTAAGTATGTCGGTCGTGCAGATTACGAGTTTCGTAACGGTGAGCTTTCGATGGTGAGTTACGACCTTATTCCGGTCAACTTGAAGAAGAAAGTGGAAATTAATGGGCAATCAGAGCGCGTTCTGGTTGAAGATGAAATTGCTCAGGATGAATCGATGCTGGAATTCCTGCGTCCGTATCAAGAGAAAGGTCAGGGCCAGCTAAACGTAAAAATTGCAGAGTCAAATGGCAAGCTGGAAGGCGATCGTGATGTGGTGCGATTTAAGCAAACCAATCTTGGCCGTCTGATTGCAACTGCTCATATGGAACGCGCCAAAGCAGACTTTGCGGTGATGAACTCGGGTGGTGTTCGCGATTCGATTGAGAAAGGGGACATTACCTATAAAGACGTCCTGACGGTTCAACCATTCGGCAATATGGTGACTTACGTAGACATGTCGGGCCAAGAAGTTCTGGACTATCTGAATGTTGTCGCGACCAAACCTGTTGACTCGGGCGCATACGCTCAGTTTGCAGGCATCGCTTTAACTATTGAAAATGGCGAGGTGACCAACGTCTTTATTGGTGACCAACAGCTTCGTTTGGATGGCAACTATCGTTTTACCGTACCAAGTTATAACGCGGCGGGTGGTGATGGTTATCCGAAAATTGATAACCATGCAGGCTACGTGAATACGGGCTTTACCGATGCTGAAGTATTAAAAGATTATCTCGAGTCTCACAGTCCGATCGATGTCAACCGTTACGCACCTACCGGGCAAATCAAATACGCAACTGACAATGTTATTTATCAATAACGCCAGATAGCGAAAAAGCGATTGACTCAAAATCGCTGATATCATTAACTAAAAACGCAGCTTCATTTATCGCAAGCTGCGTTTTTTATTTTGATAAGGAGAATCTTGATGACTCCGGCCATTAATCTTGCGAAAAAGAAAAAAGTGCCACATACCATACATCAGTATGAACATGATCCAAGAGCCGATAGCTACGGCTTGGAAGCTGCTGAAGTATTGGGACAAGATCCAAAAAAAGTATTTAAAACCTTGCTGTTTTGTTTAAACGGCGAGCCTAGAAATCTTGCAGTAGCCATCATTCCTGTTGACCAGAAATTGAATCTTAAACTGGCAGCAAAAGCGGCAAAGGGAAAGAAGGCGGACATGGCAGACCCAGACATCGCTCAGAAAACAACGGGCTATGTGGTGGGCGGTATTAGCCCGCTTGGACAAAAGAAAGCGCTCCCCACTTTTTTACACGAAAGCGCCAAAGAGCAAGAAACCGTTTGTGTGAGTGCTGGTAAGCGTGGGTTGGAAATAGAGCTGGCCCCACAAGATTTGCTGACCTTAACTCGTGGTCAATTTGCACCTTTGTGTTTATAAGTGGCAACCTAAGAGTGACAGATAAATAAAAAGGACGCACTGGCGTCCTTTCTGTTCTTCATGCTGCAATAAATTATTTTTTCAAGCTTAATGTATTGCCACTACGTTTTACTGGTTGAGATGGCTTAGTCGCGTTTGGATTGTCGTAACGCACTTTTTGTTTCGTCGGTTTACGATCGGAGTCCTGCGCTTTCGCTTTAAAGCTCTCTTTGTTTGGACGAGGGTTGTCATTGTCCGGACGGCGTCTTTGTTGGCCTTTCTTAGAGTTAGGTGCATGACGGAACTCATCGGCATTATTACCACGGAATGTACGTGGCTTTTGGTTACGACGAGCGGTTGAATCTTGGTTTTCGTCACGACTGTCAAACAGTTTAGCGTCTGTTGCTTTTCGAATGTTACGCCCTTTAGAATCCACTTTAGAGGCTTCTTCAGTACCAACCGAACCATCACACATCGCCATGATTTCAGCGACTTCCGCATCTGTCAGGTAACGCCATTTACCGTTCGGAATACCATCTAGGGAGATATTCATAATACGCACGCGACGTAGTTTGTATACCTCATAACCCAGAGCTTCACACATACGGCGGATCTGACGGTTCAAACCCTGAGTCAGCACAATTCGGAACGAGAACTTGGTTTCTTTGGTCACTTTACAAGGAAGCGTTACCGTATCGAGGATTTTCACACCGCTCGACATCTGTTTAAGAAACTCGCCAGTGATTGGTTTATCGACGCGCACCACGTACTCTTTTTCGTGGTTGTTACCTGCACGAAGAATTTTGTTAACGATGTCACCGTCGTTCGTCAAAAAGATCAGACCGTCAGACGGTTTATCTAGGCGACCAATAGGGAAAATGCGTTTTTTATGTCCAATAAAGTCGACAATGTTGCCCGGTACATCACGTTCTGTAGTACAGGTAATGCCGGTCGGTTTGTTTAACGCGATATAAACAGGTTTCTCTTTTGCAGCGACAGGTTTGCCATCGACACAAACATCATCACCTGGTAAGACTTTTGACCCCATTTCTGGCTGTTTACCATTAATTGTGACACGACCTTGCTCGATCAGTCTGTCGGCCTCTCGGCGTGAACAAAAGCCTGTTTCACTAATAAACTTATTTAAGCGTTTTGAATTATCTTGTGACATGTTGTACTCCTAACGTTTCACAACGGCGGTGAATAAAGTATCCCAGCTAATGCTAGCGAAGGGGAAAATAAGGTCGGGCATTCTAGCACCGACAAGAAACTTAGCCTAACCGTTTTTGATGGCGTTCTCGGTTTTCCAGCTTCTTATCTGCGCTCTTTCTTAACAATACGTAAACGGCTCCGCTACCACCGTGAAAGCGCTGCGCACTGTGAACACACTGCACTTCTTTAATTTGCTGTAGCCAACTGCTGACGAAGCTCTTCATTAACGCTGGTGGATTAGACCGTTCACCTCGACCATGAACAATGACAACCGTGCGGATGTCCATTGATATACATTGTTTCAGGAATTTTACGACTTCATCACGTGCTTCTTTCAGAGTTTTTCTGTGCAAGTCTAAACGTGCCTGAATCGGGTACTTGCCTAAGCGTAGTTTGCGGTATACGCCGTCTTGCACACCATCACGTTTGAACTCGACAAAGTCGTCGGGCTTGAGCATTTCTGCATGTTCGAGAGAGAGATACTCTGGGTCGTCCTCTGTTAACCATATAGCCGCTTCTCGCTTAGCAAGGTGTGCATCGGTTACTTGGTGAACTTTCTTGTGCTCTGCGGTGTCTTGAGTGATTGGCTTTACATCACCCATCATTTGTTGGAACAACTCAAAATCGTCATCGTGAGACATAGTGGCGATCTCATAAAGAACAGGATAGGTACAGGTGATTATATCAATGAGATGAGGGAAAAGATCAATAAAAAACCGGAGTAGGCAAGTAACCGACTCCGGTGCAAAGCGTTTATAGGGCTAAGCGAGATCTAGTGAGGAGATTTATCGTTCATGATCTTGTACATGAAGAAACCGCCATAAAACAACATTAGACCGATCGCTCCGAAGATTACTATCATCGATGATAGACCTACTGCATTACCAAATAGGAGATCAAGCCAAAAGTCCATATGTTTCCTCCAAGATATTCCCGATAGACACAAATTAATTGTTGGTGTTTTTTCGCACACTGATCTGGATCAATTATGTTGCTGAGGTTAATAAACTGTATTTTATTGTGGGTTGTCAGTCACATTTTGCGTGCTTGTGTTCAGTTATTCACCAAACGGATTAAGACATTACGTTTTTTTAGAAAAAGCACTTGCGTCTCGGATCAGAATCCGTAATATACCACCTCGTTGACGGGGACAAGTCCTCAGTTAAACATCTCGGTGAATAGCGCAGCTTGGTAGCGCATCTGGTTTGGGACCAGAGGGTCGGGGGTTCGAATCCCTCTTCACCGACCACATTAAGAAAGCCTGCTTTTAAAGCAGGCTTTCGTCGTTTTAGAGTTCATAAAATTCATACTAACGGATTCGAACCAAAGCGGGGGTTCGCCTGAAGTTAGAATATGGCTCTTCACCGACCACTTTCTAAAAAAGGCTCTTTAGAAATATAGAGCTTTTTTGCATCTATAGTATGCATTATCTGAGGGTCGGGGTCTGGAAGCCCAGCCGCGTCGAATCCCTCTTCACCGACCATATTAAAAGAAGCCGCAGCAGAAATGTTGCGGCTTTTTGCATTGAGCTTACTGTATCTACATCTGTTGGATATTGCACTTTGCTTTGCGTGTATTACCAAGCGGTGTAATTTCAAAACCTCGCTCGGCCAGCAAATCAATTAGGTTATCTTTACCGACGAGATGCAGGCTACCAACAACAACGGTATAGCGGCCTTGCTTTTGCGGGAGTATGCTGCCGATGTCGAGCTTTTCTGCCCAGTCTTTATTACGTGCATACAAAAAGGCCTCATTGAACTCTTCTGTTGCTTTGTCAGTTAAAGAGGCTTCTTCCAACATGCTACCATCGCCACTTTTCCAGCTTTCAATCAGGCATTCGACGAGTTCTTCTCCTGCTTCATATTCATTGATGGATGACAGCAGCATTTCTTTACCTTCATCAGGCTGACCAGTAATTAAATCGATTTGAAACTGTACGGTTTCGAGTGAAATGACAGGAATGCCGTTTTTGTCGGCCAAGCCAATTAAGTGCATATCGACGCCTTCTGTTGAGACATACCCCAGTTTGTTCACTAAAGCGAGTTGGATGGTGAGAGCGGTATTCCATGGTGGGGCATTCAGCAGCTGAGTTTCTGGTATCTGCAAATCTTTTGCTATTTTGATCAGTTGTTGACGCTGCGTTTTGTTCAGTATCGTTTTGGTTCTCTTAGACACTGGCGGGTAAACAGCACCCTCATTACTTCTTACGTCCGCTTCAATGATCAGCCCCGAACTTTCGCTAAGGTGTTCCAGTAGGTTTTTAGGCAAGGGATACATGGTTTTATCCCCCACATGTACTGAGCCGATAATCATATATTCTGTCTCGCCTTTTTTGGCTAACCAATGTTGTGGCTCAGCGCTGGACGAAAAGGAAGTAAAAAGAACGAAAAACGATGATACAAAGGTCATTATGCGGAACATATTATTATCCTCGAACTGAATCCCGGATAACATTTTGTATCCAGCATCTTGAAAGCGCATCTGCACATCACTTTATACCGAAACTAGAGCAAGATGCCATATTGAGCATAGAACACGTTTTCAATAACTCGTGTGTATACGAGCCGTTTAATAGGGGGCAGATAGAATTGTCACGATAAACTCACCATTTTGCGACGTGCTATTTATTTTTATGCGTAAATTAAGTGTGATCGAAATCTAATTATTTCGCTCTGATAAAAAAGATTGGAGTGAAAGTTTAAATTAATAATGTGATCTTAATTGGTAAATCGTTCTGATTTATGTAGTTTGTTGTGATGTAGGTCGGATATGGATTTTTTGAAAGATTTTTCAGTCCAGTTGTAATTGACTGTATTTTATGGGTTTTATTTATTGTCTGGTTTCCCGTTTTGAACATGATCACCTTTTTAAAGGATTTATTTTTCATCAAAAATTAATTGTTTCAGTATTGCCTCCGCCCACTAAGGCAGATTCCAAATTTTGTTATGTAAAGGAACCTACGAGTCTGGAACCATCACATAACGTGAATAAATAAAGGCAGTAATTATGAAATACATTTTTGCACTGAGTGCTCTTTCTCTCGCTTTCGCGTCTAGCGCATTTGCTGGTTCTTCTTACGTAACAGGTAACGTTCAATTTCACGATGATGGCCGAATTCACGGCTCGGACGTGACTTCTACACTCGAAGCTGGTCATACTTTCGATAATTCATTTGGTGGCTTTACGGTTTACACTGAGTTTGATGGTATTCAACTTGGCAAACTAGAAAGTAAAAATGGTGGCGCAGGGAACATAACACCTTACATTACGGTAGGGGGTGAGCAGTCATTTAACATCACTGATCGTCTTTGGGTTGCAGCAGGTTACCAACACTTGTTCTCAGCGGGCGAAAACATTCAATACCGTCCACTGGTGAAAATTGGTTATAACTTCGATAACGGCATTTCTCTGAGCAACCGCACGCGTGCACACATTGATGCAACAGACGCAGATGCAGATACGGACTACCGCATGGATAACCGCATCGGTTACGTGATGAATGAAGATGTGACGCTAAGCTACAACAATGTATACATGATTGATGCCGATACAATGGACCACGAGTTCCGTGCGACATGGACTCGTAAAGGTGTTCAACCATACTTTGAACTTCGCTCTCAGGCTCATGGCGCAGAAAATGCGAATGGAGACAGCCTAGTGAACAACGCCTTTGTATTTGGTGCTTCTTACGGTTTCTAACGATTTCGTCTTAATTGTCCATTAAGTTGCTAAGAAAAAGCCCAGCATCTGTTTTAAGAGCTGGGCTTTATTTTATTTGTCGTTACCTTTGTGGTGACTAAAGGCCGAAACCTGTCCTTGTTCATTGAAAGCGTAAACGGTGTAACTGTCCTTTTTATCGCCATACTCCATACCTGGGGAGCCTACTGGCATTCCAGGAACCGTCAGACCTTTCGCATTCTTCGGTGGGTTTTCCAAGAAGGCTTTAATATCGGCTGCTGGCACGTGTCCTTCAAACAGATAACCGTTTATTTCTGCCGTATGGCAAGAGTAGAGCTGTTGGTTTTTCATGCCTAATTCGCGTTTGATGGCATTCATATCATCATGCAGTTTTTCTTCGACCGTAAAGCCGTTCTCTTCCATGTGTTTTGTCCAGTCACCACAACAGCCACAATATGGCGACTTGTGGTTAATGACATCGGCTGCCAATACATTGGCGGATACGGTCGCAAGCATTGCAAAAGTTACAAGTTTCAATTTCATAATACCCTCAGAAAGAAGTCGTCATTTTACTGAAAACAGTCGTAGTCGGTTTGCATTACTAACGACAGTAATTGAAGACAGTGCCATCGCTGCTCCTGCAACTACGGGACTGAGTAAAAAGCCAAATGCTGGGTAAAGTACACCTGCCGCAACAGGTATGCCCAACGAGTTATAAACAAAGGCACCAAACAAGTTTTGTTTCATGTTTTTAAGTGTAGCGCGCGACAACTCTATTGCGTGCACCACGGCCATTGGTGAAGTGTTGAGAATCGTCATTTGCGCACTTTCTATCGCGACATCACAGCCGCTTCCCATTGCAATGCCAAGGTTGGCAAGTGCAAGAGCAGGCGCATCGTTAATGCCGTCTCCGACCATCGCCACAATATGGCCTTTAGATTGAAGTTGCTCGATGTGCTGGGCTTTTTCATCTGGTAAAACTTGTGCAATCACTTCATCAATGCCGAGCTCTTTACCGATCGCATCAGCAACGTGCTGGTTATCACCCGTTAACATCACGGTTTTGATTCCCTGAGCTTTTAAAGCTGAAAGTGCTTCTTTAGCGTCTGACTTGATTGGATCGGCAATCGCGATCAGTCCGACTAACTCGTTATCCAGAGCCACAGCGACAGGCGTCCAAGCGTTTTTTGCACTCTCTTCTATCGCTTGTTTTAGGTTACTTGTGTCAATGTTCTCGGCTTGCATAAATTGCAAAGAACCGATCAGCAATGGTTTACCTTGGTAAGTCGCTAAGATGCCACGTCCACGGACGTTTTCGAATTTGTCTAACGTGACTTCTCGCGCGTCTTGTTGTTTCGCAAAATCACACACGGCTTTGGCAAGTGGATGCTCAGACTGACGCTCTGCCGAATAGGCCATAGCAAGCAGCTCATCTTGACTGGTCGCGTGAGTAAAAACTTGCTGAACCGATGGTTTTCCTTGTGTCAGCGTGCCGGTTTTATCGAAGACGACCGTATCGACTTTACTGGCTAACTGCAGTGCATCAGCATCTTTAATTAAGATGCCCAACTCGGCGGCTTTGCCTACGCCAACTGTGACGGAAAGAGGTGTAGCCAAGCCAAGTGCACAAGGGCAGGCGATGATGAGTACGGTTGTTGTCACCACGAGCATGTAGCTGGCTTTAGGCTCTGGACCTACTGCAAACCAAACCAACGCAGCAAGTAAGGCAATACCAACCACGACAGGTACAAATACCGCTGAGATTTGGTCGGCTAATTTGGCGATGGCTGGTTTACTGCTTTGAGCGGTTCTAACCATACGAATGATGCGCGCAAGCATCGTATTTGTACCAATGCCAGTGGCTTCGATAACCAAGCTACCGTCGGTGTTTAGCGTACCAGCAGAGACTTCTGCATCCAGCCCTTTTAGCACCGGGACAGGCTCTCCGGTTAGCATTGACTCGTCTATATAGGATTCGCCTTCGCGTACGGTGCCATCTACTGGCACTTTCTCGCCGGGCTTAATTCTTAATTTCATACCAAGCGTTATTTGCTCAATGCTGATGGTCTGATCGCCTTTCTCTGTAATAGCCGTCGCTTGTTGTGGTTGCAAGTTAATTAAAGCTTGTAATGAGCGAGTCGTGTTGGCCTTGGCTTTGGCTTCTATATAGTGACCGAGAGAAATCAAACCAACGATCATTGCACTTGCTTCAAAATAGACGTGACGTGATGCGAGCGGGAACCAGTTTGGGAAAACCACTACGAGCATGGAGTAGAACCAAGCAGCACCTGTGCCCAATGCAACCAGTGTATCCATGGTTGCGCGTTTGTGAGTCGCCGCTAACCAAGCGTTGCTGAAGAAGTGGCGACCAGCAGTTGCCAGAAGCAGCAAACATAAAAGACCGACCGCACCCCAAATGAACTGATCACTGGTGTGGCGAATCATCATGTTACCGCCAGCCACACCCCACAGCATTAAGGGAGCACCCACCACTAAGCCAGCAATGGCATCAAATTTAAAGCGTTTTTGCTGTGCCAATTGCTGCTGCGCTTGCTTTTCTTGTTGTGTTGCGGCGTCTTGTAGGATTTCCGCTTGGTATCCTGCTTGTTTTACTGACTCGACAATCGCTTGGTGTAAGTCTTCTGAATCCTGAATCGCGAACACTAAGGCACTTTGTTCAGCAAGATTTACCTGAGCTTTTTCTACACCTTCAACCTTAGTTAATGCTTTTTCGACTGAAGAAACGCAACTTGCGCAGGTCATTCCCTGGATTAGCATTTGCAGTTGAGTGCTGCTGGCTGGTGGAATGTCTTCCAGTGGTTTATCTGGTGCTTCGCTTTGTGCTGGTTGGGTTTCATCTTCAGGCTCGGCACTTTTAACTTCTGTACTTTCGGTGCCTGTGATGACTTCTTTACTCGCGGTGTAGCCTAAGCTCGCGACAAGATCGATGACTTGCTGTTCAGAAAGAAGAGTTCGGATATTTAATTGCGTCGTCGAAGCTTCAAATGAGATAACGTCTGCATTTGACTCTAATAAAGTAGAGAGCTTTCTGACACAGCCGCCACAGCTTAATCTGGACAAGTTAAAGTCATAGGCGTGACCAGCCTGATAGCCCAAGGATTCTATAGACTCAACAATCTCGTTTAAAGAGGCATCGGTTTTGACTTCCACAGAGGTCGGGGACAAGTTGAGGATTTCAACACTATGGTTTGCATGTAAAGTTTTCTCAACTTTCCTTGCACAACCCATGCAGTTAAGCCCTGATAACGGTACTACAAACTGATTCATAACTTTTCCTCACTGATCGCAATATAGTGAGCTTAAACCTTACTGCAAGGGTAAGGTCAAGGTTTGTTATCAATGAAGTTAATTTCGTTGAACCCCGCATCGAGAGGTTATTTGGGTATATGAACACGGAAGGATTGTAGTATTGACTTACGATGGTAAAATGTCGCCACTTTTATCCTTGACAATACAACGAGAACCCTCTCGTTGAACATTAACCCTAAGGAACTCAAATGACGGTTAAAACTCGTTTTGCTCCTAGCCCAACTGGCTATCTACACGTTGGTGGTGCGCGTACGGCACTGTATTCTTGGCTATATGCTAAAAACCAAGGTGGTGAATTCGTTCTGCGTATCGAAGATACAGACCTTGAGCGTAACTCTAAAGAAGCGGTTGATGCGATTCTGGAAGGTATGGAATGGCTAGGTCTGGAGTGGGATGAAGGTCCTTACTACCAAACTCAACGTTTTGACCGTTACAACGAAATGGTTGATAAGCTGGTTGCTGAAGACAAAGCATACAAATGTTACGCATCTAAAGAGCTACTGGATGAGATTCGTGCAGAGCAAGAAGTGAACAAAGAAATGCCTCGCTACGATGCTAACCATCCTAAAATCAAAGCGGCAAACGATGCGGCGAAAGATGGTGATCCTTGCGTAATTCGTTTCCGCAACCCGAAAGAGGGTAGTGTTGTATTTGAAGACCAAATCCGTGGTCGTATCGAAATCCGTAACGAGCAGATGGATGACTTGATCATTCGCCGTACTGATGGTTCACCAACGTACAACTTCTGTGTTGTGGTTGATGACTGGGATATGGGCATCACACACGTTGTTCGTGGTGAGGATCACATCAACAACACACCTCGTCAGATCAACATTTACGAAGCACTAGGTGCACCAGTACCTACATTTGCTCACTGTGCAATGATTCTGGGTGACGACGGTGCGAAACTGTCTAAACGTCACGGCGCTGTATCGGTAATGCAGTACCGCGATATGGGTTACCTACCAGCTGCCCTAAACAACTACCTTGTTCGTCTGGGCTGGTCTCACGGTGACCAAGAAATCTTCACTCAAGAAGAAATGATTAATCTGTTTAGTCTGGACGCCGTATCTAAGTCAGCGTCTGCATTTAACACAGATAAGCTGCAGTGGCTAAACAACCACTACATCAAGAGCTCTGATCCAGCGTACGTTGCAGAGCACTTACAATGGCACCTAGACCAACAGAAGCTGGACGTGACAAACGGCCCTGCAATCACTGAAGTGATCAAATTGGTTGGTGAGCGTTGTAATACCCTTGTTGAACTGGCTGAGCAGATTCGCTACTTCTACGAAGATTTCTCTGAGTTTGAAGCGGGCGCTGCGAAGAAACACCTACGTGGTGTAGCAAAAGAGCCTCTAGAGCTTGCACTTGCAAAAGCAGAAGCGTTAACTGAGTGGACAACTGAAAGCATCAAAGATGGTGTAATTACAGCTGTTTGCGAAGAGCTAGAAATCGGCATGGGTAAAATTGGTATGCCGCTACGTGTAGCAGTAACAGGCGGTGGTCAGTCTCCATCTGTTGACGCAGTTATGGCTCTAATTGGTCAAGAGCGTTGTATTGCTCGTATTAAAATGGCCTTAGCGTTTATTGCTGAACGTGAAGCTAATGCATAATTCAATTGCATAGATATTCAAAAACCGCGGTAATTTCCGCGGTTTTTTTATGTCTAAAGAATGTAATAAAAGCGAAAGTAGTGAACAGATTTGACTGATGTACATGCTATGTCGGCGTGTTGATGTTTGTTTTTTGATAAATTTTTGTAATTAAAGATCGTGGTTTTTAGTGCTTATTCAATGGCTGATTTTCAAACTATCCCTCTGATTAATATCTACTATCTATAAAGTTCCCCAAGTGGCATCTCAATAGTGAGACAAATATCTGCATTAGTTACTTTGTTGTGACTTTTGGCGCAAACGTTTGCGTCGTTGTCACGATAGGCTTTTGGTGCTCTATATCACATAATGTTTGCGGTTTTGATGACACTAAACTGACAGTTTTGGGATTTTTCTCGAGATTTCTTAGCGTTATAGTTCATCTCGTCAGTGGGACCCAAATAGCGGTCCCGAATACTGTACAGGAATGCTACCCGAGCAACTTTTGATAAATAATTTGCATGTATATGCACGAAGTTGGCTTCGGTAATACGCTCAAGGAATGAATCAAATTGGAATACAACGTCAGTCGGCGACGCATTTCGTGATCTAATAAAAGTAATTCTTAATAGGAATCAATAATGAAAAAACTAGCAGCGGTAATTTCAGCATCTTTACTTATGGCATCAGCGGCTCAAGCCGAAGTTTATGTTGGCGGTAAAATGGGTAAATCTTGGTTGGAAGATGCTTGTGTAGCAGGTCAATCTTGCGATAAAGATGACTCGACTCTTGGTGCTTTTGTTGGTTACGAATTCAATGACTACATTGCAGTTGAAGCAGGTTTTGACAATGTTGGTGATTTTGATAACACCTCTTTCGGTGGTCACGTAGAAGCTATCACCCTTGCGCCTAAATTCAGCCTACCAATCACTGAAGACATCGCACTTTACGGTAAAGTGGGTGGCGCTTACGTAATGTTCGATGGTAAAGACGATTACTCTTACCTTGGTGCGGCAGGTCTTGAGTTCAACCTAAGCCAAAATGTTACAGCTCGTGCGGAATACCAAACTATCACTGACATCAACAACGATATAGTTCGCGCAACAGGCAATACAGCGACCCTAGGTGTTTCATTCAAATTCGGTGGCAGCGAAGAGCCAGTTGTTGAAGAAGCGCCAATCGTTGAAGAAGTGGTTGTTGTAGAAGAGCCAGTCGTTGTAACGAAAACATTTGAAACTCAAACTATCGGTACTGGTGGCTTCGATCTAAACAGCACAACACTAAAACCTGAAAGCGCAGCTAAACTAGACAACTTGGTTGCTTTCCTAAACGAGCATCCACAAGCGAATGTTGAAGTGGTAGGCTACACAGATGCTTCTGGCGCTGCATCATACAACCAAAAAGTTTCTGAGAAACGCGCAGAATCTGTTGCTAACGCGCTAGTAGAAAAAGGCATTGATGCATCACGCATCCACGCTCGTGGTGAAGGTGAAAACAACCCTATCGCATCAAACGAAACGCGTGAAGGTCGTCAACAAAACCGTCGCGTAGAAGTGATTGTTCCTGAATTTGAATACCAAGTTCAGCAATAAGATACTATTTAAACAAATAGAGTCCTGAATTTAAATGCCCCAAAGCGTTAGCGCTTTGGGGCATTTTTATAACTACTGTCGATGCAAAAACCAGTAACAGCCTAAAATGACTTAGTACATTGGGTTATTTAAGATCGATACTGTTTAGGCGTCCCATGAACGTAAGTATTTCCAGATTTTCCTTGTGAGCTTCCAGCAGTGCTTTTTTGGTTTGCATGTATGCGGCAAGCTTGCCGTATTTACTGATTGAGCGCACAACCGTCTTGTACTTATATTCTCCGCGTTCGTTAAACTCTCGCCACTTGGCAATGTAACAAGTGTCTCGATTGTCTGGATTCTCTAGAGTTGGATTGGGTTTATGAACGATTTTCGGTTCAACACTGTGCGGTAATCTTGTCATCAGATAGGGATCTTTCAAAAGGCGCCGCCAAAACTTGCCCCACATCTGCTGTCCCAATTCATTTCTCAATTTAATGGCTTTCTTTAGTCCCTTCTCCTCTCCAATGCGCACGAACCCTACAGAGCGGTGAAGTACCGTATCCTCTGGGGTGTGGATGTGGATCTTAAAGGCTGTTTTGCCTTTGGATATAAAACGGTGTCCGGTATTTGTAATTAAATTGCTCTTAGACATAGTGCTAACTAATATTCTTATTAATAGCCAAAAAGGGTAAGCAAAACTCATCAATAATTAAAGTCATAAAATATAAAACTGTAAATAGCTGCGTTTAAAATTGGTTTTGTGCCGTTAGTGAATGTTCTAGAAAAAGACGCTGAGTGAGCTTCTAATGAATCGTCTCAAGTGATGTCAGATCAAGGGAAAAGAAAAAAACCTTAGTTCAATCGCGAACTAAGGTTCTGATGTGGCGCCCCCAGTAGGATTCGAACCTACGACCTGTCCCTTAGGAGGGGACTGCGCTATCCAGCTGTGCCATGAGGGCGTAATACCAGCTACTGCAGTTGGTATAATCAAATAAGATGCGTCATCTATAATATTCAAAAGTACGCATATCTCAAGGCCTAATGTTGTCTTTTAGAGTATCTTGTTCATTACATCGCCAATTTGAACGCTTGATGACAGGTTGGGTTGATCGATGCTCAGTTCTGCTTCGTGTTCATAAACGCGCGACACGGTTAAGGTCACTTCACTTTGCGATACTTTGTTACGTGGTAAACCACTTTGATCGATAAAAGACGCGGTGTGCCACAATTGCAATTTGTCGCCCTCTTTAACACCGTGCATACGGCCTAAATCCATAGTGACGGTGTTTCCGTAGACAGCCACTACTTCCGGCAAGGTTATCTTACAAGACAGTTCTGATTCCAAATCTAACATGATGTTACGGCTTACGCGCAGCATCATTTCACCATAAGTAGAGGCCCAGAATCGCGCGCTTCGTGTGTCGACCTGACTGGTTTTTGCAAACGGCCAGCGAGCGACTTCGCGGTAGGTTTTATAAAAGACTTCATGGCCAGTTTTGCCATCATAAACTTTCATCTCTAAGGCAAACTGCCGGTTGATGATGTCATCTTTGAGTACTTTAGATTCAATTGTCGCGGTTAAGTCAGTAATGACGCCACCAATGATGTACTGTGCTCCATTGTCCTCGGCAATCATCTGAGTGCGAGCAGGGTAGTTGCGGCTAATCGAGTAGTCGGTAGTGCCGACAGAAACGAAACTGTGCGAGGTCTGATCGAGCTGACGATTCACAACGTGGCTAAAGTCATCACCAACTTGATAAATTTGTCCCATCACGGCTTGTTGAGGAGAGGCGACATCAATATTCCCAACCAGGATGGTTTTTTTGTATTGAGCCGTGTGGCAACCCATTGCCGATGGGTAGATGTCGACACGGAGCTTTATCTCCATCTTACCACTTCGCTTTCGCTCTGATTCAACCAGGATGTAGCGTACTTCATGGTTAGTGAACTGATACTCTTTGCGGTTTTCTTCCAATAGCGGCATTAAATTACTGATGCTGCCAATATCTGCCCCCGAAAAGTTGACGGCTTTAAAAAGCGCATCCTCTAAGGCGTGTAGCCTTGCCGCATCGTCCGAAGATACGATCGTGGCAACGCCTGTCACTTCGTACCACGCGGCGACTGCGCGAAAAGGCAGAAGCAGAACGAAAGTGATTGATAATACGCTGATTAATATTTTTTTCATGGCTTGTAACCGTTCAGGTATAAATATTGCTAAAACAAACATCAGTGAAGTTTGGTAGCGCTTTCTAGTTTGGACAGGCAAAAGAAAAGCAAAGACTGTTCCAAGATTTCGTTTCTTGTCATGAATGACAAGGAACAGTGACACCCAAGATTATCTGGAGAATCAATCCATGAAAAAATGGCTTGCTGCCGCATCGATGATGACGCTTTTGACATCGTGCGCGTATTCACCAATTTACAATGGTAAAGAACCCTATTCAGGCAGTCAGTTCATGCTGATGGATAGCCCGCGTCATACGATGGACTTTTTTATTGAAAGCATGACGGAAGAGTTGATGGTTTCTAACGTCGCGGTCTCTGCGCGTACGCCTATTGCGATCACATCATTCGTTGATTTACAGAATATGGATGCAACCAATTGGTTGGGGAACTCGGTATCTGAAGGATTCATCCATCAGTTCCAGCGTCGTGGATTTAAAGTGGTGGACTTTAAAACGACGGGCTCGATCCAGGTCACTCAACAAGGTGACTTTGCATTGAGCAGAGACTGGAGCGATCTCGCGCAAGAGCAGGAAATCCAATACGTATTAACTGGCACTATGCTACGCCAAGAAGGTGGTGTGCTTGTAAACGCTCGCGTGGTTGGGATGCAAAGCCGAATTGTTGTAGCAACGGCACAGGGCTTTTTGCCTGCGGATCGTATTGGCCGCGACTTAGATACGCTGAACAGTATTCGTACTCAAGATGGCGTGCTGATTCGTTCAGACCCGACGATTCGTCAGCCATACACTGTGATTCTCCGCCCATAGGACAGAGCCATGAAAAAATTATTATTTATTATCGCCACCTTGGTGCTGGTGGGTTGCCAACCATTACAGCAGATGCGTCAGGATGAGCTGCTCGTTGCCGTAGGTTATGCCAGCGTGAGTGAACAAACTGGTCGCACTGTAGAAGAAAAACGTGTTCGAGCAATGCGCGCATCGAAAATTGATGCTTACCGTGAACTGGCAGAGCAGGTCTATGGTATGCGTGTCAGTGGCCGAGCAGAGCTGCAAGATCAGCGTTTAGGGACGGAAAGCACAACCGGTGCGGTTGACGGCGTTATTCGCGGCGCAGAAGTGGTGAGAAGCTACTTGGTCGAAGACAGTTATGTAACAGAGCTTCGTCTGGATATCCGCAAAATGGATAAGCTACGAGACTATGGTGAAGTTCAGCAGGTACCTGAGAAGCGTCAGCAGACCCTGTTCTGACATCTAAATAACGTCAGATAATCTCTTTAGCGGCTCATTGGTAACAATGGGTCGTTTTTTATGCGTATAAGTCAGAGTAGATAAACGATAGGGGTATCACGAAGAGAAAAATCAGGCTTTGATGTTGGTGCCTAAAGTCGAAATGGTGTGGGTTTGCCCACCGGCGTTGTAAGTCATACCGACTTTACCGTGGGTGCGTTGAAGCATGTTATTGAGCTTGGTGAAGCTCAGCTGCGCTCGATTGAGCGATTCACCGTTCATTTGATTGACCTGTTGGCAATCAATAACGATAGATTGAATCTGGTTTACCACCTGACTTAGGTGTTCATCTTCGGTAAGCTGATTGACATGCGGGTGAGAGGCGATTCGCTGATCAGTCGTCTTTAATTGATCAATGAGTGTCATCTTTTGTTTGGCAATACTTTCGATATCAGCAGAAACACGCGCAGTGATGGCTTGTGTTTCCTGACGTAAAACGACAGAAAGTGCTTTTGCATTTTCTAGTTGGAAGTTTACGAGATCGACTAATGCTGCCATGAATACTTACCTTGAGCCTAAGTCAGTTAGATTTTGCCTTGCAATTCGCTTTCAAGCTTAATCATGTTGTCGGCCAGTTTTTCTGGATCAACTTTGTATGAGCCGTTTGCGATTGCTTCTTTGATTGCGGCCACTTTTGCGGTGTCATAAGCCGGTGAAGCTGCCATATCCTTTTGGAGTTTATTGACGTCTTTACTTTGTTGGCTCAAAGATACTGCATCTTGTTGCGCTGACACTTTATGCGAATCTGTTGTGTTGGTCGCATTCGATTCATTACGTGCAGGTGCGCGACTTTTATTAGTCGTCATTATCTGACCTGAACGTATATTGTCTATACCTGCCATGTTTTACCTTTGCCTTGTATCGTAATACTGGTACTCAGACTATCGACCAACGCCAAAATAACTTTAATCATTTTGTGCACTTTTATTGATCGATTTTCATCTCGTGCTGTTGTTCGCCGAAGGTCAAAAGTTGACGGTGATTTCTGCAATGCCAGTCACTATGCCTTCTATTATACGTTGTGACTTATCATTTTTCACTCTCACTTGATCACCTGCTGCGCCGTCTTGCAATGCGGTGCCTTGGGTCGAGATCGTCATCCCCGCTTTTACCGCTTGAATTGTCACTCTCTCGTTACGACACACCACGCACACATCATTTCGCTCCACGACATCTCCAAGGCGAACACTACGCTTTAATTTCGCGCCCACGACTTGAGAAAGGTCGGTAAAGCCATCTTTGCGAAAGCGTTGTAACTCAATCATTGACGTGGTGACGTCTGAAGCACTGATGATTTCTCCTCGAACGAGTTGGCGAGTACTGACAAGCATCGGGACCGAAACTGACATACGCACTGGGACGTAGACTTTCCAGTCATCAGCAGAGCATTCAACCAATACATTAATATTGCTGCGCGTGCTGTTGGTGGTTGAAGCCGAAGTGTCGAGAGGTTCTGGGCAGTCGGTAGCTTTAATCCGTGAGTCGATATTTGCTGCATTGACGGTTAACTCACCGCCTGCAGGTTGCTCGACGGTGGCTAAAACATGTTGTTCTGCTGCCATTTTTATCTGCTCGAGCTGATTATCAGTGGCTGAATGAACAAAAAAGCTAAATATACTGAGCAAAATGCCGATAGCCTTAGCGTACTTTGTGAATACCGATCTACATATTGTTTTAGTCAATGTAGTCGAAGTGATAGTGAAATACGCCATAAGGTCTCCCTGGAACAATGCTTGCCAGTGGTAGAGTATCATTTAAAAACAAAAAGTTTGAGATGGAGATGAGCATATGACGGGGATTCTTGACTCAGTGAATCAGCGTACGCAACTCGTCGGTCAGAACCGATTGGAATTGTTGACCTTTAGATTGATGGGCCGGCAGCGTTATGGCATTAACGTATTTAAAGTTCGGGAAGTGCTGCAATGTCCAAAGCTGACAGTAATGCCAAATCTGCATCCGTTAGTAAAAGGTGTTGCTCATATTCGTGGCCATACCGTATCCGTTATTGATTTAAGCCTGGCAATTGGTGGCCGCCCAACCACGGAAATTGATAAGTGCTTTGTGGTGATTGCGGAGTTCAACCGCTCCATTCAGGCGTTCTTAGTATCGTCGGTTGAGCGTATTATAAACATGCACTGGGAAGCGATTTTGCCGCCTCCGGAAGGCGCGGGTAAAGCACATTACCTGACCGCGGTAACCAACATTGATAACGAGCTCGTTGAAATTCTCGATGTAGAAAAAGTTTTGGCTGAAATTGCGCCAGTGGATGAAACAATGGACGCTTCGATTGGTGAAGAAATCGCTCAGGCAGAGCAGGTGAAACCAATTGTACGTCGTATCATGATTGCCGATGACTCTACTGTTGCACGTAAACAACTCGAGCGAGCTATCCGTTCGATCGGTTTCGAGGTGTTGTCGGTGAAAGATGGTAAAGAGGCATACAACACCTTGCTTGAGATGGCTCGAGAGGGTGACATCTACGAGCAAATTTCTTTGGTGATTTCTGATATCGAAATGCCAGAGATGGACGGCTACACCCTAACCGCTGAAATTCGCAGAAATGCGGATTTGAAAGACCTTTATGTTATTCTCCACTCTTCCTTAAGTGGCGTATTTAACCAAGCTATGGTTGATCGCGTGGGAGCGAACACCTTCATTGCGAAATTTAATCCAGACGAACTGGGTAACGCGGTTAAAACTGCATTAATACAATAAAGAGACATGAATGACTGCTATTACAATTGGCGATCAAGAGTATCGTGACTTTAGCCGTTTTCTCGAAGCGCAATGTGGAATTGTGCTAGGCGATAGTAAGCAGTACTTAGTGCGCAGTCGATTAAGTCCGTTAGTGACCAAGTTTAAGCTCACTTCGTTGTCTGATTTACTGCGTGATGTGGTCTCAGGCCGCAATCGGGAACTACGTATTGCGGCTGTGGATGCGATGACAACCAACGAAACGTTATGGTTTCGAGATACGTATCCGTTCACGGTTTTAGCTGAGAAATTATTGCCGGAAGTCGCGGCAAACAAACGGCCAATTAAAATCTGGTCAGCCGCCAGTTCATCGGGTCAAGAACCGTACTCCATCGCAATGACGATTTTGGAAACGCAGCAGCGTAAACCGGGATTGTTGCCAAGCGTTTCTATCACCGCAACCGACATTTCGAGCAGTATGCTGGAGATGTGTCGCGCTGGCGTGTATGACAATTTAGCGTTGGGGCGTGGTCTCTCTCCGGAACGTCGTCGAGTCTTTTTTGAAGACAACGGAGATGGCCGCATGAAAGTGAAAGACAATGTAAAACGTCTGGTCAACTTTCGCCCGCAAAACTTGCTCGACAGCTACGCGCTGGTGGGTAAGTTTGACATTATCTTTTGCCGTAATGTCCTGATTTACTTCTCACCGGAGATGAAATCGAAAGTACTCAATCAAATGGCAAACCAGCTCAATCCGGGTGGTTATCTACTGCTGGGGGCATCTGAGTCGTTAACCGGGCTGACGGATCGTTTTGAAATGGTGCGTTGTAATCCGGGTATCATTTATAAATTGAAATAGTTTAAAGATCCTAGGGTCAAGACCTAGGATCTCTCTTAACCCAATACCTGATCTTCCCCTTCATTTTTGCCTACTCCCTCAAACAAAGGTATCTTTACGCTTAAGCCGAGTGGATTGACACTGACATTCCATCAATCACCTTGGCTTACATATTGCAATTCAAAGCATCGATAACTTTTAGCCGTAAACGTGTGCCAGTTTTTGGCATAGTAATTGCTATTTAGTTATTTATACCGGTCAGTTCTAATTGTAGAGGCAAACATGGCTATATCTTTTGACAATGCACTAGGCATCCACCAACACACGGTGGGCGTACGTGAGCGCAATGCTGAGGTGATTTCCACCAACATCGCGCAAGCAAACACGCCTGGCTACAAAGCAAGAGGTTTAGACTTTGCAAAGGAATTACAAGCGGCAACATCTGGGGCAAGTATTAGTCTTAATCGAACCGATGGTCGGCATATTCCTGCCACTACAACATTGACAGGGGACAAGCTATATCGTCTTCCTACCCAACCTGATACGGGTGATGGCAACACGGTAGATTTGGATTTAGAACGTAACCTGTTCATGCAGAACCAAATCAGACACCAGGCATCACTCGACTTTCTAGGTGGCAAATTTAAGAACTTAACCAAGGCAATCAAAGGGGATTAATTTAGATGAGCTTATTTAACGTTTTCAATGTGACAGGTTCCGCAATGAGCGCTGAGTCTGTTCGTCTGAATACTACCTCAAGCAACCTGGCGAATGCGGATAGTGTCAGTAGCTCTGCGAAAGACACTTACAAAGCGCGTCATGCTGTATTTGGCGCCGAGTTAGGTAACGCCATGCGTAACGGTAATACGGTACCAGTGAAAGTGTTGGGAATTGTAGAAAGTGATAAACCGTTAAATGCGGAGTACAACCCTGATCATCCTCTTGCAAACGAACAAGGCTACATCTACAAGCCAAACGTTAATGTAATGGAAGAAATGGCAAACATGATTTCGGCTTCTCGCGCATATCAAACCAATGTTCAAGTTGCCGACTCAAGTAAACAAATGCTGCTGCGTACGCTGCAGATGGGTCAATAAGGATAAGGAGGTAGCGTATGGCCGGATTTAACAACGTTGGTCAAAGCGGCTTGTCCTACATCGACCAGCTCAAAAGCCTACAAGAGAACAAAAAAGCGGAAGAGAGCACAGGTAAGCAGGACCTGAAACAGGAAGACTTCCTATCTTTGCTCACCAAGCAATTGTCTCAGCAGGACCCGTTTAAGCCAGTCAGCAATGACCAGATGATCGCGCAGATGGCGTCATTTGCGACCGTTGATGGCATCGGCAAAATGAACACTCAATTTGAGAGTTTGAACTCGTCGATGACATCGAACCAAGCATTACAGGCTTCTTCTCTGGTTGGGCGCGATGTGTTGGTCCCAGGCGCTGCGGGTGTGAAGCAAGACGAAGCCCCAATGGCAGCCATGGTTAAGCTTTCGCAGTCTATCGACAATTTATTTGTTCGTGTCGAAAACGAGGCTGGCCAACTGGTTCGTACTTTTGAGGTAGGGGCGAAACCAGCTGGTGACACCCGTGTACTCTGGGACGGTAATGATGAAAGCGGGAATCCATTGCCTGCCGGTAAATACAAAGTGAAAGCATCTGGCTTAGTTGATGGGGCGTCGCAAGAGTTCCCAGTCTCCACTTATGCCAATGTAAACAGCGTATTACTCGGTAAGGGTGACGGAAACGTATTACTTAATCTGGCGGGTTTTGAATCGCCAGTTCGACTTGCAGAAGTATTGGAAGTCGGCAAAGCGTAACGCATAACACGCGAGATCAGGAGACTTTGGAATGTCATATGTATCTTTAAGCGGTTTGTCCGCCGCTCAATTGGATTTAAACACCACCAGTAACAACATTGCGAACGCCAATACGTATGGCTTTAAAGAGTCTCGTGCCGAGTTTGCGGATGTCTACTCAAACTCTTTGTTCACCAACGCCAAAACCACACCGGGTGGTGGTGTTCAGGCTGGCCAGGTTGCTCAGCAATTCCACGAAGGTTCAAGTGTTTACACCAATAACCCGATGGATTTGCGTGTATCAGGAACGGGCTTCTTCGCCGTGGCGAAAGATCGTCTCGTGCCGCAGCAAAATGAAATGACACGTAACGGTGCATTTCATCTGAACAGAGACAACTACATGGTAACGGCGAACGATGAGTTTCTGCTTGGTTATGAGGTAAATCCAGACTCTGGTGAGGTGTCATCTTACGAGCCACAGCCAATCAATATTCCTGCCGAGTTTGGTAAGCCAAAACAAACGGCGAACATTGAAGTGGGCGTAAACTTACCTGCTAATGGTGATTTGAAAGATCCGACTCAGTTTGATTTTTCTGATCCAGATACTTACAACCGTTCAACGTCTTCAACCATTTACGACTCAATGGGTCAGTCTTACAAGTTGACCACTTACTACCTGAAAGACCAGACTCAGCCGAATACCTGGAATACCTATTACACGGTAACGGACAAAGATGGTGAGAAGCCGGTTAACATTGCTCAAGGTGATGCAACAACCGCATCTGGCCATGTTGGTCACACGATGAGGTTCAACAATGATGGTACTCTGGCGAGCCTAAACGGTGGCAACCCTATTCGCTCAGTGGCGTTAGGTGCTTCGGTTGGTGAAGGTGGTGCGGCGGCAGAAAATGCCGGTATCAATCTTAACGGCGCTGATCCGATGCAAACTCTGAACTTTGGTTTAGATGCATCAACTCAGTTTGCGGCGCCATTTGAACTGACCAAATTTGATGAAGATGGTGCTACGACGGGTTTCTTGACCAAAGTTGACTTTGATGAAAACGGCAGCGTGTTGGGCACATACTCAAACGGTGAAAACGTCACCCTGGGCCGCGTTGCGCTCGTCCGTGTTCCTAACGAACAAGGTCTGGATAAAAAAGGCGGCACTCAGTGGGATTCAACTCAGTTCTCTGGTGACAAAATCTGGGGCGAATCCAATAAAGGTTCGTTTGGTACCCTTAATAACGGCGTACTGGAGCAGTCAAACATTGACATGACTCAGGAGCTGGTGGATCTGATTTCGGCTCAGCGTAACTTCCAGGCTAACTCGCGTTCGCTAGAAGTGCATAACCAGCTACAACAAAATATTCTGCAGATCCGCTAAATCGCGAGCCGGATAATCTGCTTTATCAAGTGACGCTGCTCGGCAGCTCACTTGATTACTTTATGACATTCATCAGATGCTTAGCCCTAAAAGTCTTCACTTTGGGCTAGGTATTATTTGATCTCTACGTTGCCGCCATTGCCGCTCAGAGAATCAAAAACTTGCCTCTTTCCGGATTTATCCTCGAAAATTTTCCTTTATCTGGTTCGTTTTTAAATCATATCGTTGAATATTAAGTGTATTTTATTTTGGCATAAGTATTGCTTTTACTCTCAAGTACAGAGGACTTTAGGGAGTAATTTATGGATCGCGCACTGTTTCTCGCAATGAGCGGCGCCAAGCAAAACATGCAGGCTCTGCAATTGCGTGCCAACAACCTGGCCAACGTGAGCACCACGGGTTTTCGTGCGGATTTGGCACAGGCTCGTTCGATGCAAGCGTATGGAGAAGGGCTCCCTTCACGTGTGTTTAGCATGACTGAGCGTCCGGGACATAACTTTGCTCAAGGCAGTGTGATCACCACTGGCCGCGATTTGGATATTACTATCGAAGGCAGCGGTTGGTTGTCTGTTTTAGACCACACGGGCAAAGAAGGGTTGACCCGTAACGGCAACTTAAAAGTCGATCAAAATGGCTTGCTGACTAATGCGAGTGGCCATGCCGTATTGGGTGAGAATGACGCCCCGATTACTTTACCTATCCCTCTATCTAAAATTGAAATCGGTCGTGACGGCACCATCTCTGTACTTCCACAAGGTGCTCCAGCAGAAGAATTACAAGTGGTTGATCGTATCAAGCTTGTGAAAACTGACGACCGCAATTTATTTAAAGACACCAATGGCTTATTTCGCCATAAAACTCCAAACCAGCCTTACGAAGCAGACGCAACCATCGGCATCCAGACCGGTGCTATTGAAGGAAGTAACGTCAATGCCGTGGGTGAAATGACGGCATTGATTGACCTTCAGCGTCAGTTTGAAATGCAAGTCAAGATGATGAGTACCGCTGAAGAGATGGACAAGTCTTCAGATTCACTGCTTCGTATGAGTTAACAGAGTTAGAGGTTCACAATGCATCCAGCACTATGGGTTAGTAAAACCGGTTTAGACGCCCAACAAACCAACATCGCAACGATTTCAAACAACCTGGCGAACGCCTCAACGGTTGGCTACAAAAAAAGCCGTGCCGTATTTGAAGACTTGTTTTATCAGAACATTAACCAGCCAGGCGGTCAGTCTTCTCAGAACACAGAATTACCAAGTGGTTTGATGTTGGGTGCCGGTTCTAAAGTGGTTGCCACGCAAAAAGTGCACACCCATGGTAACGCGCAAACGACCACGAATGCGCTGGATATGATGGTGGAAGGCGATGGTTTCTTTCAGGTGACTTTGCCGGATGGCAACATCGGTTATACGCGTAATGGTCAATTCACGCTCAATGGTGAAGGTACGCTAGTGACGTCAGGCTCTGGTTACCCGGTAGAGCCAGAAATCGTCATTCCTGAAGACGCAATCTCAATCACTGTGGGTACGGACGGTGAAGTGTCAGTTCGCGTTCGTGGTCAGCAAGACAACCAAGTCGTCGGTCAGCTCACCATTACCGATTTCGTCAACCCGGGAGGTTTAGAGCCAATTGGTCAGAACCTTTATTTGCCGACTGGCGCGAGTGGTGACCCACAAGAAGGGGTACCAGGGCTGGACGGTTTGGGTGAAATTCGCCAATCCATGCTTGAAGCTTCGAACGTTAACGTGACCGAAGAGTTGGTCAATATGATCGAAGCGCAGCGTGTGTATGAAATGAACTCTAAAGTGATTTCATCCGTCGATAAGATGATGAGCTTCGTGAACCAGCAGCTGTAACGCTTAAGCATCGAGATTAAGGATCTTATGATGAAACGTATTTACCTGCTTGCACTTATTAGCACCATGTCTGGTTGTGCCATGCTAGAGCCAATTGAAACCGATGAAGTCTCTCAAGCAACCACGGTGGTTGATGCCGTTGAAGGCGATAAATCAGAAGACAGCAGCGGCATTGTAGACACTTTACGTGGCAGAACTGATCCGGTGGCTGGCGATCCTGCGTGGGCTCCAATTCATCCAAAACAGAAACCGGAACACTATGCTGCGGCAACCGGGTCATTATTCAGTCCAGAGCACATTACCGATCTTTACGACGACTCCAAACCTCGAGGTATTGGTGACATCATCACTGTAACGTTAGATGAAACCACGAGCGCGACTAAGAGTGCTAACGCGGATTTGTCGAAAAGTAATGATTCGACCATGGACCCGTTATCAGTTGGTGGGCAAGAGCTGCAAATCGGCGGCAATTACAACTTTTCTTATGACTTAAACAGCAGTAACAGCTTTGTGGGTGATTCGTCAGCGAAACAGAGTAACAGCATCAGCGGTTACATTACTGTCGAAGTGATTGAAGTACTTGCCAACGGTAATCTGGTTATCCGTGGCGAGAAGTGGATGACCCTGAATACGGGCGATGAGTACATTCGCTTAAGTGGCACCATTCGCCCTGACGACATTAATTTTGACAATACGATTGCTTCCAACCGGGTATCGAATGCCCGCATTCAGTATTCAGGCACCGGATTGCAACAAGATATGCAAGAGCCTGGCTTCTTGGCACGATTCTTTAATGTAGCGCTTTAAGGTGCCGTACTGCGGCAATTTAATTGCGAGAGATAGGTAAGCATGAAAAAAATCTTTTTACTCCTACTGAGCGCTGCGCTGTTTTCAACTGCTGCTCAAGCCGCACGTATCAAAGACGTCGCGCAAGTGGCAGGGGTACGTAGCAACCAACTTGTAGGTTATGGTTTAGTTTCAGGCTTGCCGGGTACTGGGGAGTCTAACCCGTTTACGGAACAAAGCTTCGCGGCCATGCTGCAAAACTTCGGCATTCAACTGCCGCCGGGTACCAAGCCAAAAATCAAAAACGTTGCCGCTGTGATGGTAACGGCAACATTGCCGCCTTTTTCTAAGCCAGGTCAGCAAGTAGACGTCACGGTGTCATCCATCGGAAGCGCGAAAAGCCTGCGTGGTGGCACGCTACTGCAAACCTTCTTAAAAGGTTTAGATGGCCAGGTGTATGCTGTTGCACAAGGTAATTTGGTCGTTAGTGGCTTCAGTGCGGAAGGTGCCGATGGCTCAAAGATTGTCGGTAATAACCCAACCGTCGGTCTTATCTCTAGTGGTGCGACGGTAGAGCGTGAAATTCCTAACCCTTTTGGCCGTGGCGACTACATCACTTTCAACTTGCTAGAGTCTGATTTCACCACGGCGCAACGCATGGCCGATGCGGTTAATAATTTCCTAGGGCCTCAAATGGCGAGTCCGGTCGATGCGACATCCGTTCGTGTGCGCGCGCCGCGAGATGTGAGCCAGCGCGTAGCGTTTCTGTCTGCGATTGAAAATCTGGAATTCGACCCAGCGGATAGTGCCGCAAAAATCATCGTAAATTCCCGTACGGGTACCATCGTTGTCGGCAAGCATGTGCGCCTTAAGCCAGCTGCTGTGACGCACGGTGGTATGACGGTATCCATTAAAGAAAACCTCAGTGTGAGTCAGCCGAATGCCTTCTCGGGCGGCCAGACGGTAGTTGTTCCGGATTCTGACATTGAAGTGAACGAAGAGCAGGGCAAGATGTTCAAGTTTGAGCCGGGTCTGACGCTGGACGATTTGGTTCGCGCAGTCAATGAAGTCGGCGCTGCGCCTTCAGACTTGATGGCTATCTTACAGGCATTAAAGCAAGCTGGTGCGATTGAAGGCCAGTTGATCATCATCTAAGTCGTTAGGAGGCGGCAATGATTAAGAATCCTAACGATATCGGTTTTATCCACGACATCAGCTCACTCGATACTCTAAGACAAAAAGCCGTCAAAGAGGGCAAAGATGGTGAGCACGAAGCCTTGCGTGCAGCAGCGCGTCAGTTCGAATCCATTTTTACCTCAATGATGCTCAAGTCGATGCGTGAAGCAAACGAAGGTTTCGAGTCGAACTTCATGAACAGTCAGAACGAAAAGTTTTACCGTCAGATGTTGGACGAGCAGATGGCAAGTGAACTGAGTGCTTCGGGCTCAATGGGCCTCGCAGATATGATTGTCGCTCAGCTGACAGCAGGACAGGGCGGCGATAAGAGTGAAACTGCTGTGCGTGATGCGGCAAATAATGCCGTGGAGTATCGCCGTGTTGACCCGAAAAAAGCACGTGAAACAGAGCAGCGTTTGATTGAATCTGGCGAGTTAGAACGTCCAAACCGTACTCTAGCTGACACTCAAACACCGACTCGATTTGACTCTCCAGAATCTTTTGTCAGTTCAATGAAGCCTTATGCAGAAAAGGCAGCTAAAGCGTTAGGGGTTGAGCCATCTCTGCTTCTTGCTCAAGCCGCGTTAGAAACAGGCTGGGGACAAAAAGTAGTTAAGAACGCACGTGGCAGCAGCAACAATCTGTTTAATATCAAAGCGGATCGCAGTTGGCAGGGGGAGAAAGTCACCACTCAGACATTAGAGTTTCATGACAATACGCCAGTGAAAGAAACGGCCGCGTTCCGCTCGTACTCAAGCTACCAAGACAGCTTCAACGATTACGTTCGATTCTTAAACGATAATCCGCGTTATGAGGTCGCTCTGCAAAGACGTGGCGATTCCGAATCATTCATTCGTGACATTCAACATGCTGGTTACGCCACTGACCCTGACTACGCGGATAAAGTTCTGCAAGTGCAGCAGAAAATAGAAAGCATGTAGCCCCTCGTTGTTTTTTCTCATCTTTAAGGCTTGCCATTGTGCAAGCCTTTATTTTATCGATAGTTCCTACTTGTTTCTTTGCTTGGCATACCTTTTGCTTTGTTTGTGTAGGCAATCGGACTTTTACCGATTTTTTCGTTTTTGGGGGCATGTATGGCGTCGGATCTTCTGAATGTAGGTACTCAAAGTGTGCTTACCGCTCAGAGACAATTGAATACCACTGGTCATAACATTTCTAATGTTAATACAGAGGGTTATAGCCGTCAGTCTGTGGTTCAAGGCACTAACGATCCGCGTCAGTTTGGCGGAGCCACTTATGGCATGGGCGTACATGTGGAAAATGTTCGCCGCTCTTGGGATCAGTTTGCCGTCAATGAACTCAATATGGCATCGACCAACAATGCCAACAAAACCGATACCCAAGATAATCTCGACATGCTTTCAGGCATGCTGAGCTCGGTTGCCTCGAAGAAGATCCCTGAAAACCTCAATGAATGGTTTGATGCAGTTAAAACCATGTCTGACACCCCAAATGATTTAGGCGCGCGTAAAGTGGTGCTTGAGAAGTCAAAGATCTTTTCTGACACATTGAACGATTTCCATGAAACGGTTCGATTACAGTCTGATGTAACCAACAAAAAGTTGGATATGGGGATAGAGCGCATTAACCAGATCGCGCTGGAGATTCGCGATACTCATCGTCTCATGATGCGTACTCCGGGGCCGCACAATGATCTGATGGACCAACATGAGAAGCTGATTAAGGAACTGTCTGAATACACCAAGGTCACGGTTACCCCGCGCAAAAATGCGGAAGGGTTTAACGTCCACATTGGTAATGGCCACACTTTAGTCTCAGGCACCGAAGCCAGTCAGTTAAAAATGATTGATGGGTATCCAGACGTTCTCCAGAGACGTTTGGCGATGGTGGAAGGTGGCGGCATCAAGGCGATTCAATCAGACGACATCGACGGAAAAATGGGTGCTCTTCTCAATATGCGTGACCAGCACATTCCACAGTTACTTGATGAGATGGGCCGATTGGCTACCGGTTTTTCATACAAAGTGAATCAGCTGCAATCCCAAGGTTTAGACCTAAATGGCAAAATTGGTAAAGAGGTGTTTACCGATATTAACTCGGAACTGGTCGCACAATCACGAGTGTTCGCCGCGCCTGACTCTCAGGCAGAAGTCGCGGTTTATGTGGATGATATCTCTGCACTCAAAGGCGGGGAATATACGTTGCGCTATGATGGCGACCAGTACAGCGTCACGACCCCTAAGGGTGAGCAGCTTAAGCTTGATATCGATCAGTCGGATTCTTCCTTCGTGTTGGACGGTATGAACGTTCAAATTGGTGAAGGCCTTGCCACTGGCGAACGTGTACTTTTACGTCCTACCCGCAGCGGTGCCGCCATCATTAAAATGGAAACCAACGACGCAAAATCCATTGCGGCGCAAAGCTATGAAGCGTCTACCACGTTTGCTCAAGGCAGCGCCAAATTCAAAATTCATGAAGCCGGTGACGTTAGAGAGTTTGAGGTAACGGTACAGCCTGCGGACGAAAAACATGACAAAGCGTGGCTAAAAATTACCGATAACAAAGGCAATTTATTGTCCGATAACTACGACTATCCGTTGGATAAAGACAATCCAATCATCGAAATTTCAGTGCCAAAGAACCATCCGTTGTATAAAAATGGTGATGCAACGATCTTTGAGCTCTCGGAAGGCGCACTGCTGAACGACAAATTTACGGCCAACTTAGTACCTTCGCCAGGTGGCAACGGCAACTTGAGGAAAATGCAGCAGTTGCAGACTGACAAAATGATGGATGGCCAGTCAAGCACTCTGATTGATGTTTACCACAATCTAAATACCGAGGTGGGGCTGAAATCGGCAACGGCTAACCGTTTGGCATCGGTTGCTCAGCTGGAACATGAATCCGCACAAGAACGTGTAGCGTCCATTTCTGGCGTCAACTTAGATGAAGAAGCCGCCAACATGATGAAATTTCAGCAGGCTTATATGGCGTCGTCACGTGTGATGCAGGCGGCGAATGATACCTTCAACACCATTTTACAACTGAGGTAAGGAGAAGAAATAAGTGTTAACCCGAATTTCTAGTTTCCATAACTATCAGTCCGTACAAAATGACTTGCGCCGCCAGGAGAACAAGGTTCATCACAATCAAGAACAACTTGCATCGGGTAAGAAGTTGCTTAAGCCAAGTGATGACCCTTTGGCTGCGCATTACGTTCAGAATATTGGTCAGCAGCAAGAGCAAATACAGCAGTATTTAAGCTCGATAACTTTGGTACGTAACCGGCTAGAAAACCACGAAGTGAACATCGCCAACGCAGAGAGTTTCGCTGACGAATCAAAACGTCTCACGATGGAAATGATTAACGGTGCGCTCTCTGTCGAGGACAGACAAGCCAAAAAGCGTGAACTGGAAGAAATTGCCAATAACTTTCTGAGTTTGGTGAATGCGCAAGATGAGTCGGGGAATTATGTATTTGCCGGTACAAAGTCGAAAAGTCAGCCTTTTTATCGCGACAAAGACGGCAGTGTGCAGTACGCCGGTGATGACTATCAGCGCAAGATGAAAGTATCCAACATGCTTGAGATGCCGATGAACGACCCTGGCAGCAAATTGTTTATGGAGATCCCTAACCCGTTTGGTGATTATCAGCCGAATTACGAGTTGCAGAACGGTTCAGAGTTGTTGTTAGGTAAAGCTACCAATGCTGACACAGAAGATACGGCTTCTTACCGGGTGACATTTGTTGATATGAATAACGGTAAGTTTGGCTATCAGTTAGAGCGTAATGGTTCGGTCGTTAAAGCGGATGAATTTTCACCTGAGAAAGGCATTGAGTACAAAGAGTTAAAAATGCAGGTAAAAGGGCAGATTACGCCCGGCGACAGCATTGGTATTGAAAAGCGTGAATCTTTCAATATTTTCGACACCTTTAAGCAAGCCATGTCATGGTCTGAACAATCTGTTTCGGATACATCCTCAACAGCGAAATTACATCAAATGACCGAAGAATTTCAGGCGGCGTTTATTCATCTCAACAAGGCGCGCACCGATGTCGGGGCAAGGTTAAGTACCCTCGATATTCAGGAGCAAAACCACGAAGACTTTAATCTGTCGCTGGCCAAGGCAAAGAGCAATTTTGAAGATTTAGATTACTCGAAAGCCGTGATTGAATTCAGTGAGAATTCACGTGCTTTGCAAGCCTCACAACAAGCTTTTGGTAAAACCAAAGACCTGACGTTATTTAATTATATCTAGGTGCGATACTCAGCTTTATCTGAATGGTTTGGAAAGTTTTTAATGCCTTATGTGCCATGCCTTAAGTGCGAGAAATTTCCAACCAGCGTTAAAGTATTTGAGCGGCATATTGTTACCGAAAGCGGCAAACATACGTGACTCGTGTTCGCTACTGGGTGGATGGAGCAGGCGACTTTGTTGATGTAACTGATTGTTTCAAATTGGATTGTTGTTTAATTTTTATGTGACTTATAAGTTGGCATACAAATTGTATTGAGATTGTCAGTATGGATTTCTAAATTCTAAACCCTGCATCCAGGTAGATTTAGCGGGTAATTTTTACGGTCAGTGCTTATCCAAATGAGAGTAAAGCTGGCCGCTTCGCAAAAGCTTGCGAACTCAAAAGGAGAGCAAAATGGCTGTAACAGTTAGTACTAACGTCTCCGCGATGACCGCGCAGCGTTATTTAAACAAAGCGACTGACGAGTTAAATACTTCGATGGAGCGTTTATCTACAGGTCATAAGATTAACAGTGCGAAAGATGATGCGGCTGGTTTACAGATCTCGAACCGTCTTACTGCGCAATCTCGTGGTCTGGATGTGGCTATGCGTAACGCGAACGATGGTATTTCGATTGCGCAGACGGCTGAAGGTGCGATGAATGAAGCCTCATCCGTGATGCAACGTATGCGCGATCTTGCGATTCAATCATCGAACGGAACTAACTCTCCGGCAGAGCGCCAAGCGATTAACCAAGAATCTTCAGCTCTGATTGATGAGTTAAACCGAATTGCAGAAACGACTTCATTCGGTGGCCGTCGTCTACTTAACGGCTCATTTGGTGACGCGGCATTCCAGATAGGTGCTAGCTCGGGTGAAGCCATGATCATGGGCCTCACCAGTATCCGTGCTGACGATACGCGTATGGGTGGCGTAACCTTCTTCTCTGAATCTGGTAAGGGCAAAGATTGGAGTGTCGATTCGACTAAAGCAGATCTCAACATTACCCTGCCGGGTATGGGCAAGGATGAGAACGGAAATGTTGATGATCTAGACATTAGCATTACGGCTAAAGCGGGTGATGACATTGAAGAGCTTGCGACGTATATCAACGGCCAGTCTGATATGATTAACGCGTCAGTGAGCGAAGATGGCAAGCTACAGATTTTTGTGGCTCATCCAAATGTTCAAGGCGATATTTCTATCTCCGGTGGTCTCGCATCTGAGTTAGGCTTAAACAGCGAACCAGTTAGAACATCGGTACAAGATATTGATATGACGACGGTTCAGGGCTCTCAAAATGCGATTTCTGTATTGGATTCTGCGCTGAAGTATGTCGACTCGCAACGTGCTGATTTAGGCGCGAAACAGAACCGTTTGAGCCACAGTATCAATAACCTGGCGAACATCCAGGAAAATGTTGACGCTTCAAACAGCCGAATTAAAGATACTGATTTTGCGAAAGAAACCACGCAAATGACTAAAGCACAAATTTTGCAACAGGCAGGTACATCGATTCTTGCTCAAGCGAAACAGTTGCCAAACTCTGCAATGACACTATTGCAGTAGTTTATCGAGCCTGTATTCAACATATCCAGACGTGGATACGAGTATGGGCTTTTGGCAAGCAACTTTATAACAGAATGAGCGGCTCTCTCATCTCTCACCTGCCAATCATTTTCAATGTAAAGTTGCACCCGGTATGCCGGAAATGTGTTCATTTCTCTTGATCTCCACATAGGCTCTGGCAACCAACCTAGCCCCAGTTCTCTCAAAGGAAAAGGGGCTTTTTCTTTTCCCTCTCTTCTAAGTCTAATCAAAACAAGTCCGTACTATTCTCTGGTTAACATCTCTGTCAGTCGCGATACCAATGTAAAGCGTGATAGGTTGCGGAGGAGGCTATGGGGTATGAGTATCTGCAGTTTGATCTCAGGGCGAGACGCTGACCATTTACTGTTCCAGTAGTCTGGAGTTACAGACCTGACGTAAATAACAGGCAATAAAAAACGCTGCCATTTGGCAGCGTTTATCCGTGTTTGAACTTAAGTAATAATTACTTAGTTACACGTAGAACTGGAGTTTCACCAACAGTTACAGAACCAGAAAGCTTGTTCAGCTCTTTGATTTCGTCCATGTTAGAGATAACAACTGGAGTTAGCGTTGATTTCGCTTTCTCTTCTAGAAGAGCTAGATCGAATTCAATGATAGTGTCGCCAGCTTTAACTGATTGACCTTCTTCAGCGATACGTGTGAAGCCTTCGCCTTTAAGTTCAACTGTATCGATACCGAAGTGAACGAAAAGTTCAACACCGTCGTCAGACTCGATAGAGAATGCGTGGTTAGTTTCGAAGATCTTACCGATAGTACCGTTTACAGGAGCTACCATTTTGTCGCCTGCTGGCTTGATAGCAATACCGTCACCAACGATTTTCTCAGCGAAAACAACATCTGGCACATCTTCAATGTTTACGATTTCACCAGATAGTGGTGCGATGATTTCGATTGCACCAGCGTCAGCGCTGTCATCAGATACAAGCTTCTTAAGTTTGTCAAACAGACCCATTGTGTCATGCTCCTAAGGTTTAGTTTTATTCTGTCGAATTATAGTATACCAATATAGCTCATTAGACGACTTTTTTCGCCGTCTAATGGCCATTAAGTATTGAATTACTTGGTACTACGTATTACTGAACTTTCTCAGCAATGAACTTTTCAACGACTGCTTCAATCTCAGCAGCAGTTGGTAGAGAAAGTGCTTCTTCCGCCATTGCTTTCACTTCTGCGAAGTTAGAGTTACGGATAACTTTCTTCACTTTAGGGATTGAGATACCGCTCATAGAGAACTCATCCAGACCCATACCTAGAAGTAGCAGTGTTGCACGCTCATCACCTGCAAGCTCACCACACATACCAGTCCATTTACCTTCAGCGTGAGATGCATCAATAACTTGCTTGATCACAGTTAGTACCGCTGGTGATAGTGGGTTGTATAGGTGAGAAATCATCTCGTTACCACGGTCAACCGCTAGTGTGTACTGAGTCAGGTCGTTAGTACCGATAGAGAAGAATGACACTTCTTTCGCTAGGTGGTGCGCGATTGCAGCTGCTGCTGGAGTCTCAACCATTACACCGATTTCGATGTTTTCGTCGAAAGCATGACCTTCAGCACGTAGTTCTGCTTTGTACTCTTCGATTGCTTTCTTAAGCTCACGGATTTCTTCAACAGAGATGATCATTGGGAACATGATACGTAGTTTGCCGTGTGCAGATGCACGTAGGATACCACGTAGCTGGTCACGAAGGATTTCACGACGATCCAAGCTTATACGTACTGCACGCCAGCCTAGGAACGGGTTCATCTCTTGAGGTAGATCCATGTATGGTAGATCTTTGTCGCCGCCGATATCCATAGTACGGATGATCACAGCTTGACCGTTCATTGCTTCCGCAACTTCTTTGTACGCTTGGTACTGTTCGTCTTCAGTTGGTAGCGCAGTACGGTCCATAAATAGGAATTCTGTACGGTACAGACCAACGCCTTCACCACCGTTACGGATGATGCCGTCACAGTCTTTAACTGTACCGATGTTGCCGCAAACTTCTACACGGTGACCATCAGTCGTTTCTGCGTGCAGATCTTTCAGTTTTGCTAGCTCTTCTTTTTCAGCTAGGAATGCCGCTTTAACTGCTTTCGCTTCTTCTACTTCAGCTTCAGATGGGTTAACAAGAATCTTGTTGTTCATCGCGTCAAGAATCAGCATGTCGCCGTTCTTAACTTGCTTAGTGATGTCGTTAGTACCAACGATCGCAGGAAGCTCAAGAGAGCGAGCCATGATTGAAGTGTGCGAAGTACGACCACCGATATCACAAGCAAAACCAAGAACGTAGTCCAGGTTAATTTGCGCTGTTTCAGATGGAGTTAGGTCGTAAGCAACCAGGATAACTTCTTCATTGATGTCGCTTAGCGAAACAATGTTGATACCTAGTGCGTTCTTAACAAAACGAGAACCGATATCACGGATGTCAGTTGCACGTTCTTTCAGGTATTCGTCGTCTAGAGACTCAAGAGCGCATGCTTGCTCTTCGATAACGGTGTGGATAGCGTTATCTGCAGTCAGCTTGTCGTTTTTGATTAGTGCTAGGATTTCTTCTTCTAGCTCTTCGTCTTCAAGAAGCATGATGTGACCTTCAAAGATCGCTTCTTTTTCTTCACCAAACGTTTCAAGCGCTTTTTGCTTGATAGTTTCTAGTTGAGCGGAAGATTTTTCACGAGCGTCGAAGAAACGCTGAACTTCAGCTTCTACTTGATCATCAGAAATAGTGTTTGTGTTTAGGACAATTTCATCTTCTTGAAGTAGTAGTGCTTTACCGATTGCAATACCAGGAGATGCTAGGATGCCTGAAATCATAGCCTTACCTTAAGTTTGGTCAACTTTATAAAACGGGAGAATAATGGGTGTGCTAACGAATAGTTTTAGCTTAGTTTTGAGCCTATTTCCAACAAAGCCATTTTGTTTTCACAAAATGGCTTTTGGAGTAGGTGACACCGATTAGTGTAGCTGGTCCATTAGAGCAACTAGGTGATCAACTGCTTGTTGAGCTTGTGGGCCTTCAGCAGAGATAGTTACTTGAGTACCTTTTACTAGGCCTAGTGTTTGTAGTTTGAATAGGCTCTTCGCGCTAGCGCTTTTACCGTTAGAAGTCACAGTGATGTCTGCATCGAATGCTTTTGCTTCTTTTACAAACTGTGCAGCTGGACGAGTGTGAAGACCGTTTTCTGCTGTGATTTCTACTTGCTTCTCGTACATGTGATATACCCCAATAAATGTATTTTTTTGTTAGTAGTGACTAGTTTGAGCTTAACTGCTTTATACCTTGTGCGCTAGCACGGGAGAGTTCAAAGCGCGTTAGTTCTGATACTAGTCAAAAGATTTGCGATTGCGCAACTGTTTGCGTGCGTAATCACTTTGAAACCTTTTTGTGTTCTGCTTCTTTATTTTGAAGCTAGAAATAAAACGCCCTGATATTACCAAAGGTGGGGCAGGGATCAACAAAAAAGCCCCTGAACGGGGCTTTTTTAGACGAAAAATTGATTTGAACACATATTACTGTTCGTTCTCTTTTTCCGTAAAGATGCCAGCAAACAGTGCTGTACTTAGGTAACGTTCACCAGAGCTTGGTAGAATTGTTACGATAGTTTTTCCTTCAAATTCAGGAAGTTCTGCAATGCGGTTCGCTGCTACTACTGCTGCGCCAGAAGAGATACCAGCAAGGATACCTTCCTCTTCCATTAGACGGCGAGCCATCTCAATCGCTTCTTCAGAAGTCACTGGCTCAACGCGGTCTAAAAGCTCTAAATCTAGGTTGCCTGGGATGAAACCTGCGCCGATACCTTGAATTTTATGTGGTGCTGGTTGGATTTCTTCGCCTGCTAGTGCTTGTGCAATCACTGGTGATTCTGCAGGTTCTACAGCAACAGAAGTAATCGCTTTGCCTTTTTCGCCTTTGATGTAACGGCTTGTACCTGTAATCGTACCGCCAGTACCAACACCTGCTACAAGCACATCGATTTCACCGTCAGTTGCTTCCCAGATTTCTGGGCCAGTCGTCTTCTCGTGAATCTCTGGGTTCGCTGGGTTGTTGAACTGTTGAAGAAGTAGGTACTTGTCTGGGTTGCTAGCAACGATTTCTTCTGCTTTAGCAATCGCACCTTTCATGCCTTTTGCCGCTTCAGTCAGCTCAAGGTTTGCACCAAGTGCTTTAAGTAGCTTACGACGCTCTAGGCTCATCGATTCAGGCATTGTCAAAGTCAGTTTGTAACCGCGAGCCGCTGCTACGAACGCTAATGCGATACCTGTGTTACCACTGGTTGGTTCTACTAGCTCTACGCCTGGCTTAAGTTTGCCTGACTTCTCTGCATCCCAAATCATGTTCGCACCGATACGGCACTTAACACTGAAGCTTGGGTTACGCGCTTCGATTTTTGCTAGAACGTTGCCTTTGCTCACTTTGTTTAAGCGAACTAGGGGAGTGTTACCAATAGTAAGAGAGTTATCTTCGTAGATCTTGCTCATAGTTATGTTCCTTCATTACACGTTTTGTGAATATAGTTAGAAGAATATTCGGTCTAAAAAAAAGGGAAAAGGATTAAAAAGTTATATCTTATTAGGTTGTCCAGATTTCAGCTAGGGAACCGGGAAAAGCAGATGCCTTTCCCGTGCTTCAGGGAAAGCATAGCTTATCTTTGGTGCTTGAACTCAACGACCCACATTGCAGTCGCACCGCATATCGCAACGGGCATGACGATAAGGTTCAAAATTGGGATGGTGGTGAACACAGAAACAAGAACGCCAAACCCATAAGCTTTGCCTTGTTTTTGTTTCAATTTGTAACGCATATCGTTGAATGGAATTTTGTGGTTATCAAACGGGTAATCACAGTACTGGATAGCTAACATCCAGGCTGTAAAGATAAACCAAAGGATTGGACCAACCGTTTGACCGAGCGCGGGTATCAACAGTAGCAAAAATAAACCAATCGCTTTAGGCAGCACATAAAGCAGTTTACGCCACTCTCGTGCTAAGACTCGAGGAACATCTTTAATCACAGCAGTGAAGCCGTCATCATTGATTTTTTGTCCGGTCAGGTATTCTTCTACTTTCTCAGCCAGCAGTCCGTTGAACGGCGCGGCGATAAAGTTTGCTAAAGTACTAAAGAAATACGAGAACGTGGCAAGTATGGTTAGCGCGAGCAGAGGCCAAAGCACATAAGTTAGCCAGGATAGAAACTCTGGCAATTGACCAATCCAGTTCTCAATCCATGCATTTAGGTGAGAGAACAGATAAAAAATGGCACCACCGACAAGGAGAACGTTCGCTAATAGTGGTAATACAACAAAGCGTCTGATCTTTGGAGATAGTGCTAGCTTTATTCCATACAGGAAATAACCGAATCCGGTTCTTGGCTGATTATTTAGCGTCATATCCATTTCGTGTTGAGAGAAAGAAAACTCATTGTACCTGTCGCGACTTTTCTTTCAATGCCTTAACAAAAGGCCTCTCGTAAAGTGGAATCGTGGCAAGAATCACAACAAAAAAGTGAACTTCTTGCATTAAGTTGTTCTAAACCTCCATATAGTTTTGGTAAAGTAAACGTATCATTCAGAATAATTACACTTGGGTTGCTGCTCAAGGAACTGCGAGTAGTACAAACAAGTATATTGAGAGTAAATAATGCAGGAATTGCGATTCGTACTCATTGTTGTTGGCGTTTTAGCCATTGCGGCATTACTGTTTCATGGTTTATGGAGCAGTAAGAAGGAAGGCAAAGCGAAATTTGGTAACAAGCCTCTGGGTAAATTAGAGGTTGACCAAGGGGATGCAGATTCAGTAGAGCAAGAGCGAAGCTTCGCCTCTGCTCCTGAAGACGATTTTGAAATTATTCGTAAAGACCGCAAAGAACCAGACTTCGGTATGGACAATGCGTTTGATTCGAAGTTTGAGGCGGATCCTTTGCTTGGCGGTGTCCCGGAAGACAAGCCATTTAAGCAAGAGCCGGAAGAGATCCCTTCATTTGTTGCGCAGAAGAGTCATGATGACGACGTCGTAGTTCAAGAACCTGTGATGCAAGAGCCAGCTCAGCCAGTAGTTGAGGAAACGGTACCTTCAGCGTTTGAAGAACCGAAGGCTGAAATGCATGTCGCAGAGCAACCTGCAGCAGTTTCTGAGTCGCAAGAAGAGCCTAAACCTGAGCCAGAAATGCAGGTGATTGTTCTCAATGTGCATTGTGCGGGTGAAGAACCATTCGTTGGCACTGAGCTATTTGATAGCATGAAGCAAAATGGCCTAATTTATGGCGAGATGGATATCTTCCATCGACACGTTGATCTGTCGGGTAACGGAAAAGTGTTGTTCAGCGTTGCTAATATGATGCAGCCGGGAACCTTAGAGCATGGAGACCCTGCGGAGTTTACGACTAAAGGCATCTCATTCTTTATGACGCTACCTTGTTTTGGTGAAGCGGAACAGAACTTCAACCTGATGCTTCGTACAGCACAACAGATTGCTGACGACATGGGAGGTAATGTTCTTGATGACCAAAGAAACTTGATGACTCCTGACCGATTAGCGGCTTATCGACGTCAAATAGTTGAGTTTAAGACGGCGAACGCATAATCTTAACACCAATTTTTAAAAGGGCTCCGATTGGAGCCCTTTTTCTTCGATTCCCAACCTCATCGATTGACAACACACGGGGCTTTAATATGTCTGAATCAGTACTTCAACGACTAGAAGAATTAAAAGAGTCGTTGCATTACCATGCCGTTCGTTACTACGTGGAAGATAACCCAGAGATTCCGGATGCTGAATATGATCGACTCATGCGTGAATTGCTGGATATTGAAGCTCAACACCCAGACCTAGTTACAGTAGATTCGCCTAGCCAGCGTGTTGGTGGAAAACCTTTATCTGAATTTAGCGAAGTTCAGCATGAAGTTCCGATGTTGTCGTTAGACAATGCCTTTGACGACAGCGAGCTGGACAGCTTCCACAAACGAGCACAAGACAGAGTTGGCAATCAAAGTGTTAAACAATACTGTTGTGAGCCAAAACTGGATGGCTTAGCAGTAAGCCTATTGTACGAAAACGGTGTTCTCGTCCAGGCCGCGACGCGTGGTGACGGTACAACCGGTGAAAACATTACTGAAAACGTTCGTACCATCAACGCCATCCCTCTCAAATTAAGAGGCAATGATTGGCCTGAGCGTCTTGAAGTTCGTGGTGAAGTTTTCATGCCTAAGGCGGGTTTTGAAAAACTCAACGAACTGGCTCGTCAAAAGGGAGACAAAGTTTTTGTTAACCCTCGTAATGCCGCAGCTGGTAGCTTACGTCAGTTAGATTCACGTGTTACCGCTTCGCGTCCGCTTAGTTTCTATGCCTACAGTGTGGGTGTTGTTCAGGGAGCGGAATTAGCGTCTAGTCACTATGAACGCTTTCTGCAAATTAAGTCATGGGGGCTGCCAATGTGCCCTGAGACTAAGCGTGTAGATAGCCTGGCGGATGTCAAAGCGTACTACCAAGATATTTTACAGCGACGTGATGCTTTGCCATATGAGATTGATGGTGTTGTTATAAAAATCGACGATATTGCGATCCAAGAAAGACTGGGCTTCGTTGCTCGAGCTCCTCGCTGGGCTATTGCTTATAAGTTCCCGGCGCAAGAAGAAATCACCACATTGAATGATGTGGAATTTCAGGTAGGGCGTACTGGTGCGATTACGCCAGTCGCTAAACTGGAACCTGTTTTTGTCGGCGGTGTGACGGTAAGTAATGCTACTCTGCATAACGCTGATGAAATTGAACGTCTTCAAGTAAAAATCGGTGATCAAGTTGTGATCCGCCGTGCAGGTGACGTGATTCCCCAAGTTGTTTCAGTGATCCGCGAGCGTCGTCCAGAAAACGCGCGCGAGATTGTGTTTCCATCGCTCTGTCCTGTTTGCGATTCGCATGTCGAACGTATTGAGGGAGAGGCCGTGACTCGCTGTACGGGTGGTTTGGTTTGCCAAGCGCAGCGTAAACAAGCTCTAAAACATTTCGTGTCGCGTAAAGCGTTAGATGTCGATGGTCTTGGCGATAAAGTGATAGAACAGCTTGTTGATCGAGAAATGGTCGAAACTCCAGCGGATCTGTTTAAGTTGTCTGCAGGCATTTTGACGGTTTTAGAGCGTATGGGGCCAAAATCAGCGCAAAACATTGTGAATGCGTTAGACAAGTCGAAGTTAACCACATTGCCTCGCTTTTTATACTCACTAGGCATTCGAGAAGTCGGCGAAGCGACAGCCGCTAACTTAGCGCAGCATTTCAAAACGCTAGAAGCGATCCAGGTTGCGACAGAAGAACAGTTGATTGAAGTTCAGGACATCGGCGTCATTGTTGCTAAGCATATCACCACTTTCTTTGGTGAAGAGCAAAACCAAGCAGTAGTGAAAGACTTGCTAGAGCAAGGTATTCACTGGCCAGAAATTAGTGCTCCTGAGCAAGGTGTTGAACTGCCGTTAGAAGGTAAAACGGTTGTACTAACTGGTACTCTTTCTCAACTAGGGCGATCCGAAGCAAAAGAGGCACTACAGGCGCTGGGTGCTAAAGTTACCGGCAGTGTTTCGAAGAAAACGGATATTTTATTCGCAGGTGAAAATGCGGGTTCTAAATTAGCAAAAGCGCAAGACTTGGGAATTGAAATTAAAACCGAACAAGACTTACTCGACTTAATGAATTAAGTTTAGCCAAAACCTAAATACCTTTCTAATAAGCCCCAGTAGCTAAGCTTCTGGGGCATTTTTAATGCCTCTTATTAAGTTCTAATATTTCTATTATTAGAATGATTTAATCTTTTCAGTGATCAAGATCTCCCCTTTGCGGATTGAAATTGTTTTGTTTCATACTCTGCGAGGCACTTCATGTTGAGTTTTGTGTTTGTATTTATATTATTGATTTATAAAGCTATTTTTCTTTATTGACGTAAGGGTTGTAAAAGTAAGATCTGGATCAATAACTTATATGGAACTTTGTTGTGGCTCATATTTTTTTAGAAAAAAAATAAGTTCCATTTGGATGTTTTTAGTCGCGAAGTTAGTCTTAATAACGTGTTATACACGGTGTGTATGCAGGAACTAAAAAAAGCCCAGTTAGAAATAACGAAGCTTTACCACGAAATTACTTCTCTCCTTCGGCGGCCAACTAAAGGTGAGATAAAAAAACAGCTATATCTATTTTTAGGAGTTTATCCATGGACAAATTTTTTAAGGTATCTGCCCTAACTGCGGCAATGATGGGGGCAGTAGTTGCAGCTCCTGCAATGGCTGAAGATCCAGTCGGCCCAGCCTACGCGGAATCAGTTTCAGAGTTTTTCTCTGAATCTACTATCAGCGGTAACGTTAACTTCTTTATGCGTGCACGTGACCGCGCGGGTATGGATGCAAACGGAAATGATACTTCTAAAGTTACAAACCTAGACCACGGCTCAATTTTTGCCAACCTCGGCTTCCACTCTGGCTACGTGGCTGACACAATCGGTTTCGATACAGTAATTTACTCTACATTCGACATGTGGGCTGGTGAAGATACAGGTGGTTCATTTGAACACGAAATGAACTTCTTTGACTGTGATTCTCCTTACGGTGCTGGTGACTCATGTGATTCATACAAAACTGACAACGGTGTATCTTTCGCGTCAGCGGCACTGAAATTCAAGTTCGGTGAAAACTTTAACGCTAAATTAGGTTATTTCCAACCATCTGTTCCTAGCACGCTAGGTGTGAACTGGTCATTTGCTCCAGGTACATACCGTGGTGGTCAAATTGGCGCGAACTTTGGCAAACTTGCTTTAGGCTTTGTTTACGCAGATGAATACAAGGCTCCATGGTTCAAAGAAACTTACGAGTTCAACGAAGGTACGTTCTGGGGTGGTGCAGGTAAAGACGTAGGTGATGCTTACTCATTCGGTGCTCGTTACGCGCTAGACAACGGCATTTCTTTTGACGCAGGTTACGGTGCCCTGACTGATGGCGACCGTAAGAACTTCCATTTCAAAGTGAAAGGTACAACAGACGGTGGTCTATACTGGTCTCCGCAATTGTACGTAGTTGATGATGACAACCAATACGACAGCACTGCATTCCAGGTAGCGCTTATAACGTCTAAATCAATGGGTCAATACAGCTTCCGTGCTGACGCAACATACACATCAGCAGACTCTGATGACAAGCGTGGTCAAGTAGGTAACATGGCTTACCGTCTGACTGAGCAATACGGTGGTTCAAACGGTTCATACGACGTTTGGTGGAACAACCGTTCTGACTTTAACCACGATGGTGAGTACGCGTTCTTCCTATCTGCTTCTCGTGACTTTGCTGACATCGGTGGTAACGGGTTTAGCGCGGGTCTAAGCGGTGCATACGGTGCTGGAGCGAAAGCTTCAGGTTACGATGAGTTGGTAGAGTACGCATACAGCTTCTTCGCAAACTACGCTATTCAAGGTGGCGCGCTTAAAGATGCTAACATTAGCTTCTACTACACTAACTTCTACAATGATTCAGATGCGCCAGATTGGGGTCCATACTCAAACGCATTTAACGATGAGACAGACTTTAAACTAATTCTAACTATGCCATTCGGCGTAAAATAATTAGTGAATAAAGGAGAAGCTGGGCAATCGCCCAGCTTTTTTTGTTCTTAGCCATCAGTTTTTCACTGTACCTCTTCATTATGTAATTAGGTGGTTTTATGAAGAAAGTTCTTTTAGTTTCAGTCTTAGTTCTTACTCTACAAGCATGCAGCAGTAATCCTAAAACAGCCGAAGAATACTGGTATGGTCAAGGCGAGCGATTCGGAGCTAACGGATACTCGTATGACAACGGAATTTTAGAGACGCTCAAAGAGTCGGTGGCTTTTGATGAGCAGTCATATAAAAATGGCTATAAAGCGGGTAAAGCGGAGTATTGTGACCCGTTTAAAGCTTTTGATAGGGGTAGACAAGGCATCCGCTATGATGGACAGTGTAGCGGTCAACCTCAAGAAATCATGATTAAAGCTGAGTGGCAGAGAGGTTGGGAAGCTTTTATCGGCTCTGACTTTTACAAGCTCTAGTTTACTCCTAACAATGAAGCGGCATTTTTGGCGAGGATGATGAAGTTTATCTGAGTGCCTTAGTTGCTCTTAGATAAACTTCGTATAATTAACATTCATCTTTATTTAAATACTCCACCATACATCTTGCACAATTCTCGAGGAAGTTGCTTAACCGTGCCGTCACTAAAAGTGCAGTCTACACCTGCACCAAATACATGACCGGCATTTTGAGCTAACGAAATAGGAGAAGAAAATACCAAGCAAGCAAAAATTAAAGTAATAATTCGTTTCATGGTAAACCTCATACTTATTAATGAGTATAGAGTCGTCTCTATACTATTAATTTATAACCAGATTAATTCTTAAAAGAAGACTAAGCTTGAATATAGCTTCGTTAGGATGTTAAGTATTCGTATTTCACTATAAGCATGCCATTGCATTAAGGGGTTGAACTAGTGCTTGTGTGATGATGTTTCTATCACGGCTATTGGTATATGCTCATGGTGACGAGTGGTACACATCGTTAAGCTAAAACAATATCATATTTCATAGTACATCTTTTACTTACCTAAAATATAAGCACTAAATGACAATGCTTATTCATTAAGTATGTATGTAGACCAATAAAGATCAAAAAATTATTCATGATTAGTTAATTTTTTAATTTTAAAATAGAGTAAATATAGTTACGAGACTCTTTAATATCTATTTGATTTTATAACATAGACTAATATTAATTTTTAATTTATAGATAGGATAATAATAGTAACCTTTAACTTAATTTTTATTGGGAATTAAATTAAGGTGATGAAATAAAAGAAGTAGTGAGGGGGAATAATAGTGGAGCCATGTAAGCTCCATTATTTTGACATAAATTAATCATCAACAGGTTCGATGACTAAAATAATACCCTTTACAGCAACGATTTTTACTCTGGTCCCTGCAGGAAGGGCTTGGTCACTTTGGGCAGACCAGGTGGTATCTGCAACATGGATTCTATTCACTCCAACAGAAAAGTCTTCATCTATTGTGAGAGTTTGTCCAATCAGTTGCTTGTACTTCTGATTTAGCTCTCTGGATAGATCATCTTGTTCGTCTTTTTTCCATTGACGTCGCCACCACAACCAAGTGGTGACAAGACTGAACGTGGCAAAAGACAACCATTGTAGCTGCCAGCTAATCGGCATCAGAGACAATAAAATACCAACCAACAGGGCAGACAGACCAAGCCAGAGAAAATAACCCGCGGTTCCGAGTAATTCTACAGCAAGTAGACCAAACCCCAGTGCGAGCCAATGCCAAAAGGTGATCCCATCAAGTAAGCTTATAAAATCCATAGGCAGGTCTTATTCTTTGTTTTGTTGTTTAAACATTTCAGCAATACCTGCAACGGATCCCATTAGCCCCGTTGCTTCCAGAGGCAGCATGATAATCTTACCGTTTTCAGCTTGTCCAATGCTCTTAATTGCGTCTGTGTAGCCCTGAGCGATAAAGTAATTCACAGCTTGCATGTCACCTTTTGCTATTGCTTCAGAAACCATGTAGGTCGCTTTGGCTTCTGCCTGTGCAGCTCGCTCACGAGCTTCTGCATGAAGAATAGCAGACTGCTTCTCGCCTTCAGCTTTCAGTATTTGTGATTGCTTGTGACCTTCTGCTTTTAGGATCTCGGCTTGACGCACACCCTCCGCTTCAAGGATTTCTGCGCGTTTGTTCCGCTCGGCTTTCATTTGGGCGTTCATCGCGGCGGTTAGATCTGCTGGTGGCTGTACATCCTTTATTTCAATACGCGTCACTTTTACACCCCAAGGGTTGGTAGCCTGGTCTACAATGAGCAGGAGCTTTGAGTTGATCATATCGCGCTGGCTGAGCATCTCATCGAGTTCCATTGAGCCTAATACAGTACGAATATTTGTAAGAGTGAGGTTTCTAATCGCATGCTCCAGATCGTTAACTTCATAGGCAGCTTTTGCTGCATCGACGACTTGTACGAAACAGACGGCATCAATAGTGACATTGGCGTTATCTTTACTAATGACCTCTTGTGCCGGGATATCTAATACGCGCTCCATCATACTTATTTTATGACCAACACGATCGATGAAAGGGATGATTAAATTTAACCCGGGTTTGAGTGTGTGGGTATAACGTCCAAATCGCTCAACGGTCCAGTTGCTCCCCTGAGGAACGGTTTTTATCGCGGATGAAAGAATAATAATGGCAAGGACAACAAAAATACCGATAGTAATCAACGAATCAATTGGCATGGAATATTCCCTTAAATGCATAAAGTCTGATTCATTTTTACTCATTTATCACGATTAGACAATTTAAGAAGTGAGAACAGGTAAAGTAGTTTGATGTGAGACAAAATAAAGGCCGAAATAGTCCGGCCTTTATCTCAAATCTATATTTTGACGAACTTAGTATAAAATCGAGTACAGTTGACGGCGGTACTTACCCGCTAAAGCATTTCCTTGACCTAACGCGCTAAGAATATCCATAAAGGTTTTCTTCACTTCACCATCCTGAGCACCTAAGTTCACCTTAAGAATGTTCCAAAGGAGTTCTAATGCTTCTTCATCACGACCAACTTGGTTGTACTGAACCGCTAACTCACAGGCCAGTTCTAGATTGTCTGTATTTGCTGCGTACTCTTGTTCTAAGCGCTGAAGCTCTGGGCTGTCTGCCGCTTGAAGATGCAATTCTAGCTTGGCGATTAAGCCCTTGTAGTAATTATCCTGATACTCAAGTGGAATAGATCCTAATAGCTCTTGAGCAACATCAAACTGTTTCGTTTCCAACAAGCAATCTGCCGTAGCAAGTTTGACATCACCACGAGATTGCAGCTCTGCAGGCAGTGTGTGGATGATACTCAAAGCTTCTGCGTGCTGACCTTGTTGCAATAGTTCAGTAACTTGTTTAAGTAGTTGCTCATCTGGGCTTGGCAGGTGCTTTTGGAGCATGGCTGCGATGGCGTCTATCGGTTGAGGGCCACCTAATCCATCGACAGCTTGACCATTAATAAACAATGCAATCGTCGGAAGTACCTGAACGCCAAACTGAGATGCTAAGGCTGGCTGGTCTTCACAGTTAAGTAGAGCAAGGGTAAAAGCACCATTGTACTGTTGAGCAAGCGTTTGTAACTCAGGGAGTATTTGTGCGCTTTCTGGCTGAGCATTAGCCCAAAAGTGGATCAGAACGGGCGTGTTCATTGATCCTTCAAGCGTTTCGCGAAAGTTCTGTTCTGTGATCTCAACGATAAATGGGGATTGCATCAGAGTATCCTTGCTTTTGTTTCTTGTCGTTGCTTGTAGATATGGAGTTGATTTAGTGGAAAATCAAGCAGTATCGCTAAATAACATCGAGATGTATGAATTGGTGAGATTTAGATTGCGTAGAAAGGAAAAACGCTGCCCAAGCAGCGCTGTCCTAATAGCGTATTAAAGTGGCGATTCCTGCACTGTGATTATCGTTTTTATTATGCAGGGTGTGGTATCAGAATAGGATGAACAAGGTCACCACTACACCCACACTAAGCCAGTTAAGCTGATTTAATGTCATTATTGTCTCGCATTGGAACAAAGTATTGCTACAAAACAGATCGGGTGGCGATACCAAATCTAATCAAACCTGTACACAAAATGCATTCATTTTGGCGTGAGGTTTGCCTAGATATTGATTCGAACGGGTGAGGTTTTTTTAACCTACATGTTCATAATGACATCACATTGTTACGATGAAATTACACTACGACAAAAGAATTTTATGCTGCTTGTCGCAAAATTTTATCGAGCAGTCGAGTTGGTAACACCCGCTTCAACACTGCGAACAGCTTGGTTGGTGTGGTAATACGGTAACGGATTTTGGGTGAATTACTGGTGAGTGCATGTAGGACCGGGTCAATACATGCTTCTGCTGGTAGCACAAACTTATTGTTTGATTTGTCATTATCCAAGCGCTGTTTCTGAGCTTCATAGGCGACGCGATGTGGACTGGATTCAATGTCGATCCACTTTTCAAAGGCGGCAAGCGCATTTTGTCTAAATTGAGTTTCTATAGGGCCCGGCTCTATAAGCGCAACTTTGATATTGGTGTCGGCCAGTTCAAGTCTTAAGGTATCTGTCCAACCTTCCAGAGCAAACTTTGACGCATTATAAGCCCCGCGATATTTCATTGCGGCAAAGCCAAGTACTGAGCTGTTTTGAATGATGCGGCCTTCGTCATGGGCGCGCATGTGTGGAAGAATCTCTTGTACCAGTTGATGCCAGCCGAAAAAGTTGGTTTGGAATTGAGCTTTGAGCGCTTCGGTTGGAAGGTCTTCTAACGCTCCTGGCTGACCGTATGCGCCGTTGTTAAACAAAGCGTACAGTTTCCCCTGAGCTAAACTTATCGCCTGCTCAGCGCCTTGCGTGATGCTGATGGGGTCATTGAGGTCGAGTTGTATGCAGGTTAAGCCCTCGGCCTGCAGTCGCTGGACATCGTCAGGGTTTCTGCACGAGGCAATAACATTAAAGCCTTGTGCTTTCAGGGCATGAGCGCACACATAACCAATACCGGTTGAGCAACCAGTGATAAGAATCGACTTGTTCATAAATTAAGCTCAGAATAAACGTATATTAACGTTTATCATTCAACAGCTTCGCTCATGAAGCAAGTGCTTAAGTGCGGGTTCAATTCTCGAATAGCTGAACTGGAAATCCAATTCTGTCAGTTTTTTTGGTTTCGCTCTAATGCTGTCAAACAACAGACAAGCAGATTCTCCCATCACCAACTCCATGAGCCACTGAGGTGTGAACAGTATGTGCGGTCGTTTCAGGGTTTTTGCTAATGTCGCACTGAAAATGCGATTGCTTACTGGATGCGGGGCACACATGTTAAACGCGCCATGGGCATGAGGGGTATTCAGTAAATACATGATGGCACGCACCATGTCCAGGATATGAATCCAGGGCAGGTATTGGTTGCCGTTTCCAAGTGGTCCGCCTAATCCTAGCTTATAAGGGAGTAACATTTTTGCCAAAGCGCCACCGTTTGGGCCGAGAACCACGCCAGTCCGCAATAAACACACTCGTGTATCCTCGGATTCTGCACGTTTAGCAATCTGTTCCCATTTTTCGCAAACAAGGTGAGTAAACGCTTCACTGTTAACATGAAGGCATTCATCAAAAGGGTGCTCTTGTTGGTCGCCATAATAGCCCACAGCCGATCCACTAATGAACACGGATGGTGGTTTTGTGCTCGCATGGATAAGTTCGACAATTTGTTCGGTTATTTTCCAGCGACTTTTACAAATTTTGTCCTTCTGCTTTTGAGTCCAACGCTTATCTGCGATTGGTTCACCCGCGAGATTGATGATCGCGTCAATGTGATTAAGATCGGCAAGTTGGTCAAGAGAGTCTATATAGTCGATATTACCGACATCAGCATGCTGAAGATGCTGTTTCGCTTTTTGTGGTGAACGCGTTAATAGCACCACGTGATGAGTGGTGAGTAGCTTGAGCAACTCAGAGCCAATAAATCCTGTTCCGCCTGTTAATAATATCTTCATGGCGTCTCATTGAATGACAAAAACATGAAAACATTATAGTCACTTTGTTTGCTGCATGATCATATTCTCCCGTGTATTCGCCGTAAATCACCATTCGATTAGAAAGCTTTTGCTCCGCACCAACTTCACATATTGAAAAATTGTAACTAGTTGTTATTGGTGACATTGGTTCCTTCACATTTGCATCAAGAATTTTATGTCAGACTGATATGAGTCGGTTAAATCATTTCAATTAATTATCGCTAGTTTATTCAAAAGCATTCAATAAGGAGAAGATATGGAAGCATTTATTGCTCTTTTTCGAGCCCTCCTTAATAGTGCGCGCGATCTGATGCCCATCGTTCTTGTCATCACTTTTTTTCAACTGGTGGTATTACAGGAACCTCTACCTAACCTAGTCTCTATTCTTTTTGGCTTATTGCTTGTCGTACTAGGATTGACGTTTTTTATCTTTGGATTAGAGCTTGGTCTTTTTCCGATAGGCGAGAGCATGGCTCAGGCGTTTGCGAAAAAAGGCAGCGTTTTTTGGCTTTTAGTCTTCGCGTTTTGTTTAGGGTTTGGCACCACAATCGCCGAGCCTGCACTGACTGCCGTTGCAGATAAAGCGGCTCGGGTGGCGGCCGAGGGAGGAATGATTAACAACTCGGAGTTGGCGATCCAGGAGTATGGTACTGGGCTTAGGGTAACTGTGGCGTTGTCTGTCGGTATTGCCATTGTGGTTGGTGTACTTCGTATTCTGAAAGGCTGGCCTATCCATTACATGATCATAGGCGGGTATGTGGGCGTCGTAGTGTTAACTTGGTTTGCACCTGAGTCGATTATTGGCGTGGCATACGATTCGGGAGGAGTAACGACATCGACCATCACGGTTCCATTGGTGACCGCGCTCGGGGTCGGTCTCGCTTCAGCAATTAAAGGACGCAACCCCATGGTCGATGGATTTGGGTTGATTGCTTTTGCATCGTTGCTGCCAATGATGTTTGTCATGGTTTATGGGATGGTCGTGGCATGATTTCGTTCGAGCACTTTTTTGACACGCTTCTATCCACCATTCGCGATGTTATCCCAATTGCTGCCATCATTTTTGGTTTTCAACTCGCGGTACTTCGCCGTCCGGTGAATAACCTGAGAAAAGTGCTGTTTGGTTTTGCCTACGTTATTTTGGGTTTATCCCTGTTCTTGCTCGGGTTGGAAATGGCATTGTTTCCGCTTGGCGAAACCATGGCGGTACAACTTACTACCCCGGATTTTGTCAGAGAGTTCAAAGTATCAGTAGGGCAGCAACTGGAGTGGATCGACTATTATTGGGTGTACACCTTCGCATTTTTTATTGGTTTCAGTACAACGATTGCAGAGCCGTCATTAATTGCGGTAGCAATCAAGGCGAATCAAGTTTCCGGTGGCAGTATTAGCGTGAATGGTCTGCGTGTCGCGGTTGCATTAGGTGTGGCGATTGGTATTGCATTGGGCAGCTACCGGATTGTTGTCGGGGACCCTATTCACTATTACATCATGGCTGGTTACATCGTAGTCGTCGCCCAGACCTTTTATGCCCCTCAGATGATCGTCCCTTTGGCTTATGACTCTGGCGGTGTGACGACATCGACTGTTACTGTACCGCTCGTGACCGCTCTGGGATTAGGCCTGGCGTCTACTGTGCCGGGGAGAAACCCTATGATAGATGGCTTTGGTTTGATTGCCTTTGCCAGTTTGTTTCCGATGATATCCGTCATGGGATATGCGCAAATTACTCAATGGCTTAATAAAGACACCTCGGAGGACGAAGAAAATGCGCTTTAAATTGATACTTGCGTTTGTTGAGGATGCCAGAACAGATAAGGTGCTTGATGCTGCTCGGGAAGCTGGAGCAACGGGTGCTACGGTAATTAATAATGCTCGAGGGCAAGGGTTAAACCAGAAGCGAACTTTTTTTGGATTGACCTTGGAAGTACAAAAAGATGTTCTGCTGTTTGTGGTCGAGGAGCATCTCTCTCGACACATTTTAGAAACCATCAGCGATGTCGGTGAATTTGACAAGGAATCCGGACAGGGCATTGCGATTCAAATTGATATTGAAGATGCGGTCGGCGTCGCCCATCAGGTAGAGACATTGGCTAAGGTTGTAGAGGACGAGTTATGAGTAATCAGGCGATAGTACGGGTTCGAGACGTCATGGCTGCAACTTACGTTATGGTAGATGGGCTGATGACGGTGTACGAAGGGATTACACTAGCCAAAAAATATCAAGTGAAAGCGCTGGTGGTTAAAAAGCGCGATGACAATGATGAATTCGGCATAGTATTAATGAATGATATTGCCAAAAAAGTGCTGGCGAATAACCGTGCACCTCAACGAACCAATATTTATGAGATTATGACCAAGCCAGCTCTGTGTGTTGGGCCGGACATGAACGTGAAATATTGCGCCAGATTGTTTGAACGGTTTGGTATTAGTCGCGCTCCGGTTATTGAAGACGGCGAGGTGATTGGTATGGTCAGTTACAACAATATCGTAATCAATGGCATGGTAAGAGATTAAGTCGAAAGGTAAATCGAGGCTCAGCTTTACTTCTCTCAGATCGGCGACAGTTATCCATCTATAATGCATTGATTACTTGTGATGTTGCATATGTGTCCGTTGGCACTTATCCTTTGTGCCTTACGCTTATAGTCGAGGATTTTTATCATGCCTTTAGTTGCTTGTCCGGTCTGTGAGAAACAGATTTCTAAACGAGCTCATACCTGTCCTGGGTGTGGGGAGCCGGATCCGCTGAATCACTTAGCAAAGTCGAAGTTTATCTCAATGGTTTTTTGGTTGTTGGTACTTGTAGGCGCTGGTTATGCGGCGTGGGTTTATTTACTGCCAATGTTGATCGATTTTGTTCGTAACCAGTAAGTTGAGCTGTAGTCAGAATGGCGTAGAATAGCCTCTGTTTTTATGAGGAGATAATGCTTTGAAACTATTTTTTGCCTCAGATTTGCATGGCTCTTTACCTGCGACGAGAGAAACCATCGATTTGTTTGTTGAATCTGGAGCGGATCATCTGGTTCTGTTGGGAGACATTCTCTACCACGGACCAAGAAACCCAATTCCAGAAGGTTATAACCCAGCACAAGTGGCTGAGCTTTTAAATCAGTACAGCAAGCAGATTATTGCGGTTCGAGGTAACTGCGATAGTGAAGTGGATCAGATGCTATTAAGCTTTCCGATGATGATGGATTATGCTTGGGTGTTGCTTGAATCCGGTCAGCGTCTGTTTTTAACCCATGGTCATATATACAACAGTAGCCATCGCCCAGAGCTGAAAGAAGGGGATGTGATCGCCCATGGTCACACTCACATACCTGTCGCAGAGTTACAAGATGGCGTTACTATCTTCAACCCTGGTTCTATGACGTTTCCGCGCAATGACTTACCTCGAAGCTACGGCTTGATGAATGGGAAGACACTGACAGTACAGACGCCAGAGGGCGAAGTGTTGGCTCAGACAGAGATATAGTGTTTGAGATCCGACTGAGAGAATGGTTTTGTTTACATGATTAGGGGAGTACAGCACTCCCTTATTTTGTATCCGAATGTCCTAGATCTCTGTCCGGTGCAATAATGTCTCTGACTTTCTGTTTCAATACCTTTGCTTCCGGAAAACCGCCATCTTTTTTACGCTCCCAGATTTGCTGTCCATTACAGAAGATTTCGAATCGACCACCAGTATCTGGATGCAAGGTAACAGATTCGATTTCTTCGCTGAACGTATGTAGCAGCTCTTGCGAAAGCCAGGTTGAACGTAACATCCAATTACACTGACGACAGTAGTAGATGTTAATCACAGCTTTTTCCATTTTATTTTCCTTTTAACTAGAATAGCCCGTTAATTCTTAAGCCTGGCATTAAACCAGTAGCTTAAACCCAACGGCAAAGGTGAGAATTTCAAACGCAATTTTTATCACTCGGTTACTATATCGGGTGGCAGCCCAAGCACCCAAGCTTCCGCCTAAAAAGGAACTTAACAGCAATACGGGTAACCATGCCCAGTGAATAGGGGCACCGGCTTGAACGACAGCGACGCCTCCAATGCCATTCCAAAACAACCCGACGCAAATCATGGTGTAAGCGACTGCCTGTTTATAATCAAACCCAAACCAGCGAACCAAAAATAGAGTAACCAGCAGTCCAGAACCAGCGGTGAGTGAACCATTAATGATTCCAATCAGCATGATGCCAAAACCACCAACGATCCAACCGGCTCGATCGCGATGCATCTTCACCTCGGATTGTCCTAACTGCTTTTTAAGCCGTGAGTAAATGCCCAAAGCAAGGATCATGGAGCCCAACATCTTCTCAGCAATACCATCAGGAATATGAACGATGATATTAGCGCCAATAATGACACCAATACTGCCGACCAGTATTAAATACAGCGCTACGGGAAGTTTTATTGTGCCAGCTTTTAAATGCGTACTGGCTGCGCCTAAACCTAAGGCAACGGACGCGACTTTATGAGTGCCAAGAGCAACAGAAAAAGGCAAACCTAAAAAAATCAGTAGGGGGAATTGCAACAAACCTGCGCCGCCACCAGAAAGTGACGCTAACGTGTTTGCGATAAGAGAGCCCAAAAAGAGCGTGAGGGTATCTAGCCAGTCCATGTGCACAACAAAGGGGACATTTTGCCCCCTTTAATCAGAAAATCAGTTTCTAAACAGTACCGTAGAACCGTGATTCAGGCTAGTTAATAACAGAGTTTTCTCGTTAACCACATCAATACGGCGGCTTTGCTCGGCATCCAGCCTGAAAATTTGAGTAATCAAGCGAAGCTGTTCTTCAGAGAAGTCTCTCGACTGAGAAGACGAAATGTCTTTGAATTCAGACGGTGAAACGAGCAGGTAATTATCGCTCACTTCCCAGCGACCTTTCTCTGAGATATTGATGGTTGATTCCGCCGTCGAACCTTGGGCAAACAGCTTAATGTTCGCTACACGGATGTATTCGCCATTAGGCAAATATTTCACGTTGGACTCGACATTGACCTTACGCAGCGGACCTACCGTGTCATTCGGCAACTTATCAGTAATGAGTGTCACCATGGCAGATTGCCACTCGTTTGCAGTCAGAACCTGTTCAATTTTGAGGTCGCTGCCCCAGTATAACCAGCCACTGAAAAGCATGGATACGGCCAAAACCGCAGATGCAAATTTTATCTTCATAATGGCCTCCCCTTATTTACAGATATCGGCTGGGTCACTTTGACCAGAAACTATACGCAAAGTGACATTCTCATAAGAGTGGTCGATGTCATGGATATAGTTCAGCACCAGTTGGTTGTTCTGGCCACCGGTTGCGATGACCTGCACAGGCAATGAATCTTTTGTGTGATGGTCAACGTAGCGTTCCACACATTGCTTGATAGACGGCAACCAGTCATTAATTTGCGGGTGATTCACAGGCGTTAGCACAGGTACATTTTGATAAATATCTACCTGACGGAATTGGGACTCCGCGGGATTCGTGAATAGCAGTACGCCAACTGGAAACAATATAGCTACCAATAAAATCAGCCGTGGCAACCACATATTTGGTTTCTTTTGCGGCTGAACCTGAGCTTGTTCACTACGAAACTCGTGCTCTACTTTTGTTTCGGAGATCGGCTCAGCTGGTGGCTCGTCAGAAATATCCGTGCTTTTCGCTTTGTCTGGCTCAACGTCTGAAGCTAGCTCTTCAGAGTCTGAGTTAACAACAGAGGAAAGCGGATTCAATCGTTCTACAGAACAGATTAACTGGTAGCCACGCTTTGGTACGGTTTTTACATACTCTGGAGATTTTGTTGAGTCCTTCAACATCTTACGCAGGGTAGAGATCGCTTGAGTAAGGCTTGAGTCATCCACCTCAAAACCTTGCTCACGCCAGACAAACTCGTGGAGTTCGTTACGGGTTAACACTTCGTTGGGTCTTTCTGCCAACATCAGGAGAATGCGACTTTCGTTGCTTCCTAAACGTACAACGTCGTTGTCGTTTTGTTGGTCAGCAAGCGAATTACTATTTGGGTCAAAAGTAAACCTTTGAGCAAGTAGAAATTTGGTGCCAATGCTAGTCATTTAGTTCTTCTTAGATGGATGATGTTGAAATTATGGTGATTTATATCACAAATTCATGCTATGCGCGTAGGATATGCACGACGTTTTAGATGCTTTTAGCCGGGTAGGATAATTAAATTTTTGTAAAAAAACACTGTTTTTAGTTGGATTGACCTTGAATTTACATTTGTCAGCCACATGTTACATGACATATTAGAAACGCTATTTCATGGAGTTGAGGTGTTTACTTTTCTCCCTGAGATGGTTTGTTAGATTAGATGTTATGGAGCAAACATGAGCGAAACTGTATCTCAAAATAAAGAAACTCGTGGTTTTCAATCAGAAGTAAAACAACTACTGCATTTAATGATCCATTCTCTTTATTCCAACAAAGAGATCTTTTTGCGTGAGCTGATTTCTAACGCATCAGATGCATCAGACAAATTGCGATTTCAGGCGCTATCTAACCCAGATTTGTATCAGGGTAACGCTGACCTTGGCGTAAAACTGTCATTTGATGAGAGCGCAAATACCTTAACGATTTCTGACAATGGTATCGGCATGAGCCGTGATGATGTGATCGAGCATCTGGGTACTATTGCGAAATCTGGCACGGCAGATTTCTTCTCAAAACTGTCTGAAGATCAAAGCAAAGACTCACAATTGATTGGTCAGTTTGGTGTCGGCTTCTATTCTGCGTTTATCGTGGCAGATGCTGTTACGGTTCGCACTCGTGCTGCAGGTGTTTCAGCAGAAGAGGCCGTGCAATGGCACTCTGCGGGTGAAGGTGAGTACACGATTGAAAACATCGTAAAAGACGCTCGCGGTACCGACATCATTCTGCACATGCGTGAAGAAGGTAAAGAGTTCCTGAGTGAATGGCGTCTGCGCGAAGTGATCAGTAAGTATTCTGACCATATCGGTATCCCGGTTTCTATCCAAACAGCGGTACGTGATGACGAAGGCAATGAAACTGGCGAGAAAAAGTGGGAGCAAATTAACAAGGCTCAAGCGCTATGGACTCGCAATAAATCTGATATCTCAGAAGAAGAGTATCAAGAGTTTTACAAGCACGTTTCGCATGACTTCGCGGATCCACTGACCTGGAGTCATAACCGCGTTGAAGGTAAAAACGACTACACGAGTCTTCTTTACATCCCGTCTAAAGCACCATGGGACATGATGAACCGCGACCATAAATCTGGTCTGAAACTGTATGTACAACGTGTATTCATCATGGATGACGCGGAGCAGTTTATGCCGTCTTACCTGCGTTTTGTACGCGGTCTGATAGATTCAAACGATCTTCCGCTAAACGTATCGCGTGAGATTCTGCAAGACAACAAAGTGACTCAGTCATTGCGCAATGCTTGTACCAAGCGCGTATTGACGATGCTAGAGCGCATGGCAAAGAATGACTCAGAAAAATACCAGTCATTCTGGAAAGAGTTTGGCCTTGTACTGAAAGAGGGTCCGGCTGAAGACTTCGCAAACAAAGAGAAGATCGCTGGTCTGTTACGTTTCGTGTCTACTGAAGTTGACTCTGCTGAGCAAACTGTCGCACTGGCTGACTACGTGGAGCGCATGAAAGAAGGTCAGGACAAGATCTACTACCTGACAGCAGACAGCTACGCCGCAGCGAAAAACAGCCCGCACTTAGAGCAGTTCAAAGCAAAAGGCATCGAAGTTATCCTGATGTACGACCGCATTGATGAGTGGTTAATGAACTACCTGACTGAGTTCGACGGTAAGCAGTTCCAGTCAATCACTAAAGCGGGTCTGGATCTGAGCAACTTCGAAGATGAAGCCGAGAAAGAAAAGCAGAAAGAGACTGAGGAAGAGTTTAAGTCAGTTGTGGAACGCACTAAGTCTTACTTAGGCGATCGCGTAAAAGAAGTTCGCACAACGTTCAAATTGGCTTCAACACCGGCGGTTGTGGTGACGGATGATTACGAGATGGGGACTCAAATGGCGAAGCTTCTTGCGGCAGCAGGTCAGGCAGTGCCAGAAGTGAAATACATCTTCGAAATCAACCCGGAGCATGAACTGGTTAAACGCATGGCTGATGAAGCTGACGAGGAAGCGTTTGGCCGCTGGGTTGAGGTACTTTTAGGGCAGGCGATGCTTGCTGAACGCGGTTCAATGGAAGACCCTGCCCAGTTCTTAGGTGCGATCAATCAGCTTTTGACTAAGGTTTAATAGTCAATACTCATTAAAAAGCTCGCGTATCGCGAGCTTTTTGTTTGTTATCGCATAAATTTGCATTGTAGGTGTTGAGTTAATAGTCAATAGTGGCATAAAGATGCGGTTGTTAACATTCTTTAGTCTTAATTCACTCTTTGCTCACATAACCTGTGGTAGAATCTGTGACTTGAATGTCAGTCACAAGGCGTGTATTTTTGCCGCCTAACGTTATACCGAAACTTATCGTTGCGATTGCTTCTTAGGTTTGAAACTTGAGTAGGCAGGCTATTGTGAGCTTCGGTATAAATCTTAAATATTAAAGAGGATAAATCATGCGCATCATTCTTCTAGGTGCTCCAGGTGCAGGTAAAGGCACACAAGCAAACTTCATCATGGATAAATACGGTATTCCACAAATCTCTACTGGTGATATGCTTCGTGCGGCGATCAAAGCAGGTACAGAGCTTGGTAAACAAGCGAAAGCTGTTATCGACGCTGGTCAGCTAGTTTCTGATGAAATCATCCTTGGCCTTATCAAAGAACGTATCGCTCAAGACGATTGCGCAAAAGGCTTCCTACTAGACGGTTTCCCTCGCACTATCCCTCAGGCTGATGGCCTAAAAGAAATGGGTGTTGACGTTGATTACGTTATTGAATTCGACGTTGCTGATGACGTGATCGTTGAGCGTATGGCTGGTCGTCGTGCTCACCTTCCTTCAGGTCGTACTTACCACGTTGTTTACAACCCGCCTAAAGTGGAAGGTAAAGATGACGTAACTGGTGAAGATCTTGTTGTTCGTGATGACGACAAAGAAGAAACAGTACGTGCACGTCTAGGTGTTTACCATGAGCAAACTGCGCCACTTATCAACTACTACGGTAAAGAAGCAGAAGCTGGTAAAACTACGTACCTAAAATTCGATGGTACTAAGCAAGTTTCTGAAGTAAGTGCTGATATCGAGAAGGCATTAGCATAATAGGTAATACCTATTATCAAAATTTTTAAGAATTTTGTTATAGTTAAGCGACCGTAAGGTCGCTTTTTTTATACATTTTTATAATACCAATTCCAGTCATATCTTATCATTCTTGCTGGTTAAAATAGCTGGCATTGGTACACGCTGGAAACAAAGGGACGCTATGCAAAAAATAAAAAAACAAGGTGTGCTTCTGGTTAACTTGGGTACACCTGATGAACCAACTGCTCCTGCTGTAAAGCGCTTCTTGAGCCAGTTTCTTCATGATCACCGAGTGGTCGACATGACACGATGGCTTTGGTGTCCAATTTTGCACGGGGTTATTTTGCCAATACGTGCGCCAAAAGTTGCCAAGCTTTATGAGTCCGTTTGGATGGAAGAGGGTTCCCCTCTGATGGTGTACTCAAAGCGCCAAGCGAAGAAACTGGCTAAGCAGTTAGATATGCCCGTAGAGCTTGGCATGACTTATGGTAATCCAAGTTTACACGCGGGTTTTGAAGCCTTACTATCGCAAGGGGTCGATGAGGTCATCGTATTGCCTTTGTATCCTCAGTATTCAGGTACAACAACAGCGGCGGTGTCTGATGGGATAACCAAAGCTTTTAAGAAATTACCCGTCATACCGGCATATAGCTTAATTCGTGATTATCACGACCATCCAATGTTCATTGATGCCTTGGCTCAATCCGTAAGAGCGTATTGGGCTGAACATGGACAAGGGGAGTATCTGCTATGTTCCTATCACGGCATACCGAAACGTTTTGCAGATAACGGTGACATTTATCCTCAACATTGTGAAACGACGACTCGCTTGCTGGGTGAAGCACTTGGGTTGAATGAAACGCAGATAGGGATGGCTTATCAGTCCCGTTTTGGGCGTGAAGAGTGGTTACAGCCATACACTGATAAAACTCTGGAAACGTTGCCTGCCAAAGGTATTAAAAAGATTGATATCATGACACCAGCATTTTCTTCGGATTGTTTGGAAACGCTAGAAGAAATCGCGGGAGAGAACAAACACATTTTCTTAGAAGCAGGCGGTGAGCAGTTTAATTACATTCCTTGCCTGAATGATGATGAGCGACATATTGAGATGATGGCGGAGTTGGTTCGCAATAAGCTTTAATCGTTGTCATGAAATGTTCTTAACAAAAAGGGTCGCAAGTGCGACCCTTTTTAGTTTGAATGATGTATTAAGCAACTTGTACTTGTTGCTCTTCTACTTGTTCCGCGTTGCTCGCTGAACTTTCAGCACCGTGCATCCAGCGCACGAGCGTGTTAGAGAACAACAGCAAAATTAGACCACTGACCGTCGCGCTCGCTGCGATACCGCTAAAGATAGCCATCGCACCTAGCTCACCAACATGGGATCCCACATAGCCAGCTACGTAGTTTGCAATCGCATTACAGCCGAACCATGCACCCATCATTAATGATGCCAAACGCAGAGGCGCAAGTTTGGTTACCAGAGACAAGCCGATTGGAGACAGGCAAAGTTCACCCAGTGTATGGAAGAAGAAAGCACCCACTAACCACAGCATTGATGTTTTCACTGTGGTATCACCGCCTTGCTCAAGTACCGCACCAACCATACATAGGAAACCCAGAGCCAGGAAGAACATCGCCATTGCAAACTTCACTGGTGAGTTTGGCTCACGTTTGCCTAGCTTAACCCACAGCACCGCAAGCACAGGTGCAAGCGTGATAATAAAGAACGGGTTAAGTGACTGGAACCAAGCCGCAGGGACTTCGAAACTGCCAATCATACGGTCAGTGTATTGCTGGGTGTAGATATTCATCAGGCCACCTGCTTGCTCAAAGCCAGCCCAGAATACGATAGTGAAAAGACTCATGACCAGAATGACTTTAATGCGGTCCACTTCTTCTTTAGTAAGTGGCTGCTTCTTGGTTGATTTCTGATTTGCTAGTGCGCGTTTGGCTGCTGGTTCGCGGCCGATATCACCTAGCCAGGATTGAGCGAAGCTTATTTGCATCACAAGGCTCATAAGCATACCGATGCCCGCAGCAACGAAACCAGCTTTCCAGCCGAATGAGTTGGTCACCGAGCCAGAAACGACACCAGCGAGCAGAGCGCCAAGGTTGATACCCATGTAGAAGATGGTAAATGCGCCATCACGACGGTTGTCACCTTCGTTGTATAGGTCACCCACCATCGTTGAGATATTCGGCTTAAACAAGCCGTTACCTGAGATCAGAAGCGCAAGACCTAAATAAAAGGTGTGAAGAGAGCCAAGGCCCAGTGCATCGGCTGGCAATGCCAAGGTAAATTGACCAATAGCCATTAATGCACCACCGAGTAAAATGGAGCGGCGTTGGCCTAAGTAGTTATCTGCCAGGTAGCCACCGATCAGAGGTGTGATGTAAACAAGGCCAGTATAAATGCCGTATAGGTCTAGTGCGTCTTTAGTCGACCAGCCCAGACCGCCATTCATTGTGGTATCTGTGAGATAAAGTACGAGAATGGCACGCATTGCGTAGTAAGAGAAGCGCTCCCACAATTCTGTGCCGAACAGTAAAAATAAGCCACGAGGGTGGCCAAAATATTGATGTTGGTTTGTCATAGGATCTTTTAATAATAGTTGTTACATTTTTCGGGGAAAATATATACCTTTAAATTTAACAATTAACAAACAAAAAATTTTATACAATTGCATCTGTACCTGTATAAGTCTCTGTTTTTAATTTTATTTATGGAATAATTGAAGGATTGGCATGTAGTTAAAACTAATTTTTCATTTTTGGTTGTGTGTAATATTCATACAACCATCAAAGAGAAATTGGGTTATGCGAGCGATATTTATTTATAATTATATAGATGAATGAATTGCTCATGACTCATCTTTGGCTTAATGCTAGGATGCATGAAAAAGATAAATGGCTAGTAAAAAATGAAACGTTGGTATCTACTTTATTGTAAACGAGGAGAGCAGGTTAGGGCGAAGCAACACCTTGAAAATCAAGGGGTGGAGTGCTTTTATCCGACTGTCGAAGTCGAAAAAATATTACGTGGTAAAAGACAGAAAGTCGAAGAACCACTGTTCCCTTCTTATATGTTTGCTCGTTTTGATTACGAGGAAGGGCCGAACTTTACATCAGTTCGTTCCACCCGTGGGGTTATTGATTTTGTCCGCTTTGGCGCTCAGCCAAAAGAAATTCAGGGCGATTTGGTTTTTGAACTGAAGAAAATAGAAAAGTGCGTTCATGAAAAAGTGGCCTGTGAAGGCATGCCCAAGCGCGGTGATCAGATTCGGGTCAAAAGTGGTCAGTTTGCTGGCATTGATGCTATTTTCCAGGAGCAAGATGGGGAGAAGCGTTCAATTATGCTCGTGCAGATGATTACCAAACGTGTTCCAGTCAGTATTGACAATAATGATTTAGACTTAAAATAACATGTTGATATATAAATAAAAGGGCTGGTTAAACCAGCCCTTTTGCTTTTCATTTGTGTCTTTTAATTAGTAAGCGTCGTTGTGAACGGCCTGTACTGCTCGACCAGATGGGTCTACACAGTTTTGGAATGACTCATCCCATTCAATCGCTTTTGCTGAAGAACAAGCGACAGATGGGCCGCCCGGAACACATTCTGCTGCTGATGGCAGTGGGAATAGTTCTTCAAAGATTTCACGGTACACATAACCTTCTTTAGTGGTTGGCGTGTTGTAAGGGAAGCGGAATTTAGCCGTTTCCATTTGTTGATCCGTTACTTTCTGTTCTGCTACTTCTTTCAGAGTATCAATCCAGCTGTAACCTACACCGTCAGAGAACTGCTCTTTCTGGCGCCAAGCGATTGATTCTGGTAAGTAATGTTCAAAACACTCACGTAGGATGTGTTTTTCCATTTTACCGTTGCCACACATTTTGTCGGCCGGGTTCAGACGCATTGCTACATCAATGAACTCTTTATCTAGGAAAGGTACACGGCCTTCAACACCCCATGCTGCAAGTGATTTGTTTGCACGAGCACAGTCAAACATGTTTAGAGCAAGCAGTTTACGAACGGTTTCTTCGTGGAACTCTTGCGCGTTTGGTGCTTTGTGGAAGTATAGGTAACCACCAAAGATCTCATCTGCGCCTTCGCCTGAAAGTACCATTTTGATACCCATCGCTTTGATTTTACGTCCCATCAGGAACATTGGCGTTGAAGCACGGATTGTGGTTACGTCATACGTTTCGATGTGGTAAATCACATCACGAATCGCATCAAGACCTTCCTGAATTGTGTAAGTCATTTCATGGTGAACAGTACCGATTTGGTCTGCAACTTCACGCGCTGCTTTCAAATCTGGTGCGCCTTCAAGGCCAACCGCAAAAGAGTGCAGTTGTGGCCACCAAGCTTCTGATTGTTCGTCATCTTCAATACGCATCGCCGCAAAACGTTTAGCGACCGCAGAAGTGATAGAAGAGTCTAAACCACCTGACAAAAGTACACCGTATGGTACATCAGTCATTAGCTGGCGTTTAACTGCTGCTTCAAGCGCTTCAGTTAGCTCTTCTTTACTTGTGCTGTTCCCTTGAACTGCAGCGTATTCGTTCCAGTCACGAACGTAGTAGCGTTGTGGCTCTGCGTCTTTAGAGCTGTAGTGGCTGCCTGGAGGGAATTCGCTCACTGTTTTACACACAGGCACTAGCGCTTTCATCTCAGAAGCCACGTAGTAGTTACCGTGCTCATCGTGACCTTGGTAAAGAGGAATAATACCGATATGGTCACGGCCAACCAGATACTCGTCCTTCTCTTCATCGTAAAGAACGAAAGCGAAGATACCGTTTAGTTCTTCAAGAAGATCTGCGCCCATGTCTTGGTAAAGCGCTAGAATAACTTCACAATCTGAATCCGTTTGGAATTCATATCTGCCTTCGTAGCGTGCGCGGATCTCTTTGTGGTTGTAGATTTCGCCGTTTACCGCAAGGATTAGCTTATTATCAGGGCTGTACAGTGGCTGAGCTCCGCTATTTAGGCCAACAATTGCCAAGCGTTCATGAGCCAGAATCGCTCTATCTGAAGAGTAGATACCAGACCAGTCTGGGCCTCGGTGACGAAGCTTTTTCGACATTTCTAATGCGATAGGGCGTAACGCTGCTGCGTCACTTTTAATGTCTAAAATGCCAAATACTGAACACATACAACTTCCTTTTTAAACTAAACAATTTCTAATCGGTATGGCTTCAATTTGCCAGTTTGAGTAAAAAAAGCAACGCTTTGTGATGAAAAAATTTATAAAAGACCCTTGCTGGTGAATAATTTCTAATTATTCCTCCATTTTAATGAATGAAATTAAGGTTTGGTATAAAAAGAACACAAAAAAAGCCTTCTTTTTGAACGAAGGCTTTATTGCTTATTCACATTAGTGCTTACTTTATTGGTGTGAATTTAGGCTGCAATTGCTGACAAACATGTCTTGCGAAACCACTACCAGCCTCATTATAGATATTGAATGCGGCATGTACGCCGTTTTCCAGAAGGCCATCTAGTTGGTCTGGGTACTCTGCAATCGCGGCTATCTGGCCTTTATAGTTACGACGTTGCAGCTGTTCCAATGCGGTCTGATTACCTTGGTGGTGAGGCATTGCCAGTAGCACCAGCTGGACGTGTCCTGTATCGAGGATTCGTTCCCAAAAATCTGGGTCAGTTGCGTCACCGGAAATGACATTACGACCTTCTTCACGGTGCTTAACTGCGCCATCCTCGCGAATTTCGACCCCAAGCGATATCTTCCCGTAACGAGCGCATAACTCATCGTAAGCTCCCGTGCCAATACGGCCCATACCAAGGATTAGTACCTGAGCATGCCCTGGATTGATTAACTGATCACGTTGATTCAGTTTCTCCGCGGCGGTCTCTTGTAGCCACTTGCCTGAGTGTTGATAGATTTTATTGCTCAAACGGTTTAGTGGCGCAGCGATAATAAATGAAAGTGACACAGCAACAGCAATGGCAGCGAGCATGTCACTTGGCATCCAGCCCATTTTATACGCTAGACCACCAACTATCAGGCCAAATTCGCTGTAGTTAAACAGGGATAGTGACGCGAGCAATGAAGTGCGGACCCGAAAGTTAAAGTAGTTAATGGTTAAAAAGTACAGCAAGCCCTTAATCGGCAGCAGCAGAATGAATAAAATGGCGAGTGCGATGCCAGTAAAACTCAGCGATGCCGATAAGCCAATATTTAAGAAGAAGCAAACTAAGAAGAGCTCTTTCATGTTAAACAGGGATTTTGAGAGCTCAGAGGCTTTTCGGTGACCAGCCAGTAACATGCCTAAAATCAGGGCACCAAGATCTGGCTTCATGCCTACTAGCTCAAATAGACCTGCTCCGACGACAAGCGCGAAGAATATACCGAATAGGACCAACATCTCACCGTGGCCTACTTTGTCTAGTAATTTGTAAAAAACTGGTCGAAGGAGGGGAAGACCGAACAGTGCTATGGCGTACCATTCAGGAATTTTACCGGTAGAAGCCGTCAGAAATACAACTGCGAAGATGTCTTGCATTACCAGAATACCGATCGCGATGGTGCCGTAAGTGGCACTCATCTCACCTTTTTCTTGCAGTGTTTTAACTGCAAAAACGGTACTCGAAAATGACAAAGCAAACGCCAGTAAAAGAATCTGCCCAAGATCCATACCCGCCATAGAGGTAATGCCGAGTAGTTTTAAACCACCAAGTGTAATGGTGAACACCGCTGTGGAGAGGATGTTATGTGCGGTCGCACCTCCCCAGATTTCTTTTGATAGCAGTGTTTTTACATCGAGTTTTAGGCCGATAGTAAACAATAAAAGGGTAACGCCGAGGTCGGCTAGGTCAACGATCAGCTCATTACTTTGGTAGCCAAATGCGTGTAATCCGAATCCTGCGAGTAAGAAGCCAACGAGTGGAGGGAGTGAGCACTTTAGCGCAAGGAAGCCAGCCAAAAATGCCGTTGTTATTAGAATTATTTCCATACTGATAAGTAATACCTATGCCAGTAAATTATTGTCAGGTAATTGCGCAGGAAAAATCGCTTAGAGCAAGGCTAATTTGCAGTAATTGGGTTGAGTTTCCTGATATGCAAAAACGGGCTGTGCAAGCACAGCCCGAGATTGTAACTCAACTGTTGGAATATACTTAGTCTTCCAATAACTTTTGTAACAAAACCCCGTTTAACATTGCACGCTTGATCATGGCGAATGCACCCATAGTTGGCTGCTTGTCGATTTGTGAGGCAACAATAGGAAGAGCGTTATGGAACGTTTTTAGCGATTGATTTTCAACGTTACGTTTAATGGCCGGGAATACAATTTCTTGCGCTGCGGTAATATCACCAGCGATAACAATTTTCTGTGGGTTAAATAGGTTGATGGTGATAGCAATCGCTTTACCTAGCTGGTTACCAACACGAACTAAGCTTTGCTTGGCGAGTTCATCACCGTTAACTGCATGTTCGCACACATCCTGAATGGTGATATTTTCCAGCTCAGTTAGGCTGGATTCGTAACCTTGCGCGATTAGCTGCTTTACACGGTGTATGATTGCTGGGTTTGCAGCAACTGTTTCTAAACAGCCAAAGTTACCGCATTGACACTGTTCACCCAATGGATCGATTTGGATATGACCAATTTCACCAACGTTACGGTTAAAGCCAAGAAACACCTGGCCATTAACAATGATACCTGCACCCGTGCCGCGGTGGACACTGACCAGAATTGAATCCTGACAATCTTGGCTTGCGCCAAAGTAGTGCTCTGCTAGAGCCATTCCGCGAACGTCGTTACCAACGAAACAAGCGGTATTAAACTTCTCGCTAACAATTTCACCAAGGGCCAGGTTATCAACATCCGTATTTGGCATGTACTCAACCACACCGGTAGATGGGTTAACTAAGCCTGGCAGGGTAATACCAATGGCAATCAACTGCTCGATTTTATCCTGGTTGCGATTCATGAAACTTTTCAGTAAATCGATTAAACCAGCAATCAAGTCTTCCTGATTGGTGTAGTGCAGCTCATGCTGATCTTCGGCAAGTGCGGTACCGCCCAAGTCGTACAAGCAGAACTGAATGTAGTCACGTCCCAGACGAACGGCGACTGAATGAAAAGGTTTTACTTCAGTGGTCAGTGAGATAGCTCGGCGACCACCGGTAGAAGCTTGCTGCGCGACCTCTTTAATCAGGCCACGCTCTAAAAGTTGGCGGGTTATTTTGGTAACACTCGCGGGAGCCAGCTGGCTAACGTCCGCGACTTGAATACGGGAGATAGGACCTTGCTGATCTATCAGCCTGTATACCGCAGCGCTGTTAAGCTGTTTTACTAAATCTACATTACCAATTTGTCCGCCATTCATGCTTAATTGTGCTCGTATTGTCCGTTAACAACCGTCGCTTTTACATTGAAGTCACGATCGAAAACAGTCAGGTTTGCTACCATGCCTGTTCGAATTCGGCCAAGTTTATCTTCAACCCCAATAGCGGTTGCTGGATACAATGTGGCCATACGTAGAGCTTCGTCTAAAGCGATACCTGCGTGCTCAACCGTATTCTGAACTGCTTCAATCATAGTCAGGGCTGAGCCGCCTAGTGTGCCATTTTCATCAACACACTTACCATCTCGGTAATATACTTTCTTACCGACAAAAATAAAGTGATCAATGTTAGCACCTGCTGGAGCTGTGGCATCCGTCACCAAAACAAGCTTCTCACCTTTGATTTTATGAGCAATTCTGATGTTTGCGTAGTCTACGTGGAAACCATCGGCGATAATTCCAGCATAAACTTCTGGCGTGTCGTAAATTGCACCAACCACTCCAGGTTCGCGTCCAACCATCGGTGTCATCGCGTTAAACAGGTGAGTCGCAAAGGAAATACCAGCTTCAAAGCCTTGACGAGCTTCTTTATACGTAGCGTTAGTATGTCCGATAGAAACAACCACACCAGCCGCTTTTAAGCGTCGAATATGCTCAGGGTCATTCTGCTCTGGTGCAAGCGTCACCTTCGCGATGATGTCACTATTAGCACAAATCAGATCAATCATGTCTTCATCTGAGGTGCGAATAAAGTCGACATTGTGGATGCCTTTTTTCGCGACGTTAAGATACGGTCCTTCCAAGTGTAGACCTAGTGATTGATTTTGGTATTTATCGTGGTATTCGCGAGCTGCCGTGATCGCGGCACGCATGTCTTCGTCTGAAGAGGTAATCAGTGTCGGCAAGTAACTAGTACAACCAGACTTGAGGTTTGCCTCATGCATGATTTGCATTGTTTTTGGTGTGATGTCGTCATTCAACATAACGCCGCCACAACCGTTTAGTTGAAGGTCAATGAATCCTGGACTTAGGTTCGCACCATTTAGATCTTTCACCTCGATGCCTTTCGGTAGTTCGGCAACTGGTACAACGGATTGAATTAGGTCGTTTTCGATGATGACCGCATGTTCTTGTAGAACATCACTACCGGTATAGATTTTACAGTTAGTTAGCGCGTACATAGTCAGCTAGTCCTTATAGTGAGAATTCATGTCTGTAATGCTATCTAAAGGATGACGATTTGAGTCATGTGGTTACTTAGTATTTACCAAGAAATTAGATAACGAGTTACATAAGGCAAGTTGTGTTTATTTCGACCATGGTGGAGTAACTAACTATAACGGACTGAAAAATGATAAATGAACTTTTTTACTGATTCTTTTTCAGAGCGAAGTTACCGTGGTTACTCGCTGTAGACTAAAATAACACTGATTCTTCCTTACATAAAGTGCGAGGATGTTATCTTGCAAATGCCATTTTTTTGTATGATAAAATAAGTTTTATGATCCCGCTAGCAAAAACCTCCTTTTAGGGTGAATTCTGGTGATTAGGATCACAAACAGTGAGCTTTTAATTTGCGGAGCAAAATTAATGTCATAAACTGAAGAGGACTAAATTGAACGACTAAAATAAGTTATTCAACATAACATCTAATCCTATAGGGGGAACTAAAGGTGAATATTCTCGGATACGCGCAGAAGTTGGGTAAAGCTCTTATGCTTCCTATCGCGACCTTGCCAATCGCAGGTTTGTTATTGCGTTTGGGCCAACCTGATGTACTTGATATTGCGTTTATGGCGCAAGCGGGTGGTTCAATCTTCTCTAACCTTCCGTTACTGTTCGGTCTCGGCATCGCTATCGGTTTGTCAAAAGACGGCCAAGGTGCTGCAGGTCTTGCTGGTGCGGTTGCGTACTTCGTACTCACTGCTACAGCGTCAACAATTGATGCTTCAGTTAACATGTCATTCTTCGGCGGTATCATTGCAGGTATCATTGCCGGTCACTCTTACAATGCTTTTCATGCTACCCGTCTTCCTGAGTGGTTGGCATTCTTCTCTGGTAAACGTCTAGTGCCTATTATGGCGGGCCTTTTTGCTCTAGCCGCTGGTGCTGTTGGTGGTATTGTATGGCCAACGATCCAAGGTGGTCTGGACGCACTTGCTCACGCTATCTCTACATCTGGTGCTATCGGTCAGTTTGTATACGGTACGCTTAACCGTGCGCTGATTCCTGTCGGTCTACACCACGTACTAAACTCGTTCTTCTGGTTCGGTATGGGTTCATGTCAGGAAGTCCTAATTGCGGGTGCTTCTGCTGCAGGTCAAGCTCTGCCTACAGTACAGCAGCTTTGTGTAGACCCAGCTCTAGCTAAGACGCTTGTTGTTGGTCAAACTCACACATTTGAATTTGCTAACTCAGTAACACCTGAAATCACAGCAACAGTGAAAGAAGTGACAGAGACAATTAAATCTGGTGACCTACATCGCTTCTTTGGTGGCGACAAAGGTGCTGGCGCATTCATGAACGGCTTCTTCCCAATCATGATGTTCGGTCTTCCTGGTGCGGCACTTGCTATGTACTTTGCAGCGCCTGCTGAAAAACGTGGCCAAGTTGGTGGTGCACTGTTCTCAGTAGCATTCTGTGCATTCCTAACTGGTATCACAGAGCCACTAGAGTTCATGTTCATGTTCCTAGCTCCTGCACTTTACGCGATTCACGCAGTGTTCACTGGTCTGTCGCTAGTTGTTGCTAACATGCTTGGTACGCTACACGGCTTCACATTCTCTGCTGGTCTAATTGACTACGTGTTGAACTTCGGTCTAGCAACTAAACCTCTACTACTTGGTGCAGTTGGTCTTGGCTTTGGTGCTCTATACTTCTTCACTTTCACATTCGCTATCCGCGCTTTCAACCTGAAATCGCCTGGTCGTGAAGGTGATGAAGAGACAGCAGCTGCGCCATCTGGTGAAGCGAAGAGCGGTGACTTGGCTCGCCAATACCTAAAAGCTCTTGGTGGTCACGAGAACCTAACGGCAATCGATGCTTGTATCACTCGTCTACGTTTGACTCTGAAAGACCGTTCTGTAGCTGATGAAGCTGTACTGAAAAAACTTGGTGCTAAAGGTGTTGTGAAACTAGGTGAGAACAACCTTCAAGTTATCCTTGGTCCTCTAGCAGAAATCGTTGCTGGCGAAATGAAAGCAATCGGTGCTAACGAAGACCTTTCGAATGTGAAATTACCATAATCACATTGTACGAATGAATCGAAGAAGACCTCCCTTGGGAGGTCTTTTTTTATATTGTGGCTTCTATTCTGCTGCGGTTTCATGCTAACTCGATAAATATTGCCGATTTAGCACGAGTTCTTGTTGTCTAATTGCTTAGAATTGTGGATCATTAGAAGTAATTCACTCTGCATTTCCATACTTGGATGCAGAGTGCCGTTTTCTCTGACAATACTAATATTTTGAGGTGCTATAGATGAGTGAAGCTGATGCTCGTCCATCAAACTTTATTCGCCAGATCATTGATAAGGATCTAGCGGATGGTAAACACACTAGCGTGCATACTCGATTCCCGCCGGAGCCGAATGGCTACCTGCATATCGGTCATGCTAAGTCTATCTGTTTGAACTTCGGTATTGCTCAGGACTACCAGGGTCAATGTAACTTACGTTTTGATGATACAAACCCTGAAAAAGAAGACATCGAATACGTTGAGTCTATCAAGAAAGATGTAAACTGGTTAGGCTTCGAGTGGAGTGGTGAAGTATGTTACTCATCAAACTACTTCGATAAGCTTTACGAATATGCAATTGAATTGATTAATAAAGGCTTAGCGTATGTAGATGAGCTAAGTCCAGAGCAGATTCGCGAATACCGCGGCACACTAAAAGCGCCAGGTAAGCCTAGCCCGTACCGTGATCGCCCTGTAGAAGAAAACCTGGCGTTGTTTGAAAAAATGCGCGCGGGTGAGTTTGAAGAAGGTAAAGCTTGTCTTCGCGCTAAGATCGACATGGGTTCTTCATTCATGGTCATGCGTGATCCGGTACTATACCGTGTTCGCTTTGCTACTCACCATCAAACAGGTGACAAGTGGTGCATTTACCCAATGTACGACTTTACCCACTGTATCTCAGATGCGTTAGAAGGCATCACTCACTCAATTTGTACGCTTGAGTTCATGGATAACCGTCGTCTTTACGACTGGGTACTAGACAACATCACCATTGATTGTCGTCCTCATCAGTACGAGTTCAGCCGCCTAAACCTAGAATACACAGTAATGTCTAAGCGTAAGCTGAATCAACTAGTGACTGAAAAGTTAGTAAACGGCTGGGATGACCCGCGTATGCCAACTGTTTCTGGTTTACGTCGTCGTGGCTTCACGCCAGCATCTATTCGTGAGTTCTGTAAACGTATTGGTGTTACAAAACAAGACAACATGATTGAGTTTGGCTCACTAGAATCTTGTATTCGTGATGACCTGAACGAAAATGCACCGCGTGCAATGGCTGTACTTGATCCTGTAAAAGTTGTTATTGAGAACTTTGAAGAGGGTAAGGTAGAAAGCTTATCTCTTGCTAACCATCCAAATAAACCAGAAATGGGTGAGCGCGAAGTACCGTTTACTCGTGAAGTTTGGATTGAGCGTGAAGACTTCCGCGAAGAAGCGAACAAGAAGTACAAGCGTTTGGTGCTAGGTAAAGAAGTGCGTCTTCGTGGTGCTTACGTGATCAAAGCTGAGCGTGTTGAAAAAGACGCAGAAGGCAACATCACTACCATTTTCTGTACTTACGATGCTGATACTCTGGGTAAGAACCCTGCTGACGGCCGTAAAGTAAAAGGTGTAATCCACTGGGTATCAGCGGATAAAGCATTACCAGCGGAAATTCGTCTATACGACCGTCTATTCACGGTTCCGAATCCTGCTGCTGCTGAAGATTTTGCTTCGACGATTAACCCTGACTCACTTGTTGTGATTAATGGTTTCGTTGAGCCAAGTCTAGCGTCTGCACAAGCAGAGGAAGGCTACCAATTTGAGCGTATGGGCTACTTCTGTGCTGATTCGAAAGACTCAAGCGCAGATAATCTAGTGTTCAACCGCACAGTTGGTCTTCGCGATACTTGGGCGAAAATTGAAGCTAAATAATTGAGCTAAAAATAAAAATGCCAGTCCTGAGACTGGCATTTTTTATATTTGGTGAAGAGATAACTGTTAAAATAAAAGCGCTCATTGAGCGCTTTATTTATATTTAGTGATTATTTCTTTGGCTTGTGTGCGTTTGGATCGTCTTTACAGCTACCATCACCACATTTACCGTATAGGTAAAGGCTATGGTTAGTCAGAGTAACGTTGTATTTAGACGCAATTTCTTTTTGACGCTCTTCGATAAGATCGTCTGAAAACTCAATAACTTCACCACAGTCTAGACAAACTAGGTGGTCATGGTGGTGTTGAGTCGACAGTTCAAAAACTGATTTACCACCTTCGAAGTGGTGACGAGTGACGATACCTGCATCGTCGAATTGGTTGAGTACTCGATAAACGGTTGCTAGACCGATTTCTTCACCTAGATCAATCAACTTTTTGTACAAATCTTCAGCACTGATGTGCTGGCAGTCTGGCTGCTGAAGTACTTCTAGAATTTTTAGCCTTGGAAGGGTTACTTTTAAACCCGCATCCTTCAGCGCCTGATTATTATCTGACATATACTTTCCCGTTGGATCATCTGCAGCGATTTAACAGAATTCAATATTCCTACCATTATAGGCGAATGGCCAAAAACATTAAACCACGAACTTCAAAGGGTTAATATATTCTTTCTTTGTAAATTAGAAATTGGTCAATTATATTAGACCTCTTACCAGTTACATTTTAGTAACATAAATCGCGCAGAGAGCAGGGATTGCAATGGATAAGCGGATTGCCAAAATTTACAAACCAGGAATCATAAAATTTGGGCTCAATCTTTGGCCCCCATTCTGGGGAGCTGGAATTAAAATCTTACATATTTCTGAAGACTTTCGTTTGGTGAAAGTACGTTTGAAATTGAGCTGGTGGAATAAGAACGCCAATCGGACTCAATATGGGGGAAGTATTTTTTCTCTTACAGATCCCATTTACTCAATGATGCTGATTGGGATTCTGCGGGAGGAATATTATGTGTGGGATAAAGAAGCCAGCATTAACTTCATTAAGCCCGGACACAGTGACTTGTACGCAGATTTTGAAATCTCAGAAGGGATGATTGAAGATATATTTGAAAAGACACGTAATGGAGACAAATGGTTTCCCGAGTTCACTATTTATATCAAGGATAAGGATGGGAACGTGGTGTCGGAGGTAAAACGCAAGCTCTATGTTCGTAAAAAGCCTCAGTACCGAGAGGAGGAGGTCGTAACGGAATCCTCATAAACGTTACATACAAAAAGACCTCCAGAGCGGAGGTCTTAAATAAGATTTTGCGATTAGCCTTCAAGCTCAGCTAAACACATCTCTTCGTAAATCTGTTTTACCCAATTCTCAACACGTTCATCGGTTAGCTCTGGTTGACGGTCTTCATCGATACACAGACCGACGAATTGACTATCGTCGCCTTCAACAAGCGCTTTAGACGCTTCGAATTCATAGCCTTCAGTTGATGTATGGCCAAGGATAGTGCCGCCTTTTGACTCAACGATGTCACGCACGGTGCCCATCGCATCACAGAAGTACTCTGCGTAGTCTTCTTGGTCACCACAACCAAAGATAGCAACTAACTTCGTAGAGAAGTCAATTTGCTCAAGCTCTGGGAAAAAGTCATCCCAATCACACTGAGCTTCACCATAGTACCAAGTTGGGATACCTAGAAGTAGAAGATCAAAGTTATCAATGTCTTCTTTGCTGCTTTTCGCGATGTCTTGAACGTGAACTAGTTGCTTACCTAGTTGCTTTTGAATCATCTTTGCAACGGCTTCAGTATTACCTGTGTCGCTACCGAAGAAGATACCTACACTTGCCATAGAGTCTATACCTTTACATTGTTTGTTGTTGGCGATGGTACTAAGGGTTTAGCCTAACCCCGAGCCTTCCCACGTTAGCTGAATTATCCCTTTTGCGATAAAACCAGCGCAGCCTAGAAAAAGGACTAACCATACAATACGACGACCAAAAACAGGTACATTGCCTTGCTTTAGCACATCTTTTATTGCCATCCCGATGAAGAAGAAGATAGCAGCAAAAAGAAGATCGAGCCCGATAGATTCGAGCATATCCATGTAGTCGTAGAGCATTGTAGTCCTTCATGCCGAAAATTATTGCGCGCACTATACCACTGTTAACCAGTAAAGTTAATGCAATACCAGAGTGGTTATTCCAATAATCAATGGTTGTTGGTGAATTTGTTAAGCCGAAATGTGTTTCCTGATCACTCGCATGACTTCGGCTGGCTTTTCTGCATGTAACCAATGCCCTGTGTTGGCGATGATATGTGCTTTGGCACGCTTAAATTGTCTTTGTACGGCAGGCTGATGCTCTGGCATTAAATAATCAGAATCTCCACCCTTAATAAAGAGGGTTGGGATCTCGGTTGGTGTTATCTCTTGCCAGCCAATAATTTCCGCGTAATTTTTCAACAGGCCTTCTACGTTAAAGCGCCATGACATTTTATCACCGTCTTTATATAGCGACTTCGACAGAAACTGTCTCACGCCATCTATCTCAACGTGTTGCGCCAGCACATCCATCGCTTGCTGGCGGCTCGTTGGTTCTTGGGCTATGACCGCTTGAAGACCGTTAAAAACGTTGTCATGACGATTCGTCGTATAGGCGACCGGAGCGATGTCTAATACAACCAGTTGTTTGACAAATTGTGGGGCGATGTCGACAAGTTTCATCGCAACTTTACCACCCATCGAATGCCCAATAATGATGGCCGGATCAATGTTTAAGTGGTGAAGCAACTCGGCAACGTCTTGTGCCATATCGCTGTACGTGTGGGTATCCGAGTGGAAAGAGAGGCCATGGTTGCGTAGATCAATACTGATCACCGAGTAATCTTGGACAAGATCACGAGCCAAAAGGCCCAGATTACTTAAACTACCAAACAATCCATGAATCAAAACAACTGTTTGGCCTTGGCCTTCCTGCTTATAGTTGAGTAATGCTGACATTTTATCTTATTCGTGATGGGTTTAACGTGGAGTATCCGCAAGGATCTCATTGTATAGCCAAATGACTCCAAGTCATTCTCGCTGAACCTAGCTTCTTGAAGTTATTTGGGTATAATTCCACAGAGTTTAAACATTGAGAATGTGAAAAGCGAATGAAAACAATTGAGGTTGATGAGGATCTATACCGTTACATTGCTGGTCAAACTAAGCATATCGGCGAAAGTGCCTCGGATATTTTGCGACGCCTTTTAAACCTTGATGGTGAGTTGCAGGAAGCAAAAGTTGCGCCTGTAGTAGAGAAGCCACAAGGGATTGTAGTAAGTAAAGATGCAGGTAAAACAGAGCAAATAGATACAGTGAAAGAAATGCGTTCACTGCTAATATCTGATGAGTTTGCTGATCTTAAGAAAGCGATTGATCGCTTCATGTTGGTTCTATCAACATTACACAAATTAAATCCAGAAGGATTCGCACAAGCGACAAATGTGAAGGGACGCAAGCGCGTTTACTTTGCTGATAATGAAGAAACCCTGCTGGCTAACGGCAATACAACCAAACCTAAGGCCATTCCAGAAACACCGTTCTGGGTTATCACAAATAATAATACCAGCCGCAAGAGACAAATGGTTGAACAAGTGATGGCGCACATGGGATTCCAACCGGACTTGATAGAAAAAGTAACAGGTTCAATCTAAGAAACCTGATAGAAGCCTCATAATGTTTAGCATTTAGCGGATATTATGAGGCTTTTTAGTTTGTGATTTTTATAGAAAGGATGTCAGACATGGCTATGCACCCTCGTGCTGGGCAAAAAGCGCAGCAGGAAGATCTTCATAATATTCCGGCGTTAGTTGCGAATTATTTCTTACTTCAACCTGATTCGACCAACCCAGACCACAAGGTTCAATTCGGTACATCAGGTCACCGTGGTACTGCAGACAAGCATACCTTTAACGAAAATCATATATTGGCTATTGCACAAGCGGTTGCAGAAGTCCGTGCAGAGCAGGGCACGACAGGGCCACTGTTTGTCGGTAAAGATACGCACGCATTATCAGAGCCAGCTTTTTCTAGTGTTATCGAAGTATTGATTGCGAACGGCGTAAAAGTGATCGTTCAGCAAGACAATGGTTACACACCAACCCCAGGTATCTCACACGCTATTCTGACTTACAACATCAAACACGATGAGAAAGCAGATGGCATTGTGATCACTCCTTCGCACAACCCACCTCAAGACGGCGGTATCAAATACAATCCGACTCATGGTGGACCTGCGGAAGCGGAATTGACTCAAGCGATTGAAGACCGTGCGAATGCACTGATTGCAGAAGATCTAAAAGGTGTGAAACGTCTGCCTCTGCAAGAAGCAAAAGCGTCTGACTTGTTTGTGGAAGTCGATTTAGTCAAACCATATATCGATGATCTGGTTAACGTAATCGATATGGAAGCTATCCAAAAAGCGAACCTAAAGATTGGTGTTGATCCATTAGGTGGTAGCGGTATCGATTACTGGCGTCAAATTGGCAAGGCTTACAACCTAGATCTGACTCTGGTTAGTGAAGCGATTGACCCATCATTCCAATTTATGTCACTGGATAAAGATGGCGTTGTTCGTATGGACTGTTCTTCACCATACGCAATGGCAGGTCTGTTGGCGCTGAAAGATGAATACGATTTGGCGTTTGGTAATGACCCAGACTATGACCGCCACGGTATTGTGACACCAAAAGGTTTGATGAATCCGAACCATTACCTGGCTGTATGTATCGACTACCTATACCGTCATCGTGATGCGTGGGGTAAAGACGTCGCGGTTGGTAAGACACTGGTTTCGAGCGCACTGATCGACCGTGTTGTGGCGGATCTTGGTCGCGAGCTATGTGAAGTACCTGTTGGTTTTAAATGGTTTGTTGATGGCCTTTACACGGGTAAGTTCGGCTTCGGTGGTGAAGAAAGTGCAGGTGCTTCTTTCCTACGCAAAGATGGCACTCCTTGGTCAACAGATAAAGATGGTATCCTGCTTTGTCTACTAGCAGCAGAAATCACAGCAGTAACGGGTAAAAACCCTCAAGAGTACTACGAAGAGCTGGCGGCGAAGCATGGTGAATCTAAGTACAACCGAATTCAAGCAGTAGCAAACGGTCCTCAAAAAGACGTACTGAAAAAACTGTCTCCGGAAATGGTCTCTGCAGAAACACTGGCTGGTGATGCAATTACGGCACGCCTCACTCACGCTCCTGGTAACGGTGCGGCGATCGGCGGTCTAAAAGTCACCACTGAAAACGGTTGGTTTGCGGCTCGCCCATCTGGTACAGAAGACATCTACAAAATTTACTGCGAAAGCTTCAAGGGTGAAGAGCACCTAAAACAAATCGAAGCCGAAGCGCAAGAAATTGTTAATCAGGTATTTGCAGCAGCTGGCTTGTAAATGAGACAATTTTCTAAATCGTAAAGCTAAGGGTTGATGTGTAAGCATCAACCCTTTTTATTTTGATTTTTCATAGATTAAAGAAGATAGCGTTCAGCGCCTCAAAGCTAGTTTGGCCAGTGATCCGGTACAATAAACCAGAACTCACCATCTTCAGTTTGTGCATGCTCAAATCGGCCCGACGGTTTCTCAATAGGGTGGGAAAAGTCATCGGTACCCATCGCCCAACAAGGTTTGCTCAGATGATAAAGCGGCTTTGGAATCAAGTCCCATTGACTTTGGTAGCACCAATATCCGCTTATTTGAGAGGCATTAAGCTCATAACCCAAACACTCCGTTGGCGTTGTCTCCGAAGAAAACGGATTAATATAGAGACGGCCTTGCATCAGCAATCGCTCTTTTGGTGGTGTATCTAGTGGGAGAATTTGCTGGAATTCAGGCCTTTCGCTCATTTTTAATTGATGAGTCAGCATTCTATCCAGTTTTTTATGTAATTGATCATGGGCATTGGGGCCGTACCAAACGCCTTGATGAAGCAGGTAGAACTTAATGGCAACTTCCCAATGTTCCAACTGACCTGACTCCGTATTTTGCAACACTAAATCCACTGCACCAATCGTTCTTCCAGTGTGGTCATTGAGTTGAATCTCCTCTGCGACAACTTGGTATCGTTCGGAATGAGAAAGCACAGCAGTACACAAATGCTGATATAAAAAGCCCAGTCTTGGATTACCACTATATTGTTCAGATTCGCATAACGGCGCTACGGATAAATCTTCAAGTGTTGCAAATGGTGGACGCAATTGGAAAAGTGGTGGCGATGTTGCGATCCAATCATAAAAGCGTTGCAATTGATTCATCCCGTTTCCTTTTAACCCTTAGCTTTAGCAATAAAGTGACGAAGCAGTATTATTGTAACGAAATTTGCCAACGATGGGGACACGATGTCTGGCATCAGTATCTAGGTTCGATATACACTTTAAACATGCATTAGAAATTGGAAGTGATGATGAATAACTTAAAGCTAGAACAGATTCTTAACGATAAACTATCACCACAGTTAATTAAAGATTACGCACCGAATGGGCTGCAGGTAGAAGGGATTCCAACCGTAAACCGCATAGTTACTGGTGTTACGGCTTCACAGGCTTTGATCGATAAAGCAGTTGAACTTAATGCTGACGCATTGCTTGTCCATCATGGATACTTCTGGAAAGGTGAACCTGAACCAATTCGCGGTATGAAAGGAAAGCGAATCCGCAGTTTAATTAAAAATGATATTAATTTGTACGGTTATCATCTTCCTCTTGATATTCACCCTGAACTTGGCAACAACGCTGAGCTGGCAAAATTGTTGGAAATTGACGTTGAAGGCGGCCTAGAAGGTCATCCGCAGTCAGTCGCGATGTATGGACGTTTGAAAAAGCCGATGTCAGGTGCTGATTTTGCGAGCAAGATCAATCAAGTACTTGAGAGAGAACCCCTGCATATTGCACCAGAAAATGCAGATAAAATGATTGAGACCGTAGGGTGGTGCACCGGTGGCGGGCAAGACTTTATTGAATTGGCCGTGCAGCACGGGTTAGATGCCTTTATCTCCGGTGAAATATCTGAGCGCACAACGTACACTGCGAGAGAAATGGACATTCATTACTTCGCCGCCGGACATCATGCAACAGAGCGTTACGGTATTAAAGCGCTTGGTAAGTGGTTAGCCGATGAGTACGGTTTGCAAGTCGAGTTTGTGGATATTGATAATCCGGTCTAGCGCAGAACTATAAGAAAAAATAAAAAAGGGTTGAGATTCACATCTCAACCCTTTTTTTAGCATTTCACTCAGTGATTATTCACGCTCATGAAGCGGAGAAAATTCACGTTGTGCCTCACCAGTGTAAAGCTGACGAGGACGACCAATGCGGTTTAGTGGATCGCTGTGCATTTCGTTCCAGTGAGCAATCCAACCAACGGTACGAGATAGAGCGAAGATAACCGTAAACATTGATACTGGAATACCAATCGCTTTAAGAATGATACCTGAGTAGAAGTCTACGTTCGGGTACAGTTTCTTAGAAACGAAGTACTCATCAGAAAGAGCGATACGCTCAAGTTCCATCGCTACGTCTAGTAGAGGATCTTGGATGTTTAGCTCTTTAAGAACTTCGTGACACGTTTCACGCATTACTGTTGCACGTGGATCGTAGTTCTTGTAAACACGGTGACCAAAGCCCATCAAACGGAATGGGTCATCTTTATCTTTCGCACGTTCTACGTACTCTGGAATGTTATCGACGCTGCCGATTTCTTCCAGCATCTTCAGACATGCTTCGTTAGCACCACCGTGCGCTGGGCCCCAAAGAGATGCAATGCCAGCGGCAATACATGCAAATGGGTTAGCGCCAGAAGAACCAGCAAGACGTACTGTTGATGTTGACGCGTTTTGTTCGTGATCCGCGTGAAGTGTAAAGATTTTATCCATAGCACGTGCAACGACAGGGTTCACTTCATACTCTTCACATGGGTTTGCAAACATCATGTGTAGGTAGTTTTCCGCGTAGTTTAAATCGTTGCGTGGGTAGATAAATGGCTGGCCGATAGAGTATTTGTAACACATTGCCGCCAGTGTAGGCATTTTCGAAATTAGACGGTACGCCGCAATTTCGCGGTGTTCGTCGTTATTAATATCGAGCGAATCGTGGTAGAAGGCTGCTAATGCACCGACTACGCCACACATTACCGCCATTGGGTGAGCATCACGTCGGAAGCCGTGGAAAAAGCTTGCGATTTGCTCATGTACCATAGTATGACGAGTAACGGTTTTCTTGAATTGCTCGTATTGGTCTCGGGTAGGGGCTTCACCATAAAGAAGGATGTAACATACTTCTAGGTAATCTGCGTTATTGGCTAATTGATCAATCGGGTAACCGCGGTGCAAAAGAATACCTTTGCCGCCATCGATATATGTGATTGATGATTCACAAGATGCAGTGGCAAGAAAACCAGGGTCAAAAGTAAAGTAACCATTAGCTCCTAGTTTACGAACATCAATTACAGGAGTACCTAAAGTACCTTCCATAATTGGCAGTTCGATTGGCGCTTTGCCTTCAACATGAAGGGTCGCTTTCTTATCCGCCATAACAATCTCCTTTGTTTATTATTTAATCCGTCCAGGATGTTTGTGTGCAATGTTTTTACTGTTGTTAAGGCGTAAAGTCAATTTTTCTACATCTTTGTGTGCACTTGTTATGATTTTTTCTTTGAAAATCGTTAAAAATCTGTTCTATGTAGCATAATTTGTTACACCAATTGTATTAGAATGTTGCTCGCCGTATATTGGCAAAGAAAATTTTAGTTAAATCCTTATAAATTCGGGGCTATAACAAAGTGTGAGGTTTGGTGATGGCTCCCGGTGTTAACAACTTGTTTACAGTATTCTCGGTGATTATCGGTCGTATCTGTTAAATAAATGTTAACTTTTGTACATTTGGACGCTGAAATTGGTTATAACAATAAATGCTCAATGGAGCTGAGTGAGCAAGCCCGTGAAAGAAAGAAAGTCAAGACCTGTTAATTTAGATTTACAGACCATCCGCTTTCCTATCACAGCAATCGCATCCATCCTGCACCGTGTGTCCGGGGTAATCACGTTTGTTGCGGTAGGTATACTACTTTGGTTACTGTCCATTTCTCTGTCATCCCCAATGGGTTTTATGGAAGCCGCCGATATCGTCGATAGCTTCTTCGTAAAATTCATCCTATGGGGCATTTTAACTGCACTTGCATATCACATTGCTGGTGGTATCCGTCACCTGATGATGGATCTAGGCTACTTTGAAGAGCTAGATTCAGGCACGATGAGCGCGAAAGCTGCTTTTGGTGCGACTGCAGTATTGTCACTATTGGCGGGGATAATGGTATGGTAAAACACGTTTCTTCATTTGGTCGTAACGGTGTACACGATTTCCTACTGATTCGTGCTACTGCCATCATTATGACTCTATACACGATTTATCTGGTTAGCTTCTGTGCATTCTCAGATATCTCTTACGCATCTTGGACCCAATTCTTTGGTGGCACTTTCACCAAAGTATTCACCATGTTGGCTCTTGTTTCTGTACTGATTCACGCTTGGGTTGGTATGTGGCAAGTGTTCACCGACTATATTAAGTGCGCGAAACTTCGTGGCGCATTACAACTTGGTGTTATTGCCGTTCTATTCGGTTATGTCTTCTCTGGTCTATTTATTTTGTGGGGTGCGTAAGTGTCTATTCCAGTTCGTGAGTTTGACGCCGTAGTAATCGGCGCTGGTGGTGCAGGTATGCGCGCTGCACTACAAATTTCAGAGCAAGGCCTTTCATGTGCTTTGCTATCTAAAGTATTCCCAACTCGTTCTCATACAGTATCTGCGCAGGGTGGTATCACCGTTGCTCTAGGTAACTCGCATAAGGATGATTGGCAGTGGCACATGTACGATACCGTAAAAGGTTCTGACTACATTGGTGACCAAAACGCTATCGAATACATGTGTAAGAATGGTCCTGAGTCTGTTATCGAACTAGAAAAAATGGGTCTTCCATTTTCTCGTTTTGACAATGGTTCTATCTATCAGCGTCCATTTGGCGGTCAGTCAAAAGAGTTTGGTGGTGAGCAGGCTGCACGTACAGCAGCAGCGGCAGACCGTACAGGTCACGCGCTTCTTCATACGCTTTACCAACAAAACGTTAAGCACAAGACAACCATTTTCTCTGAGTGGTATGCACTAGACTTGGTGAAAAACCAAGATGGCGCGATCATGGGTTGTACAGCGATTTGTATGGAAACAGGCGAAATCTGTTACTTCAAATCAAAAGCAACCATTCTTGCTACTGGTGGTGCAGGTCGTATCTACGCTTCAACAACTAACGCACACATCAACACTGGTGATGGTGTTGGTATGGCTCTACGTGCGGGCGTTCCGATGCAAGATATGGAAATGTGGCAGTTCCACCCGACGGGTATCGCTGGCGCAGGTGTTCTTGTAACAGAAGGTTGTCGTGGTGAAGGTGGTTATCTTCTGAACAAAGACGGCGAACGTTTCATGGAACGTTACGCTCCAAACGCGAAAGACCTTGCTGGTCGTGACGTGGTTGCGCGTTCAATGATGATCGAAATCCGTGAAGGTCGTGGTTGCGATGGCCCATGGGGTCCACACATTAAACTGAAACTGGATCACCTTGGTAAAGAAGTGCTTGAGTCACGTCTACCTGGTATCTGTGAACTGTCTCGTACATTCGCACACGTTGATCCAGTTAAAGAACCAATTCCTGTAATCCCAACCTGTCACTACATGATGGGTGGTGTTCCAACTCAGGTTTCTGGTCAAGCAATTAAACAGCTTGCTGATGGCAGCGAAGCGGAAGTTCAAGGTCTATTCGCTTGTGGTGAAATCGCTTCTGTATCGGTTCACGGTGCAAACCGTCTAGGTGGTAACTCACTACTAGACTTGGTGGTATTCGGCCGTGCGACAGGTCTTCACCTTGGTGAAACACTTGCAGCCCAAGTTGAAGCTCGTCCTGCAACTGAATCTGACATCGAAGCTTCTCTGGCGCGTACTATGCGTTGGGAAAACAGCACAGGTGGCGAAGATCCAGTACAAATCCGTAAAGATCTGCAAAGCTGCATGCAAAACAGCTTCTCGGTATTCCGTGAAGGTGATGCGATGGCAACAGGTCTGGAAGAGCTTAAAGTTATCCGTGAACGTCTAAAAGATGCTCACCTAGCGGACAAGTCTTCAGAGTTCAACACTCAGCGTATTGAGTGTCTAGAGCTAGATAACTTGATGGAAACAGCGTTCTCAACAGCAGTTGCTGCGAACTACCGTACGGAAAGCCGCGGTGCGCACGCTCGTTTCGACTTCCCAGATCGTGATGACGAGAACTGGCTATGCCACTCAATCTACAACCCGGAAACTGAAGCGATGACTAAGCGTGATGTTAACATGACGCCAGTACACCGTGACGCGTTCCCGCCGAAAGTACGTACATACTAAGGGAGGATATGACTATGAAACTGAACTTCTCTTTGTACCGTTACAACCCGGATGTAGACACTAAGCCTTACATGAAAGACTACACACTTGATGTAGAAGAAGGCTCAGACATGATGGTTCTGGATGCGTTGATTCTGCTTAAAGAGCAAGATCCAAGCATCGCATTCCGTCGTTCATGCCGTGAAGGTGTTTGTGGCTCTGACGGCCTGAACATGAACGGTAAAAACGGCTTGGCATGTATCACACCATTGTCTGCACTACAAGGTGACAAGATCGTAATTCGTCCACTACCAGGTCTACCTGTGGTACGTGATCTTATTGTTGACATGACGCAGTTCTATGATAACTATGCGAAAGTTAAGCCATTCTTGATCGATGATGGTGCATTACCACCTTCTCGTGAGAATCTGCAGTCACCAGATGACCGTGCTCATTTAGATGGTTTGTACGAATGTATCATGTGTGCATGTTGTACAACTTCTTGTCCGTCATTCTGGTGGAACCCGGACAAATTCATCGGTCCTGCAGGTCTTCTAGCGGCTTACCGTTGGTTAATTGATAGCCGCGATACGGCAACAGATGAACGTTTGTCTGATCTTGATGACGCATTTAGCGTTTTTCGTTGCCATGGCATCATGAATTGTGTAAGTGTTTGTCCGAAAGGACTTAACCCGACGAAAGCAATCGGCCATATCAAGTCGATGCTGGTAAATCGCTCGGTGTAATTTACTCGTAGATGAACCAGTTGCAGTGTTGTGTAAAGTAAACCCCATCACTGCGCTGCAACTGCATAACTCGAGTAGACGAATATTAAAATTGCCGATTTTTTAAGTCGGCTATTTATAGCTCGGCGTAGACCGAAGCAAACGTGAAAACTACTGGTTAAGGGAAAATATGCACAACGGCGTGATGAAGGCATGGCTCGAGTCTTCACACTTGGCTGGCGCCAATGCAACGTATGTAGAGGAACTCTACGAACTGTATCTAAGTGATCCCGATCTGGTAAGTGAGGAGTGGAAACGTGTTTTTGATGGCTTGCCTAAGCCTTCAAAAGAAGTGGCAGAACAGCCGCACTCACGTGTCCGTGACTACTTCCGACGACTCGCTCAAGAAACAAAGCATTACAATGTCCAAGTTAGTGACCCAGATGTCGATGCAAAACAAGTAAAAGTTCTACAGCTAATCAACGCATACCGTTTCCGCGGACACGAGGCTGCAGAATTAGATCCACTAGGTCTATGGCAACGTCCAACCGTTGCTGAGTTGGATCCAGCATTTCATAATCTTACCGAAGAAGATTTCGAAGAAACTTTCAACGTAGGTTCTTTTGCTATTGGGCAAGAAACCATGAAGTTGAGAGACATTTACGAAGCCCTCAAAAAAACTTACTGTGGTTCCATCGGTGCTGAATACATGCACATGACTGACACAGAGCAAAAGCGTTGGATTCAACAACGTCTTGAGTCTGTCGTAGGCCAGCCATCATTCAACAACGATGAGAAACGTACTTTCCTAGAAGAGCTAACAGCAGCTGAAGGCCTTGAGCGTTACTTAGGCGCAAAATTCCCGGGTGCAAAACGCTTTTCTCTAGAGGGTGGTGACGCGCTTATCCCAATGACCAAAGAATTGATCCGTCATGCAGGTAACAGTGGCATGCGCGAAGTGGTTATTGGTATGGCACACCGTGGTCGTTTGAACATGTTGGTGAACGTACTCGGTAAGAAACCACAAGATCTGTTTGATGAATTTGCAGGCAAGCATGATGAAACGTGGGGAACGGGTGACGTTAAATACCACCAAGGTTTCTCTGCCGACTTCGCGACTCCGGGTGGCGATGTTCACTTAGCGCTAGCATTTAACCCATCGCACTTAGAAATCGTAAACCCAGTGGTTATCGGTTCTGTGCGCGCTCGTCAAGACCGTTTGGGTGATAAAGAAGGCAGTAAAGTTCTTCCTATCACTATTCACGGTGACTCAGCTGTTGCTGGCCAGGGCGTGGTTGCGGAAACATTCAACATGTCTCTGTCACGTGGTTTCTGCGTTGGTGGTACGGTTCGCGTTGTTGTTAACAACCAAGTAGGTTTCACGACATCTAACCCACGTGATACTCGCTCGACCATGTACTGTACTGATATCGCTAAGATGGTACAGGCACCGATTTTCCACGTTAATGCTGATGATCCAGAAGCGGTTGCGTTTGTTACGCGTATCGCATTGGATTACCGTAACGAGTTTAAACGTGATGTAGTTATTGACTTGGTATGTTACCGCCGTCATGGCCACAACGAGGCAGATGAGCCAAATGCAACTCAGCCTTTGATGTACCAAAAGATCAAGAAACACCCAACACCACGTAAGCTTTACGCCGATGTTTTGATCGACAAAAACGAATCAGATATTGAGACTGCAACTCAGTTAGTCAACGAATACCGTGATGCGCTTGACCGCGGTGAAGTTGTGGTGAAAGAGTGGCGTCCAATGGCATTGCACTCTGTTGACTGGTCTCCATACCTAGGTCACGAGTGGGACATGCAATGGGACTCTCAATACGACAAACAACGTTTGGTTGAACTTGGTACTCGTCTATGTCAGTACCCAGAAAGTCATAAGTTACAAAGTCGAGTAAACAAGCTTTACAACGACCGTTTGGCAATGATGACTGGTGAAAAAGCGATTGACTGGGGTATGGCTGAAACACTGGCTTACGCAACTTTGGTTGACGATGGCAAGCGTATCCGTATTTCTGGTCAGGACTCGGGTCGTGGTACTTTCTTCCACCGTCACTCGGTTCTTCACAACCAAACAGACGCAAGCACATACATTCCGTTAGCAAACGTTCATGACAAGCAAGGTCCTTTCCAGGTATTCGACTCTGTATTGTCAGAAGAAGCGGTATTGGCGTTTGAATACGGCTACGCAACCGCAGAGCCAGGCGGCCTAACGATTTGGGAAGCACAGTTCGGTGATTTTGCGAACGGCGCTCAAGTTGTTATCGACCAATTTATCTCTTCTGGTGAACAGAAGTGGGCTCGTCTATGTGGCTTAACGATGCTTCTGCCTCACGGCTATGAAGGTCAGGGTCCTGAGCACTCATCTGCGCGTCTAGAGCGTTACCTACAGTTGTGTGCAGAGCAAAACATGCAGGTAGTTGTTCCTTCAACTCCAGCGCAGGTTTACCACATGATTCGACGTCAGGTTGTACGCCCAATGCGTCGACCACTGATTGTAATGTCTCCTAAATCATTGCTTCGTCATCCACTTTGTACGTCTACTATCGAAGACCTTGCAGAAGGTACTTTCCAGGCGGCTATTCCAGAAATCGATAATCTGGAAGCAAGCAAAGTGAAACGCGTTGTATTCTGTTCTGGTAAGGTTTACTTCGACCTACTTGAGCAGCGTCGCAACAACGAGCAAGAAGATGTCGCAATTGTGCGTATTGAACAGCTTTACCCATTCCCGATGGAAGAAGTACAAGCCGCTATTGCTCAATACACAAATGTTGAAGACTTTGTGTGGTGTCAGGAAGAGCCTCAGAACCAAGGTGCTTGGTACTGTAGTCAACATAACTTCCGTGCCGCTATTCCTGCAGGTGCAGATCTTAAATACGCAGGTCGCCCAGCTTCTGCTTCGCCAGCAGTTGGCTACATGTCGGTGCACTTGAAACAACAAAAAGCGTTGGTTGAAGACGCTCTGAACGTGAACTCAAAAACTTCGAATTAAGAACTAGAAGTTAAAGGAAGAAACAGATATGACAATTGAAATTCTGGTTCCAGATTTACCTGAATCAGTTGCAGATGCAACCGTTGCGACATGGCACAAACAACCAGGCGACGTTATTGAGCGTGATGAAGTACTGGTTGATATCGAAACAGATAAAGTAGTGCTAGAAGTACCAGCTCCGGAAGCTGGTGTTTTAGAAGCTATTGTTGAATTAGAAGGTGCGACGGTACTTTCAAAACAGCTTCTGGCTAAAATCAAGCCGGGTGCAGTTGCTGGTGAACCAACAGCAGATAAAACGGAAGGTACACAAGCATCTCCAGATAAGCGTCACAAAGCGGCACTTACTGAAGAGAGCAATGATGCGCTAAGCCCAGCAGTTCGTCGTCTTCTGGCTGAACACAACCTAGAAGCTGGCCAAGTGAAAGGCACTGGTGTTGGCGGTCGTATCACTCGTGAAGACATTGAAGCACACCTAGCAAACGCAAAAGCTGCAACAAAAGCTGAAGCGCCAGTAGTTGAAGCTCCTGCAGCGGCACGTAGTGAAAAACGCGTACCGATGACGCGCCTACGTAAGACTGTTGCTAACCGTCTTCTAGAAGCGAAAAACAGCACAGCGATGCTAACGACGTTTAACGAAGTGAACATGAAACCAATCATGGATCTTCGTAAGCAGTACAAAGACCAGTTCGAAGAGCGTCACGGTACACGTCTAGGCTTCATGTCTTTCTACGTGAAAGCCGTAACTGAAGCGCTAAAACGTTACCCAGAAGTAAACGCGTCTATCGATGGCGATGATATCGTTTACCACAACTACTTCGACATCAGCATGGCGGTATCTACGCCACGTGGTCTGGTAACTCCAGTACTGAAAGACTGTGACACGCTAGGTTTTGCTGATATCGAAAAAGGTATCAAAGAGCTAGCGATTAAAGGTCGTGACGGCAAATTAACAGTAGATGAGCTAATGGGCGGTAACTTCACTATCACTAACGGTGGTGTGTTCGGTTCACTAATGTCTACGCCTATCATCAACCCACCGCAATCGGCGATTCTTGGTATGCACAAAATCCAAGAGCGTCCAATGGCTGTGAACGGTAAGGTTGAAATCCTGCCAATGATGTACCTAGCGCTATCTTACGATCACCGTTTAATCGATGGTCGTGAGTCAGTTGGCTTCCTAGTAACCATTAAAGAGCTACTAGAAGATCCAGCACGTCTCCTATTAGACGTTTAATATCGCTAAAACGTCTAGTTGCCTTGCGTAGCTAGACGTTAAAAATTTCAATGGCTAGACTAGCTCGACGTCTGGCCTTCATCTGAATCACTAAGTGATTGATTTGAGAAGACCCTACAGACGTACAAGCAGCCAAGACTGCAGCGTTATGGAAATAATAAATCCCTTTGGGAAAAAACAAACGGAATATCGAAATGAATTTGCATGAATACCAAGCCAAACAGCTGTTTGCAGAATTCGGTTTACCTGTGCCAGAAGGCTACGCGTGTGATACACCACAAGAAGCTTTTGAAGCAGCAGGCCGTATTAGTACAGCTAAGAAAGTCGTTAAGTGTCAGGTTCACGCTGGTGGCCGCGGTAAAGCGGGCGGCGTAGAGCTACACGATACAAAAGATGGCGTAAAAGAGTTTGCGCAAAAGTGGCTAGGTAAGAACCTAGTAACTTACCAAACAGATGCAAATGGTCAGCCTGTTACAAAAATCCTTGTTGAAGAAGCATCAAACATTGCAAACGAACTTTACCTAGGCGCGGTAGTTGACCGTGCTAGCCGTAAGATCGTTTTCATGGCTTCTACTGAAGGCGGTGTGGAAATCGAAAAAGTTGCGGAAGAAACTCCGGAGCTAATCCACAAAGCAGCAATCGATCCACTAGTAGGCCCACAAGCTTACCAAGGTCGTGAGCTTGCGTTCAAACTTGGTCTTGAAGGTGACCAAATCAAACAATTCGTTAAGATCTTCATGGGTCTTGGCACGATGTTCGCTCAGTACGACCTTGCTCTACTAGAGATCAACCCGCTTGTTGTTACTGGCGAAGGCAATCTGCTATGTCTTGATGGCAAAATCAACATCGACTCAAACGCACTATACCGTCAGCCTAAACTTCGTGAAATGCACGATCCATCACAAGAAGATGAGCGTGAAGCGCACGCAGCTCAGTGGGAACTGAACTACGTAGCACTAGACGGTAACGTTGGCTGTATGGTTAACGGTGCTGGCCTTGCAATGGGTACGATGGATATCGTAAACCTACACGGCGGCAAACCTGCTAACTTCCTAGACGTAGGTGGCGGTGCAACTAAAGAACGTGTTGCAGAAGCATTCAAGATCATCCTATCTGATGACAACGTGAAAGCAGTACTAGTAAACATCTTCGGCGGTATCGTACGTTGTGACATGATCGCAGAAGGTATTATCGGTGCGGTTAAAGAGGTAGGTGTAAACGTACCAGTTGTTGTTCGTCTAGAAGGTACTAACGCAGACCTAGGTCGCGAAGTTCTTGCTAATTCTGATGTTGATATCATTGCTGCTGAGTCGCTAACAGATGCTGCTCAGAAAGTTGTTGCTGCTGCGGAGGCTAAATAATGTCTGTATTAATTAACAAAGACACTAAAGTAATCTGTCAGGGTTTCACTGGTGGTCAAGGTACTTTCCACTCAGAGCAAGCTATCGCATACGGTACGCAAATGGTTGGTGGTGTGTCTCCAGGTAAAGGCGGCCAAACTCACCTAGGTCTACCTGTATTCAACACAGTTCGCGAAGCAGTAGAAGCAACTGGCGCAACAGCGACAGTAATCTACGTACCAGCACCTTTCTGTAAAGATGCAATCCTAGAAGCGATTGACGCAGGTATCGAGCTAATCGTAACTATCACGGAAGGTATCCCTACAACAGATATGATCGACGTAAAAGTGAAGCTAGAAGAAACTGGCGTTCGCATGATCGGTCCTAACTGTCCGGGTGTTATCACTCCTGATGAGTGTAAGATCGGTATTATGCCTGGTCACATTCACAAGAAAGGTAAAGTGGGTATCGTATCTCGTTCTGGTACACTTACTTACGAAGCAGTTAAGCAAACGACAGACGAAGGCTTCGGTCAGTCTACGTGTGTTGGTATCGGTGGTGACCCAATCCCAGGTTCAAACTTCATCGATATCCTGAAACTGTTCCAAGAAGACCCAGAAACTGAAGCGATCGTAATGATCGGTGAAATCGGTGGTACAGCAGAAGAAGAAGCGGCAGCGTTCATCAAAGAGAACGTGACTAAGCCAGTTGTTTCTTACATCGCTGGTGTAACTGCGCCTCCAGGTAAGCGTATGGGTCACGCTGGTGCGATCATCTCTGGTGGTAAAGGTACTGCTGAAGACAAGTTCGCGGCACTAGAAGAAGCTGGCGTTAAGACAGTTAAATCTCTAGCAGAGATCGGTAAAGGTCTACGCGAAGTAACAGGCTGGTAATTTCCAACTTGTTAGAATACAAAAGCCTGGCAATTGCCAGGCTTTTTTGATCGTGGAGTTTGGTTAAGAATGAAAACAAGTAAAGCAAGTGAAACTTCGCAATAATCAAACTCAAACAGACAACATTCTTATGCTTTACGTTGGATGATTTGGCTTAGCATAAACAGCGAAGTTGCGCTTATCACAACGGAAGGGCCAGCTGGTGTGTCAAAGTGCCAGGACAGGCTTAACCCCATCAATACAGAAATCGAACCGATAATGGAGGCAAACAGCGCCATCTGTTCTGGTGTGGAAGACAGTTTTCGAGCCGTTGCCGCTGGGATAATAAGCAGTGATGTCATGATCAACGCACCGACAAACTTCATGCCCACTGCAATCACAACACCTACCATCAACATCAGTACCAGACGCACAAGATCGGTATTCACACCTTCTACTGCAGCAAGCTCTTCGCTGACTGTGCTCGATAGCAATGGGCGCCAGAAAATGTATAAACATGCACTAACGGCAACAACACCCGCATAAATAAATATCAAGTCCTGCAATGAAACAGCGAGCAAATCACCAAATAAGTAACTCATCAAGTCAACGCGCACGTTATCCAGAAAGCTAACCGATACTAAGCCTACTGATAGTGAGCTGTGCGCCAGAATACCGAGTAAGGTGTCAGTGGCGACCAATTGTTGTTTTTGTAGCGTTACCAGCAGTACGGCGAGCGCCAAACAGCACACGAGTAGAGCCAGGTAAATGTTCACATTAAGCAAAAAACCTAGCGCCAGACCCATTAGAGAGGCGTGGGCTAGTGTGTCGCCAAAGTAGGCCATTTTTCGCCAGACGACGAATGAGCCTAATGGCCCTGCGATAATTGCGATGCCAATACCGGCAAGAATAGAGGGGAGAAGAAACTCAATCATGGTGATGGTGTCCGTGGTTATGCTTGGCGCAAGATGATGCATCACCGGAAACCGGATCACCGGACAGATCGTGATGGTGATGATGGTCGTGATGATAAAAGGCTAGTGATTCTCTACCCGCATTGCCAAATAAGGCGATGTAAGATGGATCTTGGGTAATTGTCGCAGGAGAGCCGGAGCAGCAAACGTGGTGATGCAAGCAAATCACATCATCAGTTTTAGCCATCACTAAATGCAAATCATGGGAAACCATAAAAATAGCGCAATCAAAGCGGTGACGAATGCTCTCTATTAGATCATACAGGTCGATTTGTCCCTGAATATCCACACCTTGAGCGGGTTCATCAAGAACAAGAAGCTCAGGACGCTGAAGCAAAGCTCGTGCGAGGAGGACACGCTGATTTTCACCACCAGACAGACTGTGCATATTGCTGCTGATTAGGTGTTCAGCTCCGACAAGCCTCAGTGCATCAATGCACTCTTGCTTGCTGTATTTGCCTGCCAAATTTAAAAAGCGAGTGACATTTAATGGTAAAGAGTCATTGAGCTTTAACTTTTGTGGGACGTAACCAATTTTTAATTTCTTTTTTTTAGATAATTTCCCACTAGTTGGCTTCTGGAGCCCTAAAATGACTTTTACTAGAGTTGATTTCCCAGCGCCGTTGGGGCCAATCAGGGTCGTTATTTTACCCTTGGTTAATTCCATGCTGATGTTGTCCAGAACTTTGCGCTCATCGAATTCGACGCATAAGTGTTCCAGATGGACTAATGAGGACATGAATGAAACTCGTTTGCAAATCAATAATGTTATAATGTAACATTATTGCACTTTCCACTCGATATCCCAAGTAAAACTATGAAAAGAGCTTTAATTCTTATTGCTTTGGCAATGCTAACGTTACCTGCGCAGGCGGTGACAGTGCTTACCAGTATAAAACCTATTCAATTGGTGGTGGCAGAGCTAACCCAAGGCGTGACGGAGCCAGAGGTATTGCTCCAGTCAAATACTTCCCCGCATGATTACGCTCTGCGTCCTTCAGACGTGAAGAAAGTCGCCTCAGCTGATCTGGTCATTTGGTACGGACATGACTTAGAGCCTTTTCTTGAAAAAGTCGTGGCAGAAAAAGCCAATACAATGACGATCAGTGATATCCCTAATTTATCATTACGTGAATTTGATAATGAGCACAATCATGATCACGACGGGCATAACCATGGCTCTTACGACCCGCATTTTTGGCTTGGCGTTGAACCAGTCAAACAAGTCGCTAACGCATTGGCGGAAAAGCTTATCGAGATTGACTCTACTAACGCGAATAAATATAGAGAAAACCTTTCTCATTTCGAAGCGCAATTAGCCGCAACGGATAGTGAAATTAAGCGCAAGCTCGATACAGTAAAAGATAAAGGCTATTTTGTATTTCATGATGCTTACGGCTACTTTGAACAGCGCTATCAACTGAATCAACTTGGTGCCTTTACTGTAAGTCCAGACCGCAAGCCAGGTGCAAAAACATTGATTGAAATACGTAAAGCGCTCAGTTCTGGAGATGTTGCCTGTGTGTTCTCGGAACCACAATTTACCCCAGCAGTCGTTGAAAGCGTAATGCGTGGCAGTAATGTGGCTAAAGGTGAGTTAGATCCGTTAGGCAGCTCAGTTGAATCTAAACCGGGAAGTTACTTCACTTTTCTGTCAGGTATGGCAGATAGCTTCGAGCAGTGTTTAGGCAACAAATAGTTATAGGGTTGTTATTCTCTGTCGGAATTTTCTTTTTTTACGTGATCCAGCAGTAAGAATTGCAACCTTTGGTGAGGCGAGCCTTTTATCAACAGCCAATTGAGATATTATTATCCAATAATTAGCGACTCGAAATAACCATGTCGAGGAAGACATGAAATGTGACGAGTCGGCATAAGTTTAGATATTAAAGGTTTCGTCTTGCTACGCTATCTGGCTCTTTTGCTCGTTGGAGCCGCTATTTCATGTCATGCATTTGCGTTTAATAAAGCCAATGCGATTTTTTACCCTTTGCCTACGCAGGTTAAGGGGACTTTTGTTGCGGCGGAAAATTTGTATTTAGGCGAGCAAGGTGGCCTTTGGATACACGACGTGCATGGACGCGTTTTATTCTATGATGGCCAGAATATACTTCCTAAATCAGGCAGTTTTTTGAAGAGCCCCGTCAAGCAACTTGCCTACAATAAAGGTGCGTTTTGGACTTTCGTTGAGAATGAAGTCTACCAAACCTATCCAAATCAAGAGCGGCGTTTGGTGTTCAGCCTTAACCCCGGCTCCCAAATCAGAAAGATCGGCGCTTCTAACCACTATATCTGGGTTAGTGATGGTGCACACTTTTATACTTATAATATAGAAACCAGTGAGTTAAAAACGTATTCATTACTCCATCTTTATCATCATAGTAACAACAGTTACGTCTATATTAATGATGCGATTTTTATAGAAAATAAATGGGCACTTGCCACGACTTCGGGCTTCTATCTGTCTGAAGGAAACGCCTTTGATCATGTCGCTGAATCTGGTCAGAACTACATTGAAAAAATCTACTACTCTCCTACACGACGGGAAATATTGGTTGGGACGCTTCGGGGAGCGTTGGTTTTCAATATCAATGAGCCGAATAAGCAAGTTACCCAAGTCGGCGGATCACATGTATTAACGTTTGCTGAGACCAACCAAGAGTATTGGGTTGGGACGGAGCACGGGTTGTACTTATATTCGTTTTTGACTGGGGAGGTGACGGAAGTTGAATCCTCGAGTTTCCTAGAGTTAGAGCTGGACAGTAATAAGATTTTCTCACTGTTGAGTGATAACATGGGGGGGATGTGGATAGCAACGGGACAGGGGATCCGTTACTACTCCATGTTCAGTAAAAAGTTTGAGCGAATTACCTTCAGTAGTTACGATTCACAAACACTATCGGGAAGAATCCGAAAAACAGTGACGGGACCTGATGGTGCCTTGTGGTTTGCAGATGATTACAAACTATACCGGAGAGGATTGCACGGAAACGAAATAATCCTCGAGTCTCACACTCCAATCAATGATCTCGTGTTTCAAGAAGGATTGCTTTGGCTCGCAACCTCGGAAGGGTTGAAAGTATTCGATCTTGATGGTTTAAAAGATGTCACTTTTCCTTACTTACAAGTAATGGCAGGGCACGCGGTTGAACACCTTGCTGCTGATGATGCTTCACGTCTTTGGGTTGCAAGCGGTTATCAATTGTATAACGTTGATATCGCCAATCAACGGGTAAGGAACCTAGGCAGTGAATGGTTGGTTAGCCAGTACTTACCTGCAAAAATAACAAGCTTGTACGATACACAAGATCGATTATTGATTGGTACTGATCACGGTGTTTATGAATATGACAATGAACAAATTCGCTTCAAGCGTTTCTCGGAAAAATTCGGTGAATCTCTAGATATTCTAACTGCCTCTGACGGAAATCTTTGGTTTGCTTCGTCTTATGGTTTATTTAAAACGGTTAATGTCGGTGATTCAGAGCAAGTTGTAGAGTTGAGCGTTTCTAATGCCAAACCTGCCTGCATGATCAGTGACGCTCAAGGTGTCTGGCTTGCTTCGTCTGTCGGGTTGAGCTACTACCATCTTTCTGGAGAGTTGGTAAAGCATTTCTCTTCTTCATCCGGTTTGATAAACAATGAGTTTCTGCCAGGAATATGTACTGTAATACAGGGAGATGAAAATCAGGATAGCGAGCTAGTGCTTGGCTCGAAGTATGGTCTGGTAAAAGCCAAAGCCTCAACTCTGAGGGTCTCCAACGCCCCTGAGTCCACGTTTATCGTTAGCCAGGTAGTGCATGAAAATGAAGTTATTCAGGTAGGAAGTGCCAACCTTGATGACGTTGAATTACCTTATGGCTCATCATTAAGCTTCCGCTTTGGCACCATGCCAAGGCCCGATAGCCAAAACTTGTATTATCGATTGAGTGATGGTGAGCCTTGGCAAACATTGGAAGGCGGACAACTTACCTTAGAACACCTTAATTCTGGCGAGTATCATCTTCAGGTAAGTAGCCAGTCTCAAGTTGCTGCGGGTCTGATTGGATTAGAGTCTCGCTTTAAGGTAAAGCAACCATGGTATTTATCTTCTCTGGCGATATTTGGTTTCCTAGCGGCCACGCTCATTATTATGGGTTTACTCACGTATTGGCGCTCTCGCTATATGGTGCAAGTCAATCGTGCATTGGCCGCACAAGTTACTCTCAAAACCAATCAGCTCAGACACCAAAGCCGTGTACTGCTAGCCAGTAACCAACAACTTCGCAAGCAGATCCAAGTGAGAAACCTGTTGGTTGATCATGTTGCTCAATCAATCAAATCAAGCGTTGATCATCTTGCTTCTAAATATCCCCAGGCAATTGATGCGCTAACGCAAGATCATTTTGCTAAAGCCTATTGGCAATTAAATGAATTGAGAAGTGTTCCGGATGAATCTTGTGGCGGCAGCCAAAACTACAATTTGAGCCAAATAACCCAATCTGTAGTGGATGTATGGAAAGAAGACTTTTCGAAAGCGGGTATCCTGGTTGAGATTATTGACGAAAACAAATCGAGTAGAATCGCTCTGGAGAGCTTCAACCTAGACGTCATTTTTAACAGTATTTTTGCCAATATCATTAAGCGTTCATATCGCGGACAAACGGTCAAAATCATGCTGTCTGAAGGAAGTGAATCGGTATGGTTAAATTTTATAGACTACGGTAGCCAATTGACGAACAAGGTATCGTTAAGTCGGGCTTCAAGTGGGAATGCTAACGATCTGGGAATAGACAGCATCTCACAATTAGTCAGTGAGAGTGGGGGGCATTTAGCGGTATTTACTTCCGAGTCGCAGAACAAAATTGAGATCACATGGCCAGTCGCTCAAGAGCTTAGTCATGTAGATGAGCCTTTATCAGAGTTTGCGCCAGATAAAGAGCTTGAAGACTTAGTTAGCCCGGAAGATGAGTGGTTGCAAAAGGTTTACCAGCTTGTGGCTGAGCATTACCACGATGCTGAGTTCGGTACTGCATCTGCGGCAAAAATGTTATTTATGTCGGAACGCAGTTTGCAAAGGCGTTTCAAATCAGCCTCGTCAAGAACGTTAAAAGATTATCTAACAGAAGTACGCTTAGAAACCGCCTGTGAGCAGCTACTCGCCGGAGAGAAAATCAGTGAAGTTGCATTTAATTGTGGTTTCAACGACCCGTCTTACTTTAGCCAGAAGTTCAGATTATATTTTGGCTTGCCTCCTTCTAAGTTTGCACTGACTCAAGAGAACCAATAAGTCACGTCATGCTACTTGCCGTTTTGGCTCCCGATAGCTCTCTGAGTTAAGTGGCCGATATTTATCTCTCGGTTCTTTTCTGGCGAAAATTAAAGCTAATTTTTGCCTCTCAGAACTGTCCCCATTTTTCTTTTTTAAGCTCAGCGCTTCTCCCTATCTAGTAATTCAACTCAACGTCTTCACGGCTTGGCATCATGCAGTCGTCGTTGGATGGTGTTGTCTTAGAAAGAGACATTATTGTGTCATTACGCTTTCCAACGCTCACTTGGTTAGTGCCAGATTATTTAAGTTGCTGACATGTCTAAAGCTAACGTGTGTCTTTGTCTATTAGTGTAAAGCTATATCGATTAGGGAAGTAAATGTGTGGTTTGAGTAGTGGTTTAATAGGGAGGGAACAATGAAAAAAAATATCGTGGTATAGCCGGGGGGACTATACCACGGGTGTCAAGGACACCTTCGCTTGCTGCCGGAGTGGCATGAGACATGCCACCTCTGGAATACATTTGAGAGGTCGCCCTCTCGATGAGTTAACTATACGAGGGGTTACTTATTTTTCTTATAAAAATAACGACACATTGATGTGAAAAAAGCGACAATATTTGGGTGGTTAATTTAACTTAATGATATATAAGAAATAATTATATTTTCAGCTTTGATTCTTATCGTTTTGATAAAGATAAAAAACGCCAATAAAGATAGTTTTGACGAAATTGACGTGTCCAAACTTGACGAAGTTGACGTTTAAAGGAGGGTGACAACAATTATGGTAACTTTGATTTCACACAATAAATCAATGGAGACATAGGAGTAATATTGCAGCATCAATTTATTAAATGAAAATATTTATCATTAGCAATAATCATGTTGGAGCCATAATGAAGCTATCAGAAATTATACCCGGCGATTCGGTGACTATTCGTTTATTAGATGGTCTTTCACCTGACGTAAGAAAAAAGCTAATGGTAATGGGGCTATTGCCTAACACAGTAGTCAAAGTTATTAGGCGCGCTCCAATGGGTGACCCATTACAAGTTGAAGTTCGTGGTGTGTCTGTTGCAGTAAGAGAGACGATTGCTCAAAAAATCGAAGTGGAGAGGGTGTAATGCAGTATCAAGTACTTACGGTAGGTAATCCCAATAGTGGCAAAACGACTCTTTTTAATGGTTTAACAGGCGCAAAGCAACAGGTCGGTAACTGGGCTGGTGTGACTGTCGAGAAAAAGACGGGTCAATTTAAACATGCCGGTGACCAGTTTTTGCTTACAGACCTTCCTGGCATTTACTCATTAGACAGCGGAAATGATAGCAATAGTATCGATGAATCAATTGCTTCACGTGCGGTACTAACTCATCCAGCAGATTTGATCATCAATGTTGTCGACGCCACAAGTTTGGAGCGCAGTCTATACATGACGCTGCAGCTTCGCGAGCTCGGTCGCCCGATGATTGTCGTTCTGAACAAGATGGATGCGCTAAAGCGCGAACGTCAAGTAATTAACGTGGCCGAGTTAGAGAAGACATTGGGGTGCCCGGTTCTCAGTTTGTCGGCGACGGACAAAAAACAAGTCGCAGAATTTAAAGAACGATTGCACAAATCCATTATTCAGGGTGTTGCGCTTAAAGAGATGTCGTTGAACTATGGTCAACAAATGGAAGCGGCGATTGAAAAAGTCTCAACGCTATTTAGTGATCAAACCGTCTCTCATCGTGCGCTTGCTATTCGTGCTTTAGAAAAAGACACCCTGGTTCTAAACAGTCTTTCAGAAAGTGATAGAAGCACGGTTTTAGAGTCGATTGCAAAGCTTGATCTGGATATTGATTTACATGTTGCGGATATCAAATATACGCATTTGCATGAGCAGTGTAAGAAGATTCGCCGTAGTGAGGGCAAACTCAGTCGCAGTGTGACAGAAAAGCTAGACCAATTTATCTTAAATAAGTGGGTAGGCATTCCGTTTTTCTTTGCTGTCATGTATTTGATGTTTATGTTCTCGATTAACATCGGCAGCGCATTTATTGACTTCTTTGATATCGGAGTCGGTGCGTTACTGGTTGATGGTGGCCATTACCTACTTGATGATCACTTACCTGTATGGCTAGTGACTGTGCTTGCAGATGGTATTGGTGGTGGTATTCAAACGGTCGCTACCTTTATTCCAGTCATTGCTTGTCTATATTTATTCCTCGCAGTACTAGAAAGCTCTGGTTACATGGCTCGGGCGGCGTTTGTTCTGGATAAAGTGATGCAGAAAATCGGCTTGCCAGGTAAAGCCTTTGTACCGCTTGTTTTAGGGTTTGGCTGTAATGTCCCGTCTATTATGGCTACCCGAACTCTTGATCAAGAACGTGAACGTAAGCTGGCAGCATCTATGGTTCCGTTTATGTCTTGTGGTGCTCGCTTACCTGTTTACGCATTGTTTGCAGCAGCGTTCTTCCCTGATTCAGGTCAAAACGTTGTATTTGCGCTTTACCTGCTTGGTATTGTGGCTGCCATTTTCACCGGCCTGTTCCTTAAAAATACCCTTTACCCGGGTAGCAGTGACAGTTTTGTCATGGAAATGCCTAACTACGAGCTACCGACACTGCAGAATGTTGTGATTAAAACCTGGCAAAAGCTCAAGCGTTTTGTACTTGGGGCAGGTAAAACCATTGTTATTGTGGTGGCGCTACTTAGCTTCCTAAACTCACTTGGCACTGACGGCAGCTTTGGTAATGAAGATAGCGAGAAATCTGTACTTTCAAAAGCGTCACAGGTTGTCACCCCCGTGTTTGCGCCAATTGGTATCGAAAAGGATAACTGGCCTGCGACAGTGGGTATTATTACCGGTATCTTCGCGAAAGAGGCCGTAGTCGGTACGCTGAACAGCTTATATACCACGCCAACTGACGGTGACGAAGCGGAATACGACCTAATAGGTAGCTTAGAAGAAGCAGTAATGAGTATACCTGAGAACCTTGCTGGTCTTAGTTACTCAGATCCATTAGGCATCGAGGTTGGTGACTTAACCGATTCATATGCGGTAGCAGAAGAGCAAGAAATTGATGCCTCTATTTTTGGCAACATTAAATCTCAGTTTGTTTCTGGCCATGCTGCGTTTGCGTACTTAATTTTCATTCTGCTGTACACGCCATGTGTTGCTGCAATGGGGGCGTATGTGCGTGAATTTGGTAATAACTTTGCTCGTTTTATTGCGGTTTGGACGATGGGGCTGGCTTACCTAACGGCTACTTTCTATCATCAAATGATGCACTTTGCGGACAGTCCAGTTACAAGCGGTATATGGATGGCAGTGATCGTGGCGATCTTCTTTGGTACTTATCGTGTCTTTAAGCGCATTGGTAAGAAGCAGCAAGGTTCGCTGGAGGTACAAGTGGCATGATCTTAAAACAGCTTTATCAATATATTGAAGATAACGGCGCGGTGTCGCAGTCAGAGTTGGCAAAGCAGTTTGGTATGAGTGAAGATGGCGCCGACGCAATGCTGAGTGTGTGGATTAACAAAGGTCGTATTACCCGTTTGGTTGACACCAATAAAGCGCATCATGTGACTCGCGTGCGTTATGCGGTGACGCGGCAAGATGGACTATCACTGACAGTGACGATGTAAACCGTCGGACATAAAGAAGCCGCCATATTAACGGGCGGCTTTTTCGTCTCTGGAGTCTGCGCCAGATCTATACTTTTTGGAAAATAGAACTGAGTGACAATACATTCTGAATGCGCCCAAGGACTTCATCTTGCTCTTCGTCACTGCGGAACTCACCTTTGGTGTTGCCCCACACAGGCCCGGGCCAAGCGACGTCATCTTTAAAGCGTGCGATATGATGAATATGCAGTTGAGGCACCATGTTACCCAGTGCTCCCATGTTGAGCTTGTCTGGAAGGAATGTCGCTTCAAGAGCTTGGCTCACCGCCTGAGACTCTAACAAGAACTGTCTCTGATCGTGCATGGGTAAGTGGTGCAACTCTTTTAAGTTTGCACGCTTGGGAACCAGAATTACCCAAGGTACGGCATTATCTTTATGTAGCAGAGCAACGCAAAGTGGAAAATGACCAATAACAGTAGTGTCTTTTGCTAGTTGAGGGTGCAGTTCAAAACTCATTTTGTTTTCCAATTCATTTTTAATTGTATTGATTGAATTCAGTATAAACAAAAAGGCTGACGCTCTCACGTCAGCCTTTGTTTTTAAGCGTTAGCTAAGATTCGCTTACATGCGCTCTAGCGTTTCGATACCTAGTAGAGACAGACCTTGCTTGATGGTCTTCGCTGTTAGTGCAGCAAGCTTCAGACGGCTTTGTTTAACGGCTTCGTCTTCTGCAACTAGGATAGGGCACGCTTCGTAGAAGCTTGAGAACTGACCAGCTAGTTCAAACAGGTAGCTACACATAATGTGTGGTTGACCTTCGCGAGCGACAGATTGAACCGCTTCTTCGAACTGTAGAAGTTTTGCGATGAGCGCTTTTTCTTTCTCGTCAGTAACCTGGATATCACCTTGAAGGTCATCCATGGCAACCCCTGCTTTTGCAAAGATAGAAGCAACACGAGTGTATGCATACTGCATGTATGGTGCAGTATTGCCTTCGAACGCAAGCATGTTATCCCAGTCAAACACGTAGTCAGTCGTACGGTGCTTAGAAAGGTCTGAGTATTTAACTGCTGCCATCGCAACTGTTTTAGAGATCTTCTCTTTCTCTTCTGCATCTAGCTCTGGGTTCTTAGATTCGATCAGCTGCGCTGCACGAACTTCTGCTTCATCAAGAAGGTCCGCTAAACGTACTGTACCGCCCGCACGAGTCTTGAATGGCTTACCATCTTTACCTAGCATCATGCCGAATGCGTGGTGCTCAAGAGAAACTGACTCAGGCACGTAACCAGCTTTACGAACAATAGTCCAAGCCTGCATTAGGTGCTGGTGCTGACGAGAGTCAATGAAGTAAAGTACGCGGTTCGCGCCCAGTTCTTCGTAACGGTATTTTGCACATGCGATATCTGTTGTGGTGTACAGGAAGCCGCCATCGCGTTTTTGAACGATAACGCCCATAGGCTCACCGTCTTTGTTCTTGTACTCGTCTAGGAAAACAACTTGCGCGCCGTCATCTTCAACCGCAAGACCTTGCTCTTTTAGGTCTGCAACAATCTTAGGTAGCATGTCGTTGTACATGCTCTCGCCCATAACGTCTTCACGAGTTAGTGAAACGTTTAGACGGTCGTAGTTGCGTTGGTTTTGGATCATGGTTACGTCAACCAGTTTCTTCCACATTTCTGCGCAGAACTCGTCGCCGCTTTGTAGTTTCACCACGTAGTTACGCGCTTTAACTGCGAACTCTTCGTCTTCATCATACAGTTTTTTAGATTCGCGGTAGAAGGCTTCAAGGTCAGCCAGCTCCATAGACACTTCGCCAGATTCTTGTTGTACACGCTCAAGGTTAGCGATAAGCATACCGAACTGAGTACCCCAGTCACCGATGTGGTTCGCACGAATCACTTTGTGGCCTAAGAACTCAAGAGTACGTACAACAGCGTCACCGATGATGGTTGAACGCAGGTGACCAACGTGCATTTCTTTTGCAACGTTTGGAGCCGAGTAGTCAGCGACGATAGTTTGTGCTTCTTCTTCTGCCACACCCAGACGTGAATCTGCTAGTGCTGCATCTGCTTGTTTCGCCAAGAACTCTTCGCTTAGGAAAATGTTGATAAAACCAGGGCCAGCGATTTCTGTTTTGCTCGCGATGCCGTCAAGGTCTAGAACATCCAGTACTTTCTGTGCAAATTCTCGTGGGTTAGTACCCAGCTTTTTAGCAACGCCCATTACGCCGTTTGCTTGGTAGTCACCAAATTGTGGCTTTGCTGATTGACGAACGGCTGCAGGGCTGCCTGCAGGTGCGCCAGCGGCTTCTAGAGCCTGAGATACTTTGTCATTAATAAGTGCTTGGATATTCACACGAGTTTCCTTCAATTCGAGGACTAAGAACCCGTTATAATCGGAGTCGAGTTCTGTTGGAGTTCACAAAAATGGCGCTAATGATAACAACTTTATTGCTTTTCATACAGAGAGGATTTGGGGAAATTTATACTTTTTCGACTGAATGGAAATGTACATCCAAACAAGCCCTGCCTCGCTGAACCCATCATAGTGAAGCTATTTGGGTATAAGGCGCTTTAGGTTTACTATTGCGACTCTATAAAAGACAAAATCCTCCTTTCAGAGAATACCGATGACGACTGAATTAGTAGAAAAACGCTTAACACCCGAATTGATGCTCCAAGACTTGGACGCGTTTGTGGAAAAAATTGAAGCACTGGCTTCAATGCTCCACTTGGATTTGAGTTTGGCTCAAGCTGACCATATTGCGTTGCGTATCAACGACACTCAAACGGCGCAACAAGCCCATCAAGCATGGGCTCAGTACGGTAAAGTCATTTCTCAGGCGCATATCAATGGCCGTCCAATCATCGTGATTGAGTTTGAAAACATGCTAGAAAGCCGGGGCTGGAAAATTGAATGTTTGGAATTACCGTATCCCGCAGAAGGTAAAGTTTACCCAACAGAAGGTTGGGAGCATGTAGAGTTTGTCGTCCCGTCTCATGCGGATACGGCGGATGAGTTTCTCGCTGATCTAAGACACACTTACCCGGATTTCGGTGCGCAGTTTGAAAAGTTGGAAGAAATTGGCGTGAAAACCAAATTATCGAGTCCGAAAGGGGAAGGGGAACGCCTCAACAACCCAACGGTGGCATTTAAATACCAAGGGGTGTGTATCAAACTTCATCCGCATTCACTAAAGGCGATTGTCGAGTCTGAAGCATAAAAGCAAGAACGTTAGAGTTGAGAGGTTGGCTTATTACTGCCGTCTCAACAAGTTCGTTGGTGATCTCCTCTGTTGTAGAAGATGAAAAGGGAGCTGAGGCTCCCTTTAAATTAGCGAATTATTTCTTAGTCAGTGACTTACCCATTGGGTTTGAGATGGAAAGCTTTTTACCTTGCAACTCTTCGCCCAAAGGTAATGTGAAGGTCTTTGAAAACGGCATTCGTTTACAATGATCCATTTTGTCTCTGACGATGGTGACCAGAACCTCTGTTTGAGAATTTTGCTCCACTCTCAGGCTAAAGTCATCGTTTTGACTACAGCCGGTCGATTCGGCGATAAATGAAATCGTATTCTCACTCATTCGGTAAGCTTCAACCATCATTGCTTGGTGCTCAGATGTGAGACCTTCTTGCATCTCTGCATTCGCCGAGCAAGCGGCCAAGCCGATAGAACTCAAACCTAGCAGTACTGTTTTGAATGCATATTTCATCTGATTATCCTCTTTTTCGGCGAAGGAATGAGCCAGCAGCCAGCAGCATTAACAGACCAATAGAGAAGCTGCCACCTGAGCTGGATTTGCTCTTAACACTATTATCGTCATCGTTATCCGCGCTAGCAGCGATTTTGATATTACGAATATACGCTTGTGCGTTATAACCACCACTTGATGCATTGTTTTTCACGTAAGCCAACATAACCGTATTTGACTTTCTATAAAGATCGGCGGATACCTCGGTGTAATCGAGAAGCTGGTTGGTGTAATCGACCACCTGGCCATTGATTAAAACGACAAAATAGTCGCTGGTATTAGACAAAACTTTTAGATCTGCAGACAGTTTACCTTTCGGTAGATCGGTGAGATATAAGATGGATGCACCGGTATAAGTCCCCATATCTGCCGATTGAAGTTCTCCATTTACGGCTGTCCAAGCATATTCATTAGTAAAGACCTTCGCGTTTGTCAGCGAAACGGCACTGCTCAACGAGTTGCTGGCCTTATCAACACCCATATATTCAAAGGTGGTCGAAAGCTTTGGTAGTTTCGGGTGATCGGTGGTGACTTCAATCGTTTCTACTGAAGCAGCATAAGTTGGGTAGTAGCCCACCGTAATTTGACAACTTTCAGAAGGACTCAAGGTCTCTATACAAGTGTTTTCGGCAATCGTTAGTCCGCTTGATAGGGTAACATCGGTGATGTTGAGTGGAGAATCTACCTCGTCATTACGAATGGTAAAGGTCTCCTGTTGAGCTTTTCTGTCAACCAGACGAAGATCTCGATACTGGGTATAGCTGATGGTATTACGATGGCTATCTATCCAGCCGTTTTGTTGAAAGTGGGCCACGTTGGCGTAAACGCCATAGGCCTCAGGTTGAGCACACCCTTCACCCCAACTAACCACACCCAGCAGTTTGTTGATGCCGTTATCATCGACAATGAGTGGTCCGCCGCTATCTCCTTGACAGCTGTCTTTTCCTCCCGAGATGTACCCAGCACAAATGCCATCATCTGATACATTGGAATAATTTCCCTCCAGATTTTGGCACGTAGCGCGGTCTACATATTCCAGATCCACTTGTTGTAGCACGGTTGGGAATACTGTACCTGTGGTCGAGGTATTGCCCCAGCCCGCGACATGGAGCTTGTCCCCTGCTTGCACACTATCTAACACTGTAGGCGTTGCTAATTCGATAGTCGCGCTATCGACACTATGTGCAAGTTCGATAAGGGCGATATCGTTGTTCGTTGTATAACTATTATAGGCGTGATGTGTATAGATATTTTGAACTGCGATACGCTGCGCTTGAGACTCATTTGTTTGGTCGTGGAGGCCAAGCACGATATCGATATCATCTGCATTGGTGTCTGCAACACAGTGCGCTGCGGTTAATACGTATTTTCCGCCAAGAAAACTACCACCACAGAAGTGACCAAGGTAGGCTGGCTGGTCTTTATGTACGATTGAAGCAATAAATCTCCAGTCTGTTGTATTGGCTGGCTCTCCGCCAATAATTCGTGTGGATACATCATTCTGAAAAGGATTAAGAGTGTCAGTATCTGCCATTGTGGTTGCAGGTAAAGTCATCCCAATCAGAAAAGCCACTAACGTTTTTTTCATTTTAATTCCTCGTTATTAAATTGGTTTATTATAAGGAGATTGATTTATAAACCAAATTATTCGTGAGGTAAATGATTGTAAGTAAATGGAAAAATTTCGGCGCAGATCGCTTCGTTAAAACGCTAAAAGCCCAGGATAGTGCTGAAAAGACAAAACCCGCCAATGAGGCGGGTTTATTTTTCGTTCTGGTATATGATGGAAGAGGTTATTACAGGATCACGGTCTTGTTGCCGTAGACAAATACATGGTCATTCAACACTTTATTAAGCGCTTTACTTAAGACGTTCTTCTCGACATCACGACCTGCTTGCGCCATGTCCTGTGCACTAAAGTTGTGGTCGACAGGAATTACGTCCTGCTTAATGATCGGGCCTTCGTCCAAATCATTGGTCACAAAGTGCGCTGTAGCACCGATGATTTTAACCCCACGGTCATAGGCTTGTTGGTAAGGCTTCGCACCAATAAACGCTGGCAAGAAACTGTGGTGAATGTTGATGATTTTGTGGTGGTATTTCTCAACAAATGATGGAGTTAATACGCGCATGTACTTCGCTAGAACGATGTAGTCCGCATCGTATTGGCCGATGACTTCGAGCATTTTTTGTTCGTGCTCTTCGCGGCTGAGATCCTCATGCGTCACATAGTGATAAGGAATATCAAATCGCTCAGTCAGCGTTTGCAGTTTGTCGTAGTTACCAACGACCGCCGCGATTTCAACATCTAAGCCACCATCGTAATTTTTCATCAGAATATCGCCCAGACAATGCGCTTCTTTCGTTACCAAGATAACGATGCGCTTACGGCGGGAGCTAACCAATGTGCGTTTTGCTCCGGCAGGTAAAGCCTGGTCTAAATCGGCGAGAAGAGTGTGATCGTTGAAGTAACCTTCCAACTCTGTTCGCATGAAAAAGTGCCCGCTGGTGTTATCAACAAACTCGTTATTGTGAATGATATTTAGTTGATGCTTGTAACAAATGTTAGTGATTTTTGAGATTAAACCCGGAGCGTCTGAACAATGGGTTAACAGGGTTTTCTTTTCCATAAACTAGGGACTTCCATGCAATAAAAATGAAGCGTACGAAAAGTGCGTTGGCTGACAGGAACCAACCGTACCGCAATGTTCCACCATAAATAATCTATTCTGGGACTGGTTTCAACAAAATATCTACGATGAGTAATAAGCAGGTCATATTGTAGGCTGATGTCTGCGCCAATCGTCTGTTATAATCTCGGCAATTTTTCTAATCAGACCCAGATATGATCGCAAAAACATTCTCCTCTGAGGGCGCTTTAGGTAAAGCTATACCGGGCTTTCAGGCTCGCCAGCCCCAAATTGATATGGCAGAAGCCGTCAGTAGTGCGATCAAAGATCAGAGTCAACTGGTGGTGGAAGCCGGGACAGGAACAGGCAAGACCTTTGCTTACCTGGTTCCTGCTCTGTTAAGCGGCAAGAAAGTCATCATCAGTACCGGTTCTAAAAACCTGCAGGAGCAGCTGTACCATCGAGATTTACCACTCATGGTGAATGCACTGGGCTTTTATGGTCAGGTAGCGCTGTTGAAAGGGCGCTCCAACTACCTTTGTCTGGATCGCCTTAGCCGTCAGATGGTGGAAAGCCACACTAACGAGTCGGATCCGACGTTGCTGACTCAATTAGTTAAGGTGAGATCGTGGTCTTCCGAAACCAAAACGGGTGACTTAGGTGACTGCGAAGATTTGCCGGAAGACAGCATGATCATTCCGACGATTACATCGACGAACGACAATTGTTTGGGCAAAGAATGCCCAAGCTATACCGACTGTTTTGTACTAAAAGCACGCAAACGAGCCATGGATTCTGATGTGGTTGTGGTGAACCATCACCTGTTTCTTGCTGACCTTGCGATTAAAGAAACCGGGTTTGGTGAGTTGATCCCAGAGGCGGACGTCTTTATTTTCGACGAAGCGCATCAGTTACCCGACATTGCCAGTGAATATTTTGGGCAGACGGTCTCTAGCCGTCAAATTCATGATCTGGCTAAAGACATTGAAATTGCTTACCGAACCGAAGCGAAAGACATGCGTCAATTGCAGAAGGTCGGGGATAAGTTACTGCAAAGTGCCATGGACATGAGAATTGTGCTTGGCGAACCTGGATTTCGAGGCAACTGGCGAGAAGCGATGCAGTCGGAATCTATCAAGCGTGAACTGGTTCGGCTAACCGACAGTCTCGATCTTGCCATTGATGTTCTCAAAATTGCATTAGGCCGTAGCCAACTGCTGGATGCCGCATTTGAACGTGCCAATTTAATTAAAGGTCGGATCAACCGTGTTTGCGACGTCGACATCACTGGTTATTCCTATTGGTATGACACTTCACCCCGTCATTTTGCGTTGCACATCACTCCGCTTTCCGTTGCCGATAAGTTTCATGAGCAAATTGAAATTAAGCAGGGGTCTTGGATCTTTACCTCCGCAACCTTGGCGGTGTCGGGAGATTTTAAACATTTTACCGAGCGTTTAGGTCTGAAGCCCAAACAGCAGTTTTCGTTGCCATCGCCGTTTGATTATGAAAAACAAGCGCGCTTATGTGTACCTCGTTATTTACCAGAGCCAAACAGTCCGGGACTCGCAGATAAACTGGTGAGAATGTTAGCGCCAGTCATTGAAGAGAACCAGGGACGCTGCTTCTTTCTGTGTACCTCTCACAGCATGATGCGTGAGTTGGGTGAACAGTTCCGTGAAACACTGGATTTGCCTGTTCTGATGCAAGGTGAAATGAGTAAACAAAAAACCTTGGCAGAGTTTATGGAGCTCGGAAATGCGTTGCTGGTGGCAACGGGTGCGTTTTGGGAAGGGATCGATGTTAGAGGTGATGCACTGAGCTGTGTTATCATCGACAAATTACCGTTTACCGCCCCTGATGACCCGCTCCTCAAAGCCCGAATCGAAGATTGTCGACTGCGTGGTGGAGAGCCTTTTGCTGAAGTGCAAATTCCAGATGCGGTGATTACGTTAAAGCAGGGCGTAGGACGCTTGATTCGGGATCAGAAAGATCATGGAGCATTGATCATTTGTGATAATCGCTTGGTGACCCGAGATTATGGTGGCACCTTCTTGGGAAGCTTACCGCCGATTCCAAGAACACGAGATTTAGAACGAATCAAAGCTTTCCTTAAAGCAGGATAATCAGCCACAGACCTGTGTTGTGGCATAATCAAATCAAATAGAGTTGTAGAGAGTTAAATGAGCGCAAAAATTCTTGCCATCGATACATCAACTGAAAACTGTTCAGTTGCACTACTGGTTAATGATCAAGTGATTTCACGCAGTGAAGTTGCACCTCGTGACCATACGAAAAAAGTCTTACCTATGGTTGATGAAGTGTTGAAAGAAGCGGGTCTGACTCTACAAGAACTGGATGCACTGGCATTTGGTCGTGGTCCGGGTAGCTTCACAGGTGTTCGTATCGGTATCGGCATTGCACAAGGTTTAGCGTTTGGTGCTGAATTGCCGATGATTGGTGTGTCAACACTCGCTGCGATGGCACAAGCAAGCTACCGTCTTCATGGTTCGACTGAAGTTGCCGTTGCGATTGATGCACGCATGAGTGAAGTGTACTGGGCGCGTTATTCTCGCCAGGAAAATGGTGAGTGGACAGGTGTGGATGAAGAGTGTGTGATTCCTCCAGCACGTCTGGTTGAAGAAGCTCAAGCCGACGATAAAACCTGGACAACGGCAGGTACCGGTTGGAGTGCTTATCAGGAAGAGCTGGCCAATTTGCCATTCAGTGTTACTTCAAGTGACGTACTTTACCCTGATTCACAAGACATCGTGATTCTGGCCAAGCAAGAGTTAGAAAAAGGAAACACGGTTCCGGTTGAAGAATCAAGTCCGGTTTATCTGCGCGATAATGTGACCTGGAAGAAACTTCCGGGCCGCGAATAATTTAGATTGAGATAAAAGCGGGGATTACCCCGCTTTTTTATGGAACGTTATGGCGTCGATTAATGGATTACCGCCCTCGCTGATAGCAGGTTCGACTCGCACGAACAAAGTCAGTAAAAAGAAGCAGGTAAAAGAATCTCAGATTAAGCAACCTGTCGGTCAGACGTCTAAAGTTGCTAATGCGGTCGCGCATTCCATAAAGCAAGTGGATGAATCCCAGATTCACAGAGCACAAGTGCAGTACGATCTTCCCGAGGGAAATGCACGAAAAGCGATGGAACAGTACATGGATGTCATGAATCGAGCGAAAAAAGAGGAACTGGCTCAATTGCTTGGTGTCGATATTTATGTGTAATGGACGAAACTCATTCGTTCCCGATAAATAGATTTCAATGGTAGCTTATGACATTTTCTCGACACATTTTTCTGGTTTTGTTAGCTGCGTTTGGGCTGTCGGCGTGCAGTTCTCTTCCTGAAGAATTGAATGCAACAACTGAGCAAGTTCTCACAGACTATAAAACGTTTGCTGAGTCGCAAGGGCTTGTAAATAGTGATGTCCGTTTAGGGGGGATCATCGCTAAAGTCGACAACTTCAAAGACAAAACGCGCGTAGAAATCGTGAATTTACCCATTAGCGAGACGGGCAAGCCCGATATTAGTGCTGAACCAGCAGGCCGTTTTGCCGTTTACTTCGATGGTTATTTAGAGCCAGTGGCATTTAGCAAAGGGCGTTTAGTCACAGTGGTCGGAAAAAGTGCGGGTGAAGAAGAAGGGAAAATCGGCGAGCGTGAATACATCTTCCCTCTGATGAAAGGTCAGGGCTACCGTTTATGGACGATAGAAGAGCGAGTACGAACTTACGATACACCACTTTTCCTTTACCCTTGCTATTCAATTAACTGCCGTATGGAGCGTCACGATTTCCCGCAAGATGGCAGAATCATCAAACAGGTCAAATAATCTGCTATGCATGAGCGTCGATTTGAACTTGCTGCCGGAACAATGGCAGCCCTTGAAATAGGTAATGAAAAAACGGCTGACTTGTCAGTCGTTTTTCTTCATGGTTGGCTAGACAACGCAGGTAGCTTCAAAGCGTTGATGGGGCAAATGCATCAGCTCAACCCAACTCTCCATTTATTAGCCATTGATCACTTTGGGCATGGTTTGTCCAGCCACAAATCATCCGACAATTATTACCTCTTCCACGATTATATTGCCGACTTATATGAGTTGTTGGATGAATTATCGCCAAACAGGCTGGTGTTAGTAGGTCATTCACTTGGTGCTTTAGTCGCAAGTTGCTATAGTGCTGCGTTTCCTGAGCAGGTCGAAGCGTTAGTGCAAATCGAAGGTGCTGGTCCTCTTACCGAGGTGCCTTCCAATAGTTTGCAAAGACTTCGTGATGGCGTGTTGAGTCGACATCGGCAACAAAATAAGCCTGAACGATCCCTATCTTCTTTTGAACTGGCTCTAAAGTTACGCATGCAAGCCAACCAGCTGACCGCTGAACAGCTTCTGCCAATCGTAGAACGCGGAACAGTACAGCGTGAAAATGTCTGGTTTTGGCGACATGACGCTAAGTTAAAATGCGCTTCGCTTTACCGAATGGCGCAAGAGCATGCGGACTCAATCACCAGCCAAATACGTTGTCCACACCTGATCGTATTGGGCGACCAAGGGTTCAAAAATTTACCTTCCAGCCAAGCTGATTGGGGGCAGAATTCACCACAAGTGATTACTGTCTCGGGAGGTCATCACTGTCATTTAGAGCAAATACTCGAAGTTTCAGACGGAATTCTTGGTGTAGTTAACAAAATTTAAACAAGTGTTTGGGAGTTTCGTGCTCAAGCACCTTCGCTGTGCTGTAATAGCCCTCAAAATAAAAAGGCTGTTATCGTAAGACAGCGATGAACGAGGAGTAATATCGTGGATAAACCATGGCTTTCACGTTATCCAAGTGACGTACCTGAAACCATTAACCCAGACCAATATGAGTCTTTGGTTGAAATGTTTGAGCAGTCTGTACAAAAGTACGCAGACCAACCAGCATTTATGAACATGGGCTCGGTTATGACCTTCCGAAAGCTGGAAGAGCGTAGTCGTGCATTTGCCGCTTACCTACAAAATGAGTTAAAGCTAAAAAAGGGTGACCGAGTTGCTCTGATGATGCCTAACTTGCTTCAATACCCCGTTGCGCTGTTTGGTATTTTGCGTGCAGGTTGCATCGCGGTAAACGTGAACCCGTTATACACTCCTCGTGAACTTGAACACCAGCTCAACGACTCTGGTGCGACAGCGATCGTGATTGTTTCTAACTTTGCTAATACGTTAGAGCAAATTGTTGAGAACACCTCTGTAAAACATGTTGTGCTGACCAGCCTTGGGCAGATGTTGCCGCGAGCGAAGGGTACGATTGTCGATTTTGTCGTGAAATACGTTAAAGGTATGGTGCCAAAATATAACCTGCCTGGTGCGATTTCAATGCGTAAAGCGTTAGGCAAAGGCCGTCGTTTACAGTACGTGAAGCCATTTATGTCTGGCGATGATATTGCATTTTTACAATACACTGGCGGTACGACGGGTGTGGCGAAAGGCGCGATTCTGACCCATCGCAATATGATTGCAAACGTATTGCAGGCGAAAGGTGCGTATGGCCCGGTGCTGACTCCTGGTAGAGAACTGGTTGTGACCGCGTTACCGCTTTATCACGTATTTGCATTAACCGTTAACTGCCTGCTGTTTATCGAAATGGGTGGCCGTAACCTGCTGATTACCAACCCACGTGATATTCCGGGCTTTGTAAAAGAGTTACAAAAGCATCCATTTACTGCTATCACCGGGGTTAATACGCTGTTTAACGCTCTGGTTAACAATGAAGACTTCCATGAGCTGGACTTTAGCAATCTGCGACTGTCTGTTGGTGGTGGTATGGCCGTTCAGCGCGCCGTTGCGGAAAAATGGCTGAAGACAACAGGTTGCTATCTGCTAGAAGGTTATGGCCTGACAGAGTGTTCTCCTCTGGTGGCCGCTTACCCGCATGACCTTATCGAATATAATGGTTCTATTGGTTTACCTGTTCCGTCGACAGAAGTTCGTATCGTTGATGAAGAGGGCAATGCTCTGCCAAATACAGAAACGGGTGAGCTTCAGGTTCGTGGTCCTCAAGTGATGCAAGGTTACTGGCAGCGTCCGGAGGCCAGCAAAGACACCATCAACCAAGAAGGTTGGTTATCAACCGGTGATATTGTTAAGTTTGACGACGAAGGCTTCCTGCATATTGTTGACCGTAAAAAAGATATGATTCTGGTCTCTGGCTTTAACGTATATCCGAACGAAATCGAAGATGTTGTCGCGTTGCATGGTAAAGTTCTGGAAGTTGCAGCGATTGGTCAGCCTAACGATGTTTCTGGTGAGCTGGTGAAAATCTATGTCGTTAAACGCGATCCAAGCTTAACGAAAGATGAAGTGATTGCGCATTGTCGCGAACATTTAACGGGATACAAGGTGCCAAAACTGGTTGAATTCCGTGAAGAATTACCGAAGACTAACGTAGGTAAAATTCTACGCCGTGTTCTTCGTGAAGAAAACGATGCAGAGCTTGCGAAGAAGAGCGCATAAGTCGATTTCGTGAAGTCGCCGGAATTAAAAAATGATAGAATGCCAGCGTTTTGCTGGCATTTTTTATAGCGAGAAGCATGTGAATTATAAGATTATTATTAAAAACAAAGACCTAGAAGAAGTTTGCGCTCAAGCCAGAGACGCAGATGTCGTTATGCTGGATACGGAATTTGTACGGATCAGAACTTTCTATCCACAGCTAGGTTTGATTCAGCTTTTCGACGGCAATAATCTTTCCTTAATCGATCCGACAGAACTGACGGACATGTCACCGTTTGTTGAACTTTTGAAAGATACCTCGGTATTAAAAGTTCTGCATGCATGTGGTGAAGATCTCGAAGTGTTCCAGAATGCGTTTGGTTGCACGCCATTTCCGATGGTCGATACCCAGCTTATGGCAGCGTTTCTTGGGCATGGGCTATCAACTGGCTTTGCAACGCTAGTGGAAGAATATCTGGGTGTTGAACTGGATAAGAGCGAGTCTCGCACAGACTGGATGGCTCGCCCGCTGACGCAAAAGCAGCTTGATTATGCTGCGGCTGACGTACACTACTTGCTGCCGCTTTACGAAATTTTGCTCGATAAAGTCACCGAAGCTGGCTGGTGGCATGCGGTGCAGCAGGAGAGCGATTTACTGGTTTCGAAGCGTATTCGTGAAGTGAACGAAGAAAATGCGTATCTTGATATCAAAGGTGCATGGCAACTGAAACCGTCAGAGTTGGCTATCTTAAAGCCGTTGGCCACTTGGCGTTACCGTCAGGCAATCAAACGTGACCTCGCTCTGAACTTTGTTTTCAAAGAAGGGGACTTATTAACGGTTGCCCGCCTTGGTTTAACAAGCTTTAAGAAAATGGAAGCGGAAGGCATTGATATCCGAGCCGTTAACCGTCACGGTGCAAAGATTGCTGATATCGTTAAAAAAGCCAAGCAGACACCTGCGGATGAATACCCTGAGAAAATTGAACGTCTTATGGACTACCCAGGCTATAAGCAGGTCTTCAAGAACATGAAAGATATTGTGAAAAGTGCATCACAGAAATCTGGCTTAGCGACTGAGTTTCTTGCATCTAAAAAGCAGATCAATCAGTTGCTTAGTTGGGTATGGAAAAAGGACCGTGATCCAGCAAGAATGCCTGATGTGATGCAAAACTGGCGTCTTGAACTTATCGGCGAAAAAATGAATAAAGCGCTTAAGTAGTGCAAGATGTAGATAGAACAAGGTTGGCCATGTAGCCAACCTTTTTTATGCAGTGTGCAATGTAGAAATGTAGGTGTTTGTTAGTAAACCAATGACTGATTTCACTTCACAAACACCTAAATCCGAATTACTTCTCGTCGTCAGGCAGTTTTACATTTAACTCAAGCACCGAGATATCATCGTCTTTATGCTCAAACGTTAAATCAACCATGTTCGGGTCAATGTCTACGTATTTGCCGATCACCCTCAGGATATCCTCTTTTAACTGAGGCAGATAAGACGGTGCCGGATCATCTTGGCTGCGGCGTTCTGCCACAATAATTTGCAAACGCTCTTTGGCTAGACTTGCGGATTTTTTCTTCTGTGGGCGGAAAAATTCTAATAGTGACATGTCTATCCTCCGAACAGTCGTTTAAAGAGCCCTTTCTTCTCCTCTGTAAGGAAACGAAAATCTACCTTGTTACCAAGTAAGCGGTCTACTGTGTCAGAGTAAGCCATGCCCGCGTCTGTCTCTTCATCAAACGTTACTGGCACACCTTTGTTTGATGCGTTAAGCACCGCCTGGCTTTCAGGAATCACGCCCAGAAGCGGGATGTGAAGGATCTCCTCAACGTCCTCAACACTCAGCATTTCACCTTGGTTTACGCGCATCGGGTTGTATCGAGTCAACAGAAGGTGTTGCTTCACAGGCTCTAAACCTTGCTCTGCTCGTAGCGACTTCGAATCCAGAATACCCAAAATACGGTCTGAGTCGCGTACAGATGAGACTTCAGGGTTGGTGGTCACAATGGCTTCATCCGCGTAGTAGAGCGCCATTAGAGCACCTTGCTCGATACCTGCTGGTGAATCGCAGATGATGAAATCAAAACCCATCTCGTCCAATTCGGTAAATACACGCTGTACGCCATCTTTCGTGAGTGCGTCTTTGTCGCGCGTTTGTGATGCAGGAAGAATAAATAAGTTTTCTGTGCGCTTATCTTTGATCAGCGCTTGGTTTAGTGTCGCTTCACCGTTAATGACGTTCACAAAGTCATAAACTACGCGACGCTCACAGCCCATAATAAGATCGAGGTTACGTAAACCGATATCGAAATCGATTACCGCAGTCTTATTGCCTTTTAAAGCCAAGCCAGAGGCGATGGCTGCGCTTGAAGTGGTCTTACCGACGCCACCTTTACCAGACGTTACTACAATAATGCGTGCCATTTGTTTTCCTTTTTATACTAAATCGTGAGTGTTTCGAGATGTAATGATTCTTCGGCTCTACTGATCATTACTTTCTGCTGCCAATACTCACTCTCAATTTGATCGCTTAACCAGTAATCTCCAGCAATAGATACTAGTTCTGCTTGTAAATCGTGGCAAATAATCCGCGCTTCATGCTGCCCACTAGCGCCTGCAATTGCGCGCCCGCGCAAAGTTCCGTGAATATGGATAGAACCATCGGCAATAACTTCTGCCCCAGCGCTAACATGTGCTAGTACCACTAAATCACCGTCTTTCGCGTAGATTTGTTGACCAGAGCGAACCGGTGTACGAACGAACTTAGTCGGCGCCATTTTCGCGGGTGCCTGGCTCGGCGATTTACTAGCGGACATGATGGCGAAGCCAGCTTCAGAAGCAAGGTTCTGTACACGTTTATCTTTGCAGCCCGTTACACCGACCGGAATGAACCCAGCGTCGGCAATACCTTGCTTGAGTTTAGGAAAATCAATGTCGCCTTCGACTTTCGATATATTGATAACTAAAGGTGCTGATGCAAAGAATGACGGTGCCTGAGACACTTTTTCTTGCAAAAATTCGATAGTTTTTTCTATCTTGCTGTCAGAAAGGTGTAAAACTGACAAAGTAAAGCTGCTACCTTTAAGGTCTGGTGAATGGGTCATCGTGGACTTCTTACCTCTGTTGAAAGAGCGTTGCCTTAAACTAGGTCTATCATGTTATATTTCATCTTTTGGCGCAGCAAGTTCTCTAACAAGCAATTCGGTGAATTAATCTCAAATTTGCTATTAAGTTTGCGGCAATTTTACGTTTCCAACTAAATCCGTAATAAAAACGGCTAAATCAGCATAAAAGGCGTGTCATGCTTTGTTCTATTTATAAAAGCTCTAAAAAAGAAGGTACTTATCTCTATATTCCGAAAAAGGATGATTTTTCACAGGTTCCTGACACCTTGATGCAGATGTTCGGTAAGCCTATCGCTGTCATGACGATTAAACTTGATGGTCGTACATTGGCGCAGGTGGATATCGAGAAAGTGAAAGCCTCATTAATTAACGATGGTTTCTTCCTGCAGGTTCCGCCACCACCGGAAAATCTGTTAGAAAAATATAAAGAACAAAAAGCTCAGCAAAAAGACAGGAAATAATTCCATATCTTGCTGAGACTTCTGCCTTGCTCAAGGAGGGGAATATGAAAAAAATACTGGCTACACTGCTTAGCGTTGGCATGTGTGCCTCAGCCTTTGCAAGTAGTGAAGGTTTTGAGGAATACCTGGATAAGTTGCGTGCAGAAGCGCGTGCTCAAGGCATCTCCGAGCAGGTCATCAGCGCCGCTTTCGCTAATGTTGAATATAAGCCACGAGCAGTGAAAGCAGACCGAAACCAACCTGAGAAAAAACTGACGCTGGATGAGTACATTCCGCGTGCAGTCCCAGAGTGGAAGGTTAAGCAAGCAAAAGAATTATACAAAGAGCATTACACGGAACTTAAACGCATTGGTGAGACCTTTGGCGTTCAGCCACGTTTTATTGTTGCGTTGTGGGGCGTGGAAAGTAATTTCGGTAAGTTTACGGGTAACTTCCGTGTCATAGACGCGCTTTCTACCATGGCATTTGAAGGTCGCCGTGAAGAGTTCTTCCGTAAAGAAACCATGGCTGCCCTTCAGATTCTGGATCAAGGCCATATTGAATTGGAGAATTTTAAAGGTTCATGGGCGGGTGCGATGGGGCAGTGTCAGTTTATGCCAAGCTCATTCCTTCGCTTTGCAGCGGATGGCAATGGTGACGGCAAGAAAGACATCTGGCAAACCAAAGCGGACGTGTTTGCTTCAACAGCGAATTACCTGAGCAAATCCGGCTGGGATGACAATTACACTTGGGGACGTCAGGTAAAAGTTCCGAAAGGCATTGATCATAACTTGGAAGGTCGAACCGAAGAGAAAGGTAAGTACCTGCAGGAGTGGAGCAAATTAGGTATCACCAAGTTTGATGGCAGCCCGCTACCTAAACTGGATGACGATATCAAAGCTTGGCTGATTATGCCTGACGATGAAAACGGTCGAACTTATCTAGTTTACAATAACTACAATGTGTTGATGAAGTGGAACCGCTCTTACTACTTCGCTCTAGCTGTTAGCCACTTAGCTGATCGCATCACATACTAGTTTCTGAATAAATTATCGTTGTTAAGGGCTCTTCGGAGCCCTTAGTTTTTACTGCATTTAAATCGAGGTAATTCGTGTTATCTGAACGTGCTGCTCAAATGGTCATTTTCTCTGCATTGATCAAACATAAAAGCTTTACGGCGGCAGCAAAAAGCCTCGGCGTATCCGTCTCCCATGTGAGTAAACAACTTAGCCAATTAGAGAACTCACTTGGTATCAAGCTGGTCCAACGCACCACGCGAAGTTTTACTCCGACTGAGGCGGGCAAAACCTTTTATCATCATTGTGAGCAGGTCGTTCAGGCTGTCAGCAGCGCGACGCTGGAAATGGAAAGCCAGAGAGATGAAGTGGCTGGTCTTGTGCGGTTGGGCATCTCGCAATCATTCGGCACTCTACATATCATTCCTGCTATTCAGGAGCTAAGGGAACGGTATCCTCAACTTGAGGTTGAAGTGCACTTGTTCGACTATAAAGTGGATATGTTAGCCGAAGGCTTGGATTTATGGGTAACCAACAACGAACACTTGCCCGAGGGTTACATTGCCCAGCGATTAACGGATTGCCAGTTTGTTGTCGCGGCGTCTCCAGACTACCTGCTTAAACATGATAAGCCAGTGGAACCTGACGATCTATCGTTGCACAACTGCCTGATCTATAGAAGCTGGGAACGTGATTACACCGGATGGGCATTTACAAAAGATCAGCAGGAACTCAACGTAAAAGTTTCCGGTAACTATTCTGTCGATCTGGCGGAAGCGGTTCGCGACGCTGCAATCGCAGGGTGGGGAATTGCTTATCTCGCGACGTATTTGCTTGGCGATGAATTCAGAACTGGGAAGCTAATTCAATTACTCCCGGAATGGAAAGCCAGTCAGTCGATGCCATTCTATGCGGTTTATCCGAGCCGACAGCACATGCCGAAAAAAATATCTGCGGTGATCAACTTTATAAAACAGAAGATCGGTAACCCATGTCATTGGGATCAAAGATTAGCACCGTATATCTCCATTCCTAAGTCATGACGATCGTATACATAAGGTGATTTTTGTCACAAAAATTTTTCTGAATCTATAAACAATTTTTCCATATGGAAATAATAACAAAAAGCAAACGTTTATCATTATTAAATTCAATGGCTTAATGTTTAGTTTAAATATTGACCACTGAAACTTTTCACACTGTTAACAACCTCAAGTTGCAGCATTTTGAGTCCGCTATACAATCCGACGCCTTTACCATTCCCCTTCTGTCGGACCCAATTTATGAACTCACTTATTGGTATCGTAGCCATACTCTTCGTAGCATGGCTACTTTCTACAAATAGAAAAAATATAAAGCTCAGAACCGTCTCACTTGCTTTTGCCTTACAGGTATTGTTTGCACTATTGGTTCTGTATGTACCAGCAGGGCGAGACGCTCTAAACTCAGTGAGCAGCGTAGTATCGAACTTAATCAACTATGGTCAGGAAGGCATCGCGTTTTTATTCGGCAATTTGGCGACGGGCGGATTCACTTTCGCTATCAATGTACTTGGCATTATTGTTTTCTTCTCTTCGCTTATTGCTGGCCTTTACCACATTGGTGTTATGCCAAGAATGATTAACTTTATCGGTGGTGGTATCCAAAAGCTGTTAGGCATTGGTCGTGCTGAGTCTTTATCTGCTACAGCCAATATCTTTGTTGGTACGATTGAAGCGCCATTAATGGTTAAACCTTATCTAAAGCACATGACGGATTCTCAGTTCTTTGCAGTAATGACTGGTGGTTTGGCTTCGGTTGCTGGTGGTACGTTGGTCGGTTATGCATCTTTGGGTGTAGACTTAAATTACCTGATCGCGGCGGCGTTTATGTCTGCTCCTGCCGGTTTGTTGATGGCTAAAATTCTGATGCCGGAAGACACAAACCAAGCTGAGGAAATCGATCTTAGCCAAGTTGAAATCCCACGAGCAACCAATGTAGTTGAAGCATTGGCAGATGGTGCGATGGCGGGTGTTCGTATCGCGGTTGCAGTTGGTGGCACGCTGTTGGCTTTCATCAGTGTGATTGCATTGCTTAACGGTATTTTGGGATGGTTTGGCGATCTTATTGGCACACCATTAAGCTTCGAACTCGTTTTGGGCTACGTATTTGCGCCAGTTGCTTGGCTGTTAGGTGTTCCATGGGCAGAGGCGATCACGGCAGGGTCTCTGATCGGTAATAAAATCGTAGTAAATGAGTTTGTTGCTTTTATTCAACTTGCAGAAGTGAAGTCGCAGCTAAGTGCACATTCTCAAGCGATTGTGACTTTTGCACTATGTGGCTTTGCGAACATCTCAAGCATGGCAATGCTCATTGGTGGTTTGGGATCATTGGTGCCAGAGAAGCGTGCGTTTGTTTCTAAGCATGGATTTCGCGCGATTGTCGCAGGTGTGATGGCGAACTTGATGAGTGCGTCCATTGCCGGTGTGATTTTGAGTCTTTAACGATTTAGACTAAATTTACACAACATAAAGGAAAAAGGCTCCGAGAGGAGCCTTTTTAGTATTTAGCGATCTGAGATTACTTGTCCGTATGGAACTGCTCGCAAGCCAGCATTGTGTTTTCAATCAGGCTTGCTACTGTCATTGGACCAACGCCACCAGGTACTGGAGTAATGAAGCTCGCGCTTTCACGTGCTTTATCGTATTCCACGTCGCCAACCAGCTTACCAGAGTCAAGACGGTTGATACCCACATCGACAACCACAGCGCCTTTCTTAATCCATTCGCCAGGAATGAAGTTTGGTTTACCTACTGCGACAACAACGACGTCGGCTTGACGAACGTAGCTCTCTAAGTCTTTAGTAAAGCGGTGACAGGTCGTCGTTGTGCAGCCCGCCAATAGCAACTCAAGTGTCATTGGACGACCAACGATATTTGAAGCACCAACAACCACAGCATGCTTACCACGAAGATTAATGTTGTAGCGGTCGAGCAGAGTAATAATACCTTTCGGCGTACAAGAGCGTAGTTTAGGGATACGCTGAGCAAGACGACCTACGTTATAAGGGTGGAAGCCATCCACGTCTTTCTCTGGATGAATACGTTCTAAAACATGAGTGCTATCAATTCCAGCAGGAAGTGGAAGCTGAACTAAAATGCCATCAATTTCGTTGTCATTGTTCAACTCATCGATCAACGCTAGCAATTCTGCTTCAGTGGTTGATGCCGGAAGGTCAAAAGACTTGGAAACAAAACCCACTTCTTCACAAGCGCGGCGTTTACTGCCAACGTAAACTTGAGAAGCAGGGTCTTCACCAACTAGAACAACTGCAAGGCCAGGGGCACGTAATCCAGCTTCAACGCGAGCTTTTACTCGTGCTGCAACTTCAGAACGAACAGTTTGGGAAATGAGAGTCCCATCAATATTTTGAGCAGTCATGACTTTCCTTATAAATTTTAGAAGGCAGATAATCTGCGGCGCATTGTCGCAGAATTTCTATTTAACATCCATACGCAAACGTTTGCTCTGAGGTGTTTTTGAGCATTCATTGCTTCAGTGACCTTTTTTTAGGCATTCAGATCAGAATGTTACTAAAAGCCGTTGATTTACCCATTTTAACTCGTATAATCCTTTCCCTGTAGCGCGCCCTTAGCTCAGCTGGATAGAGCACGTCCCTTCTAAGGATGTGGTCATAGGTTCGAATCCTATAGGGCGTGCCATTTATTCAAAAGCCCCGATAACTCGATGAGTTGTCGGGGCTTTGTCGTTTATACGGCTAAAAAGTAGCGCCGCCATCGACTCTTAAATCATGCATGGTGATATGTCCTGATTTGTCGCTGAGCAGAAACTCGATCGCATTGGTGATGTCTTTGGTTTCGGCTATTTTATTCAGGGGGATGCCAATTCGGTGGGATTCCAGATTGCCGCGAATCGTTTCTTTTTCTCCGTAAGACTCATTCCACATTTGCTCCTGCATTGGAGTTCTGGTTGACCCCGGACTGACGATATTGCAGCGAATACCATGCTCAGCCAATTCTAGCCCCAAACACTGCATCCACATATGGAGCCCAGCTTTCGATGTGCAGTAAGCAGACATATTGCTTCTTGGAGTATCGGCTGCATTTGAACCGACCGCTACGATAGCGCCTCTTTTCCCGTTTTTAACTAATAGCTTAGCTATATGCTGGGTTAAAAGTAGAGTACCTTTTAGGTTTACATCCAATGTTTTACTGAGTGCGTCCAAAGGCAGGTCAAGAATAGGGGAGAGGTGTAAGGTACCTGCGCAGGTCGCAATATATTCTGGAATGATTTTGTCATTTTCTAAACGTTGGCAGGCAGATTGGATAGATTCAGGACTTGCCAGATCAAATGGTAAAAGGGTGGTTCTGACCTGTTGTTCGCCGGGAATCGAACTCATCAAATTCATTAGCGTCTGTTCACTCACATCACAGGCAATCACTTGTGCGCCTTGTGCTAATAAACTTTTGGCGCATGCGAGACCAATTCCCTGACCAGCGCCAGTGACCAGGCATAACTTGCCATTGAATTCTGAACGGTTTTCATTCATCTAAACATCCTTTTCGTGATACAGATGGGTAACTTTAATTGTGTAAATGATAATTATTTTTGTTATCGTTGTCATCTTGTTAACTAGGAAATGATTAGGTCATGAGGAAATTAAGTCGAAAAATAAAGCCATGGCTACTAAGTGTAGGGCTCGTGAGTTTAGTTGGATGTGAGTATTTACCTCACTCGGCTAAGGTTGATTTACCACCAAAAGAAGTGGCGCAAGTGGTTAAGCAAGCAAAGTCCGCAGATGATGCCATTTTGCAGGCCTTTGACACGCATAACTTTGTCGCGATTGGAGATTATCACTGGAATGACGCGTTTATTCGTTATGCGACCGAGTTAGTCTCTAAGCCAGAGTTTTCCGAGCAGGTGAATCATATCGTCGTGGAGTTTGGTAACGCTAAATACCAATCGATTCTGGATGATTACCTTGCTGGAGGGGAAGTCAGTGAGAGCCAATTGAATACGATGCTAAGAGGTTCGTTGTACTTTATGGCTTGGATGCCAGATGTCTATCGAGACTTTTTCAAAGCCATAAAGCAGCGCAACGAAGCTTTACCTGAGGGCAAGAAAATTCAAGTGCATCTGGCTGAAGCGCCTTTTGACTGGGATGCCTTGCAGGACGTTACAGTCTGGAAGAAAGCAGCGAAGAATAAGACCGATCATTTCTATCAAGTCGCGTCTGAACGAATCAAGAATAATGAAAAAGCATTGATGATTTTTGGTGCGTTTCATTTGGTTAATGCGCCAGCAGATTATGTAAAGAAAACACAGGAAACAGACTGGCCGCTGGCAACGCGTCTGCAGCAAGCCTTTCCTGACAGCACTTATTTGATTTGGCCGATGACTGACCCAAAGGTAGTAAAGACGTTTAGTTCACTGAAATCACCAGCCGTATTGGAAGTGGATCAGGGACCAATGCGGGATCTACGTTTGATCGATTTTTTGCCAAAAGCACGTTACAAACTTGCCGCAATGGACGATATGGATGCACAGGTTGGTGACCTGTTTGATGCCTTTCTTTATCTAGGCGAAAACCAGAGAACCATGGTTCTTCCTCGTGACGTAGTCGCAGATCGTGACTGGGTTGAAGAGATGCAGCGCCGAGTTGATATCATCGGCGGCAAAATGCAAGAGAGCTTTAATGAGCTTATTGAACGCAGTGATGAACAGTACGGTTTTACCAGCAAGGGGTAGTGTTCAACCCTGTTATCTATACAAGTAGTACCAACGCAAGCGGCTGAGTGGTGACATCATCAGCCGTTTTTGTTTCTCCTTATATCTCAATGATGGTTTCCGAACTCTTTTCATATGTTACCAAAATGGAACAAACCTCTAATTTGTAAATAATACGAATGATAATAGTTATTAAAAGCATTTGATCAAATGTAACAGTATGTGTACTCTTACATCGCAATTGAGAGGGATTCTCATTTGTGGTCCTATGTTTAATATAATTTGAGAGATGATTATGCTTCGTAACTCAATGGGGAGCAGTACTATGCTCACAGAGTTTCTTAACGCTCATTCGGATGATGCTTCGTTTTTCTTCAGTTCACCGACTGTGACGTTACTGACACAAGGCATTGCTGCAGAGTTTTCCCAAAAAATCAGGTTCTCAGAATTAGATTCTTGTATTAGTCAGCTACTCGAATCGGTCAAGGAAGATGAAAGCGACAACCCTATTGCGGTTGGTGTCATCCCGTTTTCTGAGCACAATCCTGTGCATTTTATTGTGCCTGAACGTCTATGTACGACATCACCGATTCGTCCGGACAAAGTGGCAACCGTGGATGGTTCTAACCAGTGCGTTCCGTCTTCGATAAAGCCAATTCCAGCTCCTGAAGAATACATGCGCAGTGTCGCTCAAGCAGCGAATGCCTGTTCCCGAAAAGAGTTTGATTTGGAGAAGGTTGTTCTTTCACGAACAATGCAAGTGGATACCGAACAAGAGATAGATCGGGCTCAATTTCTTAAAACGCTGCTAAAACAAAATCCGGGCGGTTATACCTTTTCAACCCGTTTAGGGGGCGAAGGTTGTGATACTTACTTAATGGGCTCGAGCCCTGAACTATTGGTCTCACGCAAAGGGCCGCATGTTTGCGCCAACCCATTGGCTGGTTCACGCAGACGCAGTGATAACGAAACGATGAACCAGCAACAAGGCGAACTGATGATGGAGAGCAGTAAAGATCTCCATGAACATGCAGTGGTTGTTGATGCAGTAGAAAAAGCACTTCAGCCTTGGTGCCACAATCTTTATGTGCCAATGGTGCCTTCGGTTATTGAAACCAAAGCGATGCTGCACCTGTCGACTCGCATCGAAGGTACGATTTCGGACTCTGCCACCAGTGTGCTTAAGCTTGCCAGTGCACTTCATCCAACGCCTGCGGTATGTGGTTATCCGACTGCTCAGGCCTACGATTTTATCGAAAAAATTGAGCCTTTTGATCGTGGTTACTTTACTGGCCTGGTCGGCTGGGTGGATGCCCGCGGTAATGGTGAATGGGTCGTAGTGATTCGCTGCGCGGAAGTGGAAAAAATGCGTCTGCGCGTTTACGCCGGGGCGGGAATTGTCAGTGGTTCTGAGCCACAAAGTGAGCTAGAAGAAACGGGCAACAAAATGCGTACCGTACTGAATGCAATTGGCATTGAAGTTCAGGACAACATGGAGGTAGTGGTGTGAAACTGCCAAGCATGAAAGCGGCTGGGTTTACACCTTGGCCAGAAGAGACCGTACGCCAGTATCAGGAAGCAGGCTATTGGACGGCGCAAACTATACCGGAGATGCTTGAAGTCAGCGCTCGAACATATCCCGAACAGATTGCACTTGTATCCGGTGACCAGCAATGGACTTACCAAGCGTTAGCCGTTCAGGTTGATGAACTGGCAGCAGGCTTCCAACAAATGCTGAAACTGAAGGCTGGCGATAAAGCCGTCTTGCACTTACCTAATATCGGCGCGTTTTACCTGAGCTTTTTTGCTCTATTGAAAATTGGTGTTCAGCCTGTATTAGCTTTACCGGCCCACCGATATTATGAGATTCGATACTTTTGTCATTTTACTGAGGCAAAAGCGTTAATTACTGCGCCACAAATAGGTGTTGATACCGCCGATATTGCGCAAAAAGTCGCGAATGAATTACCAACGTTGGAGACCATTGTCTGGGCCGGTGATAACAGTCTAAAACCAACGGGTAGTGTCGACCTAGACTCACTTTTCTTATCGAACGCGGCAACCGAGCCGATGCAGGAACAAGACTTTGCTTTCTTCCAGTTATCTGGTGGCACAACCGGCACGCCAAAGTTGATTCCGCGTACCCATACGGATTACCTCTACAGTGTTCGCGCCAGCAATGATGTTTGCAAGTTTTCACATCAAACTCGCTATTTGTGTGTCCTACCCGCTGCGCACAACTTTCCGTTGAGCTCGCCTGGTGCTCTAGGATGTTTTATGGCTGGTGGAACGGTGGTGCTTTCGCCTGATCCGAGTCCACAGACCGCATTTCAATTGATTGAAAACCATCAGATTACCGTAGCAGCACTGGTGCCACCTTTGGCGTTGTTGTGGCTAGATGAAGCGCCTCGGACCAAATATGACATCAGCTCGTTACAAGTGCTTCAGGTCGGTGGTGCGCGCTTTAGTGAAGCGGCTGCGAGACGTGTCAAACCGACATTAAACTGCACGTTGCAACAGGTGTTCGGTATGGCTGAAGGGCTGGTGAACTACACAAGGTTGGACGATCCAGACTCCGTCATTGTGTCCACGCAAGGCCGGCCGATGTCACCCGCTGATGAGATACTCGTTGTTAACGAAATGGGCGAACCTGTGCCTCAGGGTACGGCTGGCATGTTATGCGCACGAGGCCCGTACACGATTCGCGGCTACTACAACGCACCGGAGCACAATCAACGTTCCTTTATTGCGGGGGGCTATTACCGAACAGGCGATGTGGTGGTGTTAAGCAAAGAAGGGAACTTACAAGTCGTCGGGCGCGATAAAGAACAGATCAACCGCGGCGGAGAGAAAATCGCAGCACAAGAGATCGAAAATCATTTGATGGTGCATGACGCCGTCCATGATGCGGCTGTTATCGCGATACCAGATGATTATCTGGGTGAGCGCAGTTGTGCCGCATTAGTTTGTCTTGAAGATAAACCAAAACCGATCGAAATAAAGCGCTTCCTGAGAAATCGAGGGTTGGCCGAATTTAAGATCCCAGATCGCGTCATTTTCGTCGATGTATTGCCGAAAACCCCTGTCGGAAAGATCAACAAGAACAAACTCCTTGAGTTGGTTTAACCCACTCAACCAAACCTGACTTTTATCTACGAATTTTAGGAGAAATGCCTCATGGCAATTCCAGCTATTGCGGGTTATCCGTTATCTAAAGCGATCCCCCAAAATCGCGTATCTTGGTCGGTAGATCCAGAGCGTGCCGTATTACTGATCCACGATATGCAGCAGTATTTTCTGAACTTTTACGATTTGGACAGCGAACTGATTCAAACCTTGACGCAGAACATCCAACAGATCAAACAAGCCTGTATTGAAGTGGGCATTCCAGTGGTATATACCGCGCAACCTGGCGATCAGTGTCAGGACGATAGAGCATTATTGACGGACTTCTGGGGCCCGGGCCTAAAAGCTGATGACACGATTACGAGAATCATGCCTGCACTTGCGCCTACAGAGCAAGATATCGTTTATACCAAATGGCGCTACAGTGCATTCCAGCGCACGCCGCTTAAATCCATGATGGATGAAACCGGGCGAGACCAGCTGATCATCGTTGGTGTATACGCGCATATTGGTTGTTTACAGACCGCTTCTGAAGCGTTCATGACCGACATTCAAGCCTTTATGGTTTCTGATGCGGTGGCGGACTTTTCAGAGAGCGAGCATGAAATGGCACTGAATTATGTCGCGGGCCGATGTGGCTATGTCTTGGATAAACAACAGCTACTGAGCCAGGTCAGCGATATGCCAATTACTCACGAGATTCCTCAATCTGAGCAAGAGTTAGCTCTGCAACTGGCGACTTTGCTTGACGTTCCTGCTGAAGAAATCGAACCGAAGGATAGCTTGCTCGATTTCGGTCTGGATTCGGTTCGAATTATGTCTCTGGTCGGTGACTGGCAACAGGCGGGGCTGGATTTAAGTTTTATGGAGCTTGCTGCTCAGCCTTGTTTGGCTCACTGGTGGCAATTGATTGAGAAGAAGCGCACCTAGTGCCTGGCAAGGACAAGTAGTAAAGGAACGGAAATGTACGATTTACCTTATACGGCGGAGCAGTTGCTACCGCTAACGGATGCGCAAGCAGGGATTTGGTTTGCGCAGCTTCGAGATCCAGAAAACCCAATTTATAAAACTGGCGAATATCTACTGATTGACGGTGCGGTAGATGAGCCGTGTTTCGTCGAGGCAGTCAAAGCCGCTATTGAAGAAGTTGACTCATTGCATGCTAAATTTGTCACGACGACCGAAGGGCCTCGCATGGTGATAGAGCGACAGCCTTGGCAAGTGGACCGATTTGATTTTTCTTCTGAATCAGAGCCTTTGAATGCCGCGATTGACTGGATGAAAGTGCAATTGAAACAACCCGTCAACCTAGAGCAGGGGCCACTTTTTTCTATGGCGCTGCTTAAGCTGGCGGAAGACAAATTCGTTTGGTTTTTATCACTGCACCATATCGCAATTGATGGTTACAGCATGTCATTAATTGTGTCCCGAGTCGCGCATATTTACAGCCAGCTTATCAAAGGCAAACCATTTGATAAGGTTGAGTTTGTTGACCAGCAAGCGATGCTAACAGAAGACGACAACTACAAAGCCTCAGAGAAATATCAAAACGATCGCGCTTTTTACTTACAACGCTATGCAGACCACTCAGACACGGTCAACTTAGCAGGTCAGCCAACGGTCACTTCCGATCACTTTCTGCGCCTCAAGGGTGTGATGCCAGTCAGCGATTTTCAGCAGATGGAATTATTGGCGAAGCAGTGCCGTACACACTGGTACAGTGTTCTTATCGCCTCTATTGCGGCGTATGTTCATCGTATGACTCGCTCGAAGGAAGTGGTGCTTGGTGTGCCACTCATGGGGCGGTTAGGCTCCGTGGCAATTCAAACGCCTGCAATGCGAGTGAATATTCTGCCAGTACGAGTCAGCTTTGATGAGGGGCTGGATATCAAAACCTTGGTCAAGCAGGTCAACCAAGAGTTCTCTTCTGTACGTCGTCATCAAGGCTACCGTTATGAAGAGTTACACCGAGAACTTAATCTGGTCAAAGACAACCGTAACCTGTTTGGTCCGCTGGTGAACATTATGCCGTTTGAGTATGAGCATAAGTTTGGAGAGCTAAATTCTAAGGCACATAACCTTTCAGCGGGGCCCGTGGATGACATTTCTCTGTACTGTTATGATCTTGGCGGCGAGTTGCATGTGGATATGGATGCCAACCCCGAGCTTTATTCAGAGCGTGAAATTCAAGAACACCAGCAGCGTCTGTTCCATTTTATGAGTGACTTTTTTGCGGCTGCTCGTGAGCAGGGTGCGAGTCAGTGTAAGATCAGTGATGTCAGCATTTTGCTTGCTGGTGAACGAGAAAAAGTGATCAATACCTGGAACGATACCGCTCATTCTGTTCCAGAAACTTCCTTATCAGCCTTGATGGCAAGACAACGAATCTTGACGCCTCATGCTCCTGCACTGATTTTTGAGAATCAAACACTCACCTATGAGCAGTTAAGTCGAAAGGTCTACTCTTTGATGAACTGGCTGTTTGCCCAAGGTGTGGAAGCAGGAGATCGCATTGCTGTTTGTGTACCGCGAAGTGAAGAGTTAATCGTTGTACAACAAGCCATTCTCGCTGCTGGTGCGGTGTATGTGCCGATTGACCCGGACTACCCAGAAGGTCGCATTCATTACATGCTGGAATCTTCTGCACCTAAGCTCGTGTTCTCGACTTCGGCATTACAATCCAAGTTGCCACACGAGTACGAGAGTAAACTTGTCGATGGTGAAACATTTCCTGCTATTTATAAGAATGTAGAGCCGTTACCACCCCAAGTTCATCCAGAACCACATTCGCCGGCTTATATGATTTATACCTCCGGCTCGACTGGTAAGCCAAAAGGCGTGGTAGTGAGTCATGATGCTATCGTGAACCGATTGCTATGGATGCACGATCAATATCCGATTGATGCCAACGACCGCGTGTTACAAAAAACACCAGCGGGCTTTGATGTGTCAGTGTGGGAATTCTTCTGGCCAATGATCGTCGGTTCTTGTTTGGTGGTGGCGAAACCAGATGGGCACAAAGATCCGGTTTATCTGCAGGAAATGATCCAAAACCAAAAGATCACCACAATGCATTTCGTTCCATCGATGCTGCAGATTTTTGTGCAACAGGCGGATGCGCAACTATGTCAAAGCTTGCGCCAGGTGTTTTGTAGTGGGGAAGCCTTGCCGGTTGAGTTGGTAAACCAATATTACCAATCCTTCGATGCGCCGCTACACAACTTATATGGCCCAACCGAGGCTGCCGTCGATGTGACTTACTGGCCGAGTGAAGCCAATACGCAAGGCAGCTCGACCCCAATTGGTCGCCCGGTTTGGAATACACAAATCTACATTCTGGATGATGCGCTTAATCCGGTTCCACCGGGCGTGGTTGGTCATCTTTATATTGCGGGGCGTCAGCTTGCGCTCGGCTATCATGGTCAGCCAGAACTGACGGCAGAGCGGTTTATTGACAATCCATTTGGCCCAACAGGAAGCCGAATGTACTTATCGGGCGATCTCGCACGTTGGCGTGAAGATGGGGCGATAGAATACTGTGGTCGCAGTGATTTTCAGGTCAAAATCCGCGGCTTTCGTATTGAACTAGAAGAGATCGAAAATGCGTTAGCCAGCCATCCCGATGTGGCACAAGTTGCGGTGTTGGCTCAAGAATACAGTGATGGCGATAAACGTCTGGTGGCTTACGTGACGGCAGAAGATGCGGAACAAGCTATTGATGCCGCCCAACTGCAGAAATATCTCGCAGATCCTCTGCCAGAATACATGGTACCGAGCTATTTTGTTGAGCTCGATGCGTTTCCGTTAACGCCAAACGGAAAACTTGACCGTAATGCGCTGCCAAAACCCGATCTATCTGGTCAGGTCGGTACAAAAGGGCCGAGTAATTTGGTCGAAGAACGTTTGTGTAAGCTGTTCTGCCAGTTATTGGAGCTTCCTGCTGTGGGCGTTGAAGATAATTTCTTCGAGCTTGGCGGACACTCTCTGTTAGCGGCGCAGCTTATTGCGCATGTAAAAGAGATCATGGGCATTGAGCTATCACTGGCCGCGGTGTTTGAGTCTCCGACCGTTGCTGGCATTGCAGCCAAACTAAATGGTAGCGAAAGTGATGAAGCGCTTAATATGCTATTGCCACTGCGTAAACGCGAGGGTAAAGCCGCCATATTCTGTGTTCACCCTGCAGGTGGTCTAAGCTGGTGTTATGCGGCGCTGACGCCAATTATTCCATCTAACATTCCTCTATATGGTGTGCAGGCTCGTAACCTTGGCGATCCTTCTTTGGCTTTGCCGAAAACGATGAAGGAGATGGCAGAAGATTATGTCGCTGCTATCCGTGAAGAACAGCCTTTCGGTCCTTACCATCTACTTGGCTGGTCTATTGGTGGCATGATTGCGCACTTGATGGCGGGTATCTTGCAGCAGCAAGGACAAGAAGTCGGTTTACTTACTTTGCTTGATTCCTACCCTACAGAGCAGTGGCAGACCATGAATCCACCTGGTGAAGAGCAAGCTCTGGGGGCATTGATTCGAATGGCGGGCGTTGAGTTTGATGAATCAGCGCATAGCAGCATTACTAAGCCAGAAGTTATCGACATCTTACAAGATGCGGGATCGTCGATGGCTCACCTGAGCTCCGAGACCATCTCTGCGATGATCGAAGTGGTGATCAACAACAACCATCGCGTACGAGATTCGGTAGATTATCGCTATCAGGGTGATATGTTGTTCTTCAATGCTGAGAAGCCACCAGAAGAGTCATTCTTGGATCGCAATGGTTGGTTTAATTACATGGATGGTGAAATCAATGTCGTGGATGTTGATTGTATTCACCGAGATATGATGCGACCAGACATGTTACGTCTTATTGGAACCCGAATGGTTGAAGAACTGAGAGCGAAATTTGATGTTTAATTCTGGTCATCCGTTGTTACCAGAGAATAAGTGGGAGGGGAGCATTTCCCCTCTGACTTTCTTCAAAGGCAAACTGGAGTCTGGCTCTGTTTTGGCTATTGGTGAAGCGCATTGGTATGCAGACCTTTTTGAGCAAATGACGCAGGTTTTGCTCTCTGAGGCGTTGGATGGTGTGTTTACTCATCTGTTTGTCGAGTTTGGTAACGCCAAGCATCAAAAAATGTTGGATGATTATCTGTCAGGAGGTGACATTTCTGATGATGAGCTGGCTGCAGTCTGGCTAGATTCCATCGCTTTTCCTGCCTGGATGCACCCTTGCTATGGCGAGTTTTTCCGACGCTTAAAGCAAGCAAACGCACAGCGTAACACTCCTATCAAAGTTGTACTGACCGAGCCTCCGTTCGATTGGCAAGAACTTCGTCATCCGTCACAGCTTGCCCAGCTTAATGCAGAGCGAGACCAGGCTCTGGTTGAAGGTATTGAAGTCATCAAGCGCCAAAATGACAAAGGTGTGGTCGTGCTCGTCGGCGCAAGGCATATTCTCAAGCGTTCTCCTACATTTGGCTCAACTCGCCATCATCCTTTTGGGGTGTTAGCCGCACAGAGATTTGGTGTCCAATACGTTTCGGTATGGCCACATATGTTGCCGACAACGCTTGAACAAGACTCGCTGGAATTGGGTATCTATTCCACCCAACAGCCAAGGTTTAGCCAGATGAACTTTGCCGATCTGGTTCCTAACAAACCTACGGTGAATCCTTACTCTGAGACACCCGTTGATCAGTTGGTGGATGCTTACTGGTATTTAGGCCCACAAACCCGGCAGTTGAGTGCGGCTGGCGTTGAAATTCCTCAGAAGTGGAAAGCGCAGCTAAAGAAGAGGCTACCGCTTGTGAATCAGCGCCAGAGAGTGGTAATTCAAAAGGTGATTGAATAGGGACTCTTGGTAATTTAAGGAGTAAAAAAGCACAGCGAGAAAACGGTTTGTTCGGTAAAGCAATAATAACCGTGAAACGTTAAATCTGGCAGGGCGGATTGGAGATCACTTCGGTTATCTCCAATCAACTCAAACTGAAACTGCCCGCTGTTTTCCGTCTCGGGGTGCAGCGCAATTTCGGCATCTAAAAAGTCGAAATATACCCTCACGAAAGGAAACAGACATTTGAATAAACTCTCTTTGATACTGAAGATAAGAATGTTTGGGATGGCGTCTGATTTCTGTAGGCGATGTTGTTCATTGGGTGTGTAAATCGCAGGAAGAAGGTGAGCGGCAAGATTTTGATTGTTTTCAACATCAATCCCAATACTTGGCACATCATTTTTAACCGCACACGCCGCCAAACACAGGGAGTCTGTATGACTAATACTACCGCTAACAGTGTTAGGGAAAACGGGTTCTCTAGATGCGCCAACCAAAATGGGGGATTGATCCGCAAAAGCATTGTCTGAAGTCAGTTTTCTGATTGCGGCACGTGCGGCGTGGCGCCCAGCTCTAAATTCTTCCTGCCGTTTTCGTACTGATTTCTGGATATGTTCCTCTTCTAAAGGTAAGCCTGCTTTGGCGTACATATCTGGTGTGGCTTTCACCATCTGAATCAGCGGACTGGTTGTCCTAAAGTGGAAGCAGTTAGGGGAGAGAATTTCATCTAACTTAATATTTTTCAAACTCTTTTTATTCACAGTAAAAACCAACCAAAAAACATAAATGATAATGCAACTGATAATTATTGCTATTTATACAGTTATTTATTAAAGTTGGCGAGCCTAATTAATACAAAAAATAGATATAAGGATATGCAGTGAATACTCAAGTGAAAAAGCCTTCGTTTATGCCTTCCATTTTGGCAGCAGCAGTAGTGACTGCTTTTAGTGGTCAAGCTAATGCAGCGCAGCAGAGTGAAAATCCAGAAATGGAACGCGTGGTTGTTACCGCGTCATTAACTCAACATTCTGAGCTTACTGCTCCTGCATCTGTGTCGGTTATTACTGCGGAAGACATCGCAAAGATGCCAGTGAAAGACATCTCTGAAGCAGTACGTAGTGCTACAGGCGTTAGTGTTTTAAGCAGTGCCGCGTACGGTCGTAACACCATTCGTATTCGTGGTCTTGAGTCAAAGCATACTCTGATCCTGATTAATGGCCGTCGTATCAATTCTCAAGATGCATTAATTCGTGGTAACGACTTTGATCTATCGACGATTCCTTTGACGGCCATTGAACGTATCGAAGTGGTGCGCGGCCCGGTTTCTTCTCTGTACGGCTCAGAGGCGATGGGTGGCGTAGTGAACGTGATTCTAAAAACACCAACAGAAGAGATGGCTGGCTCGCTAGGGCTTGAATATGAAAGTTTGCTAGAAGGTAATGGCGGCGATGGCTGGAAAGGCCATGCTTACGCAAGTGGCGAATTGACGTCAGAACTGGCAGGTAGCATCATCGTTGAAAGCTCGACTCGTGACCCATGGCGCACCGATGCGACGCCTGATTACGATGCTTTGGAGAAAAAAGATACCACAAACGTGTTCGGTGAAATGTCATGGCAACTGACAGACGAGCAAAAGCTGATTGCCGATGTAACGTACACCAAGGACGAACGAAAAGCCGAGTGGGTGCACCCTCGTTCCGGAGACCAAACCAATACTCAGGATTCTACGCGCTGGAATTACGGTTTAACGCATGAAGGTAATTGGTCGGGGTTTGACTCTCAGGCTCGTTTGTATGGCGAAACCATGGATTTGAATGACGGCAGTACCGCGTACACCAATGGCTCAGCGGACGTGGAGTTGCAGAATAATTACGCCGATTTCAAACTGTCTGGTTTATGGCGAGACAGTCACGAGTGGGTGTTTGGTGGCGAATTCCGTACCTCAGAACTGACCAACAGTCGCGACATTCCTTCTGGTGATATCGATTACCACCAAGGTGCAGTATTCCTGCAGAGTGAGTTCGATTTGGATAAGCTGGCGCTAACACTGGGTGGTCGTGAAGACTTCCATGAGGTCTACGGCAGTCACTTCAGCCCACGTGCTTATGCCGTCTACAGTTTTACTGATGAGTTTGTTGCAAAAGCGGGCGGCGGCGGTGGCTTCCGTGCTCCGGGTATGATGGAGAGTAGCGACCAAGTTCGTGTGATAAGTTGTGGTAACCGCTGTTGGTTAACCGGTAATGATGATTTGAAACCAGAAGAGTCAGAAAGCTATGAAGCGGGCCTGGCTTACGAGACGGACTCGCTAGGTCTGGGCTTGACCTACTACTACTCTAAGCTGAAGAACAAAATCGAGCGAGACACCAGTACTGCGGTAGGTATGGATGGCACCATGCCAATCATCACTTACCAAAACATTGGCCGAGCAGAAATCAAAGGTATAGAGCTGGAAGCTTGGTATGACATTACTAAGAACATCAATTTGTCAGCGAACTACACATACACGGATGCAGAGGATAAGAGCTCTGGCGAAAAGCTAACAGATACGCCTGAACACTTAGCAAACTTGGATGTGAACTGGCAAGTATTCGACTCGTTGACCACTTTTGCTCGCGTCAACTACATCGGTAAGCAGGTGATCACAAATCTAAGTAGCGAAGATAAAACTGTGGACGGCTACACATTGGTTGGTCTGGGCGTTTCTTATGACCTCCAGCAAGTGAACCTGAAAGCGGGTTTGAACAACATCTTTGACGTTGAGCTGGATGATGAAGACGACTACTACGGTTACTCAGAGAAAGGCCGCAGCGCATACGTAAGTGCAACTTACTTGTTCTAATTCAGTAGACTTCACATCAATAAAGAACGCCTCCCACTGGAGGCGTTTTTTATGCCGCTTACTTCTAAGTCTCAGGCTCTTCGGGTGTTTCCGCAGGCACTTGTTGGGATGCTTTAACCTGCACGATGCGGTTACTTTTCATCAGCAGTACTTCAAATCGCCAGTTCTGGTACTCGATGATTTCTCCTTGAGCAGGCACACGGTCTATTAACCAAGTGAGGAAGCCGTTTAGGGTCTGAAAACCTTCGCTTTCTTCTCCTTCAATGTTGCTCAGCTGGAGTTTGTTTTTGAGTTCATTTAATGGGATGAGTGCGTCCATCAGCCAACTGCCGTCTTTTTGCTGTTTGGCCCATATGTGCTGAGGCTCCATACCCAGCTCTCCGGCGATTGACTTGAGTAAGTCATAGAAGGTCACTAATCCTTGAACATCACCATATTCGTCGACGATAAATACCATCTCGGTACTGGTTTGTTGCATATAGTTCAGTAAAGGCAGCCCTTTCATCGACTCGGGTACAAAACGCGGTTGCTTTAGACGTTTATTAAGCCGTTCGATCGAGAGCTTGTCATATTCATCCAGCAGCACTTTGGAAGAAATCGTACCGATGATGTTATCCAGGCCGCCTTTGCATATTGGCCAAACCGAGTGCTGGGTTTGTCGAAGGCTTTTTAGGGTTGCGTCAATGGGTAGTGTGGCGTCGAGATAATGAATTTCAGAGCGAGGCGTCATTAACGAGAGTGCAAGGCGATCGTTAAGATGGAGAAGATTTTGGATCATCAATTGTTCCTGAGGCTCAATAGCGCCAGATTCGGAACCTTCGCTGACGATGGCGACGATATCCTCTTCTGTGACGACCTCACTTTTACTCTCATTTTGCCCCAATATCCTGAGCAAGGTATCGGTGGTAAAAGTCAAAAGAAAAACAAATGGTCGGGCTAAGTTGGCTAACCAATGAATTGGGTAAGCCACATTGATCGCAATCATTTCTGCATTATTTTGCGCAATACGTTTGGGAACCAATTCACCTATCACAATGGCGAAGTATGTGATCAACAAAACCACACTAAACGTGGCTACAAAGTTGGCAATCTCTTTTTCTATACCCTGGCTCACTAACCATTGTCCTAAAGGAACGGAGAGTGTGGCTTCGCCAAAGATGCCGCTTAGTAGACCAATTACAGTGATGCCGATTTGGATCGTTGATAAAAACTGTGTCGGATTATTCTTGAGTTCCAAAGCCAGTGTTGCGCGTTTGCTGTTTTCTGCCATCGTTTTTAGACGGCTTGTTTTGGCTGCGACCAATGCAATTTCCGACATCGCAAAGACGCCATTGAGCGTAATTAAACCTATCAATCCTACTAGCAATAAAATATCCATGAAGCCTTCCAGTCATCCACACGTTAGTAGCATAGCGAGATTCCGGCTGAGTAAATGTGAAGTAGCGGATAAATCCCGTTTTCTTGCTAAGCTTATGTTTTATTTAAAGGGTAGAACTTCTCAGTACAGCTAAGCTGATTAATCACTCTGTTACTGATACACTACGCGCCCATTTCCTCCGTTGAGACGTTTCTATGCCATTTTCTAAGCTTGGTTTAAGCGCACCAATCACTGATGCAGTGATGGCGCTAGGTTATGAAAAACCGACTTCTATTCAGCAAAAAGCCATTCCTATTGTACTGCGCGGGAGTAACTTGATCGCAGCAGCGCAAACCGGTACCGGTAAAACAGCCAGCTTTGTGTTACCAATCTTAGAGAAGCTCAGTCAGGGCGAAACGCAGCGTAAAAAACGTGCGCGTGCCATCATTCTTACGCCAACGCGTGAGCTAGCGCTTCAGGTACATCAAAGCATTGAAGCCTACGGTAAGAACCTGCCAATACGCTCAATGGCGATGTTTGGTGGCGTTGAGTACGCACCGCAGAAGCAAGCATTGATTGACGGTGTGGACATTGTAGTCAGTACTCCGGGTCGTCTGATTGACCTGTACGGTCAACGCTCGATTCACTTTGATGAAGTAGAAATGCTGGTCTTAGATGAAGCAGACAAGATGCTGGATATGGGCTTCATCGATGCAATAGATAAAATCGTTGATTGCATGCCAGAGGATGTGCAAAGCCTGCTGTTTTCTGCCACGCTTTCTAACCCTGTTCGTGATCTAGCGAAGAATGCGATTGTCGATCCTGAAGAGATTACGATTGCGAAACATAGTGCTTCTAAATCAAATATTAAGCAGTGGATTACTACTGTCGATAAAGACATGAAATCGTCATTGTTGAGTCACATGCTCAAAGAGAATGACTGGTCACAAGTTCTGATCTTTATCGAAACCAAACACGGCGCTGCGAAATTGGTCAGCCAGCTGGAGAAGCGTGGCATTGTTGCAGAAGCGTTCCACAGTGGGCGTAATCAGCGTGTGCGTCAGGAGCTGATTGAGCAGTTTAAAGCCGGGGAGATCCAGTACCTGGTCGCGACAGGCGTTGCGGCTCGCGGTATCGATATCGATAATCTGCCAGTGGTTATTAACTACGACTTACCTTACCCGGCGGATGAATACGTACACCGAATTGGACGTACAGGTCGTGCTGGTGCGCAAGGTGAAGCTATTTCACTGGTATCAAAGGACGACTTCAAAAACTTATGCATGATTGAAAGCCGATTAGGCCACTTGCTTGAGCGTGTTGAAATTGACGGATTTGCACCAAGAAAACCAGTACCAATTTCTATTCTTAACTATGTGCCAAAGAATAAGCGCAAACCTCAGGAAGACCGTTCTCAATCTGATAAACGTCAGACGAGAGATTGATAGCAGGGTAAATACCTCTTGATAGTAAGCCGCATTTTAATGCGGCTTTTTTTATATTCTTGATCTTTAGATATCTATCTTTTGTTAAGCATAACGATGAAAAAAAACAAATCATGTCATACGCTTAACATTTGTAACCTAAGCTTGGTAAGGCTTTGGTTAATTTTCTGTCGTCTGGTTTGCACAGGGGAAAAAATAGGCGCAGACTTTTTCTCTTGCTACTAAATGCATAAAAGAGGCATAAATGAAAAAAGGTGATAAGCAATTCGCTGTTATCGGCCTTGGTCGATTTGGTTTGGCTGTATGTAAAGAGCTGCAAGATGCGGGCTCTCAAGTTTTAGCCGTCGACATTGACGAAGATAAAGTAAGAGAAGCTGCTGGGTTTGTCAGTCAGGCTATCGTAGCAAACTGCACTCATGAAGAGACCGTCGCGGAGCTAAAACTCGACGATTACGATATGGTGATGATTGCGATTGGCACCGATGTGAATGCCAGTATTCTTGCCACCTTAATTGCGAAAGAAGCCGGGGTCAGATCGATTTGGGTCAAAGCCAACGACCGGTTCCAGGCCAGAGTTCTGCAAAAGATTGGTGCTGATCATGTCATCATGCCTGAGCGTGACATGGGGATTCGCGTCGCGCGTAAAATGCTCGACAGAAGAGTGCTAGACTTCCATCCACTAGGCAGCGACTTGGCAATGACCGAGTTTGTGATTGGTTCTCGCTGGATGGGCAAAAAGCTAGGCGAGCTGTCTCTATGTCAGGTTGAAGGTGTGCAAGTTCTTGGCTTTAAACGTGGGCCGGAGATCACTAAAGCGCCCAGCATGGATGTGACCTTAGAAATTGGCGACCTTATGATTGTGGTTGGCCCAGAGGAAAAACTGGCCCGCACATTGAAGTCACTATGATGCATTTTCACCAAAAAGGCTTATTTTACGTTCCAGATAGCCAAAGGACAAAAGAGAAGGGCAGCGAGCCTCGGATTATCCTAATGAGTTTTCTCGGAGTGCTATTGCCCTCTGCGATACTTCTCACGCTTCCCGTCTTTTCTGTCAGCGGATTATCAATCACCGATGCTTTATTTACGGCGACTTCTGCGATCAGTGTAACGGGCCTCGGCGTTGTGGATACCGGTCAGCACTTCACGTTGGCGGGTAAAATTCTCTTAATGTGCCTAATGCAAATTGGTGGATTAGGGCAAATGACTTTGTCTGCTGTGCTGCTCTATTTATTCGGTATGCGGTTGAGTTTACGTCAGCAAGCATTGGCCAAAGAAGCGCTTGGTCAGGATCGGCATGTTAACCTGCGTAATCTGATTAAAAAAATCATGGTATTTGCCCTAGTGGCAGAGACGCTGGGTTTTATCGTTCTGTCTTTTCGTTGGGTGCCGGAAATGGGCTGGCAGACTGGAATGTTCTACGCGTTGTTCCATTCAATTTCCGCATTTAATAACGCAGGCTTTGCCCTATTCTCAGATAGCATGACCCGATTTGTGAATGACCCTTTGGTGATCTTTACCCTTGCAGGGTTGTTCATTTTCGGTGGCTTAGGTTTTACTGTTGTCGGGGATATCTGGTTAAACTGGCGTAAAGGGTTTAACTCCTTCCATCTTCATACTCGAATCATGCTGATTGCGACGCCAGTACTATTGTTGGTGGGCACGTTACTGTTTTGGCTGTTAGAGCGAAGCAATCCGAATACGATGGAATCGCTACCTTTGTCAGCGCAGTGGCTTGCAGCGTTTTTCCAATCTGCCAGTGCCCGTACTGCAGGTTTTAATAGTGTTGATTTATCTCAGTTCTCTCAGCCTGCCTTACTCATCATGATTATTCTGATGCTGATTGGTGCTGGTTCTACCTCAACAGGCGGCGGGATTAAGGTGTCGACTTTTACCGTTGCTTTTTTGGCGACCTGGACTTTTTTACGCCAAAAGAAACACGTCGTGATATTCAAACGCACCGTCAACTGGCCAACTGTCACTAAGTCGCTCGCGATTATCGTGGTGAGCGGAGCAATACTGACAACCGCAATGTTTCTACTGATGATCACTGAGGATGCGGCGTTTGATAGAGTTATGTTTGAGACGATATCTGCTTTTGCCACAGTCGGCCTTAGCGCAGGTCTGACGGCAGAACTATCGGAACCGGGCAAATACATCATGATCGTGGTGATGATCATTGGCCGTATCGGTCCTTTGACTTTGGCTTATATGTTAGCTCGCCCAGAACCTACTCTGATTAAATACCCTGAAGATACGGTATTGACCGGTTGATTTATAAGAGAAACATCAGGATCTTACTTTGATCGCTGTTTAAAAAGCAGCGATCTCCCATCTGGATCAAATACGAGGTCTGCCACGCAAATTTGTTTGTGAAATTTCGAACCTTATATGCCATCGTTTTCACCTTTCTGTACCATGCATTCGAAAAATCTATATTAACGGCCGGACTTATCTTTCAGGCATAAGCTCCACCAATGGAAACTGTGACTATAGGCGTTGATGTAGCGTGCTGAAAGCGAATTGAGAACAAGGAGTCGTATTTTGAAATTCAACCTAGTTGCGTTAACCGTGTTATCTGCTTTACTGGCAGGAAAGAGCATGGCAACCACACCACCGTCACCTATCTGGCATGAAATCAAGTTAACTGACGGAACGTCAAGCGAAGCGATTTTAAGAGGGACCCCAGATTTTCACTGGTTTGAAGATAAGCAAGGTAACGCACTTATACAGAGAGACGGAGAGTGGTTTTTTGCGCAAGTTTTACGTGAATCAGACGCCCTAGAATTAGTGTCTACTGGTATAAAGAAAACGCAAACTACTGTAGCGCCCGAATCTTCCAAGTCTCGACCAGATTTATCTATCCAGCCCCACCTTTCCTCATTACGAACCATGGAGCCTATGGCGCGTAAGAACCTATTACGTGCAGCTTCAGATACAAATGTAGTTTATAGGGCAATGAGTAGCTCTGGAGTGACGCAGCAACCTCTCTTAGTTGTCCAGGTTTCGTTTACTAATCAGGTTATGAAGCATGATTTTGAGCAACGAGTCTTCGATCAAAACGGGCAAAGTGTCGTTGACTACTATGACAAGAACTCTTTGGGGAAATATAAGGTTATCCCAGCGATTGAAAGCTACGGCACGGTGAACGATGGTGTGATTGACGTGACTGTACCACTTCGTCATCCAGATTGTCATGCCAGTACCAGCGATAGCCTTTGTACAGATAAAATGAACCTTGTGTTCGCAGAAGCGTATCGCAAGCTTGACCCATATATAGATTTGTCGAGTTACGATCGTGATCGGGATGGCACCGTGGATGCGACAGAGTTGTCGGTCATGTTTGTGTTTGCTGGTGGTGACCGTTCGACGGGAGTTCTAAACAAGCCGGCAATCTGGCCTCATAGGTACTTTCATAACGATGTTCAAATCGATGGCACGACTATTAAAGACTACTGCTTGTTTGCTGACTATCAGGCAACGCACCAATCTACCTTAGGGGTTATCGTTCATGAACTAGGGCACCTAATGCTCGGATTGCCTGATCTTTACGCTCGATACAGTAAGGCATCGATCGGTACCTGGGGCGTCATGGGTGCAGGCTCATGGGCGATGAAGCCCGGCGATTCTTATCCTGGTGAAACGCCAGTCAATATGACTGCATGGAGCAGGCATGCCGCTGGTTTTGTAGTGCCGACAATTGCTCATCAAAGTAACATGCCTCACGGATTAACAGATGATGAAGTTAAGCTGGTCTACCTTGATCCATACCTCAAAGAATATGGTCCGCGAGTTTATTTAGAAAATCGAACTTTCAAAGATTATGACCAAGCTTTGGCGGCTGAAGGTGTACTTGCCATGTCTGTCAACATTCTCAATCAGTTCAATGGATTGGGAGATATGCAAGTTCAAGTGATGCAAGCGGATGGCAGAGGTGAATTGGAAAAGGGCGAACGAAGCGATCAGGGGGATTTATACCCTAATGGCGGCAGCGAGATTTCTGATTTCTCTAACCCAGGGTTGAATGTCATCACAGGGTTCGACACTGATGTTTCGATTTCAGATATCTCTAGCAGTGCAAATGGCGGCAGTTTTTTACTAACTAAACTGAATGATGCGAATAAATCGGCGTGGTTAAACACCTTCCATCAAGAATTCGTCTTCTCAAATGATGAAAATGTGTTGGCAGTGCTGCTTGATTTAAGTCGAGATACAGAGTTGGATGGATTACAGATCTATGCTGAGAAAAGTTCACCACAGCGCGATATGACCTTTCGCGTGTGGCGCTTCCCTAACGAGGGTAATAATGAATATAGCTTGGTATTGAATCAACAAAATGCGGAACTATTGCAACAAGGTAGTTTCAAGAAGTCATCTCGGATTCTATTTCCGCACGCGACACAGTTAAGTGCTGGTCAACATATTATTGTGGTTGAAATTGAAGGCGGTGAATTCGAAGAAAGCTTCAACTTTAGCCGCTTATTGGATATGGAGAAAGCAACTCAACCCAAGATGTGGGTTGGCAAGAGCAGTGAGCAGTATTCTGAAGGTTTGCTTGAGTCTAGCTTCTCAACGGTTCCGTTTGCTGTATTGCTGAACTACGAAAGCGCTAAGATTGTTGAAGCACAGCCAGATAGTTACCAGACGGATAAGAACACAGTACTGTCACTGAACTTGATGTCTAACGACGTCGTTGCTTCCGACTACCAGTTTGAGGTCGAGGTATTTCAACAGCCTGTCCACGGCACCTTTACAGACAATCAGTACCAACCTGATCATAACTTTGTCGGATTTGACAGCTTCCAATACCGCTTGGTGTCGGCAGACGGTTCACTCGCTTCCTCTGCAGTCAATGTTTCGATTGAAGTAATAGGTTTCAATGCTGCCCCAAATGCTGTTATAGATGTCATTAACACCGAGTTGAAAGCTGGGAACCGTGTATCGTTATCAGCCGCTAACAGCAGTGACCCCGATGGTGACGCTTTGACTTATCAGTGGAAGCAGGTTGCTGGCGATACTCTATCTTTGAGTAATCCGAGTGATGTGACTGCCAGTTTCGAGATTCCTAAGGGAGCTAAAGCAGGGGACGTTTTCACATTCCAACTGACGGTGACAGATGTGAGTGCAGCTTTATCTATCGCTTTGGTCGAGCTTGAAGTTCAAAACAGCGCACCGATTGCCTCAGCTGATGCGGTGACGGTAGCGGTGAATGAACGCATTGTTATCGACGTACTGGCGAATGACACCGATATGAACGGCGACAGCCTTGTGGTTCAAAGTGTGGATAACGTTTCAGGTATTGGTTCTGCGTATATTGAAAATGGTAAGGTGACTTATCAGGCACCAGATAGCGCAGCCGATAATGTCACGTTGGAGTACGTGATTTCTGATGGTACAGGCGCGACAGCAAAAGGTGCTATAAGCGTTGAAGTTGTCGCAGCCAGTAGTAATAAAGGTAAGAGCTCAGGTGGCGGCGGAAGTGTCGGTAACTGGTCACTTCTGTTACTTGCACTGTTAGGTTGGAGACGTCGTCACTAATACCAATTTCGTTTTAGACGTAAGCCACTCACCTCGAGTGGCTTATTTGTTTTCGAGCGATAGAAGCCATAAATACCCATGTTTAATTCATGGCTGAATGGTGATTGGGATCGGACGTATACTGACTAGTAGTTAGTCTTTTTAGATAAGGAACCCAATATGTCCATTTGGCAAGGGGTCAATTTCACCCATCGTTACAGCCAACTGCCTTCGGCATTTTTCACTTTCATAGAGCCACAACCGTTATTGAACACTCAATGGGTGGTTTGGAATGGGGATTTTGCCCAGCAGTTTGGTTTGCCCCCTATAGCCGATGAAACGTTGCTTGAGGTGTTTTCTGGCCAAGCAAACTTTGATGAATTTCGTCCATTAGCGATGAAATATGCAGGGCATCAGTTCGGTACTTACAATCCGGATTTAGGCGATGGTCGAGGGTTGTTACTGGCTGAAATTCAGCGACAGGATGGTACCTGGTTTGATATCCACCTTAAAGGCGCAGGTCTTACTCCTTATTCGCGCATGGGTGATGGCAGAGCAGTGCTGCGTTCGACGATTCGTGAGTATTTGTGCAGTGAAGCCATGCAAGGGCTCGGAATACCGACAACCCGCGCTCTGGGTATGATGGTCAGCGATACGCCGGTTTACCGTGAAAAAACGGAAAACGGCGCGATGTTAATTCGTATGGCGGAAACTCATATTCGATTCGGTCACTTTGAGCACTTCTTTTACACCAATCAACTGGCAGAGCAGAAGCTGTTGGCGGATAAGGTCATAGAGTGGCACCTGCCTGAATGCGCTCAAGCCGAAAAACCATACGCTGCGATGTTTGCCAATATTGTGGAGAAAACGGCGGACATGATTGCGAAATGGCAAGCTTTTGGCTTTGCCCACGGCGTTATGAACACCGACAACATGTCTATCCTTGGTCAAACTTTCGATTATGGACCATTTGGATTTTTGGATGACTACGATCCTGGCTATATCTGTAATCATTCCGACTATCAGGGGCGTTATGCGTTTGACCAGCAGCCGCGAGTTGCACTTTGGAACCTTTCGGCACTGGCACACGCGTTATCTCCGCTGGTGGAGCGTACAGATTTAGAAGCTGCACTTGGCCAGTTTGAGGTTCGTTTAAGCCAGCAATTTAGTCGCTTGATGCGCAGTAAGCTTGGTTTAAAAAACAGAATCGATGAAGATTCGCGCTTGTTTGAATCTATGTTTGAGCTACTCAATCAGAACAAAACAGACTATACGCGCTTTTTTAGAACGCTATCTAACTTAGACAAAAAGTCGCCTCAAGACGTGATTGATTTGTTTATTGATCGTGAAGCGGCCCAAGCGTGGTTAGATCTTTATCTGGCACGATGCGAGTTAGAAGTCGATGAGCTAGGCAGACCAGTCACCACAGAACAGCGTTGTGAACAAATGCGTCGTGCGAATCCGAAATACATTCTTCGTAACTACTTGGCCCAACTAGCAATAGATAAAGCCGAAGAAGGCGATTTCAGTGAAGTCAATCGGTTGGCCGCACTACTGCGTCACCCTTACGATTCTCAGCCGGAGTTTGAAGAGTACGCGAAATTGCCACCAGAGTGGGGCAAAAAAATGGAAATAAGCTGCTCATCATAAGGGATTTATTTTAGTGGTTTGTTAATAAGATGTGACATTTATCCGCGACAGGTTCAAAGTATTTATAAATTGTCGCTGAATATGAATTCTGGTACCGATTACACTTGCTCTGAAATATAAGTGATACATTGGATGGAAAAATGTCAGCTAGAATTCTGGTCGTAGATGATGATCAAGAAATTTGTGAATTGCTACAGGAGTATCTGACGAAACAAGGATATATCGTCAGTGCCGTGAATGATGGTGAGCAAATGCACCTTCACATTGAGCAACATGGGTACCCAGACCTTATTTTGCTCGATGTGATGTTACCCGGTGAAGATGGTTTTTCTTTATGTCAGGCGGTTCGTCGGCATTCGTCTACACCAATCATTATGTTGACCGCAGTTTCAGATGACACCGACCAGATCATCGGCTTAGAAATCGGCGCTGATGATTATCTCGCCAAGCCATTTAATCCGCGTCATCTTAATGCGCGCATTAAAGCCGTATTGCGCCGAGTGAAAGTGACCAAAGAAGAGCAAGTCAGCCCTTTAACAGCCAAGCCTATTCGTTTTGGTGATTGGCTGTTGGACACTTTGTCACACAGAATAACCCACCAAGAAACCCAACAATCGCACGATTTATCCGGCAGTGATTTTTCGCTGTTGATGCTTTTTCTAAAACGTCCGAATCAAATAATCGACCGAGATACGATCTCAGTAGAGACGCGAGGTCGAGAAGCGTTACCCTTTGAACGAGGCATCGATGTTCAGCTCAGCCGTTTGCGTCAACGTCTCGGTGAAAGCACCAAATATCCACATTACATAAAGACGATGCGAGGCAACGGTTACTTACTCGCTGTGCCAGTCAGTTATGAACAATAAATGGTGGCGTTTTCTCCGGCGATTTAAGCCAAACTCGTTAGTTAATCGTACATTAGGCTTAACGTTATTGGCGGTGATTTTGGCTCAAGGTGTGGCAACAACCATTTGGTATACCGAGTCAAAACAGAAAGAACTGGCGGGGATTCGCGATGCGTCTCAAAGCATGGCGAATATGTTCTCCTCAACGGTAACCTTCTTTCAGTCGTTGCCTGTCAGCTATCGTCATATTGTGCTCGACCAGATCCGTAATATGGGCGGGACGCGCTTTTTTGTGTCGTTTAATCGAGAGCAGCTCATTGTTGAACCAATTAAAGATACTCCGCTTAAGTTGGCTTCTCTCGAAGCGATAGAAGAGGTGCTGAAAAAGAAGCTCCCAAAAGTAGACACGATTTTGGTCGACTTCTCGTTGCCCGAAAACCTACGTTTGCTGAAAAACGATATCTATTTGAGCGATTTACCCAAGTCGTGGGCACATCACACCCTAACGTTGAGCCCAATCGATCCTCCTGTGTTGGTTGTGCAACTCGAACTAGCCAAAGATGAGTGGCTCTATATCGCCGCTTTGCTGCCAGCCCCTTACGTCAATCTAGACGATACCTTAATTGAGCGAGAGCAGATCCTGTTTCTGATTTTTTCTACCACGATTTTATTGGTTCTCACTTATTTGCTGATGAAAAGGCAGGTGAAGCCGTTAAAGCGATTGGCAAAAGCCGCCAATGAAATGAGTATGAACGTAGAGCAGGCTCCGCTACAAGAAGAGGGCGCGAGTGAGCTTGTCACCGCCACACGAGCATTTAATCGGATGCAGCAGCGAATTCGTCATTATATTTCTGATCGGGAACAATTGTTTTCTTCAATCTCCCACGATTTAAAAACGCCCATTACCCGCCTAAGGCTGCGCGCTGAGCTGCTGGAAAGTGATATCAAACGTGAAAAATTTAACCGTGATCTTGATGATCTGGAAATGATGGTGAAAGGGGCACTTCAGACCGTAAGAGATACAGAGTTGCATGAAAATACGGTCAATGTTGACCTGAATGACGTCATTACTAGCGTGATTGAGCCTTATAATCAGCAACAAACACGGGTGACGTTTTCGCCTAGTCCTATTAAATCAATCGTTGCAAAGCCATTGGCGATAAAACGCGTTATCGGCAACTTGGTTGATAATGCGGTGAAATATGGGGAAAAAGCGGAAATAACCCTCACCAACTTTGATGGCCGGGTCAAAATCGAGATTTGTGATCAGGGGCCTGGCATTCCAGAAGATCAGCTCGACATGGTATTTGAGCCGTACTATCGGTTGGCTGATGATGATCAGGGCCACGGGTTAGGGCTTGGAATTTGCCGTAATATTCTCCACGGTCATGGCGGAGATCTCATAATTGACAACTTGCCTAGTCGCGGCTTGCGTGTTCAAGTGTTTGTTTAATATCAACTAAAATCTTAATGTAACATAGTTGTTACGTTAAGGTTACGCTTTGTTTCAATCAAAATTTTCTCGTTGGATAGACTGACTTTAGTTCAAGTATGAACGCTTGAGGTCATCGAGTCGTCGACCTGAATGTCTAATCCAATACACGGAAGATAATAATGAAACTAAATAAAACCCTACTAACTCTTTCTCTGCTCTCTGCGGCAAACATGGCTAACGCGGGTGAAGTCGAAGTGCTTCACTGGTGGACGGCTGGTGGTGAAGCAAAATCTGCGGCTGTTCTGAAACAAATGCTGGAAGAACAAAATCATACCTGGAAAGACTTTGCAGTTGCTGGCGGTGGTGGCGAGTCAGCGATGACTGTGCTTAAAACTCGCGCGGTATCTGGCAATCCTCCATCTGCGGCTCAAATCAAAGGACACGATATTCAGGAGTGGGGCAGCTTAGGTTTCCTTACTTCACTGGAAAGTACGGCGAAGCAGGAAAAGTGGGATGACCTACTACCGTCAGTTGTCACTAAAGTGATGAAGTACAAAGATGAGTATGTGGCTGTACCGGTTAACGTCCACCGTGTTAACTGGCTGTGGGCAAACCCTGAAGTACTGAAAAAATCAGGTGTAGAACTTCCAACAACACTGGACGAGTTTTTTGCTGCGGCAGACAAAATTAAAGCGGCCGGCTTTATCCCACTTGCTCATGGTGGACAGCCTTGGCAAGACGCGACCGTGTTCGAAGCCGTCGCACTGGACGTGCTGGGAAGTGAAGACTACAACAAAGCGTTTGTAGACCTAGATATGGACGTATTGTCTGGCGATAAAATGGTCGAAGTTTTCACCAAGTTTAAGAAGATCCACGACTACATTGACGCTAACTCACCAGGGCGTGACTGGAACGTTGCGACCTCGATGGTGATTAACGGTGAAGCGGCTATGCAGATCATGGGTGACTGGGCGAAAGGTGAATTTACTGCGGCGGGTAAAGTGCCGGGTAAAGACTACATTTGTGCGCCTGCGCCAGGTACTGACGGTCAATTTACGTTCAACATTGATAGCTTTGCTTTCTTTGAACTCAGCAACGAAGAGAACAAGAAGGCACAGCAAGACTTAGCTCGTACCATACTGACCAAAGAGTTCCAGGAAGTCTTTAACCTGAACAAAGGCTCCATTCCAGTTCGTCTTGATATGGATATGGCGAAATTTGACCAATGTGCTCTGGACTCAATGGAAACCTTCAAAGCCAGTGCGCAGTCCGGTGATTTAGTGCCGAGCATGGCACACGGCCTGTCGACTACAAGCTATGCACAAGGTGCAATCTACGATGTTGTGACCAACTTCTTCAACGACGACAATGCGGATCCGAAACAAGCAGCACAAAAGCTAGCGAAAGCAGTGAAAGCCGCTATCTAATCCATTGACAGATCACACCCTAAAGGGCGTACAGGCTTGTAGGGAGCCTATGCGCCCTTCCTTTAAGACGTAAGGATTCGTTATGGAGCATGTTGTGAATCGGTATCTAAAGAAGTCCCACGCGAAACTTAGTTTGGCGGACAGACTTCAGCACTGGTTGCCGAAAATCGTCCTTGCCCCGACCGTTCTGGTAACTGTGGTATGTATCTATGGTTACATCTTTTGGACGGCGGCATTATCAATGACCAACTCCCGTTTTCTGCCAAGCTTTAATTTTGTTGGTTTTACTCAGTATGAAAAGCTGATGGATAACGATCGCTGGATCACTTCTATTAGCAACCTTGGTATTTTTGGGCTGCTGTTTATGCTCATCGCTATTGTTCTTGGCGTGGGCTTAGCCATTTTGCTCGATCAAAATATTCGTCAGGAAGGCGCAATTCGGACCATTTATCTTTATCCGATGGCACTCTCGTTTATTGTGACGGGTACCGCCTGGAAATGGATTCTCAATCCTGGTTTGGGTATTGAGAAGTTGATGCAAGACTGGGGTTTTACCAATTTCAAATTTGACTGGTTAGTAAATTCTGACCTGTCTGTGTACACCTTGGTGATAGCCGCTGTTTGGCAGTCGTCTGGTTTTGTCATGGCGATGTTTCTGGCGGGTTTGCGCGGCATTGATTCATCCATTATCAAAGCGGCACAAATCGACGGCGCAAGTCTGCCAACCATTTACTGGCGCATCATTATGCCTTGCTTAAGACCTGTCTTCTTTAGCTCAGTCATCATCACTTCACATATTGCGATTAAGAGCTTCGACCTGGTAACAGCGATGACGGCCGGTGGCCCGGGGTACTCTTCAGATTTGCCCGCACTGTTTATGTACGCGCACTCATTTACTCGTGGTCAGATAGGTTTGGGGGCTGCAAGCGCGATGATGATGTTGGCAGGTATTCTCGCCATTTTAGTTCCTTATTTGTACTCAGAGCTTAGGGAGAAAAAATCATGATGCGCAGTGTGAATTTCTCTCGGCTGTTTATCTACTTCGGGTTAGCGCTTTTTTGTTTGTTCTACTTGATGCCATTGTTCGTGATGGTGGTGACTTCATTCAAAACCCTGCCGGATATTAAAGCCGGTAACTTGATGAGTTTACCAACCGAATGGGTTTTTGATGCCTGGTATAAAGCGTGGGACAGCGCTTGTACGGGCGTGAAATGTGAAGGGGTGAAAGGGTATTTCTGGAACTCTTTCCAAATGGTGATTCCTGCAGTGGCGATCTCTACGCTGCTGGGCGCATTTAATGGTTATGTGGTGACTAAGTGGCAATTCCGAGGTTCAAACTTGTTCTTCAGCTTGCTGCTGTTTGGCTGCTTTATTCCGTTTCAGGTGATTTTGTTACCAATGGCGGCGGTGCTCGGCAAATTAGGTTTGGCAAATACCACCACTGGCTTGGTTATCGTTCATGTGATTTATGGTATGGCGTTTACCACGCTGTTCTTTCGTAACTTCTACATCAGTATTCCGGATGAGCTTGTCAAAGCTGCGAAGTTGGATGGGGCAGGTTTCTTTACCATTTTCTTTAAAATTCTTCTGCCAATCTCGACGCCAATCATCATGGTGACGGTGATTTGGCAGTTTACCGCTATTTGGAATGACTTCTTGTTTGGGGTTGTCTATTCAGGTTCCGAAACACAGCCAATTACGGTTGCCCTGAACAACTTAGTGAACACCAGTACAGGGGTGAAAGAGTACAACGTCGATATGGCGGCGGCGATCATTGCGGCGTTACCAACGCTACTCGTTTATGTATTAGCAGGAAAATACTTTGTTCGTGGCCTTACGGCTGGATCGGTAAAAGGATAATTATCATGGCAACACTCGAACTTAAACAAATCCGTAAAACCTATCCAAAAGCGGAACAAGAGACGTTAAAAGGTATCGATATCAGTATCGATTCGGGAGAGTTTCTTATCTTGGTTGGCCCATCTGGTTGTGGCAAGTCGACACTGATGAACACCATTGCGGGTTTAGAGAACATCAGCTCCGGTGACATCGTGATTGATGGTAATAATGTGTCGAATGTGGAACCGAAAGATCGCGATATTGCGATGGTGTTCCAATCGTATGCGCTATATCCAAATATGACGGTAAGAGGCAACATCGAATTTGGTCTCAAGATTCGTAAAATGGCGAAAGAGGCAATTGATGCCGAAGTGGAGCGAGTGGCGGAAATGCTACAGATTGATCATCTGCTTGACCGTAAGCCTTCGCAATTATCAGGTGGTCAGCGCCAGCGAGTTGCGATGGGACGTGCGCTTGCTCGTCGCCCGAAGTTGTATCTGTTTGACGAGCCACTTTCGAACTTAGATGCGAAGCTGCGTGTTGAAATGCGCCACCAGATCAAGCGTCTTCACCAGCAACTGAATACGACGATTGTGTACGTAACGCATGACCAGATTGAGGCGATGACACTCGCGGACCGTATTGCGGTAATGAAAGACGGTGAGTTACAGCAACTCGGAACACCACAAGAAATCTACAACAAGCCTAATAATATGTTTGTTGCAGGTTTTATGGGCTCACCTTCGATGAACTTCATTAAAACCATGGTCGATTTGGATGCTCAGGATAACCCCGTAATAAAAGTGACAGGCAGTAACGCGCAGGAGCATCACATCAAGCTGCCAGCTTCGATGCGAAAACAAGACGGCAAAGAGATTGTGATTGGCTTGCGTCCGGAACATATTACGGACAGTGAGAACCAAGAGTCTGCCGCATCTACCAAGCTTGATTTACAGCTTGAAGTCCTTGAGCCAACGGGGCCAGATACCATCGCGATGATTAAGGTCAACGATCAAGAAGTCGCTTGTCGCTTGTCTCCGGAGTTTGATGTAAAGGTCGGTCAGGTCGCGCCGCTGCATTTTGATTTGTCCAAGGCGGTTTTCTTTGACGCTTCAACTGAGCAACGCATCGAGTTTCACTAACGATAAGAGCAAGGCAAATCAACAACTCGTAACTTTTAAATGGCAGCCAAGCGGCTGCCATTTTTATTTGCTGATTCACTAATGTGTCTAAATCCACCCACTTAATCATTTGGCGTGGGTAGATTTCACCCATTTCAAAAATAATTTTGTGATCTAGGTAAATACACTGTGAATGGTATATTTTTAAGTTTTTGATTTATAAAAATAAAAACGTAGTTAAAGAAAGTGGTTCGGTCCTTGCTTTAGTAGATGCATCAATACCCAGTGATGGGGTTGTTCATTTATCAAGGAGAATAATAATGTTTAAGCCTGTTACCCTACTAACTGCCTCAATTCTTGCTGTTACCAGTTTTAACGCTGCCGCAAACTGTGACCCAGGTGAGCTGGTCATCAAATTCAGTCACGTAACCAACACCGATAAGCACCCGAAAGGTATCGCGGCGTCGCTGCTTGAAAAGCGTGTCAATGAAGAGATGAACGGTAAGGCGTGTATGCAAGTGTTCCCTAACTCGACGCTTTACGATGATGACAAAGTACTTGAGGCCATGTTGAATGGGGACGTACAACTTGCTGCACCTTCACTGTCTAAGTTTGAAAAGTTCACCAAAAAATTCCGTTTGTTCGACCTTCCTTTCCTTTTTGATGACGTAGACGCTGTTGACCGCTTCCAAAACTCTGAGGCGGGTGAAAAGCTTAAGAATGCGATGAACCGACGTGGTATTCGAGGACTAGAGTTCTGGCACAACGGTATGAAGCAAATCTCAGCCAACAAACCACTGGTTCACCCGGAAGATGCTAAGGGCCTTAAATTCCGCGTACAGGCTTCCGATGTATTGGTTGCACAGTTTGAGCAATTAGGTGCTAACCCACAAAAAATGTCATTTGCCGAAGTGTACGGTGGCTTACAAACTAAAGTTATCGATGGTCAGGAAAATACCTGGTCGAATATCTACGGTAAAAAGTTCTTCGAGGTTCAAGACGGTACGACTGAAACCAACCACGGAATTTTGGATTACCTAGTGGTTACTTCTACCAAGTGGTGGGATGGACTTCCAGACGACGTACGTGACCAGCTTGCGACCATTCTTAAAGAAGTGACTCAAACCCGTAATGCGGAGTCAAACCGCGTAGAACAACAAAACAAAGAGTACGTTATCGAAGCTGGTGGTGTGGTTCGCGAGCTGACGCCAGAACAGCGTGAAGAATGGGTAGCAGCGCTTAAACCAGTTTGGAACAAGTTTGAAAAAGACATTGGTTCAGAGTTAATTGAAGCGGCATTAGCGGCCAACCAAAAATAACTCAACATAATGATAAGCGGCTCCCGTTCGTCGGGAGCCAAACTTACCTGATTCGAGCGATGTACCGTTATGGAACACTCATTTTTTTCGAAAGTCGGTCAGTTTACCGACAAGGTTGAAGAAACTTTAATTGCTTTCTTCCTCGGAGCGATGACGATGCTGACATTTGTCAACGTCGTGATGCGTTACTTATTCAATGACAATATTCTTTGGGCGCTTGAAGTTACCGTTTTTCTTTTTGCCTGGATGGTTCTCGTAGGCGCTTCATACGGCGTGAAAAAGCATTTTCACATCGGTGTTGACGTGGTGATTAACTTATTACCTGAACGGTTTAGAAAAGCTTGTGCTTTGCTTGCCGTGTCATTTTGTTTGACGTTTTCAATTCTACTTCTCATTGGTTCATGGAATTACTGGTACCCGTTTGCCACAGAGCGAGCATGGTACGAGACGGATGATATTCCGATGCCAGAGATGTTGCAGTTTATGGCTGACTGGCTCAATGAAGGCGAGCGCTACGAGAAGCTGCCTCGATTTATTCCTTACATGGCACTGCCAATTGGTATGGCGTTACTGACGTTTCGTTTTGCTCAGGCGGCCTACCAAATACTGACTGGCAAGCTTGACCGTCTGATTTCCAGCCATGAAGGTGAAGAAGAGTTAGAAGCACTTAAAGAAGAGCTTAAAGATGCGGGTGATGTGATGGAACCCACGCAGGGCAAAGACAATAGCCAAGATAACAACAAGAACAAGGAGCACTAACCGATGGATATTTTATGGTTATTCTTGATGGTGATTGGCTTCATGCTGTTGGGCGTTCCGATCGCGGTTTCACTGGGCCTATCCAGTATTTTATTTTTGATGTGGCACTCAGATGCGTCTCTGGCATCGGTTGCTCAAACGCTTTTTAATGCGTTTGAAGGACACTACACTTTACTTGCTATCCCGTTTTTCATTCTCGCATCGAGCTTTATGTCCACTGGCGGCGTAGCAAAACGCATCATTCGTTTTGCAATTGCAATGGTCGGCTGGTTCCGTGGTGGTCTTGCTATGGCTTCGGTTGTGGCATGTATGATGTTTGCCGCGCTGTCAGGGTCGTCACCGGCGACGGTAGTTGCGATTGGTAGCATCGTTATTGCAGGCATGATCAAAAACGGTTATTCCAAAGATTTTGCCGCAGGGGTTATTTGTAACGCCGGCACACTTGGTATCTTGATCCCACCTTCTATCGTAATGGTTGTGTATGCAGCAGCGACAGATGTGTCGGTAGGTCGTATGTTCTTAGGTGGTGTTATTCCGGGGTTGTTAGCTGGTGTCATGCTGATGATTGCCATCTACATTGCTGCCCGAGTTAAGAACTTACCGAAACAACCCTTTGTTGGCTGGAAAGAAGCCATCGCAGCCGCTAAGGATGCAATCTGGGGATTAATGCTGGTAATCATTATTCTCGGTGGTATTTACGGCGGTATTTTTACACCAACCGAAGCGGCGGCAGTGGCAGCGGTCTACTCCTTCTTAATAGCAAACTTTGTTTACAAGGACATGGGGCCGTTTGCCGATAAACAGAATACTAAGCCTGCCGTGGTGAAAGTCATTCAGAGTTTTGTTCACAAAGACACTCAGCAAACGCTGTTTGAAGCCGGTAAGTTGACGATCATGCTGCTGTTTATCATCGCAAACGCGCTGATACTGAAGCATGTTCTGACAGAAGAACGCATCCCGCAGATGATCACCGAGTCGATGCTTTCTGCTGGTTTAGGTCCAATCACATTTTTGATCGTGGTAAACGTTCTGCTCTTGATTGGCGGCCAGTTCATGGAACCTTCTGGTTTGTTGATCATTGTGGCGCCACTGGTATTTCCTATCGCCATTGCTTTAGGGATTGACCCTATTCATTTGGGTATCATGATGGTGGTGAACATGGAGATTGGGATGATCACGCCGCCTGTCGGGCTTAACCTCTTTGTTACTGCAGGGGTGGCTAAAATGTCGATGATGAGTGTTGTTAAAGCGGCGTTGCCTTGGGTGGCGGTAATGTTCCTGTTCCTCATTATCGTAACGTACATTCCTTGGGTTTCAACATGGTTACCGACGATGTTGATGGGGCCGGAGATTATTACCAAATAACGGGCTCAGACTCATTAAGGCAACAAGAGGTGTGACATGTCACACCTCTTCGTCTATTGATTTGTGGTCATGTCTTCTGGGTTGAGAGTTTATTCTTCGCTCGTAGCCATGCCATTTTTGTTTATTCTTTCTGCGATCCTCACCGGAGCGTCGTTCTTCCTGATAATGTCCGTCGACAACCACTGTTTCCCTAATCACAGGTATCTTCGTTTTCTCATTCATGCTTAGCACTACCAACCATGGAACTATAAATAGTATGAGACAGGTTGACTAAGGCGACAAATGTGATGTCAGGTTTTATTTATACAGATCTTTATCAATCTGGTAGCGTTGCATTTTGTCATACAGTGTTTTGCGAGGAACATTCAATTGCGTCATGGTTTGCTTAATACTGCCATTATGCTCGAGCAATGCGCGCTCAATGGCTGCTTTTTCAAACTCTGCCACTTGCTCAGCCAAGCTAGAGGAAGGAGCCGGAACTGGGCTTGTATCTCCGAGTTGAATCAATTTCCCAAGTAGCACAAAGCGCTCTGCTGCATTTCTCAGCTCTCGTACATTGCCGGGCCAGTCATGCGCCATCAATGTTGCCAGATCTTGAGACGACAAGCTCGGAGAGCTTTTTCCGTATCGAGAGGCCGCCACGAGCAAAAAGTGATGGAAGAGAGCTGGGATATCCTCTTTGCGCAGCCGCAGAGGGGGTAAATCCAGCGTGACCACATTCAGTCGATAGTAGAGATCTTGGCGAAATGTTCCTTCTTCGGCGGCACGTTTTAAATCCACTTTGGTCGCCGCTATCACACGAATATCAAGGGGAAGGAGTTCGTTTGAGCCTACTCGCTCAATAACCCGCTCCTGAAGAACGCGCAGTAGTCGAATCTGTGCTTGAATGGGCATGGATTCGATTTCATCCAGGAATAACGTCCCGCCTTGAGCAAATTCGAATTTACCAATCCGGCGACTTTCTGCGCCAGTAAATGCGCCTTTTTCATGGCCGTAGAGTTCACTTTCGATCAGGTTTTCCGGTACCGCACCACAGTTTACGGCGACAAAGTTGTGATTTCTGCGCAAGCTTTGTTCATGTAATGAGCGAGCGACGAGCTCTTTACCTGTACCTGTCTCACCAAACAACAAAATATCGGCATCGGTATCGGCAATGTGAGAAATCGTATCGCGTAGCATCTGGATACTGACCGTTTCGCCGATAATTCGGGGGCCGAGAGCCTGACTGGCTTTGAGTGATTGCCGTAACTTCTCGTTTTCATTCGTAAGCTGACGCTTTTCGATCGCGCGCTTGACCGTTTCAACCAACTGTTCGGGAGAAAATGGTTTTTCAATAAAGTCGTAGGCACCTTGATGTAATGCGTTCACCGCCATTGAGATGTCACCATGCCCGGTAATCATGATCACTGGCAGGTGGTTGTCTCTTTGCACCAGAGTATTAAGTAGATTCATTCCTGATATGCCGGGTAAACAAATATCAGTGATAACAACGCCAGGTTCCTCTCCGTTTTTCATCGCCAGCAGAGCGGACTCTGCATCGGGGAAAAACTGTGCGTCGATATCGGCCAGTTCGAACGTCTGTTCTATTGCTAGCCTGAGATCCGCTTCATCATCAATAAAAAACACCTGACACATAATTATTCCTCTGAACCTTTTTCAGCGTGTATTGCTACAACAGGTAAACAAACTGAGAATCGAGCGCCACCCTGCGCTTGGTTGTAAGCACTTAATTGGCCGTTCATTCCACTCAATATTTGCTGTGATATCGACAGTCCCAAACCCAGGCCATTTTTCTTGGTAGTTAGAAATGGCTCACAAAGCTCGGTGAGGGAGCGTTGTCCTATCCCTGGGCCATTATCATCGATATGAACCATGATTTGATTTCGATTCTGGTCATGTTCTATCGAAAGCCAGACCTGTCTATTCTCTTGATCTTTGACCGCTTCAATCGCGTTACTCAGCAGGTTGACTAGGACTTGTTCCAGCTGAATCGTGTTGATAAAAACCTCTGCATCCTGTGCCATTAGATCGGTCGACAAGTTTACGCGGGCTGACTTGAAAGCAGGCTTCATTAACTCTTTAGCAGAGGCGACGACAGGCAACAGCCGAGTTTTGGTTAGCTCAGTACCGCTGGTTTTCTTGGCAAATGAGCGCAGTTGTTGGCTGATATTCGCCATACGCTCAGTGAGCGCTGAAATACGGCTTAAATTGTCTTCGACTCGTTCAAATTTTTCTTTTTGTAAAAATAGCTTACCGTTTTCCGCGAAACTGCGAATTGCCGCAAGGGGATTATTCAGCTCATGGCTAATGCTTGCGGACATTTGACCCAGTACAGCCAGCTTTGCGGCCTGAACTAACTCATCCTGAGTGACACGCAGTGTTTGCTCAGCTTCTGTTCGTTGAGCGATCTCTGCTTGCAATTCTGCAGTACGAGCCATTACTTGATATTCCAGTTTTTGATTGGCTTCTTGCTGAATCAGCTCGAGTTGTAAATGGCGCTGTTGGCGGTGATAAATCAGCTGGCCGATAAGGAATAGAATGGTAAAAATGAGAGTAAGTACCAGCAGGTAACCTAAGGTTATCCAAACGATAGATTGTTTAGGTGACAATACCCTCATGGTCAGTTTTATCTCGGGAAGAGCGAGAGAAGAAACCACCAGAGTGCCTTTATTGTATGGGTAACCTTGCTTCAATTCGCTAATAGGTAGGCTCAGATCTCCGACGAAATTTAAACTACGAATTTGCGTTTCAAGATATTGTCGGCTGGCCCAAACTTGTTTTTTTTCTACCTCACTAAGCGGTTGTAAACTTTTGAGTAGCCAGTCCGTTCTGCTGCTCATGAACACAATGCCGTTAGGATCACTGGCGACAAATACGCTATCTGGTTGCTGCCAGTTATCTTCGATTTTACTCAAATCCATTTTTACGACCACAACGCCAATCACGCCGCCTGCGTAAACGATGGGAGAAGAGTAGTAGTAGCCCCGCTTACCAGACGTTGACCCAAGTGCGTAGTATTGGCTCTGCTCACCGATGATAGCTTGTTTGAAATAAGGACGAAAAGCAAAATTGCGCCCGACAAATGAATGCCTTTGCCGCCAGTTACTAGAGGCGATGGTGGTTCCCCATTGATCAATGAGATAAGTGTCGGAAGCGGCGATAACTTGATTTACCGATTCCAGATAGCGATTCGTTACTTCAAGTTGGGCGCTATTTTTCGGGTGCAGCAATGCCTCAAACAAAGGTGCATCTTTTGCCAATAGGTTAGGAATATGAGCGTACTTATCCAATTTGTTCTTAATATGGCTAGAAAACTGTTCAAGCTGAGACTGGTGTTTATCCAGTAGCGATTGATAACTGTTTTTCCAGACCCAGTGGGCACCAACAAACGCACACAGGAAATATAAGGCGAAAAAAATCAGTAGAATACGGTTTCGTTGTGACATTCCTTCGTTCCTGACTTTGCTACTTCTTCGTAATTAAGAAATGTTAATGGCTTGTAGGTTAGATTGGGGATTTAGTTGCCAAGTCTGTGGAGTAAAACAAGAGCAAGATCTCTTTTTACGCTTTTCAATAAAAAAAGCGGTCGATTCCCTTGAAAAAGTCGCTATTGTCCCCATTCTAGATATGCCGATGTTTCTGATGCGGGTGTTTTATCGCATTTTTTACAAAAAATGAGGCAACATTCGAGAATTTAGTGCAGACAATGTCCACATAGTGGCTATTGGCTCGACAGGGTAGTAACAGATCGCTAGAATGTCGCGTCTAAAAATCTGTCTTGAGGCTAATAGGAGATACCTTTGGTGATGACGCTGAAGATATCACTGATTAGTCCGGTACTGATGAACAGTATCGATACTCGATTTAAATTAGGTGCTCGGACAGAACACAACACAAGGATGAAGCGTTAACTCAGGTGAGTTACGCTCATACGCTCGGAAAACCGAGCCACTTTAGAGGTTTATATATAATGCAAGTTACTGTTGAAACGCTAGAGGGCCTAGAGCGCCGTCTAAACATTACTGTTCCAGCTGCAAACATCGAAGACGCTGTAACAGCTGAACTACGCAACATCGCTAAAAACCGTCGTTTCGATGGTTTCCGTAAGGGTAAAGTGCCTCTAAAAATGGTTGCTCAGATGTACGGCAAAGCAGTACGTCAAGACGTTCTTGGTGAAGTTATGCAACGTCACTTCATCGAAGCGATCGTAAAAGAGAAAATTAACCCAGCTGGCGCGCCAACTTTCGCTCCTGTAGAAAACAAAGAAGGTGCAGACCTAGTTTTCACAGCAACTTTTGAAGTTTACCCAGAAGTAGAGCTTAAAGGCCTAGAAAACATTTCTGTAGAGAAGCCTGTAACTGAAGTTAAAGATGCAGACGTAGAAGAGATGATCGATACTCTACGTAAGCAGCAAGCAACTTGGACTGAAGTTGAAGAAGCAGCAGAAGACGGCAAGCGCGTAAGCATCGACTTCGTTGGTTCTATCGACGGTGAAGAGTTCGAAGGCGGTAAAGCTGAGAACTTCCCACTAGAAATGGGCGCTGGTCGCATGATCCCTGGTTTCGAAGACGGTATCGCAGGTAAGACTGCTGGTATGGAATTCGACATCGACGTGACTTTCCCAGAAGACTACCACGCTGAGAACCTAAAAGGTAAAGCAGCGAAATTCGCTATCAAAGTGAACAAAGTTGAAGCACGTGAACTTCCAGAGCTTAACGACGAATTCGTTTCTAAGTTCGGTGTTGCTGAAGGCGGTGTAGAAGCGCTTAAAGCTGAAGTTCGTAAGAACATGGAACGCGAACTTAAGCAAGCTGTTAAGAACCGCATCAAAGAGCAAGCTCTTGACGGTCTAGTTGAGCAAAACGAAATCGACGTACCTGCTGCACTTATCGATCAAGAAATCCAAGTTCTACGTCAGCAAGCTGCACAACGCTTCGGTGGTAACCCAGAAGCAGCTGCACAGCTTCCACGTGAACTGTTCGAAGAGCAAGCTAAACGTCGCGTAGTTGTAGGTCTTCTACTTGGTGAAGTAATCAAGTCTGAAGAGCTAAAAGCGGACGACGAGAAAGTTAAAGCGCTAATCGAAGAAATGGCGACTGCATACGAAGATCCATCAGAAGTTATTGCTTACTACGAGCAAAACGAGCAAATGATGAACAACATGCGTAACGTAGCGCTAGAAGAGCAAGCAATCGACGCGATCATCGCTAAAGCACAAGTTTCTGAGAAAGAAGTAGGCTTCAACGAGCTACTTAACCAGCAACAACCTGCTTAATAAGCAATATCTTGCGTAGAAGGTTGACTTCACGTTAACTATTCTGCTAACAATGGTCCGTATGATACTCATCATCCGGGCCATTTATTTTAGGGACATAAGAATATGAGCTACCAAGAAAAAAATGCAATGTCGCCAATTATGGACGCACTAGTACCAATGGTGGTTGAACAAACTTCCCGAGGCGAACGTTCTTACGACATCTATTCCCGATTGCTAAAAGAGCGTGTGATTTTTTTAACAGGTCAAGTGGAAGACCACATGGCAAACCTTGTCGTGGCTCAACTACTTTTCCTAGAATCTGAAAATCCAGATAAAGATATTTTCCTATACATCAACTCTCCAGGCGGCAGCGTAACAGCAGGTATGTCTATTTATGACACCATGCAGTTTATCAAACCGAATGTAAGCACAGTATGTATGGGCCAAGCATGCTCAATGGGTGCCTTCCTACTTGCTGGTGGTGCTCCGGGTAAGCGTTACGTTCTGCCTAACTCACGTGTGATGATCCACCAACCGCTAGGTGGTTTCCAGGGTCAGGCTTCTGATATCCAAATCCATGCTCAGGAAATCCTGACTATCAAGCAGAAGCTAAACAAGTTGTTAGCGGAACATACAGGCCAGCCACTTGAAGTGATTGAGCGCGATACTGATCGTGACAACTTCATGTCAGCAGAGCAGGCTGTGGAATACGGTATCGTGGATGCAGTGTTACGCCATCGCGGCGAGTAATTTGCCAGCGCATTTTGGCAAAAATTGATATACACTCATTCATGAAGAGTAAAGGCTAAGAGGTTAGCGAATGACAGATAAAAGCAAAGAAAGTGGCAGCGGTAAATTGCTGTACTGTTCTTTCTGCGGCAAAAGTCAGCACGAAGTTCGCAAGCTAATCGCAGGTCCGTCAGTGTACATATGCGACGAATGTGTCGACTTATGTAACGATATAATTCGCGAAGAAATTAAGGATGTTCTCCCTAAGAAAGAATCTGAAGCGTTACCAACGCCAAAACAGATCCGCGAACACCTTGACGACTATGTGATCGGGCAAGATTACGCGAAAAAAGTGCTTGCAGTTGCGGTATATAACCACTACAAGCGTTTACGCAATGGTGATACAACGAGCGAAGGTGTAGAGCTTGGTAAGAGTAATATCCTTCTAATTGGTCCTACAGGTAGTGGTAAAACATTGCTTGCTGAGACACTAGCTCGATTCTTGGATGTGCCATTTACAATGGCTGACGCAACTACGTTAACCGAAGCAGGTTACGTGGGTGAAGACGTAGAAAACATCATCCAAAAGCTTCTGCAAAAATGTGATTACGATGTAGCTAAGGCTGAACGCGGCATCGTATACATTGATGAAATTGATAAAATTTCACGCAAAGCTGAAAACCCATCCATTACGCGTGACGTATCTGGTGAAGGTGTTCAGCAGGCACTGTTAAAACTTATCGAAGGCACGGTTGCTTCTGTTCCACCTCAAGGTGGTCGTAAGCATCCTCAGCAAGAATTCCTACAAGTGGACACGTCTAAGATCCTGTTCATCTGTGGTGGTGCATTCGCAGGCCTTGATAAAGTGATTGAACAACGTGTAGCTACAGGTACTGGTATCGGTTTTGGTGCTGAAGTTCGTTCTAAGAATGAAACCAAAACTGTCGGTGAGCTATTTACTCAGGTTGAGCCTGAAGATCTAGTGAAATACGGTCTGATTCCTGAATTCATCGGCCGTCTGCCAGTAACTACTACATTGACAGAGCTTGATGAAGAAGCGCTTATTCAGATTCTATGTGAACCGAAGAATGCGTTGACTAAGCAGTACGCAGCGTTGTTTGAATTAGAAAATGCTGAGCTTGAGTTCCGTGAAGACGCACTACGCGCGATTGCTAAGAAAGCGATGGAGCGTAAAACGGGTGCTCGTGGTCTACGTTCAATTCTGGAAGGTGTTCTACTTGAAACCATGTACGAGCTACCATCTGCAACAGATGTGAGCAAAGTGGTTATTGATGAATCAGTCATCAATGGCGAGTCAGAACCGCTGCTTATTTACAGCAACGCCGATAATCAGGCCGCTGGAGCAGAGTAAATCAAGCCATGAATAAAAAGGAGGTAAGTAATTACCTCCTTTTTTTATTTCTCTTATTGAATCCAAACAATTAGCCCCCATATACTGCCTTAAGTAATACGTTAAACGTGAAAGCGGAAGAGAGAATTATATGAACTTGGAACGTTCCGAGAGTATCGAGATCCCGGTACTACCTCTACGTGACGTAGTGGTCTACCCGCACATGGTCATTCCATTGTTTGTTGGTCGTGAAAAATCGATTAGCTGTCTAGAAACGGCGATGGAAACAAACAAACAAGTTCTGCTTGTGGCACAAAAGCAAGCGGATACAGACGAGCCAACGGTTGACGACCTATTTGAGGTAGGTACGGTAGCCACCATTCTTCAGCTTTTAAAGCTTCCTGATGGCACAGTAAAAGTACTGGTTGAAGGTCAGCAGCGTGCGAAGATTAATCACTTTAAAGAGAGCGATTTTTTCTTAGCTGAAGCTGAATTCATCGTGACACCTGAGCTGGATGAGCGTGAGCAAGAAGTTATTGTTCGTAGTGCGATCAACCAGTTCGAAGGCTTTATCAAGCTGAACAAAAAAATCCCACCAGAAGTTCTGACTTCGCTAAATGGGATTGATGAAGCCGCGCGTCTAGCCGATACCATCGCAGCTCACATGCCTTTGAAATTGGTCGACAAGCAACAAGTACTTGAGATCATAGACGTTACCGAGCGTTTGGAATTCCTGATGGGCCAAATGGAGTCGGAAATCGATCTGCTGCAAGTTGAAAAACGCATCCGTGGCCGCGTTAAAAAGCAAATGGAGAAGTCTCAGCGCGAGTACTATCTGAATGAGCAAATGAAAGCGATTCAGAAAGAGCTAGGTGAGATGGAAGATGCGCCGGATGAATTTGAAACGCTGCAGAATAAAATCGAAGAGTCCAAAATGCCTCAAGAGGCGCGCGAAAAGACAGAGCAAGAGCTACAAAAGCTTAAGATGATGTCTCCAATGTCTGCGGAAGCAACAGTGGTGCGTAGCTACATCGATTGGATGGTGAGCGTTCCTTGGGCTAAGCGTTCTAAAGTGAAAAAGAACCTGGCTAAGGCAGAAGAGATTCTAAACGAAGATCATTACGGTCTGGAGCGCGTCAAAGAGCGCATTCTGGAATACTTGGCAGTACAAAACCGTATTAACAAGCTGAAAGGCCCAATCCTTTGTCTTGTTGGTCCTCCAGGTGTGGGTAAAACCTCTCTTGGCCGTTCGATCGCATCTGCGACTGGGCGTAAATACGTGCGTATGGCGCTTGGTGGTGTGCGTGACGAAGCTGAGATTCGTGGCCACCGTCGTACTTACATTGGCTCACTACCGGGTAAGCTTATCCAGAAAATGTCTAAAGTTGGGGTTAAAAACCCGCTATTCCTTCTTGATGAGATCGATAAGATGTCTTCTGACATGCGCGGTGATCCAGCATCTGCACTGCTAGAAGTTCTGGATCCTGAACAAAACAACTCGTTCAACGATCACTACTTAGAAGTAGATTACGATCTGTCGGATGTAATGTTCGTTGCGACGTCTAACTCGATGAATATCCCAGGTCCGCTTCTTGACCGTATGGAAGTTATCCGTCTTTCTGGTTACACAGAAGATGAAAAACTGAACATCGCGAAACGCCACTTGGTAGATAAGCAGTTGAAGCGTAACGGACTGAAGCCAAACGAGATTGTTATCGAGGACTCAGCGATTGTCGGCATTATTCGTTACTACACTCGTGAAGCGGGTGTACGTAACCTAGAGCGTGAAATTTCTAAGATCTGTCGTAAGGCGGTGAAGAATATCCTGCTGGATAAAGATATCAAGTCTGTGACCGTATCTATGGACAACCTGAAAGAGTACCTGGGTGTTCAGCGTTTTGACTATGGTAAAGCTGATGAAAGCAACCGTATTGGTCAGGTGACGGGTTTGGCTTGGACTGAAGTCGGTGGTGATTTGCTAACTATTGAAACTCAGTCTATGCCGGGTAAAGGTAAACTGACACAGACGGGGTCTCTTGGCGACGTGATGCAAGAGTCTATCCAAGCGGCCATGACAGTTGTTCGCTCTCGTGCTGAAAAGCTGGGTATCAACACCGATTTCTACGAGAAGAAAGACATCCACGTGCATGTTCCTGAAGGTGCGACACCAAAAGATGGCCCAAGTGCTGGTACAGCAATGTGCACTGCTTTGGTTTCTGCGTTAACTGGTAACCCAGTGAAAGCGGAAGTGGCAATGACGGGTGAAATCACACTACGTGGTGAAGTTTTGCCTATCGGTGGCCTAAAAGAAAAATTACTTGCGGCACATCGTGGCGGCATTAAAACGGTACTGATTCCAAAAGATAACGAGCGTGATTTGGAAGAGATTCCAGAGAATGTTATCGCAGATCTGACAGTTATCCCGGTTCAGTGGATTGATGAAGTACTGAAAGTTGCACTCGAGCGAGACCCGACGGGCGTTGAGTTTGAAGCTAAAAAATAGTGATGTGTAGCAAAAATAAGTAAAAGTTTGCGCTGATAAGCCTAAAAAGGCTTGTCAGCGTTTTTTTTGGGCGCTAAGTTAGTTTTGATAGCTCTCAGCCCTTTATGTATAAGGGTTGAAGCATATTTATTAATTATGGAACGAAAAGTCATCACAAAAATAATCACAGATGGCACAAAGGGGAAATTACAGTGAATAAAACTCAGTTAGTTGAACAAATCGCAGAAAATGCAGATATTTCTAAAGCGTCAGCAGGTCGTGCACTAGATGCATTCATTGAAGCAGTAAGCGGTACGCTTCAAACAGGTGACCAAGTTGCTCTAGTTGGTTTCGGTACTTTCAGCGTTCGTACTCGCGCTGCACGTACTGGTCGTAATCCAAAAACTGGTGAAGAAATCCAAATCGCAGAAGCAAAAGTGCCTTCATTCAAAGCTGGTAAAGCACTAAAAGATTCAGTGAACTAATTCATAGGGCTTTGACTCTATAAAGGCTATTTGAATAACTTTTGCTCAAACAATTCGTTTCGAACAAAAATTTACAATCTTCGGGCCGAACTTTCTTAAATTATGCGCATCATACTGATGCGCATTTCTTTTTCTGGTACTATTGCGGCATTATTTCTATTAGATAGAAGCAGTAGGCTTCAATTGTGGAGAGCAATTAAATTATGATGGATCGACTACGCGAAGGCGTGAATAGCATCGCGGTCAAAATTATCCTTGGGCTTATCATCCTGTCTTTCGTATTCGCAGGTGTAGGTAGCTACATTGTTGGTGGCACTAACAACGCAGCAGCGAAAGTTGGTAACACGGATATCCCTCGTGGCGAGTTCGAGATGGCTTACCAAAATGAGCGTAACCGCATGCAAGCTCAATTGGGTGACTACTTCTCTCAAATGCTGGCAGATCCGGCCTACGTTGAATCTTTCCGCAAATCGGTTCTTGATCGTATGATCAATGATGTGTTGCTTGATCAGCAAGCAGAAGCACTTGGTCTTCGAATCAGCGATGAGCAGGTTCGTAGCATGATTCTGGAAATGCCTCAGTTCCAGTCAAACGGCCAATTCGATCAGGAAATCTACCAAGCGTCTTTACGTCGCGCAGGTTTCTCTCCAGATACTTTTGCTGAATACATGCGTCGTGAGCTCGTTCGTGAGCAGCTGCTTAATGCTCTACAAACCAGTGAGTTCACTCTTCCTGGTGAAGTACAAGTTCAAGGTGAGCTTTTCACTCAAACTCGTGATATCCGCACTGTTGCTATCGATTTCGAAGAGTTTGCGAAAAACGTAGAACTAACCGATGAAGAAATTCAAGACTACTACAAAGCAAACCAAGATAACTTTACTCGCCCAGAGCAAGCTAAAGTGGCTTACATTGAACTGTCTGCTGAAGCACTGAAAACACAGATCGAAGTATCTGATGAAGAAGTGCAAAAGTACTACGACGAGCACCTTGATAAATACTCTTCAGAAGAGCAGCGTCGTGTCGCTCATATTCTGGTAGAAGGTGATGATGAAGCGAAAGCACAAGCTATTTTGGATGAGTTAAATAACGGTGCTGAGTTCGCAACACTTGCAGAAGAAAAATCTGATGACTTTGGCAGCGCTGAAATTGGTGGTGACTTAGGTTGGATTGAGCGTGATGTAATGGACCCGGCGTTCGAGGAAGCGGCTTTCGCACTTGAGAACGTTGGCGATGTGTCAGAGCTAGTGAAGTCTGATTTCGGCTACCACATTATCAAGCTTGAAGAGCTAAAAGATTCAGTTGCAAAACCATTTGCTGATGTAGCTGCTGAAATCAAACAAGAACTGGTTGATCAGAAAGCGGTTGATAAATTCTATGAGCTACAGAATGAGCTTGAACGTGTTGCCTTTGAATACCCTGATTCACTGGACGACGCATCGAAAGCGGTAGATCAAGAAGTGAAAACGACTGGCTTTGTTTCTCAAGCGGATGCACCAGAAGTGCTTCGTAACCCTGCTGTGATGCAAGCTATTCTAAGCCCTGAAGTTAAAGAAGACGGCCTTAACTCTGAAGCGATCGAAGTGGCACCTGAACACATTGTCGTTGTTCGTGTTGAAGAGGCTCGCCCTGAGACGGTTCTTCCTCTTGACGAAGTGAAAGACCAAGTGGTTACTGAACTTTCACGAGTGAAAGGTGAGCAGGGTGCATTAGAGCTTGGTACAAAAGTTGTCGCGGCTCTGAAAGAAGGCAAAACGGAAGTTCTTGCTGAAAATAACTTAGCGTTCGGCGAGAAAGAAACTGTCGATCGTCGCTCTCCGTTTGCACAGACTGTATTTGCTATGGCAAAACCAGTTGAAGGTAAGCCTGTATACGCTCAATCGAAAGATCTAGAAGGCAACGTTGTTGTTATTGAACTGGATGCGGTTAACTCTGAGCTAGATAGTGCCCTAGAGGATCAAGTAGCAATGCAGATGGAGCGTTCATCTTCGCAACAAGATCTGTCTTCTGTACTGGCAGTACTACGAGCGAATACCGACATCGAATACTTTGTTGTGAGCAACTAAGCATTAATAATGTAATTTGCATGTCAACTAAAACGGGTCGCGCAAGCGGCCCGTTTTATTTTCTGCTCAACAAACTTCAATGAATAGCGAGCTTTACCTAAATTAGTTCCGATGTTTTTACCAGCAACAATACTGAGACCATCGTTGAAATTTATATCTCAACTAATAGGGAGAGCATATGTTTAATATGAAATGGGTTTTAACTTTATTGTTATGCGTATTTGCACCGTTTGGGTTGGCAGCAGATACAACAGCGGATAAATATGAAGGAATTGAAATTACCGTAAACATCAATTCAGCGACAGCAGAAGAGATTGCAACAATGCTGAAAGGGATTGGTGAAAAGAAAGCGCAAGATATTGTCGATTATCGTACCGAGCATGGCCCATTTAAAACAGTGAGTGACCTGGGGAATGTTAAGGGAATCGGAGATGCTACTTTGAAGAAAAACGAAGGTCGCATCATCCTCTAGCCACGGCTATTGTTCATTGTGTTATTGAGTTTTGTATCCGGTTACTGTTTTTCGAGCCAAGTTTTTTCTTGGCTCAGTTTATTTACCCAAACAAACGGCGACGACTGCCTTTTTCCAGCAGTGCCATGCCCAGCCCGCCAATCGTCCCAAATAGGTGGGCATCAATTGCGACGCGTGCACCAATCATTGCTGCCGTGCTTGTTGATGGGCCGTAAAGCTGTTCCCAAACCACTTTAGCTATCAAACCGCCAACGAGTAATAAGCTGCTTCTTCTGGCTTCGAACACTTCTCTTAGCGCCCAAAAGCCAAACAGACCATGCAGCACACCAGAAAGTCCCACATAGACTTTCATGTTGGTGAACAAATTCAAAGCACCGACGAAAGTACACAGCAGTAGAAAGACAATGAGGAAGTTTTTTGTACTCGGGCGGAAAACAAAGCTAATAATCCATAGTCCGGCCAGGTTCATGCCTAAATGAGCAAAGTTGGTATGAGTTAAATTTCCTGTTACGATTCGCCACCATTCACCGTGGCGAATATTATAGGCGTGCCACTCGCTCAGGCTCGCCATTGGTTCAAATTGCAGTGCTACGCAGATAACGCTGATGATAGTCAGCAAAGTATAAAGGTTCACTCTATGTCTCGTTATTGTTCTCAGTGTGGAAAATCGCGCAAAGCTTGTATTTGCTCTTGGATTGTACCGCTAGAAAGCGAAGTCGAACTTATCATTCTTCAACATAGTAGTGAAGAGCATCGGCCACTTGGTACGGCACGGATTCTAAAATTAAGCTTAGACAACTGTACTTGTTTGATCGGTGAAGATTTTTCTCAGGATGAAACCTTAAACAACTTACTGGCGGATGGCGATTATGAGCATTTGATTCTCTACCCATCGGAGCAATCCGTATGCCTGTCTGAAGTTGAAGAAGAGAAGCGTATAAACAACAAGAAAATTCGTCTTATCTTGTTGGATGGAACCTGGAAGAAAGCGTACAAGATGTGGCAGCTTTCAACCAATCTACATGGCTTACCAACGGTGAAGTTGCCTGAAAACCTTCAAGGCGGGTATACGATTCGAAAAGCACCTTCTCAGAACAGTTTATCGACGGTAGAAGCGGGCTTTTATGCACTAAGCATACTTGAACCTCAACAGAACTTTACGCCTCTGCTGAATGTGTTTGAAAAGATGATTGAGTTTCAAATCGCCCAGATGCCTCCGGGCGTTTTTGAAAAGAATTATCTGAAGGACAGTAACGACTAAAGCACGATCGACGAGAATAATTGTCGATGCAGTTTCTGCGCATGGCTGTCGGTCATAGCTGAAATGTAGTCAGCTATGACCCTCATTTTGTCGCTTTCAGTGTCAGCCTGACACCAAAGCTCTTTGGTGTGTATCGGAAGTAAACGTTCAGGCGCGGTCGTCAGCGCTTCAAAGATATCCATGATGATTTGTTGACCTTTGTACTCCACAATTTGCACTTGTGGAACCTGGATGACGTACTGGCTAACGAAGTGTTTCAAAACATCGAGGGCTTTTGCTGTTTGCGGCTCTAAACAAGCATTCCAGGCGAGAAGCGGACTAGTGAAGGCGACATCCACAGGCTTAATTGAAATACTGGTCAGCAACGCATTGACCATACCGCCAATCGCGTCTTTTCGTTCATGGTGTTTACCGCTGAACAACATTTGGCCAATAGAGTCGATATGTGCCTCAAACCACGGGTCACCACAGTCGGCTAATTGGCTGGCAGCACCTTCTTGCCATTGATGGCGCGTTACCATGCCGAGAACAATCGCATCTTCTAAGTCATGAACGCCATAAGCGATATCATCGGCTAACTCCATGATGGAGCAATCAAGTGATTTAAAGCGCGTTTTGCTGTGTTCCAAATCGGATTCTGGCTCATTGCGCATTTGGCTAAGTTGAGCTTTGTCATTGTCTGTAAGAGGCTCTAAAACCCAGTCGAACAGCGCTTTGTCGCAGTCGTATATTCCTTTCGCTGGGTACCATTCGTGCGCTTTCAGTTTTCGTTGGTGTTCTGCTGGCGCAGGTAAAACGGTTGAGCGAGTCTGGCTTATTAGGGCGGGGTACTTTATTAGGCCAAGCAGAGTTCGGCGCGACAAGTTCATGCCAAAGTGTTCTGTATACGGCTCCAGCTTGGTCACGATGCGAAAAGTTTGTGCATTACCTTCAAAGCCACCATGTTCTCGCATCATGTAATTTAGCGCGATTTCACCACCATGTCCGTATGGAGGATGACCGATGTCATGCGCCAGACAGAGCGAATCTATCAGGCTATCTGATGGTAATAGATCGCGAAATTCCGCTTGTTTCTTTTTGAGCTGAGCAACGATTCCCGTTCCCAGCTGAGCTGCTTCCAGTGAATGGGTTAAGCGGGTGCGGTGAAAGTCTTCTAGGCTGTTACCGTGCACCTGGGTTTTGGCCTGCAGGCGACGAAAAGCGGCAGAGTGCAGGATTCGGGCTCTGTCACGTTGGTACGGGCTTCTGTGGTCATCTCGACGGATCTTATGTTCATCGTCATGGCGTTGTTGCCATTGTGAGTGCAATTCAAATGACACGAATATCTCCTTTGACTAAGACCTTAACTGATTTCATCCAGTGACAACTCAAAGCTTGGTGCAAAGGTAGTCAGAAAGTAATCCATTTCTGGTGTGTGACGCTCTTGCAATGTCACTTCAAGTCTCTTTTTCGCTAAAGCAAACTCGTGGTTACCTGCACTCAATTCCTCTAAGCATTTCAAATAGGCGCAAATGGAATCAGCTTGTTTGACAATTTTTGCGTCTTCTTCGTGTGCAGAGTGAGAGAGAAGAAATGGGGCAAAGTCTTCATGAAATTCTTCAGGCAGCATAGACAGAAGCTTTTGCTCAGCAGCGGCTTCAATCTTTTTATACTCTTTCGCGATTTCTGGATTGTAGTACTTAACAGGCGTTGGTAAATCGCCAGTAAGCACTTCACTTGAATCGTGATACATCGCGAGAAGGGCAATACGTTCAGGGTTCAGAGCGCCGCCGAACTTCTTGTTTTTGATTAACGCGAGGGCATGGGCAACAAAAGCGACTTGTAAGCTATGTTCCGAAACGTTTTCTGGTGATACAGAGCGCATCAAAGGCCAGCGTTGGATCAGCTTCATTCTTGCCAAGTGGGCGAAAAAATGGCTCTCTTTCATAGCTTTCTCCGTTTCTGGTGTAAAAAAGGAACTCACTAGGAGTTCCTCTAAGCATATGAGAGATCAGTACTAATTACTACCAGTGATTCATTACTGGCTATAAGTCGTTAAGAAGCGCTCGAATCGTCCGATTGCGGTTTCAAGATCTTCGACATGTGGGAGTGTCACGATGCGGAAGTGATCCGGTTTTGGCCAGTTAAAGCCGGTGCCCTGAACCAAAAGCACTTTTTCTTGTTTCAGGAAGTCCAACACCATTTGCTGATCGTTTTTGATGTTGTACATCTTGGTATCAATTTTCGGGAACAGATACATAGCGCCTTTCGGCTTAACGCACGATACTCCCGGGATTTGCGTGATCAGCTCATAAGCGCGATTACGCTGCTCGAGCAGGCGACCACCAGGTAAAATCAGTTCATTGATACTCTGGTATCCACCCAGTGCAGTTTGGATTGCGTGCTGCATTGGCACGTTTGCACACAAGCGCATTGACGAGAGCAGTTCCAGACCTTTTATATAGCCAGGTGCGAGGTGCTTCGGCCCTGTAAGGAACATCCAGCCACCGCGGAAACCACATACACGGTATGCTTTTGACAGGCCGTTGAACGTCATCACAAGTACGTCTTCAGTCAGTGTCGCAACAGAGGTGTGTGTCGCTCCGTCGTAAAGAACTTTATCGTAGATTTCGTCTGCAAAAATAATAAGATTGTGCTGACGTGCAATTTCAATGAATTCAAGTAGGAAATCACGGCTGTAAACCGCACCCGTTGGGTTGTTCGGGTTGATTAAAACGATGCCGCGAGTTTTCGGCGTGATTTTACTCTTGATATCTTCTAAATCTGGATACCAGTCTGATTCCTCATCACAAATATAGTGAACCGGTTTACCACCCGATAGTGCCACAGAAGCAGTCCACAATGGGTAATCTGGGGCAGGAATAAGCAGCTCGTCACCATTGTTTAACAGCGCCTGCATCGACATCATGATCAATTCTGATACACCATTGCCTACATAGACATCTTCTACGTCTAGAGAGCGAATGCCTTTACGCTGATAATGCTGAACTACGGCTTTACGAGCCGAATAGATCCCTTTGGAATCGCAGTAACCTTGAGAAGTTGGCAGATTTCGGATTACATCGACTAAAATCTCATCAGGGGCGTCAAAACCAAATGGGGCGGGGTTACCAATGTTTAGCTTTAGGATTTTATGCCCTTCTTCCTCCATGCGCTTAGCATGTTTGAGTACAGGACCCCTAATGTCGTAGCAGACATTATCGAGTTTTGACGACATCCCGATATTTTGCATTGTTTAATTCCTAAAAATTCGTTAATTTCTTTATTAAAATACAATAATTTGTATTTTAATAGAATATATATCTGTAAATTATCTGTTTATAGTCTTTGTTTTGCACCTTTGCTGTTCTACGAGTTTGCAAAAGATCGCATACAGCCTTGATTTGCTTTAGGTCTAAACTTAGAGTAGCCATAAGTTACCCTTTATCCTCACATACTACGAGGTTGATTTGTCACAGTTCCATCAAGCCGTACAAAGAATTATCAAGCGAGTTCAGAAAATACAAGGCAATCCAATGCGTTTGGTCGAGCCTCTTGGCGAGAAACCACACTTTTCATTGATTGATTGGCTTGATGCGCAACCTCTTTTTCCCAAGTTTTATTGGCAATCCCGTGATACTCGTGAAGAAGTTGTCGCTTTAGGACAATTGCATTCTTTTGTCGACCCTGGTTCAGCCTATACGATTCTGGGAGAGGGCCAGCGAGTTTGGGGCGGGCGCTCTTTTGACGGTCAGCATGAGAAAAACCGTCGCTGCATGACCTCGTTTTTCTTTTTGCCGCAAATAGAACTGATTCGCTTTGATGAACAATGGTCTTTAGCGGTTAATATTGCTGAAGATACTTCACGTACATTAGCTGGATTACACAAGCTGGCTTGTGATGTCGCAGCCTTAACGCCAATTTCTACTCACATACGGTTAATAGAGCATACTCCGACTCAGCCTGAGTGGGGAGACCTGGTAGACAAAGTACTGAATGGTATTGAAAATGATGACTTCAAAAAGGTTGTTCTGGCACGTCGTTCCACGCTTCACCTCGATAGAGAGTTGAGTGCAGCACAATTGCTCAAAGCAAGTGCCAGCCAAAATCATCATAGCTTCCATTTTCTGTTCAGTTTGGATCGTAAGCACAGCTTTATGGGCTCTACCCCAGAGCGTCTCTATGCGCGGGTGGGGCATGAACTTCATACTGAAGCTTTAGCTGGAACCATTGGTCGTGGGGATAATGCGACCCATGATATGGAACTGGCTAACTGGCTATCGCAAGACATAAAAAACCTGAAAGAAAATCAGTATGTTGTGGATGATATTGTTGAGCGTTTATCCCCTCACTCTGAATCAGTCGAGGTGGAAACGGAGCCCCGATTGGTGCGACTGAGAAAAGTGCAGCATCTCAAACGTAATATCCACGCAAGCCTCAAAGCTGGCATAAATGGTGTGCAGCTGCTTTCTGCATTACAGCCTACTGCGGCCGTTGCTGGTTTACCTCGTCAAGAGTCTATGCAGTTCATACTTGAAAATGAGCCGTTTGCTCGAGGTTGGTACGCAGGTTCTATGGGGTACATTAGTCACGAACGCGCGGAGTTTTGTGTTGCGATAAGAAGTGCTTTGGTACTTGGTGATCAAGTTCAGTTGTTTGCCGGGGCAGGGATCGTACCTGGCTCGGTTGCCGAGCATGAATGGGCTGAACTGGATAAGAAAATGTCAACGTTGTTAACGCTCATCTCTGAGCACCCGCCACTTGGAGTGGCATCATGAGTCATGATCAAGCCGTACTAAATCGTATTTGGTCTGAAACACTGTTGATAGAGCTGAATCGATTTGGTGTTGAGCATGTGTGCATCGCGCCTGGTTCACGTTCAACACCGTTAACGCTAGAAGCCGCCGATAATCCTAATTTTACGATTCATACCCATTTTGATGAGCGTGGATTAGGCTTTATGGCGTTGGGCTTAGCGAAAGCCAGTCAAAGTCCGGTAGCGGTCATTGTGACTTCTGGTACTGCTGTCGCGAATTTACTGCCAGCGATTGCGGAAGCTAAATTAACCGGTGAGAAGCTGGTGCTGTTAACCGCAGATCGTCCGGTAGAACTGGTTGGCTGTGGAGCGAATCAAGCCATCAATCAATTGGGCATTTTTTCTCAACATGTGTCTGCGAGCTTGAATCTGCCAAGTCCGACAGAAACTACGCCGCTTAACTGGTTGCTTACATCCGTTGATGAAGTGATGTATACACAGCTGCTGGAAGGGAGCGCTGTACATATTAACTGTGCTTTCCCTGAGCCTCTCTATTCCACAGGCTCTAAACGCGAATATCAGCACTATCTCAGCTCTGTCACCGCTTGGAGGGAGAGCCGCCGTACTTACACTCAGCGTTTTTCGTCTCTCGCAGTCAGCGACATCCCTTGTTTAGAACAGAAAAAGGGTGTTGTGATCATTGGTAGCTTGCCTTTAGAAGAGTCCGAAGCTGCGCTTTCATTTGCTCAAAAGATGGGTTGGCCAGTATTGGCTGATCCGCAAAGTGGCGTCAGCTCCGAGTGGGGACACTACGATTTATGGTTGACCTTGCCGAATCTGGCACAACAGCTTGAATTGTGTGATCTGATAATTCAGTTCGGCAGTCGCATCATCTCCAAGCGTCTGAATCATTGGATTGAAACTCAGGTTACCCGGGGAATTGAAGAGCGAGAAACTGAATATTGGTATATTTCCCAGCGCCCAGGCCGAAATAACCAAAGCCATCTGCCGCAACTGCATTGGGTTGAGTCGCCAAAAAGTTGGGTGGAACGTGTCTCTGCTGAAAATTCAATTGAGTCTGGATGGGCAAGCCAGCTAAAAACAGACGTTGAGCAAATCAGCCAGCACATTAGACACTCGTTTTTAAGTGCATCGACCTTCGACTTAAATGAAGTTGCCGTGGCGGTTGATATCGAAGAAAGAGCGAAAAACGTAGACGTCTTTCTTGGCAATAGCCTGTTCGTCCGTTTAGTCGATATGTTTGGTCGTCTGGGCAAAAGTGAGGTGTTTTCTAATCGTGGCGCTTCTGGTATTGATGGAATTCTGGCTACGGCATCTGGCGTACAGCGCTCTCGTGACAATCCATTACTGGTTTATATTGGTGATACATCCGCGTTGTACGATCTTAACTCTCTGTCGCTGTTTACTCATTCGAAGCGGCCTGCTGTTATTGTTATTACTAATAATGACGGCGGCGCCATATTTGATATTCTCCCTGTGCCACAGGAACATCGCCAGACCTATTACCAAATGCCTCATGGTTATCAGTTTGAACATGCGGCAAAACAATTTGGCTTGAGTTACCAACAGCCCAAAACGTTAGAACAGTATCAGGCACTGGTCTCCGATCACTTTGAGCATGGGCAAGGTACACTGGTAATAGAAGTACAAACACCACCTAGCCAAGCGGTGGAACTGATTAAAATATATAATAAAAACCTGCATGCTAAGTTCTAAATACTTTACGGCAACTGGAAAACACCAAAGCGTCAAACTCCCTACTTTGGTGTTTTTGCATGGCTTGTTAGGAAGTGGGGAGGATTGGCAAACCTGTATCGATGAGTTGACCGAGTTTGAACGGGTGACCATAGACCTACCCGGCCATGGGGCTAGCCAGGCTACCTGTTGCTCCGATTTAGATGATTGCTGCAAATCCCTTAATTCCACACTATCTTTATTATTTTCTTCTCACCAACCGCTTGTTTTGATTGGTTACTCCATGGGTGGCCGAATTGCCATGCATGGATTAGCCAAGAACTGCTTTCCAGATCTCAATATTTGCGCCGCGTTTATTGAGGGGGGAAACTTCGGGCTTCAAACAGAGTCAGAGAAACGAGCGAGGTTTGAAAACGACTATCGCTGGGCGTCGCGCTTTGAAATCGAACCTATTGAACATGTTTTGAGCGATTGGTATCAGCAAACGGTGTTTTCTTCACTAAACCATGAGCAAAGACAAACATTGATTGCGAAGCGTAGTGCTAATCTTGGCGATGCTGTCGCGAAGATGTTACGTGCGACATCGCTGGCAACACAGTCGTATCTGTTACCAGCATTACAAGCGCAACCAGTACCAGTTTATTACCTTTGTGGTGCGAAAGATAAAAAATTCTGTCAACTGGCAGCAAATAGCGGGTTGATGTATCGACAAATTGAGGGAGCCGGGCACAACGTCCATCATGAGCAACCCAAACAATTTGCGATGTATATAAAGCAAATAATTGAATCTCACTTAAAGTGAGAGTAACGATAACAATGGGAATCACCATGGCAAAAACAGTAGGCATTTCTGAAGAAGAACTTTACGCTCCGGTTGAATGGAAAGATTGCAGCGAAAAATACGATGATATCCATTATCACAAGTCTGTAGATGGCATTGCGAAAATAACCATCGCGCGTCCACAAGTGCGTAATGCGTTCCGCCCTCAAACAGTGAAAGAGATGATTGATGCATTAGCAGACGCACGTTATGACTCTGCTGTTGGTGTGATTATTTTAACCGGTTTGGGTGAAGATGCGTTCTGTTCTGGTGGTGACCAGAAGATCCGTGGTGATTACGGCGGTTACAAAGATGACCAGGGCACTCACCATTTGAATGTTCTGGACTTCCAACGTGACATCCGCACTTGTCCAAAACCAGTCATTGCTTCTGTTGCTGGCTGGGCTGTCGGTGGTGGTCATGTTCTGCACATGATGTGTGATTTAACCATTGCCGCTGATAATGCGCAGTTTGGTCAGACTGGTCCTAAAGTCGGTTCGTTTGACGGCGGTTGGGGTGCCTCTTACATGGCTCGTATCGTCGGTCAGAAAAAAGCACGCGAAATTTGGTTCCTGTGTCGTTTCTACAATGCGCAAGAAGCATTAGATATGGGCTTAGTGAATACCGTTGTACAACTGGAAGATCTTGAGAAAGAAACCGTTCGCTGGTGTCGTGAAGTACTTCAGCACAGCCCAATGGCGCTGCGTTGTCTGAAAGCGGCGTTGAATGCTGACTGTGATGGTCAGGCAGGCTTACAAGAACTGGCAGGTAACGCGACCATGATGTTCTACATGACCGATGAAGGTCAGGAAGGCCGTAACGCCTTTAACGAGAAGCGTCGCCCAGACTTCGATAAATTCCCTCGTAACCCTTAATCCGTATAGAAGAGAAGCCATAGGGCTTCTCTGAATTAAATTTAGAGCCCAAGGATCTTGTCCTTTGGGAGGACGCTGATTTTTCTTTTAGCGTGCTTGGGCTATACGGACGACTAGGAGAGGATTATGCGTAAAGCTAAAATTTACCGTTACTGCCTTCCCATGGATAGTGGCGTAATACTGCGTGATAACAAATTGACCGAGCGTGTCGGTTACGTTATTGAGTTAACTGATGGTGAGCAGGTTGGCCTTGGTGAAGTGGCCCCTCTTGTAGGGTTTAGCCACGAAACCAGCGATGAGGCGGGTATGCAGCTTCAGGACCAGGCTGAACGTTGGGTTGCCGGATTGCCGATTGATTACGCCAATATGGTGCCGTCGGTTGCTTTCGGCTTATCAATGGCTCAGCTTGAATTAGCTGGAGAGTTGCCTCGAGATGGTCAATATCAAGCAGCGCCACTTTGTACTGGTGATCCTGACGAACTGATTCCAAAATTGAACGAGATGGAAGGGGACAAAGTCGCCAAGATCAAAGTAGGGCTTTATGAGCCTATTCGCGATGGTATGTTGGTGAACCTGTTTCTGGAATCCATTCCTCAGCTCACTTTGCGACTTGATGCTAATCGAGCGTGGACACCAGAAAAAGCTCAGCAGTTCGCCAAGTATGTAACACCATCGTTGCGTCAACGGATCTCATTCTTAGAGGAGCCTTGCCGTTCGCCGGGCGATAGCCTATCGTTCGCTATTAACACTGGCATTGCGATCGCTTGGGATGAAACCCTACAGGATGCGTCTCGCCGAGAAGATTTCCGTCTCGAAGATCTAACCGGCGTAAAAGCTATCATCATTAAGCCGACTCTGATTGGCTCCGTTGATTTTTGTATTAAGCTAATCGAAAAAGCAAAGTCTCTGGGCATGAAAGCGGTGATCAGTTCAAGTATCGAATCCAGCTTAGGATTGACTCAACTTGCACGTTTTGCGAAATGGCAACTTCCTGATGAAGTTCCGGGATTAGACACCATCGGACTGTTTAAATCACAGTTAGAGCAAGGTTGGCCAGAGTGTGAACTTCCAATTGCTCCTCTCGCTGAGCAGGAATTAGTGTGGCAATCAGCGTAGAGCCATTCGCGACAGAAAATAGCGCGATTGCACCTTGGAATTACTGGGCTCAGACGAGCCCATTTTCTACTGCATTAGTGACTCCAGAAGAGTCCTTAACCTGGCAGCAGCTTGAATCTCGTATTGAAGATTATGCTCACTATTTGCGGGAGCAAGGAGTAGGATGCGGAAGTGTTGTTACGCTCGTCGGCAAGAATCAAGCTGAGACGGTGTTGATATATCTGGCGGCACAACAGATAGGCGCTATTGCGGCATTAACTATGCCACAGCCGTTCGAGGCTCTTAACGGCAAGTTGCACACTTTGTACCAGCCAAAACAGCCGCGTTTCATGTGGTTTACCGAAGAGGTATTGGCCTCTTATTGTAAACAAGATCAAACCGCTCTGAACGGCACATTACTGACCTGTCCCAATAATACATCTCAACCATTAAACGCCAAGCAAGAGAGCGGTTATCGCCATGACAATGCGGCGTCGATTGTCTTCACTTCCGGCTCAACTGGTGTACCGAAAGCCGTGGTGCATACTCATCGACAACATTACGCCTCAGCACAAGGTTTGCTGAGTGAGTTTACGTTCATTCAGCAGGATACTTGGTTGTTGTCACTGCCTCTTTATCACGTGTCTGGGCTGGCGATTATGTATCGTTGGTTGTTTGCTGGTGCAACGCTGAAGGTTGGTGATGGTCAGTTGGCAGAGGATATTTTAGGTGTCTCTCATGCCTCACTAGTGCCTACACAACTTAAACGATTATTGGATGACAAGGCAGAGCTGTCTTTGTCTCATGTCTTGCTGGGTGGGAGCCATGTCGATCATGAGTTGGCTTTGCGTGCAGCAAGTCAGGGGATTGAAACCTGGCTGGGTTACGGCATGACAGAAGCGGCGTCTACAGTGACAGCAAAGCAAATCGACAAAACCAGCAATGCTGGCCACGTGCTCCAAAATCGCGACATCAAGATAGTGGATGGCCGTATTTTTATCGGTGGGCAAACCTTAGCATCTGGCTATTTTTTCCAGGGTGACATTACGCCGTTGGTGGACGAATCAGGTTGGTTTGACAGCAAGGATTTAGGAGAGTGGCAGGGCAATGAGCTGAAGATTATTGGTCGGGCTGATAATCAGTTTATCTCTGGTGGTGAAAACATTCATTGCGAAGAGATAGAGGCGGTTCTGAACCAGATCGAGACTGTGGTGCAAAGTATTGTGGTGCCCGTTGAAGATAAGGAGTTCGGTTATCGACCTGTAGCGGTGATTCAAACCGACCAGTTGATGAGTTCAGAGTACTACGAACATTTTCTGCAGGCCAAACTTGAGAAGTTCAAGTGGCCAATCGCGTATCACTCGATGCCAAAGACATTATTAGCGGGTGGAATAAAGGTCTCTCGCAAAGCGGTAAAAGAGTGGCTGCAGGGGAATTGACCAATCTTAAGTAAGGTTAGTCAATTTTGCTATGTGTTAGTCAGAAAGGGAATTTTGTATCCTTATAACACTGAATCATAATTACGCTTCATTCTAGAGAATAAAAGCATAAGGTTCAGTATGGTCAAGACTGCGTTAGTAGCGGCAGTTCTGCTACAAATAGGCATCTCACTCAACAGTGAAGGGTTAGCACGCTCTTTAGCTGAACTGACCGCATTTCTTATCGCGATCGCTTTAGTTTTTATTCATAAGCAACGAAGTGATCGTGCGTCAGGCAGAACTGAGTCAGAAAGCGTTTGATTAATACTTTCTACGGTTGATTGGCTCAGTGAATCAATAGCCATATCAGTGATGATACGGAAACTAAAACCCACAAACTGACACCAAACAGCAATGGCTTAGCACCAGCAGACTTCAGCTTGGAAACAGAAATACTGCATCCTATCAAGAATAAGCACACCACCAATGCCTGCTTGGCAACGGTAAAGATACCGTGATAGAGCATCTCGAATTGAGGTAAAAAGTCACTGAACGCGATGGCCGCGCAATACCAAAAAATAAAGTAAGGAATCGCAATCTTACTTGAACCATCTTCTCCATTATCTCGCGAGAAAATCACAGCACTAATTAATGCAACCGGAATGATCCAAAGCGCGCGAGCTAATTTGAGGGTCGTTGCTGTGGTAAGCGCTTCCTCACCATAAGCCGATGCGGCACCGACCACAGAAGAGGTATCATGAATGGCAATGGCTGCCCATGTGCCAAACGTATGTTGGTCTAGTTCCAGCGCATGGCCAATTACGGGGAATACGAATAGGGCGACCGAGTTTAGGACGAAGACAGTTGCCAGTGCCAAACCAATCTGTTCATCTTTGGCTCTGATCGCGGGCGCAACGGCGGCGATAGCACTGCCACCACAAATAGCAGTGCCAGAAGAAATTAAATACGCCGTCGTTGTTTCAAGTTTGATGGCTTTGGCAATGAGCGAACCGATCACCAATGTACCAAGTATGGTTGCGATGATTAGACCGATACCATCAGACGTAACCGCCAGAGCCTGATCGAAATTAATCCCAAACCCTAAACCGATAATGGAATAAGAAAGTAGCTTTTTGGTGAAAGACGCGATAGGCAGTTCGCCTGGCACAAAGCCAAAGCTAGCGAGTAGAAAGCCAATAACCAGCGCGATAGGTGAGGATACAAAAGGGGTCAGGCAAAACAGCAGCGCTAATCCAAAAAGAAGATACTTTTTATTCAAGGTTTATTATTCGTTATTGTTTGTGAAAGTGTGAGTATATCGCATCACTTATGGTCAGTTTGTCTTAATGATTTGAACACATGTTCAGTTATCCTAAACATGTGTTCAAATGAATAGATTCAATGGGGCTTATCAGCGCCAATCACCGCGTAATTCTCGCACCTTCTCAAACATCAATTGAGCCGTTGCGTCGTTTGGCTGGACTGGCGAGCCTGCTTCTATTTCCAGCTTCGACCAGAATCTGGTTGGAAGCCCTTTGCAGGCTCTGCCTTTGCATCGGCTAAAGTAGCTACCCCAAAGCCCTTTTAATGCTACTGGAATAACAGGGACTGGACTGCGGCGCAGAATAATATCAATACCGCGCATGAACTCTTGGATCTCTCCGTCAGAGGTCAGCTTACCTTCCGGGAAAATACACACGATATCGCCTTCGGCTAATGCTTGTTCGACGTCATTGAACGCTCTTCGGATTGAATTTCGATTACTGGCTGAAATAGGTATCACACCCGTTCGGCGCAAGAAGCCGCGTATCGGCGTCAGGTTGGCGTAATCTTCTTCCATTACAAAGCGAATTAGGCGAGGGCATACCGCACTTAAAAGTAATGCGTCCATATAACTGACGTGATTACACACAATCAAGGCACCGCCGCTTTCTGGCAAATGATGCAGGTTCTTGTGTTTGACTCGGTAAATAGTGTGAGTCAGCATCCAAACAACAAAACGGACGACGAAGATAGGTACCTGCATAAATAGGTACACAGTGACAAGGAGGTTGAGTACTGCAAGTAACGCAAACAACTGCGGAATCGTCATTTCAATCACGCTTAAGCAGACAATACCTAACACCGCGCTACCGACCATAAAGAACGAGTTAAAGATGTTGAGCCCAGCAATGACCTGAGCACGTTCGGTTTCTTTTGCTCGGTGCTGCATTAACGCGTAAAGAGGAACAATGAATAACCCGCCTGATGCACCAATCATCAATAGGTAGAAAAACAGAAGCCAGTAATCCTGGAAGGCGATGAATTCACTAAAAGTTTGAAATTGAGGTAAGTCGCCTGGAATCGAGGTCGCCATCAAGTAACCGAATATTGTGATACCCAGCGCGCCAATTGGCACGATGCCGACTTCAATTCGGTGATTGGAAATCCAGTTACAAAGCAATGACCCAAGCGCAATACCGATTGAAAAGAGGGCAAGTAAGAAGGAAACCGCGCTTTCTGTGCCGTTCAGATACACTTTCGTAAAGTTTGGAAATTGGGTCAGGTAAGCAGCACCCAGGAACCAGAACCAACTGATCGCCATAATACACTGAAAGACCACCCGATCAGACTTACAGATCGAGAGAGTGTGCTTAGTTTGTTGATATGGTTGCCAGCGGAAGGTCAGGTTCGGTGCACTAGCGGCCGAAAATGGGATAAAACGACTCGATAAATAACCGAGCAGCGCAAATAGCACCACACAAAATGCCGCGAGGTATTTGGCATTCTCTGATGAGGCAATAATGCCGGCTCCCAGCGTCCCAATCAGAATCGCGATAAAGGTACCGGCTTCGACTAAGGCGTTACCCGGAACCAATTCTTTGTCATTCAGGTTTTGTGGCAGCAGAGCGTACTTTACCGGGCCAAAAAATGCGGACTGAGTGCCCATCAAAAACAGCAGCAGTAATAACACGCCATAACTTTCGGTAACAAAGCCAATGGCGCCTAAAGCCATTATCGCAATTTCAAATAACTTTACCTTGCGGATAAACCAGGACTTTTCGTACTTGTCTGCTAACACACCTGCTGAGGCTGAAAACAGAAAGAAAGGAAGAATGAATAAACCCGCGGCTAAATTGATGAACAGGTTGCTGGAAATAGGTAAGGCACCCGCACCAGCAAAGGCGACAAAAAGCAGTAAAACGTTCTTAAAAATGTTGTCATTGAAAGCGCCGAAAAACTGAGTAATGAAATAAGGCAGGAACTTTCTTTGTCTAAGTAAGGAGGGATGTCTGTCCGATGACATGTCGAATCCTTTATTACCAGTTATTGAGGTAGTTAGATAGCAGGTTACTTATTAAAACTTTACCGTCCACTGGTTCACTCGAGAAAAATTTATCGTCTACGCTGAGTAGGGTAATGCCATGTACTCCAGACCACAACACACGACTGGCTTGAATTACTTCAGAGTCTGTGCGGTGAGGCGCAATTTCCGCGAGAAGTGACTCTAATATCCCCGTCATACCATCAATGCGTTTTGCTTGCCATTCAGGGAGTTCTGCGCCGTTCATGTTATGCTCAAAGACCAACTGCCAGCGATAAGGATGCTTAAGGGCAAAATCGTGGTAACAATAGGCCAGTTCAAACAGTGCTTCGTTTGCGTTTTTACAATCACTTGTCGCTTTTCTTGACTCCTGGGATAACTCATCCAGAGTCTGAGCAACAACATGTAAAAGTAGTAAGTTGTAGTTACCGAAAATGTTAACTAATGTACTTGGCACGTAACCGATCATGTTAGCGATCTTACGAAGACTAAGCTCGTGATAAGAGTTCTCTTCTAAAAAATCTTTAACGGTTGCTAAGGTTAGGTTTATTAACTCTTCTCTGGTGTGATCGTTTCTGCGCGCCATACTTCAAACTGCTTTATTGAACATTGTTCAATATGATAGTCGGCTAGTTATTCACCGTCAATAAATCCTGTATCCAAATGAGCATAACAAGAGGTGGATTTGTCTGTTGTTACTGATACTTGCATAAGAAATGATCAGCGAGTGTAACTTTGGCAATATTCTGATACATGTCAGACGGGTTAGATTGTTTTAATGAGCATGCATACGGAGTATGATGATTCAACACTCATCTTTGACGTGCCACTATCTGAACACTAGAAATGATGATTCAGTTGGGCACATTCTTGGATAACTATCGTCAATTGTAAGGATAACGATGAAACGCATATTTTCGATTGTTGCTCTGCTAATGTTCACCGTTGCTGTAACACCTATTGCAGAAGCGAAAAAGTTTGGTGGTGGTAAGTCTTTTGGTAAGAGCTACAAGACTGCGCCTGCGCCAACACAGAAGCAAACAACAAACACGAGTACCGTCGGTAAAGATCAAACCGCCAAATCTTCGAGCAAGAAAGGCTTGATGGGTGGTTTACTCGGAGGTCTTTTAGCTGGTGGCCTTCTGGCAGCATTCTTTGGTGGTGCTTTTGAAGGTATCCAATTTATGGATATCCTTATTATTGGCTTGATTGCCTTCCTGATCTTTAAACTGATGCGAGGCATGTTGGCTGCGAAGCAGGGCAGTATGAATCAGCATCGTCAGCAGCCTGCATTTGGTGGTAACAGCTCGAAGTTCGAACAGCCGAACACACAAAATTTTGAGCAGCAGCCAAACGTAAATGCTGGTGGTTTTGGTGGCTTCGGTGCGCAAACTGATGTTCCACATAACTTTCCACCGGGCTTTGATCAGGCAGGTTTTGTGAATGGTGCTCGCGAACACTACCGAATTCTACAAGGTGCGTGGAACCATAACCAGCTAGAAACGATTGAAGAATATGTTTCTCCGAGCTTACTTGATGATCTAAAAGCAGAGCGCGCGAAACTGGATGGCGAACAGCACACTGATGTGATGTACGTTGATGCAGAGATTGTTCGTGCGGATTACGACGCAAACAAAGCTGAGCTTAGCTTGCAGTTTAGTGGCCGTTACCGCGATGCTGTCGAAGGTATCGAAGAAGATATCACTGATATCTGGCACCTTGAACGTGATCTAACTGTACCTAACGCACCTTGGCTGATTGTTGGTATTCAAGGTTAATCTTCAACAGCGTTCAATTTAGTATCAATAAAATCCCGCTTTTATAGCGGGATTTTTTGTACCTGAAAGTTACCATTAAATTTTGGTGGGTAGTCTAGTAATGCCAGCCTAGTAATGCCAGCACCAGAAAACTCTCATTGATGTGTTTGGTTACACTTGGTGTTAGCCACGTTATGCCTAGTAATGCGATAAACTCGTTACTGCAATTTACACCTTGTTCTCAATGCTTTTTCTCGCTCAATAACTTGCTGTTATTTTGGACTATGGGTATTAGCCATAGGGGGATAAATAACCGTCTGTTACTTTGTATTTAGCTGTGTTGAAGGAGCTCAGTATCTGAATGAGCAGTGAGAAGGTGAATGAAGGGAAATAACGTTTATAAGTCTGTAGGTTAACGAAGGGCAAAACGAAAAAAGCCAGCTCAATGAGCTGGCTTTTCAATATGGTGGAGGGGGACGGATTCGAACCATCGAAGGCAGTGCCGGCAGATTTACAGTCTGCTCCCTTTGGCCACTCGGGAACCCCTCCAGGGTGTTTTATACTTAAAAGATGATTTCCCAACACATCGTTCAAGTTGTTCTAACGTTTAAAAGGAATAAACGTCAGAAAAAATATGGTGGAGGGGGACGGATTCGAACCATCGAAGGCAGTGCCGGCAGATTTACAGTCTGCTCCCTTTGGCCACTCGGGAACCCCTCCAGGGTATTTTTATACTTAAAAGATGATTTCCCAACACATCGTTCAAGTTTGTCTAATGTTTAAAAGGAATAAACACCAGAAGAATATGGTGGAGGGGGACGGATTCGAACCATCGAAGGCAGTGCCGGCAGATTTACAGTCTGCTCCCTTTGGCCACTCGGGAACCCCTCCAGGGTGTTTTTATACTTAAAAGATGATTTCCCAACACATCGTTCAAGTTGTTCTAATGTTTAAAAGGAATAAACATCAGAAGAATATGGTGGAGGGGGACGGATTCGAACCATCGAAGGCAGTGCCGGCAGATTTACAGTCTGCTCCCTTTGGCCACTCGGGAACCCCTCCAGGGTGTTTTATACTTAAAAGATGATTTCCCAACACATCGTTCAAGTTGTTCTAACGTTTAAAAGGAATAAACATCAGAAGAAATATGGTGGAGGGGGACGGATTCGAACCATCGAAGGCAGTGCCGGCAGATTTACAGTCTGCTCCCTTTGGCCACTCGGGAACCCCTCCAGGGTATTTTTATACTTAGAAGCTGTTTTCCCAACTCATCTCCCAAGTGCGGAGCGAATCATAGCAAACTCGCTCCGACTGTAAAGTATTTTTCTTGCGTTTATACGTCGAATGCTGTCTTTTTATGCAAAGATGCTAGAAAGTCAGCGTTTTGTTTGTCATTTATACAGAATAAATCCTCATTTCTTCCGGAATTTACACTACTTGACGTTGAGGCTCGTAACTATTGATAAACTGTATGAAGTTTAATGACCTAAGTTTATTCGCTAATTGACTAAGAATATGAATATGAAAGCCACTTTATCCTTATCTGTTTTAACGCTTTCTCTATTATTGGCATCGCAAACTACTTTAGCAGCGCAGCGCGGCCCAACTGCTGTTACGGTTGTGACTGAGCAAGTAGAAACGCATGAAATCAATCAGTCTTTATCTCTTATTGGTAAATTAGAAGCTGCAGAGTCTGTAGTTGTTGCTTCTGAGGTTTCCGGAAAAGTCGAGCAAATTGCCGTAAAAGCGAATCAGAATGTCCAACAAGGGCAATTGTTGATTAAGTTAAATGATGACAAAGCAAGAGCAGCGCTTGTTGAGGCTCAGGCATACCTTAAAGATGAGCAACGTAAGCTCAAAGAGTTTCAGCGATTAGTCGCACGAAATGCAATTACGCCGACGGAAATTGATGCTCAGAAAGCCAGTGTTCAAATTGCAGATGCTCGCTTAGATGCTGCAAAAGCTAACCTTGCCGATCTCCATATTGCAGCACCATTCTCCGGGACTGTTGGATTTATTGATTTCAGCCGAGGAAAAATGGTCAGTGCGGGTACTGAACTTTTAACGCTGGATGATCTTTCGGTGATGGAATTAGACCTACAGGTACCAGAACGATACTTGTCGAAGCTTTCTGTTGGTATGGAAGTCCAAGCCAAGACAAGCGCATGGGGTGATCAAACTTTTATCGGTAAAGTGACAGGTATTGATACTCGTATTAGCACAGCGACATTGAATTTACGTGTTCGTATTCAGTTTGATAATCCGGAAAATCGCTTGAAGCCGGGAATGCTGGTGAATGCATCTTTAGCGTTTCCAGCGATTGAAGCGCCGATTATCCCAGTACAGGCATTGGAATATTCTGGTACCAAGCGATACGTATACGTCATTGATGAAAACAACAAAGCCACACGTACAGAGGTGCTGCTTGGCGCTCGCGTGGACAACGAAGTTGTGATTGAGTCAGGCGTAAAAGTCGGTGACAAGATCGTGGTGCAAGGCATCGTTAACATGCGTGATGGTGTTCAGGTCGAAGAAATCGTCGCTCCGCTCAAGTCGCCAAAAATGACGTCTACTAATCAGAGCAACGATTCGGATAAGGAAGAAAACTAATGTTACTTTCTGACATTTCCGTAAAACGCCCTATCGCGTCATTGGTATTGAGTATGCTGCTTTGCGTGTTTGGCTTTGTGTCATTCAGCAAGCTTTCTGTACGCGAAATGCCAGATATCGAAAGCCCTGTCGTGTCAATTACGACACGTTACGAAGGGGCTTCCGCCACAATCATCGAGAGCCAGATTACGTCGGTTCTCGAAGATCAGCTTTCCGGCATCAGTGGCATAGATGAGATCAGTTCAACAACACGTAACAGCTCCTCACGAATCACCATCACTTTTGACCTCGGGTATGATCTCAACACTGGCGTCAGCGATGTGCGTGATGCGGTTGCCCGAGCTCAGCGTTCATTACCTGACGAAGCAGATGACCCAATTGTTTATAAGAACAATGGTTCTGGCGAGGCTTCTCTTTATATCAACCTTAGTTCGTCAGAAATGGATCGCACCCAGCTGACGGATTATGCAGAGCGCGTGTTGATGGATCGCTTCAGTTTGATTTCTGGGGTGAGTTCCATCGATCTTTCTGGTGGTTTGTACAAAGTGATGTACGTAAAGCTAAAACCAGATCTTATGGCTGGTCGAGCGGTGACGGCTTCGGATATTACCACCGCATTGCGTAATGAAAACCTCGAGAGTCCGGGTGGGGAAGTGCGAAATGATTCTACCGTCATGTCGGTACGCACTGCACGAACCTATAAAACGCCAGAAGACTTTCAGTACCTAGTTGTTAAGCGCGCGAGTAATGGTACGCCAATTTACCTTAAAGATGTTGCAGATGTCTTTATCGGCGCAGAAAACGAAAACTCGACGTTTAAAAGTGATGGTGTGGTAAACATCAGTTTAGGAGTAGTGCCTCAGTCGGATGCTAACCCGCTGGAGGTGGCTGAACGCGTTCGCTCTGAAGTGGATAATATCCAGAAATTCTTACCGGAAGGTACTCGCCTTGCGATTGACTATGATGCGACGGTGTTTATCGAGCGCTCGATAGAAGAAGTGTATAGCACGCTGTTTATTACTGGCGGTCTGGTGATTCTGGTGCTGTATATCTTTATTGGTCAAGCTCGAGCGACGTTAATACCAGCCGTGACGGTGCCAGTCTCGTTGATCTCGTCTTTCATCGCCGCGTATTACTTCGGTTTCTCTATCAACTTGATCACGCTAATGGCATTGATTCTATCTATCGGTCTGGTGGTCGATGACGCCATTGTGGTCGTGGAGAATATCTTCCACCACATAGAGCGGGGAGAGTCTCCGTTGCTTGCCGCCTATAAAGGGACTCGAGAAGTTGGCTTTGCGGTTGTCGCCACTACGTTCGTTCTGGTGATGGTATTCCTGCCAATCTCCTTTATGGATGGCATGGTTGGCTTGCTGTTTACCGAATTTTCAGTATTGCTGGCGATGTCGGTAATTTTCTCTTCGCTGATAGCACTGACGTTGACGCCAGTATTGGGCAGTCAGATTCTAAAAGCGAACGTCAAACCAAATCGTTTCAATGAAACCGTCGATCGAATGTTTGCCAAACTTGAGGCTGGTTATCGCGGTGCATTAAAAGGCGCGTTAAAAGTGCGTTGGATTGCGCCTTTGGTTATCTTAGCTTGTATGGGCGGAAGCTATGTTCTGATGAATCAGGTTCCTGCGCAGTTGACACCGCAAGAAGACAGGGGCGTGATTTTTGCCTTTGTTCGTGGTGCCGATGCGACTTCGTACAACCGAATGTCCGCGAACATGGATATTGTCGAAGACCGACTAATGCCTTTATTAGGACAAGGGTTCCTCAAATCATTCAGTATCCAAACCCCGGCATTTGGAGGTCAGGCGGGTGACCAAACGGGTTTTGTCATCATGATTCTGGAAGATTGGAACGAGCGAAACATCACTGCTCAACAGGCTTTAGGTCAAGTGCGTGGCGCGTTAGCCGGAATTCCTGACGTGCGTGTGTTCCCATTCATGCCTGGTTTCCGCGGCGGATCAAGCGAACCCGTTCAGTTTGTGTTGGGCGGCTCAGATTATGATGAGCTGCTGGTCTGGGCTGAAGCACTGAAAAACAAAGCGGAAGAGTCACCAATGATGGAAGGCGCAGAGATTGATTACTCTGAGAAGACGCCTGAACTATTAGTGACCGTCGATAGACAGCGTGCAGCGGAACTCGGTGTCAGCGTGAAAGACATCTCTGATACGCTTGAAATTATGTTAGGCGGTAAAAGTGAGACAACGTATGTCGATCGCGGCGAAGAATACGACGTGTATCTGCGCGGTGACGAGAATAGCTTTAACAATGCGGCAGATCTAAGCCAGATCTACTTGCGCACCAATAGTGGTGAGCTAGTGACGCTTGATACGGTTACCAAAATAGAGGAGGTGGCCGCTTCCATTCGTCTGTCTCACTACAACAAGCAAAAATCAATCACCATTACGGCAAACTTGTCAGAAGGCTACACCTTAGGTGAAGCGCTGAACTTCCTTGACCAAGAAGCGATTGATTCTCTACCGGGTGATATCTCAGTAAGTTACTCTGGCGAGTCAAAAGACTTTAAAGAGAATCAGTCCAGCGTAGCGGTTGTTTTTGCACTGGCCTTGCTGGTTGCCTATCTCGTACTGGCGGCTCAGTTTGAGAGTTTCGTCAACCCATTGGTGGTGATGTTTACCGTTCCAATGGGGGTATTTGGTGGCTTCTTAGGCTTAATCGTAATGAGCCAGGGCATGAACATTTACAGCCAGATTGGTATGGTCATGTTGATCGGTATGGTAACGAAAAATGGTATTTTGATCGTTGAATTCGCTAACCAGCTTCGTGACCGTGGGGTTGAGTTTGAAAAAGCCATCATTGATGCAGCGGCTCGCCGTTTGCGTCCAATCTTGATGACGGCATTTACTACTCTAGCTGGTGCTATCCCATTGATTTCGTCAACAGGGGCGGGTTATGAAAGCCGAGTCGCCGTTGGTACGGTGATTTTCTTTGGTATGGGCTTCGCGACAATGGTTACTCTATTCGTTATTCCGGCAATGTACCGATTGATTGCAGCGAATACGCGCGCACCAGGTCATGTTGAAGCGGAACTCAATAAAGCATTGAGTCAGGACACCAAAGGGCGTATTGCTCACCCTTAGAAAGACTAAGTTGTTGATGACAAGAAGCATCGATTGATTTTCCATTCGGTGCTTTTTTGTTTTGTCTAAACCCGTTTTGCGTATGACGCAATGGCGTTTTTGGCAACTTGGCGTTACCCTGTGTGACGATTCATTTTTACAATAATAGTACTTGTTGTTCTCGCTTTAGCGCTGGATGAGATTACGCTACGCCAACATATGCCGACAGCAGCAAGTAAAATAGTCGAGAAGGAAAGTAAAGTGGCTGAATTTAAATACAAAAATCTTACGCAAGAAGAGCAAGATAAACTTGATGCAGCGACATTCCGTCGTCTTTTAGCCCACTTGGATGCAAATAAAGACGTACAGAATATTGACTTAATGATCCTCGCGGGCTTCTGCCGTAACTGCTTTAGCAAGTGGTACACCGCAGAGGCAGAAAAACTGGGTGTCGACTTAGACATCGATGATGCTCGTGAGCGTGTTTACGGTATGACTTACGATGAGTGGAAGCAAAACCACCAACCAGCAGCGACACCAGAGCAGCTAGCGGCTTTTGAAGCGCGTCAGAAAAAATAGTGCTATAAACGGACATTTATAGATAACAGCCCGCGTCGTGCGGGCTGTTTTGTTTTTCCTATCTCGTTGTTTAGAATCTCTAGGCAACGACCGGCTCACAGCATGCAGGCTCAACACAGCCTTTCGCCTGAATAATTTCGAGCTGGGTTAGATAAGGCTGAATATCGCCGATGTTTGCCTTAACCCATTCCATATTGAAGTAAGTATCCAAGTAGCGGTCACCAGAATCACACAGCAGGGTCACGATAGATCCCGTCTCACCACGCAGCTTCATCTCACAAGCAAGCTGAAGCACCGCATACAGGTTGGTTCCCGTAGAAGCACCTACCTTGCGACCGATCAAGTGAGAAACCCAGTGTGCGGTAGCTACGCTTGCCGTATCTGGTATTTTGCGCATTTCATCGACCACGCCAGCGATAAAGCTAGGCTCTACCCGAGGGCGACCAATGCCTTCAATTTTGCTTCCGCTCTCGCACTTCAAATCCGAATTCCCGGACTGGAAAGCTTCATAGAACACCGAATTTTCAGGGTCAGCAACGCACAATTTCGTCTCATATTTTTGGTAACGGATAAATCGACCTATGGTTGCCGATGTGCCACCCGTACCCGGACTCATTACCACCCAACTTGGAATGGGATGGTCTTCTAATTTCATTTGGCTAAAGATCGAGTTTGCAATGTTATTGTTCCCACGCCAGTCAGTTGCACGTTCCGCATAGGTGAACTGATCCATGTAGTGTCCGTTTAACTCTTTTGCGAGACGTCGGGACTCGTCATAGATTTGATCTGAGCGTTCGACTAAATGGGCTTTACCACCATAAAACTCGATTTGTTCTATTTTTTTTCGGGCCGTACTTTTTGGCATAACGGCAATAAATGGCAGGCCAAGCAGACGCGCGAAGTAGGCTTCAGATACAGCAGTGCTTCCTGAAGAGGCTTCAATGACGGTAGTCTCAGGGCCAATCCAGCCATTGCAAATCGCATATAGGAAAAGAGAACGCGCTAAACGGTGTTTTAATGAACCAGTAGGGTGTGTGCTCTCATCTTTCAAGTAGATATCGATACCATCAAGAGAAGGAAGGTCGAGTTTAAACAGATGAGTGTCTGCAGAGCGTTGAAAATCCGCTTCAATTTTACGTACTGCATTATTGATCCACTGGTGGTCAGTACACATAGCGTCTCTCCTTGGAAGTGATAAATTAGGTTTTGTTTAAAAATAATTTACCTATAACCTGGGAGAAAAACTTTGCTATATTTGTTTGATGATGATTATTTTGTAGAAATAAATTCTCTTGAAAATAGGTTTTATGGAAAATAATTTAGATAAAATTGACAAGCAGTTACTTGCTTTACTCCAGACCGACGGAACACTGTCTTTAAACGAATTGGCTGAACGGGTTAACCTCACCACAACGCCATGTTGGAAGCGCCTTAAGAAACTGGAGGACGACGGGTTCATTGAAAAGCGAGTTGCGCTGTTAAGTGCGGAAAAACTGGATCTGTCGTTCATTGCGTTTGTGCAACTTAAGACCATCGATCACTCTGAAGAGTGGTATCACCATTTTGTCACTACTGTGAGTGATTTCCCCGAAGTCATGGAATTCTATCGAATGGCGGGTGAGTACGATTACATGATGAAAGTGCTGGTCAAAGACATGAAGTGCTTTGATAAGTTTTATAAGCGTTTGGTGAATAGTGTGAAAGGGCTTTCAAATGTGACCTCTACGTTTGCCATGGAGTCGATCAAGTACACCACAGAGCTCCCGATTGGCCGTATTTAATCAACGGCAACCCGTTACTAAAAAGGAGCGCGAGCCGCTCCTTTGTCGTATTTAAAAGCCAATCTATTTCGTGTAACGCATCACGCCTTCTTGAACCGCTGTTGCGACCAGGTGACCTTGTTGGTTGTAGATTTCTCCGCGAACCAGTCCACGAGTGTGGCTTGCGGTTGGGCTTTCTATAGCGTAAAGCAACCATTCATCCATCTTAAACGGGCGATGGAACCAGATAGAGTGGTCGATGGTTGCCACCTGGAAGTTTGGTGTCATTAAAGAAACACCATGTGGATGTAACGCAGTGACTAGGAAGCCCCAATCCGATGCGTACGCCAACAAGTACTGGTGGATCAGCTGGTTGTCTGGCATCTCACCATTAGCGCGAATCCAAAGGTATTGTTTAGGTTCGGCTTTGGTGGGCTTTAGCGGATTGATCACCGTAACTGGTCGCGTCTCAATCGGCTTTTCACCACAAAACGTTTTACGCAGCCGTTCAGGCAGATATTCCGCAATATGGCTTGCCAGCTCGCTTTCGGAAGGAAAGTTTTCTGGCCCCGGAATATCAGGCATGGTTTTCTGATGGTCGAATCCAGGTTGATCGCCATGATAGGAAGCCGTCAGGTAGAAAATAGGGCGACCATTTTGAATTGCTTTAACTCGGCGGGTACTAAAACTACGCCCATCGCGCAGGTTTTCCACGTCGTAAATAATCGGTTTTTCAGAATCGCCCGGATAGAGAAAGTAGCTATGAAATGAGTGTACAGTGCGTGTCTCTTCTACGGTGTAACGAGCGGCAGAAAGTGCCTGTCCAATCACCTGACCACCATACACTTGAGGTAAACCTAAGTTCTCGCTTTGTCCGCGGAACAAGCCTTCTTCTAATTGTTCGAGTTGTAGCAGGCTGAGCAACTCTCTTAGTGGTTTACTCATTGTGTCTCCTCACCGTGTGTGTTGAACATCAAGTTAACCCATTTCCCACAGGTCTGTGAAGTGGATCTTAAACTACTAAGAGTATACCTTGTAACAAATATGAAACAAAATCAAATGGTTGGTATCTCTTGAGTTCGTCAAACTATTGTTAAATCAAGTAACTAATCAAAGACAGCCTCGTGATTCGGCCGTATACTTACCTTGGCTTAATATTCATCCTGAGGAATATATGAAAAAAACACTATTGCTTGTTACATCTTTATTTTTTGGTGCTGCTCTTGTGGGTTGCCAAACTTCTCAAACAACAGAAGTGGATTCTGCTGAGGTGTCAATGAAGACCATTACAGGTACAGTGGCTTACCGTGAACGTATTGCTTTACCGCCAAACGCTTTGGTTAGCGTATCTCTAGAAGATGTGTCTCTGGCGGATGCACCATCAAAAGTGATCGCGAAGCAAACCTTTAATACTGAAGGTAAACAAGTTCCTATTGCTTTTGAACTTAGCTACGACAGCAATGAAATTCAAGCGAAGCACAGATACAGCGTTCGTGCTCGTATTGAAGTTGACGGTAAGTTGCGTTTCATCAGCGATACCCATCACGCGGTTATTACTGATGAAGCACAAACTCATCAGGTAGACATCCGATTGGTTGGTGTTCGTTAATTTACGTTCGATAAAAGAACCAAGCGAACAAAAGATGGCAGCTTTAGTTAAGGCTGCCATTTGTATTTTCTGAGCGATACTTTTCCAATTTCAGACACTTCTATCCCTTCTGCCTCAAGCTTGGCTTTTTGCCTATCCAGATCCCGACCTTTTAATGAAATCTTGCCTTGGCTGTTGATGACTCTAAACCATGGGAGTTTGCTGCCTTCAGGTAAGTTACCTAATGCTCTACCAACATGCCGAGCGTAGCCGGGATAACCTGCCATTTTTGCGATCTCCCCGTAAGTTGAGACTTTCCCAGATGGAATTTGGTGAATCACAGCAAAGATTTGCGCTAAGAATTGGTCCATACTCAAAGTGTCCGTTGTGGATTGCCAAGGAATGGTAATACAGACGGCCAGTATTTCGCCATTAGTTATTGACGTGTGTAGCACCCCAGTTTTTCGCGTTTGAACGCCGTTACATTTTCGCAGCGCAGTAACGATATTGGTGAACTCTGTGAGATTCAAAATGATGTCTAGACCCACTTAACGATGAACGAGTTCGTGCCTTATTTGTCGTTGAGTTCCAAAGTTGGTGGGGAAGCCAGGAGGCGCTATGATTTTTTCTACAATCCAGTTTTTTATCACGATTCTACTCGCGGTAGTGTGTGCCAGAGCAATGAGTTTAAGTGGCGGTGAGCTCCCTGTTCTCGCTCTCATGATCCCTGCATTATGGCTACTCCCTCAAGGCGGACTAGCGGGTTTGGTGCTGCTTGGCGCTATGATGGCATACGGAGCCACACTCTCGATGCAGCCCATTGCGTTATCAATTGGGGTGTTAATTCTATTCCCACTGTTAATGGTAGTGTTCTCTCATCGTAGTTCTCTTGGTGTATTGCTCACCACCGGGTTAATTGTATTGACTTTGCAAGTCGGCATTATGGTCACTCAGCAGGGTGGAAAATTGGCAGGTTCAGCATCAGTAACCGTTGTGCAGACGCTTGCTGTCATCGTCATGTGGTGGGCAATTACTCATTGGAAGGCTTCGAATAAGCACAGCTGGTGGCCATTGCTGTTGTTATTACCACTGTGGGTGGCAGATTTAACCTATGCCGCATTGGTTGCACTCTGTCTGACCGGTATGCTTGCCTCCATGGAGACACTGACAAAGATAAAGCAATCCATTCACTGGAGTAAGCTGCTTTGTTGGACGCTTCCGACAGTTGGTTTTGCCGCATTGGTTGTCAGCCCTGCGACCGATGTGCCTAAGCCCGTTTTTGTTGTTTGGATCTGTTTATTGGGTACGGCGTGGATGACGGATTACATCCTGCGCAGTGGTGATGAGCAAGCAGAGCTGTAAGTTCTCAGTAGATCCTAGATTGACCGAGTTTTGTTCAAACGATCGCTAATTGGTGAAATTAAAGGTTTTTGCCCTTGCATTATGAGGTCCGATACTGAATAATCGCCCCATCGTTTGAGGCAAGTCCTCAACAAAAGAATTATGGGGCTCTGGTCCTCTCGCAACAATAGCTCGTGAACTCGGTCAGGTCCGGAAGGAAGCAGCCGCAGCGTGTGACTTGTGTGCCGGGATGTGGCTGGGGTCCCACCCATTGTGAAGCCTGCAATATATGTTCGCATAAATTGCAGGCTTTCTTCATATTTGCACCATAAGTCTTCATAGTCTATTTTTTTGTTGTAGGTTTACAACAACAGTGATTTTGCTATGTTCGACCAAACCAAGAAGTCATCTCACGTACACAACATCTGTAAGTTCATGAGCTTGAAGAATGATGCTGTTGTTCGAACGCTCTCTATTTTAGAGTTCGACTTTTGTTTCCATCTCGAATATAACCCCGACGTAGAAAAATACCTTTCTCAACCACATGGTTATCATTACCAGTTCAACAATCGTAAATGTCGTTACACTCCTGATTTTTTAGTCTTTGATCGCCAAGAACGTTCTTCATTTATTGAGATCAAGCATTCTAGCCAAATTCTGAAACCTGACTTTAGAGCAAGGTTTGCGGAAAAACAGCGTGTTGCACGAGAAGAGCATGATAAACGTCTAATTTTAATCACCGAGAAACAAATCAGAATCAACCCAATATTCAATAATCTGAAGCTCTTGCATCGATACTCAGGTCTTCATTCGGTGACCAAAGTACAAAAAAGCGTATTAGGTTATATTCAACGTAAGCAAAGAGTAAAACTGTATGAAGTGTCTGAATACCTTGGGTTATCTGAGCATGAAACATTAACATCGGCACTTTGCTGGCTGTCATCGGGTAAGGTTAAGACGGATTTTAAAAGTGCTGATTTTAGCTTAAATAGTTATGTTTGGTGCTAATGGTGGCATCAGAACTTGATAACTTTGTCGGCTTTTTTGATGAAGTGGAAGCTTCAAGATCAGAAGCTCAAATGGAGTCACAAATTCCCGTTGAGTTATTTCAAAGTGATACTGACCGCTCATCTTCATTTGATTCTCTTCCTGAAAAAACACAAAAAGAAGTACTTCGTCGTCTCAAAATTATTCAGTTTGTAGAAGTCCGTCTTAAAGGTGGATGGACAGAAAAGAACCTCGACCCAATATTAAATATGGTCGAAAATGCTTTAGAACTACCTCGTCCAAGCTGGCGAACTCTCGCTAGTTGGAAAAAAGACTATTATGAGTCGGGAAAAAAGTGGCTCTCTTTAATCCCGAAGCATACCCAAAAGGGGAATCGAACTGCTCATACAGATTCCCAATTCCTTATTGATGAAGCAATTGAAAGAAAGTATCTGACGAGAGAGCGTTTAAGTGTCGCTGAAACATACAGGTACTATAAAAGCCGTGTGATAAAGACCAATCAAACGATTGTAGAAGGAAAAATAGACCTGATTAGCCAGCGGGCCTTTTATGATCGGGTGAATAGTTTACCTGCTTATGATGTAGCAGTGGCAAGGTATGGTAAGCGCTATGCTGATAGGGCATTTCGCTCTGTAGGTCAGCAAATCCCTGCGACTAAGCCCATGGAGTACGTAGAAATAGACCATACTCCGGTGCCAGTTATATTGATCGATGATGAGTTAGACGTGCCATTAGGGCGTCCTTACTTAACAATGCTCTACGACAGGTTTAGCAAGTGTATTGTAGGTTTGAGTGTTAATTTCCGAGAACCTAGTTTTGATTCTGTTCGAAAAGCTTTGCTTAACGCTCTTTTAAATAAAAATTGGGTTAAGGACAAGTATCCGTCAGTTAAGAATGATTGGCCTTGCTGTGGGAAAATTGATTACTTGGTGGTTGATAATGGAGCGGAGTTTTGGAGTAATAGCTTGGAAGACTCGCTGAAACCCCTAGTGTCAGACATTCAGTACAGTCAAGCCGCTAAGCCATGGCGAAAATCGGGTATAGAGAAACTTTTTGATCAGCTTAATAAAGGTTTGACTAATTCTTTACCTGGAAAAACATTTACAAATCCAACCCAATTAGAAGATTACGACCCTAAAAAAGAGTCGGTTGTTCGAGTATCTGTATTTTTGGAACTACTACATAAGTGGGTAATCGACTATTACCATATGTCTCCTGACGCACGAGAACGTGATGTCCCATACCACAAGTGGCATGAATCGAAGTGGCGTCCTAATACTTATGAAGGTGAGGAGAAATCTAGGTTAAAAATAGAGCTTGGGTTACTCCGGCACCGAACAATAGGGCTTGCAGGTATTAGATTGCATAACTTACGTTATCAATCAGACGAGCTAATCGAGTATCGGAAATATTGCTCTGTAAAATATGAAAGGAAGTTGTTTGTAAAAACAAAAACAGACCCCTCTGATATCAGTTCCATTTATGTCTACCTTGAGTTTGAAAATCGCTACATTAGAGTCCCTGCAGTTGATAATAGCGGTTATACACAAGGACTTTCTCTGTTTGAACATGAACGAATCCAACGAGTTCGCCGTCTAAACACGAAGCGTATGGTTGATGAAGAAGCGCTAGCTGATACCTATCTCTATATGGAAAGCAGGATTGAAGCAGAGACCGAACGACTGCGTAATTATGGGAATAAGAAGCGGTCGCAACCCAAGATTGGAAACACATCAAAATTGGCGAAGTTTAGGGATGTTGGAACTACAGGGCCAAGCTCCATTATTACTAAGTCAGTTAACGAACCTTTAACCAATTCATACGATGAGAGCGTTATCGATTTAGATGACGAGGATTTTGATGAAATTGAGGGGTATTGATAGTGAATATTACTCCAGATCAAAGGGCACAATTAGCTGCTTATGAGAACTGTTTTATTGAGTATCCCGAAATCACTGAGATCTACTCAATCTTTGACCAGCTTCGTTTTAATCAATCATTAGGTGGAGAGCCGGAGTCGTTTCTCCTTACGGGCGAAGCTGGAAGTGGTAAGACAGCGTTGATCGATAATTATCTTAGTCGTTTTGAAGTCAGTGCGAATAGTTGGTCTCAGCAAACCATACTGAGCACTCGAATTCCTAGCCGAGTAAATGAGCAAAATACGTTGACTCAGTTCTTGGTCGATTTAGATGTAAAATCCGGTGGAAGAGGTGTACGGCGGCGCAATGAAATTGCTTTAGCGGAAGCGGTTGTGGCGCAACTAAAGCGTAAATTGGTAGAGCTTATAATTGTTAACGAAGTGCAAGAGCTGGTCGAGTTTTCAACGGCTCAAGAAAGGCAAGTTATTGCCAATACATTTAAATATATAAGTGAAGAGGCAAGGGTTTCGTTTGTGTTAGTCGGTATGCCTTATGCGAGTGTATTAGCACAAGAGCCGCAATGGGATTCACGATTGAGTTGGAGAAGAAATCTCAACTATTTTAAGCTGTTCAAGAGTAAAGTCGATGAAAGAAATACCGCTCAATCATATGAAATCGATGTCGCCCAAAAGAAACATTTTGCTAAATTTGTCGCTGGGTTAGCATCTAGAATGGGATATGACAACCCTCCGAAGCTTACTAATAATGACATCCTATATCCGTTGTTTGTAATGTGCCGAGGCGAGTGCCGGAGACTGAAACACTTTCTGTCAGATGCAATGATTATGAGCTTTAAAGACAGTACAGATACGATTGACAAAGAAACTTTGTCTCGTACTTTTGCCTTTAAGTTTCCGCACATGGCGAACCCTTTTATTTGCTCTCTTAGTGAGATCAAACTGAGCCAAATTGATACCAATTCATTTTACAACACAAAAGCTATTTCAATAGAAGATAGGATCTTAGCTCCACGTTTTACAGACGATTTCCCCTTAAGTATGTTGTTAAGCAAAGGAGGTATGAAGGTTTAGTCTCGAACTAAAGACGCAAGCAGGGCCGCCTTATCTTCATCACTCATCTTTTCAATTACACACGCAAGCTCCGCACTCAACTCATTTTCACAAAAGAAATAGTTGAGTGGTACATCTAACTCTTCAGCCATACGACGTAGAGTACCGATATCCGGCACATGTCTTCCTTTTTCGTAGTGGTTCATTCGACCACTAGCAGAACTCGGCTCCATACCAATTTTCACCCCTAGATCTTTTTGGGTGATCTTGGCTTTTTTACGTGCAGCTTTGAGCCTCTCTGGGATTGGGTTGTGGTTTTGCACTTACTCATTTCTAACAAACCTATCGATAACTTAGATTGTCTAAGTTTTACTGATTTTTGTATACTTAGCAATCCTAAGTTTTTACTGGTTTGAATAGGCTAATGAAGAAAGTACTCAAAATGAATCCTTATATGTTTAACTTATTGATTGAAAGAGAGATGGATAATTTTTCAGTCGTAGAGATAAGAGATGCATTGATGGAATGTGCTCAGATTTTTGAAGATAAAGAGCAAGCTCGTAAGTACGTATACAGACAACTTCTTTCATTTGAGAGGAAGGGGTGGTTGGCTTCCACGGGCTCTAGGAGAGATAAACGCTATTTGTTGACAAAGAAATTTCACTCTCAGTCTTTTGAACCAAGAAAAAGCAGTAAGGAAAAACCAATATCAGCGCGCAGCGAAGAGATAGAAAATACGATTGGTGTGCTTAACCAAGAGAAAACACAATATGAGGGGGAGCTATCAATTGTCTTAAGTGAGCTCGAAGAATATCAATCATTGTTAGTACGTTTTCCTAGCAACACAGTGATATTAAAGCCCATGTTTGATGCTACTAAAGATAGAACTGCCAAACTACTAGGTAAAATCAACGCGTTGACTAACTGTATACATGCTACGAGGACTGAGGCTTCTACATGCAAAAAAGTTAGCACTCTGAAGTATCGAGAAGACGCTGGTTCAGTTTGTTCTTGGTTCCCTTTATCTGCTACTCGACCGAAAACAGAATAGAAGCACTCATACGGGCAAGTAACATGGTTGCGATTTACAGCATGATTTTGTGTACTGTGAAGAAGTGAAAGTGCAGTGGATGTTGAAGAACAGGCAGTTTTTAAAGGTGTCTTTTATTTTGATAACTGAAATAAAAGGTTGTTTACTTTCAGTCTTTACACTTAATTTGTGATGTTACTCATATTAATTTCCATCAAGGATTGACTCAAATATTTCATGTAAGATCAAGGAAAATATTTTTCCGTGCGGTTATTTATAAGCCGATCTCAATACTTGTGATTTTACTTATTCAAGTCTGCCCTTTCCTCATCGGTTAGTATTTACTCACTGATTTTTTTCTTTTGAGTAGTTATCCACAAGTCATCCTAGAACTGTAACTTGATCAAAAAGATCAATAGCACTATCTTGAACGGGCTTACAACCGAAACACAATATATAGTATTCTGGTTGTGAGTAACTTTATACACAATGGAGGGAATGTTGATTGATAAGATTTAAGTAAAAACCCCTAAGCCAAGCTAAGGCTTAGATTAGGGGAAAGAGTATAAAATAGGTTTAGGAGTAAACTAATTAGTATACGACTTTTTTGAGCGGTCTTAGAAGAGTATACATAGTTAGGCACCTCCGCAACCTGAGAATTTTTACAGTGTGACACAGGAAATAGAGATATGAACACTAAGAAATCTTCGAAACAGGTTGCCTCTTTAGCGGCAACAACGTTGCAGGATCCATCTGCATCTGAAACGGCTAAAACTCTTGCAGGGTCAGTATTAGCTCAGTCCTCAACAAATAAACAGACTGGTGCCGACCTCGAAGAAAAAGCCTCAAAAGTTCTGAAAAGCAGTAAATACAGTGAAGACACTAAAACGCTTGCTGGTTCAGTTCTTTCACAGTCCAATAAAAAGAGATGAGGGTAACACTATGTGTAGAACCGATTTGTTGAAAGATACGCAACGTATTATTGAAGGCTTAGGCTTTGAAGAAAATCAATCTGAAAAGCCATTCACTTACCAACGAAATGTAAAGTATCCAAGCATTTTTTCGGAAAAGAGCGATTACGCTAACTTCCTTCTTCACACACCTAAAGGCACTATTCAAGTTATGGCAAGGTTCCAAGAGGTTACCGGAACTGCTATTGAAAAACTTGCTTATATCCCTTTTGATGCCGCCCGCACATCACACAACCATTATATTGTTGTTTGTGGTGGTGGTGAGCTATTGAAACAGAATAGGGCTGTGCGTTTCCTTAATGAGCATAAAGATGATGCCCCTAAGTTGCATGCTTTAGATATAAATAGCTTAGAGAGTTATCTTGAAAGTTGTTTTGACAACAAAGCTGCATAAATAGAAATATCTACAAATCAATCTGTCAGTATCCGAATAAACCTGATCTGACAGATTGTTCTAAAGCATTTTTGCGCCGCATCGCGGTAAGACTATTTATTTAATTAAGGGACAAATATTATGTCAAGATGCACAGCACCAGTGAGAGGACACAGTTCAGCAGCAGCGGCTGCAAACTGTCCTGCATGCCGTTATAAAAGTCGTGGATATAGTAACTATAGCGGCTACAGCTCACCCTATCCATCGTATAGCAGTACGAGTAGCTACCCAAGAAACAGTGGTAGCGCTTCCAGAAGTTCAAGACCTCGTTGGTCTAAACCTAGCTCGACTGTATCGTATACTTCATCTCAAATTCTATCACTTACACCAATAAGGGAAGCCGTTGAAGTTCGAGCCGCCGCGCAGCCGGATCTTCGTGATGCATTTTTATGTCATGCATGGGCAGATCGTAAAGAGTCAGCCAAAGAACTGCATGATTTACTTGAAACCGCAGGTGTTAAAGTTTGGTTTAGTGAGAAAGATTTAGGACTAGGTGTACCAATGATGCGCGCCATTGATAAAGGTTTAGCAAATTCCAAAGTTGGGCTTGTGTTGGTTACCCCTGCAATGTTGGAGCGTCTACCGAAAGAGAGTGTTGCTGATAAAGAGCTTTCAGCTCTATTAGCAGGTAATCAACTCATCCCTATTGTACACAATACGACATATGAAGCTCTTCGCAATGTAAGTCCTTTACTTGCATCTAGGTCAGGCTTGGACACTTCAGAAGACACAATGGCTGAAATTGCTGAAAAGATCGCAGAGTTAGTTGATATTTAGCTTTTTATCGATGCGTTTTTAATTGGCGACTTTTGTCGCCTTTTCTGTAAGTTATAACGTGTTCAGCTCCTCAATACTGGCAATATCACAAACTTATACCAAACTAAAACTTAGTTATTCTAAGTTTTAGTGGTGGCATGTGAACTCAAATATCCAATTATACCGAGACGAATCACTCGAAAGCTTTTTGTTGCGGCTATCACAAGAGCAAGGCTACGAACGATTCGCTCACTTCGCGGAAGAACTTTGGTATCAAACACTTGATGATAGTTCAGGATTGTTAGGTGCGTTCCCACTAGAGCTCAATCGAGTCAACGTTTACCACGCACAAACGACAAGCCAAATGCGGGTGCGCGTTTTCATTTACCTTGAAAATCAGCTAAAGCTCAGTAATTTTGGTGTGCTTCGCCTTACACTCACTCATTCTAAATCTCAATTCTCTCCTGATTTCAAAGCAGTACATCGTTTGGGTGTTGATTACCCCTATGCTTTTCTTCGTAAACGTTTCACGCCAGTTTGTCCTTCTTGTCTATCTGAAGCCTCGTATATTCGCCAGCATTGGCACTTGATACCTCATCAAGTTTGCGAGAAGCATGGTTGCGAGCTCATTCATCGATGCCCTGAGTGTTACGCTTTACTTGAGTACCAGTCAATCGAGAGTATTACTCAGTGCGAATGTGGTTTTCACTTGCCAGAAGCATTGCCTAAGCCAGCGTCAAAATCTGCTCAAATAGTTGCTCGTTGGCTGACAGGGGACCATTTAGACGTGGTTGGGCCCATGGGCAAAGCGATGAGCATTTCAGAGCGTTATGGCTTGTTGCTTTGGTATGTGAATCGCTACGGTAGATTGGAAGACTTTAGTCTTGATGAGTTTGTGCAATATTGCGCAATATGGCCCAAAAGACTGCATCAAGACTTGGATATGCTCGCCAAAAAAGCAGAATTGGTTCGAATCAAGGAATGGAAACAGACGTTTTTCTCTGAAATATTTGGAACATTATTGAAAGAGTGTCGTTATCTCCCAAGTCGCCAGTTGAGTAAGAATATTGTACTTGCCGAATTGCTACGTTATTTCAATCGGCTAGTTGCTGATCATCCTTCATCAGTAAAAGGAAACATCGCAGATATTCTATTGAGCCCACTAGAAGCTTCGACGTTACTTTCGTGCACGACGGATGAAATCTACCGTTTGTATGAATACGGAGAAATCAAAGCGGCCGTTCGACCCCAAATGCACGTAAAAATTGCCAGTCATGAATCAGTATTCACCTTGAGAAGTGTCGTTGAGACTAAGTTAGCGAGAATGTGCTCAGAAAACGATGGTTTAAGTGTTTATCTTCCGGAGTGGTGAAAATGATAAAACTCGGCGATGTATTAGCAATAGAAAAAGACGAGGTAAAGCAGGCGACTTTGAAAAAGGTTTTCATGCCTTACTCGCAAAACATTGACATCGATGGCCATGAAAGAGAGGCGTTAACGGTATTAATTAATTTGAGTTCACACCACAAAGGGTCTAAGTGCACCGATTGGCTTGATATTGATAGAGCGAAAAGCTATCTGTCTCAGGAAGCCAACGTAGACTTATCACTCGCGGAGATAAAATGGTTTCATACCCATAATTTGAAGTATCCAGATTGCCGTGTAAGCGCACAGCGAATTATTGCTGAACCTCTTCCGGCAGAGGGTGCCTTTATTTCAAGTTCTGGGTTACCGCCGAGTTTAGGCTGGGCGCATAATGCAGCTTCTTATAGACACACCATTTGGTTACTGAGTTCTTTTTGTTGGCAGTCGCGAACCGTCAGTATTGTTTCATTAATTCAGCAGCAAAATCCGGTTTGGCTAGACTTGCTACAAGAATTTGGGCTGAGTGTTAAATCACTTAATCTTATTAGCGAAGAAATAGAATTACAGCTTTCATCGACAACATTTCCAACTGAAGTAAACACCTACTCTAAACAGTTACGATTCCCTTGGAATGGTGACTACTTATCGGTTACTCCTGTCGTTAGCCATGCAATGCAAAGTGAGTTAGAGCATCGTCAGCGATCTGAAGATAGTCATCTGAAGTTTGTGACTATGTTGTTACCCAACTCAGCGAGCATTGGTAATTTGTGTGGCAGTGTAGGCGGTTATATGAAAGTGCTGAATTATCCATTGGATATCAGCCCTAAAGTGAACAGAGCATCATCTGAGCAGACATTGGGCGCTAGTAGGCAAAGGAATGGTCGGTATTTTGATGATTACCAAATTACGAACATTAGAATTTGTGAAATCCTAAATCGGTTGGTTGGGGCGGAGCCACTTAAAACACACAAACAAAGAGTGAAGGCGCGAAAAGACCAAAGCAAGATATTAAGAAAGCAGATAGCTTTGTGGATGCTGCCCTTAATTGAATTACGTGATCGTATGGTGAATGATGAGCGAGAGCGAACCATGCATGGTGATCAGTTGATTCACGATTTTTTGTTTTTACCTGAACGTGAATTGTCTTCGCTGGCAACATCACTTAATCAAAAATTACATTTGGTAATGCAAGGCAATAAGTTTACTCGAAAATTTGCTTATCACCCTAGGCTGATGCAACTGATAAAGGCTCAGATTGTTTGGATTCTAGATGTGCTGAGTAAGCCTCAACAACAAGAGGGCGGTTGTGGTGCAGAGGAACAGTATATCTATCTGTCTTCACTACGGGTACAAGATGCGCTCGCAGTAAGTAGCCCTTATTTATGTGGCGTCCCCTCATTGACCGCAATTTGGGGGTTTGTTCACCAATATCAACGAGACTTTAATACGCTGACTAACGGCGACGCATTTTATGATTTCACGGGGTTTGCATTTTATGTACGTAGCCAAAACATTATTGCTACCGCCAAGTTGACTGAGCCCTGCTCGTTAGCGAAAGCGAGAACCCTTTCAAATGCAAAACGTTCCACAATTCGGGGCGATAGGCTGGCTGATTTAGAGATTGATTTAGTCATTCGTGTCCAAAGTAGAGGCCGGTTATCAGATTGTTCTTCAGAACTTAAAAATGCACTGCCAGTATCGTTTGCTGGAGGTTCTGTGTTTCAACCTCGTATTTCTTCCAAAATTGACTGGTTAAGAACTTTCTGTAGCCGTTCTAGTTTGCTTCATATTTTGAAAGGTTTACCTGCCTATGGAAGCTGGTTGTACCCAAGTGAGAGGCAACCAGAAAGCTTTGATGAACTTGAATTGATGTTATTAGAGAATGAAAACTACCTTCCAGTTTCTAATGGCTATCACCTGTTGGAAGTGCCTACGCAGCGAAAGAACTCCCTTACTGATCTGCACGCTTATGTCGAAAATACCTTAAGCGTCGCGAACCAGGTGAACCCAATAGAAATGCGTTTTTCTGGAAGAGCTCCCTTTTTTGAGCAGGCTTTTTGGTCGCTAGAATGCAGTCCTACAACTATCCTTATTAAAAAATTATAGGAATGAGTTGCTTATGGAACTGTGTAGCCAACTGAATTATGTCAGGTCTCTTTCTGCGGGTAAGGCGTGTTTTTACTATCTAACGCCAAGTGGCGATATGTGTCCTTTGTCTATCGACAAAACTCGTTTGAGGGCCCCAAAGGGAGGTTATTCAGAGGCGTATAGAGGGAGTCAGTTCCATCAAAAGAATGTAGCGCCTCAAGACCTGGCCTATGCAAATCCTCAGTTTATCGAGGAGTGCTATGTTCCCCCAAGTACTGATGAAATAGTCTGTGAGTTTTCGCTTCGTGTTAAAGCTAACTCGTTGCACCCTGAAGTTTGCAATGATGATTCGGTTCGTGAACAACTCGCTTTACTTGCCGCTACTTATAAAGATCTAAACGGTTACCAAGAGCTTGCCTATCGATATGCAAAAAATATTTTATTGGGTACTTGGTTATGGCGAAATAGAGAGTGCCGCGGTGTTGCTATTGAAGTGACAACAAGTGATGGCGAAATTATTCTCATCAGCGATGCTACAAGGCTATCTTGGTATGGTCATTGGGATGAACAATCGACTGAGAGCTTAGAAAGGTTAACAAGTTATTTGTCTAGGGCATTGTCTGATAGTGCACAATATTTCTATATGGATGTGAAGGCCTTACTGGCTGTGGGGCGGGGAGATGAAGTGCACCCTAGTCAGGAGTTCTTAGATGATAAACAAGAAGGTGTCCCGACCAAACAATTAGCTAAAGTTCGACTAGCCGATGGCCGAGAAACTGCCGCCTTTCATGCTCAGAAAATTGGTGCAGCTTTGCAGTCGATTGACGATTGGTGGCATGAAAAAGCAGATAAACCGTTAAGAGTTAATGAATATGGGGCTGACCGAGAATATGTCATTGCCAGGCGTCATACTCAATCAGGGAACGATTTCTATCAGTTGATTCGTCGTACCGAAGCATGGACAGAGGAAATGGAGAAATCGAAAAGTATACCTAATGATGTTCATTTTATTATGTCGGTACTCATTAAGGGTGGGTTGTTTAATAGTTCTAAGAGTACTGCTAAGTGAGGTACGCATGATAAGTAAACGATACTACTTCTCGATACGTTACGTTCCTCTACATGCAGACTTCGGATTATTGGCGGGTCGCTGTATCCAACAAATGCATATGTTTATTGTTAATAACCCTCTGGCGAAGAACAAAGTGGGAGTTTGTTTTCCTCGCTGGAATGCGACGAATATTGGGGACACTATTGCATTTGTTATGGATGATAAAGAGGTGCTGTTAGGACTCTCTTTTCAGTCTTATTTTTCAATGATGGTGAAAGAGGGGGGATTTGAACTATCGAGAGTGTGTGAGGTTCCGGTAAATACTCCTGAAGTACGGTTTGTGCGTAATCAGATTGTCGGAAAGAGTTTTATCGCGTCTAAACAACGACGGATGAAACGTAGCATGTTGAGAGCGGACTTGTCTGCTACAGAACACACCCCAATCGCTAAAGAAGAGCGAGTAGTGGATCATTTTCACCGAGTTCCAATTTCAAGTGCTTCATCAGGTCAGGAATACCTATTACATATTCAAAAAGAGTTTGTTGAATCAAGAGAACAGGCTAATTTCAATAGTTACGGACTCGCAACGAATCAAGAGAAAAGAGGGACAGTCCCAGACCTTAGTATTTACCCCTTTTTTGAAGAATCAATGTAATTAACTATAAAGCAGTAGGTTACAAGACGTGATGTAAAAAGGGGAATTTCAAAGAGTCACTTGGCTTAGTCAATAAATCAGAAGCCTATGGGCTATGCTTAACAGGTATCTGCCGCATAGGCAGTCAAGAAAAGGCTAAGTTTCTTATGTTGCTCAATTTCTTTGTGATCTGCCGCATAGGCAGCTAAGAATAGGTCTGGAAGAAAACAACCTACCTGCTGAACAAGCAGTTTTTATTAAACCCACTAAGTAAATACTTGGTGGGTTTGTTTTTTGTAGTATCTGAAACATAATTTTCCCGAAATGAGTTGACGGGATGTGTAACACATAAATGCCCCTTTTTAATTTAGAGTTTCTAATAATCCCATTTTTAACCATCAGCATTTGACCAAATTTCCCTAATGATTCAGTATCGTACTGATTGCATTATGATGTTGATTGGATTAAGTCCTTTGATTTAGCAGAGATTCATAATATAGAGAGCTAAATACATGTACCGTCATTGTGTCTCCCAATTCATTTAAATCTAATAACTATACATATATGAATAAAATAATTACCTCATTTGTACGTTGGCTCATCAAGGGGCTTGATAAAACGGTGTCTTGGTTGGAACAAAAAAACGCCAGCGATATGCAATCGAAGTTCGTAGATCTAGCTCCGACAGATGACGCGGATAAAACAGGCACCTACTCAGAAGCGTTACGATTTGCAACGAATAATTCTAAAATCTCAAATATAGCCCTGACGGGCCCTTATGGCTCAGGAAAGAGCAGCATTATTCAATCTTTTCTGAAGACGTATCGACGGCCAGTTCTTCATATTTCTCTCGCGACTTTCATTACCGAAGCTGAAACGAAGGTAGAAACGGTGGATCGTCAGGAGATCGAGAGGAGTATTTTACAGCAGATGCTTTACGGTGCGGATGCAAACAAACTCCCGTTATCTCGCTTTAAGAGAATTCAGTCGCCTGGTGTTGGGTCGATCTTTAAGTCACTGTACATTTTGTTGGGGATGTTCGCGCTTTGGTATGTGTTTCAGCAGCGGGAGGGAGTCATCAGCGGTACTTATTTCAAACCTATTGCGTTGGAAAACTCTGTCAATTTAGGTTTCTTTGTGTTTGCTACAGCATTCCTCTGGCGGATACTGCATCACTTCTATGTCGCGAGCTTTGGTTTGTCGCTCAAGGGGATTTCGCTAAAAAATGTAGAAATTAAGCCCGCGTGTGATGATGAATCCTCAATACTGAATCGTCATTTAGACGAGATAATCTACTTTTTCCAGGAAACTAGTTACGATCTTGTAATCATTGAGGATCTAGACCGATTCGACAACACAGATATTTTCGTTACGTTGCGTGAAATTAACGGTCTTGTTAACGCAAATTCAGGCGTAAAACGTCATATTCGATTCCTATATGCACTACGCGATGACATATTTGCGAACACAGAGCGAACCAAGTTTTTCGAATTTATCATTCCAGTTATTCCGATCATCAACTCATCGAACTCAATTGACATGGTCTTGAAGATTGGAGCGAGACTTGCGCTTAACGAAGGCCTTGATCGTCAGTTTCTTAGAGAGGTATCACGTTATTTAAACGATCTACGGTTGATTCAAAACATCTTTAATGAATACAGCATTTATGTGGATAATTTGAAAACAGATGGAGAATACTTGCTCGACGCCAATAAACTCCTTGCCGTTTTGATCTACAAAAATGTTTATCCACGGGATTTCGAAAAATTACACCGAGGCGAAGGGACCCTCGCCGCAATATTGAATTTCCAAGATGAGTTAATAAGTCACGGAGAAAAAAAATTTAGAGCTGAAATTACTTCACTCGAAAAGCAACTTGATATCGCTGAACGTCAAACTCCTGCTGACTTAAAAGAGTTGCGTCAAATATATGCGATGGCTCTAATTGAGATGCTGCCACCATACACTATTAGCGTGGGTATCGAGCAAAATAATCAAGTGGCTACTGCCCAGTTGACAGGCTTTGAAAAGTTTGAAGAGCTGATCGAGGCTCGATATATCTATTCTCGAAACATTCATCGTCAAAATAGTCGCTTGGATGTTTCTGCACTCCAAGATAATGTAGACCAGCACAAAACTTATCTTCAACGCAAAGAGGAGATAGAACATAAGGCAGAGGAAAATAAAACCAAAACTCTACTAGCAATACGAGATCTTAGACCAAAGGTTGCAGGGCTTAGAACTGCGAAATTCCATGAACAATTACGATTGCATGGCGACCATCTACGGGAGTTTTTCGAGGAGTTTGGTCAGAATGGAGAGCTTGCTCGGTTTCTGCTGTTAGAAGGTTATCTGGACGATACCTATTACCAATACACCTCACTTTTTCATTCTGGTCGATTGTCTCCCAACGACAATAAATTTCTCATTAAAATACGTGCATTTATTACGCCAGAGCCAGATTTTCCTATTGATAATCCAAACGAAGTTATTGCGGCGATGAGAGATGAGGACTTTGGACAAAGTTATGCTTTAAACATCTCGCTTGTTGACGCTCTGTTGAGTGTTCAACACCGTTACCAAAGTCAATTAGAGAGGCTTTTAGGGTACATTATGGAAGAGTTTTCCAACTGTGAAGACTTCTTTATGGCTTATTACAGCAGCGGGAGTTATGTCCCAAAATTTCTCCAACAGTTAGCTAATGTCTGGAGTGATTTTGTACTGACTGTACTTTCTAGCCCAAATAGCCTTGTACATGTTGTTCAGCTGATTGGAGGATTAACTGAACGTTCACTTAAATCCATTTCAAGAGATTTTGAAGAATTCCCCGTTTTTGTATCAGAGAATCTCTCCGATATTCTGATTAGTTCGCCTGAGCTTGATCCAGAGCGGCTCGTTTGCCTCAATTTTGACGTTAAAGACTTCGAAGCAATCAAAGACCACTTTGACATTGTGAACTCAATGTTTGAAGAGGGGCTTTTTGACCTTACGTTAGCGAACATAGAGTTCGCTTATCAAGCGATATTGGGAGAGGAAGATATCACCCCATTGCATACAAGGAACTTCACGGCAATACGTGCGACGAACAGTACTGTCTTGATAGATCGAATTGAGAGTAATTTTGGCAATTACTTACGCAATATTCTTTTGGCTATCCAAACTAATACTGAAGAAGAAACATCCGCTATTTTGGACGTAGTTCGCCGTGAAGAGATTGACCTCAATACGATCCAAGAGTTTCTTGAGCAACAGACGCAACAATTACCGACGTTAGAAGATGTACCCGATAGATTACATTCTATGCTCTTCAGTTTAACTATGATTGTGCCAAACTGGGAAAATTGCCTTTTCTTTATGGCAAGTGAAGGTTTTGAAGCACAAAGCTTGGTTGAGTATCTCGATCGAGACGTCGTTAGATCGGTTATCCTGAAACAAGCGGTCCCCAGTGATAGTGATTCGAAGTCTATACGTTCTTTTCTTCTTAACGCGAATTCTCTTTCTGATATTAGCTACAAAGAATATGTGCGAGCTTTACCCAAGTCATTTACACATTTTCCAGAAGGGATTGAACCAACAAAGCTTATAATATTAATTCAGGAAGCGAAAATCGAATTTTGTACTGATAGTCTAAACGCGCTCAACGAAAGAGAGTTGCAAGTATTGTTTGCGGCAAATAATATCGATACATTTCTGGCTGGGCCAGAAGACTTTTCATTAGAAGATGATTTCTTGGAAGAACTGCTTGAGTCGGATATTTCGCAGAAAAACAAGATAAAAGTCGTCGAACTGATGGATTTACATTCGTTAGTTGATCTTCCAGAGCGTTCTGCACTTGTTGGTTCAATCATCGTCAATTCAGATGCAAATCTACCAAACATTGACGGAGATATAACTAGTGCTCTGATAAAGAACTCCTCTCCAATAGCAACGCAAATTTCACTCTTCAATAAATATCACTCTCATTTGAGTAACGATGAAGTACGTGATGTATTGGTGAATCTACCGAAGCCATATTCCGAAATAACCCGTGGTTACCATACGCCAAGACTAAAAGAGGCACCTGAGAATCAGGCACTGGTCTCCTGGCTCGATTCTAGGGAAATAATTTCCTCTTGGAAAATTAGCGATATATTTAAAGAAATAAAGGTGAACCTCTATAGATCTTGAGAAGATAATGCTTGATTGTTTTTGGGAGTATCACCTTACTAGCTAGCACTCTTAACTTTGTATTTTTGGTATTGCACACATTACTAATCATAAATACAAAAATTTGGCCTGCTACGTGTAGGGTGGCGTATGATTACAATACTAGGAGTAATCCGAATAGTAGAAGTGTTCCGAAGAACGTAACACGCTTTTGTCCAACGGCTTGCTGACGGGGTAGATCATCGTAACGCAGAACTGCCCCAAAATGGGTTGACAATGAGCAAACAATCTTTACCAGATGCTTTACAACTCATTAGAATTACTTAGTCATGGTGTTATCTACTTCGGATTGTAGAGAGAGTGTGGGTAGGGATATAAATAAGTTTTAGGGAGGTTAATCGTAACCTCCCGTGCAAAAATTACCTAACAGTCGTTATCCGAGCAAGTAAAGTCATCTTTAGACACGCTGATTTTCCCACTAAGTTGATTTGTACCATTAAAGTCATAATCTAACGTTTCTGCTGAAGAGCCAAAATTGCCATCATCATTAATATTGTGAGCGTCGAAGTCCACTTTAATCGAAGGATAATTACTAATATCTATTTTAAGGTAGTGATCTAAGTCACCCTCACTTGAATATGAAATACGCAACTTTTCTAAAAATGGCGAATATTCAAAATACTTACCTGAATCATTTGAGGTTAACATTATGACACTGTTGCTAGTCGTGATTTCTAAGCCTGCTTCATTACCATCAAAGTCATCGAGTGCATCAGGATCATAGCTTTGACTACATGTGTCTGTACTTGCTGTAATGTTACATTTAGCTAAAATATCTTTAACCAGTAAACTGGTTGCCTCTAAAATGTCCTCTGCGGCATTTCTAGCTTCGAAACTAGATAATTCTGTGGAAAGAGCTTTCTCTACATCATCTGAACCGCAACCTACCAATACACCTGAAACTGCCGCTGCGAGAATTAATTTTTTCATATTATTTATACCTTTGTCAATTAGTTAGACTTAAGAAAATAACCTATTAAAATAAGATTAATATGCCGGATTTAAGTCAATGTTTACCAAGTCTTAATAACCTTTAGAAGAATAACTTGATAGTGTCAAACTATTTGAAAATTAAATAATAAATGCTTGTGATATTTTCCTGATAAAAATACCTCTTCCAGTCTAAAGTAATGATTTAATCGCGACTAAACTGGGCGTTAACTTAACTAATTTTCATAATGGTTCATGAGTACGTTTTTAGCTTTTGTTTTCCGGTTTATCTTGTTATTATTAATCCTGTTCATGTCGTAAAAGAGATACCCACTCTGAGGGCTGCAAGATTATCGATTAATTACAGGTTAGGTCTCTTTTCTTTACTTCGACTTTGTTTGCTTCCATATAGTAAATATTGGTGTCTTCCTTAAAGTGTTCACACAGTTCCTCATTCGAGAACTTAGCGGCACGCTCTGTGCTAGCATTAGCGGCTTTTTCTTTTAGCGCGGAGCACCCTGTAAGACTAACAAATAAGATTGAAAACATAATTGTAAACAGGCTTTTATTCATTATTAATTTCCTATTGGAGTTTAGTTAACAGTATTCTTAAATGACACACAGTAGAACGACATTTAGTATGGTGTTAGAAGTTGTAGCCAAGTCCAAATGACAAGCTACCTGATGTTGCATCGAATGAGTCTGCATCATCAAAGTCAATGGTGCTCTTGCCAACCAAAAAGCCAGCGTTGACAGATAAACGTTCGTCGATAGCATAATCAGCACGCATACCTGCTACGAAACCGTCGAGCTCATAACTGTCGTAATCCAACTTCCCGTTTCCGAGTTGGTAACCGATCACAGGGGTGACTTTGAACGTGTCTTGGAAGAACTTAAAATCATAACCTATAGTAGCTTTGAACGTACGAAGGTCACCGTCACCAGTATCATCCCATTGATCAGATTCGACATCACCTTGCATTGAGATGAAAGTCTCTGCGCCGATTACGAAGTTTGTGTCACCTAGGCTTGCATCACCATGAACTACAACGCCAGATGTAGAAACACTAACATCTCCAGCATTAGGCTGATCATAAGAGAAGCCTTCTCCAGCCAGTCCGATGCTAAGTTCACCTGCGTAAGCTCCACCAAGGCTCATTGCGCTGAGAGCAGCACCAATCACTAAATGTTTTTTCATTATCATTACCTTTAATAACTCATAATTATTTTTAGCAGGTTCTCCCCAGCCACAATCAAAAATCATTTTTAAACAAGCTGATTGATCACCTTCAATGGAGTGAATGCTAAATAGGTATCTCGATAATGTATCTTTATTAAAATTAATAATATTAAAACCAAATAAAAACAGATAGTTAAGTTAAGTCGTTTTTATTGATAAATGGAGTACGTTGTTGTTGAAATCTTGCGACAAAAACACTACTGGAGCCTGTACAATGCGATTGTGGTTCACACACACTTTTGATTGATAAAGATGTGGTGCCTCAGTGGAAGCAAGCCAAACGTGGTAGAACACAACATTTAAATAATCTTGCTATTACGGCAGCCCTCATGGTCAAGCGTATCTTCTCTTGACTCTTGATGGCGTTGCAAAGCTGGAACGACTCGATGTTATCGATTGATCTAATTTAGTTAGTGCTTAATGATAGGCTATGGTATAGGTCTGTAGAGGCTATTCGAGTTTCAGCTAAATCACTATATCAAATGGAAGAAAGAAGAGAGAGAAATGGAAGTTAACGATATCAAAGTCAGTTGTGGTGAAGAAGGAGGAAGCTACTTTATTACCGTTGATGAGACCCGGTATAAGTGTTCTTATGCTGAGTCGGTCATATTAAGCCATTTTTTGAACAATAAAGGCAAGTTCTTCTCTAGAGATGAGTTGGCGTCAATTGGATGGCCGGGGAAGCTGGTCTCAAAAAACTCAGTTCCGGTTTCTATCGCTAATCTAAGAAAAATATTTAAGAACCATACCAAAATCGACGTTATATCCAATGAGAAAAACAAAGGCTATGTTGTTCAAGTTGATAAAATTAAATTTATTGACATTAACACTAATCAAGAAAAGTCTACTGACACGATCACGAAAGATAGTTCACCAGAGTTACTGGATGCTTTCAGTGAGTCCAAGATTAATAGAACCAAATTGTTTGTATCTAAAATTGCATTATACCCACTTCTTTTTGTAAACATTGCTCTTCTTCTAATCGTACTCTTCTTCAATCATACCAGATTAGAACCTCCCAAGGTAAATGTAATAAATAACGATGATTATATTGCGGTTTTTACTGGTGATAGCCAAGTATTGGCTCTGCTGGAAAGTGTGAAGAGTAGTCAAGAATCAATGCTTCTTAGATTTCAAGATATAGAAGAAGACCTCAAGTTAGCGAAACATGAAAATAAGAATATTTTGTTTATCAACTCGTCAGGAGAGCGGGTAGTAATAGATTGTTTGGTAAATGATCAATTGGTTTCTTTCTCAGGTGACGATATTGAGAAGATTGTTAGCGAGTTGAATGAGAAGGGGTGTAAGTTATGAATTATTTAAAATGGCTAAACGTGATTTTTTTTGTAGCTACTATCACCTATACCTTATTCCCTTTAGACAAAAAAACTTCGCCTATTGACGGTTACTTCAAAAGAAGTGAGGTGATTATCACTAAAGGAGAAGATCGAATTGAACTGAATACCAATGCTGATTTTCTTGCGAAAGAAATGAAATACACTTCTATTATTACCATAACGGATGTCGATAAAGAAAATCAATACAGTACGTTTTCTATCGATGGTGAAATGTACTTGAAAAATGGACTTATTGTATCAAAAACAAATCAAGTTGAAGATACCGACCATATTAATAAAAAAGTTGTCTTCACAGCATCCACGTCTCCTATTGTCAGCCAGATTCAAAAGTCATTTTTGGGTATTGATATCTACAAACCGCGTCGGTATCAATATATACTAATTGATAACTTCTTCTGCTATTACGATGTAGAAAAGCTCATTGCTCGTTGTATGGAGTAGAGTATTATTTATGCGACCTAAAGTAATTGATAGGAGCCAGCGTTCCTGTCATTCCTTGATTTAGCTCATTTCGTACTGTACTGATCCGTAGAGGTATATTCGATGATATTTAAACAAAACCCGTCAGCGTTAAAGTTGCACCATCTATACTAAAGCTAAGCGACTTTTCATGCCTTTAATTATCAATCCCTTGCTAATTTAGCAAATGCTCGGGCACATTTTTGTCCAAAGGTGTGCCGACGGGGCATGAAACACGAAAATGCCCCATTCCTTGTTTCGACTGATTCAACACCCACTCAACCAAAGTGACGATTGACCCACCTTTTTCTCATCTAACTATGTAGCCAAATTTACTACCCCACTACAAGCACCATATTCCTTTGGGGCCATAAGTTCTCTTACTTGTATTATGGTTATAAAGAGCAATACATGGCACTATGCCACATGTCTCGTATTGAAGGCGCCACGATAAATGTTCGGTAGTAACTGATAAATTGAGGATCATTCATGAAACTTCAGCTTGATTTGGCTAACTGTTATGGCATCAACCAACTATCTAAAGAGTTAGACTTTACAAAGTCAGCTACTAACGATGGCATTAATTCGCTCTACGCTCCAAACGGAACGCTAAAAACTTCGCTAGCTAAGACCTTTAAGGATGTGGAAGAAAACAAGGATACAAAGGATCTTATCTTTCCAAGTCGTACAACTGTAAGAAATATCAAAATTGATGGTGCCGATATAACGTCAGCCCAAGTGATGGTGATTGACTCTTATAATGAAAGCTATAGCTCTCAACAACTTTCAACTTTATTGGTTAACGAAGAGTTGAAACAACAATATGACACGGCTCTAAAGGAAGTTGATGGCAAACGCTCAACTCTCATAAACGGGATTGTTAAAAAGTCGGGGAAACGAGATGTCCCAAGCCTATTCAATGAAGCTTTTGGGATTCCTCAAAAAGAACTTTTAGGTTTACTTGTAACACTTTCTGAGCAGACAAACCCCGACTATACCCAATATGGAGAATATAAGTACGATACTTTGTTTAATCCAAAAGCTCTCCAGCTCATTGCCTCAGAAGAGTTAAGCAAAGACCTAGCAGACTATGTCGACACCTATGACAAGTTGATTGAAAAATCTACAGTTTTATCCAAAACTTTTAATCACCAAAAGGCTGATGTCGTTTCAAAAAGTTTAACAGATAACGGCTTCTTCAATGCTTCGCACAGTGTCAATATTTCGGTTGATGGTTCTAAGCAAGAGGTGTCTTCAAAAAAGGAGCTAAATGAGTTACTACAATCCGAGCAAGATAAAGTACTACAAAATCCCGAATTAAAAGAAAAGTTCAGCCGTGTTGATAGCAAGTTGAAAAACAAAGAAACTCAAGCTTTTCGAGATCTAATTTCAGAACATCAAGACTTGCTAGGTGAATTTACCGATGTTGATGAGTTTAAAAGAAAAGTTCTAATCGGGTACTTACAATCTAATCAATCTGCTTGGGATGACTTAGTTGCGACATATAAGTCTAATCAGGAACTGGTAGCAAATATTGTCCATCAAGCACAGCAACAAAAAACAACTTGGGAAACCGTCGTTGATACTTTCAATAAACGCTTCAAAGTTCCATTTAAACTTAGCGTAGAAAATCAGGATGAAGTGATTCTAAATAACGCCGCTCCAGCTATAAAGTTCGAATTTGATGACGGACGAGGTGAGTCAGAATTCGTTAGTCAATCAAGTTTGGTAGACGCTTTGAGTCAAGGCGAAAAGCGTGCACTTTATATCCTTAACGTACTTTTTGAAATTGAAGTGAAACGAAACAATATTCAGCCACTCTTAGTCGTGATAGATGATATTGCTGATTCGTTTGACTACAAGAACAAGTATGCCATTGTTGAATACCTCCGTGATATTGCAAAAGTGGCTCATTTCAGCTTGCTATTACTTACTCACAACTTCGATTTTCATCGAATTGTGAGTAGTCGACTCGGTGCGAAGCGTCAGAATCGTCATATGGCAATAAAGTCATCAACGGAAATTGCTCTAAAGCCAGAAAAATATCAAAAAGATGTATTTAATGCTTGGAAGCAAAACTTAGCTACAAATGAAGCTTACCTGTTAGCTAGTATCCCATTTGCTCGAAATCTTGCAGAGTATTGTGGTCATGAAGCTCACTACAGTAGTTTGACATCTCTTTTGCACCTAAAAGCAGGTACCAAAGACATCAAAGTTAGCGATATACAAGCGATGTATAGTGAGATCTTTGTAGATCAGTCTGCACTAGAGCTGCCAGACAGTGAGTCGTTGGTGTTTGATAAGATAATAGAGCATAGTGATGCGCTTGTAGCTGATCCTCAAGAATCACCCGAGCTTGAATGTAAAGTTATTTTGGCTATGGCTATCAGGTTACAAGCTGAGCATTTTATGATCACCAGAATAGCCGACCCAGCTTTTGTTGAGGGGATTAGTTCAAACCAAACTCGTGCACTTTACGATAAATTCATTGAGCTACACCAAGCTGAGCAAGACACCATTAGCTTGCTTGATCAAGTTAACTTGATGACTCCAGAGAACATTCATTTGAACTCATTCATGTATGAACCAATCTTGGATATGTCCGCTCATAGCTTGTATCAGCTCTATTCTGACATACAGGAGTTAGTAAACGGTCAAGTGTAGTGGATAAGTGAATTTGGCCACTTTTTCTGCTGAGTGCATGGTTGCAATACCAGTGCTAATCCGAACAGCCGGAGTGTATTTTGGTTCATAACTCGGTTTTGTCCAAAAGTTTGTTACATACATATCCACTATGTCTCTCGAGGGACTGATTGTAATGTGGTAATTTAACAACGTTGAACTTAAATCGTTAGCCAAATATGCAAGCTTTTGATGCAATTTTATGCGAACTTATGCTGCAAATAGTTTTGTAGCTGTTTGAAAGCTAGTTCGGACTATGCTAAATTACGTTGCAGGCATCACATTGAAAAGCCTGCAGTGTTTAAATACATTGCAGGCTTTTTTCGTTTTTGCTTCTTGCAACGTTGAGTCGTTTAATGATCTTCAACTAACTGACTACGTAACCACGATGTGAATGCCTTGAAACGTGGGCGTTCTTCCATTCCTTTCGGGCAAATAAGTAAGTACTTCATGTCGGCTGGAATAACACCAAATGGTGCGATTAATTCACCGCTATCAAGATAAGGCTGAATGAGCGCGACACGTCCCATTCCCACTCCCATATGGTTTTTAACCGCAGATACCGCCATCTCACCATGGTTGAAGACATAGTAATTGGCGTTTGGGGTAATCGGTTCTGTTTGCTGTTTGAGCCAATGTTGCCATTCAAAATCGTAATTGGCTGAATCAATAGACTCTGTGCAATGGATTAAATTGGCGTTAGTTAAGCTACTCACTTGGTCCGTAATCTTATGCTTTTCTGCGTATAACGGCGTGCAAACAGGAGTAAGGTACTCTTCAAACAGCATTTCGTTATGCATATCAGATTGGGGTTCGCGGCTGTAGTAGATAGCTAAATCCACTGGCTCGTGATGAAAGTCCAGATAGCTGGCTTTCACTCGGATCTTTAAGTTCAGGTTAGGATAGCGATCCTGAAAATTTGCCAGCTTAGGTAAAAGCCATGACTGAGCAAACGTTGGTGCGACCCCGATGTATAACTCTCCGGTGAGCTCATTAAAGCGAATGTCATCGATGTCAGAAAAGATGGTAGAAAAAGAGCCGCTTACTGTTTCGTATAGTCGTTTTCCTTCCTCCGTCAGCTCCAGCTTTCTGGTCAGCCGGATAAATAGCTTGAAGCCTAACTGCTGCTCCAGTTGTTTAATTCTCTGACTTACCGCTCCCTGAGTTAAGTGCAACTCTTCGGCCGCGTTGGTAAAGCTTAAACACTTCGCGGCCACGTTGAAGGTATACAGGTTTGAGACGACATGCTGTTTGTTTTCCATCTTGCTCTTATCTATTAGTTCAGCTAATTCATACTGTACTCGAATTGAGTTGTTACGATCAAAACATTCCTTTTTAATTAGCTTGTCTTATGTGATTTTAATTGTCAGTTTCAAGGAGCAAGCTATGTCTTTTCGTTTTCCCGATGAATTTCTGTGGGGTGGGGCAACGGCCGCAAACCAAATTGAAGGTGCGCATACTGCCGATGGGAAGGGACTGTCGACATCCGATATACAACCTTTTGGCTCGTTCGGGGAACTAAAGCATCGACAGGATGGTGACTTTAATATCAAAGACATTGCTATTGATTTTTATCACCGTTACCCACAAGACATCGCACTGTTCTCTGAACTTGGGTTTACGTGTTTTCGCCTTTCGATTGCCTGGAGCCGAATCTTTCCCAAGGGCGATGAATTAGAGCCTAATGAGTTGGGGCTGGCTTATTACGACAAAATTTTTGATGAGCTCGAAAAGCACGGCATTACACCAGTCGTTACGCTATCTCACTATGAAATGCCTCTGCATTTAGCTGAGAAATATCACGGCTGGACAAGCAGAGAACTTATCGGCTTCTTTGAGCGTTACGCTACCGCGGTATTCTCCCGCTTCGGGCATCGCGTTAAGTACTGGCTGACATTCAACGAAATTAATGCCACTTTACATGAGTCGTTCACGGGGGCCGGAATTCCACGCGGCAGTGAAGCTCAGGCTCTTTACCAAGGAATACATCACCAGTTGGTGGCCAGTGCAAAAGCAGTCAAAGTCTGTCATGAGCTGCTGCCAGATGCCAAGATCGGTAATATGATGTTAGGCGCAATTCAGTATGCATTGACCAGCCATCCGGATGATGTGTTTGAAGCAATGCAACAGAACCGCGAATGGCTATTTTTCGGAGACGTACAAAGCCGTGGTTACTACCCAGGCTATATGATGCGCAAATTTAAAGAAATGGGCGTTGTTCTTAATATCACGGATGAGGATAAAGAGGCGTTAAGAGAAACCATCGATTTTATTTCATTCAGTTACTACATGACGGGTTGTGTCAGTGTTCAGAACGAAAACCTAGAGATGACGGATCAGGAAGCTTTCAAAATGGGGAGCAATCCGTATCTGGAGTCAACGGATTGGGGATGGCAAATCGACCCTAAAGGATTGCGTATTGTTTTGAACTTACTTTATGACCGATACCAAAAGCCATTGTTCATCGTAGAAAACGGTCTTGGTGCGGCAGATACCGTCAATGAAAATGGAGAGATTGAGGATGATTACCGAATTCAGTATCTCAATGACCATTTGTATCAGGTTGGTGAAGCGCTTCAGGACGGTGTCGAAATAATGGGTTACACCTGCTGGGGCCCGATTGATTTAGTCAGTGCTTCAACCGCACAGATGTCAAAACGCTACGGCCTGATTTATGTAGACCGTGATAACGACGGTCAAGGCACGTTAAATCGTTTAAAGAAAAAGAGCTTTTACTGGTATCAAAACGTGATTCAAACCAATGGTGAAGCGCTGACTCCACCAAAGGCAGAATGAGTTACAGGGGCTTCGGTAGTGATTGCGCAGCTGAAGCCCTTTAACGGCACAATATTTACAGCAAGTCGCGAACCCGGTAGTAAGACATAGCCAGAACAAGTGCAGGGGTCCGGAGTAAACGTCCGCCGGGGAATGACATATGAGGCACTTTATCAAAAATGGCAAAGCGTTCAGAGGTCGCAGCAACACATTCAGCCATTAAAGTGCCTGCCAGACCTGTTACCGCAATGCCATGGCCAGAGAACCCCTGTGCAAAATAAACATTGGGTTTAAGTCGGCCAAAGTGAGGGGCGCGATTCATGGTGATCGCCACATTACCGCCCCACGCATAATCGATTTTAGCGTTTGTTAATTGAGGAAATATGCTTACCATCCGGTTGCGCATCGCCTTTTCTAAATTAAATGGTGCAACCCCAGAGTAGCTGACTCGCCCGCCAAATAGCATCCGGTTGTCACCGGAGCAGCGGAAGTAGTCGAGTACAAAGTTGATGTCACTCGCCGCGATACGGTTTTTCATCAGTTTATTGGTTAGGTCTTCTTCAAGTGGTTCTGTGGCACAGATGTAGGTACCCACGGGCATGACTTTGTTTTCCAGCGAGCTTTCCAACCCTTCCATATAAGCATTACACGCAAGAATAACGTGATTCGCTTTCACCTCACCATGCTTGGTAAATAGAGTCGCAGGATCACCGTGCTCAATTTTAATCACCGCACTTTCTTCAAAGAACTGAGCTCCGGCGGCTTGGGCGGCATTAGTTAAGCCAAGCGTGTAGTTTAATGGGTGTAAGTGACCACTATTGCGATCAAGCATGCCGGATGTGTATTTGTCGCTATCAATATTCTCTCTGACTTGTTCTTTGTCCCACAGTTCAAGAGAGTCATATTGATAGCGTTCTGTCAGGTTGGCATACCATTCTTTTAGCTCTTTGTCATGACGCGACTTCATGCCCAAATGAACCATGCCATCCCGCCAATCACAGTCAATATTGTACTTTTTGATATTGTTTTTGGTCAGAGCGAGCGCCTCGATGGACAGCTCCCAAAGTTTCTTGGCGTCAGACTCTCCGACGAGCTTTTCAAGTGTATGTTGCTCTGAAGCCCAGCCAAAAATCGCCTGTCCGCCACTTCGCCCTGATGCCCCCCAACCGACACGATTGGCTTCCAATACGATGACGCTATAGCCTTTGTTGGCGAGTTCCAATGCCGCTGTTGCTCCGGTTATACCAGATCCCACAATACAAACATCGGCAACGTGGCTTCCTTTCAACGTAGGAAAGCGCAAATCTTGGTTTTTTGATGCAGCATAGTAAGAGAGGGTATGCTTCGTACTCATCTTGACATCCTTTTCTTCTAATCTTGATTCAATACTATCGGTACCATTGGTATTCAAGTGGTGAAACTTGAGCCGAAAACCTTTCCTGCTCGTGTTTTTTGTTGGCGAGGTAAACTTTGCAAAGCTCTTCTCCAAAGCTGTTTTGCATAAATTCACTTGCTGAGAAGGCATGTAAAGCACTGTCCCAAGAGCTTGGCAGAGTCGGCAGATCGAGCTGAGTTGCGTCTCCGTCTATTGGCGCTGGCGGTACCAGATTGTTTTCAATGCCGTCTAGGATGGATGCCAATAAAACAGATACAGTGAGATAAGGGTTAACATCGGCACCTGATAAGCGGTGTTCGATTCGCTTGTCTTCTTCTCCGCTGGCGGGCACTCGCACAGCAACCGTTCGGTTATCCCACCCCCATGAAGCATGCATTGGTACGAACATATTCGGTTGTAAGCGTCGATAGGAGTTGGCATTAGGAGCAAAAATCGCCATGCATTCATCCATGTGTTCTAAGACACCAGCAATGGCATTGAGCAGTAAATCGTCATTATACCCAAGCACGTTAATCCCATCGGCGTCCTGCAAGCTGATATGAACGTGGCAACCACTGCCTGCATATTCGGTATAAGGTTTAGCCATGAAGTTGGCATGAAATCCATGTTTCTTCGCTATCGCACGAACGACACGTTTTAGTAGCATGGCATGGTCACAAGCAAGTAATACATCGGTGGAATGTTTTAGGTTTACTTCAAATTGCCCCGGTGCATATTCGGCTGTGATGTTTTCTGCCGGAATGCCCTGTTCTTGACATGCGCTTACGATTTCATCCAAAAAAGTTTTAAATTCATCGAGTTCATCCAGTGAATAGACTTGCGTTTGTGTCATTCGCTCGCCGCTTACTGGCATCAGAGGGGGTTGGGGGCAGCCAGTATCATCGGTTTCAGGATCCTGCAAATAAAACTCTAACTCAACCGCGACACACGGATGAAAGCCTTTGCTTTTCAGTTTTTTTACTTGAAGATCGAGGACGTGTCTGGGGTCAGCAAAGAAAGGTTGGTTCGTCTCGGGCTCGTACATCGTAACGATGGCTTGGGCGCTATTCTCTTGCCACGGTACGACCTGCAATGAGTTTGGCACAATACGGCAAATACGGTCACCATCACCTTTTTCAAATCCCAGCCCGGTTTCTTCGACAGTTTCGCCGCAGATATCCAGTGCAAAAACGGACGCAGGCAAACAGATACCTTGCTCCAGAACTTTGCTGAGTTGGGCGGTGTTGATTCGTTTTCCCCTGACGACACCATTCATATCGAACAGAATCAAATCAATCGTCGTGATGTTTGGATTTTGTTCGATAAAATGAGCAATTTCTTGTTGCTCTTGCTTGGTTTTTAGTCGGTCAATGTTAATCGGTTGATTGGCAAGACTAGTCATATCCGCTGTGCCTCCTTGGCGTTAAACGTAATAATCCCTTGTTCTATATGGGCTCAGGAATGCCCCGCAGACAGCTTTACTTGCCTATTAAACATACACACATTGTTTAGAAAATTGCAACACATTTGTAACTTTAACCTCACCGATGCTATATCTTGATATAAAATATTTAACAGATTGGTTGACTTTTGGGCGAGTTAGGCACAATGCTAAATAGGGCTTATTGATACATCCATGATTTTTGATGTGGGTTAGCAACGGGCGATTTTGTACTCAACCCGATTGGTTCGGTAGTTGGGATTAGAAAAACATACGAGTGTTATTTTGTTGTTCGCCGTTTTTGATCGGACGCAAAGCTGTAAACATAAAGCTGTATTTCATGGACCGAAATTATTGCAAAGAAGGATTTATGGAAACATTCAAGAAATGGATTGAAGAAAACCGTATTACTGAAGTCGAGTGTCTTATCCCTGACATTACTGGTAACGCAAGAGGCAAAATTATGCCCGCCAAAAAATTTCTTCGAGAAGGAGGGATGCATCTTCCCGAAGTGATTTTTTTCCAGACGGTAAACGGTGACTGGCCAGACGATGAAAGCATGATTGATCTCACCGAGAAAGACATGAATCTCGAGCCAGATCCAAATACGGTCAGGTTAGTTCCATGGACAAAAGATCCAACAGGTCAGGTAATTCATGACTGTTTCACAGTGGATGGTGAGCCAGTAGAAGTTTCCCCAAGAGCGGTGTTGCGTCGTGTTTTATCGTTCTACGAAAGAGAGGGTTGGAACCCAATAGTGGCACCTGAGCTAGAGTTTTTCTTGGTTAAGAAAAATCTGGACTGGGACTATCCGCTTGAGCCGCCGATTGGTCGAAATGGGAGACCAGAAACGGCCAGACAATCCTTCAGTATCGATGCTGTGAATGAATTCGATCCTATTTTTGAAGACATGTATGACTTCTGTGAGGCGCAAGGCCTGGACGTTGATACATTAGTTCATGAATCGGGTGCCGCTCAGATGGAGTTGAACTTCGATCACGGTGAACCGTTAGATTTGGCAGATCAGGTGTTTCTCTTTAAACGCACGGTACGAGAAGCCGCATTGCGCCACGATGTTTATGCGACGTTTATGGCGAAACCAATGGAGCATGAACCAGGCAGTGCAATGCACATTCACCAAAGTTTGGTGGACGTGAACGGCAAGAACCTGTTCGCCAATGAAGACGGCTCTAACAGCGAACTCTTCCTCAATTATATTGCTGGCATGCAAAAATATACCCCGGCTGCGATTGCCTTTTTTGCGCCAAACGTCAATTCCTACCGTCGACTGGTCTTCGGCGAGTCAGCGCCTACCAACGTAGCTTGGGGAGAAGACAACCGCACGGTTGGGCTTCGAGTTCCGGTCTCTGATAAGAATGCCCGCCGGATTGAAAACCGTTACGCCGGTGCGGATGCGAACCCTTACTTAGCGATGGCATTGTCATTGGCCTGTGGCTACTTGGGTATGAAAGAAAAACTTACCCCGACACCGCAGAGTACAGGTGACATGACGACAGAACCTTACTCACTGCCTCATACATTGGAAGATGCGTTATTGCTGCTGGAAAACAGTAACGAGCTGAGAGAAATTCTCGGTGATCGATTTGTTTCTGCTTACGTGGCAATTAAGCGAAAAGAGTACAAAACGTTCTTTCAAGTTATCAGCTCTTGGGAGCGTGAGTTCTTACTCTTAAACGTATAAGTCAAACTTAATTACCAAGTGAAAGCTACTTTCTCTTAGCGAACGTTACCGTCGAACCATTTATCTTTGCGGATAAAGGGAAAGTAGTGCTCACGTTATTAATAAACCATGGAATGAAACTATGTCTAAATGGATTGAGCAAGATAGTGCACATTGCTTGCACCCTTTTACTAACTTCAAGGCGTTAAATGACAAAGGTTCTCGCATTATTAAGCGCGCGGAAGGGGTTTACATCTATGACGAGGATGACAACAAAATCCTCGACGGTATGGCGGGCTTATGGTGTGTGAATATGGGCTACAGCTGTCAGCCTCTTATTGATGCCGCGACAAAGCAAATGCAAGAATTGCCGTACTACAATTTGTTTTTCCAAACCGCACATCCACCAGCGGTAGAGCTTTCTACTTTATTGGCCGAGGTCACGCCAGAAGGCATGAACCATGTGTTCTATACGGGCTCAGGTTCTGAGTGTAATGACACGGTAGTGAGAATGGTTCGTCACTACTGGAGTAGCCTTGGTAAACCGCAAAAGCAAACCATCATCAGCCGTAAAAATGCTTACCACGGCAGTACTATGGCGGGGGCAAGTCTCGGTGGCATGTCTGCGATGCATGCGCAAGGTGGTCTTCCTTTACCTAACATCGTGCACATCGATCAACCTTACTATTTTGGTGAAGGAAATGGCGTCGATGAAACCGAATTTGGTTTAGAGCGTGCAAGGCAGCTAGAAGAGAAGATTCTAGAACTCGGTGAAGAAAATGTCGCTGCTTTTATTGCAGAGCCTATTCAAGGTGCTGGTGGCGTGATTATTCCACCGTCAAGCTACTGGCCTGAAATCCAACGTATTTGTGACAAATATGAAATTCTATTGATTGTTGATGAAGTGATTTGTGGCTTTGGCCGCACTGGCGAATGGTTCGCAAGTCAGACCTTCAATATAAAGCCAGATCTTATGTGTATGGCGAAAGGGATCACATCAGGTTACCTGCCGCTAGGTGGTGTGATGGTTCGTGATCATGTTGCCAAAGTACTCACCGATGCAGATACGGAATTCGCCCACGGTTTTACTTACTCAGGTCATCCTGCTTCTTGTGCGGTTGCCATCGCCAACATTAAAGAGATGCAACGTCTCAGCGTTGTTAATCAAGTACGAGAAGAGACCGGCCCATATTTTGCCAAACGCTGGGCAGAGCTCGCTGAGCACCCAATGGTTGGTGAAGCGCGTAGCGTTGGTCTGGTCGGTGCAATTGAGCTTGTTAAAGATAAACAAACCAAACAACGTTTCGATAAAGAGTTAGATGTAGGTACTCGTTGCCGCGACCATTGTTTTAACAGTGGCGTGGTATTGAGAGCCGTCGGAGACTCAATGATCTGTTCACCACCACTGATTATCACTAAATCAGAAATAGACGAATTAGTTGCACTTGCAAAACTGGCTTTAGATAACACGCTCGCCGACGTTCAGCAGTAGCCGACGAGAGCAATACCAAAACTCACCAAGGAATGGAGATCCAAATGGAGAAAATGAAGGTTTATTGTGGGGTAGCGTTGGGGATGACTCTTGGGTTAGCCCCGTTAACATCAATTGCTGCGGAAGACAAAGTACTCAATATCTATAACTGGTCTGATTATATTGCTGAAGATACCATCGCCAAATTTGAGCAGGAAACAGGTATCAAGGTTGTCTACGATGTTTTTGATTCTAATGAAGTTCTGGAAGCAAAAGTTCTGTCAGGTAACACTGGCTTCGACCTTATTGTCCCGAGTAACGACTTTTTGGGCAGACAGGTAAAAGCCGGCGCTTTTCAGAAGCTGGATAAAGAAAAGCTCAGCAACTATAAAAACCTAGACCCAAAACTGATGGGAATCTTGTCAGACACCGTCGATCCTGAGAATGCTTATTCGGTGCCTTACCTTTGGGGCACAACAGGTATTGGCTACAACGTCGAGAAGGTCAAAGCGGCACTTGGAGAGGATGCTCCGGTCAACAGCTGGGATTTAGTCTTTAAACCAGAGAACATGGAAAAACTGGCGAAATGTGGTGTGGGCTTTTTGAATGCGCCATCAGAGATCATGGCCGCGTCACTTAACTACATTGGCAAAGATCCAAATAGTACGGATCCGAATGATTACAAAAAGGATGCGCTTGAGTTACTCAAAACTGTCCGTCCATACGTCACTTACTTCCACTCTTCGCAATACATTAATGACTTAGCTAATGGCGACATTTGTGTCGCGATCGGTTGGTCCGGAGATGTTCTTCAAGCGGCAGATCGTGCGGCAGAAGCGGATAACGGTGTTGAGATTGCTTACTCAATTCCGAAAGAGGGCGCTTTAGCTTGGTTTGATTTGATGGCCATTCCTAAAGATGCTAAGCATCCAGAAAATGCCCACCTTTTCATTAACTTCCTGTTAAGACCAGAAATCATCGCTGAAATCAGTAACTACGTTTGGTACGCGAATCCAAACCCGCCGTCACGTGAGTTCATTGATAGTGAGATTCTGGATGATCCAGGCATCTACCCTAATGAGGAAACACAAGAGAAGCTCTACAGCGCGAAAATGTTACCTCATAAAACCGCTCGTGCGATGACTCGTGCGTGGACTGATTTTGTTAAAAACTAGATAGAGACAAAGAGGTGACCCTAGGGTCGCCTCTTTTATGGAGAGTGCCATGACAGTGATGTCAATTTGTAATGATCTTCCTCATATGCATGTGGATTCCAATCCGCCAAAACCTTTATTAGAAATCAAAGGTCTCACCAAAAGCTTTGATGGTCACGTCGCCGTTGATGGTTTGGATTTGACGATCAATCAAGGTGAACTGTTTGCCCTGCTTGGCGCATCGGGCTGTGGAAAATCAACGTTGCTAAGAATGCTTGCTGGTTTTGAGCAACCTTCAGCTGGGCAGATTATTTTAGATGGAGAAGATCTTGCCGAGATACCTCCGTATCGTCGCCCGGTCAATATGATGTTCCAATCCTATGCGCTGTTTCCTCATATGACCGTTGCAGACAATATTGCATTTGGTTTAAAGCAGGACGGCATGTCTCGCCAAGAAATCAATGAAACCGTCAAACAGATGCTGGAACTTGTGCATATGTCTGACTATGCCAAACGCAAACCTCATCAACTTTCTGGTGGTCAGAAACAGCGTGTTGCACTGGCTCGTAGTTTAGCCAAAAAGCCAAAACTGCTGCTTCTGGATGAACCAATGGGCGCTTTAGATAAAAACTTAAGAGAAAAAATGCAACTCGAAGTGGTGGATATCTTAGAGCGTGTGGGGGTGACTTGTGTGATGGTGACACACGATCAAGAAGAAGCCATGACCATGGCCAGTCGAATGGCGATTATGAATAAAGGTCAGTTTGTGCAAATTGGCTCTCCAGAATCGATCTATGAACACCCGAATTCTAAATTCTCAGCCAAGTTTGTCGGCACGGTAAATATCTTTGAAGGCATATTGGAAAATAATCAAAACGACAGTTGCACCGTGCGCAGTCAGGATCTTGAACACCCGATTTGTATTAATGAAGGCATTTCTGGTGTGACAGGGGTACCCGTGATGATTGCGGTTAGGCCAGAGAAAATGACGTTGAGCACACATAGCAATCATTCGGTCAACAGCTGCACAGGGGTCGTTGAAGATATTGCCTATATGGGCAATCAATCTATCTACCACGTGCGTTTACCGTCTGGAAAATTAGTCACGGCAACCTTACAAAATACCACTCGCTTGAGAAAAGACATGCCGACGTGGGAACAGAAGGTCACGCTAAGTTGGGAAATGGAAAGCTGCGTGGTACTTAAAATATGATAAAGAAAGCCAAACTCGATATCTGGCGTGTCATACCCACGCCAAAGTGCTTACTGCTTGCTGTCCCTTATGGATGGTTGTTACTGTTCTTCTTACTCCCATTTTTGATCGTATTTAAGATCAGCTTCGCCGAGGCTCAGGTCTCGATTCCTCCCTATTCTGAACTGCTCAGTTATGCCGAGCAGCAATTGCAGCTACTGCTGAATATCGGTAACTACGAATATTTGTTGGAAGATGATTTGTATGTGTCTTCCTATTTAGAGTCGATACGTATCGCATTCATTTCAACGTTACTGTGTTTAGTGGTCGGTTTTCCAATTGCCTGGGCTATTGTGCATTCAACGCCGTCGACGCGTAACGTCCTGCTGATGCTGATCATTCTGCCTTCATGGACGAGTTTTTTGATTCGAGTCTATGCCTGGATAGGTATCCTCAAAAACAATGGATTACTTAATAACGTGCTACTAACCATTGGGGCGATTGACGAGCCATTGAAGATATTGCATACCGACGTCGCCGTATATATCGGCATTGTGTATACCTATCTGCCTTTCATGGTTTTACCTTTGTACACCGCGCTGATGCGAGTCGATTATTCACTAATAGAAGCCTCGAGTGATTTAGGCGCGAAACCAATCACCACATTGTTTAGTGTTTTAATTCCTTTAACCCGCGCCGGTATTATCGCTGGTTCCATGCTGGTCTTTATTCCTGCGGTAGGGGAGTTTGTTATTCCTGAACTGCTCGGCGGGCCAGATTCAATTCTAATCGGCAAAGTGTTATGGCAAGAGTTTTTCAATAACCGAGACTGGCCTGTTGCCTCGGCCGTTGCCACCACGATGTTACTCATACTAATGGTGCCAATTCTTTGGTTCCACCGTTATCAAAAACGTGAATTGGAGGTACAGGGATGAACGATATTCCAGTTTACAACAACAAATGGAAGTGGATGGTTTTAGGGTTAGGTTTTGCTTTCCTCTATTTACCCATTCTGATTTTGATTATTTATTCTTTTAATGAAAACCGCTTAGTGACCGTTTGGTCTGGGTTTTCTTTTAAGTGGTATTCAGAGTTATTTGACGATGACTTATTAATGGGCGGGGTAAAGCTGAGCTTGTTAATTGGTTTTCTCTCTGCCAGCGCCGCTGTGGTGCTGGGGACTATCGCGGCGTTTGTCCTGAATCGCTTCGGGAAATTTAGAGGTGAAACCGGATTCGCGTTTATGATCACGGCGCCGTTGGTGATGCCAGAAGTGATCACCGGTCTGTCTTTACTGTTACTCTTCATTGCGATGGGGCAAGTGTTTGATTTATTTAATCAACGTGGAATGATGACTATCTGGATTGCACATGTTACGTTTTGCACGGCATACGTTACGGTAGTCGTTAGCTCCAGATTACAAGAGGTCGATCGCTCAATTGAAGAGGCTGCGATGGACTTGGGGGCTCCGCCCTGGAAGGTATTTCTGCAAATTACCTTACCAACGATTGCTCCTGCTATTGTTGCAGGCTGGTTACTGGCGTTTACGTTATCACTCGATGACCTGGTGATTGCGAGTTTTGTATCTGGTCCGAGTGCTACAACGCTACCAATGGTGGTATTCTCCAGCGTTAGACTAGGCGTTAGTCCTAAAATTAATGCCCTCGCGACGTTGATCATTTTAGCTGTCTCCTGTGCCACCTTTATTGCGTGGTGGGTGCTCGCTAAAGCGGAGAAACGGCGATTACAAGAGGCGAAAATGAGCCAGCAGTAAAGGCATTCGCTGACAAACTAGGAGAGATACATGGATAGAGACATGGATGTAGGCAAGCAACTTAAGACGATCCGAACCATGCGTGGTTTATCTCAACGAGAGCTTGCGAAGAGAAGCGGTGTGACGAACTCCATGATCTCTCAAATTGAACAGAACCTTGTGAACCCTTCTGTTGGGTCACTAAAAAAGATACTGGAAGCGATTCCCATCTCAATGGGCGAGTTTTTTACCTTAGACGTTGAATCCGAGGATGACATCTTTTTTAGTCCGGAACAGATGACGGATTTAGGTGACGGCAAGATTAACCTGATGTTAGTGGGTGCGAAACGAGAAGGTCGCAAACTTGCCATATTGCATGAAGTCTACCCGCCAGGTGCTGATACCGGCACTGATTTCATGCAGCACGAAGGCGAAGAAGGCGGCGTGGTGATTCGCGGAGAAATAGAGATCACGGTAGGCAGTCGCACTCAAGTGCTGAAAGCCGGTGATTCTTACTATTTTGAGACGCGTAAGCCACACCGATTTCGTAACAAGGGAAAAGTGGAGTGTGAGTTGATAAGCGCTTCGACGCCACCAACGTTTTAAATACTCGCTTTCGAAAAAATGGCCTCTGTTACGAGGCCATTTTTAATCACGGTGCATTTTTAGTCACGGTGAATGCGGTTATGAGGCAAAAAGACTAATCAAGTTCGATCCATGTCGATTTGATTTCTGTGTATTTATCTAAGGCGTGTAAAGACTTATCCCTGCCGTTCCCACTTTGTTTGTACCCGCCAAATGGCATTGTCATATCACCGCCGTCCCAGTTGTTCACAAATACGGTACCGGCTCTTAGCGCGCGAGAGCATTTTACCGCAGTGGAAATATCGGAAGTCCACACGCCAGCCGCTAGGCCATATTCACTGTCGTTGGCAAGCTCGATCGCTTCATCAATCGTGTCGAATGTCGTCACACAAAGCACAGGACCAAATATCTCTTCTTTGAATATACGCATGTCAGGTGTTACGTCTGTGAAGACAGCAGGCTGAATAAAGTAGCCGCCTGTATGTTCAAGAACGGGTTGGCCACCAAATCGAAGTGTTGCACCTTCCTGTTTGCCTACCTCTATATAATCGAGTACGCGTTCAAACTGAGCTTTATCGACAATCGCGCCTACACGTGAGCTGTCGTTAAGAGGATCGCCAGGTTGCCATTTGTCCATGTTCTTCATTAGTAGATTGATGAATTGATCTTTGATGGATGAGTGAACCAAAAGACGAGAGCCAGCGGTACAGACTTCGCCCTGGTTATAGCAAATCGCACTTGCTGCTGTGGCAGCCGCTTTCTCAATGTTTTTCACATCGTAATGGACAATATGAGGGCTCTTGCCTCCACATTCCATAAAGGTTCGCTTGAGGTTAGATTCACCTGCAAAGGTCAATAATTTCTTCCCGATAGCCGTAGAGCCAGTAAAAGTAATGCAGTCCACGTCTTGATGAAGTGCGAGTGTTTGCCCCGCCTCATGACCAAAGCCTGGCAGAACTTGAAGTACACCGTCGGGAATCCCGGCTTGAGAAGCTAATTCTGCGAGTAAAATAGCGGTGAGAGGCGATTTTTCCGATGGTTTGATGATGACTGAGTTACCAGTGGCGAGTGCCGGGCCAATTTTCCAAGCCGCCATCACGGTAGGGAAGTTCCAAGGAACAATGGCAGCGACGACGCCTAAAGGCTCTCTTGTCACCAGCGCGAGCGCTTCTTCGGTCACGGGAGCGACTTCATCGTAAATTTTATCAATCGCTTCAGCGTTCCACTGTATGCATCGAGCGGTGGCTGGCGCATCGTATCCCATGGCATCAGAAATGGGTTTCCCCATATCTAAAGACTCCAGAAGAGCGAACTGTTCTTGGTGTTGTTCGATAAGCTTGGCGTAGTTGAGTAATACCGTTTTACGCTGCGCTGGTGGTAATCCTGCCCAGACTCGGGAATGAAAGGCATCACGCGCGGCTTTAACCGCAATCTCGACATCTTCCTCACGGCAACGTGCTACATGAGCGAGGTGTTTTCCCGTTGCTGGGTTAATAATCTCGAAGGTATCATCGCTGATAGCGTTAGTGAGTTTTCCGTTAATGTAGGCTTGTGTATTAAACCTCAACTCAGTGGCTTTATCATGCCAGTTTGTAGTGTCCATTCTGTGTCCTTATTCCTTTTATGTCTTTGTATTCCTGATGAAGTGCTAAACCTGCTTAGCGATTAAATATGCAAAGAAGGTTTAACGCTGTTTTCTCTCCATTGCGTTAAAGTTAAAAAATCGTGCTTGAATCGAGCTAATTGATAGCAGTGAACGAAAAGTTTGATAAATAAACTAATCAAAACGTAGATAGTGAATGTAGAGAAATCAACAAAGTGTTCAGTATTTTATGATTTTTAGATATAAAAACTGCGTATTTAGTCTATCTTGTTAAATATTGGGGTGCGTTAATTAAATAACGGTCTTGGAAAAGATGACGTGCGATTTGATACTAGAATGAAAAGTATCGCCGCTTGGTGATCGAACGGTTTAAAATCAAGTGAAATGTAAATTCAAGGATGATAGGTGAATAATGAAAATTGGGATAATAACCTGCGGATATGTCGATCCACCTTTGTCTGATGGCCATGGCCAATATGCAGATATGATTGAGAGCGCTTTTGCTAGTGTGAATGACGCGATGACGTTTCAAAACTTTGACGCGATAAAAGGTGAGTTACCAAGTTTTGATGAGTGCCACGGTTTTATTATTACCGGTAGTGTGCACAACGCTTATGACGATTTGCCATGGATTCTGGATTTAGCGGATTGGATTCGTTGCTGTGAAGCAAGAAGAAAACCACTGGTCGGGATTTGTTTCGGACATCAGTTAATTGCCAGAGCACTTGGTGGGGTGGTTAAAAAGTCTGAGAAAGGTTGGGGTTTGGGCAGTTATGAGGTAAAAGTCGTGGCACTTAAGAAATGGATGAATCTTGCCATTGACAGTGCGCGTATGCTGGTAAGCCACCAAGATCAGGTGGTGATTGTACCCAAAGAGATGAGCGTAATCGCAGGAAACGATTTTTGTCCTAACTTCATGCTGGTCAAAGACAATCACATTTTAACCGTACAAGGTCATCCCGAATTCAGCTCCGAGTTTACCGAGCTACTGGTGAGAAAGCGCCAACATCTGTTGTCTGAACGTCAGTATGAGGATGCGTTTGCTCAGTTGAAGAAACCTAACGATTCCGCGCTTTTTTTGCATTGGATGGATGCGTTCTTCACGCGTGATCAGCAAAGGATAGGCTCTGAGGAAATGCAGAAAGTCGGCTAATAACGAATGGTTTACCATTGTGACCGCGGCATTCTATATCAGCATTATTAATGATTCGAATGTCGTCGGTTACAGATGACGACAAAGGCCTTCCAGTCAGAAACTGCTTAAACTCGCTAGCTATCTTTAACTTCTCACTTCAACCTCTCTTTAGCTGCGCACGTCTTTACTCTATAATCCCTCCGTTTTATTCGGTACTTAACCATTTTCTCCCGGGATATTTTCATGATTTCAAAAAACCAATTAAAACTGCTTCGTGCTTTGGGACAAAAGAAGCAACGTAAAGCACACGGCTTATTTCTGGTTCAGGGTGAAAAGAACGTACTGGAGCTAGCAACGAGTTCGTTAACGGTTAAACAGATTTTTGCTACAGCGGAATTTCTTGAACAGCACCGCCAAGATCTTGGTCAGTTCGATTGTATCGAAGCATCATTGGATGATTTGACCAAAGCAAGCACACTGGTCAGTAACAACGCGGCAATTGCGGTCGTAGAAATTCCAAGTACAAAAGTGCCTCAGGCAAAAGGTCTGATGATTGCACTAGATGGTGTGTCTGACCCAGGTAACTTAGGTACCATCATTCGCGTAGCGGATTGGTACGGCATTAAGCACATTGTCGCGAGTTCGGACTGTGCGGATCCGTACAACCCTAAAACCATTAGTGCGACGATGGGCAGCTTTGGCCGAGTTCAGGTTAGCCTTGTTGACCTGCCAAGCTACTTAGAGCAAGCGAACTTGCTAGTCTACGGCGCGTTTCTGGAAGGGGAAAGCGTACATAAAACCGATTTCTCTGCCGAAGGTATCTTACTGATGGGCAGTGAATCACACGGTGTGCGTGAAGAAGCGTCGAAATTCGTGACTGACAAAATCACCATTCCAGCTTTTGGTGGCGCAGAGTCGCTTAACGTTGCCATGGCGACGGGCATTATTCTGGACAACATGCGTCGTCAACACAGCTAATTGAGCTGAATTGAGACACAAAAAAAGCGTAACAACTTCGGTTGTTACGCTTTTTCCGTTTTGGATGCTTTTATTTTTCCAACATATCTAGCTTGTTTGGCACGCCATTCCATTTCTCGGCGTCTTCCATTGCTGGTTTTACCTCAGTCTGTACTGGCCAAATCTCAGCAAGCTCTGCATTTAATGCCGTATAGATTTGTTGATCTTCTGGGACTTCATCTTCCTGAAAAATCGCATGAGCGTCACACTCGTCGACACACAAGCCGCAGTCGATACACTCTATTGGGTTGATTACCATGAAGTTTGGCCCTTCGTGAAAGGCATCAGCCGGGCACACTGCGACACAGTCAGTGTATTTACATTGGATACAGTTATCGGTTACGACAAATGCCATGATAATCCGCTCTTAAGTTAGTCAAAATCAAAGAAAGGGGATAATACTCATCCCAAGGTAAAATTCAACATTCGATAGGTTAAATAGCCCCTCTCACTTTGATTTAGTATGACAGACAATTCAATTTCTCGTAAAATGCGCGCCATTGTGAGCTGACCCTGTATTTCGCAGGGTTTTGGCTAAGACACCAACTACCCGAGACATCGATATGATTCGTATTAATGAAATTAGACTTCCTCTTGATCATGAGGAAGGCGCGCTATTAGACGCGATCACTAAAAAGCTTGGCATTCCTGCTGAGAAAGTTATCTCCTTTAACGTCTTTAGACGCGGCTACGATGCTCGTAAGAAAACGAATATTCAGCTTATCTACACGCTAGACATCATTGTTGAAGGTGATGAAACGGCGCTGCTAGAGAAGTTTACGAAAGACCCACATGTTCGCCAAACTCCAGATATGGAATACAAGTTTGTCGCGAAAGCACCTGAAAACCTACAAGAACGCCCTGTCGTAATCGGCTTCGGTCCTTGTGGTTTGTTTGCTGGTCTGGTGCTGGCTCAAATGGGCTTTAACCCAATCATTGTTGAGCGTGGTAAAGAAGTACGTGAACGTACCAAAGATACGTTCGGTTTTTGGCGTAAGCGTGCTCTAAATACGGAGTCAAACGTGCAGTTTGGTGAGGGCGGCGCAGGTACGTTCTCTGACGGCAAGCTTTACAGTCAGGTAAAAGATCCAAACTTCTACGGTCGTAAAGTGATCACTGAATTTGTCGATGCGGGTGCACCAGAAGAAATTCTTTACGTAAGTAAGCCGCACATCGGTACCTTTAAACTGGTTACGATGATCGAGAAAATGCGCGCGAAAATCATCGAACTGGGTGGTGAAATCCGCTTTAGTACACGTGTGGATGATCTTCACATGGAAGATGGTCAGATTACGGGCGTCACGCTTTCAAATGGTGAAGAAATTAAGTCTCGCCACATCGTTCTTGCGGTTGGACATAGTGCTCGTGACACTTTTGAAATGTTGCATGATCGTGGCGTTTACATGGAAGCAAAACCATTCTCGGTTGGTTTCCGTATTGAGCACAAGCAAGCGATGATTGACGAAGCGCGCTTTGGTCCAAATGCAGGTAACCCGATTCTTGGCGCTGCGGATTACAAACTGGTGCACCACTGTAAGAATGGTCGTACTGTTTACAGCTTCTGTATGTGTCCGGGCGGTACTGTGGTTGCGGCTACGTCAGAAGAAGGCCGTGTAGTAACCAACGGTATGAGCCAATACTCTCGTTCAGAGCGTAACGCAAACAGTGCGATTGTAGTGGGTATCTCGCCAGAGGTAGATTACCCGGGTGATCCGCTAGCGGGTATTCGCTTGCAGCGTGAACTAGAATCTGGCGCTTACAAGCTAGGTGGTGAGACGTACGATGCACCAGCGCAGAAGATCGGTGATTTCCTTAAAGGTCGCGATCCAAGTGAGTTGGGTGATGTGGAACCATCATTCACACCGGGCATTAAACTGACTGATTTGTCGAAAGCACTACCACCGTTCGCAATTGAAGCGATTCGTGAAGCGATCCCAGCTTTTGACCGTAAGATCAAAGGTTTTGCTTCAGACGATGGCTTGTTGACGGGTGTAGAAACGCGTACCTCTTCACCGGTATGTATTAAACGTGGTAAAGACTTCCAGAGCATTAACTTGAAGGGTTTCTACCCAGCAGGTGAAGGTGCTGGTTATGCTGGTGGTATTTTGTCTGCTGGTATCGACGGTATCAAAGTCGCGGAAGCAGTGGCACGTGATATCGTTGCTGCGATGGAAAACGCTTAATTTCTAAGTCGCTTGATTAAGTGAATAAAGCCAGTCAGTCTCTCTGACTGGCTTTTTTTATATTTAGTTTAATTGCACTGTGACCTCGTTCACTACCTCTACACATGCATTAAAAAGCAGCGTATTTATGTTCATTCGGTTTAGTTAATCGTATGGAAAATAATGGCTAAGAGAGGAGTGAATGACATAAATATGCAACTGCGTTTTTGTTGGTTTCGTCACTCTGTTAATTGGTGGAAAGATCAATAGTCTAGCCCTATGAGCAAAATTGGCACTTTCCATTTAGTAAAATCAAAAAATTAGACGACACTTATCTTAAGGCCGCAAGAATATGGTTCTAAGGAGATAAGAATGCGATCATTAAAAGTAAAAGATTACATGACGTTGCAAGCAGTGACTTTCACCAAAGACATGTCGCTTTCGGCTGCTTTGAACAAGGTAATAAAAAGTGTCACTCTCGGTGGTCCTGTTATCGATGAGAATAAAAAGGTAGTGGGATTTTTATCAGAACAGGACTTGTTGGATAAGTTGGTTAAAGCGAGTTATCACTGCCAAGACACGCATACGGTTCAGGAATGCATGCACCAGGATGTACTTTCTGTTTCGCCTGAAATGTCGATTATAGAGTTGGCGGATATGATGAAAGTCGGTAAGCCTAAGGTATATCCAGTTGTTGATGACAAGGGAAAACTGGTTGGCATTATTACCAGACGCGATGTTTTGAGAGCATTGGGTGTAACACTCAACGAGTGCTTTATGCATCCGGTATAGTCAGTTAACTTTTAAATGAAAACAGAAAGGCGCACTGGCGTCTTTTTGTTTTTTAATGGGGTTGTGTTTGGTCTTTTGGGTAAAAGATTTTTAGTAATTCAACTTGACCTTGGAGCTTACTCCAAGGCTTATCCTTATTGTTAGATGAAGAGTTTTTCACCAGTAAGGAATGAACTTATGTGTACGAAACATCAAGGTTGCCAATCAGGCAAAATCAAATCGGCGGTGCCGCTAGGTGCAACTGACTCCTGTTGTGAGTCATCCAAACCGTCAGTTAATATTTCGCAAGCGAGTGTTGATACGGCAGAAGGCTCCTGCTGTAGTAGTGGTGGTTGCAGCTCAGATTCTCCCGAAGAAGAGGCCCCCGAAAAACTGTCCAATGCTTCTATCCGCAGTGCTTCTATTCGCAATAGTTGGCTGGTCTCTGATATGGACTGTCCGTCCTGTGCTTTAAAGCTTGAAAAAGCCATTACCAGTTTAGACGGTGTCAGCAATGCAAAAGTGTTGTTTGCTACTGAGAAACTGATTGTGGATTTCGACAACCATTCACTTACCTCTCTTATTGAACAAACTGCTCGTCAGACGGGCTTTCCACTTGCGTCACTCGATAAACCAACGAAGAAAAATCAAAGTAAAGGTTGGCGTGGTGTTATTTCTGACAATTTGCAAATTTTGTCTATCTCTGTAGCCATGCTAGTCGCTGCTGTGGTTGCCAATGTGAGCCCTCAAGTGAGCTCATGGATATTCACTCTCACCTGTCTGCTTGGCCTGTTTCCTATCGCACGCAAAGCGGTGAAGTTAGCAAAAGGGGGAACGCCGTTTGCGATTGAAACCCTAATGAGCGTTGCAGCGTTAGGCGCATTATATTTAGGTGAAACCGCAGAAGCGGCGATGGTGCTATTGCTTTTCCTTATTGGTGAAAAGTTAGAAGCGTATGCATCATCGCGTGCTCGTAGTGGCATTCAGGCCCTGATGGATTTGGTTCCTGAAAACACGATCTTGATTCAAGAGGGGGTGCGCAAAGAAGTGCCTGCCTCTCAACTTCAGCCGGGGGATGTGATTGAAGTCGCGCCCGGAGGTCGTATGCCTGCCGACGGCATGCTAATGAACTCAATGGCCAGCTTTGATGAAAGCGCGCTGACTGGAGAATCCGTACCCGTTGAATACGAAGAAGGCGGCAAAATCATGGCGGGTGCCGTCGTGGTTGATAAGGTAGTGCAGGTACAAGTTACTTCTCGACAAGGTGATAATGCGATTGATCGTATCTTACATTTGATTGAAGAAGCAGAATCACGAAAAGCCCCGCTGGAACGTTTCTTAGATAAGTTCAGCCGATGGTATACGCCGTTAATGATGTTAGTGTCGTTGGTGGTCGTTGTTGCTCCGCCAGTGCTGTTTGCTCAGCCTTGGGAGACTTGGATTTACCGTGGGTTGGCACTGCTGCTGATCGCTTGTCCGTGCGCTTTGGTTATCTCTACACCAGCTGCGATTACTTCAGGTTTAGCGGCGGGAGCTCGTCGCGGTGCATTAATCAAAGGCGGTGCCGCATTAGAGTTGCTTGGGAAAGTGGAGTCGGTGGCTTTTGATAAAACCGGCACGCTGACAGAGGGTAAGCCTAAAGTCACCGATGTGTTGGCATATGGCGTAACTAAAGAGCAGTTAATGAGCCATACTGCGTCGATTGAAGTGGGGTCAAGCCACCCATTAGCCGTATCGTTGGTCAATAAGGCCAAAGAGTTGGGTATCACAATACCAGAAGCAAGCGAAAAAACTGTGCAGGTTGGCTCGGGCATAACCGGGCTCGTTGAAGGTAAGCTAATTCAGGTAATAGCCCCGTCGAAAGCGGAATTCCAGCTTTCCCAGGAAATACAAGATCAGGTTACTGACCTGGAATCGTCGGGGAAAACGGTGGTTATCGTACGCTTTGAGCAAGAAATCGTGGGTTTGATTGCCTGGCAGGATACGTTACGTGAAGATGCGCAACTTACCGTTTCTGCTCTGAAAGGGTTAGGTATCAGCTCTGTGATGTTAACGGGAGATAACCCTCGTAGTGCGGAAGCCATCGCCAGCCAAATAGGGTTAGATTATCAAGCCAGCTTATTGCCTGCCGACAAAGTACATTATGTTGAAATGCTTTCGAAGCAGCATACCGTTGCAATGTTGGGAGATGGAATCAACGATGCGCCAGCGATGAAGGCTTCCAGTATTGGTATTGCCATGGGAGGCGGGACGGACGTGGCACTTGAAACGGCAGATGCGGCTCTGACTCATAATCGTCTGTCAGAACTACCAGCAATGATCGAATTGTCACGTGCGACAATGAACAATATTCGCCAGAATGTTGCGTTAGCACTTGGCCTTAAAGGCGTTTTTCTTGTGACGAGTCTGTTTGGTATTACCGGACTTTGGATGGCAGTATTGGCCGATAGTGGAGCGACAGCATTGGTGACACTGAATGCGTTAAGGCTGTTACGTTTTAAGTCGAAGCACATGTAGTATTGAAACAAAGTTGCACTATATTTAACCCGAGACATGATGGTGTCTCGGGTTTTTTATTTTCTTGCACTCGGTATTGCTCGGCTTGATAGCTGGGTGGTAATGGTTGTCTATCTTATATGCAACTGGATTTAAATTTCACTAAAAGTGTGATGCAAATCTATTTTGTGTGAAAGTGTGGTTATATTACATTTTGCAGATGTGACTAGTATCACTATATATCCCCTTAAGGTTGGTTACAGTGGTTCTGTACCCAACCACAGATTAATGAGCTTATTGCCGAAAAAATAAGCCACAATAAGGAGCGACTTATGTCTCAAGCTGTATTCCATCTAGGTGTTACTGAAGCTGATCTTAATGGTGCGACTCTAGCCATTATTCCAGGTGATCCTGCCCGCGTTCAAAAAATCGCTGAACAAATGGAGAACCCAGTATTTCTTGCAAGCCAACGTGAATACACGCTATACCGTGCAGAGTTGGACGGTAAGCCTGTTGTGGTTTGTTCAACTGGTATCGGTGGCCCTTCGACTTCTATTGCGGTTGAAGAGTTAGCTCAGCTTGGCGTACGTACTTTCCTCCGCGTTGGTACCACTGGCGCTATTCAACCAAACGTAAACGTTGGTGACATGATTGTGACGACGGGTTCTGTTCGTCTGGATGGTGCGAGCCTGCACTTCGCACCAATGGAGTTCCCTGCGGTTGCTGATTTTGACGTTGCAACAGCGATGAAAGCTGCTGTGGAAGAGTCTGGTGCCACTGTTCATATGGGCGTAACTGCATCAAGTGATACTTTCTACCCAGGTCAAGAGCGTTACGATACATTTACTGGCCGTGTTGTTAAGCGTTTCCAAGGTTCAATGAAAGAGTGGCAAGACATGGGCGTGCTGAACTTTGAAATGGAGTCAGCGACACTGCTAACCATGTGTGCAAGTTCTGGCCTGAAAGCGGGTTGTGTTGCAGGTGTTATTATCAACCGTACACAGAAAGAGATCCCGGATCACTCAACTCTGAAAGAGACAGAAGCTCGTTCTATCAAAGTCGTCGTAGAAGCAGCGCGTAAAATGCTTTAATTCGTCTTTCATTGACGGAATAGAATTGAAAAAGCCAGAGGGAAACCTCTGGCTTTTTGCTTTTGGTTGTACCAACCATGAAAAAAGCAGCGTTTTCGCTGCTTTTTGTATTTTGTGTTGATTAAACCTCGTCTGAACCACCTGCCGCTTTAAACCACGCAGTAAGGTGTGTTTTCAGATCTTTTAGCTCATCAGGGCCAATCAGAGCTAATCCCAGATCTTCGGCACGAGTAATGTCGTTATGACGTAGTGGACGGAAGCTGACCAGCATGGCTCTGGCTTGCAAGCCACCTAAAAGGTCGCGAAGTGATTCCAGTTTATACAGCGTATCATCGCCGTCATCACGCATACCCTTTGTTTTACACTCGATGATGTGAAGCTTATTGTTTACCACTGTCGCGACGTCCAGTTCATTACGAACTTCACTTTCTCCAAGCTTACGGTAGACCTGAACATTCAATGAGCGGTCTTGAATCGTTGGCATCGTGTCTTGAATCTGCTTAACGGTACTGTGTACCAAGGTCTCTAGCCATTCGCCGTTAGAAAAACGACGAGCATCTTCATTTGCAAAGGTCAGAATGCCGTTTTCGTAGGTGGCAATTTGCGCTTCAACAAGATCACTGAGCAGCATGTTAAGTTCGCGATAGCCTTGTTGCTTTTCAGACAGCTCTACATCCAGCTTCTGCTCTTTACGACACGTCGTTGCAAGGTAGTTGAGTGTGGCTAAGCCAGGACCAAGCTCAAGGGCGTTTGAAGCCCAACGCTCACCCAAATCGTATAGCTTTTTATCAAGCAGAGGAGGAAGGTCAAGGTACTGGAACTCGCCTCGCGCACCAAAAATTGTCAGATAATCAGCAATCTTAATATGGTCTTCTACCTGAGTGTCTTCCTGGCCATCAGGGTAAAGCCAGCATAATTTGTCGCTGTTTGGCTCAACCACAAAAATTGGCCAGTGATAAGTGCGGAACACTTCATAAACAGACAGTAAACGATGTCGAAGGCCACAGCTGGCATTGAGTTTTACTTCTTCGCCGCGATCGTGAAGGTCCTTCGCTAATTTCTGAATCGATTGTTTAATTAACGTGGTATTGACTGCGGAAGGGATCTCAAAGAATTCGGAAGTAATCTCTCGCTGCGTTAATACGGAGCTCAGTCGGTTGTACATTTCTTTTTGGCTAGAGTCGCCGATGAAGACAATATGCGAACTTAGCGTGCGATTATCCAATAGAGGGGTAACCAATCTCACTGGGTCTTGGTCAATTATACCAACATGAACAGCCATAGATTTTCCTTTTTATGCGGCCGCTCGAAAATAGATATGCAAGAGGATGAGTCGGCCATACTAACGATATGTAGACACGACGGATAAAAAACAAGGGCGACATCATAAAAAGTCGCCCTTACACAGTTGGTTGAACCAGTTCCTTTATCTATGGCTATAGCGTAAATCGGTGCACCAGCGAGTTTTGTTGATGTGCCAGATGAGTCAGCGATTCACTGGTTTGCGCGATGTTAGACATGGCCTGATAGCTCTCATCTGCGATATTGTTGATGTCTTCAATACTGCGAGCGATATCTGCCGATGTTTCACTTTGCTCTGCGGCTGCCTGCGAAATATGGGTGCTCATTTGACTAATCTCGATGATAAGTGCCTGAATTTCTTCCATCGAACTATTGGCCTTCGAAGCTTGTTCCACCGACTCTTCCATATCGTTCATACAGCTTTGAATAACATGGTTAGCCGATTGGGAGCTCGATTGAAGATTGCTGATCATCGACTCAATCTCGGTTGTTGATTCTGTGGTACGGGAAGCAAGAACACGTACCTCATCCGCAACGACGGCAAAACCACGCCCTTGATCGCCAGCGCGAGCGGCCTCAATGGCAGCATTCAGCGCCAATAGGTTGGTTTGCTCGGCAATGTTACGAATCACATCCAGAATAGAGCCAATCTGTGCACTCATCTTCTGTAGTTCAGAAACCGCACTGACAGACTCATGTAAACGCGTCTCCAGCTGATTAATCGTGCTGATATTGCCACTCATGATATTGCGACCTTCTTCTGAAGCCGACTCAACGCGCTGTACCATCTCCATTGAGCTTTGAGCATTTTGTGCCACTTCCTGAACGGAATGTGACATTTCAGTCATTGCTGTCGCGACATTAGCGGTCTGTTCACGTTGAGAGTTTAATTGTCTCTGAGCGAGGGAAGAGGTTTGCTCGTTAGTGGCGGCCGTAGACGCTAAGTTTTCAGACGCATCATTCAACTTAACCAGAATGTTGTGCAGGCTATCCGCGAGCGAATTGATGTGGCCGCTTACCCGACTGAATTCATTTTTGTAACGAACATCTATTCGCTGTGTCATATCGCCTTCGGTTAGGCTTTCAAGTACGTTGAGGATCTTGGTTAGAGGTTCGCGCACACTGTGAGCAATGTGATAGCCGATAGCGGCAGCAAACAGCACCACAACAACACCAATGATCATGGCTTTTGTAACCCCTGCCGAGTAGATATCGCCCGCGTCAGCAAGAGATTCATTTAATTTATCCGTGGCGGTAGTTGTAAACTGCTCAAGAATCGCCATGGTTGCGTCTACTTTGCTGGTAAGGTTCGCTATGTTGGCATACAGCGCAGAGCGAGCGGTGAGGTAGCTGTTGTGTTGATCCAGAACGCCACCACGTTTACCCACATCGCGGGTGAACTGTTCGACAGAATCACCGAAGACTTTTTTAAGTTCTGGTAATTGAGCTGTCAGCCCACGGAACGCGTCGTTTAAGTGCGATATCGCTTTACGGTTTTTAGCGACGGCTTTAGTAACAAAGTCAGAGTTTGAGCTGGCCAGCGCATCTGACGTGATGACTTCCGCGTCTTTCAGTTTAATGAAGTAACTTTTCGCCATCACTTTCACGGAGATACTGGATTGATCATCAACGTATTCTTTCAGCCCGATAGAGAGCTCAGTATTCAGCTTTTGGAAGCGTCGTGAAGATTTCTGAACCGCGTCTTGGGCTGCGAACATGGCTTCGTAGTTATCCATAGCTTCGATAGCTTCTGTAAAGTAGCTTTGCTCTAATGTTTTTAGCTCAGCAAAGGGTTCGGCTAGAGAAGGGTAGATTTCACTCGCGGATTTTAATTGCTCCAGGGTGGATTCAAAACGTTGTTGAGATTTGGCGAATTCCTGACGCAACTCGTCCATGCGCTGTTTATTCTCAGTAGTCAGGAAGTCTTTGAAAGATTTATCTGCTGAAAGTAACTCGACACTGGTTTGGTTCGATAGCGAAACCAGCGGTAAAGATGACTCGGATACGGTCTGAAACTTGCCATGAATGTCATTCATTCCACTCATCATTATGGCAATTGTGACGGCGAATAGGATGATGATAAGTCCAAAACCAGCATACATCCGTTTAATTACTGAACCTCGCATACGTGAGCGTCCTCTCCCAAAAATAGACAAAAAGGTTTCCAAATGACGTCAAAATGCTGGATTCGTAATGGTTTAGTCCATATCTGATCAGTATCTATAAGTGATTTGGAGATAATTTATAGTTGTCTTAAAAATGTAACAAAATTAACCGGATTGTATTGACTATGCGACGCGCATTTTATGACGCAGGCTACAAAAAAGGCTTTGTTTTAAACACCTTAATGAATAATGTTAAGTGAACACTGTTTTTATTGAGCTCTGCTTAGGGTTGGCGCATACTAACTACGTTACACAACTTATAAAATGGAGTACCCATGCCGGAAGAGACTATCTTTAGTAAAATTATTCGTAAGGAAATCCCCGCTGATGTTCTTTACCAAGATGATTTAGTAACCGCTTTCCGTGACATTAACCCGCGCGCGCCAAGCCATATTCTTATCATCCCAAATAAATTGATCCCGACAGTGAATGATGTCGAAGCTGAAGATGAAGCGATGATGGGACGACTATTTACCGTCGCGAGAAAGCTTGCAAAAGACGAAGGCATTGCTGAAGACGGTTACCGCTTGATCGTGAACTGCAACCCACATGGTGGCCAAGAGGTGTATCACATTCACATGCACCTACTGGGCGGCCGTCCTTTAGGGCCAATGGTGGTGAGTTAGCCTGCATTTATTGGGTGGTGAATTGGCCACCCAATTTATACTCTTTTCTGAGCACACATTTGTGGAGATAAATGTGAAATTAGGTGTGAAGCTATTAGGGCTGGTCAGTTGGGCTCTTATGGCGACCGGCTGTGCTAATTTGTCTGCGGGTAATTTGTTTAGCCACTACAGTGATCAAAACCAAGAAATGTACCAAGCTGTGGTTGCTGGAGAATATGTGAAAGCCAAGCAACTTCAGTCGAGTGATGTTGGTGGTGAGATACTTGGCAATTTCGAAAAAGGCAGACTTTCATTTCTCGCCCAAGACTATCCAACCAGCTTTAGTGCGCTGGAAAAAAGCGATAGTGCTGTCCGCGTCCAACAAGAGCGTGCCACAATCTCACTGTCTGAGACGACGACCAGTGTCGGTGCTTTAGCTGTCAATGATAACCTCAAAGACTATCAACCCGCTGACTATGAGCTTGGCTTTTTGCACTTATATCTGGGTCTAAATTACCTGAAGAAAAATGATCTGGAAGGCGCGTTAGTTGAAGTTCGTCGTGCTAACCAAGTACAGGAAGCTGCCAGAAAAGCACGTGAGAAATCGTTACAAGCCGCAGAAGAAGATCTGAAAAACCAAGGCATGTCAGCTAATTTGGGTAGCGTACTGGCAAACTATCCCGATGCAGGGGGGAAACTCAGTGCGGTACAAAACGGCTATCTGTTTTATCTTTCGGGTCTTTTATATGAAGCGTCGCGAGACCTGAATAGTGCGTATGTCGATTACCGGCGCGCTCTGGCGGTAATGCCAGACAATAAACAAGTGATAGAAAGTACACTGTATGCCGCTAAGAAGCTAGGCATGAGGGAAGACCTTCGCTTGCTGGAAAAACGCTATGGTAAAGCGGCCTCTGGTTTAAGTAAGTCACAAGGTCGCGTGATCATTTTTGATGAGCAGGGTGTGGTTGAAGCTTTACAAGGCTGGCGTATTGATCTGCCCATTTACGACAGTCGAAAACGATGGGCGATCTATTCACTAGCACTGCCTTATTACCCCAACCGAGGGTCGCAGAGGTTTAGTGATTTGAGCCTGAATGACACTAAACTTAATTCCAGTAATTTGGCCGATATCAATGCCATGGCACAAAACGATCTCAACGAGCGTTTGATGACGATTGTTATTCGTCAGGCTATCCGAGTTTGGGCAAAAGATCGTATTCGTAAAGAAGCGGCCGCGAAAGGTGATGATGTTGGTAACATTCTTTTTAACGTCTGGAACACATTAACCGAGCAGCCTGATACCCGAAGCTGGCAAACGCTGCCTGCGAGAGTAAAAACCGCTTCTCAAATCGTGAAACCCGGCACACAACGTTTAAACTTGGGTGATCAAGTCTATCAATTTGATGTGCCTGCGCAGCAAACGACATTAGTTTGGGTTTCACGTCAGGGGGCACATTCGACTGTTTGGCATAAACAACTGGGGAGATTGTAATGAGATCTTGGCTTATTGGCTTAGCGTTGATCGTAGGTTTGGCAGGGTGTGCAGACAACACTGCCGGTATCCGAATTGATGGTCAGACGCAGCAAATCTTTTTTAACGACAATGTGTTGGGCAGTCGATTACTGGTAGACAAGATTACGACCACGTATGTCGACGACCGGCCAAGAGGCGTGGTTCAGCTTAATAGTAACTATCAAGGTGATCAGCATATCCTCTACCGCTTTTACTGGTATGACAATAACGGCCTGGAAGTGAATACCAAACCGGGGCCGTGGCGAAAAGCGATCGTGCGTGGTTTTGAATCAGTGACACTTTCTGAAGTGACAGTGAATCCAAATGGCACTCGATTCCGAGTACAAATCAGAGAAGCACAAGACAATTAATTTTTAGCTTGCGCCTAGAGTGCGTAGGTATTGAATAAACTAAGGAACTCTCATGAAGAAAAGTATTATTGCTCTTTTAGGTCTTGCCGTCATTTTAGGGGGGTGTTCTAACAAGGTCTCTTATGGTGATGCGCAAGCGACAGAAACCACCACCATTGATTTTGGTTCTACCGACCTGCAAACCATTGCCGCTGAAATGGTCGATAGCATGATGATGTCTGGTTCTGTAGCTGCAATTACTCGTGATCAGCGTCCTATTGTGTTTGTTGAACGCATTAAAAATAAGACCAGCGAGCATATTGATACTGAGTCTATTACAGACACGATTTCAACTAAGATGCTGAATTCAGGTAAGTTCCGTTTTGTCGATATGGACCGCGTTGAGTCTGTTCGTCAGCAGCTGAACTTCCAGAATACCGATGAGCTAGTCAATCAAAGTACTGCTATTCAGTTTGGTAAAATGGTTGGTGCGCAATACATGCTGTACGGCAACCTTTCAAGCATTGTGAAGAATGCAGGAAGTGACAAAGACGTGTACTACAAAATGACAATGCGACTGATGGATCTCGAAACCGGCTTGATCGAATGGGCGGATGAAACAGAAATCCGTAAAGCGCAATCGAAGAGTTTATTTGGTCTCTAACCGATAGTAATGGAGAAGCCATCAATGGCACTGTTCTCTTGGCCGCAGGCTAAACAGCTGGATCCGACGCTTAATGCGCTTGATGTCTTCTTTATTGAACCTCCTGTGAAAGTTCAAACCCTCACAGGAGGGCTGACAAACCGTTGTTGGCGCTTAGAAACGGCTGATGGGCAAGCTTACGTCTGGAGGCCGTTGAGTAAAGTGTGTCAGGCTTTTCTCATTTCTCGTCACAATGAATATCAAGTTCTAAGCGCCATCGGGTCTCTTGGCGTTGGTCCCAAGCCGGTATTCATCCATGAACAAGGTCTTCTCGTTGAGTGGGTTAAAGGAGAAACACTCACTCATATTGGTATCGAATTGGACGAGTTACTTTCTCTCGCTGCAACGATTCACACCTTCCCATCTAAGGCCGTACCGGTTGTTCCGTTCTCTTATCTCTCCCGAATCGATCATTATTGGCTAGAATTAGGCGGTAGCTATACAGGAACAGAGTTTGAGGCTTTGTATCAAAAGTGGCGCACGGAACCGAGCATAAAGCCACTGCCGCTGGCACTGTGTCACTTTGATTTAGGTAGCTACAACTTGGTTCGGGGCGATGAGGGTGTCAAAGCCATCGACTGGGAGTATGCCGGGCTCGCGGATCCACGATTAGACTTGGCTCTGATACTGCAGGTTGCCGATGTGCCTATCGACGATGGGGTAGAACGCTATTGCCAAATTCGTAATATCGAAGATGTCTCTGTCTGGCTGGAGGGGGTGATAGCGTGGCAGCCAAGAACATTGGTGATGGCAATGCTTTGGTACTTACTGGCTTATCAATTGTGGGGAGATGAACAATACTTAAGCAGTGCCAACGAGTTTAAAGGTTTATTGTGTATTGACGATCACTGTTTTAATAACTCGTGACATATTCCCCTTTAAGAGTAAGGAAATAGTGTTAGTTTTAAGAAAAGTACCAGATATATACAGGGAGAGGTACAGATGATTATTTACTTGCACGGCTTTGATAGTACTAGCCCGGGTAACCACGAAAAAGTTCTTCAATTACAATTTATCGACGATGACGTTCGCTTTATTAATTACAGTACGCTTCATCCTAAACACGATATGCAGCATTTGCTAAAAGAGGTCTCGAAGGTGATTGATCAATCCGATGATCCGAATCCATTGATTTGTGGTGTTGGTCTCGGTGGTTATTGGTCAGAGCGAATTGGTTTTTTATGTGGTATCAAACAGGTGATCTTCAACCCGAACCTGCATCCTGAGAAGAACATGGCAGGGCGTATTGACCGTCCTGAAGAGTACGAGGACATTGCCACTAAATGTGTCGATCAGTTTCGAGCAAAGAATAAAGGGCATTGCCTGGTTATTTTGTCTAAAGAAGACGAAGTGCGTGATAACAAAGAAACCGCCGCTGAGCTAGAAAAGCATTACCCAATTATTTGGGATGAGACTCAAACACACAAGTTCAAGAAGATCTCACATCATTTACAAGCCGTGAAAGAATTTAAAAACACCTAATACGGTCTACTTCATCCAGTTGTTAAACAAAAAATGGCACTCCGCGGAGTGTTATTTTTTTATCAAACCCTCCTCATTTATGATTTCTGTGGCTCTGCCATATGGACCTATGACTTAGCCAAATTTGCCTTTGTTTTAAACAATTATTGTGTTCTGTCTATTGTTTTACCATAGAGGCTCTATGTGGCACGAAGGCGGTGTTGTAGACTGGTCGATAAAGTAGGCAAACCGTATTCAGAGCAAGGATTTTGGTTGCCTTCAATACATGGCTCTATATAATGAGCGGGATTAAAATTGTTTGACAAATATCAAAAAAATTATTGAGAGCAGGTAAAAAACTTGCCCATTTTCGTCTGAACTTTAGGTATCAGACTCAGCAAAAGATGCACAATAACCAATTGATAAAAATGAAGAAAAATTAAGCATCTATTTTAATCCCAAAAGCTTGAGACACCTCTAAGAACCAAGAATTCATCGGTTGGATGCTTCTCATCAGTGTGACTGATAGTGAAGGGTCGAGCTGAACCCATTTATTCATTTTTGTAGAGGAAAATCATTGTGACACGCATTATCGTTGTAGGCGGCGGTGCTGGTGGCCTGGAATTGGCAACTAAGCTTGGCCGTACACTTGGTCGAAAGAACCGTGCGCAAATTACGCTGGTAGACCGTAAAGCGAGCCACTTGTGGAAACCGTTGTTACACGAAGTAGCAACCGGATCATTAGACGAGGGTGTTGATGCATTGAGCTACCGTGCTCATGCGAAAAATCATAGTTTCGACTTCCAGATGGGTAGCCTTCAAGACATTGACCGTGAGCGTAAAGTCATCACGTTGAGTGAGCTTACAGACGAACATGGTGAACTGTTAATGCCAAGCCGTGAGCTGGAATATGACATTCTGGTGATGGCGATAGGTTCTACTTCAAACGACTTCAATACTCCGGGTGTTCGTGAAAACTGTATTTTCCTCGACAGCCCTGAACAGGCTCATCGATTCCGCAGCGAAATGAACAATGAGTTTCTTAAGCTCCACGCGAAAAATGGTAACGGTACCGTTGATATCGCAATCGTTGGTGCAGGTGCAACAGGTGTTGAACTTTCAGCTGAGCTGCATAATGCGATTAAAGAGCTTCGTGCATACGGCTTTGGTGACTTAGACTCGAGCAAGCTCAATGTAAACTTGATTGAAGCTGGCCCACGTATTCTCCCTGCGCTTCCTTCTCGAATCTCTACTGCAGCACATCAAGAATTGACGAAACTTGGCGTGAATGTGCGTACCGCAACGATGGTGACAAAAGCTGAGAAAGACGGCTTAACGACCAAAGACGGTGAGAAGATTTCCGCTAAAATCATGGTTTGGGCGGCAGGTATTAAAGCGCCTGACTTCATCAAAGACATCGCGGGTCTGGAGACGAACCGAATCAACCAGCTCGTGGTGAAAAGTACCCTTCAAACTACGCGTGATGACAACATCTTTGTGATCGGTGATTTGGCTCAGTGTACTCAGGAAGATGGTTCGTTTGTACCGCCAAGAGCTCAAGCTGCACACCAAATGGCAAGCCGAGCATTCAGCAACATTGTCGCGATGATCAACGGTCGTGAACTAAAAGACTATGTGTACAAAGATCATGGTTCTTTGGTTTCTCTGAGCCAGTTCTCGACAGTGGGCAGCTTGATGGGCAACTTAACCAAAGGCTCAATGATGGTTGAGGGTCGTATCGCCCGCGTGGTGTATATTTCACTTTACCGCATGCACCAAATTGCGTTGCACGGCCTTTTCAAGACTGGTTTGATGATGCTGGTTGGTAGAATCAACCGCGTATTGCGTCCTAATTTGAAGCTGCATTAATAGAGTAAACTTCGCTTAGCGAAAGCTGTGCGAAGTTTCTGATCAGTTATAAATACGCAGTTATAAATACAAAGCCACCGCATGTCGGTGGCTTTTTGTTTTTCTGCAGTTGCGTCCCAAACGTTACTTTAGATCTTCTGGTAGCAATGAATAGACAATGCCATCTTTTGGCTTACCGTCAAAGATGTAGCGGTTTCTGGCAATTGCCTCTTGGTGTGCTCCAACGGATTCGATCAGTGCCTGACTGGCAGTATTATCTGGATCGCAGACAATTTCGATACGCGTCAGGCTAAGTTTAGCGAAACAGAATTCGGCTAATGCACAAACCGCTTCTTGTGCGTAACCCTGTCGCTGATAACGGTCGGCAATCCAATAGCCAATACTCGCCATGTTAAAGGTATGGTAGAGCTCATTAATAGCCACCATGCCAAGAAGGGCATTGCTTTCGCGGTCATAAACACCAAAACCAAAAGCTTCTGTTTTCACCCAGTTCAAGCGTGTGGAAAGCAAGAAGTCCTGTGCGTATTTGAGTGACACGTTTTCACCACACCAGTCTAACCAGGTATGCAGTGAAGGAGATTCGGCAAGCAGCGTATGCAGAGCATTTGCATCATCGGCAGGAATAAGACGTAAAGCTAAGCGCGGCGTAATAATTTCAAAATCGGGGCTCATGAATTGATATGACTCCCTTACTGGTCGTTTTTTAGTTATAAAACAAAAGCGCAGCCTGAGCTGCGCTTTTATTATTTTTATGGTTTAGTTTACACGGCGTACCTGGATGATCATCCCCATTAAAGGGCTGTCCAGGTAATGTGTTTCGCTGCTTCGCATGCGGCGTTTTTGATCAAGGCGGTAAGTCTTAAGAAACTTCTCTTCAGTCACGGTTGGCGATACATCGGCTAAGTTACCAACCTGAACATTTCCGTCAGCTTCACCCATTTCGTTTGCAAGTTGTTCAACGGGTTTAGGCTCAAAACGAATTTCTCTGACACCCGGCGCACGCAAATCCATGGTTGTCTCTGCAAACAAGTAGTGTTGAACGTAGACCTGAATTTTGCCATCTAACTCGTACAACGGGCCATTTACGTTTGACTCACTGTAACCATCGCTAGCGAACGTGGTTTGGCTACCATCGATAGGGCTGCCATCGGAATAATACGAGCCAGAAAAATCACGGCCAGCCACAATGCGGAAGGTCGGTGCACTGCCTTGTCCCTGATCACCTTGTCGCCAAGCTACATGCTTTAATACTCTAAATCCGGCGTGACTGTTCAGCGCAGCCTCTTGCGGGTTTAAGCGAAACGAAGAGCTAGGCAGTAAGGAGACACCTTTAGATGAGCGATAAGCGTCACTATCTAAACTGCCGACATTGGTCATGTCGATTTTCGGTAGTTGGTCTGGCCAAGACTCACTCGTGTTTTCCGCGTCGACGGTGCGCTTGAAAATGATCACTTCAATATCAAATTGACGTTGTGCCCAAGAGGGCATTGAGACACAAAGAAGTAATAACGGGATCAGTATTCTCATTCGACTATTAGCTCGTTGGTAATAAATTCTGTTTAAAATCATTCAGTAAGTCTTTAACAAACTGAACTCGTTTGCGTCGGTCAGTTAATGGTACGCTAAACTTGAACTTAGTTGGACCTTCCATCGCAAATTTTTGAGGCTGTGATTGCAGGAGTTTAACTAAATACGCTGGATTTATGTCAGCATCAGGGTAAAACTCTACAAATCCGCCTTTATCATGGGCTTCAATCTTTTTCGCTTTCAGACTACCTGCGGCAAATTTCAGTTCTGAGACAGCCAACAGATTTTTTGTTGCGTCAGGCAAAAGACCAAAGCGGTCAATCAATTCCACTTTCAATTCTGACAACTCATCGGCGTTGGTGACGCTCGCGATACGTTTATACATTGAAAGACGTGTATTAACATCGGGGATGTAATCATCCGGCAAGAGTGCAGGAATGCGCATTTCCACTTCGGTCTGCTCGCGCAGCAACTCATCCAGCGATGGCTCTTTCCCTTCTTTCAATGCTTCAACCGCCTGTTCGAGCATCTCCATATACAGTGTAAAGCCAACTGATTGAATTTGCCCACTTTGTTCATCACCAAGTAGCTCACCGGCTCCGCGAATTTCTAAATCGTGTGTTGCGAGCGTAAAGCCAGCACCAAGATCTTCGAGAGAGGCAATGGCGTCAAGACGCTTAATGGCATCTTTGGTCATCGCTTTTGGATGCGGCGTCAGTAAGTAAGCATAGGCTTGGTGGTGAGAACGACCCACACGGCCCCTTAGCTGATGCAGCTGAGCCAAACCAAGGTTATCCGCACGATCCATGATAATGGTATTCGCCGTTGGGACATCGATACCTGTTTCAATGATCGTAGTACACACCAGTACATTAAAACGTTGGTGGTAGAAGTCGTTCATTATGCGTTCTAGCTCGCGCTCACGCATTTGTCCATGTGCCACAGTGATACGCGCTTCTGGAATCAGTTTTTGTAGATCTTCAGCGGTCTTTTCAATGGTTTCGACCTGATTATGCAGGAAGTAAACCTGACCACCACGCATGATTTCACGCAGTACTGCTTCACGTACAACCGGCTCTTCACGCTGTCGGACAAAGGTTTTGATTGCTAGTCGACGCGCTGGTGGAGTAGCGATGATGGACAGATCGCGCATTCCACTCATTGCCATATTGAGCGTTCTAGGGATTGGCGTTGCGGTTAGGGTCAGAATATCGACATCCGCACGCATTGCTTTCACTTTTTCTTTTTGACGCACGCCAAAACGGTGCTCTTCGTCGACAATGAGCAGGCCAAGATCTTTGAATCGAATGTCGTTAGAAAGCAGTTTGTGTGTTCCCACGACGATATCGACTTTCCCTTCCGCTACATCTTGCAAAATCGCTTTCTGTTCTTTAGCCGATTTAAAGCGAGATAACACTTCTACTCGGATCGGTAAGTTGGCAAAGCGGTCACGGAAGTTTTCAAAGTGCTGCTGGGCAAGTAGGGTAGTGGGAACCAGCACTGCGACTTGCTTGCTGTTGTCCGTTGCAACAAATGCTGCTCGCATTGCTACTTCGGTTTTACCAAAACCAACGTCACCACATACCAAGCGATCCATGGCTTTTGGTTGGCACATGTCAGACATAACGGCATTGATAGCCATTGCCTGGTCATCGGTTTCTTCGAATGGGAACGTTGCTTTGAATGTGGCGTACTGACCTCGATCCAATTCGAATTTAAAGCCCGGTTTTAATTCACGTTTGGCGTAAACATCCAGTAACTCTGCTGCTACGTCACGCACTTTCTCGGCGGCTTTACGGCGAGCTTTAACCCACGCTTCTCCGCCAAGTTTATGCAGCGGCGCGCTCTCTTCTGCGCCACCAGAATAACGGCTGATAAGGTTCAGTGATGATACAGGTACGTACAACTTGGCGTCGTTTTGATATTCAAGTGTTACGTACTCAGTTTTCATACCGCCTGCTTCAAGCGTTTGCAGACCGATATAACGACCGATGCCGTGGTCGATATGAACAACTGGCTGGCCTGGTTTTAGCTCGGCGAGGTGGCGAATGACGGTATCGCTGTTGACGGTTTTTTTGTCTTTACGACGACGTTGTATGACGCGGTCACCAAGCAGGTCACTTTCACAGATAAGGGCGAAGTTCAGCTCATCATGGATAAAACCATGCTCAGTCGCACCCAGAATCAAGCTAAATCGATCTTTAGAATCGAGCGCCTGGTAGAACGATTGGTGAACGACTGGGCGAACTTTAATGCCTTGTAGAAGCTCTGTGAGCGCTTCACGTCGACCTTCTGATTCAACAGAGAAGATGATTTTGCCAGTGAATTGCTCACTGAACTGACGCAGACGCGAAAGTGGTTCTTTGTTCTGCTGTTGAACGCCCAGTTCTGCTAACGACTGCACCGCCAAATTCTGACGACCAGCACGCTTGACGATTTTGTCCAGATGCAGTTGTGCTTGCGGAAGCTGTTTGAAGTGGGTGAAGAGTTCATCCTTCTTCAGCCACAGATCATGCGGTGCAAGCAGTGGGCGTAATGGATCGATTTTCTTCTGATCGTAACGGTACTCAACGTCAGTTAAGAAAGTTTCTACCGCGGCTTCAATGTCACCATAAGTGATCAGTTGCGAGTCTTCTGGCAAGTAATCAAACAGGGTTTCTGTATGGTCAAAGAACAGGGGTTGCCAGTATTCAATCCCTGCCGGCCACGTTCCTTTGGTCACCTGCATGTAAATCGATTCAGGCTCACGACGCGCTTCAAATTGAGTACGCCAACGGGTACGAAACTCTTCAATCGCATCTTTGGTGGTCGGGAACTCATGAGCGGGAAGCAACTGAATCTGTTTGATGTCTTCTATCGAGCGTTGGTTCTCTGGATCGAACGTACGGATGGTGTCGATCTCATCATCGAAGAAATCGATACGGTACGGGTCATCGCAACCCATAGGGAAGAGATCAAGAATGGAACCACGGCTTGCATACTCACCAGGGCCAAAAACCTGATCTACGTGACGATAGCCTGAGTTTTCTAACTGAACACGCAGCTTTTCGAGTGAAAACTGATCGCCGGTTTTTACCATTAAAGTGTGTTGCAACAAGAAATCACGCGGAGATTGACGCTGCAGTACGGTGCTGACTGGAACAATCGTGATGCCGTTTTGTTGGGTCGGTAACTGGTATAAGCGCGCAATCCGATCAGAAATGATCTCCTGATGTGGAGAAAAGTTATCGTATGGCAGAGTTTCCCAATCAGGGAAAAGGCTGACAGGCTGATCGGTGAACTGCTCTATTTCTGCTTGCAGTTTCAGGGCGATTTGAGGATCTGGCACAACAAGCAGTGAATGGCTTGTATGCTGTTTTGCGAGCTCTGCAATCGCAAGCGGCAGAGCAGCGCCAGGTAAATTACCTAACTGTTTTTTATCGCCACGCTCAGATGGGTTGGTGACGGAAAGTATCGTTGCTTTTGTCATAGGAGTTATTTTTTATCTCGCTCCAGTGAGCGCTGACGTAAAAGTTTTTGTTGTTGGTATAAGGCGGCTTTGATCAGTAAGTCTTGATCGGCGTCTCTGAGCATTTTGTATTTCAGCGTGACGAGAAAGCCCTGATCCGACGAAGCACATTCTACGACTTTAGCGTAGCAGTATATTGCTGCGGCCGGATTATCGAGGAACAGTTTCACACGCACTAACTGTTCTATGTCTAATTTGCTATTGGCATGATAGCTTAGCTGGCTCGCTCCAAACTGCGTGGTTTGATATCTGACGGAGGCGTCATCTTGCTGTGACAGCATAAAGCTTAACAGGAGGTTGAGCTTGGTATTTTGCGTGTCGAGTAAGCTGATAACGTGCTTTAAATCTTTATTTTTTAGTTCCGAGCGAGCGTTGTCTGACAACATGTCTAATTGGCTAAACTCACAAGCGACAATGAAAGGCGCCGGAATTTCAGCAACAAAGGTTTCTTCATCTGGCAAAGCAAAATCGGTACCTAACGCTTCCACGTTGATGGTGATGCTGTGGTGAACGGTGAAATATTCTTGCTCTGTCATATGGTTGTCCTTTGGCCTGCGAGCGCTCTCTGATTGATTTGCAAATCAGAGAGTAAGGCACTGATTATCGCTAACTGAATGAAGTTATCAAGTTTACCGGTTTTTTGGCCTGAACTTTTTGCTTTAAATGCGGACTTATTGCATGTCGTTGACAAATTTAGCGATTATCTTGTCTTTTTCACCAGAAGAGTAAGGTAAGATAGCCGACAAAGTTTAGTCTTATATCAAAACAGCCGGTTGGTTTGTCTTATATGTATCATCCTATCTCATTATTTATTGGTTTGAGATATCTTCGGGGTCGCTCCGGAGATAGGTTTAGCCGATTTGTTTCCTATATGTCGACCGCAGGCATCACAATCGGAGTGATGGCGTTGGTGACCGTTCTGTCCGTAATGAATGGTTTCGAAGCGCAGCTTAAAGAACGCATTCTTGGTGTACTTCCTCATGCTGTGATTTCTCAGAGCGACGGCAATACACCATTGACTGAAACAGCACCTGAATTTATTCAGAACATTTCAAAGGTCGCGAAGCCTGAACCTGTCGTTCGTGGCGAAGCCGTTATTCAAAGCTCCGCACAATTGACTGCGGGGTATTTGATTGGGATTGAGCCTAAAAAGGGAGACCCAATCGCTAACCACTTAATCGCTGGTCGACTCTCTGCTCTAGAAGCAGGCGAATACCAAGTGTTTTTGGGACATAGCCTTGCCCGTTCTCTGAAAGTTTCTATCGGCGACAAAGTTCGCCTTATGGTGACAAACGCGACGCAGTTTACGCCAATTGGCCGTATTCCCAGCCAGCGTAACTTTACGGTTGCTGGCATTTTTAATACCGGCTCTGATGTTGACGGGCAGCTTATGATCGTCAATATGACCGATGCAGCCAAGCTGATGCGATTACCGCAGGATACCGTTTCTGGCTGGCGTGTCTTTTTCTCTGATCCGTTTATGGTGACGGATTTTTCTGATAAACCAATGCCAGAGGGATGGCAGTGGAGCGACTGGCGTGCCCAGCGTGGTGAACTTTTTCAGGCAGTAAAAATGGAAAAGAACATGATGGGCTTAATGCTGGGGCTGATCGTTGGTGTTGCAGCGTTTAATATTATTTCTGCGCTGATCATGGTGGTGATGGAAAAACAAGCCGAAGTCGCGATTCTTAAAACTCAGGGTATGACCCAAACGCAAGTGATGACGATCTTTATGGTTCAAGGCGCAAGCAGTGGTGTGATTGGTGCGATTGTTGGTGGTTTGGCGGGCGTGACGTTATCTCTCAACTTAAATCCGATTCTTGAGGCGGCTGGTGTCGCGTTGTTCTCTTTTGGTGGCCGTCTGCCAATTTTAATTGATTCATTTCAGATTCTGTTAGTGGTGGTATTGGCAATTGCTCTGAGCCTGGCCGCGACAGTTTACCCTTCTTACCGAGCATCTTCTGTTAAACCTGCTGAGGCACTTCGCTATGAATAAGCTATTAGAATGTCGTGATATTCGTAAAGTCTACCGAGAGGGTTCGTTAGATACGGAAGTGCTTAAAGGTGTCAGCTTTGATATTGAGAAAGGTGAGCTGGTTTCTATTGTTGGTTCATCGGGTTCGGGTAAAAGCACTTTGCTGCATATTCTTGGTGCGCTTGATGATGCGACGCACGGCGAAGTGGACTTTTTAGGTCAAAACTTGTCGTCACTCGGTTCAAATAAGCAAGCTGCATTGCGAAACAAGCACCTCGGTTTTGTGTACCAGTTTCATCACTTGTTGGCTGACTTTACGGCGTTGGAAAACGTAGCAATGCCACTTTTAATAGGCGGAACGAAAGCCCCGGAAGCGAAAGCGGCAGCACAAGCGTTGTTGGATAAAGTCGGTCTAGGTCACCGTATCGATCATCGTCCATCGGAGTTGTCTGGTGGTGAGCGTCAACGTGTGGCGATTGCGCGTGCGCTGGTCAACAAGCCAGACTTGGTGCTGGCTGATGAGCCGACAGGTAATCTGGACCATAACACCGCGTTGTCGATCTATGACCTGATGCGGGAGTTAAACCAAGAATCGAACATCGCCTTTTTGGTAGTGACACACGATAACGAACTGGCTGCGAAGATGGATCGCCAAATGCACATGCAAGACGGTTTGCTGGTGGATCGTTTAACGAGTCAAGCATCTGTGGCGGAGGGCTAATTTTGTTTTCATCTTTAGCATTAATGATCGGTGGTCGTTTTAGTCGCGCGAAAAAGCGTAACAAGATGGTCTCGTTCATTTCTTTGTCCTCCACCATTGGCATTGCCGTTGGTGTCGCCGTCATCATCATTGGCCTGTCTGCGATGAATGGTTTTGAGCGAGAATTACAGTCGCGAGTATTGTCGGTGATTCCACATGGTGAGTTAGAGGGGGTAGATGGCCCGCTGCAGAACTACTCCAAGACCATGAATCAAGCCTTGAAGCATAAAAATGTGGTTGCGGCTGCACCCTATGTTCGCTTCACTGGGTTAACAGAGAAGGGCAGTAAACTCAAAGCGGTTGAAGTACGCGGGGTGGAACCTTCATTTGAACAAGCCGTCTCCAATATGTCTGACTTTATCGACCCGGATGCGTGGCAGAACTTTTACGCGGGTCAGCAGCAGGTGATTTTAGGCCGGGGTGTAGCGACTGAGTTAAATGCCGAAGTTGGTGACTATGTCACGTTAATGATTCCCCAAACGGGCACGGGGACAAAAGTTCAGGCACCAAAGCGTGTTCGTGTACAGGTTATAGGTTTCTTGACCTTGAATGGCCAGATTGATCACTCTCTTGCGTTAGTGCCATTAGCGGATGCTCAGCAATATGCCCGTTTAGGAGATGGTGTTACTGGTGTTTCGCTGAAGACAAACGATGTCCTTAACGCACCGGAAATTGTTCGTGAAGTGGGCGGCCTTATCGATGTGTATGTTTATCTGAAAAGCTGGCAGCAACAGTTTGGTTTTCTTTACCGTGATATCCAGTTAGTACGGACGATCATGTATCTGGTGATGGTGCTGGTGATAGGCGTAGCGTGTTTCAATATCGTCTCGACCTTAATGATGGCGGTTAAAGACAGAGCGGCAGAAATTGCAATTCTCAGAACCATGGGCGCAAAAGACAGCCTGATCAAGCGAATATTTGTCTGGCAAGGCGTATTTTCTGGCGTGCTGGGTAGTTTGGTCGGCAGCGTTATTGGTGTTTTAGTCGCCTTAAACCTAACGCCGCTTATCACAGGATTAGAGCGACTGATAGGACATCATTTCTTATCTGGTGACATTTATTTTGTTGATTTCTTACCATCACAACTGCATTGGCCGGATGTCGCTTTGGTGTCGATTACGGCAATTGTTCTCAGCTTGTTAGCGACTTGGTATCCTGCTTCTCGCGCGGCTAAGTTAAACCCAGCTGCGGTTTTAAGTGCGAAGTAAAATCAAAGCAGGCAAAAAACAAAAAGGACCGAATTCGGTCCTTTTGTGTATTTGCTATCAGGTTAACATGCCTGAGCGACATTGCTTTTCAGGTTAAGCGTTATCTGCCCCTCATCAGCTAATCAGAGTGCTGAATTTTTTGTGCCGACGACTTATCTTACTTTACGTTTATTCCAGCTACGGGCTACAGAGTAGCGCCATACTCCGCGAATGCCAAAGTAGCCGATGATAGCTGAGACGACGCCACATATCATACAGCCGAGCAGGAATGGTGGTCCGATAGTATGCATTTGCTGCATGATAAATTCCCACGATAGCTCAAAGTGAAATGGTTGCGGAGGAACATGCATAGCCCATGCGCCAATCTTGTAGGCGAAGTAGAACAAAACCGGCATCGTAATTGGGTTACTAACCCAAACTAGAGCAACAGAAAGCGGTAAGTTGACACCCATTAAAATGGCTAAACCTGCCGCCATAATCATTTGGCTAGGAAGCGGTACAAACGCCATAAAAAGACCAACGGCAAACGCGCCAGACGCAGAGCGACGGTTAAGGCACCAAAGGTTCGGGTTATATAGGACATTGCCGAAGACTTTTAATGCTTTTTGACGTTTGATCAACTCGTGATCTGGCATGAAGCGTTTTATCAGCTTTCTAGGCATAGGACTGCATGACTCTCTCAGAAAAAAGTTGCACCTTGGCGTTATTTGTCGCAAGCATTGTCTCATCGGCATGGTGGCCGATAATGCCAGATTGGCGCTGGCTGCTGCTGGGAATAATTACCACTGGTTCAATAATTAAATTACGTCGTGGCTTAATTAGCATAGGCGTAATTTTGGGCTTAATGGTAGTCATCATCCACGGCAATGTATTGGAGTATCAGCGACAAGCCCTTTTTAATGTAGGGGAGAATAGTACCATAACTGGCAAAGTTGACAGCTCTTTTAATCAAATAAGTCATGGATATGAAGGACTCGTGACGATAAAACAAGTGGATGATCAAAGTCTGTTACCTTTTCTTAAACCTAAAGTCCGTTTTATCACCACCTTTCCTATCCCTGTTAACAGTGAATTTACGACCACGGCTCAGGTAAAGCCCATTATTGGGTTACGTAACGAAGCGGGCTTCGACGCTGAAAAGCAGGCAATGGGAAGTGGTATTTTAGCCAGAATGATTGTGACTGGCGATGCGCACTGGATTATTCGTAACGGAAGTTCTGTACGTCAGTCGATAATCAACCTGGTAATGGATGATATTTCCCATCTAGACCACTTTCCGTTAATCAGTGCTCTGGTATTTGCTGATAGAAGCTGGCTTTCTGGTGATGACTGGCAAGGGCTGAGAGACAGTGGATTATTGCACCTGGCCTCTATCTCCGGGCTGCACATTGGAATGGCTTTTAGCTTTGGTTTTTTGCTCGGTGTCAGTGTTCGCTCCGTTATCCCGCGTTATCAAGTGGTGCCTTCAATCACGGGGTTAACCGTCGCGCTGTGTTATGCCTGGCTCGCTGATTTTTCTCTGCCAACCACTCGCGCCGTATCGGTTTGTGTCATCTACATTGTTCTAAAATACTTTTTGGTTCACTGGAGTACCTGGCGAGTGTTGCTCCTGGCGGTTGCTTTTCAGTTACTTATTCAGCCTTTCGCATCATTTAGTATGAGTTTCTGGTTGTCTTATCTCTCTGTGGGTATGGTGCTGTTGGTCATTAACTTTGTGCGGTTCAATAACAGTAGCTGGCGAGGAAAACTGCGAACCTTGTTTGTGACTCAACTTGCCTTGAGTGTATTTGTCATACCTATCAGTGGCTATTTTTTCTCTGGCTTCAGCTTATCGTCCATCGCTTATAACCTTGTGTTTATTCCATGGTTTGGGTTTGTCGTCGTTCCTTTAATGTTTATCGCGTTATCTACTTCTTTATTACTACCCGCATTCTCGCCAATAGTTTGGCAATTGATGGATTTCTCTTTATGGCCGTTAAGTGAATCTCTTCAGTATGCCTTTGGTACGTGGCAACCATTGTCGATAGAACTTACGTGGATACTGTTTTCTCTCTGTACTTTCTTGGTTTTGAAGCGGTTATTGCTTTGGCAGGGTTGGTTATTGCTGTGCGTTATTACCATCATCGTTTCAGGTCTAAATGGACGAAAAAGTACCAGTTGGCGAATCGATGTTCTCGATGTCGGTCATGGTCTTGCCATTCTGGTAGAAAAAGAGGGTAAAGCTCTGATTTACGATACTGGAAAATCCTGGCCTGAGGGCAGTGTTGCGGAGCAGGTGATTATACCCGTGTTACATCGCAGAGGATTTAGAGAGGTTGATACCTTGGTTCTCAGTCACTCGGACAATGACCACGCAGGAGGGAGGCAAGTGATTGAAACGCACCTCAAGCCGAGCCATAAACGCAGCAGCCAAGATTTTAGTGGGTATCAACCTTGTGTGAGCGGTGATAATTGGACGTGGCAGCAACTCGATATCGAAGTGCTCTGGCCACCCCAAATGGTCACTCGAGCCTACAACCCTCACTCGTGTGTCTTTAGACTCAGAGATCGAGAATCTGATTTTTCCATGCTGTTCACGGGCGATATTGAGTCGATTAGTGAGTGGATACTTCTTCGTGAGCCTGAAAAATTATCTAGTGATGTGATGCTCGTTCCTCATCACGGTAGCAAAAGTTCCTCCAATCCTCTTTTTATCCATGCAGTCTCTCCAACATTAGCGGTAGCATCACTGGCGAAAAATAATCAGTGGGGAATGCCTGCTGACAAGGTAGTGACCTCGTATCTCAACGCAGGGGCGCTATGGCTTGATACTGGTGAGGGTGGACAAGTTACTATCCGAGTAACGAAAGATAAGTGGGATTTTGTAACCAAACGCAGTGATACATTTGAGCCTTGGTATAGGCAGATGCTGCGTAAGGGGTTAGAATGAGAGTCTTAATGTAAGAAAATAAAGCACTTCTATGTCGATAAATACTGATGAAACGACTTGGCAGACGTTTAAGCGTCTATGGCAATTTATTCGCCTTTATAAAGCTGGTCTAATCGTTGCTATCATTGCATTAGTTATTAATGCTGTCTCAGACACCTATATGATCTCCTTACTAAAACCTTTGCTTGATGAAGGTTTTGGCAGCGCTGAGTCTGATTTCCTGCGCACTCTTCCGTTGATAATTTTTGCCATGATGTTTATTCGTGGTACCAGTGGATTTGTCTCCGATTATTGCTTGAGCTGGGTTTCTGGCAACGTCGTCATGCAGATACGACGTCTGGTATTCAACCACTTTATGCATATGCCCGTGTCTTACTTTGATAAAGAAAAGACAGGCAACCTGTTGTCTCGTATCACTTATGATTCAGAACAAGTCTCCGCTGCAACGAGCCGTGCTTTAGTGAGTATTGTTCGTGAAGGGGCGAGTATTATTGGTCTGTTGACGCTGATGTTTTACAACAGTTGGCAGCTATCATTGGTTCTTTTTGCGGTAGCGCCGGTTGTCGCATGGGGGATTGGCGTTGTCTCTAAACGCTTTAGAAAGATCTCCAAAAATATGCAAACCATGATGGGTAACGTAACCGCTTCTGCAGAACAAATGCTGAAAGGGCATAAAGTTGTACTGAGCTATGGTGGCCAGGATATCGAACGTCAACGATTCGAAAAAGTCAGCAACCAAATGCGTCAGCAAAGCATGAAACTGGTGACGGCTCAGGCAGCTGCGAACCCTATCATCCAGATGATCGCATCCGTTGCGATTGTGGCGGTACTGTACTTGGCGAGTATTGACTCCATTAAAGAGCAACTGACTCCTGGTACGTTTACCGTAGTATTTTCAGCGATGTTTGGTCTGATGCGTCCGCTTAAAGCACTGACTAACGTGACCTCTCAGTTCCAACGCGGTATGGCTGCCAGCCAAACGTTGTTTGCTCTTATCGATCTTGAACCTGAGAAGAATGAAGGTAAGCACAAGGTTGAGCGTGCGAATGGTGATATTTCTGTAAAAGACATCACTTTCACCTACGAAGGTTCAGAAAAGCCTGCACTTGAACATGTTAGCTTTGATATTCCTCGGGGTAAGACGGTCGCTCTGGTCGGTCGTTCGGGGTCTGGTAAGAGTACCATCGCGAACTTATTCAACCGTTTTTACGATGTGGACAGCGGTGTGATTGAGCTTGATGGCCACGATATCCGTGAATACGAGCTGAGAAACCTGCGTGAACAGTTTGCTTTGGTTTCCCAGAATGTTCACTTGTTTAACGATACGATCGCAAACAACATTGCTTACGCAACCGAAGATAACTTCCAGCGCAGTGATATTGAAAGAGCGGCTGAGCTCGCACATGCAATGGAGTTTGTCAGCAAGATGGAGCACGGCCTCGATACCATGATTGGTGAAAATGGTGCGAGTCTTTCAGGTGGTCAGCGTCAACGTATTGCCATTGCGCGCGCATTGCTGCGTGATGCACCAGTGTTGATTTTGGATGAGGCTACTTCGGCACTGGACACCGAGTCGGAGCGTGCGATTCAGGCTGCATTAGATGAGCTGCAAAAAGATAAAACCGTGCTAGTGATTGCTCACCGACTGTCGACGATTGAAAAAGCCGATGAAATCCTCGTTGTTGATGATGGTGCGATTGTCGAGCGTGGTAATCATGCTGACCTGATCTCAAAAGACGGTGCGTATGCGCAATTGCACCGAATTCAGTTTGGCGGTTAAGCGGTGATTGAAAAAATCTGGTTTGAAAACCACCCATTAAAATATCTCTTGTGGCCGCTTTTGTGGCCACTGAGTTTGTTATTTGGTGCAATCAGTCAGTCGAAGCGAAAACAATACCAGCAAGGGAGCAAACAAGCGTATCAAGCCCCTGTACCTGTTGTCGTAGTCGGTAATATTACCGCTGGCGGAAATGGTAAAACGCCGGTTGTGGTCTGGCTGGTGGAGCAATTACAACAGCTAGGTTACAAGCCGGGTGTTGTCTCACGCGGTTATGGCGCTAAAGCACCTCACTATCCACTCGTTTTAGATGTTGATACGCCCGCGAAACATTGCGGTGATGAGCCTAAACTTATTTATAATCGCACTGGGGCTCCCGTTGCCGTTGATCCGGTGAGAGCAAATGCGGTTAAAGCGCTGTTGGCGACTGGCGTTGATATTGTGATCACGGATGATGGCCTCCAGCATTACGCATTAGCGAGAGACATTGAGTTGGTGATCGTTGACGGCAATCGACGCTTTGGTAACGAAAGTCTGATACCTTTGGGTCCTTTGCGAGAAAGTGTTGAAAGGCTAAAAGAAGTCGATTTCGTGATTACGAATGGTGGTCAGGCTAAACAAAGTGAAATCGCGATGTCACTGGCGCCGGAGAAGGCGATTAACCTGAAGACGAAACAGCAAGTTGAAGTCTCAGAGTTAAACGACCTGGTAGCGTTTGCAGGCATTGGCCACCCACCGCGATTTTTTCATACACTGGATATGCTGGATGCTGACGTCAAAGTCACCAAAGGGTTTGCAGACCATCAAGATTTTGATCAGCAAGAATTAGAAACATTGGCTCAACAAGGAGCCAATGTGATCATGACAGAGAAAGACGCCGTCAAGTGTCGTGAATACGCACAAGATAATTGGTGGTATCTGCCTGTATCTGCTCAGTTTGCAACAAGCGATGCAGAGCGAATTTTAAATAGAATAAAAGAGGTTAAAGCGACTTATGGATCATCGTCTGCTTGAGATTGTAGCTTGCCCTGTGTGTAAAGGTAAGCTGACGTACGATAAAGATAATCAAGAGCTGATCTGCAAAGTGGATCGTCTTGCTTATCCGATTAAAGAAGGCATTCCTGTTCTGCTTGAGCCGGAAGCAAGAACCATGAGCATGGATGAGGGGCGTTAATGTCTTTTACAGTCGTTATTCCCGCTCGTTACTCTTCTAGTCGCTTACCGGGCAAACCGTTGGCTGATATTGGTGGTAAACCGATGGTTCAGTGGGTTTACGAACAAGCCATGCAAGCCGGTGCTGAAGATGTCATTATTGCAACCGATGACGAACGTGTTTCTTCTGCGGTAGAGCAGTTTGGTGGAAAAGTCTGCATGACGTCACCAAACCATGAGTCAGGCACTGAGCGTTTGGCTGAAGTGGTTGAGAAAATGGCGATTCCTGCAGATCACATCATTGTTAATGTACAAGGTGATGAACCATTAATCCCACCATCAATCATTCGTCAAGTTGCTGATAATCTCGCAGCTTGTGATGCTCCAATGGCAACGCTTGCGGTAGAAATTGACTCCGAAGATGAAGTCTTCAACCCAAATGCGGTAAAAGTGGTGGCGGACTCGCGCGGCTATGCCATGTACTTTAGCCGAGCAACGATTCCATGGGATCGTGACAATTTTGCCAAGCAAGATAAAACCATTGCTAATCCGTTGATGCGCCACATTGGTATTTATGCTTACCGCGCAGGTTTCATTAATACTTACATCAACTGGGCACCAAGTGCGCTAGAGCAAATTGAATGTCTTGAGCAGCTTCGCGTACTTTGGTATGGCGAAAAAATTCATGTTGCGGTAGCGAAGGAAGCTCCAGCAGCAGGTGTTGACACTCAAGCAGACTTAGACGCCGTAAGAGCGATAGTCGCTAACGAAGCTAAGTAACCGCTGCAGTTTCACTGTAATAAAAAGGCTCCAATCTTGGAGCCTTTTGCTTTTGAGGTATTGCTTAGGGGTTAAAGGAATCGGTATCAGATGTTGTTGTCGTATTGGTTACGCTTAGGGCACGTTGCCAGCGTTTCTCTATGACCTGTATCTTTCACTTCTTGGAGTACAACGTCAAATCCCCATATACGATATACGTGCTTCAATACTTCTTCATAACTGTCATCCAATGGGATGCGATTGTGAGGAACATATTGAAGTGTTAATGAACGATCACCACGGACATCAACATTAAAGACCTGAATATTAGGCTCAAGGTTCGATAGGTTATATTGCGCTGCGAGCTTTTCTCTGATGCTCTTATAACCGCTCTCATCGTGAATCGCCGATATTTCGATGAAGTTTTTATGGTCATCATCTTTGATAGCGAACAGTTTAAAGTCACGTATCAATTTAGGTGACAGGTATTGGCTGATAAAACTTTCATCTTTGAAGTTATGCATTGCAAAGTGCACTGCGTCTAGCCAGTCGGTACCCGCTAAATCTGGGAACCATTCCTTATCTTCATCAGTTGGCTCTTCACAGATGCGTTTGATATCGCGGAACATGGCAAAGCCGAGCGCGTAAGGGTTAATGCCGCTAAAGTAAGGGCTGTTATACGCAGGCTGCGCTACTACGCTGGTGTGACTGTGTAAGAACTCTAGGATGAACTTTTCAGACACCAAACCTTCGTCGTAAAGATGGTTAAGAATGGTGTAATGCCAGAACGTTGCCCAACCTTCGTTCATCACCTGAGTTTGCTTTTGTGGGTAGAAGTATTGGCTTATCTTACGCACAATACGGATGACTTCACGCTGCCATGGCTCGAGTAGCGGTGCATGTTTCTCAAAGAAATACAGTAAGTTTTCCTGTGGTTCACTTGGGAAGCGCTCTACGATGTCCTCTTCTTTGGTTTTCGACCTAGGCACGGTTCGCCACAGATCATTAATTTGTGATTGCAGGTACGCCTCACGCTCTTCTTGACGCGCTTTCTCTTCCGTAATGGAGATTTTTTCTGGACGTTTGTATCTGTCGACCCCGAAGTTCATCAATGCATGACAAGAATCGAGAAGTTTTTCAACTTCCAGAACACCATAGCGTTCTTCACACTCTGCCAGGTATTTTTTTGCGAACAATAGATAATCAATGATAGAGCTTGCGTCTGTCCAAGTCTGGAACAGGTAGTTACCTTTAAAGAAAGAGTTGTGTCCATAGCAGGCATGCGCCATCACCAGCGCCTGCATAGTCACCGTGTTCTCTTCCATTAGATAGGCGATACAAGGGTTGGAGTTGATGACTATCTCGTACGCCAAGCCCATTTGGCCGTGTTTGTAGTTTTGCTCTGTCTGAATGAATTTCTTACCGAACGACCAGTGGTTGTAGTTGATCGGCATCCCAATGCTTGAGTATGCATCCATCATTTGTTCTGACGTGATGACCTCAATTTGGTTTGGGTAAGTGTCGAGGCGATAGTGCTCAGCGACACGTTTTATCTCTTTGTGGTATCGCTCCAGCAACTCGAAGGTCCAGTCGGGACCATCAGGTAGCAACTTGCTACTGCGCTTTTTTGGAGCTTTACCAGAGAGGTTTTTCGTTGCGGTACTCATCGCTAGCCTCCTTACGCCGTTTCTTTGTGGAATAGTTCACGGAAGACAGGGAAGATATCCTCAACAGAGCGAATATTTTTCATTGCAAAGTTAGGAAATTCCTCGGTGAGTTTTTCATACTCATGCCACAAAGTTTGGTGAGAACGACGTGTGATCTCAATATATGAGTAGTACTGACAGTTAGGCAGTAACTTATCCACTAATAAGTCACGGCATCTCGGTGAGTCATCCGCCCAGTTGTCGCCATCGGATGCTTGGGCTGCATAAATGTTCCACTGTCCGACAGGGTAACGAGCTTTGATTATCTCATCCATGAGTTTTAGAGCACTGGATACAATGGTACCCCCCGTTTCCTGAGAGTAGAAAAACTCGTGCTCATCCACTTCTTTTGCCTGTGTGTGGTGGCGAATAAACACCACTTCCACGTTTTCATAGGTACGAGTCAGGAATAGGTAAAGCAGTACGTAGAATCGTTTTGCAATATCCTTGGTTGCTTGATCCATTGAGCCTGACACGTCCATTAAGCAGAACATGACGGCCTGGCTGGATGGAACAGGGCGTTTCTCGTAGTTTTTGAAACGTAAGTCGAAAGTATCAATAAACGGAACACTGTCGATTTTCTTACGCAGTTCGGTTATTTCCCTCTTCAACCGGGTCTCTTCAAACGGTTGAGCAGGCTCCATATTTTTAATACGTGAGAGCTCATCCTCAAGTTCTTTGAGAAGTCGCTTTTTACCTGCTGTCATGGCCGTTCTTCGAGCCAGAGATTGTTGGAGTGAGCGCACAACAGCAATGTTAGAGGGGATACCCGCAGTCTGGAAGCCAGCACGATGTGTTTTCCACTCGGTAATTTTTGCTATTTGGTTTTTCTCTAAATTCGGCAGCTCGAGATCTTCGAAAAGAATATCCAGATATTCGTCTTTCGAGATTTGGAATACAAATTCATCCTGACCTTCGCCGTCTGGACTTGCGTTACCTTCGCCAGAGCCACTGCCTTGGCCTCCTGATTTTGGACGCTCGATTTTGTCACCAGTAATGAACTGATCGTTACCTGGATGGACACGCTCACGTAGCCCACCTTGACCTTGATGAAAAATCGGTTCGGTTATGTCTTTATGCGGTATCGATACGTCTTCGCCCGTTTCCGTATTCGTGATCGAGCGTCGATTCACTGCGTCTGCCACCGACTCCTTGATTTGCTCTCTATGGCGCTTCAAGAAGCGCTGTCTGTTAACAGCGCTCTTGTTCTTGCCATTGAGCCTTCGGTCTATAAATTGCGCCATGAAATAGCCCTCTTCATGTTTCACACAAGCGACCTAACTCAACATTTGGTTAGGATGACTTACGTACTCGTAGGTACCACTCAGAAAGTAGGCGAACCTGTTTCTCGGTATAGCCTTTTTCCATCATGCGAGCGACAAAGTCGTCATGTTTCCTCTGATCTTCAGAAGAGGTTTTCGCATTAAATGAGATAACCGGAAGAAGTTCTTCAGTGTTGGAGAACATTTTCTTCTCGATAACTGTGCGCAATTTTTCGTAGCTGGTCCAAACCGGGTTCTGACCATTGTTAGTGGCTTTCGCACGAAGCACAAAGTTGACGATTTCGTTTCGGAAATCTTTAGGGTTAGAAATACCGGCTGTTTTCTCGATCTTCTCTAGCTCTAAGTTGAGTGAAGCGCGGTCAAATAGCTGGCCAGTTTCTGGATCGCGGTACTCTTGGTCCTGAATCCAGAAGTCTGCATAAGTCACGTAACGGTCAAAGATGTTCTGACCATACTCAGAGTATGACTCTAGGTACGCGGTCTGAATTTCTTTACCAATGAACTCGACGTAGCGAGGTACGAGGTATCCTTTCAAGAACTCAAGGTATTTTTCTGCCGTTTCTGTTGGGAACTGTTCACGTTCAACTTGCTGTTCAATGACGTAGAACAGATGAACTGGGTTCGCGGCTACTTCGGTTTGGTCGAAGTTAAATACACGCGACAGAATCTTAAACGCGAAACGAGTGGACAGGCCGCTCATGCCTTCATCAACCCCGGCGTAATCACGATATTCCTGATAGCTTTTCGCTTTCGGATCGGTGTCTTTCAGGGTTTCACCGTCGTATACCCGCATTTTAGAGAAGATGGACGAGTTTTCAGGCTCTTTCAGGCGTGAAAGAATACTGAATTGCGCCAACGTTTCTAACGTGCTTGGTGAACATGGTGCTTGTGACAGTTCACTGTTTTCGAGAAGTTTTTGGTAAATTTTCACTTCTTCAGAAACACGTAGACAGTACGGCACTTTCACAATGTACACACGGTCAAGGAATGCTTCGTTGTTTTTGTTGTTACGGAACGTTTGCCATTCTGATTCGTTCGAGTGCGCTAAGATCATGCCATCGAATGGAATCGCAGACAGGCCTTCCGTGCCGTTAAAGTTACCTTCCTGAGTCGCAGTTAGTAGCGGGTGAAGTACTTTAATCGGTGCTTTGAACATCTCAACGAATTCCATCAAGCCTTGGTTCGCTTTACACAGCGCGCCAGAGTAGCTGTAGGCATCTGGATCGTCTTGAGAGTAATGTTCAAGTTTACGGATATCGACTTTACCTACGAGTGATGAAATGTCTTGGTTGTTTTCATCGCCTGGTTCGGTTTTCGCTACCCCGATCTGGTCGAGGATAGAAGGGCGGACTTTGACTACTTTAAATTTGGTGATGTCGCCACCAAACTCATGCAGACGTTTGGCTGCCCAAGGAGACATAATGGAGCGTAGGTAACGCTGTTCAATACCGTATTCTTTTTTCAGGATTTCGCCATCTTCGGAAGCTTTAAAGAGGCAGAAAGGATGGTCATTGACCGGACTGCGCTGACCATTCGCGGTAAGCACATAAATTGGCATTTGTTCCATCAATGCTTTTAGTTTTTCTGCAAGTGATGATTTACCACCACCTACTGGACCGAGTAGGTAAAGAATCTGTTTGCGTTCTTCTAAACCTTGAGCAGCATGTTTTAGATATGAAACAATTTGTTCTATCGCATCTTCCATGCCATAGAAATCTTTAAATGTTGAGTAACGCGCTATAACGCGGTTTGAGAAGATCCGGCTTAGACGTGGATCTTTGGCTGTATCGATTACTTCTGGCTCACCGATGGCCATCAGTAGGCGCTCTGCTGCATTAGCGTATGCGCTTTTGTCATCCTTACACAGGGCTAGAAACTCCTGTAACGACATCTCTTCATCTTTAGAAGCTTCATATCTGGATTGATAGTGGTCGAAAATACTCATGTCGCTTTCCCCTTTAATAGTCAGTCTACCGACGAACGTTGATGAAGGCTTACTCACCTGTTGTCATGCTCTTGGTTGTCTGAATGTATACGTACTGACCTCTGATTTGGTTTGTACAGGACGTAAGTTATGCGACACCAAAGACTTTGCTTTAAGTACAGATTTATCATCACAACGGTGAGCGGTGGATTTGAATCATTCAATCACAGCCTTTCTCTACTTAAGCCTAGTCGGGGATTTGCAATTTTGCTTAACAATTATGAATTTATTGTAAAAGTGGCATATTTATCACTCTTGCATAAATGGCAGGATTGTGTGGTGTGTTCAGTATTGATAAATCAAATGTTTGGCATCAGGTGGCCAATGTTAGTGATTCATCGTTAGCCTTGGAGAAAGATTGAGAAAATTGCTCTGACGTGAAAAAGATAATGGGCGATAAGGCAAATAAAAAGGAGAGCCACAGCTCTCCTATTCAATGGTTTGTATAACTAGGCACTGAAGATTTGTGCCAGCTCGTTAGGACATAGGTGGTATTGACGAGGGCAGTTACGCCATGTTTGCAGCATACGACGGTATTTCTCTAGCATTGGCATTTGGCTGTTGAAATGGTGATCTGCTTTGTCAAATTGTGGGTAAAGGCCTTCAGAGTCAACTAGAAAACGTACGTAATGTACTTGTTGCGCTTCCGAAGCGATATCGAATCCCAAGAACTGTAGGCGACGTTGGTCGACTTTGCCTTTCTCGTCACTGTCGAGGAGGTTGTTAGACTCTTGCATCGCGTGATACATCTCCATAATGTCGATGATTTCACGACATTCTGCTTCTGTAATACGGCCAAAGTCTTTGTTTAATTCGCACATTTGTAGTTCATAACCACGCTCGACGATTGTCTGTAAGCGTTTGTATTTTGACGCATTACTTGGATCGAGTTGAGACATTAGGTTGTACTGGTTTGATAGAATCAAACGTTGAGCGTTTGACATTTCCATGATGACCTCACTAAATAATCTAATACATTTTTAATGTGCTTAGGTTAACGCTTCAGACACGTGTGAAACATGATCTCAACACATATTTAATATGAAAAAATGACAACAAATTCTCAATTTATCTAGCTTTCAGCCCCATCTCTATCAAGCGGACTCTATTTTTTGTGATAGTGGTTGTATATGTAATCTCTATCGGAGAAAACTCTCAACCATTCTGGCTTAAACACGGTCAGCACAGCGAGAGACATACCATTGAGCAAGCCCTCGGGAAAGGCCAGAAGAGGGACAAAAATAAAGTAGTTGTGCTGAATCGTTTCCCAGTCGTAATGACCGACAGACAAGTGATAGAACGAATTGATCAGCAGATGCAAGCTGCCGGTAATTGCCCCGTTGAAGAAACCCGCAACGAAAATAAAGACAAAGATATTACGAGGCAAATAGTGGTAACTTAGCAGAAATACCAAGTAACTGATTAGAATAGGGAATAGGGCGGAAAGTACCAGTGAGCTTGGTAACAGGATGAGCGAGGTGCCTTGTATCCAATGATTAACAATCATTGCAGGAATACTGAGCAAAAACGCCATTCGCCACCCATACATCATGGTTAATGTCGTCAAAGCGAGAAAGTGTATTTTCAGCCCTTCCTTCACACCTGCTTGCGCAGACCACAAAATCGTTAACAGAAAAAGAGTGGCAAAAACAATGTGCTGAAATGACTTCTCTTGCTCTAGCTTAGGCCAAACGGCCTTTCTCCAGTCGGGAATGCAAAAAGCAATAACGACCCAAGCGATAACGATTAATGATCCTAAGTTAAACCAATCCATGACTCATTTCCTACAACGTTGTTTTGTTTCTTATACGTTCGTCAGCGAGCGCTATTCTACATGGACGGATGAGGTATTTAACCTATTTGATTTAACAGAATAAAAAAATACCAGCGCTTGGCTGGTATTTTTAATCAGAGAAAATGGACCACTCTAGTATTTTACATTTGGATGGTACTGAGAAAGAATGGACTGGATTTCATCCATCGTCTCTTTAGACGGAGGATTCACACCTTCAAGTGGGTACTCAAGGCCCAGCGCTTCCCACTTGTGTGCACCAAGTTTGTGATAAGGAAGCAGCTCGACTTTCTCGATGTTGTCCATATCTTTGATAAACTCACCAAGCATGTGTGCTGCTTCTGGATCATCTGTGTAACCAGGAACCACAACGTAGCGAATCCAGGTCGTTTGTCCAATCTTATGCAGATAGCGAGCAAAGTCGAGAGTACGCTTGTTTGACACGCCGATTAAGTCCTGATGAACTTCATCTTTCATGTGCTTGATGTCCAACATCACGAGATCTGTGGCATCGAGAACTTCGTCAATCACATCGGTGTGTTTACGGACATAGCCATTGGTATCAAGGCAGGTATGAATACCTTCGGCTTTAGCCGCTCGGAAAAAGTCACGAACAAACTCCGGTTGAAGCATAGCCTCACCGCCTGAACAAGTGATACCACCGCCAGACGCTTTCATGAAGTGACGGTATGATTTCGCCTCTGCAATGATTTCTTCTACGGTAACTTCTTTACCGTCATGCGTATCCCAAGTATCGCGGTTATGGCAATACTTACAACGCATCAAACAACCTTGCAAGAAGACGATAAAACGAATACCAGGTCCGTCTACGGTACCACATGACTCAAACGAGTGAATTCGACCAGTTGCTGACATCTTTTGCTCTCATGACTTAAATAAGAATGCTGTTATTTTATTACAAAAAGCAGGGTTAAAACAGTCTTGTAGCAAGGAAGGTGAGGGAATACGGTTAATCAAATGGTCAATGAGTTGTTTATTGACCATTTGAGCTTTCTATTTAAAAGAAGGCGAAGACAGAAAACGATCCGGTACCATAAATATCGGTTGGAGACTCTTTATATTCTGGAGTTTTCACCGTAAAGGTTATGCTCGCTCCATAGCTTTGATTATACCAAGTTGCTCCAGCAACGGCGGTTGTTTGCCAGTGCTCCAATGTCACGTCATAAGGCTCAGATGGTTCTGGAATGCCGGAACGATCACCTTCGAGTGTGATGTCATTAAAACGGTAGCGACCTTCAAACCCGGTAAACAAGAACCAGCTGCTGGCGTGATTGGACAACATGCTTGCTGAAAAGGGGCTTTCCACACTGATGTTGGCTGCACCGATGCTATTGCCTAAGTTGGTTCCCCAACGAAACATGACTCCTTGAGACACATCACTGCGGAAGTTGCCGGCATTAATGTCATTGACGTTGGTGATCTCCCATTGTGTGCTTTTCCCTTCACTGCGCATTAACTTATTGAATGCGCGGTATCCAACGCTTAACGCGAGATAGTCGTCAATTTGGTAATCCCAACCTTGAGGATCTGGAGAGCCAGTAATGCTGTGAACCAGAGATTGTGCTTTCTCTGACAGAGCGCTTTCGCCCGTTGCTCCGATGGTAAAGTTATAACGAACAGCTTTATCTTGAGTTAATGAAAGGTAATTGATTTCTGTGTGCAGATAACCAGCGTATGGGCGATCATTCGCCAGAGGGTAATCGACTTCTATATCACTCGGTGTCCACATCTTATGGCCAAGCACGAGCTCTATTTTATCGACATTCGTGTTGGAGGCGTTGTTTAGGCTTAGCCAGCTCCATTCACTTTCTTTTCTTAATTGTCCGGTCGCGTAAGAGAGAAATATGCCGTTGGTGTAATCATGGTCAACACCAAAGATACCGTCATTATCAAGCGTAAAGGAAACCGTGGATTTGTTGGATGCCAAAGCAACTGGCGACAAAAGAGTAAGAATAAATAATTTATTAAATTTCATATAATGCATTGAATATTTTTCTTTGCATCATACGTAAGAAAGGCAACTAAATCTTTTGAAATATCACAAGATTGGCGGTGGAAATGAAAAAAAAGCCGATGCTTTTCAGCACCGGCTCTTGTTGTATTACTATAACGTTATTTCGCGACAGTCTTATAGTGACTCAGTGAATGTACGAGCGATAACGTCAGCTTGCTGTTCAGCAGTCAGAGAGTTGAAACGTACAGCGTAACCCGATACACGGATAGTTAGCTGAGGGTATTTCTCTGGGTGTTTAACTGCGTCTTCTAGAGTTTCGCGGTTAAGCACGTTCACGTTTAGGTGTTGGCCACCTTCGATGCCAGCTTCGTGGTGGAAGTAACCATCCATTAGGCCTGCAAGGTTAGCACGTTGGCTAGTCTCTTCTTTACCTAGTGCATTTGGCACGATAGAGAATGTGTAAGAGATACCATCTTGAGCGTCAGCAAACGGTAGTTTCGCTACTGAAGTCAATGATGCTACTGCACCTTTCTCATCACGGCCGTGCATTGGGTTTGCACCTGGCGCAAATGGAGTACCAGCACGACGACCATCAGGCGTGTTACCAGTCTTCTTACCGTATACCACGTTTGAAGTGATAGTCAGGATAGACTGAGTAGGGATAGCATCACGGTAAGTCTTAAGCTCACGGATCTTGTTCATAAATACAGAAACAAGTTCACAAGCGATGTCATCTACGCGAGCGTCGTTGTTACCGAATTTAGGGTAATCGCCTTCGATTTCAAAGTCGATTGCTAGACCATCTTCGTCACGAACTGGTTTAACTTTCGCGTATTTGATTGCTGATAGAGAGTCAGCAGCAACAGATAGACCAGCGATACCACAAGCCATTGTACGTTTAACGTCACGGTCATGTAGAGCCATTAGAGACGCTTCGTAGCTGTACTTGTCGTGCATGAAGTGGATGCTGTTTAGTGCAGTCACGTACTGCTTAGCTAGCCAATCCATGAAGTGATCCATTTTTTCCCATAGCTCGTTGTAATCTAGGTATTCACCTTCGATCTTGTCCATCTTAGGACCAACTTGGATCTTCAGCTTCTCATCGATACCGCCGTTGATGGTGTAAAGCATAGTTTTAGCAAGGTTCGCACGAGCACCGAAGAACTGCATTTGCTTACCAACAACCATTGGAGATACACAACAAGCGATAGCGTAATCGTCTGATTCCATGTCTGGACGCATTAGATCGTCGTTTTCGTACTGGATAGAAGAAGTATCGATAGATACTTTTGCACAGAAACGTTTGAAGCCATCTGGAAGTGCTTCAGACCAAAGAACAGTGATGTTTGGCTCTGGAGAAGGCCCCATAGTGTATAGGCTGTTTAGGAAACGGAAGTTAGAACGCGTTACTAGCGTACGACCGTCAAGACCCATACCACCCATTGATTCTGTTGCCCAGATTGGGTCGCCAGAGAATAGCTCATCGTACTCAGGAGTACGTAGGAAACGAACCATACGTAGTTTCATTACGAAGTGGTCGATCATTTCTTGAGCTTGGTCTTCAGTGATCTTACCTGCAGCGATATCACGCTCGATGTACACGTCTAGGAATGTAGAAGTACGACCTAGAGACATTGCAGCACCGTTTTGAGACTTAACAGCAGCTAGGTAGCCGAAGTAAGTCCATTGGATAGCTTCTTGTGCAGTTTCAGCAGGGCGAGAAATATCGAAACCGTATTTCGCAGCCATTTGTTTGATCTGACCTAGAGCGCGGTGTTGCTCTGCAATTTCTTCACGAAGTTGCATAGTCATGTGAAGGTCTTCGCCGTTCTCAAATTTCTCTTGAAGAGAAGTGAACTGAGCTAGTTTGTCCTTCATTAGGAAGTCGATACCGTAAAGCGCAACGCGACGGTAGTCACCGATGATACGACCACGGCCGTATGCGTCAGGAAGACCAGTTAGTACACCAGACTTACGACATGCAAGGATATCAGGAGTGTAGATATCGAAAACACCAGCGTTGTGTGTTTTACGGTATTCTGTGAAGATTTTCTTAACTTGTGGGTCTAGTTCGCGGTCATATGCTTTGCATGAACCTTCAACCATGCGAATACCACCGTTAGGGATGATCGCACGTTTTAGAGGCGCTTCAGTTTGTAGACCTACGATAGTTTCAAGATCTTTTTCGATGTAGCCTGCATCGTGAGCAGTGATGGTAGAGATAACAGATGTATCAAAATCAACAGGAGCGTGAGTCGCGTTCTCTTGTTTGATACCTTCCATTACTTTAGCCCAAAGCTTGTTTGTTGCTTCAGTACCTTCAGAAACTAGGAAAGATTCGTCGCCTTCGTACGGAGTGTAGTTCTTCTGAATGAAATCACGAACGTTTACTTCGTTTTGCCAATCACCTGCAGCAAAACCTTCCCAAGCTTTAGCAAATTGCTCTGCCATGACATACCTACCTTTTTAGTAGAAAAAAATACGTACTGCTTCGCCGTTGAGCCAGCTATCCCCAGAAATAAAGGGGAACAGTACACTCTTATGAATAACAATATTTATAGTCTTAAAATCACTTTTTAGGGTTACAAAACCATAAATATTGTCACTGCTTTAAACGTCTACCTTTTGAAACAACAATTGCAGGTTAAACTAAAATTTTTTTGCAAACCTTAAACTAAATCAATAAATGCTCAACTTTTCGGATAAAAATGGGGTAGCGACAAGCGCTACCCACACATTTTTTTAAGCGTTAAGCATTATAGCCAAGCTTTTAATCCATATTGAGCTTCTAGCATACCAACTGCTAGCATAGCAACCAAACAGATAATAAACACAGTCACAGGGATAATAATCTTATCCATGAATGACAAGCGTGATGCACGCTCTTTATCACCGATCAGACCGTTGTTATCTAAGAACATAGTTAATGCCCAAGCTAATACTGGGTTAGCAACAATCGATGCAAAGATACAGATACCTGCTGCTTGTGAATCTTTCGTGTCACGAACCATTTGCATACCGGCTTCAAGTAGAGGAAGAGATACACCAACTAGCAGAGCAACGCGCATTACTGGTGGCCATACCGCCACATCCATTGGGAAGCCAAGAATCGCTACCGTCATAACGATTAGACCAAGAAGAATAGCACCAGCTGGAATCGGACGCTTCGCGATAGCTGCCGGGATCATGTAAGTACCCCAAGATGAAGTGATGTTACCACCACCGACTGCAGTACCAACCATTTGACGGAAAGAACACATGGTCATAGTGTCATCCACGTCCATCAGTACTTTTTCTGTCTTACGAGGGTAGTTCATTTCCTGGAAGATACGGTGACCAAGGAAGTCTGGTGACCACATTGCAACAGCAAGAATAGCGAATGGCAGAGAAGCGATGAAGTGTTCTGCATTTGGCAGACCTAGCATCCAACCTTCTTCCGTGCTACCCCACCAGTAAACAGGGTTTAGGTTAGGCAGGCCCATCTCTGTTTCGAATTTAATATCGAAGCCAGCACCAAGAACCAAAGCAATTGCCAGACCTGTAAACGCACAAACAGGGATTGCTAACCAGCGTTTATTGATTTTTGCAAGGTAAGCATAAATCGCAACAGTGATACCAAGCACGACAAAGCCAACGTAGCCCATGCTGCCAGCAGCTACATCCGCTGACTGTAAGCCAGTCGCCCACGCTTGAATCGAGTTAATTTGGCTAATCGTACCCGTCAAGCCTAAGAAAATAAGCAATCCACCGGCTGTGCCTTCAGAAGTGAGGTTGACGAGTTTTGAGCCGCCTTTAAAAAAGGAGAGTAGAAGGCCAAAGATACCGATTAAGATAGCGAGTGCGAGAGGGTGTGCACCTGCAAGCGCAATAGTACCGATCAATGGAATCATCGGACCATGGTTACCAGCAAGATTAGCTTTAGGGTTAAAGACGCCTGAAGCTAAGACACAGAAAAGGAGTGCAGGGATAAGCATTTCTACACGAGCGACTTCGATAGCAAACTCTTTTGTTAAATGCACATGATCCCAGGCTTGGGTTAAACCTTCAGCCCAAGACATCATTACCGCAGAGTACATTGCAATAATGCCGATAGTACCCGCAATCGCAGGAACAAAATCCTCAAGCTCGAAACGGAAATCACGACCCGGCAAGTTTAAGCCAAAACGACGTGGCTTCATGATTTGCAGTTCGTGGTCTAGATAGTCTGAACGGCTGTCGAATTCAGATGCTGGACGATGAAGCTCACGGTAGCTTTTGGTCTCGATATCTGAATCAGAGTGCACTTTATTCACTGCGTCTGACATAGATTCCTCATATATTTAAAAGTTATGAATTCTTAACTAAGTTGCGCTGTCCCGCGTAATACGGTGCGCCCTATGCTAGCTATTATTAGATTTGTTGCACGTTAACCTTGCGCCTAAGCATAGCTAATAACTTGTTGTGTTGAGGCACAAAATTTTCCTCAAATGGTGGCTGGAGTCTAACAAGATAGCCATTTTGGGTGATTGATTTAGATCACTTTAAATAATCGATGTGAAATAAAACTACAAAATGTGTCAGTTCCACGAATAATAGGGCCAAATAGGACGTAATTTCATTACACAAGTTGCATAAAACTAGAAATTATTGAGACGATATAACACTAGTGGCACGTGAAATGTAGTCATCGATCAAATGCATATAAAGCTGGCTTCAATCTTGCTTAAACCCGAAAAGACAACTTTTTTGGCTAATCATTGCCGCTCAGTTTAGGAAGAAAACATGAAACAGCTTAAAATAGTGCCGTTAGTGGCAATCATTTCGGGATTAATGGTCGGTTGTGGAGGCGGCGGTGGCGGCAGTAGCACACCCAAAACGCTATATAAATTCACTTTTGTGACTCCTGAAACTCAAGCGTTAAGCAGCAATGGCTCTTGTACTATTTACGACAGGTTTACGACTAATGGTATAGAGCAAGTCCTCAATTATCATGCAATAGGTGGTGTGATCGACAACCAGCTAACGGCTTACTATTCAGATGCATCGGGTGAGCGTGTCGGAGATGTAGTGACGGCAAGCAATGATCTGTTGACGATCACTCTGCAAGATATTCCGGATGAGGGGAGCGTGACGATCCAAGAAGCGAACGGCTTGATAATTAACGCGCTGACATTTTCAAAACAGTTGTTAGAGTCTGATTCTTCATTACGCAATGTCTACCTTTCCGCGCAAACGAATGTGAGCAACACAACGTGTTTGACGGGCAGTAACGATAAAATCGCTAGCAAGGCCAGCCTGGACTACAAAGTTGCGGAAGACGCGGCGGGTAACCCATATTCAACTTTCTACTTTGATTCTCAGTATGAAACCGTCACGGCAAACGAATCACGCTTCACGAAAGGTGAAACATTGTCAGCCGTAAGCACTGAAAAAACGATGATTTCGCAGTATCGAACCTCCACCCGTTCTGCTCTTTATCAATACGGCTTTGAGGACTGGACGGATAGCCGAATGGTATTTGCGGGTTCGTCATCTACGCCATCCGTGAGTAGCTCTGGTATTGATTTTACAACCATTGATATTGACACGATTTATAAGAACTTCTCATATCGCTTAGCGGAAGTGTCGAGAACGAGCGCGTTTTATCACCCCGACGAACTAAATGGCGATGTTTGGACATTCAGTGTAGATGGAACCATTGTGACTTCTGGGTGGGAAGCGCAATACACGGACGTAGTAGGCGACGATTGGACTATTGACGTTGATGACACCTCACTTTTTGCCGTAAGCAACACACAAGATACCAAACCTGGTGTTTCTAACCGTACGGTCTATTTAAGTGACAGTATTGGTTTGGGTAATGAAAGTGGTCTGCAACGAGTAAGCTACCAGCAAGGTGCTTGGGATGGTTCAACTCCTTACGTTGTACGTCACTCTGTTTACTCACACATCAATGATAGAGTTATCGTACCTGAACTTGATTATTCAAGTGTGCCATCTGATATAGAAAGCAGTCTTGTGATTTCAGATAGTGCTTCAATCTCTCAAAGTTATGTTTTTACTGAAGAAAATAGCGATATTCAAGTGGCTGATTTTCTGGCAGCTTATGCGAATGGTGAGGGTAAAGACACGACAGAAGATGTACTTGGTATCGTGAAGAATGAACAAGAAGTAAGAGCGATTAGTAACCGCGTTGCTCAGACCAAAACACTGTTGTTAGAGAGAACTAACTAACACTTTTATAATATATTTAGCCCCTCACTGTAGGGGCTTTTTTATACATAATATTCAAGTAATAAAGCATATAGTGCTAAATATTGCATATTAACTTGATTATCCTATCTAACTATTCGGTTTATTTAGGTTAATCATTTGTTGCAACTTTCAAGCCGGGGTGCTAATTTGTTCCGAAATAGATAGGGCGGAGTCCCTTACAGCAGTGAAAAAAACACAGGGAGTAAAGCGCATGACTGATGTACCAGCGCTAGATATAAAAGACCTGCACAAAACGTTTGGACAAAACGAAGTACTTAAGGGGATTTCTCTTTCTGCACACAAAGGGGATGTTATCTCTATCATTGGCTCTTCCGGTTCCGGTAAGAGTACTTTTCTCAGATGTATCAACTTATTAGAGACACCAACCGCTGGTGAGATTTGGGTTAACGGTGAGCTTATTCAAATGAAGAATAACCGAGCTGGTGAATCTGTTCCCGCGAATGAAAAGCAAGTTCAGCGAATTCGTTCTCGTCTAGCGATGGTATTCCAGGGTTTTAACCTATGGTCTCATCTTACTGTTCTAGAAAATGTCATTGAAGCACCCGTTCACGTATTGGGTGTGCCTAAAGCTCAAGCTATTGAAAACGCAGAGGTACTGCTTAAGAAAGTAGGTCTGTATGAGCGTAAGGATTACTACCCAGGACATTTATCTGGTGGTCAGCAGCAACGTGCCGCGATTGCTCGTGCGCTAGCCGTTGATCCAGAAGTCATGTTGTTTGATGAGCCGACATCAGCGCTTGACCCAGAATTAGTAGGCGAAGTGTTAGGGGTAATGAGAGATTTGGCAGAAGAAGGTCGTACGATGTTGGTAGTGACGCACGAAATGGCGTTTGCTCGTGATGTATCGAACCACGTCATGTTCCTTCACCAAGGACTGGTTGAAGAGCAGGGTGATCCTGCCAAGTTGTTTACCAATCCAGATTCACCTCGCTTACAACAGTTTATCTCATCGATTTATTAAGAGATCTTTGGGAGGCAGTTTTTTGCCTCCTATGTAAACACAACATACAAAATTAAATAAAATGGAAATCACAGGAGTACGGAAATGAAAAAGTGGTTATTAGCAGCAACGCTTGCTGCAACGGCTGTATCTGGCGCCGTTCAAGCGAAAGAATGGAAAACCGTTCGCTTTGGTGTTGAAGGTGCATACCCTCCGTTTAGCTGGACTGAAACTGATGGCTCTCTAAAAGGCTTTGACGTTGACATGGCAAATGCACTTTGTGAAGAAATGCAAGTGAAGTGTCAAATCGTTGCTCAAGACTGGGATGGCATCATTCCTTCTCTACTGGCGCGCAAATACGACGCAATCATTGCGGCAATGTCGATTACAGAAGAGCGCAAGAAGAAAGTTGATTTCACTGGCAAATACGCACTTATTCCAAACAAATTTATTGCGAAGAAAGGCGCTGATCTAGACTTTGACAAACTAGACGGTAAGAAAATCGCGGTACAGCGTGCAACTACACACGATAAATACCTGACTGACAACTACGGTGACAAAGTTGAGATCGTACGTTACGGCTCATTTGATGAAGCTTATCTTGATCTTGCTAACGGTCGTGTAGCTGCTGTTCTAGGTGACGCTTCTGCTCTGGAAGAAGGCGTTCTTAACAAAGCTGGTGGCGATGCGTATGAGTTTGTTGGCCCATCTTTAACGGATCCTAAATGGTTTGGTGAAGGCTTTGGTATCGCGGTTCGCAAGCAAGACAAAGATTTAACGCAAAAACTAGACGCTGCGATTCTGTCACTACGTGAGAAAGGTGTTTACCAACAACTTGCTGGTAAATACTTCAACTACGATGTGTACGGCGAATAAGTCGTAATTAAGCGACCGTTGGCCTGTTCCTAGAAGTAGTCAACGGTCGATTTTTTGAGTTTAGGGATTAGGAACTCACCTATGCTGGATTTACAAGGATACGAAGCTTCCATCTTTACAGGAGCTTTAGTAACTATTGAAGTTGCAGTGCTTTCTCTGCTGCTTGCAGTGATATTGGGCATGCTTGGTGCTTTAGCCAAGTTATCACCTTACAAATGGGCAAGAGCGATTGCCACTCTCTACACCACCATTATTCGTGGTATCCCAGATCTGGTTCTGATGATGCTGATTTTCTTTGGTGGACAAATACTTTTGAATAACAGCCTTTATTCTATCAATGAAACGCTAAATGAGTGGTTTGCATCGAGTGATCCTAACCATGAGTGGACGGCATATCTGCCAGATTACATCGACGTGAGCCCATTTATTGCTGGTGTACTGACCATTGGCTTTATCTTTGGCGCATACATGGCAGAAACGTTCCGTGGTGCGATCATGGCCGTAGACAGAGGTGAGCTTGAAGCGGCGAAAGCTTATGGTATGAACGCTGTTTTATCATTCAGAAGAATTCTTTTGCCTCAGATGATTCGCCATGCTTTACCTGGCTTTGGTAATAACTGGTTGGTTCTGCTTAAAACTACGGCGCTGGTCTCTATCATCGGTCTGGATGATATGGTGAGAATGAGTTCTTTAGCCGCTGGCTCGACGAAAATGCCATTTACGTTTTACATGGCCGTCGCGATCATCTTTCTATTCTTTACCAGTGTTTCTACAGGTTTGCTTAAACTTGTTGAACGCAAGTTCAGTATTCACGCGAGGTAAGTTATGGACTTTTCACTGATTATTGAAAGCTTCCCGATTTATCTGAGTGGACTTTGGACAACGGTATGGCTGGTGGGCATTTCGCTTATCATTGGGCTGAGTGTGTCTATCCCAATGGCGATAGCAAGAAACAGTAAAAACTACGCGTTAAGCATGCCAGCATGGGCGTTTATCTACTTTTTCCGTGGGACACCGTTACTGGTTCAGCTATACCTCATTTATTACGGTATGGACCAGTTCTTCCCGGTCAAAGATACCCTTTGGGAAAACGCTTGGTTTTGTGCACTGGTTGCTTTTGTATTGAATACTTCAGCTTACACGGCGGAGATTATCCGAGGCGCAATTAATGGCTTACCAAAAGGCGAAGTAGAAGCGGCTAAAGCGTATGGAATGAGTAAATTTAAGACTTACCGTCGTATCATTTTACCGAGTGCATTACGAAGAGCATTACCTGTATATTCAAACGAGGTGATCTTCATGCTGCACGGTAGCGCGGTAGCGGGCATTGTAACCATCATGGATCTAACCGGCGCAGCTCGTTTGGTTAACTCACGTTACTACGCTCCATTTGAATCGTTCTTAACGGCGGGTTTATTCTATATGTCGCTGACGTTTATCATCCTGTGGTGTTTTAAACAGGCAGAAAAGCGATTGCTGGCCTATTCTCGACCACTAAGCCAATAAGACCAACGGCAGCAACAAATAAAAAGAGCGCATCAATGCGCTCTTTTTATTTAGGTGAGAAAGGACTACTTGAACGTTGACCAGATAGGGGCGTGGTCAGATGGTTTTTCAATCCCACGCAGTTCATAGTCGATACCTGATTCGATACATTTCTGTGCCAGTGAAGGCGTCGCTAAAATCACATCGATTCGTAGACCACGGTTATCATCAAAACCGCGAGAACGGTAATCAAACCACGAAAAACGGTCATTCACTTCTGGGTACAGTTTACGGAAAGTATCTTCAAAGCCCCAGTCTAATAAAATTTTCAGCCATTCACGCTCTTCTGGTTGGAACGAACATTTGCCCGTTTTTAGCCAGCGTTTGCGATTTGGCTCGCCAATGCCGATGTCATCATCAATTGGGCTGATGTTGATGTCGCCCATAACAATTAATTGTTCATCGTTACTATGATGATCATTCAAATACGTCATTAGGTCTTTGTAGAACTGGCGCTTATACGGAAATTTGGTTTCGTGGCTGATATTGTCCCCTTGAGGGAAGTAGCCGTTAAGTACCGTTACCTTTTCACCATTTTCGTCTTCAAAGGTCGCCATTATCATGCGCTTTTGATGTTCCTCGTTATCGGTCGGAAAACCTTTCTGCACACTGATAGGTTCTTGCTTACAAAGCATCGCAACACCGTAGTGCGCTTTTTGACCATGAAAATACACTTTGTAACCCATGGCTTCGACATCTGCTATTGGAAACGCTTCATCGTGGACTTTGATTTCCTGAAGCCCAATAACGTCAGGCTGGTGTTTGTCGATGAGCGCCTGGAGCTGATGCAGTCTTGCACGGAGTCCATTGATGTTAAAGCTGATTACTTTCATATACTTTTGAACCTATTGTTATCCCTTGTAATGCCTTTTGGCTAAAGGGTTTTTGAAAACTAATAAAGTGTATTTTGATGGATGATGGCGAGGTTTGTTGAGTAACGCCGCCACTTTGTCGCCATTTTTATCGCTATACTTTGAGGCCGCTGATCGGGTTGAAATTGACTACCGACGAAAGGTGATCTGGCGTAAACCATCGTTTGTTCAATTTTGACATGACCTAGTGCCGCTTTCAAATCGAGGATATTACCGCCATTACGCATGAAAGCCCTTGCTTTAGGCTATGCATGGCTCCTTCCACTTTCCTGACAAAGTTTAATCCATGCCTCTGCAGCTTTAGAGATATATCTCTCTTGATTCCAAACCACGCCAAGTTGCCAATTGATGGAGGGCTGAATAGGTATTATCAGCAGATCTTCGTCAAGAATACGATTACATAAAGGTTGGGGAAGAAAGGTCACACCAACTCCACTTTTCACGAGAGCAACGAGAAAGTCCCACTGGCTACTACGGGCTGAAATTTGCGGAGAATACCCTGCTTGTTGGCATTGGCTCAGAATGTAATCACTCAAAGTAAATTCTTCTGTGTAGATATAGAAAGGTTCCTCTTTTAGCTCTTCCCATGAGATCGAGCTTTTTTCTGACCAAGAAGTTGTGTCAGGTAAAATGGCATGAATGGGATATTCATCAAGGACAAGGTTTGTTAAGCAATCTCTATTCTGAGTCGCTAACATGGTGATTGCAACATCAAGATCGCCTTCGATAAGTGCCTGCTCAATCCTCCTGCCTCCGTATTCGACGATCGTTAGTTCTACATTCGGGTAGAGTTGTTTATATTGGCGAATTAATCCAGCGTACAGGGGACCAACCATAGGTGGGATGCCTAAGCGAAGATGACCTCGTTCTAATTTGTTGAGATCAATGAGTTCGGAGTTTAATTGTGCCGTTGTCTCTAATATTTGTTTTGCCCGAAGATATACGATTTCTCCTGCATCCGTTAGCCAGAACTTTCTCCCCTCACGATGTATCAGTGGTTGTGCAACAGACTGTTCGAGACTTTGTATCATTTTGCTGATTGTTGGCTGGGTCACGTATAAATTTTCTGAAGCCCGGGTGAAACTTTTTTGATCAATGAGTTCGACAAAATAACGGAGTGATTTAATGTCCATGCTTTGCTCAATTTAGCTATTAGAAAACTATTCCATTTTGGCATGACTTTGATAATAAAAATTCACTATATGACTATTTTTGTTCTGGATATAATGTGATCAAAATCTCAGAATGGAGTAAGAAGTCATGAAGGTATTTACTGGTGGATTGCTTACCTTGCTGCAAATTGGCTTGTTATCTGCGATATGGTGGATTGCCGAGTATTTGGTTAAACAGTTTAATTTTCCGGTGCCAGCTAATTTGGCTGGGATGTTGATATTACTGTTGTGTCTGTTTCTTGGTGTGATCAAAGCAAGCTGGTTACGTAAAGGTGCAACTTGGCTGTTAGCTGAAATGCTATTGTTCTTTGTACCAGCTGTAGTTGCCGTGGTGAAATACCAATCCCTGATGGAAACGGAAGGATTACGAATATTTGTTGTATTACTGATTAGTACAGTTTTAGTTTTGGGAATTACGGCTGCGGTTGTTGATCGTGTTTATCGTTTTGAGTTGCAGTTGTCCCGGAGAAAAAGCAACAGACACTACCAAAAACTGACAAAACATACGGAGCACTAACTATGTTCGAAACAGATTTTGGATTGGGTATATTGTGTTTATTGATGACGGTTGTTTTTTATTATTTGAGCAAAATACTTTATCAGCGTAAAAAAACGATTTTTTTGATGCCTTTGTTGCTGGCGCCCTTGTTGCTGATTGTGGTCGTGTTCGCTTTTCATATTCCTTATCAATCTTATATGTCAGAGTCTCATTGGCTGTTGTGGATGCTTGGCCCTGCCACTGTTGCTTTTGCTATTCCTGTGTATGACAACCGTCGTCTTATTCAACGGCATTGGTTATCCATGTCAATTGGTGTTCTTACGTCCATTTTTGTAGCCATAGGAAGCTCTGTTTTGTTGGCCAAAATCTTTGGCCTGTCAGCGATTTTGCAGAAAAGCTTAGCAATGCGTTCTATTACGACGCCTTTTGCGGTTGAAGCGAGTAAATTGATAGGTGGTCAAGAAGATTTAACGGCATTATTTGTCGTGATGACTGGTGTCATCGGAATGGCTGTTGGAGAAGTAATTCTTACCGTTTTATCCATTCGTTCACGCTTGGGTAAGGGGTCAAGTCTGGGAGCTTCTGCTCACGGAGCGGGTACTGCAAAAGCCTATCAACTGGGAAGTTCTGAAGGGGTCATATCCAGCGTTGCGATGATGCTCGCTGGTATGATTACTGTGTTATTGGCACCAGTTATTGGCCATCTTTTATGGTAAATAAGGTTTTTCAGTTGGAACCTAATCATGTCATAAACCTCATATACTAATCCCAGTTGGCATTTATTAATGTATTTTCATAATCCATGCTCTGGGTCTGTTGACCTAACTGATAAGCCGATGACGCAGTATAAAGGAGCCACAAACACTGCCCCTACTAAAAGCGTTTTACTCTTTGTTGAGAGGTGTTTTGCTGAGAATGGCTAGGCTGCAAACAACTAGCCGTCCGCCTCTCGCCGCGATTAAAAAGCGTTTGTCTCGAACAAAATGTAGTGGCAATTGTTAAAGCCAGCTTACTGTTTAGATTTTAATTTGTTCTCTAAATCTATTTGCACTATTTTCAAAGCACTTAACGCAACTTCAGGGTCAACTTCGTTTGATTCGAGTAAGTAGATGAGGTCGACGGCCAGTTTTACATCATCTGGTGCATCGCCAAGAGGAGAGGTTGGTTGGTCAGACATTACTGATGTTTTTCCCTGTGAGTGATTTGGTTTTCGAGCTTAACTAACGCCGCTTCGCAGCGTTCCAGCCGTTGTTCTGTAGCGAGTAAAACCTTCTGCGCTTCTGCGCGCATGAAACTCGGAGCTGTTGCTACTGCTCTCTCTTTTTCAAGGACCATTTCTCGTAAACGACGAGCCCACTCTTGATGCTGAGCAAGCTCTTGATACAGAACATTGATAGGTTTTCGAAAATGGCTGCTGTGCTTGATTTCGTTTTTACGGATTTTGGTTGTTGAGATTTCTCGCTGGATGGCGGCAATCTGTGCGACTAAACGTTCAGTAAGATATTCAGCGCGCAGGGCGGTTAACTTGCCTTCGTTCTGCTCTCGAACGATGGCACCCAGTGTCGACTTGGCTTCTTTGACGCATGGTGTGAGTAATCGAGAACGACAGCTAAACAGACGTTCATCAAAAAGCGGCACATGATGTTCGCCTCTTTGACGATCAAGCATGGCGGCTTGTTTTGCCATCTGCTCTAAGTGTGCTGAAAGTTGATCGATGTTCATGTTAACCCTACAAACCAAGCATCATAGGCCAATTTAATAGCAAGTATGCTCACCACGGTAACGAATACCGGGCGAATGAATTTAGCGCCAAAGTGAATCGCAGAATGAGCGCCGACAAAAGCACCTGCCATTAAGCATAGCCCCATCGTTAAGCCTAGCACCCAGTTGATATGCCCCAATACTGCAAAAGTAATGAGGGAAGTAAAGTTACTGGTAAAGTTCATTGCTTTTGCCAGGCCAGAAGCAAGTAGGATATTCAGTCGATAGAGTGCCATTGAACTCACCGTCCAGAATGCACCTGTTCCAGGACCTGCCAGCCCATCGTAGAAGCCAAGTGAAAAGCCTTGTGCATATTGCTTTTTATGTAGTCGAGGACACGGCTCTGGTATTGGACTTTGGTGTGTCGTTTTCGGCGTTTTATGGAAAACGGTATATAGAGCAGCTGCCAAGATGATCAGCGGCAATACTTTCTCCAACCACTCGGTACTGATAGCGTCGACAAACAGCGTACCAACGGTTGCTCCTATTAAGGTGGCAACGAAGGCTCTTCCCCAGCATCTTGGGCGGAATAAACGCTTTTTGTAGTAGGTGAAAGCCGCCGTCGAAGAGGCAAACGTCGCGGCGAGTTTGTTTGTTCCCAGAGCGATGTGGGGAGGAAGCCCCAAAGATAACAACGTTGGGACGGTTAGCATACCACCACCACCAGCAACGGCATCGATGAATCCAGCAACAAAAGCGACAAGCGCCAACACCAGCAACATGCCTGGCTCAATCATTTCCATAAATGGTTTTTCTTCTAATATTCTATTTTACGTTTAAATGGCGGCAGCGAGTCTATTAACGCTTGCCCATATCTTTTTGTGACAAGGCGTCTATCTAGAATGGTTACTCTACCAGAATCACGCTCTTTTCGCAGTAACCGACCAACGCCTTGGATCAGCTTTTTACTCGCATCTGGTACTGTGATCTGCATAAATGGATTTCCGCCTTTCTTTTCGATGTATTCGGAATGAGCCTGTTCTACAGGAGAAGTCGGAACACCAAATGGTATCTTGGTAATGACCAGGTTTTCGAGAAGCTCACCCGGTAAATCAAGTCCTTCAGAAAAGCTTCCGGTACCAAATAGAACACTGGTTTTATTTGTTTCTATTAGCTTTTTATGTTTTTTTAGAATTTCTTGGCGCGAGCTTTCACCTTGTACTTGCAACGCCCAGCCTCGCTTAACAAAGTCTGTAGACAAGGCCTCGGCGACTTGGTTCATTTGCCAGTAAGAAGAGAATAATACTAAGTTGGCTTTATTGTCTTCTAAGTACTTAGGCAATATCTCAATAAGATATTCAGTAAACTGAGGTGCAGGCGGTTCATATTTCATCGCTGGAATAAGTAACTCAGCCTGGTTCTGATAATCAAATGGTGAAGCCAACGCTAAAAACTGAGTGCCAGACTCTGGTTTACCATCAATGCCAGCTTGATGACAAAAGTAATGGAACGAATTTAGTGCTCTAATCGTTGCCGATACTAATACCGCACCAATACAGCGACTCCAAATTTGTTGGTCAAGCTGCCAGCCGATTTCCAACGGGGAAACGCTGACGATGAAGTCTCCTTCACGATCTGGGTGTTTTTGTAACCATCGAGCCAGAGGCGCGCCTTTTTCACGTGTCGGTTCAGCCATCAGGTGCCAGACTTGGGCGAGGTTTTCTAAACGTTGGATATAGAACCCCAGCTCCGCAAGCGCAGGTTCGGCTAACCTGGTCGAAAGTTCCCCATCTTTTACACGCTCAGCGATAAGATCGGCGATTTTTGCGACACTTTGATTCGCTTTCTTACTCGCCTGCTTTAGATCTTTTGATTGATTTTCCAACCACGTCGGCAGCTCTCCGTGCTCAAAGCGATAAATGTCTTGGTCAAAGTGGGCAGGGTCAAACTGCTTTGCCAACTGGCTAAGCTCAGGTATCAAGGTTTGCACGGATTCCTGTAAATCATTTCGGAATCGAGATACGCGTTTTTCATCCGCTAGCGAGGAAAACTTGCTGATTGATTGATTGAGCTTTTCTAACCACGCGGCAGCACCCTTCAAACTCGCTGATGCAGACGCATGATCGCGCGCGACATGCGGTAAGTGATGCGCTTCGTCGAAGACATAAATGGTGTTTTCGGGCTCTGGTAAAATCACGCCACCCCCTAAGTCGGCATCAGCCATTACTAGAGAATGGTTTGCAATGATGACGTCGTTTTTATCTAACTCTGAGCGAGCCTTTTGAAAAGGACAACCACGATGTCCTGGCAAACTGTTATTGCAACTGTGCTTATCACTGACAATAAGCTGCCACAGCTGGTCATCAATAGGTTTTGGCCACGAGTCACGATCCCCGTCCCATTTGCCTTGAGCTAGAGAGCGATACATCGTCTCCAACAGCTCAATATCTTTTTTCTTAGGCTTGGTTTCGAACATTGCTAATTGGCCGCCATCGACCCCGCTCGCCGTAGCAAGTTTTTCTGCACAACAATAACGTTGCCTACCTTTTGCCAGAATAAAAGAAAACTCTTTATCCGTTAGTCGGCGGTATAAAGGTAAATCCTTGTTAATAAGCTGCTCTTGTAGCGCGACAGTGGCAGTAGATATCACCACTTTGCGATTGTTGTGAACGGCGACTGGAATGGCTGCCATCAGGTAGGAGAGAGACTTACCTATACCAGTCCCTGCTTCTGCGACCAGCATGCGGTTAGATTTATGATATTGGCCACAAAGTGTTTTTGCTATTTCAGCAACGAGATAGTTTTGCGCTCTTCTAGGAACAAAGTTATCAAGCTGAGCTTGTAAGTTCTGGTAGCTATGGCGAATCGATTTTTGAATGTTACTGGTCAGCATACGGGCCTCAAATGCGTTGGAGGCGAATAGTAGCACACATCACTAGCTGTAAAGTAGTTCACAAAATGGAATGCTTTTGTTCGGAATATGGATCTTCTTCACAAAAAAAGATTGAACCTAATCTAAATGAAATCGAGTTCATTAGTATTTATATATAAAATACTCTATTTTATAAAAATTAAAGAATAAAAATCTAATTTAGTGGTTATTTTTTAATCCGAACGTGGTGTTTATATTTGTAATTAATGGTTGTGTAATTGTGAAAAAATCAAGTTTATTGTTTAGATGTTAATCTAAAAAATGATATGTAAAATATCAACTTGTTGTTAAATAAGATCTTTTTTGTTTTTTTACATTCGAGTTTAGAAAATTTGACAGGCAGAACAATCTTTTGCACTCTAGGTTCAGATTTTGGGAAAGCATTGCGTAACAACCAGTTAACGCTAGCGCTCAAAAAAATAAAAAAAGGGAATTCGGAAAGGATATCCCAAACTAAGAAAAGGCAGTGGATTAATTATGAAAAAGACTCTTTTAGCATTAGCAGTTGCAACTGTATCTACTTCTGCACTTGCTGCAGGCAACATCTACGACGACGGTACTACAGCGTTCAACGTAAAAGGTGAAATCGATACTTACCTAAGTGCTGCTGAAACAACAGTAACTAGCGCTGGTGTAGCTACTGAATCTGACTCTGATCTTGACGTAGACCTATGGGCTAAAATCCAGATCGATGCAACACACAAGCTAAACGACAGCGTAACTGCATTCGGTTCTTTCGAAATCGAAAACGGCAACGGTTTCAACGGTTGGGAAGGCAAGTTGGATGATGATCATTCAATGAAAACTGACGACCTTTACTTCGGCTTCAGCGTTGGTGAAAACTTCGGTATCGCTGCTGGTGAAGTTGGTGACTTCGGTGATTCTCTAGACGCAATCACAATCGATAACACTAACGAAGGTTTCGGTTACATGGATGACTTCGTTAGCTCTCTAGAGTCTGCTGGCCATGCAGTTTCACTTAAGTACACAACTGGCGGTCTTAAGTTAATTGCTGACTCTTACCTATCTTCTAACGAAGATGAAGATGTAGCATACGGTGTATCTGCTCAGTACGCATTTAACGAAATGTTCACTGTAGGCGCTACTTACCAAGATCAAGGTAACCGTGGCCATGGTGATGATCACCAAATCATGGGTGTAGCAGCACGTATGAGCATCGCTAACTTCGGCGCGGCAGTGAACTACGTGTCTGAAGACATCGATGGCGCTACTGACCTAGAAACAATTTCTGCTGCTCTAGACTACCAAATCGAAAAAGCACGTCTTTACACTTCATTCGGTTTCACTGAAGGTGACAACGACGAAGAAATCAACTACTACACTGTTGGTGCAGACTACGCAGTTTCTAGCAACATCGCAGCATTCGTAGAATACTCTGATTACGAAAACAAAACAGACAGCAACAACAAAACAGAAGCTGATGGTGCTGTAGCTGGTATGTACTACACATTCTAATAACTTGATATCAAGTTGAATGTAATCCAAAGGTCGCATTTATGCGGCCTTTTTGGTTATATAGGGATTGATTATATAGGTAAGCGTTATACCCAACTGAGCTTATAGGCATGGTGATATCAGGCTTCGAGATTATTTGGGTATAAAACTTAATGATAAAAAAGGGTTAAATCATGAAACGTACAATTTGGACTTCGATTTTAATGGCGCTTTCAGCGCTGAGTGTCCCTAATGCGTATGCGAATACCAGTTCATTGACGGAACTAGATGCGGCTCAAGGAGTTGAAGTGCTATTTATCAATAGCCAAGATGCAAAACAGATGGATGAACCATTTATGCTTGCGACGGGGTCGAATCAAATCGTATTGCGTATGAATACGATGTTAGGTCGAGGTGAAAAGCGTGGTAACTTCACTTCAGCGCCTTATATTCTTACTCTGGATGTTAATGGTGGCGAATTGGAAATCGATGGTCCGCAACTGAACGAGCTAACTCAAGCCAAAAGAGTGTTTGAAGGCGATAAGATTGATTGGAATGTCAGCCTTAATGACAGCGATATAAACTACGACCAAGTCAAAATGGTGGGAAAAAAGGGCACGTTCCCTTATTCAAACCTTGATGAGCAACTTGCTATTTATAACGCAGCCAACGGCATTAGTTTTGCGGGCAGTGCAATCGCACCCGCTGCCAGCGCGAGTATAGTAAACGGTACGCAGCAGGCAGCGACGTCTGCTGGCCCAGATAGCCTGGAAATGCAAAAAGCGAAAATGACGTATTTGAAATTGTCTCCAAACGAGCGTAAAGCCTTCCGCAAGTGGTTGGTTGACCAACAGTAATCGCAATCGCTCAACATAGATGACTGCTTTCAGGAAGCCAGTAGCTGATGCTACTGGCTTTTTTCTTTAAAATCTTTAGAGCTCTATTTCTTTCCACTCTCCTGGCTGTAGATCGCCTAACTCGATATTCCCCATTGAAAAACGTACTAAACGTAGAGTTGGGAAGCCGATATGAGCGGTCATGCGTCGCACTTGGCGATTCCTTCCCTCGATGATGGTTATCGCTAACCAGGTAGTAGGAATATTGGCACGGAAGCGCACGGCTGGCGTTCTTTCCCAGATCTCGGGCGCATCCATCACTTCAACTTTCGCTGGTAGCGTCATCCCGTCCTTAAGTTCTACCCCTTTACGCAGTTTATCAAGATCGGCTTCTTCTGGCGCGCCATCGACTTGTACCCAATACGTTTTAGGGGATTTAGATTTAGGCTGTGTTAGTTTTGCCTGCAAAATACCGTCGTTTGTGAGCACCATCAGGCCTTCACTGTCACGATCTAATCGTCCTGCGGCGTAGACATCTTTTACCGGAATGTAGTCAGCGAGTGTTTTACGTCCATCACCATCAGTAAATTGGCTAAGCGTGTCATAAGGTTTATTAAACACAACCACTTTGCGGTCCTGTGGGTTGATGCGGGGCTTTTGACTTTGTGCTGCTCGGGTAGAGCGGCGCTTATTACTCGTTGTGGTACGGGGACGGTCAGACTTTTCAGAACGTTTAAAATGCCCCTCTTTAGATTGATGACTACGACGACCTTTTTCATAACCTGTACGAGATGACATGTTAACTACCCTACAAAAATGTAAATGAACTGTGTTTGAAAGTTTCAACTTTTCTTATGATCGGATATCATTTGCGCGCCTAAATTTAATAAACGCGCACAGAATGATAGACTATTTCGTGTTAATTGTTTAATTATATCAGTGCACTCATGGATTCAGAGCCCAGCGCTTCAAACTATAACAAAGGGTGCACACCGCATGTTGCGTTATCGAGTTGAATCGTACTTCTCATAAGCGCAGTGCGTCAAAGAAACCAACTCAGAAATTGAGTTGATCAACCAACAAGTTGATTAAAATATAGGGAAATTTCATGCCTACAGAAAAGCCTACAATTATCTACACCATCACTGATGAAGCACCGGCGCTAGCAACTTATTCACTACTACCAATTATCCAATCGTTTACTGCATCGTCTGGCATCAATGTAGATACTCGTGATATTTCACTAGCAGGTCGAATTATCGCTAACTTCCCAGAGCATTTGAAAGAAGAACAACGTATTGGCGATGCGTTGACAGAGCTTGGTAATCTAGCTCAAACTCCAGAAGCGAACATCATTAAGCTGCCAAACATTTCTGCATCTATCCCACAGCTACGAGCGGCGATTAAAGAGCTTCAAAGCAAAGGATACGATCTACCAAATTACCCAGATGAGCCAGCGACTTACGAAGAAGAAGCGATTAAAGCGGCTTACGACAAAATTAAGGGTAGTGCAGTAAACCCAGTTCTACGTGAAGGTAACTCAGACCGTCGTGCTCCGCTTTCTGTTAAGAACTATGCGAAGAAAAATCCTCATTCAATGGGTGCATGGTCTGCGGATTCAAAATCACATGTCGCTAGCATGTCTGGCAATGACTTCTTTGGCAGTGAAAAATCTACCACCGTTTCAGGTGCGACAGACGTAAAAATCGAGTTTGTTGGTGCTGACGGTTCGGTTAAAGAACTTAAAGCAGCATTTCCGCTGTTAGACAAAGAAGTAATCGATTCTTCAGTAATGAAGAAGAAAGCACTGGTTGAGTTCTTCGAAAAAGAAATTGCTGAAGCAAAAGCACAAGACGTATTGCTATCTCTACACATGAAAGCGACCATGATGAAGGTTTCTGACCCTGTCATCTTCGGTCACGCTGTAAAAGTGTACTACAAAGACGTATTCGCTAAATACGGAAAGCTATTCGAAGAGCTTGGCGTTGATGTAAATAATGGTCTTGGTGACGTTTACGCAAAAATCGAATCACTACCAGCAGCACAAAAAGAAGAGATTGAAGCGGCAATTCAAGCGGTTTACCAAACTCAGCCTGAGCTAGCGATGGTTGATTCTGATCGTGGTATCACCAACCTTCACGTACCAAGCGACATCATCGTTGACGCGTCTATGCCAGCAATGCTTCGCTCTTCTGGTCAAATGTGGGGCCCTGACGGCAAGCAAAAAGATACGAAAGCATTGATTCCTGATCGTTGCTACGCAGGTATTTACCAAGCAGTAATTGATTTCTGTAAAGAGCATGGTGCATTTGATCCAACAACAATGGGCAGCGTTCCAAACGTTGGTCTAATGGCTCAAAAAGCAGAAGAGTACGGTTCTCACGATAAGACGTTTATCCTAGATGCAGCAGGTACAGTGCGTGTTGTTGATACAGCGGGTCAGGTTCTACTTGAGCAAGCTGTAGAAGAAGGCGACATCTTCCGTATGTGTCAGGTGAAAGATGCTCCAATCCAAGACTGGGTTAAGCTAGCGGTGACTCGTGCTCGCGCAACAGGCGTTCCTGCAGTGTTCTGGCTAGATGAAAACCGTGCACACGATGCAGAGCTTATCAAGAAGGTTAACGCATACCTACCTGATCACGATACTGACGGTTTAGAAATTAAGATTCTGTCACCAGTAGACGCATGTCTGTACTCACTAGAGCGTATCAAAGCAGGTCTGGACACAATTTCTGTTACAGGTAACGTACTACGCGACTACCTAACTGACTTGTTCCCAATTCTTGAGCTTGGTACGTCAGCTAAGATGCTATCAATCGTTCCACTGATGAATGGTGGTGGTCTGTTTGAAACTGGTGCTGGTGGTTCTGCTCCAAAGCACGTTCAGCAAGTTGAAAAAGAAAACCACCTTCGTTGGGACTCTCTTGGTGAATTCCTAGCGCTAGCTGCATCTTTAGAGCACCTAAGCGTAGCTACAGGCAATGCGAAAGCACAAGTTCTGGCAGATACACTGGATAAAGCGACAGGTGAGTTCCTGGATAACAACAAGTCACCATCACGTAAAGTGGGTGAGCTGGATAACCGCGGTAGTCACTACTACCTAGCATCATACTGGGCAAAAGCGTTGGCTGAGCAAACAGCGGATGCTGATCTGGCCGCTGAATTTGCACCGATTGCAAAAGCACTATCAGAGCAAGAAGAAGCGATTGTTGCCGAGTTGAACAACGCACAAGGCGTGAAAGGCGAGCTAGGTGGTTACTACCTACTTGATGACTCGTTAACGTCTAAACTAATGCGTCCAAGTGCAATCCTGAACTCAATTATCGATAAGTAATGTGAATCTGACACACCGTGCGCGGTGTGTCGTTCAGATAATAATAAACCCGCTGACTTGGCGGGTTTATTTTTCTCTGCGTAACGATAAACAGTGTTTTAATCTATGTTACGAGAGCAATGGTTTGTTTCTACAGCGCTCTAATTATTTCGCTTGGTCTTCAATCGGTACTACGCTGCTTGCGTGACAACCTTTTGGACCTTTTTCTATCTCGTATGAGACTTGTTGGCCTGCTTTCAGTGTACGATAACCGTCCATCTGGATAGTTGAGTAGTGGGCAAAGATATCTCCTTCTTCTTCGTCAGAACAGATAAACCCAAATCCTTTGGCATTGTTAAACCACTTTACTGTACCTGTAGCCATGCTTTTACATCCCTCATGCATTTTTTACTGATGTTGTTACTTTAATCAAGTTATACCTTTAACTTGAAACTACTATTAACTTTTAACGACTGCTAACAGAAGAATTTCTGTTCGTCCATCGCGTCAATGTGAATCCTCGACTCTGCGAGCCTTCGAAATAAAAAAGCTCCGCTCAGATGATGATTTATGCATCAACACTTTCCACTGTAGTCAATCAGTCCACACAGTCAATAGCGTTTCGCAACAAACAGAAACATTATTGAAAACAAATCACTTTTGAGATTAACAATTTTGCAAACACTTTCCTGGCTGTACGTTGATGTTCAGATGTTTTAGCTACTAAATGACAAGTTGAAAAATAGCCATACTATTTGTGTTTGTTATGTTAGTGAAATCCTCTGATTGAATAAAAAATGAAGATTTCGTGATAAATATCGCCTCAAAAATCGGGAAATGTGATCTAATACGGACTGTGCATTGGTATCGCAATCGCAACGTATAAGTAAGAAATCTTAGGGTTGATAGCGGCAATATTTTAAGTAAAAGATCACAGCGTATCGATAAGCATCTTTTATTTGCACCCCCGCAAGAGGTGCATTAGTCTCTATATAGGTAGTAACTTTTATCTATCAAAGTTCTATTTCGGTGTCACTTCTCACTACACCGCGCAGCATGCTTGTGGTAGATTGTTTTTATAGGTCGAAAACATCAACCCTTTGATACGATATCTTTAATTGCCATGAGTAAAAATTTTGAGTGGGTCACTCCAGACTCTGATCTTCTGGAGCGAGAAAGTACAAAAATTCAGCCACCTAAGCTGTATAACGTTGTACTCAACAATGATGACTATACACCTATGGATTTCGTCATAGAGGTACTTGAGCGATTCTTTTCTCATGATATAGATAGAGCGACTCAAATAATGCTCAAGGTACACTATGAAGGAAAGGCAGTTTGTGGGACGTACAGCGCAGAAATTGCCGAGACAAAAGTAGCGCAAGTTACGATGTACGCAAGGGAAAATGAACATCCGTTGCTTTGCACTATGGAGCAAGCGTAAAAAGAAGACTTGCTCGAACAACCCCAGTTGTTTTTTCGGGAGGTACTTATGCTAAACAAAGAACTAGAGTCAAGCCTTAACAGTGCATTTGCTCGTGCGCGCGACAAACGTCACGAGTTTATGACTGTCGAACACCTCCTACTTGCATTGTTGGAAAATGATGCAGCTAAGGAAGCCCTTCTAGCCTGCAAAGCGGATTTAGATGCTTTGCGTAACGAACTCGATATATTCATCGATCAAACTACGCCTCTCATCCCAGAAAGCGATGAGACGCGTGAAACTCAGCCGACTTTGAGCTTCCAACGCGTCCTACAACGTGCAGTTTTTCATGTTCAGTCGTCGGGTCGAAATGAAGTGACAGGGGCGAACGTACTTGTTGCTATTTTTAGCGAGCAAGAATCTCATGCTGCTTACCTTCTTAAGAAAAATGATATCTCTCGCCTAGACATCGTCAATTTTATCTCCCACGGCATTACCAAAGCGTCTGGCGCGAGTGAAGATCCATCATCACCAGATTCCTTCAGTTCAGAAAGTACGGATGATTCGAACTCGGAAGAGCGTCTGGAGAGCTTTGCTACCAACTTAAACCAGGTAGCTAAAGCGGGGAATATTGATCCGCTAATCGGTCGAGACAAAGAGCTCGAACGCACTATTCAAGTGCTTTGTCGCCGCCGTAAAAACAACCCGTTGCTTGTCGGAGAAGCTGGCGTGGGTAAAACTGCGATTGCAGAAGGCCTGGCGTGGAGAATTGTTGAAGGGCAGGTTCCTGAAGTTATTGAAAACAGCGTAATCTACTCTTTGGACATTGGTTCTTTGCTTGCGGGTACTAAGTATCGCGGTGATTTTGAGAAACGTTTCAAAACCATTTTGAAACAGCTTGAGAAAGAAGAAGACGCTATTCTGTTTATCGATGAAATTCATACAATCATCGGTGCGGGCGCTGCGTCTGGCGGTCAAGTTGATGCGGCAAACTTAATTAAACCTCTGCTTAGCAGCGGCAAGCTTCGTTGTATCGGCTCAACAACGTACCAAGAGTACAGCAACATATTTGAGAAAGAGCGCGCACTCTCTCGTCGCTTCCAAAAAATCGATATTGTTGAGCCATCACTTGATGACACAACTAAGATTTTGATGGGTCTTAAGCCGAAGTACGAAGCGCACCACGAAGTTCGCTATACAAACAAAGCACTTCGTGCTGCTGTGGAATTATCGGCTAAGTACATTAATGAGCGTCATTTACCTGATAAAGCAATCGACGTTATTGATGAAGCTGGCGCATGCAGCCGCTTGGCTCCAGCAAGCCGACGTAAGAAAACCGTCGGTGTAGCAGACATTGAAGCAATGGTTGCGAAAATGGCTCGCATTCCAGAAAAATCGGTATCTTCTTCGGATAAAGATATTCTGAAGAATCTGGACCGCAAGATGAAAATGCTGGTGTTCGGACAAGACAATGCGATTGATGCATTATCAGAAGCCATCAAGCTTACCCGCGCAGGGTTGGGTGTAGACAATAAACCTGTCGGTTCATTCTTGTTTGCAGGCCCTACAGGTGTTGGTAAAACGGAAGTGACTGTTCAGCTATCTAAATTGCTTGGCATTGAGCTACTGCGTTTTGATATGTCTGAATACGGCGAACGTCATTCGGTGAGCCGTCTAATCGGTGCTCCACCAGGATATGTGGGTTACGACCAAGGTGGCTTGCTCACTGATGCGGTGATAAAACACCCACACTCTGTGGTTCTGTTGGATGAGATCGAGAAAGCGCATCCAGATATCTTTAACTTGCTATTGCAAGTGATGGATAACGGCACCCTGACCGACAACAACGGTCGTAAAGCGGACTTCCGTAATGTGATTCTTGTCATGACGACCAACGCCGGTGTTGCGGAGACCGAGAAAAAATCGATAGGCTTGATTCAACAAGACAACAGCCATGACGCGATGGCGGAAATTAAGAAAGTATTTACTCCTGAATTCCGTAACCGCCTTGATAACATCATCTGGTTTAACAGCCTGGATGAGACGGTTATCCATCAAGTTGTCGATAAGTTTATCGTTGAGCTTCAAGTGCAGCTGGATGCTCGTGGTGTCTCGATGGAAGTCTCTCAAGACGCGCGCCACTGGTTGGCACACAAGGGTTACGACAAAGCGATGGGTGCTCGTCCAATGGGACGTGTTATCCAAGAGCAGCTTAAGAAACCTTTGGCGAACGAGCTTCTGTTCGGCTCTTTGGTTAACGGTGGTACCGTGAAGGTTTCACTCGTAAACGATGCTCTGGAATTTGAGTATTTGAGCGAGAAAGAAGCCGCAGTGCACTGATAAACTCTCGGTTCTATGAAACAAAAAAGGATGCGTTAGCATCCTTTTTTAATGAAACTCGGGCAACATGAATCATGCGCGATAGCTCTGCTTGTGATTTATCGACCACAAATAAAAAACGGAGCGTCAGGCTCCGTTTTTTATTTGCATCCGAAAATCAGAGATTAACGAGCACGGAAGACGATGCGGCCTTTAGTTAGGTCGTATGGAGTCATCTCTACAGTTACTTTGTCACCCGTAAGGATACGGATGTAGTTCTTACGCATTTTACCAGAGATATGCGCAGTCACAACGTGACCGTTTTCAAGTTCAACACGGAACATAGTGTTTGGTAGAGTGTCAAGGACAGTGCCTTGCATCTCAATTACGTCTTCTTTAGCCATTTAATCCTCTTTAGAAATTAGGCAAATTTTAGCGGGCTTTATTTTGCCGCTAAATAGTAATTATGTAAAGTTGGAGCGTATTCTACCCTCGCCAACGCTGATTTACTAGCCTTTGGTGGCGTTGAAAGCGTGTTTTATAGTTCATTGCTGGACATTCATCTATCTGATAACCCAAGTATAGCCATTGATGGTTGCTTTTTTGGCAGTACTCTATTTGATACAACACCGCTAATGTACCAAGCGATAGAGGGTAATCAGGGTCGAAAAAGGTATAGAATGCACTCGAACAATGAGGCATGACGTCCGTTACGCCGATGGCAACCAGTTGTTCTGATTCATTGTAGACGTGCAAAAATAGTGTGGTAAGCCAGTTAGTTTGTGCAAAGCGAGCGAACTCATCCCGTTTGGGTGGGTACATCGTACCGCTCTTATGACGTTTACAAATGTAGCGACTATAGAGCTCAAACCAGTCGGGATCCATCTGCGGTTTCATTTCCCAACGCAAACCTTGCCCTTTATTAAGCAGGCGTTTCTGACTTTTTGAAGGAGTGAAGTCTTTTATCGCCACACGGATAGGCTGGCACGCGTTGCAATGCTCACAATGTGGTTTATATATCGTATCACCACTGCGACGAAAGCCGTTAGCCATCAATAGCTGATAGTTGTTTTCTGTATGTAAGCTTTCATCAAGTGCGACCGCAACACGCTCTTGTCGCTCTGGTAGATAGCTACAAGGGTGGTTGTTGGTCAATCCTATGCGAATATGTTGTAGATCCGTGCTCATGATGCTGAATTCCGCAGAACTTGTGGCTCAAAAGTGCCTGAAGCCATTTGCTTTTCTCTTAAAGATAGTAGCTTTTGCATGAACTCGTCCCGATCAAGTTCAAATGCGCCCAGTGAAGCTAAATGAGAGTTCATTACCTGACAGTCAATCAACTGACCTTGATTGGATTTAAGGTGATGACACAAATACCACAAAGCCACTTTCGATGCGTTATCCTTTAAACTAAACATAGATTCGCCGCAAAATACCTGGCCGACACTTAACCCGTACAAGCCGCCAATCAGTTCATCTTCATGCCATACTTCTACTGAGTGGCAATGCCCAAGCTCAGCAAGTTCTATGTAAGCCGTTTGCATGTCTTCGTTGAGCCATGTTTCACTCTCAGGGCGAGTGGAGGAACAGAGCTGAATCACATTTTGGGTTGCTTGATTCAGGGTGACTTGATAATCATGTTTTCGCTGAAACTTTCTGAGACTTTTTGATGGTTTAAAAGTCGAAGGATCAAAGACCGCACGAGGAGAAGGGCTCCACCAAAGTATAGGCTCACCAGGTCCGTACCAAGGGAAGATTCCCTGATGATAGCCTTTAAGTATTCTCATCGGGTCCAAGTCGCCACCAAAAGCTAGGAGCCCATTAGGGTCGCTCAGTGCTTTATAGGGAGAGGGGAAGGTGAATGCCTTACCAAGTTCAGTTAAATAGATTGCCATAAAAAGTCATTACCAACATTTGAGCCAGAGGAGTTTATGATGACGCGAACACGAAATAGAGCGAAATTGTGGTTTTGGATCATACTGCTTTTACCATTTTTCGCCAATGCAGCTTACGAAAGAAATGTGGCAAAGCCCGTCAACGAAGTTGTCTATGGAAAAGTGGATTCTGTTCGTTATATCACGCAGCAAGAGGTTGTTAAATCAAAAAATAATGGCTGGAAAACGTTACTAGGTGCAACAATCGGTGGGTTGGTCGGAAACCAGTTTGGTGGCGGAACAGGTAAAGAAGTGGCGACCGCCGTTGGTGCGCTTACTGGTGCAGCTGTTGCACAAAATCAAAGTACTGAGCAATACACGGTTGAATCTCAGTTGGTTGAACTTTTGATAAAGGTTGATGGCGACAAACTTATCAATGTTATTCAAGACGTTGATAGAAATATGTTATTTGGCCGCGGCGACGAGGTTCGTATTTTGTATTTTGATGACGGTGTGCGGGTTGATATGGTCTATTAGGCCCCAGTTTTCAGGCAAATAGATACGCTGACTAATTATTCATAAATTAGCGTAGATTTGCTCTGGTTTTGTATTGATTTTTTGGTTAGTCTGAATCCACGAAGAATTGTTCAGCTCTCAAAAAAACGTGAACTGAGAGCACAAAGGATTATCAACTTTCAATGGAAAGCCTAACGTTACAACCAATCAATAAAATCCAAGGGGAAGTTAATCTTCCAGGATCAAAAAGCGTCTCTAACCGAGCTCTTTTGCTAGCTGCTTTAGCAAAAGGCACGACTCGCCTGACAAACCTTCTAGATAGTGACGACATCCGTCATATGCTCAACGCCCTTACTACGCTTGGTGTTCAATATCAGTTGTCTGAAGACAAAACCGAGTGTGTTGTGGAAGGACTTGGCCAACCATTCTCAGTGTCAGAGCCTGTAGAGCTGTTTTTAGGCAATGCTGGCACGGCAATGCGCCCACTAGCGGCTGCGCTGTGTCTTGGTGAAGGTGAGTATGTTTTGACTGGTGAGCCTCGTATGAAAGAGCGCCCAATTGGTCACCTCGTTACTGCATTACAAGATGCTGGTGCAGATATCGAATACCTCGAAAATGAAAACTACCCGCCATTGAAAATTGTGGGAACGGGTTTGAAGTCAGGTACGGTATCGATTGATGGTTCCATTTCGAGTCAGTTTTTAACCGCTTTCCTTATGTCTGCGCCACTCGCTGAAGGCGAAGTGCGCATCAATATCGAAGGCGACCTGGTGTCTAAGCCGTACATCGATATCACGCTGCATATCATGAAGCAGTTTGGCGTTAATGTAATCAACAATGATTATCAGGAATTTGTGATACCTGCCGGTCAGCATTACGTTGCACCTGGGGATTTTCTAGTGGAAGGTGACGCCTCTTCAGCGTCTTACTTTTTGGCGGCTGCGGCGATCAAAGGTGGCGAAGTTAAAGTTACCGGTATTGGCAAAAACAGTATTCAGGGTGACATTCAATTTGCAGATGCGCTTGAAAAAATGGGCGCTGAAATTGAATGGGGCGATGACTATGTGATTGCTCGTGCGGGTAAGCTGAAAGGTATTGATATGGATTATAACCATATCCCTGACGCGGCGATGACGATTGCAACCACGGCTCTGTTTGCAGAAGGTACGACAGCGATTCGCAATGTTTACAACTGGCGCGTAAAAGAAACCGACCGTTTGTCTGCGATGGCGACTGAACTTCGTAAAGTTGGCGCTGAAGTGGAAGAGGGTGAGGATTACATCATCGTTAAGCCAGTTCCACAGCTCAAACATGCTGCGATCGACACCTATGATGACCACCGAATGGCGATGTGTTTTTCACTGGTTGCATTGAGTGATACACCTGTGACCATCAACGATCCGAAATGTACATCGAAGACATTCCCGGACTACTTCGACAAGCTTAAATCGCTTAGTTGCTAGTAAGTATTCCACATAAATAAACAGATAAAAAACCAGAGTCATGTGGCTCTGGTTTTTCTTTTTTTAGGGGGCTTGTTTGACTATTTTTTCAGCGTAAATTCTTTTGAAAGATGATGCGCTAGATACTTAAACATATTGAAAACGGCAGTCGTGTTTGCCGTTGGTAATCCTTTCTCATCAAGAAAGTATTCCCCTTTAAAGACTAAAACGTCGTCTTTTTCTTCTACGCTTGTCGCGCGCATACCCTCAATGTAATCATCGTGCTCTTGGATGATTTGGTTAGCGATTAAAAGAAGGTCAAATTCTTCAATAAATTTTCTATCAGACATAACGTTCCCGTCATTCATAACAATCTCAGAGCGAAGAAGTATACCTATTATTAACAGGGGATTATACCCAATGGAATGCAATTAAAGGTTACTCTCTAGCGACGGGTTTTCATCGTAGTCGCCTAAGGTTGCGGATAATAGACAAAAGTTATTTTGTGATGGGTAACAAAATTTCCTTAATTCGATTAGCAGTAGCAAACTTTGCCTGTTTAGATATGCCGACCAGACCTTTCAAAGCCCTGTCTGTTTGAAGTATAAAGACGATGAATTGTCAACCGATCGGATCTGAATTGCAAAAAAGCAGTTGATCTTCTTTTCATCTCGCACAATAGTAAAAAAAGAGGCAATGAAATAGAACATTATGCGGGTGACTTCCAAGTCAGGGGTTTACCCGCATTATTATGAAGGACGTTAGAGTCAGTTATGGGTAAATCACTCGTTATAGTGGAGTCACCAGCCAAGGCAAAGACAATAAATAAGTACCTTGGTAAAGACTTTGTTGTTAAGTCTAGTGTTGGTCATGTGCGTGATCTGCCTACGGCCGGCCAAAGCACTGGTGAGAAAGCAGCTGCCATTTCAACTAAAGGGATGAGTGCTGAAGAGAAAGCACGAGTCAAAAAAGAGAAAGATCGTAAAGCGCTGATCAAAAAAATGGGGATCAACCCATATCACGACTGGGAAGCGAATTATCAGATTCTTCCTGGCAAAGAAAAAGTAGTTAGCGAATTACAAAAATTAGCCAAAGATGCTGATTACGTCTATCTCGCAACCGATTTGGACCGCGAGGGGGAAGCAATCGCATGGCACCTTCGTGAGATCATCGGTGGCGATGAAGAGCGATACAAACGAGTTGTTTTTAACGAAATTACGAAAAATGCTATCCAGCAAGCTTTCCAGACGCCTGGTGAGTTAAATATGGATGGCGTAAACGCGCAGCAAGCTCGTCGATTCATGGACCGCGTGGTTGGCTTCATGGTCTCTCCATTACTATGGAAGAAAGTTGCTCGTGGCTTGTCTGCCGGCCGTGTTCAGTCGGTTGCGGTTAAGTTGCTGGTAGAGCGTGAGCGCGAAATCAATGCATTTGTTCCGGAAGAGTTCTGGGACATCCATGCAAACACCAAGACTAAAGACAAAGCGGATTTCAAACTGCTGGTTGCTCAGAAAGACGGCGTAGCGTTTAAGCCAGTTAATGAGGCAGAAACCAAAGCAGCGATGTCTGTGCTGGAAAAAGCTAGCTACGAAGTTTGCAAGCGTGAAGACCGACCAACGAAAAGTAAGCCGTCAGCGCCTTACATCACTTCGACTTTGCAGCAAGCAGCAAGTACCCGTTTAGGCTATGGCGTTAAGAAGACCATGATGCTGGCTCAACGCTTGTATGAAGCGGGTTACATCACCTATATGCGTACTGACTCAACTAACTTGAGTGCAGAAGCTGTGGATGCTGTCCGTGACTTCATCGGTTCTGAGTTTGGTGACAAGTACCTTCCAGCTTCACCGTTAAAATACGGCAGCAAAGAAGGGGCTCAAGAAGCGCACGAAGCGATTCGACCGTCTAGCGTTGATGTGAAAGCGGAAGACCTGCAAGGTGTCGACGCAGACGCTCACAAGCTTTACGCATTAATTTGGAATCAGTTCGTTGCGTGTCAAATGACGCCAGCAGAATACGATTCCACAACCATCAGCGTCAAAGCCGAAGAGTTCACATTAAAAGCCAAAGGCCGCATCCTGAAGTTTGACGGTTGGACTCGCGTACAACGTCCAATGGGCAAAAACGAGGACACAATCCTTCCTGCGGTGCAGCTTGGCGATAAGCTGAACCTAGAGTCACTTGACCCGAAACAGCACTTTACCAAGCCGCCAGCACGCTTTACAGAAGCTGCACTGGTTAAAGAACTTGAAAAGCGTGGTATTGGCCGTCCATCGACTTACGCGTCTATCATCTCGACGATTCAGGATCGTGGCTACGTGAAAGTCGACCAGCGTCGATTCTACGCAGAGAAAATGGGTGAGATCGTTACAGACCGTCTGGACGATAGCTTTAATGATTTGATGAACTACGACTTTACCGCGCGTATGGAACAAAAGCTGGACCAAATCGCAGAAGGCGAAGTCAACTGGAAATCAGTACTGGACAACTTCTTTACTGACTTCACCGGTGACCTTGAAAAAGCCGACCTGGATGAGTCTGAAGGTGGTATGAAGCTTAACCACATTGTGATGACAGACATCGAATGTCCGACATGTGGCCGCCCAATGGGTATTCGTACAGCATCCACCGGCGTATTCCTAGGTTGTTCTGGTTATGCACTGCCACCTAAAGAGCGTTGCAAAACCACCATCAACTTAGGCGATGAAGAAGGCATCATCAACGTCTTAGAAGAAGACGTAGAAACCGCAGCGCTGCGTGCCAAGAAACGTTGTCCAATCTGTGAAACAGCGATGGACGCGTACCTAATCGACGATAAACGTAAGATGCACGTTTGTGGTAACAACCCAAACTGTGAAGGTTACATCGTTGAATACGGCGAGTTTAAAGTGAAAGGCTATGATGGACCGGTTGTTGAGTGTGACAAGTGTGGTTCTGACATGGTGCTTAAGAATGGTCGCTTCGGTAAATACATGGATTGCACGAGCGAGACATGTAAAAACACCCGTAAGATTCTAAAGAACGGTGAAGTCGCGCCGCCGAAAGAAGATCCAGTGCATTTCCCTGAACTGCCATGTGAAAACTCGGACGCTTACTTTGTGTTGCGTGATGGGGCATCTGGTCTGTTTATGGCAGCCAGCAACTTCCCTAAATCACGCGAAACGCGAGCGCCACTTGTTTCAGAGCTTGCGCTTTACGAAGAACGCTTACCAGAGAAGTTCAAATATCTCGCGACAGCACCGCAGGAAGACCCTGATGGTCGTCCGGCAGTGGTTCGTTTTAGCCGTAAAACGAAAGAGAATTACGTTCGCTCTGAAGAGAACGGCAAGCCAAGCGGTTGGACTGCGCTTTATGTCGATGGTAAATGGGAAGTCACCGACAAACGTAAAAAAGCAAAAGCTTAAACGGTACACAGTAAACAAAAAGGCAGCGAATTCGCTGCCTTTTTATTATTGGTTCCAAATTACCTTCTCTGATTCCGGCGATATTTCATCCTCACACCTTTCGCCTCACAATTTTTACAAATCTTTATCTTCAGGTTTGTCTCATTCATTTTTTAGCAACATGTGTGTCGTAGCGTGAAGCTTACAATCGTATGATATTTACAAGCGTTCGATACAGCGCGAATAAACCGTGCATATTTACGTCGCTAACTATGTAGTGTTTTCGTTCGTAAATTGTTTTCAGAGTGTAATCTATTACATTTTCTAATGTGATCTGAATATCGTATCGAGTAAGTCGTGCTTACCTTATACACAGAATGACGTATTTTAAATTGTAATTAAGGTTCAAATTAGATAGTTTATTACAAAGCAAGTGCAACAAAATGCATTTAAATCGGTGTCGACAGATAAGAATATTTTAGGGTGTGTTGTTTCGTGATGATATCGGTATCTCGATATTAGGCATTAATACAAATAATGTCGTGGATTTGTCATTTTTTAATTGAGAAGCAAATCACGATTTAGAGTTGCCAAATATCGATAGCTCAATGGATGTGGGCTAGGTACCTATACTAAAAAAGTGCTGACTCTTTGTTGAAAAGAAAATGGAATAGAGCCCCCTTAAACCCTCTTTTTCGCGTTTAAAACTAAAACGAATTTTTGAACTGAGATAAAACGCAAACGCGCTCCACGAAAAGTTAACACATCCTGTAATTTGGCAGAGCAATGCCGAAACTTTTTAATCCACATGATAGGTGCTCAGAGAAGTACTGAATGTGGCTGACAATGTGTTCACTTGATTCCCCACAATACGTTCAATTAAGTGAGCATCCATTCCAAGCTATAACGATACGGAGAACAACAATGGCTGGTGTTTTGGGAATGATTCTTGCTGGCGGTGAAGGCTCACGTTTGAGACCTTTAACTGAATCTCGCAGTAAACCTGCAGTACCTTTTGGTGGTAGCTATCGTCTAATTGACTTTGCACTCAACAACTTCGTTAATGCGGATTTAATGCGCATTTACGTTCTGACCCAATTTAAATCGCAATCCCTGTTTTATCATTTAAAAAAAGGATGGAACATCAACGGCATCACTGATCGTTTCATCGACCCGATTCCTGCTCAGATGCGTACCGGCAAGCGTTGGTATGAGGGCACGGCAGATGCCATTTATCAGAACCTTCGTTTTATGGAAATGGAAGAGCCAGACCAAGTTTGTATTTTTGGTTCTGACCATATCTACAAAATGGACATTAAGCAGATGCTGGATTTCCATATCAGCAAGCAAGCTTCATTGACCGTATCGGCTCTGCGTATGCCACTAAAAGAAGCTTCTCAGTTCGGTGTTATCGAAGTGGATAGCGAAGGGCGCATGATTGGCTTTGAAGAAAAGCCAGAAAATCCTAAGTCGATTCCTGGCGAGCCTGACTACGCGCTGGTCTCAATGGGGAACTATGTCTTTGAAGCGAAAGAACTGTTTTCTGAGTTGATCGAAGATGCGAGCAACGAAGAGTCTTCCCATGACTTCGGTAAAGACATTATTCCGAAAATGTTCCCACGTGGGGATGTGTTTGTTTATGACTTTAGCACCAACAAGATCAATGGTGAGAAAGAGCAAGTTTATTGGCGAGATGTCGGTACGATTGATGCCTACTGGCAAGCACATATGGACTTGCTAGAAAAAGATGCACCATTCTCGCTATATAACCGCAAATGGCCACTGCATACCTATTACCCGCCTTTACCACCTGCAACGTTCACGGACTCTGACAACGGTCGTGTCCAAATTATCGATAGTCTGGTGTGTAATGGCAGCTACATTCGAGGCTCCCGTATAGAAAAATCTGTACTTGGTTTCAGAAGTAATATTGCATCTGCATGCGATATCAGCGAATGTATACTCCTTGGTGACGTTAAAATCGGTGAAGGCTGTGTTTTACGTCGAGTAATAGTGGACAAGAACGCTGATATTGCACCTGGCACACAGATTGGAGTGAACCTTCAGGAAGACAAGAAGTACTTCCACGTGTCGGATGACGGTATTGTTGTTATTCCTAAAGGAGCACGAGTTGGCTACTAACAACTTATCTATTCTGTTTGTAGCGTCTGAAGTCGAAGGATTGATTAAAAGTGGTGGCTTGGCTGATGTAGCCAAGGCACTGCCTGAAGCGCTCCACGGACTTCAGCAAGATGTACGTATTACCATTCCCGCATACAATGGTATTGAAAGGCTTTCTGAAGCGGAGGTGTTGTTAGAAACGCAGCTAACCTCGTGGCCGCATACAGAATATCGAGTATTAAGGCTGTATCTCGGTGATACGCCAGTTTATTTGATTGATTGCCAGCCGTATTTCAACCGCCCATCAATGTACGCTGAGAACAACGAAGCGTATTCAGATAATGGTGAGCGATTCGCCTTTTTCAGCGCAGCTTGCTTAGACATGCTACCTAAGCTGGATTTCCGACCTGACATCGTACATGCCAATGACTGGCATACTGGCCTTGTGCCGTTTTTGTTGAAGCATCGATACGGATCTGACCCATTTTATGCAAATATTCGCAGCGTGATCTCGATTCACAACGCAGTATTTAAAGGGGTATTTAGCTATGATGAGGTGCAATGTCTGCCAGAGTTTCAGAGCAGAAATGTACCCGACGCAGCGGTTAGTTCAACGCACATTGCGATGCTTAAGGCAGGCGTGCTAAACGCTGACAAAATCAACGCGGTAAGCCCTACTTATGCTGAAGAGTTACAGACAGAGCTTGGTAGTCATGGCATGGCGTGGGAGTTCCAACAACGAGCTAAAGATTTAGTTGGTATACTCAACGGTTGTGATTACAGCGCTTGGAATCCTAAAACCGATGCTTATTTGCCGTTGAACTACGAACCTAGTCACCAAAGTATGGTTGAAGGCAAAAGTGCGTGTAAAAAAGCGCTACAGCAACGTCTGAACTTAGCAGAGAAAGACTGTGCGATGTTTGGCATGGTTTGTCGCCTGACAATGCAGAAAGGACTGCATTATTTACTCCCAGCGTTGACGGACTTCCTCAAGCACGACGTGCAATTAGTTGTGGTCGGAACCGGTGATCCAGTTCTTGCTACACATTTAGAAGAGGTCGCTGAACAGTTCCCAGATAAGTTTGTCTTTGTTGACGCCTATGACAATGAGCTTGCTCATTTGGTTGAGGCTGGGTCTGATTTCTTTTTGATGCCGTCTGAGTTTGAGCCGTGTGGACTTAATCAGATTTACAGCATGGCTTATGGCACGTTACCGATTGTGCGAGGCGTAGGCGGCCTAAAAGACAGTGTGAACGATTATGATGTTGACTCGTCTGATGCAACGGGTTTTGTGTTTTATGATCCAACACCGCAAGCCTTGTTGTTAACCATGCTTAGGGCACTGTTGCTGTATACGCAAAATAATGCCGAAGTAAAACGAGTTCAATTGCATGCAATGCAACAGGACTTTTGCTGGCGAAAAGCTGCGGAAGAATATTTGGAACTCTACCATTCTGCGTTAAAGTCAATTAGCCTTGCCTAAAATTGTAACAAATGGCACCTAATTCGGTGCCTTTGTTATCGTGAGCAATTCTAGTGTGATAGGATTGCTTCCTCTAAATTAATAACAATACTATTATTACTGGTATATGACTGAGCCACTACTTTTCCATAAAACCTACTTGCACCCCACCAGTAATGAGTGGGTTGTTTTCGTGCATGGTGCTGGTGGCAGTTCTTCGATTTGGTTTAAGCAAATTAAAGCCTATAAGCAGCACTTTAATTTAGTACTCATTGATCTAAGAGGGCATGGGAAGTCAAATCAGTTACTAAAGGAACTCATTACCAGCCGCTATACCTTTACTGAAGTTACCCAAGATATTTTAAAAGTGCTGGATCATTTAAAAATCCAATCCGCGCATTTTGTCGGCATGTCATTAGGGACGATCATTGTTCGAAACATTGCGGAATTGGCGTCTGAACGTGTGAATTCAATGGTGTTAGGTGGAGCGGTGACTCGTCTCAATACACGCTCACAAATCCTCGTCAAGCTGGGCAACTTTGGCAAACATATCTTGCCTTACATGTGGCTGTACAAACTGTTCGCTTATATCGTGATGCCACAGCGCAATCAACGCGAATCTCGCCACCTGTTTATCAGGGAAGCCAAAAAGCTCTGCCAAAAAGAGTTTAAGCGCTGGTTTATCTTGGCGGCGGATGTGAATCCGTTAATGAAGTACTTTAAAGACCGAGAATTAGCGATTCCCACTCTCTACTTAATGGGTGACAGAGATTATATGTTCATCCAACCGGTTAAAGAGATGGTTGCGGCACATAAACTGAGTGTGCTCCGTGAGATCCCAAACTGTGGCCATGTTTGTAATGTAGAACGTCCGGAAGACTTTAATCAGTACTCGATTGAGTTTATCAAACAGCAAACATTAGTTGCTTAACGTTTCTAGGTGACTGGCGCCATTACGCTTACTCAATGTGGTGGCCACAACGCCAGCACGCGCCAAATTGCCCTTCATTGATTTCCGAACATTGAGGGCATTTCCAATCTTGATAGGTGTTTGGCTGAGCCTGTTTTTGATAGGCTTCAATAATAGCCAAGGATTTCATCTTCTGTTCTGGATTCAATAACCACACGTACGGGTCGGTATCGTCCCCGAATGGTAGTTCCCCCTTCAATCCGAAAAGACCTTCACCGCGAACTTCACAAAGAATTTGCTCGGTTCTCAGCAACTCACAAACGATATGCGCTTCTGCCGGATTTTTCGCTATAAATATCTTCATCAAGGGTTTCCATTTGGCTGTACTTGAGTGGGTCTGAATTTATTCATCAGCCATTTAGCAATGATAGGAAAAAGCCCAAGCAACGCAAATGAAGCTAACACGCTCGGTGAGACGATATCTGAGAGGCTTTCAATCGTTGCCAGTTGAGTACCGGCATTGAGATAAACAGCGGTGCCTGGAAGCATTCCTATTTGGCTGGTCAAATAAAAGCGGCCAACAGACATCGGGGTTAATCCCATCAGTAGGTTGATTAGAAAGAAAGGGAACACAGGGATCAATCTTAATGAGAGTAGGTAAGATGAACCGTCTTTTTTGACGCCGTCGTTAATCGCGGTTAGCTTTGAACCAAATTTGCTTTGGACCCAATCTCGTAACAAGTAACGGCTACTCAGAAAAGCCAGCGTTGCCCCAATAGTGCTGGCGAACGAGACTAAAAGTAAGCTAGTCCAAAAACCGAATAGAGCTGCGGCTAACAGAGTGACGACCGCTGCGCCGGGAATAGAAAAAGCAGTGATAGCCACATAGGCCGCAAAATAAACCGTAACCGCCAAGATAAATCTCTGGTCAATATAGGCGTTAAGAGCCTCTTGCTGTGCTTTGGCGTTCTCTAAAGTGAGGTACTGGCTAAAGTTAACGGCTAATAAAATGATCGTTAACAGCAGTATTAACCCAAAAACCAGTTTTTTATTCATTGTCGTACTCCAGAAGGACAGCCTTGTTCTAAAAGGTTAACAGATACCATTGATGAAATATGTTACTTGATATTATTTGATTGATATATGGAGTAATAGACAGGTTGAGCCTGGAAAAAATTTCAAAAAAAACCGCAGTCAAAGCTGCGGTTTTTATACGTACGATAGGTTTATACCTACAGATTAAGAAAGCGCATTTTCCAGCTCTTCTCTGCGAGATTGAGGAACGACGCTCCAGTGCGTGCCGTTTATCGCTCCTTCTAAAGCCCAGAGTAGCTCAATACTTACTTTTGCGGAGTGAGAGTCACGTATCGCTTTGTAAGCATTCAATGCACCTTTCTCTTCAAGTTGTTCAACTGATTTTATACCAGCTTTCTTAAGCATTCGTTCAGTCGCTAGTCGTAAGTTAGGCAGGTCTTTCAACCTGTCGGGCTTACTACTTGCCTGTTGCTTTTTTTCCAAATTGGCTTGTTCTAACGACTTCTTCGCTACTTCTATCAAGCGTTCACTGGATTCCCACAAGTCGTCGGAAATCGCGTAGTACTTAGTAACGACTGGAAAACCACGCTTTTTATAAACGTACGGTTTTAGCCCTTGCTTCTCGAAGTTAGATGAAGTTTGCTGGTCTGCTCGTATGTGAAGTTGATCATTCACAACCAGTGCAAACATCGTTTCATCAGCGAAAAGTCCGAAGCCACCAAACATTGAGCGCGACTTGATCGTACCAAGTGCCTCAAATAGCTTCATAGAATCTTTGAGTATCGGTTTATCCATGATGTGTTATCTCGGTGTAATTATTATTACGCCACCAAAAGTCAGGTCCGAGAGAGTAGCAAATACATGCAAGCACAATGTCATTAAAGGGTAAACTCATCATATGCATATTTGCCATCGGTAACCCCGCTACCTTCCATTTATAAAATGGTTAAGGCCGGAAGCTTTGCGTCCCACCCTTTCGGATGGTTTGCCCTGTGCGTGACATGTTGAGAATACTTTTTATCTTGAATTAACATCACAATCTAGAGATCAAAGTGTGATATTGCTTCAGTAAAACGCTGTGTTTTTATGGTGCTTGTTTCATATTTAAGATTGAAGTTTGAGTGCGAGTGGCTAGGTTATGTGAGATAGGTTGTGTTTATACAAAACAGTAACTTATAAAACGTTTACTGACTGTAGTGAACAAAGAGTGCGATAAAAGTTAATTTTCGGATAAAAAATAAGCGCTCCGGAGAGCGCTTATTAGGGTCTGTTGACCTTTCGAGCTGATTTTTGCAGCGGTTTGTGGTTTTTTTATACAAGGCAGAGGCTTTGAACTGTAGTTGACCTACCTGATAAGCCGATAACGCAGTAGAAAGGAGCCACAAACGCTGCCCGAAGGGTTCGGCTAAAAGCGTTTTACTCTTTGTTGAGAGGTGTTTTGCTTAGAATGACTAAGCTACAAACCTCTCGCCGCGATTAAAACGCTTTTATCTCGAACAAAATTTAACCGCGAAAGGTCAACAGACCCTAGTACTATTTGAGTTTTTTAACAGTATTTCGAACGACCAACTCTGGCTGCATTTCAAAAATACGTTTTTCGTGTTCCTTGTCTTTAATACGTTCAAGCAGAATCTCGAAAGCATTTTTACCGACACGGCGTTTTGGCTGGTGAATCGTTGTTAATGGCGGAGAGAAGTACTCTGCCAATTCGATATTGTCGTAACCAATAACAGAGACATCGTCAGGAATCTTAATACCATTTTGTTGTAGACGGCTCATTAAGCCTAACGCCATCGTGTCATTGAAACAGAATACCGCAGTAGGGCGTTTTTCCATCGCGGTAATTTTGTCTGCGACCAACACTGCGGTATCACATTCAAAGTTACCTTCAAGAATCCAGTCTTCATTGACAGGAATATTGGCTTCTGCCATCGCTCGACGGTAACCAGCAATACGCTCTTGGCAAGCGAGTTTTTCAAAGTGACCACTCAAGCAAGCAATATCAGTATGACCATTATCAATCAGGTATTTGGTCGCGATATAACCGCCTTCTTCCGAGTTATCCATGATTTTGTCTGCCTGTGAGCTCTCTGGGCCCCAGTCCATGACAACTTTCGGGATATCTGCATGACGGTCAAGCATTTGCTTCAGCTCTTCTGTCAGGTCAGAACACATCACCAGTATGCCATCTACACGCTTTTCAGCGAGCATGCGGATGTAATCTCTTTGTTTTTCATAGATACCACCAGTGTTACACAGGATAAGCGTGTAGCCTTGGCGGTAGCAGTAACTCTCTACACCATCAATGACTTCAGAGAAGAATAGGTTGGTAGATTGTGTCACCAACATGCCGATGGTGCGAGTTGAGTTACATTTCAAGCTACGAGCAACCGCACTTGGTGCATAGTTAAGCTCATCAACGGCTTTCATTACTTTTTCTTGTGTTGCTTCTGCAACAAAACGCGTCTTGTTGATAACGTGCGAAACTGTAGTTGTAGAAACGCCGGCTAATCTAGCAACGTCTTTTATAGTGGCCATACATGGTGTCCTGTTTCGAGCTACGAATATACCGCGGAGGATAAACCTTTGTGCTGTTCGTCTTTTGTAAACTTAGCGCAACAAAAACAATGGCGCTGAGTATGTTTAGCAGTGGTTACTCCGAAGTCGGTAGAGGGTATGTAGCGACAGCGGTTGATAAAGCTCATTTCTTCCATCGAATGAAGAATCGTTATCAACCTATTAAGAAAACACAAAAACCGCTTTATTTCAGCGGTTTACATTAAAATCATATTTAATCGTTTGCGTTCACATTTTAGCCCTATGCGGGCAAGCTGGCAATAATTTAAGCAATGGTTTTGTGCCTAATAAGTCACATTTTGATTGCTAAAAAGCGAGCGATTGGAACGATTTATATAGTTAACGAATAAAAGATAGGGAACCTAAAAGACAGGCTCCCTAAAATAGGCGGCAATTATTCACCAAGAAGGTAAGCGCTGTCCAGTTTACAAAATGCAATTAATAGTTGCGCGACGCTGGCGTAGAAGCCAAATTCATCCAGTTGCTGACACTTGTGAGCGAACTTTGGTAACCAGGACATGAGTTGGCTTTCGATGAATTCATTTTGTTTAACAAAGGCTTCTTCCATGTGTTTTTCTTGCTCAAACTCATTAGAGCGAATGATCATGTTACCCAGGAAGTCCAGTTCTACCGCTAAGTGGTCGGCTGGCTCTTTTAGACGGTCGTCCACTTGGACACCAAACTCAGCCATCAACTTTTCCATCTCTTCGGCGGGTTTGTCGTTGAGTAAACCAGATTCACCAATGTACATGGAAGCGTAGGGAAGCGCGCCGTACTTTTCTGTCTTCAAGAATAATTCACAAAAGTCAGCAGCAAGCTCTAGCTGAGCATCTTCGCGGTCTTGCAGGCGATTTAGTGCGTCAACGAGGCTATCAATGGAAGGTTTGAGAGATTCATTTTCACCTAAGCCCGCCAAAAAGCTGCGAATTTCAACACTGTGATAAGCCTCCAGCTCTTTGTCTGTCAGTTCTTTGGCGAATAAGCTAGAAAACCACCAATAAATTTCGGCGCGTTTTTCGTTAAAAGCTTTCACTTCTTGCATTTTAGGCTCCTGAATGATGCCTTCTTTCTGGCATCACAAAATCAAATTCAGATGTCCTTTAAGTGTAATCAATTAAAATGAACAGCAGTAACTATAACTATGATGTTTTATGGCGAAATATGTCCATTTATTAACAGGGTTCGCTAAGCTTGTCTTGAATCAACAAAATCACTAAATCTTGCTTTTTAGTCAGCCAATGACTAGAAATGTTAATAGTTATGAATAGAATACATCTCGAATAATAAAATGACAGAAAGTGGTGTAAATGAGCTATCACGTATTAGTCGTAGAAGATGATGTTGTAACGCGTAGTAAGCTAGCGGGTTATTTCCAAAATGAAGGTTATACAGTCAGTGAAGCAGAGAGCGGCACGCAAATGCGTGAAGTGCTGCAAGCTGGTGATGTTGATCTTGTCATGCTGGATATTAACTTGCCGGGTGAAGACGGCCTGATGCTTACGCGTGAATTACGTAGCCAATCGGATATTGGTATCATATTAGTTACAGGACGCACGGATAGCATCGACAAAATTGTTGGCCTGGAAATGGGGGCAGATGATTATGTCACCAAACCTTTTGAACTGCGCGAGTTATTAGTTCGTGTCAAAAATCTGCTGTGGCGCATTTCGATCGCTCGCGATGGATCAAGTAAGGCAAACGAAACCAACGAGCAACATATTGTTCGTTTTGGCGAGTGGACGTTTGATATCCAGCGTCGAGCGCTGAGTCGTAATGGTGAGCCAGTAAAACTAACCAAAGCCGAATACGAGCTTTTGGTGGCGTTATCGTCTTACCCGAATCAAGTACTAAGCCGCGAACGTATTTTGAATATGATCAGCCATCGTGTTGATGCACCGAATGACCGTACGATAGATGTCTTGATTCGTCGTATGCGTGCGAAGATGGAGTTTGACCCTAAAAACCCGCAAATTTTTGTTACGGTTCATGGTGAGGGCTACATGTTTGCTGGTGATTAATCACCACCACGAGACAAGATAAGAACGAAAAAGGAGAGCGCTTGCTCTCCTTTTTTGTCTGTAAAATTGCATTGAGTAATGGCGTTAACTCATTAACTACTGTGGCTCAACCATAGGTGTTTCGCCGACGACATCACGTAAGCGTTGCCAGATGCTGCCAAGGTACTCATGCCAGAAAAGCTCCGTTTGTTCTAAGTAACGTGCTTTTGGCGAGTATTTATTCCAAGCTTGATTGACATTCTCAATCGCCAAGTAGTTTGTTGGCGCCGGGATTGGTTTTATGCCTGCTGCATTAAATTCATACAACGCCCGGCTCATATGGCTCGCCGAGGTAACTAAAACAATTTCCTTTTGCTGGACAAACGCCGCAGCCTGACGTGCCTCTTCCCACGTGTCTTTGGCGTCTTCCAATAAAATAATATCGGATTTCGCTACACCGAGCGCCAGAGCTACGTTTGCCATCATACGCGCATGGCTGATTTCAGAACCGCCGTCATAGCCGGAAAGAATCAATTTGGCGCCAGGATACATGCGCAAAATTCGGATTCCCTCGGTCAAACGCATGAGCGCGGCACGACTTAACTGAGATGTGGGTGGAATTTCGTCATCGATAACATGACCATTGCCGAGTACCATCACGTAGTCGATGGTCCCTGAAACGGGTAGAAACGCTTTGTGTTCACGTTCCAATGGCATAAGAAGCTTGCTTGAAACAGGCTGGAAGGCAACAAGGAAAATGCCGACAAATGAGAATAAAACAACGAAGCAGCCGGTTTTACGCTTAGTGGTAAAACTAATGAGAGCCAGGCCCAATAATCCTATCAGCAGCAATGCTGGTAGGGGCATGAGCAAAGCTGACACTACTTTTTTCAGCTCAAACATACATAAATAGTCCGAAAAAACATCAATTGAAAATAAAAATGAGGGTATTCCTCTTTATTCCTGCTTTCCTTGTGCCAGAATAGCGACACAATCCGATATGATAACTCAGCAGAAGTGACAGAAGACCGCAATTTCGACGATATCGCCCACAAATTTGCAAAAAATATTTACGGCTCCGATAAAGGGGAGATCCGCCAAATCATTGTGTGGGAAGATTTTCTACAGATTCTAAGTGAATTAGAGGCAGACCAGCAACCCCTAGAAGTTTTAGATGCAGGTGGTGGTTTAGCACAAATGTCTCAAAAGCTTGCTAAGCTCGGACATCGTGTCGCTTTATGTGATCTATCTTCGGAAATGCTGCAACTAGCCAAACAGGATATTGAAAATAATGGTTTGCTTGAGCAGTATCGCCTGATTCATTCACCTGTCCAGTCCATTGGCGAGCACATGGACAGCCAGGTGGATCTTGTCATGTTTCATGCTGTGATGGAGTGGCTGGTCGATCCTAAGACGGCGCTCGAAACGGTTCTGGAACAAGTCAAACCGGGGGGCATTGCATCGATAATGTTCTATAACCACCATGGTTTAGTCTACAAAAATGTGGTTTGTGGCAACATTCCTCATATTTTGGACGGTATGCCCCACCGAAAAAGATTTAAACTACAGCCGCAAAAAGGCCTGAAACCAGAAGAAGTTTACCAATGGATAGAAGACTCCGGGTTCAGTATTTGTGGTAAATCTGGTATTCGCTCATTCAGTGATTACATAGGAAATATGCAATACATGGGTGATTACGAGTTTGAAGATGTGTTGGCGCTAGAAAAACAACTTTGTCGACAAGAGCCATACCTCTCATTAGGTCGCTACATTCACGTGTGGGCCAAAAAGAAAGAAAAACAGGAATAACAATGAGTGAGATGACTCTCGATGCTGCAGAACAACCTATTGATGAATTGGTTGGCTGGGTTAAGCAGCAAGATTTCTCGTTGAACCTGACCACAGAGCGCTTGGCATTCTTGATTGCCATCGCAGTACTAAGTAATGAAAGGTTTGACGATGAATTGGGTGAAGGTGAACTGCACGATGCGTTCGCTATCGTTACTCGATTATTTGATGAAACGGGGGAAGCATCTGCTTTCAGAGCAAACAATGCCATCAATGAGATGGTTAAGCAGCGTTTGATCAGTCGCTTTGTCAGCGAGGTGACGGATGGGGCGAGTATTTACCGTTTGTCGCCACTGGCGATAGGCATCACGGACTATTACGTCCGTCACCGTGAGTTTTCAAAACTTCGCCTTTCTATTCAGCTGTCTATGGTTGCGGATGAAATGGCGAAAGCAATTGAAGCAGCCCAAAAAGGTGGCACACCGGGTCATTGGAAGAAAAACGTGTATGGAGTACTTAAATATTCCGTAGGCGAGATCTTCGATCAAATCGATCTTAACCAGCGTGTTATGGACGAGCAGCAACAATCTGTAAAACAGCAGATTGCTGACCTGCTGAATAAAGATTGGCGCGAAGCGATTAATAACTGTGAAGCGTTATTGTCAGAAACGTCGAGCACGCTGCGTGAACTTCAAGATACCTTGCAGGCAGCAAGTGATGAGCTGCAAACTCAGATCCTCGATATTCAGGAGCTTGTTTATGGCGATCCTGAGCTTGAGTTTATTGAAGAAGCCCTGTTTGGTCTGCAAATGAAGCTGGACCGAATCACCAGTTGGGGCCAGCAAGCGATCGATCTCTGGATTGGCTACGACCGACACGTACACAAGTTTATCCGTACCGCTATCGATATGGATAAGAACCGTGCGTTCAGTTCTCGATTGCGTCAATCGATTAAAGATTACTTTGATATGCCTTGGTATCTGACTTATGCAGATGCTGAGCGATTATCCGACCTGCGTGACGAAGCTCTGGTACTGCGTGATGACGAGGTAACAGGCCAAGTTCCGATGGAAGTGGAATACGAAGAATTTCAACAAGTCAATGATGAGTTATCAGAGCGTATTGGTGACATGCTAAAAGCCCATAAAGATCAGGGCACACCAATCGACTTGAGCGTAGTACTGCGAGATTACCTTGCACAACACCCATTTACTCATCACTTTGATTTAGCCCGAATTATTGTTGATCAGGCCGTTCGTCTGGGCTATTCAGAATCGGATTATCAAGCCATTCAGCCAGACTGGAAATCAATCAACGAATTTGGGGCAAAGGTACAAGCGAATGTCATCGACCGATACTAATGAATACATGTCAGATAAACTGGCAAAAGCAATTTCTAACCCTCTGTTCCCAGCATTAGACAGCATGCTACGAGCGGGGCGTCATATCTCAAGTGAAGATTTGGACAACCACGCATTGTTGTCGGATTTTGAACTTGAGTTGTCTTCTTTCTACCAGCGTTACAACACTGAGTTGGTGAAAGCACCGGAAGGTTTCTTCTACCTTCGTCCACGCTCTACGTCTTTGATTGGCCGTAGCGTCCTGTCTGAACTGGATATGCTGGTGGGTAAGGTGTTGTGTTTCCTTTACCTGAGCCCGGAGCGTCTGGCTCATGAAGGCATCTTTACCAATCAGGAACTCTACGACGAGATGCTGGCGCTGGCGGATGAAAACAAGTTGATGAAGCTGGTGACCAACCGCGCGACGGGTTCAGACCTTGATAAAGAGAAGCTGTTTGAAAAAGTGCGCACTTCACTGCGTCGTCTGCGTCGTCTAGGTATGATCATCAATATCGGTGAAACCGGTAAATTCAGTATCAGTGAAGCAGTATTCCGTTTTGGTGCCGACGTTCGTGTTGGTGACGATATGCGTGAAGCTCAACTGCGTCTGATCCGTGACGGTGAAGCCGTGGTTCATACCAAAGAACCAAGCCAAGGCAGTCTGTTGTCTGAAGACGATCAAGAAGAACAAGCCCAAGAAGAAATGACAGAAGAGGGTGAAGCATGAGCATGATTGAACGCGGTAAATATCAATCGCTGACCATGGTCAACTGGAACGGTTTCTTTGCCCGTACTTTTGATATCGATGGTCTGGTTACGACGCTTTCTGGTGGTAACGGTGCAGGTAAATCAACCACGATGGCGGCGTTTATCACCGCTTTGATTCCTGACCAAACATTACTTCATTTCCGTAACACCACAGAAGCGGGCAGTAGCCAATCGTCTCGCGATAAAGGTTTGTACGGTAAGTTGCAACCAGGCGCGTGTTATGCGGCGCTGGATGTGGTTAACTCACGTAACCAACGTTTACTATTTGCAGTAAAGCTGCAGCAAGTCGCGGGTCGTGATAAGAAAGTAGACATCAAACCGTTTGTTATTCAAGGCCTTCCTAGCCATGTGAAACCGACGGATGTTCTTGTTGAGAGCGTTTCTGCCACACAAGCTCGTGTGCGTCAGATCAACGAAGTTAAAGACGTAATCTCAGAGTTTGAAGGCGTTCAATTTAAAGCCTTTTCATCTATCGTCGATTACCATGCGCAAATGTTTGAGTTCGGTGTGATTCCGAAGAAGCTGCGCAACTCAGGTGACCGCTCAAAATTCTACCGTCTGATTGAAGCATCACTTTACGGTGGTATTTCGAGTGCGATTACTCGCTCGCTGCGTGACTACCTTCTGCCACAAAACGGTGGCGTGAAGAAAGCCTTCCAAGATATGGAATCCGCGCTGCGCGAAAACCGCATGACGTTAGAAGCGATCAAAACCACGCAGGCTGACCGTGACTTATTCAAACATTTGATCACCGAGTCTACCAACTACGTGGCTGCAGACTACATGCGTCACGCCAACGATCGTCGCAACAAGCTAGAACAAACGTTGTCTCTGCGTTCTGAGCTATTTGGCTCTCGCGAGACCTTGATTGAGCAAAATAATTTTCTTAACCGCGTGCAAGAAGAGCTTGAGCTGCTGATTGACTCAGAATCTGCGTTAGAGCAGGACTACCAAGCTGCGTCGGATCACTTGCAACTGGTGCAAAATGCACTTCGTCAGCAAGAGAAGATCGAACGTTACCAGGAAGATCTGGAAGAGCTCAGCGAACGTCTTGAAGAACAGATGATGGTCGTTGAAGAAGCTCAAGAACGCGTGATGAACGCTGAAGAGCAAGCGACCGTTTCTGAAGAAGAAGTCGATAGCCTTAAAACGCAACTTGCTGATTACCAGCAAGCGCTGGACGTTCAGCAAACACGTGCTCTTCAATACCAGCAAGCGGTTCAGGCACTGGATAAAGCGAAGCAGCTACTGGGTGATGACAGCCTAACGGCTGAGTCGGCGCAAGCGTTAGTTGCTGAACTTAAGAACAAAGAAACAGAAAGCACCAATGCGTTACTGTCTGTTAAGCACAAGCTGGACATGTCATCGGCAGCTGCGGAACAGTTCGAAACGGCGCTGAAGCTAGTACAAAGCATCGTTGGCCAAGTTGAGCGTAAAGATGCGTCTGAACAGGCGAAAAAAGTCATCGCTAAAGCGCGTGACTCACAGCAAATCGCACAGAATGAGCAACAGTGGCGAGCACAACATCGCGATCTTGAGCGCAGCTTAAATCAGCAGCGTCAGGCAAATGAGTTGGTGTCCGATTACAAGAAGCAATTCCATGTTGAACTGACCGACGAAATCACCTTCGAGCAGGAGCGTGAGCGTCACGCGATGCAAATTGAATCGCTGGAATTGACGCAAGAAGACGTGCGTGAACAACGCAGCGAACAGCGTCGACTAGAACAGGATTCTGCAGCAGAAATCAAAAAACTTGAAGCCATTGCACCAACGTGGATTGCAGCCAATGATGCATTGGAGAAGCTGCGTGAGCAAAGCGGTGTTGAGCTAGAAGATCGTCATGCAGTAATGAGCCATATGCAGGTGGTTCTTGAGCAAGAGAAAGAACAGTCTCTGGCAAAAGACAAACTGGCTGAACGTCGTTCTCAACTAGAAAATGAAATCGAGCGTCTTGCATCACCGGGTGGTTCTAATGATCCCCGCCTTAAAGGTCTTGCAGATACGCTGGGCGGCGTATTGCTATCTGAAATCTACGACGACATTACCATCGATGACGCGCCATACTTCAGTGCGATGTATGGCCCGGCTCGTCATGCGATTGTGGTTTCAGATTTGTCCGGCATCGAAGAAAAATTGGTTGAGCTGGACGACTGTCCGGAAGATTTGTACATCATTGAAGGCGACATTGATGCCTTTGATGACAGCTCATTCGACGCAGAAGAGCTAGAAGGCGCTGTATGCGTTCGTATGAACGATCGTCAAATGCGTTACTCACGCTTCCCGGAAATCCCACTGTTCGGCCGTGCGGCACGCGAGCAACGTTTAGAGCTACTGCGTAACGAACGTGAAGAAGTGGTTGAGAAGCATGCCAAGGCGGCATTCGACTCGCAGAAAATGCAGCGTTTGTACCAAGCGTTTAACCAGTTTGTGGCTCATCATATTCAGGTTGCGTTTGAAGCTGATCCTGAACAAGCATTGGCAAAGGTACGTGAAAAGCGTAACCAAATCGCACGTGTACTGGCTGATTTGGAAGCAAAAGAACAACAGCAACGTTCTCAGCTTCAAATCAGCAAGCAAGCTCTGTCTTCACTGGACAAACTTGCACCAAACATGGCACTGATTGAAGACGACACACTTCAAGCCCGTTTTGACGAGCTGGAAGAGAAAATCTCGCAACTGTCAGAAGCAAAATCGTTCCTCAACCAACACGCGAAAGCCGTGACTGAGCTTGAGAAAGTTGTTTCAGCACTGGATGCAGACCCAGAGCAGTTTGATGCGCTTGAAGCCGAATACAAGGCGGCTGACGAGCAGCTTCAGGAATTGAAGAAACAAATTTTTGCGTTGTCCGATTTAGTTGAGCGTCGTCACTACTTTGCGTACTCAGATTCGGTCGACCTGCTGAACAAGAGCAGCGAGTTGAGCGAGCAGCTAAAAGCGAAGCTGGTTCAGGCTGAGCAAATGCGTACTCGTTCTCGTGAAGCGCTGAAACAAGCGCAAGGTCAGATGAACCAGTACAACCAAGTATTGGCTTCGCTGAAAAGCTCACACCAAGCGAAACTGGAAACGGTTCAGGAATTCAAGCAGGAGCTGCAAGAATTCGGTGTTAATGCGGATGAAGGCGCAGAAGAGCGTGCAATGCGTCGTCGTGACGAGCTGCACGAGCGTTTACACTCATCACGCAGCCGTAAGAGTGAATACGAGCGCACCATCACTTCGACGGAGCTAGAGATGAAAGGTCTGGCGAAGCGTCTGAAGAAAGTTCAGAAAGAGTACGCTGAGCTTCGCACTTTTGTCGTAGCCGCAAAAGCAGGCTGGTGTTCGGTACTTCGTTTAGCGCGTGAAAACGATGTTGAGCGTCGTCTTCACAAACGCGAACTGGCGTACATGTCTGCTGACGAACTGCGTTCGATGTCGGATAAATCGTTGGGTGCGCTGCGTCTCGCGGTTGCGAACAATGACGACCTGCGTGATTCACTGCGTCTTTCGGAAGATAACTCACGTCCTGAGCGTAAAGTTCTGTTCTACATTGCTGTTTACCAGCATCTTCGCGAGCGTATTCGTCAGGACATCATCCGTACCGATGATCCGGTAGAAGCAATCGAAGAGATGGAAGTGGAACTGGCGCGTCTGACAGAAGAGCTGACTCAACGTGAAAACCGTCTGGCAATCAGTTCTGAGTCTGCAGCAAGCATCATTAAGAAGACGATTCAGCGTGAGCAAAACCGTATTCGTATGCTGAACCAAGGCTTGTCGAACATCTCGTTTGGTCAGGTGAAAGGGGTTCGTTTGAACGTGAAGATCCGCGAAAGCCACGAAGTGCTATTGCATGGTCTTTCTTCTCAGCAGGAGCAACATAAAGACCTGTTTGAGTCTTCACGCTTTACTTTCTCAGAGGCGATGGCGAAGCTGTTCCAACGTGTAAACCCACATATCGATATGGGTCAACGTTCTCCGCAGGTTCTTGGTGAAGAGTTACTTGATTACCGTAACTACCTGGAACTAAGCGTGGAAGTGAACCGTGGTTCAGAGGGTTGGCTACAGGCGGAATCTGGCGCGCTATCTACTGGTGAGGCGATCGGTACTGGTCAGTCAATCCTGCTGATGGTGGTGCAAAGTTGGGAAGAAGAATCACGACGTCTGCGTAGTAAAGACATCATTCCTTGTCGTCTGTTGTTCCTTGATGAGGCTGCGCGTCTGGATGCGAGATCTATCTCGACACTATTCGAACTGTGTGACCGTCTGGATATGCAGCTTCTGATTGCAGCGCCAGAAAACATCAGCCCGGAGAAAGGCACAACCTACAAACTGGTGCGTAAGGTGTTTAAAGATCACGAGCATGTACACGTTGTGGGTCTGCGCGGCTTCGGTAAGACAGATAAGCCGAAGAGCGAAGCTCAGGAAATGGCAGAAGAATTTGAATCTTAATCTTCCGTTTTGAAGTTAAATGCCCGCTAACGATAGCGGGCATTTTTTATAGTTAAGTCAGCAGCGCTTTAATTAAACCTGCGTTTTTTCTATAGAAGCGGTTTGCCGATATTGCCTTGGCGAACAGCCACTCCATTTTCGAAAGGCATGACGGAAGTTTGCACTGTCCGAAAAACCGACACGTTCGGAGATATCTTCAATACTGATTTGGGTAGATGCAAGGTAATGCCGTGCGAGATGAAAGCGGACTTGATCGAGAATTTGCTGATAGCTGGTATTTTCCTGCTTAAGATGACGACTTAATGTTCTTGACGACATTCCCAGCTCGGCTGACAGCGTTTCCACAGAAGGGTAGTTACCCGGACGCTCAATAAATATCTGGGTTATTTTGTCTTTTAAGCCGTTGCTGCCACTGACTTTTGCCAGCATCTCATCGCAAGATTTGAGGCACATTTGTAATGTGATGGGGTTCGCTGCAGGCAGTGGTTGGTAAATGCTCTGCGCATCAAATTGCCATTCCAATCGCTCGCTATCGAACTCGATGTCACAATGAAATACTTGTTTATATAACGCGCTGTACTCAGGCTCAGGATAAGGAAAGCGAATGACTTTGGACGGGAATGGGTGCTGCATGACTTCTTCGCATAGGTTCTGGATGGTGGAAAACCAGTATTCGCAGCAAAATGGCAACATGGATTGAAGGTCAATTAATTGCTCGGCACGGAAATAACCTAAGTTGTCTTCAACCCACATCTTCTTTTTCAGAACGGGCCCCGCGAGACGCAGATACTTAAACCCCATCACTAACGCATCAAATAGTGTGTTACTACTCAACACGGCATAGCCGAGTACCCCAAAATCACTGAACTTGGCTTGTTGACCCATACTAAGCCCTAAACTTGGTTGTTTTGAGTGGTTAAGGGCGTTACTGAAGATCATTAGCTTTTGCGTCAGGGTGATATGGGTATCTGGTGCATAAAGCTGAGAAGCACTGATACCGCTGCCATCAAGTAGCGTTTCGACACTGACACTGGGCTCTAAGTAACGCCTAAGTAGCTGTAAATCTAAAATGCCGAAAGCTTGTGTATCTGGCTCATAAACCGCGGTGTATTCCATCGTTTCTCCCTCTACGTTCGATATAATCCTAACTGGTCTGACCGAGGCTTTCTGTCAGGTTGTTCTCAAAGTTGTCCGAATATCACCGGTTTTTGTCATTTTGTAACCTGTGATTAATGTTATCAAAATGTTGTAATGCAATAAATCGCATGGTGGGAGAGAAATATGAATATGCTGGCAAAGCAAGATGAGACGGTTAATAACAACCAAAGCATGAACGTGCCTGAAAACCTCAATTCTAGCGAACTGGCTACCTGGTTCGCTGAACTTAAAACCGCCTATCAAGCGGAGCCGCTAGCAACGTTAGCTGTTAGGAAGGAGCGGCTAGTGGATTTAAAAAGGCAACTTTCTCGCTATCAGAATGTTTTAGCGGAAGCAATGAATGAAGACTTTGGCGGACGCAGTCACACAGAATCAATCATGGCTGATGTTCTTGCTCCGATTCTTGATATCAACCATGTGCTCCGTCACCTGAAAAGCTGGATGAAGCCAAGCAGACGACCAACAGAATGGTTGTTTAAAGGCAATAAGCTTGAAGTCCGTTATCAGCCCAAAGGCGTGGTAGGTATTATCTGTCCGTGGAATTTCCCTATTTACCTGTCGATTGGACCAATGATTACCGCATTGGCTGCTGGTAACCGCTGCATGATCAAAATGCCACCCAATTGCCCTGCGACGACAAAACAGCTACGCCGCATGTTAGCGGAGATTTACCCGGATAACTTGGTGCGCGTTGTCGACGGCACGCATCCTGAAGCAATGGAAATATCCCACCTTCCATTTGACCATTTGGTCTTTACCGGATCGCCAAAAAGTGGCAGAACCATCATGGCAAATGCTGCTGCCAATTTAACTCCGGTAACGCTTGAACTAGGTGGTAAATCGCCTGCGATAGTATTTGAAGATTACGATGTTAAAAAAGCGGCGGCACGCCTTGCACACGGCAAGGGGATGAACTCGGGACAAATATGCATCGCCCCGGATTACGCTTTTGTACCGGAGGGTAAACAGCAAGAGTTTGTCGAAGCACTAAAGGCTGCTCACCAATCCATGTATGGCGAGATTAAAGCGAATCAGGACTATACCGCGCTTGTGGATGATGCACAGCATAAGCGATTCCATGACTTACTGAATGATGCAAAAGAAAAGGGCGCTGAGATTACGCAATGTCTGGACGGTGGAGAAGGACGTAAAACGCCGCTCTATATCGCGATCAACCTGACACCAGATATGCGTATTTGTCAGGAAGAGATCTTTGGCCCGTTGCTTCCTGTTCATACCTATCAATCCATTGAAGAAGTAATTCAATACATTACCGACAAACCACGTCCTCTGGCTTGCTACCTGTTTACTAACGATGAGACGCAGCGTGAAACCGTGCTGACACAGACTCATAGTGGTGGCGTCACCTTGAATGACTGGGGCTGGCATGTTCTCAATCACTCGGTGCCGTTTGGCGGGGTAGGTAATTCAGGGATAGGGAATTACCACGGTGAAGAAGGGTTCAGAGAGTTGAGTCATGCACGTTCTGTATTGCAAATGCGAGACTGGTTTCCAGTTCAGCTCTTTTCACCTCCATACGGAAGTTGGGTACAAAAGCTGATACTGCGTGTTTTTGTCGGCAAGCCGGACCCGCGATTAAATAATAAAAAATAGCTGACACCGCGCCTCTTGGTGTTGAGGGAGACAGTTAGTGGATTCATCTGGATATGAAGCCTTGCCCTTCTGACTACCGCCTTGGCGCTGCACTGCCGCGCCGTACGTTTGTAACGACCTAATCAATTCAAGGATGAAATATGACGAAATCAGCGAAAGGATTACGCATTTGCGTGTTGCGTCTTTCTTCAAGAGGCATGACTTACCTGCATCAATGGCAAGAGAGTAAAGCTCATTTACTGCCTATGGGAGGCCGGTAATGGAAAGCTACGATTACATTATTGTCGGTGGTGGATCTGCAGGTTGCGTTTTAGCTTCGCGTTTATCTGAAGATCCTGAGGTGACGGTTTGTCTGTTAGAGGCTGGTGGCAAAGACAACAGTGCGTTTATTCAGACCCCTGTCGGCACGGTGGCTATGCTGCCGACCAAGTTACATAACTGGGGTTTTGAAACGGTGCCACAAACCGGATTAAATGGTCGTAAAGGTTATCAACCGAGAGGAAAAGCGTTAGGTGGTTCGAGCTCTATTAATGCCATGATGTACTCGAGAGGGAACAGGTACGATTACGACTTGTGGGCAAGTCTTGGTAATACTGGCTGGAGCTACGACGAATGTTTACCGTATTTCAAAAAAGCGGAAAACAACGAGGTTCACCACAATGAATATCATGGTCAGGGCGGGCCTTTGAATGTTACTGACTTGCGTTCTCCGAGTAAGCTTGTTGAACGATATTTGTCGGCCTGTGAGTCCATCGGAGTTCCCCGCAGTGCAGATATTAATGGCGCACAACAGTTTGGCGCGACTTACACGCAAGTGACTCAACGAGATGGTGAGCGATGCAGCGCAGCAAAAGCGTATCTGACACCACACTTAAGCCGGACAAATCTTACGGTGCTGACCAAAGCCACCACGCATAAGGTTCTGTTTGAAGGAAAGCGTGCGGTTGGCGTCGAATACGGTTTGAAAGGGAAGCGTTTCCAAATTAAATGCAATCGTGAAGTGATTCTATCGGCAGGCGCATTTGGTTCTCCACAGATCTTACTTTTATCGGGTATTGGAGCCAAAGCTGATCTCGATAAGCACAATATTGAGCAAGTTCATGAGCTACCGGGTGTTGGCGAAAACTTACAAGACCATATTGATTTGGTACACAGCTACAAATGCCTTGATAAGAGAGAGTCTTTCGGCGTCTCGCTACGAATGGTTTCTGAAATGGGTAAAGCGTTGCCTCAGTGGATGAACCAGCGTAGTGGCAAAATGAGCAGTAACTTTGCTGAAGGGATTGGCTTTCTTTACTCTGATGACAATATTGATGTGCCTGATTTGGAGTTCGTCTTTGTGGTGGGAGTGGTTGATGATCATGCACGTAAGATCCACCTCAGCCACGGTTATAGCTCTCACGTTACGCTACTAAGGCCAAAAAGTAAGGGTACCGTCAAACTTAAAAGTGCTGACCCTTATGCCGCGCCGCTGATTGACCCTGCTTTTTTAAACCACCCGGATGATATCAGCATCATGATCAAAGCGTGGAAGAAGCAACATCAGATGATGGAAAGTCAGGCATTTGATGACGTTCGAGGAGATAATTTTTATCCAGTTGATGCTGACGATGACCATGCCATTGAGCAGGATATCCGTAACCGGGCTGATACCCAATACCACCCGGTGGGTACGTGTAAAATGGGAACGGCGGATGATCCACTGGCGGTGGTGGATAAGCATTTAGTCGTCCATGGGGTAGAGGGGCTAAGAGTGGTTGACGCATCGATAATGCCAACGCTTATCGGTGGAAATACCAATGCACCTACCATCATGATTGCGGAAAAAATCTCCGATCAAATCAAGTCACAATATGCCGGATATTCTGAGTCTGAAACGACGATATCTAAGGTGGGGTAGGCCGCTAGGAAAATAACTGGTGCCAAAACCAAAATAAAAAAGCCGAGACAGTAGGACGGCAGTCTCGGCTTTTTGAGCATTTAGCTTTAGCAAGACTAAATGCTAATCTTCTGAAACATCAGGTGTAACTTCGAGCATTTCAGCAAGCTCTTCAAGTGCCTGGATAGAAATCTCTGATAAGCGTTGTAAATGCTGGTCTAGAGTCTCATGGTCAACAAGCGATGGTTCTTTATTATTTGTATCTTTTGTTAACATGTCTCAACCTCATAAGTTGAGTAAGGGGAGTACTCATAATACTCAAGATGTTGAGTATAAAAAAAACGATCTATGTTTAATTTGTTAGATAGATCATTGATTGAGGCTAGCGTTTTCGCGCTTTAAATTGAAAACGAGGTATGTCGCTCAAATATGAAAGGTGACCTAGCAATCAGAGGAATTTATGCTAGTTGCACTCACTGAACCACATGTTCGAGGTCCAGTGAGCAAAAGTGATATCAGAATTGCGGTTTAACGCCGAACTGAGCTGCTGCGTAGGCGACACGCTCTTTCGGTTTTGGGTATTCAGCAGGAGTACCAAGGCTTTCGATATGTTTTAAACGAGGCAGCAAGCCCATGCCATTCGCGATTTGAATAGCCAGGCCCGGACGCGCATTGAGCTCTAAAACCATCGGCCCTTCTTCTTTGTCCAACACCATATCTGTGCCCATGTAGCCTAGACCTGTCATTTCCCAAGCACTAGAAGCCAGTTCAAGCAAGCGCTCCCAATGTGGAACTTCCAGCGTTGAAAGGTCCTTTCCCGTATCAGGGTGGTGAGTGACGGGTTGGTCAAATTGTACAGCTCTGATCGCTTTACCCGTGGCGATATCAATACCCACACCTACAGCGCCTTGGTGAAGGTTCGCTTTACCATCAGAAGCGGCAGTCGAACAACGCATCATCGCCATTACAGGGTAGCCTTTAAACACAATGATTCGAACATCCGGCACACCTTCATAACTGAAACCATCAAAGCAGTCATCAAACTTGATCAGGTTTTCAACGACGGCAACATCGTTTTTGCCACCAAGAGAAAATAGCCCGGCAAGCGCGTTACTGATGTGGCGCTCTACTTCTTCTTTGCCAATGGTTGCACCTGAAGGCTTGGTGTATACGCCATCTTTGTGTGAGGTGACAACTAAAATACCTTTACCACCACTACCTTGAGCAGGCTTAATTACAAAGCCTGGCCACTCTTTAACCATGTTGTGGATGGTCTTTACTTCAGCTTGGTTATGGATGACGCCGATGAGGGCAGGGACGGTCGCCCCTGCTGCCTGAGCGATGATTTTAGTTTTCAGCTTGTCATCCACTAAAGGATATTTGGAACGATCATTGTAGCGACCAATATAGCTATGGTTGCGTTTGTTCATCCCCATGATGCCTTTGTGGCGAAGTTTTGCTGGCGTGGTATAACGTTCAAACATCGTTTAATCCTCCGCTAGCGGCTTGAAACGACGAAGTTCTGTCAAGCGGTAACCAGTGTACGTACCAAGTAGTAGAATCCCTGCCAGTACGATTAACTGCAGACCAATAAAATTAAACGTCAAGTGCTGGATGTACGAATTGGTCATCGCCAGGTAAACCAGTACTGCGGTAAGTAGTGAGCCACCACCTTGCATCGCCACTTCTTTCGCCCCTTCTTCTTCCCACAGAATCGACATACGTTCGATGGTCCATGACAAGATGATCATCGGGAAGAAGGTAATCGTCAGACCTTCTGTCAGGCCGATCTTAAATGCGACGACAGTGAATACCGAGATGATCATGATTACCGTGATGATAACCGCTGATATTCGAGCGACCAGAAGTAAATTAAGTCGCGACAGATAGCTTCGGATAATCAAGCCCGTACCGACAATCAGCAAGAAGCCGACAATACCAGTAATCAATTGCGTTTGGACGAAGGCGACCGCAATCAGAACTGGCATGAAGGTACCTGATGTTTTCAGGCCGATAATCACGCGCAGGAATACCACAATCAGTGCGCCAATTGGGATCAGCATGATGGTCTTAAACATAGCTTGTTCTTCAAGTGGCAAGCTATGAATAGAAATGTTCATCAGGCCATCGGCTTCAATCTTGTTGTTGGTGGCCTGTTGAGGAGTCATATCCTGCTTGATCATTGAGAAATGAACTTGGCTATTATTGCCGCCAACTAAATCGAGCAGCGATACGTTGGATTCATCCCAAACCAACAGGTTAGGTTGCACGGCCTTTTGCTCTGAGTTTGGAGAGAACAGAACCCAGTCTTTACCAGACCATACTTGTACCATTGGTTGAATGGTTTGGCGTCGGCGTCCATCTTCCAGCTCAATAACACCCACTATTTTGCTCTGTACACCCGCTGAGAGAAGGATATTGTGTAACGCATCGGTACGGTCAAAATCGTTCAGTAGCAGCGCAGAGTTTTGACTGTCCGGATCGTTCAATGTTTTGATCAGTTCACGTGCAAATGTCACGTTGTCCGCAGAGCGGCTCATTGCTCGCTCAATCAGAGCGTTTGCAGCAGCTTGTTGCGGAGCTGAAAGCGTTGGAGGGGTAATCTCATCTGCTGGTGGGAGAGGCGTCACCTGAGCTTGTGGGTCCACCAGAAATTGTGCTTTGTAGTAGATGGTCTGAGGACCGCGAGCCTGACGGATTGACCATTCTGCGCGACGTCCGGAGTCTGAGTTGATGTAAGAGACCCCATAACCAGAAGAAGAAGCGGATTCGCCGATAAGTGTGTAACCACTTTGAGTATGAGGGGCGGCAAGGGAAGCTTTTACTTCGTTGCCGTTAGCGTTGAATTCTATACGAGCTTCTACATCCCATACCTGACGCGTTTCACCTGGAGTCCATGGCACGCCATAATTTTGGTGTCTGAAAACACTCAAAGCGATGCCCGCAACCACCAATAAAATGACGGATACGTAAAACGGTATTTTTGACGTCATAATCTACCTTATTATTCTTAGTTTTCTTCTGTTTGAATATATGTGCGGCTAACATCGACCAACGCGATGTCGCGAATAAATTCTCTACCTAGTAAAATAGGATGGTTCATATGGGAACGATCTGCCAACGTAAATTGCGCTTTTTCATGGATTTTCCCAACTTTGACCCACAGTTCGACAACGGCTCTGCGATCAAGATCATCTGCCGTGGATTGACGTATCTTCACGTAGCGTAGGACAGGAGCTTCAATCCAAATATTCTTTTCTTCTTCAGACTTTGTATTGTCGGCCAAATGAAAGCGAACCCAGTTTTTTCCGTTTCTTTCAAACTCTTTAATATCGATAGCGTTTAAAGACGAAGTGGCTGCGCCAGTATCGACACGAGCATCGAACGTCTGCTTGATAGAATCTATGGTCACTTTCTCAATTGAACCGAGAATAATGTTATGTGTTGGCGTCTGTTCTACAGGGGTAGGAGCCTGAACGATGATAGGATCTTTTGGCTTTTTGACTTCGGCCATGGCTTCATCGCGGAATGTACGAAGCTCGCCTTTTAGTGTCGTCACTTCGCCTTCAAGGTTGTCGATATGGTTCGATTGGTTACTGAGCTGCTGCTCCAGAGTAGCAATACGATTATTGACATTCGTTTCTGAGGATTGGATAGCGGCTAACGTTTCTTGGTGGTACTGTTCGCCTTTGGTAAGTGTGCATCCAGATAGCAAGACGATGGCAACAACCGGAGTCAATCGTAATAACATTGAAAACCTTGGGATGGATTAAGTTGTTTGATTTTTAAGAGTTTAGCTTATATCAACAAAGCCTCACAAGTAAGAATGTTTCTCTATCTCTTATAGAGTGAGGAATAGTGACGAAAAGCTTAGAATCAAGGGTGCGAACCACACCCTTGAAGAGATAAGATGAGAGGGTAATGTCTTAATAGAAGCAGTGAGTTAGAGCAATGTCAGAAATCTAAGTTAATTATGATTTACGAGCCACAAGTACTGCACGGCGTGGCGCTGGGTAGCCTTCCACTGTTTTACTCGGATCGTTTGGATCTAGGTAGTCTGGTAGTGAATTGTGAGTCATCCAGTCTGTGGTGCGTTGCTCACCTACCGTAGTCACATTCTCATCGACGATACGGACATCTTCAAAGCCAACCAGCTCTAACCACACTTTGAGTGCTTTTGCTGAAGGGAAGAAATATACGTTGCGCATCTGAGCGTAGCGAGATGTCGGTACAAGAACGGCGTTTTCGTCACCCTCAATCACCAGGGTTTCTAATACAAGCTCACCACCCGAAACCAGCTGGTCTTTGAGCTGAATTAGATGGTCAAGCGGAGAACGGCGGTGATACAGAACACCCATACTAAATACCGTATCGAACGCTTCTAGTTTTGGTAGTTGCTCAATACCCAATGGCAGCAGGTGCGCTCGCTGATCGCCGCCCATCAGTTTGCGGATCGCTTCAAACTGGATTAGGAACAGGTGGGAAGGATCAATGCCAACACAAAGACGAGCGCCTTCACCAAGCATGCGCCACATGTGGTAGCCATTACCACAGCCGACATCGAGCACACTGCGGTTCTTGAGCGGTGAGATATGTGGAAGTACACGATCCCATTTCCAGTCACTGCGCCACTCAGTATCAATGTGAATACCATGTACTGTGTACGGCCCTTTGCGCCATGGATGGAATGTACGCAGCAAGTTTTCTAGTTTTTTCAGTTCACCTTCATGAAAAGGTGTGTCATTGCTGATGGTGACTGAGTTTTTAATGTCAACCTGATTCGGTGAGCCCTCAGGAATTTTGTTCAGTGCTTTCAACCAGCGACCAAAGTCACCGTGCTCTGCATTTTGCCAGTCCGTTAGCTGTTGTGGTAACACGTTTAGCCACGGTTGAAGACGCGTGTCTTGGGCAATTAATTGATAGAAATTTGCAAAGTTAAACATAATTAGTTAATCGCTGAGTTGATGGTGTAAAAGTAAATTGAGTTTGAGTTCGAATGTTTACTTATCCGAATGGTTACTTAATTGCAAACATAGAGCCGAAGTTAAAGCACTGGAACCAGACGTCGTAGCTAGAGAATCCAATTTTGGCGAAACGTTCTTTATGGTCTTTCTTAGAATCCGGACGCATTACATTTTCGATTGCGCTGCGTTTTTGGCTGATTTCCAGCTCGCTGTAGCCATTTGCACGTTTAAAGTCGTGGTGAAGGTCAATCAATAGTTCATTAGACACTTCATCTTCAAAGACGAATTTTTCAGACAGAATCAGAATGCCGCCAGGGCGCAGACCAGCGTAGATTTTCTCTAACAACGTGTAGCGATCTTCTGGAGAAAGAAACTGAAGTGTGAAGTTCAGGACGACTACCGAAGCGTTTTCAATTTCGATATTACGAATATCTTCTTCAACGACTTCTACTGGTGTGTCGCTGCGGTATGCGTTTACGTGAAGCTTACAACGTTCGACCATGGCTGGAGAGTTATCGACAGCGATGATTTTACAACCTTCTTGTTTAATATGGCGGCGCATTGAAAGTGTCGCTGCACCTAAAGAACACCCAAGGTCATAAATGTTGGAGTGCGGCTTAACAAAGCGTTCAGCCAGCATGCCAATCGCAGAAATGATGTTACTGTAACCCGGTACCGAGCGCTGAATCATGTCAGGAAAGACTTCCGCTACGCGTTCATCAAACGTGAAATCCCCAATTTTATCGATTGGAGCCGAAAAAATAGTATCTGGATTGCTCTTAGGGTTCATAACCAAATCTCTGCATACAAGCTGACGGGACTATATAGTCTTCAAAAAACGTCAGACATCAAAAAAGGCGCGTATTTTATGAGAAATTCGCGCCTCTGTCATGCATTGCTTTAGATTGCATCAGAACATCTGTAATTGGGAGTTGCCATCATTGGCAGGGAAGGGCTCCAAATCAGGGAGCGTAATGTGCTTTTGTAGATTCTTATAAATGTTTGCAGCCAGTTCTGGTGCGATGATGTTGTCGGCGGTATGGATCATCACATAAGGCTGTTTACCTTCATTGATCCACTGTGGAAGTTTGCTCAGCCAAGGCTTAAAAAAGTCATAATTCTGCTGTTCCTCCGGGTGGCCGATAAAGCGGATCATCGGGTGAGAAGCAGTGGCAATCGCGTGTACTGGCACTTTGGGCTTTTTCATCTGCGCATCGATGATTGCTTCACTATTTGGTTTAGCTGCAAACACAGGTCGGCTGTCCATAATGATTCGGTCGATGCCATTTTCTATCAGCCATTGATTGAGCGCTCGTTCATCGTCACCTTTGGAGAAAAACGCCATATGACGCACTTCTACACCAAGAGGGAAATTCGGTGGAAAGCTGGCGCAGAACTTTTTTAAACGGTCGAGGTATTCAGGTCCAAAAGCGGCTGGCAACTGGATTGTCCACTGACCGACTCGCTCATGGAGCGGTTCCATCACTTTCATGAAGTCTCGCAGCTGCTCATCACATCCTCTTAGCATTTGCTGGTGAGTAATGGCTTTTGGTAGCTTAAAGGTAAACTTGAAATCGTCGTTTGTTGCTGATTTCCAGTTTTGAACAGTACTAAGTGACGGTGTCGCATAAAAGGTGGTATTGCCTTCTACCGTATGGAATACCTGTGCGTACTTCTCTAAACGCTCTGCTGGCTTTGTGCCACTACCATAAAAGCTTTGTTGCCACAGGTTATGTGACCACATGGTTAGTCCAAGTCGAAGGGGTAAGTTATCCATTATTCTTCTTTACATTTAATCCTGCGATCACTTTACGAGAGTTTTGCTGAAATAGGTAATTTCACGTTATAATCAGCAGCAATTTTTTCGCTCTGGTGCGGTTTTGAACAGTTGTAGTACTAAAAAGCACCAATGAATGATAAAACACACTTAATTGTACGCTGAGTAGTCGATTTTCATAGACTTTCAGCGTATAACTGAATCTTTACTCTGCTTGGCAATGAAGCCGACAGAGCGTAGTCAACAACTTTTGAGAGATTGGGAATTTCATTATGCGTACCCATTACTGTGGTCACCTGAACAAGTCCCTTGCAGGACAAACTGTAGAACTTTGCGGCTGGGTTAACCGTCGCCGTGATTTAGGCGGTCTTATTTTTATCGATATGCGAGATCGTGAAGGCATCGTTCAGGTAGTTGTAGATCCAGATATGGCGGATGCGTATGAAGTGGCTAACACACTTCGTAATGAATTCTGTATCAAACTAACGGGTGAAGTTCGTGTTCGTCCAGAAAGCCAAGTAAACAAAGACATGGCAACCGGTGAAGTTGAGATCCTTGCAAAAGGTCTTGAAATCATCAACCGTTCTGACGTTTTGCCTCTAGACTTCAACCAAAAGAACTCTGAAGAGCAGCGTCTTAAGTACCGTTACCTGGACCTACGTCGTCCAGAAATGAGTGACCGCATCAAGCTACGTGCTAAAGCGTCTAGCTTTGTTCGTCGTTTCCTAGACGACAACGGTTTCCTGGATATCGAAACTCCAGTACTAACTAAAGCGACGCCAGAAGGTGCTCGTGACTACCTAGTACCAAGCCGTGTTCATAAGGGCAGTTTCTACGCGCTTCCTCAGTCTCCACAGCTATTTAAACAGCTGTTAATGATGTCTGGTTTTGACCGTTACTACCAAATCGTTAAGTGTTTCCGTGACGAAGACTTGCGTGCTGACCGTCAGCCAGAGTTCACCCAGATCGATATCGAAACGTCATTCATGACGGCTGATCAAGTACGTGAAGTGACTGAAAACATGGTTCGCGATATGTGGCAAGAGCTACTAAACGTAGACCTGGGTCAGTTCCCAGTAATGCCGTTTGCGGAAGCAATTCGTCGTTTCGGCTCTGACAAACCAGACCTACGTAACCCACTAGAGCTAGTAGACGTTGCTGATCTTGTAAAAGACGTAGACTTCAAAGTGTTCTCTGGTCCGGCAAACGACGAGAAAGGTCGTGTTGCGGTAATCCGTGTACCAGGTGGCGCGTCTCTGACTCGTAAGCAAATCGACGGTTACGCTGAGTTCGTTGGTATCTACGGCGCGAAAGGCTTGGCGTGGATGAAGGTTAACGACCGCGCTGCAGGGGTGGAAGGTATCCAGTCTCCAGTTGCTAAGTTCCTAAACGAAGACGTGATCAACGGCATTCTAGACCGCACTCAAGCAGAATCTGGCGATATCATCCTATTTGGTGCTGACAAAGCAGGCATCGTTGCAGAAGCACTAGGTGCACTACGTCTGAAACTAGGTAAAGATCTAGAACTTACGGACGAGTCTGCATGGGCACCTCTATGGGTTGTTGACTTCCCAATGTTCGAAGAAGATGACGAAGGCAACCTACACGCAATGCATCACCCGTTCACGGCACCTCTTGGTGTTAATGCGGAAGAGCTAAAAGCGAACCCAGCGGCAGCGAACTCAAACGCATACGACATGGTTCTAAACGGCTACGAAGTGGGCGGCGGTTCTGTACGTATCCACAACGCAGAAATGCAGGCAGCAGTGTTCGATATCCTAGGTATCGATGCAGACGAGCAACGACTAAAATTCGGCTTCCTTCTAGACGCACTGAAGTTCGGTACGCCTCCGCACGCAGGTCTTGCATTCGGTCTGGACCGTCTGGTTATGCTGCTATGTGGTACTGAGAACATCCGTGATGTTATCGCGTTCCCTAAAACAACAGCAGCAGCGTGTCTACTGACAGACGCACCAAGCATTGCAAACCCTGCAGCGCTAGAAGAGCTGGCAGTTGCGGTAACAGTAGCAAAAGAAAAAGACGCAGAATAAGCGCACAACAATTGAAGAAAAACTCCCGCAATTGCGGGAGTTTTTGTTTTAATGAAATATATTCTAATAAGTCTAATAAATTTAATGAGTTGTTGATTAGGAAACTTAATGTCAATTATTTTGGGCATTGACCCAGGCTCACGTATTACCGGTTACGGTGTCATCCGCCAGCAAGGCCGCCATTTGCAATATCTTGGCAGCGGCTGTATCCGCATGTCTGAAAAAGAGCTCCCGGGTCGACTCAAACAAATTTATGCCGGTGTTACGGAAATCATTACTCAGTTTCAGCCAGATGTCTTCGCTATCGAACAAGTTTTTATGGCGAAAAACGCCGATTCTGCGCTAAAACTGGGACAGGCTCGAGGCAGTGCAATCGTCGCGGCTGTAAATGCGGATTTACCTGTTTATGAATACGCCGCACGCCTGATTAAACAGGCCGTTGTGGGGACCGGCGGTGCAGATAAAACTCAGGTCCAGCACATGGTCCAACATATGTTGAAGCTGCCAGCAAAACCGCAAGCCGATGCGGCCGATGCCTTGGGTGTGGCAATCTGTCATGCCAATACCAACAAAACGCTAGTGGCATTGGCAGGAAAGGCGACCAGCGCACGAAAAGGGCGCTACCGGTAAAATTAACTGGATGTCTATCCAGTTCTTTATTATCCTGTCGCAAATTCATTTCCAAAGAGTATTTATCGTGATTGGACGTCTTCGCGGCACCTTGCTAGAAAAGCAACCTCCTGAAGTTTTAATTGAAGTTAACGGCATTGGTTATGAAGTTCAGATGCCAATGAGCTGTTTCTACGAGCTGCCAAACATCGGCGAAGAAGCCATCATTTATACTCATTTTGTTGTTCGCGAAGATGCTCAGCTGCTTTACGGTTTCAATACCGTAAAAGAGCGTGCGCTGTTCCGTGAAGTGATTAAAGCAAACGGCGTGGGTCCTAAATTGGGCTTGGGCATTTTGTCTGGTATGACAGCAAGTCAGTTTGTTACATGCGTTGAACGAGAGGATGTTTCAACACTCGTTAAGCTGCCGGGCGTTGGTAAGAAAACGGCTGAGCGCCTTGTGGTTGAAATGAAAGACCGTCTGAAAGGGTGGGGTGCTGGTGATCTCTTCACCCCATTTACCGATGCCGCACCGGCAGATTCCGCAATGGCTGCATCTAACAACGCAGAAGAAGAGGCGGTGAGTGCACTGCTTGCTCTAGGTTACAAACCAACGCAAGCCTCGAAAGTCGTGTCTCAAATCGCGAAACCGGATATGAACAGCGAGCAGCTGATCCGTGAAGCGCTAAAATCAATGGTGTAACGCCAGTCCGAAAGTAACAGTTTGCCGATTGCGATAAGTTGCTTAAGGTAATCTATTCTCTCAGGTAACCATTTTTTCAAGGTAACAAGATGATTGAAGCTGATCGTTTAATCGCTCCAGAAAACCCGGCGTTTAAGGAAGAAGACGTCATTGACCGTGCAATCCGTCCGAAAAAGTTAGAAGACTACCAAGGTCAGGATCACGTTCGAGGCCAGATGGAGATCTTTATTAAAGCGGCACAGCTGCGTAATGAAGCGTTAGATCACCTGCTGATTTTTGGTCCTCCTGGCTTGGGTAAAACCACACTCGCCAATATCGTTGCTAACGAAATGGAAGTGAACATTCGTACCACTTCAGGTCCTGTGCTGGAAAAAGCAGGGGACTTAGCCGCGCTGCTCACCAACTTAGAAGAAAACGATGTTCTCTTTATCGATGAAATCCACCGCTTGAGCCCAATGGTTGAAGAGGTGCTTTATCCCGCGATGGAAGACTACCAGCTAGATATTATGATTGGTGAAGGTCCGGCAGCTCGCTCAATTAAAATCGATTTGCCGCCATTTACCTTAATCGGCGCGACGACACGTGCTGGTTCACTGACGTCACCATTACGCGACCGTTTTGGTATCACTCAGCGTCTTGAGTTTTATAAGATTAAAGACCTGCAGGACATTGTTCAGCGTAGTGCGGATTGTTTAGGTCTCTCTATGGACCCGGAAGGGGCTTTAGAGGTCGCACGTCGTGCTCGTGGCACACCTCGTATTGCAAACCGTTTATTACGTCGTGTGCGTGATTATGCGGAAGTGAAAGGCAACGGTCACATCTGTGCTGATGTCGCTGATAAAGCACTTAACATGCTTGATGTTGATGCTCAGGGCTTCGACTATATGGACCGTAAACTTCTCCTCGCGATTATGGAGAAGTTTGGCGGAGGTCCCGTTGGCTTAGATAATATGGCAGCGGCTATTGGTGAAGAAAAAGACACCATAGAAGACGTGCTGGAACCTTATCTGATTCAACAAGGTTATTTACAACGAACACCACGGGGTAGAATTGCCACTGATCGGGCTTATCTCCACTTTGGAATCGAAAAATAGAAAGTAAAAAGGCTGGGCAAATTGCTCAGCCTTTTTGCTTTTGGTGATCTATGTCTCATTTATTGAATTTCTTTAATTCCTTTTTAGTTAACAGAAAAGTTCTAGTTGTTGCGCTAATGTTTGCCTGTAGCCCGTTATTTACTCCCCTGATTACCCAGCCTTAACATTTGCGTCAGGTGTTGTTTGATTTGCGTCAAGGTGATGGATTTTTGTCCACGTTCTGTGCATAAATATTGATGTGTATCAAAGCGCATTCTGGCTATAAATCTTTTGAAACAATGTGTTTTTACAAGTAATATTAGCCACAGCTATATTAGCTGATGCTTAACAATTAACTAACCAACGAAGTACATTTTCGCAACAAAAAGTTGTGACAATTCAACATATTTCATGTGTGAATAACACTTGATTATGGATTGCAATATGTAGAGAGTGTCATTCAGCCGACACATAGGAGTTACCATGATTGACGTAGTTGATCTATCGCGGTTGCAGTTTGCACTAACAGCGATGTATCACTTCCTATTCGTACCATTGACCCTTGGTATGGCCTTCCTACTGGCCATTATGGAGTCGTTGTACGTAATGACGAATAAGCAAATCTATAAGGACATGACCAAGTTCTGGGGCAAGCTGTTCGGTATTAACTTTGCACTTGGTGTGGCTACCGGCCTTACCATGGAGTTCCAGTTTGGTACTAACTGGTCGTATTACTCGCACTACGTAGGTGACATCTTTGGTGCACCACTCGCCATCGAAGCACTGGTTGCGTTCTTCCTGGAGTCAACGTTTGTAGGCTTATTCTTCTTCGGGTGGGATCGACTGTCTAAACGTCAACACTTAGCGGTAACTTGGCTGGTGGCTTTAGGTTCTAACTTCTCAGCACTGTGGATCCTTATTGCGAACGGCTGGATGCAAAACCCAGTTGGCGCGGAATTCAACTTCGAAACCATGCGAATGGAAATGGTCAGCTTTGCAGAAGTTGTGTTTAACCCAGTTGCTCAGGTTAAATTCGTTCACACGGTAGCTTCTGGCTACACCTGTGGCGCAATGTTTGTTCTAGGCATCAGTTCATACTACCTATTAAAAGGTCGTGACGTTGCATTCGCTCGTCGTTCATTTGCTATTGCCGCTTCATTCGGTATGGCAGCGATTCTTTCTACTATCGTTCTTGGTGACGAATCTGGCTATGAGCTTGGTGAAGTTCAGAAAGTGAAGCTTGCTGCAGTAGAAGCTGAATGGCACACAGAACCAGCACCAGCTGCGTTTACGCTGTTTGGTATTCCTAACCAAGAAGACATGCATACTGACTACGCAATTAAGATCCCTTACGTAATGGGTATTATTGCAACTCGTTCTATCGATAAGGAAGTCACGGGCTTACGTGACCTGCATGATCAACACTTAGAGCGTATTCGCACGGGTATGTACGCGTACGAGCTGCTAGAGAAGCTTCGTGCGGGTGATAAGTCTGAAGAGAACATGGCTGCGTTCGATGAAGTGAAAGGTGACCTAGGTTACGGTCTACTTCTAAAACGCTACACAGAAAATGTTGTTGATGCGACAGAAGAGCAGATTCAAGCAGCAGCGGATGACTCTATCCCAACCGTGTGGCCGCTATTCTGGTCATTCCGTATCATGGTTGCGTGTGGCTTCATTATGCTATTCGTATTCGGCTTGGCATTCATCCAAACGTGTCGTCAGAAGATTACACAGAAGAAATGGCTGCTTAAAGCTGCGCTATTCAGTATTCCACTTCCATGGATTGCTATCGAAGCAGGTTGGTTTGTTGCGGAGTTTGGTCGTCAACCATGGGCGGTTGGTGAGATTCTCCCAGTACACGTCGCTGCCTCAGCACTGACAGCCGGTGAAATCTTGACTTCACTATTCGCGATTCTGGCGCTTTACACTGCATTCCTGATTGCAGAAGTTTACTTAATGGTGAAATTCGCTCGTAAAGGTCCAAGTAGTCTGAAAACTGGACGTTACCACTTCGAGCAAAACGCTGACTCTGTTGAAGACAAAGTTAGTCGCCAAGTAGAAGCGTAAGACAAGGAGACAACAAGATGTTTGATTACGAAATCTTGCGATTCATCTGGTGGGTACTGATCGGTGTTCTACTAGTTGGTTTTGCAGTAACAGATGGATTCGATATGGGTGTAGGCGCGCTTGTACCTGTTATCGGTAAAAGCGACACACAACGTCGTGTCATGATTAACTCAATCGCCCCACACTGGGATGGTAACCAAGTTTGGCTTATCACTGCGGGTGGTGCATTGTTTGCGGCTTGGCCTCTAGTGTACGCAACGTCATTCTCTGGTTTCTACCTAGCGATGATCTTGACGCTTGCAGCGCTGTGGCTACGTCCTCTTGGTCTGGACTACCGCTCGAAAATTGAAGATCCAAAATGGCGCAGAAACTGGGATATTTGTATCTCAATCAGTGGCTTTGTTCCGCCAATTATCTTCGGTGTAGCTTTTGGTAACCTTCTACAAGGTGTTCCATTCCAATTGAGTGACTTCCTGATGCCAACGTATCACGGTTCATTCTTTGGTCTGCTAAACCCATTCGCGTTGCTGTGTGGCCTAGTAAGCTTGTTCATGATTCTGATGCAGGGTTCGAGCTGGCTACAGATGAAGACTACTGGCGAAGTGCATACTCGTGCGCGTAACGTCGCTCAGCTTACTGGTCTGCTAACTGTGGTAACGTTTGTTGTTGCTGGTTTCTGGGTTCAGAACATTGAAGGCTACGTAATTGTTGGTGGTATTGATACCAATGCAGCGTCTAACCCTCTGAACAAAGAGGTGATTCGTGAAGCAGGTGCGTGGATGAAGAACTTTGAAACCCACCCACTGCTATGGGCTGCACCAGTACTAGGTGTTGCGATGCCACTACTTACTGTTCTGGCTTCTCGCCTTGAAAAGTGTGCGACTTCGTTCATCACTTCAAGCCTTGGTGTTGCGGGTATTATCTTTACTGCTGGTTTTGCGATGTTCCCATTCATCATGCCGTCAGATCTAGTGCCTAGCCACAGCTTGACGATGTGGGATGCAACTTCATCTGAGCTGACGCTTAACCTAATGACAGGTGTTGCGTTTGTTATGGTACCAATCATTCTGGGTTACACGTCTTGGACTTACTACAAGATGTTCGGCCGCTTGGATGATAAGTACATTGAAGACAACAAAAACTCACTTTACTAAGGAGCAATCACTATGTGGTATTTCGCATGGATTCTAGGTGTACTACTTGCTTGTGCATTCGGTATCATCAACGCTCTTTGGTTAGAGCACTCAGAAATGATGGATAAAGACAGTGAGTGATCTCGCTGATAAGGTAGCGAAGTTACATGAACCAACAGATAAGACTCTGCTGAGGGTCTTATCTCTCATCCTCGGCTTTATGCATGTTGGATTGGTCATGTGGGAGCCAGAAGCTTACAGCCAGGCGATTGGCGGGTTTAACGCCGTCATCGCTCCAGCACTGATTTGGGCAGTATGCTCAAGCATGGTGTTTGGCGTTGGCTTCAAGCCGAGAAGTTGGTATTGGCAGGTGTTATTCAGCCCATACTTTTCACTGACTATCTTATTGTATTTAACTGTACGCTATTTCATGTAGCTTGAAATAAGCTGAAATAAAGTCGGTTATTTCATCATCGATTAAAAGCTAGGCTCTTTGCCTGGCTTTTATTTTTTCTACAAAAATCAAAAATATTCCGCTCACTTGGTACCAATTCATATTGCTTAAGTTATAGTAACTACTTTAAAGAATTGACTCTATTGGTACTCTCTTGCAAGGCACATCTAATTCATTCCGCTGGCCGATCACCGTGTACTATGAAGACACAGACGCGGGTGGCGTTGTTTATCATTCAAATTACCTGAAATTCTTTGAGCGTGCCCGTACTGAAATGTTGCGTGCAAAAGGTATCTCTCAACAAGTGTTACTGGAACAAAACATCGGTTTCGTTGTCCGACACATGGATATCGATTTCAAACAAGGGGCAAAGCTGGACGAACATTTGACAGTCTTGACCCGAGTGTCAGAAATAAAACGTGCGTCTTTACAATTCTGTCAAGAGTTGGTCAATGATCAAGGGCGGATATTGTGCAGTACCTTTGTTAAGGTAGCATGTGTCGATAATAAGAAAATGAAACCAATAGCTATTCCAGCATTTATTAATTCGGAGCTAACAAATAGTGACTGCTGATATTTCCATTTTAGATCTCTTTCTTCAGGCAAGTCTGTTGGTAAAACTTGTGATGCTGACACTACTTGGTATGTCGATTGCGTCATGGGCGATGATCATTAAGCGCAGCAAAGTGCTTTCACACGCATCAAAAGATGCAGAATCATTTGAAGATAAGTTCTGGTCAGGTACCGATCTTTCTCAGCTTTACCAAAAAGTAAAAGCTCGTAAAGATGAAATCATCGGCACAGAAGAGATCTTCTACGCCGGTTTTACAGAATTTGCACGTCTGCGTAAGAGTAACGCAAACTCTCCAGCTTACATTATGGAAGGGACAGGACGTGCCATGCGCGTTGCCGTTGCTCGTGAAGTTGATGAGCTAGAAACCAGCTTACCTTTCCTTGCTACGGTAGGTTCAATCAGCCCGTACATTGGTCTGTTTGGTACCGTTTGGGGCATCATGCATGCGTTTATCGCACTGGGTGAAGTAAAACAAGCAACCCTTTCGATGGTAGCACCAGGTATCGCAGAAGCGTTGATCGCGACGGCAATGGGTCTGTTTGCTGCTATCCCAGCGGTAATGGCTTACAACCGACTAAGCAACAAAGTAAGTAAGCTTGAGCACACGTACGCGACTTTCTCAGAAGAATTCCACAGCATCCTTCATCGTCAGGCGATGGCTGGCCGAGACAGCGCGGATAAGGAATAAAGCATGGCGGGTTACCAACCTAAAAAGCGCAAAATGACGGCAGAGATCAACGTTGTACCTTATATCGACGTGATGCTGGTACTGTTGATCATTTTCATGGCAACCGCTCCATTCGTGACGCAAGGTGTTGACGTTGAGCTACCAAAGACCTCAAACGCAACCCCTGCTCAGGAGCTAGCCGGAGATACTGATAGCAGTTTCATCATTATCGAAATTGATCGCGATGGTAACTTAGGTCTGAGTGTCAACGATGAAGAAGTTCAGCGTGGCCTATCACTGCAAGACGTGATTGTACGTGTGAAAGCTGAGCGATCGCTTAAACCTGATTCACCTGTTGCGGTAGGTGGCGATGCAGCAACCCCGTATGCAGATGTAGTCCTTCTACTTGATGAATTGAGTCGTGCCGGTATCCCTAAAGTAGGGCTCCTGACCGATATCAGGGAATAAACGTCAACTATTCATGAAAGAAAAAAAGAACCAGACCAAAGAGTACTCCAAGCCGATAATGATATCGGTGGGTTTGCACGCCCTGTTGGTAGTCGCATTGCTTTGGGGTACTGATCTAACAATGTCAAAACCTGAACCAACAGGACAGATGGTTCAGGCCGTTGTTATCGATCCAAAGCTTGTTCAGCAACAAGCGAAAGAGATTCGTCAGCAACGCGAAAAGGCCGCTAAGAAGGAACAAGAACGTCTGGATAAATTAAGACGGGAAGCCGAGCAGCTGGAAAAAAATCGCAAAGCTGAAGAAGAGCAAATTCGCAAGCTGAAAGAGCAACAGGCTAAAGATGCTCAAGCCGCGCGTGAAGCGGAAGCCGAGCGCAAGAAAAAAGAGCAGGAACGCAAAGCCGAAGAGGAACGTGTTCGCAAAGAGCAAGAGCGAGCTGCTAAGCTTGAACAAGAACGTAAAGTCAAAGAAGAGGCGGTACGTAAAGCGGAGCAGGAACGTTTAGCGAAAGAAGCGGCGATTGCAAAAGCGGAACAAGAACGTGTGGCGCGCGAGAAAGCAGCGAAAGAAGCTGAAGAAAAAGCCAAACGTGAACGTGAAGCCGCGCAAAAAGCCGAGCAAGAACGTATCGCAAAAGAAAAAGCAGCCAAAGAGGCGGCTGAACGCGAACGTAAAGCTCGTGAAGCTGCTGAGAAAGCCGAGCGTGAACGCAAACAACAAGAAGCAGCATTGGATGACATTTTTGCTGGCTTAGAAGATGAAGCAAGCCAAAACAGTGCGGCTCGTAACCAATTTATCAACGACGAGCTTTCTCGTATGTCGTCGATATACACTCAGAGTATTCAGCAAAAGTTGATTAAGGATGACTATTTGCTGGGAAAGGAGTGTAGGGTCAACATCAAACTGATTCCTACCGGGTCGGATATGATGGTTGCTGGTGTTACCGTACTGGGTGGCGATACGCGAGTTTGTGCGGCAGCAAAAAGAGCGATTGCACAAGTTGGGACGTTCCCTAAATCGTCAGAAGCTGCGGTCAATGAAAAACTGAAAGACATCAACTTAACGGTTGCTTTGGACTAAAAGGAACAGAGACGTGATTAAACGCCTTTTACTAGGAATGTTTGTACTGCTAAGCAGTATGACGAATGTAGCGAACGCTGCACTAGAGTTGGTTATTACCGACGGTATTGATTCAGCACGACCAATAGCTGTAGTTCCATTTAAATGGGAAGGTGCTGCGGCGCTGCCAACAGATATTTCTGCGGTGATAGCCTCTGATTTACAACGCAGTGGAAAATTCAGCCCGGTACCGACGAACAAAATGCCACAGACGCCTTTTAATGAATCTGAGGTTAACTTTGATTCATGGACTAATCTTGGTGTTGATGCCTTACTGACAGGCTCTATCACGCAAAATGAGCAGGGTAATTACGTGGTTAACTACCAGCTTGTTGATATCGTTCGTGGTCAGCTAACCGGCGGTCAGGGTAAAGCATTAGGCAGTGATGGTGAACTCGTACTATCGAAAGACCATGTGTTGTTCAACAAAGTTGCGACCGTAGAAGCGTCTCGCATGCGTGAATACGCGCACCGCATTTCCGATTTGGTTTATGAGCAGCTGACGGGTGACCGCGGCGCATTCATGACCCGAATTGCCTATGTAGTGGTGAGTGACACTGAGCGTTTTCCTTACCAACTGCGTGTTTCTGACTACGATGGTTACAACGAACGTTTGGTACTTCGCTCTAAACAGCCGTTGATGTCACCGTCTTGGTCTCCAGATGGCCAGAAGCTAGCGTATGTAAGCTTCCAAAACGGTCAGTCTGAAATTTACATCATGAATATCTACACTGGCGAACGAGAAAAGATTACTTCTTATCCTCGTCACAACGGTGCACCTAAGTTTTCTCCGGATGGCAGCAAACTTGCGCTTGTTCTGTCGAAGACGGGTTCATTGCAGGTCTACACATTCGACCTGAGATCTCGCCAGCTCACACAAATTACGCGTGGCAGATCAAATAATACAGAACCGTTCTGGCACCCAGATGGAAAATCGTTGGTTTTCACATCGGATAGGGGTGGAAAACCTCAAATTTATCAAGTAGATTTGGGCAGCGGTGATACTAATCGTTTAACTTGGCAAGGTAGTCAGAACCTGAGTGGTCAAATCACACCTGACGGCCGATTCCTGGTGATGGTGAATCGCAGTGATTCAGGCTTCAACTTGGCAAAACAAGATTTAGAAACGGGTGCTCTTCAAGTTCTTACCAAGACCTTACTTGATGAGTCACCAAGTATTGCTCCAAACGGTGGCATGGTTGTATATAGCTCCATGTACAATAAGAAAAACGTACTTTCGATGGTTTCCATTGATGGTCGATTTAAAGCGAGATTACCTGCGACAAATGGACGCGTAAGAGCGCCTGCGTGGTCACCGTTTTTGTAATAATAAGATAGATTAATAAAGGAAAATAAGATGCAACTTAACAAGGTTCTAAAAGGGCTACTTATCGCGCTTCCAGTTATGGCTATGACTGCGTGTAGTTCAAGTGACGACGCTGCTTCAAGTACAGGTGACGCAACTAACCAAAGCGGCGCTGTTGAAACAACAGTCGTATCACCGATCGATCAAGCTGGTCAACTGACTGAGCAAGAGCTTAAAGAGCAAGCGCTACGCGAAACTCAAACTATCTACTTTGCATTTGATAACTCAACAATTGCTGGTGATTACGAAGAGATGCTAGCGGCTCACGCGGCGTACCTAAGCAAAAACCCATCACTACGCGTAACTATCGAAGGTCACGCTGATGAGCGTGGTACTCCAGAGTACAACATCGCGCTAGGTGAGCGTCGTGCTCAAGCAGTTGCAAACTACCTACAAGCACTGGGTGTTCAGGCAGACCAAATTTCAATCGTTAGCTACGGTGAAGAGAAGCCACTTCTTCTAGGCCAGTCTGATGACGTTTACGCTAAAAACCGTCGTGCGGTTTTAGTATACTAATTCGAGGGAATCCTCATGTTGTTCAGTAACACTAAGCGCGCTGTTGCGCTTACGTTACTGGCAAGTGCAGCGAGCTTCGCGTTCGCTGCACCAGCTCCAGTATCTGATCTCAACAGCACATCTTCAGTTTCTAAAAGTCGTTCATCCGAGACGGATGTCGAGCGATTAGAACGCCTACTGCAAAGTCGCAGCCGTCTTCAGTTCCAAATGCAAGAGCAAATTGACCAAATGTCACGAGAGATCAGTGATCTAAGAGGTCAGTTGGAACGAAACAACCATGAAATGAAGCAAATGCTTCAGAGGCAGAGAGAGCTGTTCGTTGAGCTTGATCGCATGCGTGGTGAGATGAAGTCAGCGCCCGTCGTTCAAGAGACGGAGTCAGCAGAACCGGGTGGTCAATACACTCCGAATGCGGATGAGCAGACGGCTTACCAAGACGCTGTGGATCTTATCCTTAAAAAGCGCGATTACGCTGGCGCAATTGCTGCATTCCAGCAATTCCAGAAGGATTATCCTGACTCCACTTACACAGCGAACTCACATTATTGGTTAGGCCAATTGTATTACGCTAAAAAGCAGGATAAAGAAGCCGCGAAAAGCTTTATTGCAGTGGTTTCTTACAAAGATTCTAACAAGCGAGCAGATGCATTGGTGAAACTTGGCGATATCGCTGAGCGTAACAACAATGCTGAGCAGGCGAAGAAGTTTTATCAGCAAGTGGTCGATGAGTACCCAAATAGTGCCTCAGCGAAAATTGCAGGCGCTAAACTGTAACCACTGTCTTTGATTATTTCTAAAAGGAGCTTCTGGCTCCTTTTTCTTTTATTGGCCTGTGTATTAAGTTAATAAGTGTTAATTGGAACAAAGATATACGGCTAGAGCTCTATAAATCCTCGCTATGGGTTGGTTTTTGAAAATTAACGAGGTTACAATACGCGGATTAAAGGAAGTTGCGTAGAGCAAGAGCAATGAGCCATATACTAGATAAAATCGACACTGTTTACCCATTCCCTCCAAAACCTGTTCCGTTGAGCGAAGACGAGAAAGCGTCTTACATTGAGCGCATTAAAAAGCTGCTTAAAGAAAAAGATGCCGTCCTTATCGCACATTACTACACTGACCCTGAAATTCAGGCGTTGGCTGAAGAGACTGGCGGTTTTGTTGGTGACTCGCTAGAAATGGCGAAGTTCGGTAACCGTCACCCGGCAAGCACATTGATCATCGGTGGCGTTCGCTTTATGGGCGAATCGGCGAAGATTCTAACTCCGGAAAAGCGCATTCTAATGCCAACGTTGGAAGCGGAATGTTCGCTTGATCTTGGATGTCCTGCGGATAAATTCAGTGAGTTCTGTGATGCTCACCCTGACCATACGGTTGTGGTTTACGCCAATACATCTGCAGCGGTTAAAGCACGTGCTGACTGGGTAGTCACATCAAGTATTGCACTTGAAATTGTTGAACACCTGGACGCAGAAGACAAACCAATCATCTGGGGTCCTGACCGTCACCTGGGTTCGTACATTGCGAATAAGACTGGCGCAGACATGCTGCTGTGGCAAGGTGAATGTGTTGTTCATGATGAGTTCTCTGCTGACGCACTGCGCAAGATGAAGAGCGTTTATCCAGACGCTGCGATTCTAGTTCACCCAGAATCACCAGCAAGCGTGGTTGAATTGGCCGACGCTGTTGGCTCTACAAGTCAGCTTATCAAAGCCGCGAAAGAGCTTCCTCACAAGCAAATGATCGTGGCAACCGATAAAGGCATCTTCTTCAAGATGCAGCAACTGGTTCCTGAAAAAGAGCTTATCGAAGCCCCAACAGCAGGAGCTGGTGCGACATGTCGTAGCTGCGCACATTGCCCTTGGATGGCGATGAACGGCTTGAAAGCGATTGAACAAGCACTTCGTGAAGGTGGTGCAGAGCATGAAATCTTTGTTGATGAAGAGCTTCGCGTTAAGTCGCTTATCCCACTAAACCGCATGTTAGATTTTGCAGAACAGCTTAATATGCAGGTAAAGGGTAACGCGTAAATTTTTCGCATTATCTTAAGATGAATCTCAAAAACCAGCCGAATATGGCTGGTTTTTTTGTGTCTTACAATCAATGGGTTACTATTGAAAGACGTAATGCATTTAGGAACTGAATACTTATGGCAGTGTGGCTGGTCGTTAAAAAGTGGTTAAGTTCGCACTTTTTTAAACTAAGTACCCGCAACCTTGTCGTCATTAGCCTTTTATATATCAGCCTCTCTTGGGGGCTATTGGTTCTGGCAGGCGAGACGGAACTTACGGAAAACTTTTCGAGCTTTATCTATTACTTGATGGTGACGGCGAGCACCGTTGGTTACGGCGATCATTCTCCAGTAACCGATTTAGGTAAGTGGGTTGTGGTCTTGTTTGTAATTCCGGGAGGATTGAGCCTGTTTGCGGCACTTTTGGGGCGTGTGGCAGGTGCGGCGGTAGATTATTGGCGAGCGGGAATTATCGGTAAACGGAGAGTAAGAGTGGAAAACCATATCGTATTATTGGGCTGGAACGGGTCAAGAACCATGCACCTGATTCGTATGTTGCAGCATGAAGAGTCAGGAAAACGTCCGGTAGTACTGTGCAGTCGCTCAGATATTGAAAACCCTCTACCGGGTGAAATTCACTTTATTAAAGTAACCAGTTATACCGACTCACAGGAGATGTCAAACGCGAACATTACAGAGGCGAGCTGCATCATCGTCGATAACTTATCGGATGATATCACTTTGTCTGCTGCACTGTATTGTGCCTCTGTGAACCCTGACGCACACTTGCTTGCCTATTTTAAAGATGAAGCGCTGGGTCGTTTACTGAGCCAGCATTGCCCGAAAGCGGAGTGTATTCCAGCTGTTGGGGCTGAAATGTTAGCCAAGGCAGCCGTGGATCCTGGTTCGAGTGCGTTGCATCAGGAACTGCTAGCCTCAACTCGAGGTATGACACAATACTCCGTGATCTATCCTGAAAACCAACCAACGACCAAGATTGAAAACCTGTTTGGGTTTATTAAAAAGCATCACCATGCAACGCTTATTGCCATCGATTTAGGTGAGGGCATCGAGCTAAATCCGGACCTAGATACTGACGTACCACCAAAAAGCAAACTGTTTTATATTGCAGATGAACGTATTGAAGATTTTGCATGGAACAAAATGATAAAGGACAAATAATGCACATCATCGCAGACTTGTTAGCGGGATTTCCCAATTTCTTACTCTATTTTTCAGTGTCGATTGTTTTCGTTTTGGCGTTCAAATTCGTTTATATAAAACTGACCCCTTATGATGAATGGCAACTCATTAAAGAAGAGCAAAATACAGCAGCAGCAGTGGCGTTAAGTGGTGCTTTTCTTGGTTACTGTCTGGCAATTGCAGGCGCGGCGAAAAACTCAGTCAGCATCATTGATTTTATGGTTTGGGGTGTTGTCGCGTTATTAGCTCAGCTGATTGCGTTTGGAATTGTTCGTTTTATTCTGATGCCAAAAGTATCAGAGCGGATTGAAAACAACGAGGTACCCGCGGGTATTGTACTTGCTGCAGTATCCGTTTCTGTCGGTGTACTTAATGCCGCCTGTATGACGTATTAGGAGAAACGATGAAACGCAGCTCTAACGTTAAACGTTCATCCATGGATAAGAGCTTTAAAGTCAGTCGCCTTATCCCTTTTGCAGCTTTTGGCGGGATATTTTATCTTGCGACACAGGAGTCAACGACTGAAGGCGCTATTTACCTTGACGCCAGTGAGTGCAAAGCATCGGAACCCGGGTTCAGCGAGCAGTGTGACATCGCCTATCAGGAAGCGAAGGAAAGAGCGGAGCAAAATGCACCACGCTATACCACAGAGCATGAGTGTGAGAACGACTTCTATCAAGATGACTGTTATTACAGTTCTCGCTACAACTCCTATGTTCCCTTTGCCAGTGGGTTCTTCTTTAGTCGCGCTCTTAGCAATCTGAGCGGATACAACAAGAGTTACTACTCCGAGCCGATGTACCGTTATAAGTCGAAATATTACAACGGTGCCGGGCAGTTTTATGGCTCGTACCGAAACCAGCCGACTAGCGTTGCGAGCAGCCGATTGAACAAGCGTGGCGGCGGTACGATTGGTCAGGCTATGTCTCGAGGCGGCTTTGGCAAAGCGGTATCAGGTAGTCGCGGCGGTTAACAGACACTATGTTTCGAAGAGAAATACAAGAAAGAGAAAACTGGCGTGAACTGGCACGCCAGTTTGGTTTTGGCTTCCATTCCATGTACGACCAACCTTACTGGGATGAGACCGCGTATTATCAGTTTACTCTGGCGCAGATCGAACAGGATCTTGAAGATCCCACAGAAGAGCTGCACCAGATGTGCCTCGAAATTGTTGACCAAGTGGTACGCAGTGAAGAGTTACTGACGAAATGTGCGATTCCTGAAGTTATGTGGTCCCAGGTCGCTTCCTCATGGAAACGCAATGAACCCTCCCTCTATTCACGAATGGATTTCGCCTACAACGGATCTGGGCCAGCGAAGCTTCTGGAAAACAATGCGGATACGCCGACGTCATTATTTGAGACTGGATTCTGGCAATGGGTGTGGCTTGAAGATGTGGTGAATAAAGGGCGAATTCACCAAAGTGCAGATCAATTCAATATACTGCAAGATTTCCTTATCGAGCGCTTTGCTGAGATTGCCAAGCTACAGCCGGGACAAACGCTGCATTTCAGTTGCTGCAAATATACCGAAGAAGACAAAGGTACCGTTCAATATCTTGAAGATTGTGCTCGGGAGGCTGGGTTATCAACGGCTTTTGTCTACGTTGAAGACATTGGCGTGACGGAAGAGGGGATATTTGTTGATGCGGACAACCGAGCTATTCGCTGGATGTTCAAACTCTACCCTTGGGAGTTTATGTTTGAGGATGCGTACAGCACTTATCTCTCAACTGCGAACGTTAACTGGTTAGAGCCGATGTGGAAGTCCATTCTTTCGAATAAAGCTTTGCTGCCATTACTTTGGCAACGCTTTCCTAATCACCCCAATTTACTGCCTGCCTATTTTGCTGAGGATCCCAAAGCGGCAAGCTTAAAAGACTATGTGATAAAGCCGCTATTTTCACGTGAAGGCGCGAATATCGAGATAGTGAAAAATGGTCAGCGCGTGGTTAAAACGCCAGGACCTTATGAATCGAGCAAAAACATTGTTCAGCAATATCATCCGTTACCGAAGTTTGGACAAAGTCATACGCTTATCGGCAGCTGGCTGATTAACGACCGAGCCGCGGGTATTTCGATTCGTGAGGACAGCAATTTAGTTACTCAGGATATGGCGCGTTATATTCCTCACGTGATTCTATAGTGCCAGGCTCCTCCGTCGGATGAGAAGAGGCGAATTCACGAAGAGGGATATAAGGAGCCTTCCCAACCGAAAGGCTCCTTCAATGTTAATGTGAATGAAGGTAGGTATTCACTTCTACAGCGAGTTCTATTTCTACTTTTCCTGCGTTTCTAAATTCAAGCGTCATAGGAAAACGCTCGCCCTGTTTGAATGATTGCTCGGGATTGAAGATCATCAAGTGATAGCCGCCTGGCTCAAACATCACACTTTTCATTGTGCCTACCCGGACATTTTCGATTTTCTTCATTTTCATCACACCATCACTCATTTCATGCTGATGAATCTCCACTCGCTCAGCAACTGGTGTTGTCGCGCTGATCAAAAAATCATCTCTGGTGGACAGGTTCTTTAGCTGAAAGAAACCCGCGATTACGGTTGCATTGGGTGGCGCTTCCCGGCTCCAAGGATGGTCGATTTTAATGCTGTTTGTCGTGTATTCATGGGCACTGGCTGCGGAAGTGAGCAGTGCTGCGATACATAACGTGAAGCGGCTGAGGTATTTTTTCATAACTGTCTCTTTTATTTAACCTAAACTGAGCTGATTTATTGAGTTGACCATGTCACGCCGCCTTGATACACAAGCCAAAACGCAGCTTGTTCGGTCTGTAAAATGGATTCGTAGCTGGCTTGCAATCGCAACAGTTGATAAGGGGCAAAACGCCAGTTAGCGATAGCACTGAATCGCTGTGGAGTATGGCCTGTTGAATTTAATACTGTTTCGATCTCTTCGCTTGTATTGGTGACGTCGTTATCGGTAAGAAGCCAGTCATAGCGAGCGCCGAGCTCCAGATTGTTGTACTGCCAACTTACCTGTGTGGTAATACCATGCTGAAATGCATCGAGTTCTGTTGTGATCTGTTGCGAGTCGATTAGCGTGGAATCAATAGATTGGCCCATCCACTCAAGCTCCCAATTAAAGTCATGCCACTCCAGGCTGCCACCAATACTGACCAACGTGGTATCCCCATCAAAAATCAGCCCGTCAGTCTCCAGAAGAGAGTGTGAGTGACCGTCGGAGTCTTGCTGACTTCGCTGTGTTGCTTCAAAGTAGGCGGCACTAGAGACGATTTTCAGTTGGTAATCATTTCGAAAATGGAACCATTGATAATGAAGGCCATAAGCCGAAGGTGAAGCGGAACTGTCATCAAATTGCGCTGGGAAGTTATTTCCCCGCCCAACCCAGAAGGTGAGATCGTAACTGTTCCGAGCATAAGATATTTGCACGCTGTCATCGGTATATTGGCTACCTAAAAAGGCCTGCTGAGTCAATGACGTATCTATAAATCGCCAGTCATGCTCATGAGTACTGTTATACAGACCAATTTGACTGAGTTGACGACCGACGCGTAACGTCCAATCCTGATGTAGGTAAGGCTGAAGCCAGAGCTCTTCTAACTCGATAGACTCACCGTGATGACTGCCTATTATCAGTTTGGTCGCCAGAATGTTATCTAAGCTGGCTAAAAAACCGAGTTCACCATGCATAAACTGTAAGCCTTCTTCATAGTGGAAAGCACTATTGTCGGTTATCACGCCGGGAATCGCGTAGGCAGACTCTCTGTCCGTTTGATAGTAACCAAACTGAGCAAAAATATTGGTCTGGAGATTCACTTTGTCCAGTAGGTTCGGTTCTGCCTCGAGTTCCGCTCGTAGAGGATTTACGATAAACAATAAAGCGAGCAAAGCTAGTAAACGAATCATTGCGCTTCCTCCCCAACAAATGGGTTGGCATAGCGAGGGTTGGAGATGAACACCTCATCGCTTAACGCATTTAAAAACGCCAGCATGTCTTCTTTTTCCTCTTGGCTTAACGTGAAGCCTTTAACAAATTCACTTTTATTTGGGTTATTACGCCCGTCTCCCTGATTCTCACCTGAGGTGATATTTCTCCCACCATTGGCGTAGAAATCCAATACCTCACCGAGAGTTTCGATGCTTCCATCGTGCATATACGGCGCGGTGTAAGCGACATTTCTCAGCGTTGGTGGTCGGAACTTTCCTTTGTCTTTAGGATCTTGCGTGACGGTGAACAGGCCATTGTCCTCTGTGGGATAGCTCCCTTCCGAGTCTAGGTTGTATAAGCCCGTGTTGAAGAAGGGCCGAGAGACAAACACAGAATCATCGTGCAGAGTTGAATCACTAAAATTAAACCCGCTGTGGCAATGGAAACATTCCGTTTTCTCGTTGTTGAACAGATCTTGGCCACGCATCGCAGCACTGCTCATCGTGCCGCGATCAAAATCAGAGTCTTTAGAAATCAATGCGCGAGTAAACACACCGAGTGCTTTGATGATGTTAGGGAAGGTCACCGTATCCTGCTGGTCGGGAAACGCGGCATTAAACAAGTTTTGGTACCTGACATCAGTAGCAAAGCGCTCCAGAATCTCGGTTCGATTTGAATCGTTAATGCCCAGTTCGACAGGAAACTCTCCAAAGAGAGGAATCACCAACTGCTGTTCAATCTCTTTCAAGATTGGGTTCGCCCAGGTGTAAGATGCGTTGTAGGCCACATTGGTTAATGTTTGGGAGTTCCTATGCAGCACTTCACCCGTTGAACCAGTTGGTAGTTTTACCCCATCAGAAAACGCCAGTGCCTGCTGGTGGCAGGATTCGCATGACATTGTTTGGTTGCCAGAAAGCTTAGTGTCATAAAAAAGATGTCTGCCAAGTTGGAATTTTTCCTCAGTTGCCACGTTATCTGACGGTTCTTTCGGCTTAGGAAGAGAGCCGGTTTGAAAGTCAAAACCAAACTCATTCACCGGGTTTGATGGGGTGGCGTCATAACTTGATTCGCTGTCACAGCCTACGATCGTGAATATCGTGAGCGATGCCAGCAAACCGAACTTGTGGTTTGCTGACATAAGGCTTACTCCACCGATACCCAGGATTGAGAACTACTGCAATCACCCGCGGTACATTCACCTGTGACTAAATCCAGTCCGAGGTTGTCGAATACGCCCTGGCATTCTGGATCAACACTGGATGACATACAGCCGAGCGGAGTGTCAGCGGTGTTAAATGTGATATCACTGTTGGCAACAAGGCGTTGGTAATCAAACACGATAACGTTAGTTGATGGGTTGAAATCATCGAACTGGTAGCTAGGGCGATTTGGGCGTGATGAATCGCAATCAACGGTTTCGGTGTTGGCGTCAATCACTTCACAACCCGTTGTCCCCAGATGGATATTCCAGCCAGCTACATCCATGCGCAGGTGTTTATGCCCGTTCTGCCAGCTCCAGTTCATCCCCATCACATCGAGCGGAGAGATTGCATCGTCACCATCGATACCAACGTGATTTAACTCCGCAGGCACGCCGAGCGTAAAGCGAATACCTGTGTAGTTGCCTTTTGGTACTTGCCCTGTGATTTGATTGTTTAGCGCTTCGTTACCGTTCGCGCAGCTATCCGTGCCTGTCTCAAAATCCAATAGTGCGACATTCTGGTATTGCCACTTACCATCTTGGATTAGTTCAAGTGGGGTAGCTGCGCCGTCGTCATCAAGCAGCTCTATTTCAGAGATATACATACGCACATCGGTAAATTCAGGCTGAGTGTTTTTGACTCCAGCGATCGCAGTGTCCATCACCTGGCATTGGATATCTTGCTCGCCAACCCGCGTCGCAAATTCGAGGGTAACATTTTGAATGGCAGGTTCGGCTGTTGCAGGCGAACTTGAATCAGAACCACCGTTGCAAGCGGTGAGTAAACCAAAGCTAAGTGCAGTAATGAGCGCTTTTGGGGTTTGTTTTTTGTTGAACATGGACTTTCCTTTCTAATTATTTTCCTTGGACGTCGATGAGTATTCAGACGTACAAATGCCTCCCGCAGCTTTATAAACAAAGGCGGGTAGAGTGGTTTGTTTTAGATAAATTAGGCGTGCGGCGTGAGAGCCGGACTAGGCAAGGAAAGCCGTTGGTGGTGATTGCTTGGGCGCTAATGAGAGATAGATTTTGCGCTGGCAATGGATGTGCGAGTAGTTAGCAAAGGGCGCGGTTACTCGGCATAGCCACAGAGCGACCGCAGCAATAACAATCGCAAGTAATGAGATTGAGAACTGACATACGTCTAACAGCGGGCAACTGAATTTAAGTGGATCATGAAAATCAGAGTTTGAAGGTGAACTGATAGTGTTATCTTCAATCAGCTCTTTGATGTCGACCCATTTAAAGCCTTCCGCAGTACAAAGAAGTATCTTTTCTCCCTGTGCTTCAGAGAGCCAGTTTTTGTTATGAACTTGTGATGGGTTAAGTGCCATTGTCGCCAGCAAATATATCTGAAACAGCAAAGCAGTAATGACGTATACCGCCATTACTTTTTGTATTACCTGCCGATTTGTCGCTATTTGCATCACAACATTCAATTAACCAAAATTGGGCGCAGATACTAACAAAGAAAGTAAGGAATTGTAATATTGTTTTTACAAAATAGTGACATGTGTAATTGGGATGAATTACTTACTGAAACAAATGTCGATGCGGTGAATGGTTTTCACGGGGAGGATAAGAAGAATACAAAAAGCCGCTGATGGGCAGCGGCTTAATGAGAAAGGATTATTGCTCTTCAGCGAGCGCGACGCCGCGTTGAGTCAGACCACAAAGCATGACTGGCATTGCGTTGAAGATCTCTTCGAATTGCTCAAGCCCGACCATGCCTTGTTCAGCTAATGTTTCGATCGTGGTTTCTGGATCGTAAAGCATAGTCAGAGAAAGCAGCACACCACCAAGTAGCGCGTTATCCTCGCTTTCTTCAGGCATCAGTGTTTCCCAGTCGTCACGAGCCAACTGCCAGCCTTGTAATACACCCTCACAGAAGTCACGAGTGGTGGTGGTTACGATGTCTTTTTCATCCAGCGCGCAGCCTTCCGGCCAGCCCCATGAACCTTCTAGCAACGCAGGGCGAGTTTGGTTCCACATTTGTACAATTCCATCAATGTACAGTTCTAATTGTTCACCATCACTAAAAGGTGCTGTCTCTTCTCCACCCCACAAGAATGGTAGCCACTCTTGAGGCATCAATACATTTGGTGCTGAAGCCATCGCAGTGACAAAGCCTTGAGTTTTCGCTAGATTTAGTAGTTTTCCATCAAGTTCTGGAAGAGAAAGAATGTCTTGTAGTTTCAAAATAGAATACCATTTGTTCATGGGCTGGTTGGTTGCGGCCATCTTACCAATCAATTAACGATAAATCGATATTAGGGAAGATTTGTTAACACCTATGGAAATTCGCTCATCACTCCGCCGAAAAAGTATTTTCGCACTGACGCTTTACCTTTGCTTCTTTATCGCAACGGTTGGCTCGGTGGTGTACTTTGTGCTTGAGCCGCCAGTGCGTGAAAAACTAGAACAAAACCTCGATTTACGAACGCAACTGCTAGCTTCTCAGATTAAAGAACCGTTGCTTGCGTCAACCAGTGTCCTTAACAGCCTCGTAGGCCTGGCTCAAAGCCCCAATCAAACTGGCTCTTTCAGTACGACTATCCCTCAAATCTTACGCTTAAGCGGTGACATGCTTGTCAGCGGTGGTTTGTGGCCAAAGCCTGAACAACTTGCTGACCAACGGAAGTATACCAGCCTGTTTTTCAACAAGAATCTGGATGGCAGTATCGATCAAATTCATTCGTACAATAACCCTCAATCGGCTGGATACGATAAAGAACCTTGGTATGTCGTTGCTGCCAATGCGTCAGCAGGCTCTATTCGCTGGTCTTCGGTTTACATCGATACTTTCACCCAAGTTCAAATGATCACCGCTTCTGCACCTTACTATAGAGACGGTGAGTTTGCAGGTGTAGCGACTGTGGATGTCTCTTTGGCAGCTTTGTTTCAGTTTATTCGAGAGCATACCAATCAATATTCTCTGGGCGTTAACATTAGAGATGCCAACTCAAACGTGATTATCGAACATAACTTCCAGCTGCGGAATGAGATGTATGTTAGTGAGCTTCACTTTGGAGAGTTCAACTGGCGAATGGAAGTGGTGAATGCGAAAGAGCGTGTGGCCGATCAGGTTTTTGCTCAGGTGATGAGTGTTGAGAGCGGCATCATTCCGTTTCTACTTCTATGTGTTTTGGTCGGTTACTACTTACTTAACCGTTATATCGTTGAGCCCATTGTCAAAATAGCGGCAAAAATTGATGACTCTAAAACGGGGGGAATCATCGATATCGAATATCACAGTGAAGATGAGATAGGGCACCTCATCAATAAATTTAATGAAAAGACCATTTATCTAGAACATGAAAAGATAAAAGCACAGGCATCAACCAACGCAAAGACCGCCTTTCTGGCGACGTTGTCTCATGAAATTCGTACACCGATGAACGGGGTTTTGGGTACCGCGCAAATACTTCTAAAGACCAAGCTAACCGACGAGCAAAGAAAGCAGTTAAGTACACTGTATGAATCAGGCGATCATATGATGACATTGCTTAACGAGATTCTGGATTACTCGAAAATAGAGCATGGCCACGTTGAATTTTCTAATTCACCATTTCCGATTGAATCGATTATTGGCAGCATGAAAAGTGTTTATCACACCTTATGTGAAGAGAAGGGGTTGCGCTTCCGTGTCGTTTCACAGGTACCATCCGGACGCTGGTATAACAACGACAAAGCACGATTGCGCCAGATCCTATTCAACTTGCTAAATAATGCCGTCAAGTTTACCGAACAGGGTGAAGTTGAAGTTAGATTAAGCGAACATGTTACTCCAAGTGCAACCAAACTGAGCATCGCGATTAAAGATACCGGTATTGGGATACCAAAAGAGGCTCAGAACCGGATCTTTCGTCCGTTTGAGCAAGCAGAATCTTCAACAACCAGACGCTTTGGCGGCACAGGGTTAGGGTTGGCGATTGTAAAAGAAATTGCCGAGAACATGGGCGGCAGTGTTTTGCTCGAAAGTAGGGAAAATGTTGGTACAACATTCACCGTAGAGATTGAGTTGACACCGTGCGAGCCGAGCCAAACGGGGACGGCACTTAAACATAAACTAGACTGCAATGGTTTACAGGCATTAATCGCAGAAGATAACACAACCAATGCCATGATCATGGAAACGTTTTTACGAGCCAAGGGTTTTGAATGTACACGAGTGGAGAATGGTCAGTTAGCCGTAGAGCAAGTGAGAAAGCAGCAGTTTGACCTAATAATGATGGATAACCACATGCCTGTACTAGATGGTATTGGTGCAATATCTGCTATCAGGGCAATGGATTCAGAAACAAAGTCAGTTCTCATCTTTGGTTGCACCGCAGATGTATTTAAAGAGACTCAAGAACTGATGACGGAAGCTGGGGTGGACCATATCATTGCTAAACCCGTTGTCGTGTCGGAACTCGACGACGCCCTGTATCGCCATGCAGACTTGCTCTATCAGTACCAAGACCCAAAAAGCAATAAGGCTAAGCATCCGTATCACATAAACACGGACTCATTACTACTTAGCTTTTACATTTCGCTTGATAATGACAACCTTCACCAAGCTCTGGAGGTCTTTTCTGACATCATCAAGCACATTACACCACACTCCAATCAGGAACTTGCACAAATTACTGCACGCATTGAAAGTAAATTACAGCGTCAGCAAGCACCAGAGCAAGCGGATGTTGATGCGCTAACAGTCATGCTTGCCACGCCTTAACATACCTGGCTTTCCAACTCGTTAGCCATTGTTGTGTAAAGACTATTGTTCTAGAAATTGGGAAGCTCTGAATTATGCCCTGCAGGTAGCATAAGCGAGTTATTTTTCGCATATTGTGCCAGATTTTGTTCTGTAAAATTACCTTTTCTCCTCCTCTAAATTCCTTATATAACGAAAATTTTTGGTTTTTTACGCCATTTTTGATCGAAAAAGTGCAGTTTTTGCCCGGATCGGTGAATTAAACTACTTTAGTTTCAAAATTTGGTTATAAATTTACATCTTCATTTTAAATATGGAACCATAAACTACAAACGTTGTGTTCTAATAGCGACATAATCTGGTTGGTTGCTATTTACATAGTTAATCATGTTTATTTTTTTGTTTATTGCAGTTTTTGATTTTAGAGGTTGCTAAATGAAGTCTCGTGGACCATTTTGTATTCGTAATGCCGCAGCGGATACTTTTGCTATGGTGGTTTTTTGCTTTGTCACAGGGATGATTATCGAGATTTTGATTTCAGGGATGACGTTTGAGCAGTCTCTGGCATCACGTACGTTGTCGATTCCAGTTAACATTGCTATCGCTTGGCCTTATGGTGTTTTCCGCGATTGGGTACTACGTCAAGGTAGTAAAGTTTCACCGTCTTCATTTATGAAAAACGTGTCTGACCTTATCGCCTATGTGCTTTTTCAATCTCCGGTTTACGCAGGTATTCTATTAGCCGTTGGTGCATCGACCGATCAAATCATTACCGCAGTTACGAGTAATGCGGTTGTATCTTGTGGAATGGGCGTTTTGTACGGCTACTTCTTAGACATGTGCCGCCGTTGGTTCCGAGTCCCTGGCTACAACCAAGGTGTTTAACTGCACCTGTTTTGTTCAATTTAGTTACTTAGTGAGCAAACAACAGAAAAACAGGACTTTTTTTCATTTTTAGCCTTGACCATAAGGCACATAATCATTAAATTAGCGCCTCGTTAGCCAACGATGCTAACCACAATTTGATTCGGTGAGTTGTCCGAGTGGCTGAAGGAGCACGCCTGGAAAGTGTGTATACGGCAACGTATCGAGAGTTCGAATCTCTCACTCACCGCCACATTCTTGAAAAAAGACGTCTTAGGACGTCTTTTTTTATATCTCAAAAACAACGAGTGATTTTTCGTTGTCTTCTCTGACTAGCTGTTGTGAGGTAAATCACAATAACTCATTATTTATTAATACTTAATCGCCTTATGCAACCATGCTATTTATCATCATTGAATGGTAGATGGTGGCTTGGTTCATGTCTGCAAATATCTCTTATTACGATAAAAATGCTGTTGAGCTAGCGAAGCAATATGACTCTCTTTCATTTGAGTCAGTGCACCGTTCATGGAAACAGTATTGGCCAGAAAAAGGCGCGAATGTTTTGGATGTTGGTGCAGGTTCTGGTCGGGATGCTCAGTGGTTTTCTGATCAAGGCTGCTTTGTTGTTGCTGTTGAACCTGCCAGTAATCTCCGTCAATTAGCCATTTCAAACTCCTCGGCGCAAATTGTATGGGTAGGGGAGTCACTGCCTGACTTGGTTCGTGTCAGTGAATTGCCGTACCAGTACGACCTTATTTTATTATCTGCAGTTTGGATGCATTTAACTACTAGGCAGCGAACTGAGGCGATGAGGGCTTTATCACTTCTATTATCTGACAGAGGAAAATTGGTGATTACGTTGCGTCAAGGGAGTTTTGATGATGGACGCGAGACATACGGTGTATCAGTAGCTGAAATAGAAAATATGGGTAGAAAACTCGGGCTCTCTGTCTGTCATGTTGTTGACGGAGAGGACGCTTTAAATCGACCGGAAGTTAAATGGCAAAGCGTGATTTTAGAAAACATTAAAACGTCGGAAGGTAAATGATGGCTCTGGAGTATTATTTAGAACGTTTTCAAAATTTAAAAATGAATAGTGCTGGTGGTCAAAAGAGCCCACATAAAGTCTGTATGTTACTGGCAGTAATGGATCTTATTCAAGCGGGGCATATTGTTTCCAACCAAATTACATTCAATCAAATACTTAAAGATCAGTTTACTCGCCATTTCAACACCTTTGCGCAAGATAAAGACAAAGATACGCCGGAAAATCCTTATTTTCATCTGAGAAGTGAAGGATTTTGGCACCTTTCATATAAAGATGGATATGATGAAAAGACCACAAGCCGATATTCATCGAAGTCTGTGGCTTATGCATTTATTGATGAAGAGCTATTTGCGTTCATGAAAAGTTATATTGTGTCTAATGAACTCAAACAAGCACTGATTTCAAATTTTTCAGATTTAGCAACGCTCTTTCGTCAATGGCTAGTCGATATTGGAAAATCCGATAAAACCGCAGTTAACTACCTTGGAGCTATTCGTGGCTCAATGTCTAATTGGTTGATCGAGGCGGGGGAAATTGATCAACCGCTAACTAATATTAATTCATATCGAAAATTTCTTGATTATAAAGAAAAGGTAAAGAGGTTAGAGGAGTTTCAAATTCGCGATGCGAAAGGCAAAGGAATGTACAGTGCCGCTCTATCTCATTACAACAAGTTTCTCGCTGATCTATCTCAAATCGATATTAACGCAGATATAAAGCAAGTCATGTCGGATAATACTTTATCGGAAACAGAAAAAACAATTTTGGTAAATACTAGGATGGGTCAAGGCCAGTTTCGGGCAAAGCTTATTCAAATGTGGGGCGGGTGTGCGGTTACTGGATATAGAAATACACAAATGTTGTTAGCTTCTCATATCAAGCCGTGGCGTGATTCAAATAATGAGGAGCGTCTGGATAAATTTAACGGGCTATTACTGTTGGCTAATTTGGATAAAGCTTTTGATATCGGTTTTATTTCTTTTGATGATGACGGAAAAGTTATGATCTCTAGCCACTTAGAAGATCCTTCTGTAATCGGGTTGAGAGAGGACATGTCTTTTAATCTTTATCCAGAGCATAAGTCGTATCTCGGTTATCATCGCGCAGAATTATTTAAGGGTTTTTAAGATAAATAAACCGTTATGAGCGTGTATCAAAAACACTTTTAAAGAATGCTATAGACAAAATCTGTCCTAGACTGACTAGTGAACTGTGTAAACACTCAATAAGAAGAGAACGACTATGTTTACTAGCACCTTTGTCAAAACAATAAGAGCGCAGACTAAAAAGTTGTGGTGTGTTTTGTTCCTCGCTCTTACCTCTATTCCAATTCATGCAGCCTCTCCTTCGGCTCGTGCTGAGCTTGAAAATAACCCATCATTAGCCTACTCATCAGAGTCGGTTCTGATACGTTTTAAACCTGAAGCCAGCGTGGCAAATAAACAACAAGCAAGGCAATTGGTTAACGGTAAAACGATGCGCCAATTTGCGATTGTGAATGCGCTTGAGCATCTTCAGTTAGGCCACGGGCGCAGTGTAGAAAAAGCGATTGAAACCTTACAGCGTTTGCCTTTTGTCGATTTCGTCGAACCTGATTATGTTATTCGTGCTTACATGGAACCCGATGATTATTACTACACGGAGGGGTTGCAATGGGCACCAGACAATGATGGCAGCTTTTATTTGAATTTGTGGGGGCCATTCTTAGGTACGTTGTTCCCAATAAAGGCGGGTGCGGATATTGATGCCAATTTAGCTTGGGACATCACCACGGGTAGCTCGGATGTCATTGTTGCGGTGATTGATACCGGGGTGGACTATAACCATGAAGATTTAGCAGGAAATATGTGGTCGAACACTGGCAGCCCTAGTGGAGTCCATGGTTATGACTTTTATAACGACGATAATAACCCTATGGATGAACATGGGCACGGAACCCATGTGGCCGGTACGATATGTGCCCAGGGTAATAACCAAGTCGGTGTCGCGGGCGTTGCGTGGCAATGCCAGATTATGGCGCTGCGTTTCCTAGGCGCTGATGGTTCAGGCTACACCAGTGATGCGATCAGCGCGATTGAGTATGCCGTAGAGAATGGCGCGAAAATTTCAAATAACAGCTGGGGAGGAGAGCCTGAATTTTCAAATGGACTCTACGCTGCAATACAAAGTACCGCGACGAGTAGCCACCTATTTATCGCTGCTGCTGGCAACGGAGGTAGCGATGGAATAGGGGATAATAACGATTCGACAGCAGATTACCCTTCATCCTTCGATTTAGATAACATCATTTCGGTTGCCTCAACAAACGCCAACGATGACCTTTCATCTTTTTCAAACTACGGTAGTAGCCGCGTTGATCTTGGCGCTCCGGGCGAAGACATCGTGAGTACTTATACGATAGCAGGTGACTATGAGATAGCATCAGGTACGTCAATGGCTGCACCTCATGTTGCTGGTGTCGCTGTTTTGGTGGCGAGCATGCATCCCGAATGGGGCTATGCAGACATTAAAAACCGTATTTTGAGCACGACTCGTCCACTGACATCTTTAGCAGGGAAAACAGTCACCGGAGGTGTTCTTAACGCTTTGAATGCGGTTCAAGAGCCCGCGACTTTACCCGCTGCGCCAACCTCACTCTCTGCGACGGCGGTCTCTGATACTGAAATCACGCTGACGTGGGAAGATAATTCGAATAATGAACAAGGGTTCCGTATAGAACGCAATAGTGGCTCTGGCTGGGAGGTAGATTTCGCCAGCGTTGGAGCGAATGTCACTACCTATAGTGATACGGGTTTAACAGCTGAAAACTCTTATGACTATCAAGTCGTTGCTTATAACGAAGTGGGTGATTCCGCCTATACAGATGTGGCGTCCGCGACGACAAAAAGTACGCCTTCTGAGACGGTTCAAACTACGGTAGCGAGCAGCGAAATATTTGGTGCAGGCACGGTAACGGGGAGTTATGCCGATACTGCAGAGGCTAATGATGGGAACGTTCAAACTATTGCTGAGCGTTTATCTGGAGGTAAACCAGCCAATCGTTATAGCTACCTACAACATACGTGGGTGTTTACAGGCGTTCCCGTAGGTACTTCCACACTAAATATTGTGGCTGGTTCCACTATTTCTTCAGACGGGGAAGCCTTTACATTTAGTTATTCTGTTGATGGTTCGAACTATTCGAAATTAAATGGGCTCTCTGTTAGTGGTGGAACGGAAAGCTACAGTGCCAATCTACCAGCGGGAGTCGATGGTACGGTTTATATCCGAGTTACAGATACTAATCAGCTTGCTGGTAACGATGTATTAGACGAAATATTTGTGGACCAGCTTGTGATCGAAACTGAAGTTGGGGGCATACCTCCTTCTGAACCTGAACCAGTCGTCCCAGTTCTTACATTGTTTGACCACTATCTATCCGGTAAACCTGATTGGCACAACGTTGTCTTAACCTGGGAAGACGCGTCAATGAGCGTAGATGTTTATCGCGATGGCAACCTTATCACGCCTAGCGTATCCGGAGGAACGTATAGGGATGAAAAAATAGGCAAAGGCAGTGCGACATATACTTATATGGTGTGTGAAGCTGGAACTACCAATTGTTCAAGTGAAGTCGTCGTTATTTTTGAATAGATAAACTTAGCTCTTTAATGATGCGCAAGGCTCGCTTTGAAAACCCCAGACCCATTGTCTGGGGTTTTCTGATTCTAGTTGTTAATTCTACGCTTTATGTTTGAGCGCGTATAATCGACATTCTGCGATACAACTCAGTATGCCTATTTCACGCTCTTTCGTTTTTAAGCAAACCAGAGACACGGTTTGAGGTTCGGGCTCGGGGTGAAGGGTATCGATATCAACAAACGTAACGTGTGGTTGGTATTTGTCTTTTAATCGTGCTGGTACGATCGAGTAGCCCACGCCAGATTGAATCATGTTCATTAGTGTAAAAATATCTTCCACCTGCATGCCGATATTAGGTTTAAGGTTGTCCCTTTCAAAGCACTTCATGCAATGTTCATAGGTAGCAAAGCCAGGCGATAGAGTGATGAGTTTTTCATTGGCGAGCTCTTCCAGTGCTATCTTGGTTTTGTTGGCAAAAGGCGAAGAGTTGGATAACGCAATCACCATGTGATCTTGATAGATCGGCATGACGGTATAGGTGCTATTCGCCGCGGTGTGCGGTTGCGCAATCAGTGCGACGTCTATTTCCATTTTGTCTAAGCGTTGCAGTAGCGTTTGGTTCGAGCCTTGGGTGATCGAAACCTGAAGCTCTGGTCGTCGATTTTGCAAACCTGAGACAACACTTGGAACCAGATCATACGTTAAGGAATACAAGCTACCTAATGCCAACTTGTCGGCTTGAATCCCCAGCTGTTCTTTCGCTTCTTTGATGGCGGAATCGAGTTCATTCAACAGCTTTTCTGAGTAGGTATACAAGGTTTCCGCACTTTTCAGCGGGCGGAGGGAACGGCCTTGAGTCTCGAAAAGTGGGCACTCAATCGCTTCTTCTAATGAGTGCAGCGCTTTATGCACACTCACCACACTAATATCCAAATTACTTGCAGCATCTTTCATGCTGTTGTGTTTCATAAACTCATGAAAAATCATTATTTTCTTTAACGTAACACCATCGTTAATCATGTTTGTTCGAATCCGTTCCAATGATGTCATCACCATAGCATTGTTAACTTTAGGTTAATAGTGTTGCTTGTCAGTTAATTGAATGTGGTCTCGTTCACGAGTAGTTTGAATCTATGGATAGATTCAGAGCGTTGTCACTGACATTAGTTCACGGAAAACAATGCCATGGAATAGCGGGTTATTTTTCAAATTAAAAAATAACAGCGTGATTGAAATAGATCGTGAGGCACTTTTATGACGGAAAAGAAGAAGTGGGATATTAAGCGCACCTTAAAACAGCAGCGAATTAAATCGGTTCATTCAATAACGGAAGGGAAGGTTATTCCAACCGAAAATATTGTTGAAGTGATGGAAAAAATTATCCAATCCGGTGATCGAGTTATCCTCGAAGGCAATAATCAAAAACAGGCTGACTTCTTGGCGCGCAGTCTAGAAAAAGTAAACCCCCAAACGGTGAATAATCTGCATATGATCATGCCGAGTGTGAGCTTGCCTGAGCATATGAATATTTTCGAAATGGGGATAGCCAAAAAGCTGGATTTCGCTTTTGCAGGAAAACAGAGCGTACGTATTTCTCAAATGCTCGCTGACGGAATACTAGAAGTTGGCGCCGTCCATACCTACATCGAACTCTACTCGCGTTTGTACTGCGATTTAATTCCCAATGTTGCCCTAGTGGCTGGCTACACAGCTGACAAAAAAGGCAATTTATATACAGGTCCATCAACGGAAGATACGCCTGCTCTGGTGGAAGCGCCTGCTTTTAAAGACGGCATCGTTATCGCTCAAGTTAACAAGATTGTGGACACGGTCGATGACTTACCACGTGTTGATATTCCTGGCGATTGGGTCGACTTTGTGGTTGAAGCTGACAAAGACTTCTTTATCGAACCGCTGTTCACTCGCGACCCCCGATTGATCAAAGACACCCATATTTTGATGGCGATGATGGCAATCAAAGGAATTTATGCCAAGCATAAAGTGCAAACCCTCAATCACGGTATTGGCTTTAATACCGCCGCGATCGAATTACTTCTTCCAACCTACGGCGAAAAACTGGGACTGAAAGGCAAGATCTGTCAGCACTGGACATTAAACCCGCATCCTACATTGATACCAGCGATCGAATCAGGCTGGGTTGAAAGCGTGCACTCGTTTGGTGGCGAATTAGGCATGGAAGAGTACGCCCGTCATCGACCAGATGTGTTCTTTACCGGATCCGATGGTTCCATGCGCTCGAACCGAACTATGTGTCAGATGGCTGGCCAGTTCGCAGCGGATATGTTTATAGGCGCTACGTTGCAAATGGATGCGGAAGGTAACTCGTCAACTGTGACGCATGGTCGATTGTCCGGCTTTGGTGGTGCGCCAAACATGGGGCACGATCCTCGTGGACGCCGACACGCGAGTGATGCCTGGATGGATCTCATCACCGATCACGACCAAGACATCCTCAAAGGTAAAAAGCTGGTGGTTCAGATGGTCGAAACATTCCAAAGCGGGGAAAAGCCAACCTTCGTCGATAAGCTTGATGCGGTTGATGTTGGCCAGCACAGCAATATGCCAATCGCACCGGTTATGATTTATGGCGATGACGTGACCCACGTACTGACAGAAGAAGGCATCGCTTACCTCTACATGGCGCAGGACTTGGAAGAACGCAAACAGATGATTGCTGCGGTGGCTGGCGTTACTCATTTAGGGCAGACAATCACTAAGGATCAGATAGATAAACTCAGAGCGGAAGGCAAGGTCGCCACACCTCAGGAGCTGGGTATCAAACGCTCTGAAGCGACTCGTGACTTGTTAGCCGCGAAAAATATGAATGAGCTGGTTAAGTGGTCTGAAGGTTTGTACGAGCCGCCTGCGAAATTCCGCAGTTGGTAGGCAGATGGGTTTATAGAACAGCACTTGTTTATTAACCGCTCAGCAGTATTCGCAAGCGTGTAAGTAAGCAGTGAGGTAGAGGGAACGTTAATGTCGCATATTGCTCAGAAAGTCCGCCCAAATTGGGAGGAATACACAACGATTTCTCCGTTGGCAAATCAGATAGGTTTATTAGCGCGTGATGCGTTGGTCGCTGAAGTTATGTTATCGCCAAAACCTGGCTTAGTTGATCAGTGGAACAACGGGTCACACAGTGATTTGACTGTTGAATTGATGGTGCGTTCGGCCAACTGTCTTGCGCCTTATTTCGCGCAAATGGCGGCAGAAGGACAAAGGTATCACTCTGATCAGACTACGGATTCTTTGCTTGATCTGCGAGAGAGAATTGGTCGCATTGGCCGAGATGCCGAGTCGCAAATGATGATGGTGACCAATAATGTGAACACGCATCGTGGGGCGATTTGGGCGCTGGGTTTACTGGCTACATCCGCAGGGATGCTGGGTGAAAACGCAACGTCAAATGATCTGTGTGTGGTCGCCGGGCGCATCGCTTGTTTGCCGGATAAATTCGTCAAACAGACGTGGAGTAAAGGACTTAAGGCCACACGCCAATATCAGATCAACGGCGCTCGAGAGCAAGCTCAGAATGGGTTTCCTGCCATTTTAGACATCGCGTTTCCGGCTCTTTTCACCAGTCGGCAGAGTGGTGACTCTGAACCTCTTGCGCAGTTGAATGCGTTAGTAGCCCTGATGGCAGAACTGACCGATACGTGCGTGCTATCCAGATCTGGAATGAAGGGGTTAACACTGATGCAACAAGGCGCGAATGACATCATTCATGTTGGTGGAGTGGCGACGGCGTCAGGCTTTAGCAAGCTCATCGAATTGAACAGAGACATGGTTGCTATCAATGCTTCTCCGGGAGGCGCAGCTGATCTGTTAGCGGCGACACTCTTTGTCGATGCGATAGCAAATCGTAGCATCATTTTGGTTGATCAATGATTCCAGTTCATTGATTTATAAAGGAGATTATTAGCAATGGAACAACTGCAATTTACTTATCCCGGCCAGCACTCAGTTTCCAAAAACGTGCGGGTGGGTAATGTTGGGTCTGGTGACTTAGAAGTTTTGCTGCAACCAAACTCAAATCCACAAATCGACGTGAATATTTCGACTTCAATTAACCATCGTCATGAAGTTTGGCACGTGATTTTATCGCGTGCGTTTGAAGAGGTGAACGAAGCGATGACGGTCACCATTAATGATTTTGGCGCGACTCCCGGCGTGATTAACCTCAGGCTGGCTCAGGCACTCGAGCAGCTTGAGGAACAAATGAATCCTTCGTTCGATAACTCGGTAATGGGTCGCTCTTTTGTCGAAATGCCAGTACGTCAGCGTTGCCAGTTTCTGTTCGATGAAGGTTCAGTTACGGAGCTTTTGGGTTGTGAAGCACAGTTAACGTCCCCATGGCTACCTAAGCAAGGCATCGTTTCACAAAGTGATGATGGCGCGATTGTGATGCTAGGAAAAATTGATGGTCAGCGCGCCGTTGTTCTCGGAATAGAAGGTGGGTTTCAGGGCGGCGCGATTGGTGAAGTTTCTGGTGCAAAAATGGCAGCCGCTCTTGATCTCGCCCTGCAAGACAATCAACGCGGTGTAAAAACCCAAGTGGTCATTGTACTTGAAACCGGCGGTGTCCGATTACAGGAAGCCAATCTTGGTTTGGCAGCCATTGCCGATATCCACTCAGCTATTATCGGGCTAAATGATTATGTCCCTGTGGTGGGGATTGTGGCCGGAGCCGTGGGTTGTTTTGGTGGAATGTCGATAGCGGCGGGACTTTGCAGCAAGCTTATCGTCACCCGTGAAGCGCGACTTGGTTTGAATGGCCCTGCCGTTATTGAACAGGAAGCGGGGATCGCGGAATACGACGCTTCCGATCGACCTTTTATCTGGGGAATCACCGGTGGTGAGCAGAGATATCGAAGTAATTTGGTCGATCATTTAGTTGAAGATGATGCAAACGTGATTAAACAACAGCTTGTTGAGACACTTCAATCTGGCAAGCCACCAACAACCCGTAGTGAACAAATTGACCACTATTTATCGATATTGAATCAGGTAGATACATCGGTTCAAGCAACGCCTACACAGGTATGTTCAGATTTAGCAGGAGGAGAGGCTGATGAATAAACGAGGTGATATTTGGATGAAAGCACTGGCAGAGAATGGTCAGGTAGTCACCGGTTTTTCTCCATCGGTACAAGTCGTTGATGATCAGTTTAATGGCCTTCCTATTCGTTATATAAACGTGACTCAAGACCTCAATAATCCATTCCCACGAGCGAGAAATGGTGAAGTCGGGCTACTGGAAGGATGGAATGTTGCGAAGGCTGTGCGTCAGGTGGTTGAACGTGATCAAGACAGCCTTTCAAAGTCGATCATTGTCGCGGTTATTGATGTTCCTTCTCAGGCCTACGGTCGCCGCGAAGAGGCTTATGGCATTCATTTGTCATTGGCGGCTGCGGCTAATGCATACGCTCAGGCTCGTAAGACGGGTCACCCGGTGTTAGGTTTGATTGTGGGCAAAGCGATGTCAGGTGGCTTTCTTGCTCATGGCTATCAGGCGTCTCGATTGATTGCTTTGGATGATGAGCAGTGCAGTGTGCATGCGATGGGTAAAGCCTCGGCGGCGAAAGTGACGCTCAGAACCGTTGAACAGCTAGAATCACTCGCTGCTGAACATCCGCCGATGGCGTACGATATCAACAATTACAATTCGCTAGGGCTATTGTGGAAGTTGGTCTCGGTAGAGAATGCGCAGCAGCCTTCTAATCAGGATATTGACCATATTCGCTCTCTCTTTTCTGCGGCATTGGAAGATATCAAAGTCAACGGCAATGACTGGTCTCATCGCCTGCAAGGGGAGAACAGACAAGCAACCCGTCATATTCGAGAACAGATGCAACAAGCCTGGGTGTATTAAGGTAATGAGGAGGCTGATGATGCCTTTTAGCGCACATGATTTATTGTGGGTCGATGAAATAACCCTGGAAGGAAATGAATCGCCCAACTGGTACGCGAGCCATAATCAGTCTCTGCCAGTTGTTGTCCGCCGGGCTAGCCGACAAACCCTAATTCCCGTCGGCGTGAGAGGTAAAAACCGCAGTGAACGTTTGGCAGCATGGGCGTGTAAATCATCGGTCGTCAAGTCAGTTTCGCCTAGAGAGCTTGTTCAGTCAGAGCATGCACGGGCGTACTGGCACTCGAGTGAGTTAGTAGCTTTTCAAACGCTCACTGATGTGGATGCAATATGTCAGGCGTATGGAATTGAGTGGGGCGTCACAGGCAGTTTAGGTTACGAGTTGGCGACGGGAATGCCATGCGCGCATGAGGATAGTGATATCGACATGACCGTTTACTTATCAGAGCCGGTGCCAGTAGAAACGCTAACGTCTTTAAGCGATCAGCTAGACAAATTAGCGTGCAGGGTCGATACGCAAATAGAAACGCCTTTCGGGGCCGTCGCTTTAAGAGAGTGGGTTTTAGGCCGCGGAGAATCTAACGTTCTGATCAAAACGGACGAGGGCCCGCTACTGACGGATAATCCTTGGGCTCGTTAGTCCGTAAATTCCCCCCTTTCTAGCCCAGTTTCCGCAGTACTACTGGGCATCCTCTCACTTCTGAGAACACATATTATGAGTATTCTAATGACCTTTCCCGGACAGGGAACACAACGCCCCAACATGATATCTGAGTTACCTTGTCACGCTGAGGTTGAATTGGCCTTGCAGCAGGTGGAAGAGGCATTGGGATATTCCCCAACTAAGTTTGATAGCCTTGATGAGAACAGCTCAAATAAGGATGTACAGTTAGCGCTTACCATTTCTGGGTATGTTCAGTATCGTTACCTGAAAGCCCACGGTGTGCAGCCAAACTATATGATGGGACTGTCAATCGGAGCGTTTACTGCCGCAATTTGCAGTGGCATTTTAGACTTGCAACAAGGGCTTAATATTGTTTCTTTGAGAGGCGAACTGATGGCTCAGGCTTATCCTAGCGGTTATGGCATGGCGGCGATAATTGGGCTTTCACAGAATCAGGTGAACGAACTTGTTTCGCAAGGGAGAGAGCAGGGGCTTTGCGTGTATGTGTCAAACGTCAATTCAGAGAATAAAACCATCCTATCAGGCAAGATTGATGATTTAGAGCAGATTTGCGAACGGGCTATAAAAATACAGTCACACAGCGCCCGACGCCTTAACGTTTCGGTGCCTTCGCACTGTGAGTTACTCGCGTCTCAGGCGGAAATTCTGTATGCCGAAATGCAAAAGGTGTCGATTAACCGCGCTAAGAGTATTTACGTCAGCGCCAACCGAGCCCGGGTGCTGCACGACTCTGAAAGCATACGTCGAGATTTAGCGTTCAATATGTGTCAAACGGTGAACCTCTGGGATACGTTGTCGATGATGGGACAACGTGGCGTAAAATTGGCAATGGAATGCGCTCCGGGAGCCGTACTCACGTCACTTTGCCAGTCATCAATGAATCAGACGCAGTGCGTCAGCCTTGACTCCACCAACTTAGACAACACCTTAGAGTGGGTAAAGAGAACACGCTAATTGATGAAGGGAACTCTCCAGCCATTTTACTCCAGGTAAAAAGAAGCCAGAGCATTACCACTCTGGCTAAACACAGGAAGAAATAAAGCCCAACTATTCGTTGCCAGAACACGACTGCTGAATGTTCTGTGTGGGGCATCGGCATATAAAATGTAGTCTTTAGTCTGAGACTTATACACTTTCTGAGGTCCTTTAAGTGCCCGAATGGGAGGTTCGTTCCAATCAACACTCGCAGGGATGGTCATCTCGGATAACAAACGATGTTTTGAAACGTTGCTGTTTCCGTTGCAGCTTCGTAGCCATGTGGTTGATCACTGAAGAAGCGGATGCTCTCTCCTGTAGTCAGGTGATGCCATTCATCGTTGAAGAACACATTCATCTCTCCTTTCAACACATGAATATGTTCGATGACGCCAACTCCATGCGGAGAGGACATTTGGCGATGATGATCAGTCAGCGTGATTTCGAACATTTCCAAACCTGAATCTGCTTTGTAAGGAAACAGCGTATTCACTTTCATCTTTGAGTCGTCGGGGAAGGCCTGATCTGCAGAGCGTAGCTCTGGGTCATTGGCAAAAAACGCCGAGAAAGATGTGTCCAGACCACTGGCTATTTTCCACAGAGTCGAAATCGTCGGGCTTGATTCTTCTCGCTCGATCTGCCCTAACATCGCTTTTGAAACCCCAGTCAGTTTAGAGGTCGCATCCAGACTCAATCCTCTTTTTTTCCTTTCAGACTTCAGGTGGTGAGCAATCTCGGATTTAAATGCTGATTCATTCATAACTAAATACCTTGTTGTGCGTTATTGCGCACAATGTTATCTTTTTGTTTGTATGTTATAGCGCACAAAAATTTTACCATAAAGCAGGGAAGAACGAAGGATGAAAAAGCTGTTCAATTTAAGTCACTTGTCAGCAGGGTTTACTGCCGTGTTAGTGGGCTACACCAGCTCGGTGGTGATTATCATTCAGGCGGCAACCTCTGCCAGTGCGACACCCAGTCAGATAGAAAGCTGGTTGTTGGCCTTGGGCGTCACAATGGGGTTAACCTCCATCGCCTATTCATGGTTTTATAAAACGCCGATACTGACCGCGTGGTCGACACCCGGAGCTGCGATGTTGGTCATTGCTTCACAGCAGTATGAATTGCCAGTTGTCATCGGTTCTTTTGTTGTTTCTGGTGTCCTGATCTTGTTGACGGGGCTCATTTCACCGTTAAGTCGAGCTCTTGAACGCATTCCGTCACAACTCGGCACGGCGATGCTTGGTGCTATTTTGTTGCCGTTCTGCTTAGGGAGCTTTCAAGCAGTGAGCAGCGCACCAATCACATTTTTGATTATGTTTGCTGGCTTTTTGTTAGCCAAGAATACGATTCCAAGGTACGCAATGCTCGTACTTCTTATCCTGGGTGTTGTTTGCGCGGTTGCGGTGGAAGACGCCACGCTTAACATCGAGGAACTCTCCATTGCTCAGCCTATGTGGGTCACTCCGGGTTTGGATCTCGGTGCGATACTGAACTTATCGATCCCGCTTTATATCATTACGATGCTTTCTCAGAATTTGCCTGGTATTGCGATGATGAAAAGTTACCAATATGACACACCAGTGAAACCCATTTTAATGGGCACGGGAATCACCAATATTTTGTCAGCGCCATTTGGTGGTTTTAGTGTCAACCTTGCCGCAATTTCAGCAGCAATTTGTATGACACCAGAAGTAGACTCAGACAAAACACAACGCTACCGCGCAGTGATATGGGCCGGGGTGTTTTATCTGATAGCCGGTGTGTTCGCGACGACGGTTGTGGCGATCTTTTTATCACTTCCTGACGAAGTAACAAAAATCTTAGCGGGTTTTGCCTTGTTAGGGACGTTAATGATGTGTTTGCAATCGGCTTTTCATGATGAAGGATACAGAGAGTCTGCACTGTTTACGTTTCTTATCACTCTGTCCGGAATCAGTTTTCTTGGTGTGAGCGCGACATTGTGGGGCTTGTTGGTGGGGATTATGCATCTGCGTTTAACTCATAAAGCGGTCCGCGCATAAGCATTGCCAGCGACGAAAGTGTTGTGTTGATTGATCCTGACCCGGTTTCGGGTACTAAAAATAAGAATGCATGCATAAATTCAGGTCATTTTTAGTGCATTAGCTAACATTACTTTTGGTTATCTACGAATTGTTTCTTAGGCGTTTAAGAAATAAAAGTGGACTTGGGATCAAATTTTTGTACAAACTTTCGGTGATTATTTAATCAATACGTCTTCTTTTTGAGCAATATTATTGCACACAGAAAAATGTGATTTCCAACGCAAAATAATCAGTTTTGAGATGTTAAGCACACCTTTCAGACAAACGTATTCTGCAAGCGTATAGAAACGTAAATATTGTTGTATGTACAACACTGGGTAATTATCATCCTAAGTAATTTTTGAATGTAACTTCAACAATTATAACCACATTTTTTAGGTGTATTTAGGCGCCTGAATGGTTTTTAGAGAAAGTAAGAAGAGAGATGTTTAATGAGACGTAAAACCACGCTATCGCTGTTGATTGCGTCAAGCCTGTTTATGGCCGGATGCCAACCAAGCCAAGAAGGAACGAAGCAAAGCGGTGGTGCCGCTCCAGCAACAGAAGTCGAAGTGATGACTGTTGAGCCAGTTCGTCAAATGTTAACCGTAGAGCTGCCGGGCCGTAGCCGTGCGTTTAAAGAAGCAGAAGTCCGCCCACAGGTGAGTGGTATTGTCTCGGAACGTAACTTTGTAGAAGGTAGTGTTGTCGAACAAGGTCAGTCACTGTATCAGATTGACGACTCAACCTATCAAGCGGCTCTGTTAAGTGCTGAGGCAGAATTAATCCGCGCGAATGCGACTGAAGAATCCACTTTTGCAACGGTTAAGCGTTACCGTGCCCTCATTTCGAAAAAATCAATCAGTCAACAAGATTTGGATGAAGCGGAAGCGGCTTATAAAGAAGCAAAAGCTCAGGCATTAGTCGCTAAAGCGGCAATCAATACTGCGAAAATCAACTTGTCATACACTCAGGTTAAGGCTCCTATCAGTGGTGTTATCGGTAAATCAAGTGTTACTGCTGGTGCTTTGGTTACTGCAAACCAGTCTGACACGTTAGCGACGATTCAACAGCTTGATCCAATTAACATCGACATCGTGCAGTCATCAGCTCAGTTGCTGCGTCTGAAATCTGCTCTGGCGGAAGGACATATCCAGCAGGATGAGTCAGCCGAAGTGACTTTAGAATTAGAAGATGGTTCGACTTATGCCCATAAAGGCACAATGAAGTTTGTCGAAGTGAATGTTGATGAGAGCACTGGTAGTGTCACGCTGCGTGCGGAATTCCCTAACCCAGATGGGCTGCTTCTACCTGGTATGTTTGTTCGTGCCACGGTGATTACGGGTGTTGACCCTGAAGCTATCCTTGTACCCCAAAACACGGTAACTCGTGATGCAAGGGGACAAGCGACCGTGATGGTTGTTAACGCAGACAATGAAGTTGTCTCGACTCCGGTATCGACAGCTGAAGTGGTTGATAACCAATGGCGTATTATCGACGGCCTGAAAGCGGGCGACAAAGTGATTACGGCTGGTCTGCAAAAGGTAGGTCCGGGTAGTTCTGTAAGCATTCAAACTGGTGAACAGGAGTAATCATGGCACGATTCTTTATCGATCGTCCGGTCTTTGCTTGGGTTCTGGCTATTCTGACTATGCTGGCGGGGGTCATGTCCCTGATGAACTTGCCAGTGTCGCAGTATCCAACCATTTCGCCGCCGACGGTCACGATTTCTGCTCGCTACCCGGGCGCGTCTGCAAAAACGGTTGAAGATTCCGTTACGCAGGTTATTGAACAAAACATGACTGGTCTTGACTACTTGCGTTACCTTTCGTCAAGCAGTGATGCGTTTGGTAATGCGACAGTTACGCTAACATTTGATAGCGAAGCCGATCCGGATATTGCTCAGGTTCAGGTACAAAACAAGCTACAGTTGGCGTTGACCTCGTTACCGAGTGAAGTACAAAGTCAGGGTATTGTTGTCGAGAAATCGAACACCTCTTTCCTATTGGTTGTTGCCCTGTATTCTGAAGATCCAGACTACACACAAAATGACATCGCAGACTATGTGGTATCGAACATTGAAGATCCAATCAGCCGTGTATCAGGTGTTGGTAAGGTTCAGGCGTTTGGTGCGCAATATGCGATGCGTGTTTGGTTAGATCCGTTTAAGCTGACCCAGTTTAATCTGACTGCGATTGATGTTGCTAGCGCGATCAGTGAGCAGAATGCTCAGGTTTCGTCAGGTCAGCTTGGCGCAGCACCAGCACAAAAAGGGCAGTTGTTGAATGCAACCATCTCTTCTGCAAGCCGCTTGAGCAGTGTTGAAGAGTTTGAAAATATCATTCTGAAGTCCGACACCAGCGGCGCAAATGTGTATTTGAAAGACGTTGCTCGTGTGGAACGTGGCGCGGAAAGTTACGACATCAAGGGTCAGTACAATGGCTTCCCAGCATCTGGTTTGGGTCTTTCTCTGGGCACTGGAGCGAACGCTCTGGAAACGGCTGCAGCGGTGAAAGAGCGTTTGGCGCAGTTGCAAGAAAACTTTCCGGCTGGTTTGAAGATCGCTTATCCGTTCGAAACCACACCTTTCGTTGAAGCATCGATCCATGAAGTAGTGAAAACGCTACTGGAAGCGATTGTTTTGGTGTTCTTGATCATGTACCTGTTTTTGCAGAACTTCCGAGCGACGCTTATTCCGACCATCGCGGTTCCGGTTGTTTTGCTTGGTACGTTTGCGGTTTTGTATACGACGGGCTTTAGCGTCAATACTTTAACCATGTTTGCGATGGTTCTGGCGATCGGCTTGCTGGTGGATGATGCCATCGTAGTCGTAGAGAACGTTGAACGTGTGATGCACGAAGATGGGCTCGAACCTAAAGAAGCGACCAAAAAATCGATGGGGCAGATCACTGGCGCCTTGGTTGGTGTCGGTTTGACCTTGTCTGCGGTATTTGTACCGATGGCGTTTATGACAGGTTCTACCGGGGTTATTTATCGCCAGTTTTCGATAACGATCGTTGCAGCCATGACGCTTTCTGTACTGGTTGCGATCATCTTGACGCCAGCGCTGTGTGCGACCTTGCTGAAGAAAGGCGATGCAGAACTGTCTGAGAAGAAAGGTTTCTTCGGCTGGTTTAACCGTAAGTTTGACTCTTTAACTTCAAAATACGAATCGGGCGTAGCAAGACTGCTAAAACGCACGGGTCGTATGATGTTGTTGTTTGTTGCGTTGTCAGCAGGTGCAGGTTGGTTCTTTACTAATCTGTCGACGTCTTTCTTACCTGACGAAGACCAAGGCACTATCTTCTCTATGTCGATTTTGCCTCCGAACTCAACGCAGGAACAAACCGAGAAAACGCTCGATAAGATGCGTGAGTACTTCCTTGAAGAAGAAAAAGATGCTGTAAACTCGATATTTACCGTGGCTGGATTTAGTTTTGCCGGTCAGGGACAAAATATGGGTATGGCATTCATTAACTTGAAGGACTGGTCAGAGCGTAAAGAGCCGGGAATGGACGCAGCTTCATTAACGGGTCGAGCGATGGGTTACTTCTCGACCATCAAAGAGGCGATGGTTTATGCCTTTGCACCGCCAGCAATCCAAGAGTTAGGTAACGCCACCGGTTTTGATTTCTATCTTCAGGACTCGTTAAACCAAGGGCACGATGCATTGGTTGCAGCGCAAGGCCAGCTACTTGGTATGGCAGCACAAAACCCTAATCTGGTTGGTGTTCGTCCTAACGGTCAGGCGGATGCGCCGATGTACCAAGTGCACGTTGACCACGCGAAGCTACGCGCTTTGAATGTGAGCATTGATGACGTTAACCAAATCCTGTCTTCGGCATGGGGTGGCGCTTACATCAACGACTACATTGACCGTGGCCGTGTTAAAAAGGTGATGCTACAGAGTGATGCCGAGTTCCGTATGCAGCCTAAAGACTTTGATTCTTGGTACGTGCGTAACTCCAATGGTGACATGGTGCCATTCTCTGCGTTTGCTCATGGCGAATGGACGTACGGTTCTCCTCAGTTACAACGTTTTGATGGCCTGCCTGCGATGAACATTCAGGGTGGCGCAGCGCCTGGCGTTAGTACTGGTGATGCGATGGCCGAGATTGAATCGTTGGTAAAACAGTTACCTGAAGGTTTCCAGGTGAAGTGGACGGGTATCTCTTATGAAGAGCGCCTATCCGGAAACCAGGCTCCAATGCTATACGCGTTGTCGATTCTGGTTGTTTTCCTTGTATTGGCTGCACTTTATGAAAGTTGGTCTGTACCGTTCGCAGTTGTATTAGTGGTTCCTCTGGGTGTGCTTGGTGCAGTGCTTGCGGTGATGGGACGAGGTTTGGATAACGATGTGTTCTTCCAGGTAAGTCTACTAACCACTGTCGGTCTGGCGACCAAAAACGCCATTCTGATTGTTGAATTTGCTAAAGAGTACTACGAGAAAGGTGCGGGGCTTATTGAAGCCACGTTGCATGCAATTCGAGTGCGTCTACGCCCGATCATCATGACGTCACTGGCGTTTGGTCTTGGGGTTGTGCCTTTGGCTATTAGTTCTGGTGTAGGTTCAGCAGGTCAGAACGCAGTAGGTACAGGTGTACTTGGCGGTATGATCAGTGCAACATTGTTGGGGATCTTCTTTGTTCCGATCTTCTTCGTCGTGGTAGAACGTTTGTTTGACCGCAAAGCGAGAAAAGAGCAGGAAGAAGAACAACAAGCGTTGGCTCAAGAATCTGAATCTTCAAAGTAGACCTTAATAGCTTGAACTAAGTTATACTACTGATAATTTTGTAATATAAGAGCGCTTCGGCGCTCTTTGTTTATCTGCTCTACTTAAAAATAGCCATCCATGAAAGATAAAAAGATTTCTCCAATTACCGTTTTAGACAAAAGCCCGATGTTTGTTTGTGGCGTAATGCAACGTATGTATCGAAATCGTGCGCAGGCCGAACTATCGCGTCAAAGTTTGATCACCTTAGAGATGGCGAGTGCGCTGGCGGCGATCGAAGAATTTCAGCCAATGAGTCAGCAAGCGTTAGCGAATGCCGTAATCTGCGAACGTAGCGTTGCGAAGCGTATGGTGGATAATTTGCAAAAGCGTGGTTTGGTACAGGTTTCTAAATGTGAATCAAACCGTCGAATCAAGATGCTAAGTCTGACCACTGACGGCCAGCAAACGTTGCAAAAGGTTCATGAAATCATGACTAACTTGCAGCGGGATTTCTTCTCTTGCTTGTCTGAGTCGGAAACCTCGGAGTTCGTTCGTCTGATCAGGAAGGTGACGCTGGCCAATCACGACTGACAATAGCTAGCGAAACCCACAAGTCAACGTAAGTTCGGACCTGCTGAATTCATGTTTAAATCAAATCCAGAGAATTCAACATGATGATCCCTAGGGTGCAAGTTAGTGTGGAAAGGACGGTGGTCATAGCAATAATGTTGGCCGCCAGTACAGAGTTTGCGCCCATAGAACGGGCCATGACGTAACTTGCTGCCGCAACGGGCGAAGCGTTCATAAAGAACAAAATGCCTAGCTCAACACCTCTGAATCCGACCAAATACGCACCTAATGTGATTACCGCAGGTGCTACCAGAAGTTTGTAACTACTGGCAAACCATGATGGGCCTTTCTCTTGTCTCATTAAGCGCAAATTCAATGATCCGCCCGTGCATAACAATGCAAGTGGTAATGTCATCTTCGACAAGTAATTACCTGCATCAATCGCAATTTTAGGCACAGGGATCGACAGTATGTAAAAAAGCATCCCGAGCACGATGGATATAATCAACGGGTTTTTAGTCAGCGTGCGAAACATCAACTTTGTGGCCTGAGAGACGGATGTCGCGCCTTTAGGTGATAAGCAGATAACCGCTTGTACGTTATAGATAAAGGTGGTGACAGCTACATAAAGAGCGGCTAACGCGACGCCTGATGGACCATAAGCACTAGACACATAAGCAAGACCTATGATGCCCGTATTAGCACGATATCCGCCTTGCACCAGCACTCCTTGATCAGGGGAGGTCGGAAATAACAACTTGACGGAAATGTAGGTAAAAACAAAAAATGAAATACTGGCGATGATGCCATAGTTGACGAAATTACTGGCTGAAGCGAAGTCATGTTCTGAAGACACAATGCTGATGAATAGCATAGCTGGAAGTGTCACCTTGAAGACCAGCTTTGACCCCACATCGATAAAGTTATTATCAATCAAGCCAACTCGTTTAAAGACCACCCCGAGCACTAGCATCAAACAGATAGGGCCTGTAATCGATAGAGAAAATTGCAACTGATTTAAAACCGAGTCCATTCGGGTACCCGTTGAGAAAAGTTATTATTGTTTAAGCTATTAAGCCACAAACTAGGGGGAGAGGAACAGTAGAATGATGAAATTCTATTCAGTTTTTTCACTTAATAAAAAGCCGGGACTTGAAGTGACCCCTTAAAGAAGCATGCTCCGGCTTTATTCTATTTTTTATCCGACGATTAAGCGGGTACGCCACTGTGGAATTTGAAATCTTCGTCTGGCGTTAAGATGAGATCCGCTTCGACACGTCCAAAGTATTTGATGCGTTCGCTAATGTCTTTCCCTGCGATTTGCTCAGCCAGCACCAAATAGTCTTGGTAATGACGGGCCTCAGAACGCAGCAGAGAAATGTAGAACTTAGCGATATCTTCTTCCATATGTGGTGCCAGTTTCGCAAAGCGCTCACATGAGCGAGCTTCTATGTATGCGCCAATGATCAGCTTATCGATCAACGTTTCTGGCTCGTGGGTTTTCATATGAGAGATCAGCCCTTTAGCATAGCGACTTGCCGGGATGTTCTGGTATTCAATGTCACGGCTTTCCATAATCTCCAGCACTTGATAAAAGTGGTGTAACTCTTCTTTGATCAAAAGCACCATCTTATCAATTAGATCCTGGCTATACGGTGAGTCTGATTTCGCCATGATTGATTTGGAAATATTACTTTTGCCTTTCAATGTTTCTAATGAGCCAACATTGCGATAAGCGAAGTCTTCGTAGGGTTTAAACCAGTCTAGTAACGCGTGTGAACTGTTTTGATCAACGGCGTATTTCCGTATCAAAAACATGGCTGACTGGCCTGCTTTGAGCTCGCAAAGTAGGTGGTCTAACAAAATGGTTTGAAGATTTTCTGGTTTCTTGGCTTCTTCAACCCACGCATCAGGTGTGCTGCACTGTAGAAACTGGTTGATAGGAGCAAGAAGATCTTGATAGGCGTCTAAATTTATCATGTTAATTTAATACTTTACGTTCTGATTTTTATCCACTGGTGGCCTGGATACAAAAAAGGCTGCCAGAGCAGCCTTTTCCATGAGTGGAAAGCTAAGCAGATATTACCACTTTTTCTTCTCACCGAAGAGCACTTCCATATCATTGTCACGCTCTTTATCGGCCAGTTGCTGAATTTCTGCGTTGTTTTTATCTTGGCGTCTTTTATCTAAATCACCCAGCATATCTTCAAGCTTTTGTTTGGCCTGAATTGAATAAGCATCATTTTTGGTACTTAACGCGTCAATGCCTTTACGTAGAAGCTGAAGTGCAGTGCCTGGTTGACCACGCGCAATAGAGTCGTTGGCTCTTTTTATTACGTTTTCGATATTGATGCGGATTTGGATCGTTTCCAAGCGCGCGTTCTCACTAACGTAAGTCTGAGTATCTAATCGACCTTTATTGTGCTCGTTACGAACCGTGTCTCTCAGGCGTTTCACCAGTTTGAGCATCGCAATGGCTTGTTTATCGCTGCTTGGCATTTTGAATGCCGTACTGTCACCAGCTTGCTCGTTTAATTTTAACTGGACAATTTGCTGCTTGAGATTTTCGACCCGCTGGGAGAGCTGCTTATTTTTTGGATCGAGTTGTTGCATCGCTTCTAAGGCGTCAAGAATTCGATTGTTCAGGCATAGCAGAAGATCATGGCTGAAAGGAATATGGTGAGCGTGACCAATAAGTTCTTCAGTACCGTCAATTAAAGCAACGTAACGAGCGGATTCCTGTCTTCTTGCCGTTTCGACTTTGACCTTGTATTGCAACATCATGTTATAGCCTAGGATCAAGACCAATAAGATGGCTACCAAAGCGATTATTAAACCAATATTCATATCTTTGCGTCTGCTTTTAGTTTCTACGGCTAGCGCTAAAGAATACATGAATCTCAACGAGCAAGGCACCCTATTTATCGGATTATTTAGCCCGCCACACGTTTTAATTTATATGGATTCGCTCGCATCTATAAAGCAGCATTTAAACGATTCAATCATGCGCATATTAATTTGCTTCTAATTTTTTAGTATGAGTTTGAGATATATGTTAGAAAGTACTGTTCATTTGGCAGATGTCGCGTTATAACTAATTATTATATCACTCAAAAGAGTGATGATTTTTGCTTTCGATTTTAGTGTCTCGGGAACGAGTAAGGGATTACGATGAAACTGCAACAACTGAAGTATATTGTTGAGGTTGTAAACCATAATTTGAACGTGTCTGCCACCGCAGAAAGTTTGTACACCTCACAGCCTGGTATCAGTAAGCAGGTGAGGTTACTGGAAGATGAACTGGGCATCCAAATTTTCGAGCGAAGTGGTAAGCACTTAACTCAGGTGACTGGCGCGGGCGAAGAGATTGTTCGAATTTCTCAAGAAATCCTTGGACGTGTCGAAAGTATTAAAGCGGTAGCGGGTGAGCATACGCATCCTGAAATGGGAACCCTGAATATTACGACGACGCACACACAAGCGCGTTATGCCTTACCCGATGTCATTAAAGGTTTTACGACTCGTTACCCGAAAGTTTCTTTGCACATGCATCAGGGTACTCCTTCGCAAATGTCAGAAGCGATCGCTAAAGGTACGGCAAATTTTGCGATAGCGACTGAAGCACTGCATCTTTATCAAGACGCAATTATGTTGCCTTGTTATCACTGGAACCGCTCTATTGTAGTGCCGAAAGATCACCCTCTGGCGAAGAAGGCCAACATCAGCATCCATGACCTTGCCGCTTACCCGCTAGTGACTTACGTATTTGGCTTCACAGGCCGCTCTGAACTCGATACTGCATTTAACCGTGAAGGCCTGACTCCTCGCGTGGTATTTACTGCAACCGATGCGGATGTGATCAAAACCTACGTAAAAATGGGTATTGGTGTTGGTGTGATTGCAAGTATGGCTGTTGATGAAAAGCAAGACACAGATTTAGTTGCTATCGATGCTAGTCATTTGTTCGGGGCAAGTACCACCAGTATCGGCTTCCGTCGCGGCACGTTCCTTCGTTCTTATATGTTTGATTTTATGGAAAGATTTGCGCCGCACTTGACTCGACCAGTGGTAGAGCAAGCTATCTCTTTGAAGTCAAACGTGGAAATTGAAGAGATGTTTAAAGATATCGACCTTCCAGTCCGATAACGATGAATTACATGCCCATACCCAAGCCGAGTGTTTCGGAAAGGGTTGGTTAGGTATATAATTCGCCCCCGCTAGTGTGGTGGGGGCTTAATGAATACTCGATTCCAATTTATTAATGACTGTCTGATTGACAACCAATCGTTGTGGCGATTTGATCCATTCCAAAGCAGCATTCATCCAGTACTACCTTGGCAAGAACAGTATCCCGATCTTTGTCAGTGGTTAGCGTCACTGTCTCCTCTTGAAATTGAACGCTTAAAAGCAAAACCTGAAGAAGCGTTGGCTGAAATTAGCGCTTACCTACCAGTACTTAAATTACTGTCTGAGCATACCCACTTAGAAACGGTACCACTCAAAGGTTTGGATCTTGACCGCGGTTTAGACAGCGGTGTTCCTGGTCGTAAACTTGAGCAAATAGTTGCCATGGGAGAAGCCGCAATCCAAAGCCATTATGGTGAAGAATGGCTCGAGTGGTGCTCGGGTAAGGGGTATCTTGGACGTATTCTGACCACACAAACGGATCAGCCTGTTACCAGCTTTGAATATCAACAATCGTTATGCGATTCGGGACAGTCGGCGGCTAATGAACATCAATGGAAGATGACGTTTATTCAAGGCGACGCATTTGATGCCAAAGCGAAAGCGGTTTTTAAGCCTACGCAACATGCCGTTGCGCTGCATGCTTGTGGTGACTTACATATTCGTTTGCTTCAGTACGGCTGTGAAGCAGGAGTCTCGGCAATGACGATTTCTCCGTGCTGTTATCACCTTATTCAGGGCGAAACGTATCAACCATTGTCCGAGATTGCTCAACACTCTACGTTAGTGCTGTCGAAACAAGAACTTCGTATTCCATTGCAACAAACGGTGACGGGTGGGGAACGTGTCCGCCGTCATCGTCAGCAAGAAATGATTTTCAGGCTTGGCTTTGATCTAATCACTCGTCAGGTGCTAGGCATTGAAGAATACCAACCGGTCCCGAGTATCCGCAAATCACAGTTGAGTGAAGGGTTTGAGGCATTTTGTTTGTGGGCGGCAGAGCAAAAGGCGATCGATATCAGTCAGTCGATTGACTTTAATAAGTTCGAAACCTTAGCGGAACAGCGCTTTTGGCATATGGAAAGAATGAGCTTAGTTCAGCTGGTATTTCAGCGTCCATTAGAGCTTTGGCTCGCATTAGATAAAGTACTTTATCTTGAGCAACGTGGTTATCGTGCCAGTTTGTCGGAGTTTTGCTCTAAAACTGTCACGCCTCGAAATATTTTAATTTGTGCATATAAGTAATGGTTATTATTTATATCTAAATGCTCTATAGGAAAAAGCCCACCTGCTAGTGGGCTTTTGTAAACAAAACGTGACAAAAATGAATTATTTTGTCATTAGTTGAACATTGCAATCGCTTGCTCTGCTTCTACATATTCAAGACCAAAGCTGTCGGCAACTTCTTTACAAGTCACTTTGCCGTGAATAACGTTTAGTCCTTCAAGGAAACCTTTCTCGTCGAGAAGGGCTTTTTGGTAGCCTTTATTCGCCAGTTTCAAAATGTAAGGTAACGTTGCGTTGTTCAATGCAAAAGTAGAAGTACGGGCAACGGCACCTGGCATGTTTGCTACGCAGTAGTGAACGACTTCATCGACGATGTATGTCGGTTCTGCGTGAGTGGTTGCGTGCGATGTTTCAAAGCAACCACCTTGGTCGATAGCTACATCAACTACCGCTGCGCCTGGCTTCATCTTCGCAATGTGTTCTTTTGTCACCAGTTTAGGTGCAGCTGCACCCGGGATAAGAACTGCGCCAATTACTAGGTCAGCTTCTACAACATGCTTCTCAATCGCGTCTTCTGTAGAATAAACGACTTTAGCGCGGCCTTGGAATTCTTCGTCCAGTTTACGCAGAGTATCGACATTACGATCAAGAATAGTGACGTCTGCACGAAGGCCCACAGCCATACGAGCTGCGTTTGCGCCAACGACACCGCCGCCCACAATGACGACTTTTGCAGGTTCAACACCAGGTACGCCGCCAAGCAGTAAACCACGACCACCGTGTGATTTTTCTAGCGTTTGTGCACCTGCTTGAATAGACATCCGACCTGCTACTTCAGACATTGGTGCTAACAGTGGCAAACGACCCATATTATCTGTTACAGTCTCATAGGCTATACAGACAGCTTTGCTCTTGATTAGCTCATCAGTTTGTGGAAAATCTGGTGCTAGGTGTAAATAAGTAAATAAAATTTGCCCTTCGCGGAGCATTGCTCTCTCGACTGCTTGGGGTTCTTTAACTTTTACTATCATGTCTGCTTGCGCGAAAACGTCTGCAGCATGAGGGAGAATGGATGCGCCGACAGCGATGTAATCATCGTCTGTAAAACCAATGCCGGCACCTGCGTTGGTCTCAACTAAAACTTGGTGACCATGTGAGATTAACTCTCTCACGCTTGCTGGGATCATACCGACACGATATTCGTGGTTTTTGATTTCCTTAGGTACGCCAATGATCATCCTGTATCCTCTTTCTATAATGGTTATTTTAACTATTTGTAGGGTGTTATTATCGAATTAATAGCTAGTATAGTTATAGATTTGTAATATTTGGCACCAAATATTAAAAAGTTGTAGTATATTTTTTTGCAAGGAAGTAATAAGGTGGAATAAAAAATGGCAGACAACTATAAAAAGCCGTCCAAGGAACTAGACCGTATCGACCGCAACATTCTTAATGAATTGCAGAAAGACGGTCGTATTTCGAACGTAGAACTTTCAAAGCGTGTTGGTCTTTCGCCAACGCCGTGTTTGGAGCGTGTACGTCGATTAGAACGTCAGGGGTACATTACAGGGTATACTGCGTTACTGAATCCGCAGTTTTTGGACGCTTCACTTTTAGTGTTCGTTGAAATTACGTTAAACCGTGGCGCACCAGATGTGTTCGAGCAGTTTAACTCTGCGGTTCAAAAACTGGATGATATCCAAGAATGTCATCTAGTATCAGGTGACTTTGACTATCTTCTTAAAACTCGTGTATCAGATATGGGTGCTTACCGTCGACTACTTGGCGATACGCTTCTACGTTTACCTGGTGTAAACGACACTCGTACATACGTTGTTATGGAAGAAGTGAAACAATCTAACCAGCTTGTGATTAAAACTCGTTAATTTCTTGCAAAGAAAGCGGTATATGCTTCCGCTTTCGGCATTGAGTAATTGGGTTTTTCTCTTTGATATGGTTAAATCAATTTACCGAGCGGCTTTATGCCGCTCGGAATGTTTTGCAAATTCCTAATTCATTTCCATATTCAAGTTGATTTATGTTCAAAGAGAACGCAAAGAAAGTCGAAACCATCATCAAAACAAGTGAAGAGCCTCAGTCTTCACGCTTAAATGGCTTCCAACGCTTGAAAGAGTGCTGCTTTATTGTGGGCGTTCTTAGCTCGGTATTGCTTGCTGTAGCGTTATTTACCTTTAGCCCGGCCGATCCTTCCTGGTCCCAAACTGCTTGGGGAGGAGAGATCGATAATGCGGGTGGCCTGTTTGGCGCTTGGCTAGCCGATACTCTATTTTTCACGTTTGGCTCACTGGCTTACCCTCTGCCTTTCTTATTGGCTGCGGCGGCATGGGTGCTTTGTCGTAAGCGCGGCGAAGACGAGCCAATCGATCTTATGCTTTGGGGCACAAGACTACTTGGTCTTGTTGTTCTCATTATGACCAGTTGTGGTTTGGCCGATATTAATTTCGATGATATCTGGTATTTCTCATCGGGTGGCGTTGTAGGCGACGTACTCTCCAGCCTGGCATTACCTACACTCAATATTTTGGGGACCACGTTAGTTCTGCTGTTTTTGTGGGGCGCGGGCTTTACTCTGTTTACCGGAATATCTTGGTTAAACATTGTCGAATGGTTAGGTGATCGCTCCCTAGGGTTAGTCAATGGTATTGCTAATAAACTCAGAGGCTCAGAGCAGGAGACACTGGAACCTCAACTCGATGAGTTTATTGAAGATAAAGTCACGACAAGACGCGTTGAGGTCGATCAGGAAGAAGAAGCACTTCCTCACTTGACCGCATATGATGTCGAAGAGCCTAAAGAAGCGCCGCACGAATATCCTATTTATATGCCGCAAACTCAGCCGGAACCGCGGGTGTCAAAACCTGTGGCGGATTCGGTAAAACCTGTTTCGGTTGCAGCAGAAAAGCCGGCAATGGCGTATTCCAAACCAGAACCTCAAACGCAGGCATTCAGCGCGAGTCATGTTGATCCATCAGTGGAACGCACTAAACAGCTCAATGTCACGATTGAAGAGCTGGAAGCGGCTGCTCATCAGGCTGACGATTGGGCGATGGAAGAGCAACCAGAACAAACGCTAACTTCGACACAACAGAATTATTCAGAGCCACAACGCCCTGCTGAACATGAAGTGACTGATACAACATCATTCCAAAGTGAACCGGACTACGCTGAGTATGCGCAGTTCGCAGCGGAGCAAGCACAGCAGGCTCACGTTGATTCAGTACCATTTGAAGAGCCAGTGATAGATTCCGCCTCTTTGGATAATATTTCTGAGCAGACAGAACCCGGCGAGCATATTGAACCAACGATTTCGAACTTTGATGTTGTTGATGACGAAGATGAGGACGAGTATGTTGCTGCTCAACCAGAGCCGACAGTGGTTCCTCAATCAGAGGCTTCAATAGCGCAATCAAGCGAGCCGTTTGTAAGGTCTGAACCGTCACCACGTGAGACATTTGAGCCTGCTCCTGTGGTCGAAGTAGAAGAGGTTGCTGAGGGCGATCAAGATGTGGCTGCATTCCAGAACATGGTAGCTGGTGCTCAAGCTAAAGTGGCAGCAACACAAAACCCATTTTTGATGAAACAAGAAGAAAACCTGCCTGTGCCAGAAGAGCCACTACCAACTCTAGAGCTTCTTTATCACCCAGAAAAACGCGAGAACTTTATTGATCGTGACGCGTTAGAGCAGGTCGCTCGACTGGTTGAAAGTAAGTTGGCAGATTACAAAATTAAGGCGGACGTGGTCGGTATTTATCCAGGCCCTGTCATCACTCGATTTGAGTTGGATTTGGCGCCGGGTGTAAAAGTCAGCCGTATTTCTGGCCTTTCAATGGACTTGGCTCGTGCGCTGTCTGCAATGGCAGTACGTGTTGTTGAAGTGATTCCAGGTAAACCTTACGTAGGTTTGGAACTGCCAAACATGAGCCGTCAGACCGTATATCTTTCCGACGTTATCAACAGCCCTCAATTTGAGCAGGCTAAATCACCGACAACGGTAGTGCTTGGTCAGGACATTGCTGGTGAAGCGGTCATCGCCGATATTGCTAAAATGCCTCACGTGCTGGTGGCTGGTACAACCGGTTCGGGTAAGTCGGTCGGTGTAAACGTGATGATCTTGAGTATGCTCTACAAAGCGTCTCCGGAAGATCTGCGTTTTATCATGATCGACCCGAAAATGTTGGAGCTTTCAATCTATGAAGGCATTCCGCATCTACTTTCTGAAGTTGTGACAGACATGAAAGACGCGTCTAACGCTCTCCGTTGGTGTGTAGGCGAGATGGAACGTCGTTACAAACTGATGTCAACGCTAGGCGTTCGTAACGTTAAAGGCTTCAACGAAAAACTGAAGATGGCTGCGGAAGCGGGACACCCAATTCATGACCCATTCTGGCAAGAAGGCGACAGCATGGACACTGAGCCACCGCTGCTAGAGAAACTGCCATACATCGTTGTTGTCGTGGATGAGTTTGCTGACTTGATGATGGTCGTCGGTAAAAAAGTCGAAGAACTGATTGCACGCTTGGCACAGAAAGCACGTGCAGCGGGTATTCACCTGATTCTTGCGACTCAGCGACCATCTGTTGATGTTATTACCGGTCTGATTAAAGCGAACATCCCAACGCGTGTGGCATTTACCGTATCAACCAAGACGGACTCGCGTACGATCCTAGACCAAGGTGGTGCTGAATCACTATTGGGTATGGGTGACATGCTTTACTTGCCGCCGGGTTCGAGCCATACCATACGTGTACACGGCGCATTTGCTTCAGATGACGATGTTCATGCTGTCGTGAATAACTGGAAAGCTCGCGGAAAACCAAACTATATCGATGAGATTATCAGCGGCGACCAGAGTCCGGAAAGTTTACTCCCGGGCGAACAGATGGAATCTGATGAAGATGTAGACCCGTTGTTCGATCAAGTGGTTGAGCACGTCGTTCAGTCACGTCGTGGTTCAGTTTCCGGTGTGCAGCGTCGCTTCAAGATTGGTTACAACCGAGCTGCTCGAATCGTTGAGCAGCTGGAAGCTCAAGGTATTGTCAGCGCACCGGGCCACAATGGCAACCGCGAAGTTCTCGCGCCTGCGCCGCCAAAAGATTAATGAACTTGTCTTACTCACCTCAGTCCAAAGAGGTGAGTAAAATTCGGTCTTTTAGACCACAGTGATAGGTATTTGAATGAAACAACGATTTTCAGCGAAACTCATCTCCGCGCTTGTTTTAAGCTTCTCTATATTCTCAACCGCGTATGCCGAATCCCCAAAAGCAGAGTTAAGCAAGCGTTTATCAATTAACGAAGGCTTCAGTGCCGACTTTTCTCAACAAGTCATCAGCCCTGAAGGGGAAACGGTGATGGAAGGGGAAGGGACCGTTGAGATTGCCCGTCCGAGTTTGTTCCGTTGGAGCACGACATTCCCAGACGAAAACTTGTTGGTGTCTGATGGTAAAACCCTTTGGTACTACAGCCCATTTATCGAACAAGTGAGCATTTACTGGCAAGAACAAGCTGCTGAACAGACACCATTTGTGCTTTTGACTCGTAATCGCGCAAGTGATTGGGACAATTACAAAGTCTCTCAAAAAGGCAATGAGTTCACACTGATCCCGACAGCTGTCGATTCAACGCAAGGTCGTTTCCAGATTAATATCGATGCAAAAGGTATCGTAAAAGGCTTCAATGTGATTGAACAAGATGGTCAAAGAGGCCTGTTCAAATTCAGTAACGTGAAGCTAGGAAAACCAAAAGCCAACCGATTCACATTCACGATTCCAAAAGGAGTGGAAGTGGATGACCAAAGGAATTAACGGGTAGTGACGAATTACACACTAGATTTCTCGGGGGACGAAGATTTTCGTCCCCTTGCTGCGCGTATGAGGCCGCAAACGGTCGAACAGTATATTGGACAGCAGCATATTTTAGGTCCGGGGAAACCTTTACGTCGTGCATTAGAAGCCGGGAATATCCACTCAATGATTTTGTGGGGGCCTCCGGGTACCGGCAAAACGACGTTGGCAGAAGTCGCAGCGAATTACGCGAATGCAGAGGTGGAGCGTGTTTCTGCAGTGACGTCTGGTGTGAAAGAAATACGTGCTGCGATTGAGAAAGCACGAGAAAATAAAATGACGGGTCGCCGCACGATATTGTTTGTGGATGAGGTACACCGGTTTAACAAGTCTCAGCAAGACGCTTTCCTTCCGCATATTGAAGATGGTACGGTTACCTTCATCGGTGCAACCACAGAAAACCCGTCTTTCGAACTCAACAACGCATTGTTGTCTCGGGCGCGTGTCTACAAACTGACCTCACTGAATAAAGACGAGATTGCACAGGCGCTCAATCAAGCAATTCACGATAAAGAGCGTGGTCTGGGTAAGATACCGGCCCACTTTGCTGATAACGTGCTCGATCGCTTATCAGAACTGGTTAACGGTGACGCTCGCATGTCGCTTAATTACCTTGAGTTGCTTTACGATATGGCCGAAGACAATGCACAAGGTGAGAAAGAAATCACACTTAAGCTACTGGCCGAAGTCGCAGGGGAAAAAGTCTCTCGTTTTGATAACAAAGGCGACATTTGGTACGACTTGATTTCTGCGGTACATAAATCAATTCGCGGATCTAACCCAGATGCAGCACTGTACTGGGCTGCGAGAATGATCGCTGCAGGTTGTGACCCTTTATACATTGCACGCCGATTACTCGCAATTGCTTCCGAGGATATCGGAAATGCGGATCCTCGAGCTATGCAAGTAGCGCTCTCTGCATGGGACTGTTTTACGCGTGTTGGTCCGGCAGAAGGTGAACGTGCGATTGCTCAGGCGATCGTGTACCTTGCGTGTGCACCTAAGAGTAATGCGGTCTATGTGGCGTGGAAACAAGCGCTTTCCGACGCGCATAACTTACCCGAGTACGAAGTCCCTCATCATTTGCGTAATGCACCAACAAGTTTGATGAAAGACATGGGGTACGGCGCTGAATATCGGTATGCTCACGATGAGCCGGGAGCGTATGCAGCGGGTGAGCGATATCTGCCACCGGAAATGGATGATCGTAAGTACTATGAGCCGACAAATCGAGGTCTAGAGACCAAAATCGGCGAAAAGTTAGATTACTTGGCTACTTTAGACGCAAATAGCCCACAAAAGCGCTATGAAAAGTAGGCATTTTTGGATACATTTATTCGGTAAATTTTTATAGCGTACTAGCAAGATGTTGGTGCGCGATTTCACAACTACAAAAGCATAGGATTAACAATGCTGGATTCTAAATTACTTCGAACTGAGCTGGATGAAACAGCTGCTAAACTGGCGCGTCGTGGCTTTAAGCTAGACGTCGAGACTATCCGTAACCTTGAAGAACAACGTAAGTCCATTCAAGTAGAAGTTGAAAATTTACAATCCACGCGTAACTCCATCTCCAAGCAAATCGGCCAAAAAATGGCAGCTGGCGACAAAGAAGGCGCAGAAGAAATCAAGAAACAAATCGGTACATTAGGTAGCGATCTTGATGCTAAAAAAGTGGAACTTGAGCAAGTGATGTCTCAACTAGAGGAAATCACGCTTTCTGTTCCAAACCTGCCAGCTGACGATGTGCCAGACGGTAAAGATGAAGAAGACAACGTAGAAATCTCTCGTTGGGGCGAGCCAAAAACTTACGATTTCGAACTGAAAGATCACGTTGACCTAGGTGAAATGGGCGACGGTCTTGATTTCGCGAGCGCGACTAAAATTACCGGTGCACGCTTTATCGTGATGAAAGGTCAGTTCGCGCGCCTACACCGTGCAATCGCTCAGTTCATGCTAGATCTTCACACTGAAGAACACGGCTACACAGAAATGTACGTACCGTACCTAGTGAATTCTGACAGCCTATTTGGTACAGGTCAGCTACCTAAATTTGGTAAAGACCTTTTCCACACAGAACCGCTTGAAGAGAAAGTGAACGACGAAGAGCCGCGTAGACTGTCACTTATCCCTACAGCTGAAGTACCAGTAACTAACATGGTACGTGACACGATCTCTGACGAAGCGGATCTACCGCTTAAGATGACGGCTCACACACCGTGTTTCCGTTCAGAAGCAGGTTCTTACGGTCGTGATACTCGTGGTCTTATCCGTATGCACCAGTTCGACAAAGTTGAACTTGTACAAATCACTAAGCCAGAAGACTCAATGGATGCACTTGAAGAGCTAACAGGTCACGCTGAGAAAGTTCTGCAACTTCTAGAGCTTCCTTACCGTAAAGTCGTTCTGTGTACAGGTGACATGGGCTTCGGTGCTCGTAAGACTTACGACCTAGAAGTATGGGTTCCTGCGCAAGAAACTTACCGTGAAATCTCTTCATGTTCTAACATGTGGGACTTCCAGGCTCGCCGTATGCAAGCGCGTTTCCGTCGTAAAGGCGAGAAGAAACCTGAGCTTGTGCACACGCTAAACGGTTCTGGCCTAGCAGTAGGTCGTACAATGGTTGCTATCCTTGAAAACAACCAAGAAGCAGACGGCCGTATTGCAATCCCAACTGCACTTCAGAAGTACATGGGCGGCGCAACGCACATCGGTTAATAAGTAAACTGAATAAATACAAAAACCCAGCTTTTGAGCTGGGTTTTTTAATATCTAAAAACCAAAATCAGTGGGCGTGGTAGTTATAAAAAACAGTCTTCACGTTGAAGCGCTGTTTCAATCGCGTTTACCAACCTTTCAATGTGTTCTGGCTCGCTGATAAATGGTGGCATCATATAAATGAGTTTGCCAAACGGACGAATCCATACACCCTGCTCGACAAATAGCGCCTGAATCGTTTCCATATTAACGGGACGATGAGTTTCCACAACGCCTATTGCACCAAGCCAACGTGTATTTTTCACCACATCATATTGTTCTAGCTTGGGTAACAACTCAGAAAAAAGCGTTTCAATTTGCTGAGTCTGCTGTTGCCAGGCTCCTTGCTCGATAAGCTCTAAACTCGCGGTCGCTACCGCACAAGCGAGCGGGTTTCCCATGAAAGTGGGCCCATGCATAAAGCAACCTGCTTCGCCACCGCAAACCGTATCAGCGACATGTTTGGTCGCAAGAGTGGCGGATAACGTCATATAGCCACCAGTTAATGCTTTACCAACACAAAGGATGTCTGGCTGAATATCGGCATGCTGACATGCGAAAAGCTTTCCAGTGCGTCCAAATCCTGTCGCAATCTCATCAGCAATCAATAGAAGTTCATATTTATCACAGAGTGCTCTGACACCTTTAAGGAACTCAGGATGATAAATACGCATCCCCCCGGCACCTTGTACGATTGGCTCGAGAATCACTGCGGCAAGTTCTTGGTGATGCTGCTCGATCTTCTGTGCGAAATCAGCCAAGTTGTCGGGGTTCCATTCATCCAAATAACCGCATGTCGGAGAGTCCGCGAAGATGTGTTCTGGCAGGAAGCCTTTGTATAGCGAGTGCATCGAGTTGTCGGGGTCAGTGACCGACATTGCGGCAAACGTGTCACCATGGTAACCGTGTTTTAAGGTAAGGAATTTAGGTCTGCGTTCGCCTTTTGCATGCCAATATTGCAACGCCATTTTGAGGCTTACCTCTACAGCGACCGAGCCTGAATCGGCAAGAAAAACGTGTTCGAGATTGTCAGGTGCGAGGGAGAGCAGCTTCTTACACAAACTGATAGCGGGTTGGTGAGTAATACCACCAAACATAACATGAGAAACCTGATCAATTTGCTGATGCGCCGCTTGGTTCAGATGCGGATGATTATAGCCATGAATCGTTGACCACCAAGACGACATGCCATCAACTAATTGGGTGCCGTCTTCCAGATTAATGTAGACCCCATCAGCTGAAACAACCGGATAGCAGGTCAGAGGAGTCAGCGTAGAAGTGTAGGGATGCCAGATATGTTGGCGATCGAAGGCAAGATCCATGTGTAATTCCAATATTGTAAAGGTTAAAAAATGACCGGTTGTAAACTTATGATTTTGCGATTGTGTTGACAGTTTATCGAGACTAAGTAGACTGTCAACACAACAAAAAAAGTAATCTAAGGAATACACGTGGAAGTACGTCATAACTGGACGCATGCAGAAGTACAAGAGCTAATGGAAAAACCATTTATGGATCTTCTGTTCGAAGCACAGCTTGTTCACCGTCAATACCAGCAAACCAATCATGTTCAAGTTAGCACATTGCTATCAATCAAGACGGGTGCATGCCCAGAAGACTGTAAGTACTGTCCTCAAAGCGCGAGATACACCACAGACATTGAAAAAGAGCGTTTAATGGAAGTGGAACGTGTCCTCGATGCGGCGCAAAAAGCGAAAAATGCAGGCTCTACCCGTTTCTGTATGGGCGCTGCGTGGAAGAACCCGAAAGAGCGCGACATGCCACACCTGACAGATATGATCAAAGGCGTGAAAGGTATGGGTTTAGAAACCTGTATGACGCTGGGTATGTTGACGCCAGAGCAAGCGAATCAACTTGCCGACGCGGGCTTGGATTACTATAACCACAACCTTGATACGTCACCTGAGTTTTACGGCAATATCATCACAACTCGCACTTATCAGGATCGTCTGGATACGCTATCTCATGTTCGTGATGCGGGCATGAAAATTTGTTCGGGCGGCATCATTGGTATGGGCGAAAGTGCCAACGACCGTGCTGGTTTATTAGTTGAACTTGCTAATCTGCCGACTCATCCAGAAAGTGTACCAATCAACATGCTGGTTAAAGTGAAAGGCACACCGCTTGAAAAAGTCGAAGATGTTGAACCATTTGATTTTATTCGTCTCATTGCTATCGCACGAATCATGATGCCTCAATCTGCGGTTCGCTTGTCTGCGGGACGCGAAAACATGAATGAGCAAATGCAAGCGTTGTGTTTCATGGCTGGTGCGAACTCTGTTTTCTACGGTTGTAAGCTACTTACAACGCCAAACCCTTCTGAAGACAAAGATATGATGCTGTTTGATAAGTTAGGCATAAACAGCCAGCAAGTCTCGCAAAAGCCGGATGAAATTGAAGAGAACGAATTGCTTGATCGTGTGGTAGAACGTGTTGCCGCTCGCCCAACTAAAGACGACCTTTTCTACGATGCCAGCGTTTAAATCTCGTATCGAATCAGCACTCTCTCAACGTAAAGAGCAGGGGCTGGATCGCTCAATGAACTTAGTGTTTGCCGGTAATCAGTCTGTTCTGGAACACGCGGGCAAACGCTATATCAACTTCTCGAGTAATGATTACCTTGGTTTGGCCAATGATCAATCTTTGGTTCGGGCTTGGCAGCAGGGGCTAAGTGTTTACGGTAGTGGCAGCGGAGCTTCACCTATGGTGACAGGGTTTAGCGCTGCGCACAGTAATCTAGAAGCCGCATTGACTGAGTGGTTGGGCTATGAGCGAGCAATATTGTTTGGCTCGGGCTTCAGCGCCAATCAGGCATTGCTGTTTACTCTGTTGGAAAAGTCAGATGTCTTATTGCAAGACCGGCTTAATCACGCGTCTTTAATGGAAGCCGGTGCGTTGTCTCCCGCTAAAATGAAACGCTTTAAACATAATGACCTCGAACATCTCAGATCGCTTATCAATACCGAATGTAATCATTTAGTGGTGACGGAAGGCGTTTTTAGTATGGATGGTGATTGCTCACCTCTTGCGGCGCTTGCCCAGATAACTCAAGAAAATGATGCCTGGCTGGCAGTGGATGACGCTCATGGCATTGGTGTGTTGGGCGATACTGGTGGTGGTTCGTGTGAGAAGGCCAATATCAAGCCAGATATACTCGTAGTCACATTTGGCAAGGCGTTTGGCGTTTCCGGTGCTGCCATTTTGTGTGACCGCGTGACAGGTGACTTCCTGACACAGTTCGCGCGCCATCACGTCTATTCGACAGCCATGCCTCCTGCACAAGCGTATGCGTTAACTCATGCGGTTTCCATCGTTCAGGAGCAAGGTTGGCGGAGAGAGAAGCTGGCGGAGTTAAGTGCTTACTATCAGGAATGCTTACACGATATGAGCGGCTTTATTGAAACACTGACACCGATTAAACCTTTTGTTATCGGTGATGCAGAGAAAGCGTTAAGTGTCGCAGACTCATGTCGCCAGCACGGTTTCTGGGTTACGGCGATCCGACCGCCGACGGTTCCAGCAGGGACGTCCCGGTTGCGTATCACTTTGACGGCGAATCACACCAAAGATCAAATCAAAACATTATCTCACGTACTTGAACAAGCACTAGGAGCGCGGTAATGAATCAAGCAGAACAGAGAGATCTGGCTCTTGAAAGTCTAGATAAGAGTGCTATCGCTACTTCATTCAGTAAAGCCGCCAATACGTATGATGCACATGCGGCGTTTCAACGCGATGTAGGGCATCGGTTATTAGAAAGGCTTCCAGAAGATTTATCAGGGAAGCGCGTATTAGATCTAGGTTGTGGGACGGGTTACTTCTCTGAGTTACTCCAGCAACGTGGTGCCGAAGTGGTGTGTGTGGATCTCTCTCAAGAGATGTTAAACAAGGCCCATCAACGATGCGGCGATGCAAGAGCACGCTATGTTTTAGCCGACGCAGAAAACTTGCCTTTTGATGATCATCACTTTGATTTTGTCTTTTCGAGTTTGGCTCTTCAGTGGTGTCGTGATTTAAGCTATCCGTTACGCGAAGTACGCCGAGTTCTCAAGGACGGGGGCGCTGGCTTTTTCTCTACTCTGGTTGATGGTTCTCTCTATGAGCTACGTGAGTCATGGAAAAAAATTGATGCATATCAACACGTCAATAACTTTATAACGATCAATCAGGTAAAAATTGCGTTGGCGCAAGCTCACTGCAATGACCATCATCTAGACTTGACCTCCATCACAGTTTGGTACGACTCTGCGTTTTCTGTTATGCGAGACCTTAAAGGTATCGGAGCAACCCATGTTAGTGGGCGCTCTCCTGCGCTGACAAGCCGCCGCAAACTTTTACACGTAGAACGTGCGTACCAAGAATTCAAAAACGATAAAGGTCTTTTACCTGCAAGTTATCAGGTTTGTTTTGGAGTAATACATCTATGATTGATGCTTTTTTTATTGCTGGTACGGATACTGATGTAGGAAAAACGGTAGCGTCTAAAGCCATTCTGCAAGCGTTAGCGGCAAAAGGGTTAAATACCATTGGTTATAAGCCAGTGGCAGCAGGAAGCGAAAAGACAGAGCAAGGTTGGCGCAACTCAGATGCGTTGCATTTACAAAAAGCAGCGACACTAGAAGTGGCTTACGATGATATAAATCCGTACGCACTGGAGCTGCCAACTTCGCCTCATATTGCCGCGAAACATGAAGATGTTGAGATTAAATACGACGTTTTAAGTGAAAAGCTGGCTCAGCACAAAGCTCAGGCTGACGTGGTATTGGTTGAAGGTGCTGGCGGGTGGCGTGTCCCTGTTTCGGATACAGACAATCTTTCTACTTGGGTTAAACAAGAGCAGCTTCCAGTTGTTTTGGTTGTTGGTATTAAACTGGGTTGTTTGAGCCACGCATTTTTAACCGCAGAGGCAATTCGAGCCGATGGTTTGAACCTTGTTGGGTGGGTAGCAAATCGCGTGAACCCGGGAACGGAGCACTATGCGGACATCATCGAGATGCTGGAATCTCGCTTAGGTGCACCCAAATTAGGTGAGATCCCTTATGTTCCTAGTGCTAAGCGCAAAGAACTCGGCAAATACATTAACATCGATCCTTTGCTTCAACGCTAACACAGAAAAACGAAAGGGCTGCATTGCGCAGCCCTTTCCATTATTCGAATTCGAAAACCTAATTCAGGTTTATTTTTCGTTACCGAGACCCATCAATGCGTGTTGCGTTTCTGCAATACGATTAGCCATATGATCATCAGTCGAAATACCAAGTTGTTGCTTTGCCTCGTCCTCTGAGATACCTAGGTGACAACGTAGTAAATCGATAGCCATTTGATAGTCGTTCGTTTCTACCATGATTTTTCCCTCAAGACATGGAATTGGAGCTACTCGGCTTCGGAAAGCCTTTAGAGTTCGCTCTGTTTTTTGTTCATCTGACCTGAATTTAGCACGCTGAAACAATCGAACAATAAGACCAAAGTCTAAACCTGGTCTAAAATACTGTTTTTAGGCTATAAAAATTTACGATTTATTTCAGTTGAGAAAACAAATGTTGCAATTTATTGCTTAACCTTGTTTTTAACAGCGATAGACTATATCTATAACGCAACGGAGCACGAAACCAAATGGGATCGGCTTTTACAACAATAAGCTTCCTCGGAGAAAAGTAATGAAGCGAGTTATGTTATTCCTGGCAACTAACCTAGCCGTTGTGCTAGTTCTTAGTGTTGTTCTGAATATTGTTTACGCTACAACGGGAATGCAGCCGGGCAGTTTGTCTGGTTTGCTGGTTATGGCTGCGGTCTTTGGTTTTGGTGGTGCACTGATTTCGTTAATGATGTCAAAAGGCATGGCACTGCGTTCGGTTGGCGGTATGGTTATCGAAAGCCCACGTAACGAAACAGAGCACTGGCTACTGGAGACAGTAGGTCGTCAGGCTCAGCAAGCGGGGATCGGCATGCCAACGGTGGCAATTTATGATTCACCAGATATTAATGCCTTCGCAACAGGTGCAAAGCGTGATGACTCATTGGTTGCAGTTTCTACGGGTCTGCTACATAACATGACTCGCGATGAAGCTGAAGCCGTATTGGCGCACGAGGTAAGTCACATTGCTAATGGTGACATGGTTACGATGACACTGATGCAAGGTGTTGTGAACACGTTTGTTATCTTCTTGTCACGTTTTATCGCCAACATGGTGGCGTCTAACGATGAGGAAGAAGGTCAAGGTTCAAACATGATGGTGTACTTTGGTGTCTCTATGGTACTGGAACTGGTGTTTGGTTTCTTAGCAAGCTTCATCACCATGTGGTACAGCCGTCATCGTGAGTTCCATGCAGACGCTGGTGCCGCTAGTCTGGTCGGCAAAGAAAAAATGATTGCTGCTCTTGAGCGCTTAAAAATGAGCCAAGAGTCGAAGTTAGATGGCACTATGATGGCATTTGGTATCAACGGTAAGCAGTCTTTGACAGAGCTACTAATGAGCCACCCACCACTAGACAAGCGTATTAACGCTCTGCGCAATCAACAGTACTAATTGAATAATTTTCTGAAAAGGCTTGGTTTTTACCAAGCCTTTTTTTCGTTTGTCTGATCGCTACCTTCCTTGTTCACGTATCACACCTAAAAGAAACAAAGTTATACAAAATATTTTTTGTACAACTTTATGTGATTAGTCTATGTTGTACGTATAATATTTTTGTACAACATGAACGGTTGAAGGTGCGTAGGAGCAACGAAATGGAATTACGGTCTGTCGTCGATATTTACCAGCAGCTCAGCAAAGATAACTTACATCTGCTGGATGAAATTTATCACCCTGATGTGGTGTTTGAAGACGCAGCGCATCGATTAGAGGGCAGAACCGCTCTCTACCAATACTTTCAATCACTGTATACCAACGTAATCCGCTGTGACTTTGTCATTCATGAACACCAACAGGTGGATGATACGGGGTTTATTACGTGGACCATGGAATTACTCCATCCAAAGCTACAGGGTGGATCGCCAATTTTGGTAAATGGAGCTTCTCATCTGAAGTTTGCTGAAGGACAAGTCATTTATCATCGCGACTACTTTGATCTCGGCGAGATGCTTTATGAAAACTTACCCCTACTTGGCGCGGTGGTAAAAATCGTGAAGCAGAGGTTATCGCAATGAGCGGCTCGATTTTGATTACTGGGGCGACGTCTGGCATAGGAAAGCAGCTTGCGTTGGATTACGCCAATTCTGGCTGGCGTGTCATAGCTTGTGGGCGTAACGAATCCGTACTCAGTGAGCTAAGTGATGTTTCACCGCAGATCGAAACGCTTCGGTTTGACGTGACGAATTACGAAGAAACCATGCATGCACTGTCATCACTCAGCTTTGTTCCAGATACCTGGTTTTTCAATGCTGGAGATTGCGAGTACATGGACAATGGCCACGTTGACGCGAGACTCATGGCGCGAGTGCTGAACGTTAACGTTATTGGGATGGCCAATTGTGTCGAAGCCTGTCAGAGCTATTTTGAAGCGGGGCATAGAGTGGTGATTGTCGGTTCTATTGCGTCTGAAGTGGCTTTACCGAGAGCAGAGGCGTACGGGGCATCGAAAGCGGCTGTGAGCTACTTTGCCCGCACACTCGCCTTAGATCTCGCCAAGAAAGGGATAAAGGTTATCACGGTCTTTCCTGGCTTTGTCGAGACGCCGCTTACCGACAAAAACACCTTTGCAATGCCGATGATCATTTCCGTCAAGCAAGCCTCTGATTCGATCAGGAAGCAGCTTTCAGCAAATAAAAGTCACATCTATTTCCCTGCGAGGTTTACCAGCATTCTTCGCTTCATTTCGTTGTTTCCATACCGCTGGCAAGCCCGCTTAATGCGTAAACTCGTGTCGTAAAAAGGAAGAAAATATGAAAATTGCAATTATAGGCACAGGGATATCCGGACTGACGTGCGGTTATTACTTGCATAAAGAACATGACATCACTTTATTTGAAGCGAATGATTACATCGGTGGGCACACAGCAACCGTTGATGTCACTGTTGATGAAAAAGACTATGCAATTGACACTGGCTTTATCGTTTATAACGACCGTACCTATCCAAATTTTATCAAGATGATGAATGAAATTGGCGTAGAAGGCATTCCGACTCAAATGAGCTTCAGCGTCCGTAATAACGGAAACGGGTTAGAGTACAATGGTCACACGATTTCTACACTGTTCGCGCAAAAGCGTAATTGGTTAAATCCAAAGTTTTATCGCTTTATCTACGAGATACTTCGTTTCAACAAGTTAGCGAAAGCCTTCGCCAAGAACGAAAACACCAATTTGCAAACGCTTGGTGAATTTCTCGATGAACATAAATTTAGTGGGTTCTTCACTGACAATTACATTCTTCCTATGGGCGCGGCCATTTGGTCTTCTACACTTGCGGATATGCGTGCATTTCCGTTGATGTTTTTCTTACGTTTTTTCTTGAATCATGGATTGCTTGATGTGACGAATCGTCCACAGTGGTATGTGATCAAAGGTGGCTCTCGCGCTTACATTCCGCCGTTGACTCAAGGGTTTGCACAAAATATCCGTCTCAACAGTCCGGTTGAAAGCGTTACGCGAAGTAAAGATCGTGTGCTTTTGCACGTAAACGGGACTACGGAGTGGTTCGACGAAGTGATATTTGCATGCCACAGTGATCAGGCAATGAGAATGCTCAGTGAGCTGTCTGACGAGGAGAGAAGTATTCTTGGTGATATGGCGTATCAATCCAACGAGGTGGTTCTGCACACTGATACAAGCTTGCTGCCGAAACGCAAAGCAGCCTGGGCTTCCTGGAACTATCTTTTAGAGGGGAGCGACAGCGAGAAACAACGATTACCGTCACTCACGTACGATATGAACATACTTCAGCATTTAGATTCTCCTCATACTTTTTGCGTAACGTTGAATAGCACCGAGCAGATCGATGAAAACAAAATTCTTCGTAAGTTCTCTTATGATCATCCCGTTTTTACGACCGAATCTATAGCGGCTCAACAGAGAAGGAGTGAGATTCAGGGCGTTGCACATACCTGGTTCTGTGGGGCTTATTGGCATAACGGGTTTCATGAAGATGGTGTGCGTAGTGCTTTGGATGTAGTCAAAGCGATGAAAGAGAAAACGAAAGCACAAGATGTTACTACGCTACAAAGAGGCGCAGCATAACATGGCTAGCGGTATGAACAGCCGATTGTTTATTGGCAATGTAAGACATCGTCGCTTCACTCCCGTGTCGCACGAATTGAACTATTCGTTATTCATGCCAGCCATTGATGTTGACGAGATTGATGAGCTTGAAAAGAAAGTGTGGGGATTTGGAACACGCTGGTGGCATTGGGCGCGGTTTAAGCGCAGTGACTATGTCGGTGAGGGCAGCCTTAAAAAGGCAGTACAAGACAAATTAGAAAGCCTGACAGGCGTGAAATGTGATGGTCGAGTCATTGCGGTTTGCCACTTGCGCTATTTAGGGCTCTATTTTAGTCCGGTTAATTTCTACTATGTTTATAACAAGCAGGGTGAATGGAAATATTTGCTGGCTGAAGTAAGCAATACACCGTGGAATGAGCGTCATTATTATGCCGTTTCTGTTGATCAGGATGATGAACAATTTGGCTGGAAGCAGGAAAAAGCGTTCCATGTCTCCCCGTTTAACCCGATTGACCAGCAGTACCACTGGAAGATTAAACCACTGACCGACAAGCTCAATATTCATTTAGAGTGCCATAAAGATGGTAAGCATTTTGATGCAACCATGGCAATGAAAGCGACAGTATTATCTAGTAAAAGCTTGATGAAGTGTTTGGTCATCACACCGATACAAACAGTCAAAGTGGTGTTTGGCATTTACTGGCACGCATTGAAGTTATGGAGAAAAGGTGCGCCTTTTTATTCCCACCCTAAATACTCCAACGAAAATAACACGCAGCCAGAAAAGAAAAAAAAGGAAAGCAATAACAAGGAGAATTCTGCATGTTGAATAGTAGTGCAATCACATTGCCGTGCGAACTGAGTACCACTCAAAAAGCGGCTCGCAGAGTGATCGTTCAATGTTTGAAAAAAATGGAATTTGGTTGTTTAACCTTAATCGAGAGCTTTAATTCCGGCGGAGCAGAAAGAAGCGAACGATTTACAGCACCGGCTGGTATGTATCGCGAGGAGCCTGTGTCGGCGACCATCGAGGTGAAACATCCCGGTTTGTACTCACGTATTTTACGAGGTGGCAGTATCGCTGCAGGTGAGGCTTACATGGATGGCTGGTGGGATAGCCCAGACCTGACGGCATTGATGAAGCTAATGGCGATAAACATGCGCGCATTAGATAAAATCGAAGAGCAGGGTAGTTGGGTAACCAAGCTGTTTTACAAAGTCAGCCATTGGGCTAACCGCAACTCTCAAGAGAACTCTCGCAAAAATATTCATGCGCACTATGATCTCGGCAATGCGCTGTATGAGTCATTTCTAGACAGTAATATGCTCTATTCATCTGCGCTTTATCGCCAAGGTAGTGAGTCACTAGAGCAGGCGCAAATCAATAAAATGGATCGTCTTTGCCAACAGATCGATCTAAAAGCATCCGATCATGTTATTGAGATTGGTACCGGTTGGGGCGCGATGGCGATTTATATGGCTGAGCAGTATGGCTGCCGGGTGACCACCACCACTATTTCAGAAGAACAGCACGCCTACGCCAAGCAACAGATTGAAGAGAAAGGCTTGTCGGATAAAATCACCTTGCTTAAAGAAGATTATCGCAACCTTGATGGCACTTATGACAAGTTAGTTTCGATAGAGATGATTGAAGCGGTGGGGAAAGCGTTTTTGCCGTCTTATATTAAGAAGTGTGAGTCACTGCTGAAACCCGGTGGTTTAATGGCTATTCAGGCGATCACTATTGCCGATCAGCGTTATGACTATTACAGCAATAACGTCGATTTTATTCAAAAGTACATATTTCCAGGTGGATTTTTACCTTCAGTGACTTCTCTGACTCAAGCGGCGACAAAGTACAGTGATCTTGTTGTTCGAGACCTGTTCGATATCGGCCTCGATTATGCGAAAACACTCAATGAATGGCATCGCCGGTTTAATCAAGCTGAGGAAGAAGTTCGCGCGCTAGGTTATGATGACCGATTTATCCGTATGTGGCGTTATTACATGAGTTATTGCGAGGGTGGTTTTTTAGCACGAACCATTAGCACAGTGCACATGACTTTTCAGCGACCTTAATTCGTCATGAGAGTATTGATTGCATCAACCTGGTTTCAACTTTGCTGGTTTGCTGCGGTACTAGGTACCTATCAGTGGCAATGGTTTACCCTTGGTTTTACTTTGGCCACCATTGCCTACTGTGCGGTACGCGATGCGACGTCATTGAAACCCATCGCTGTCATCGTTATTTTCGGGCTCGCCCTGGATAGTTTTAACCAACAGTTTTCGCTTCTGAGCTTCCTAACGATATGGCTGCCAATATGGTTGATGTGCTTATGGGTAATGTTTGCCTGGTATGCCTACCAGCTAAAATCCGTTTTGTATCGTTTTCCTAAAACTTACGTATCAATAATAGGCGGCATTGGGGGAGCAGCGAGTTATTTCGCTGGCTACAAACTCCAGGCTGTTGATTTTGGTTACGATGTTACCTTATCGATGATGGTTTTATTCGTGGAATGGTGCGTTGTAACCCAGTTGATACTCAGGGTGTATGGAAATGAAAAGCTTACAGGGAAAGTTAACCAAGAATCTAATTAGCGTGTTACTCCTTTCTGGGCTGATTCTGCCGGTTCCGCTGTATGCACAGAGTGCGGGTGCCGATACCGCCCATGTGAATACAGCGCAATGGCGTCAATGGAAAACGGTCGGTGAAGCAAAGCTGACTTGGTTCATCTTTGATATTTACGAGTCACGGTTAAGAGCTCCGGATGGACGCTATCAGGTGAGTGCGGATGTATCTCCTCATCCAATTGCGCTCGAAATTTATTATAAGCGCGACGTCACCAAGCAACAGTTGTTAGAAGTAACCGATGAGCAATGGCAAAAGCTGGGAATAGAACAATCCCTTCGTCAGCAATGGCTAACCATTCTTAATATGATGTATCCAACCATTAAAAAGGGCGACGAGCTTGCCTATGTAACCGATGGTAAAACCGGGCATCTTCTTCATCGTCGTGCTGGAGATGCTTATCCTCAAACGGTTGGCTATGTCAAAGATGAAGCATTAAACGATGCTTTTCTCTCCATTTGGTTGTCACCAAAAACCGAGTTTCCGAAACTTCGTAAACAATTGATAGGGCAGGTTACGCAGTGAAGATCTTCAAATTGATCATCGTTTTGGTGGCGAGCGCCGTTACCATGCTTGTGAGCTCCTGCTCGGCAGAGTTAGACAATTACCAGACGACGAAACCCAGCTTTGACTTGTTTGGCTATTTCGATGGCAATGTAAAAGCGTGGGGAATGGTACAAGACTACTCTGATAAACAAACCAGACGATTCGAAGTAGAAATTGTTGGTACGGTACAAGGTAATCAATTAACACTGGTAGAAGACTTCTTGTTTGATGATGGCGAAGTGGACCAGCGAATTTGGGTGATCTCCAGATTAGAGAATAACCGTTATGAGGGCAAAGCAGACGACATTATTGGCGTGGCAACCGGTCAGGAGCAAGGTAACGCATTACAATGGCAGTATGACTTTGAGTTAAAAATGGATGACGACACCATCACTGTCGCTTTTGATGACTGGCTTTATCGTCAAGATGACAGACACGTGTTTAACCTGACTAAAATTAAGAAGTTTGGTGTCGAAGTAGGGACCATAACCTTATTTTTTCAAAAGCAATAACGTTACGTATCTTTGCCATTATCAAAACCCGTATAAAACAAAAAAGGTTGACGCTTTCACGTCAACCTTTTCAATGTCTGGCTAATTAAATTAGCGCTTACAGCTTATCAGTTAGCTCGATTGCCTGACCGATGTAGTTTGCTGGCGTCATTTCTTTAAGACGAGCTTTCTCGTGCTCAGGAAGCTCAAGACCATCGATAAATACACGCATTGCTTCACCGTCTACACGCTTACCACGAGTTAGCTCTTTTAGCTTCTCGTATGGCTTCTCGATGCCGTAACGACGCATTACAGTTTGCACTGGCTCTGCTAGAACTTCCCAGTTCTTATCAAGTTCAGCAAGAAGCGCTTCACGGTTAACTTCTAGCTTGCTGATGCCTTTTAGCGTTGAAGTGTATGCGATTACTGCGTAGCCAACACCCACACCCAGGTTACGTAGAACTGTTGAGTCAGTCAGGTCACGTTGCCAGCGAGAGATTGGCAGTTTTTGCGCTAGGTGGCCGAATACTGCGTTCGCAAGACCTAGGTTACCTTCAGAGTTTTCAAAGTCGATTGGGTTAACTTTGTGTGGCATCGTAGAAGAGCCGATCTCACCAGCGATAGTTTTTTGCTTGAAGTGGCCTAGTGCGATGTAACCCCAAACGTCACGGTCAAAGTCGATTAGGATTGTGTTGAAACGTGCAACCGCGTCGAACAATTCAGCGATGTAATCGTGTGGTTCGATTTGAGTTGTGTATGGGTTCCAAGTTACACCTAGAGATTCAGTGATGAACTCTTCGCTGAATTTGTGCCAGTCTAGTTCTGGGTAAGCTGAAAGGTGAGCGTTGTAGTTGCCTACTGCGCCGTTGATTTTCGCTAGGATCTCAACGTTTTCGATCTGCTTGTATTGACGCTCCATGCGGTACGCCACGTTAGCCATCTCTTTACCCATTGTTGATGGAGAAGCTGGCTGACCGTGTGTACGAGACAGAAGTGGAATGTCGCGGTATTCAACAGCAAGTGCTTTGATTGCGTCGATTAGGTTGCGGATTTCTGGAAGAATTACCGTCTCACGTGCTTCTTTAAGCATTAGAGCGTGTGACGTGTTATTGATGTCTTCAGAAGTACATGCAAAGTGGAAAAACTCATTAACTGCGTGCAGTTCAGGAACATCGGCCACTTTTTCTTTTAGGAAGTACTCAACCGCTTTTACGTCGTGGTTAGTTGTGCGCTCGATCTCTTTGATTCGGCGCGCATCTTCTTCAGAGAAGTTTGCAGCAAGGTCGTCTAGG